>NZ_CP059139.1:0-1200000 GCF_014109765.1 Pseudomonas berkeleyensis
GTGGAACTATGGCAGCAATGCGTCGAGCTCTTGCGCGACGAATTGCCCGCTCAGCAATTCAACACCTGGATCCGTCCTCTGCAGGTCGAAGCCGAAGGCGACGAGCTGCGTGTCTACGCACCCAATCGTTTCGTTCTCGACTGGGTCAATGAGAAATACCTCAGCCGTCTGCTCGAGCTGCTTGCCGAGAGAGCGGGAGGTCTGGTGCCGGCGCTTTCCTTATTAATAGGAAGTAAGCGCACCGCTGCTGCACGTGTCGCGCCGACGGCGCCGCTGTCGGCTGCAGCGCGAGCTGCTCAGCAACAGCCACAACAAAGTCTCGCAGCCACCAAGCCCGTGCCTCCTCCTGTGCAGGAAGAGCCGTCACGTGCCAGCTTCGATTCCATGGCCGGTTCTGCGCCGCAACCGCCGACGCCTGCGGTTGCGCCTCGTACTGAGCGCACCGTGCAGGTTGAAGGTGGCCTCAAGCACACCAGCTACCTCAACCGTACCTTTACTTTCGACAACTTCGTCGAGGGCAAGTCGAACCAGTTGGCCCGCGCGGCGGCCTGGCAGGTGGCGGACAACCCCAAGCACGGTTACAACCCGTTGTTCCTGTATGGTGGCGTCGGCTTGGGTAAGACCCACCTGATGCACGCGGTGGGCAACCATCTGTTGGCGAAGAACCCGAATGCCAAGGTGGTCTACCTGCATTCCGAGCGTTTCGTCGCTGACATGGTCAAGGCGCTGCAGCTCAATGCCATCAACGAATTCAAGCGTTTCTACCGCTCGGTGGATGCGCTGCTGATCGACGATATTCAATTCTTCGCCAAGAAGGAGCGCTCCCAGGAGGAGTTCTTCCATACCTTCAACGCGTTGCTCGAGGGTGGTCAGCAGGTGATTCTCACCAGCGACCGTTACCCGAAGGAAATCGAAGGCCTGGAAGAGCGTTTGAAGTCGCGCTTCGGTTGGGGCCTGACCGTGGCGGTCGAGCCGCCCGAGTTGGAAACCCGTGTAGCGATCCTGATGAAGAAGGCCGATCAGGCCAAGGTCGATCTGCCGCACGATGCCGCGTTCTTCATCGCTCAGCGCATTCGCTCCAACGTGCGTGAGCTGGAAGGTGCGCTGAAACGCGTGATCGCTCACTCGCACTTCATGGGCCGCGACATCACCATCGAGCTGATTCGCGAGTCGCTCAAGGATCTGCTGGCCCTGCAGGACAAGCTGGTCAGCATCGATAATATTCAGCGCACCACCGCCGAGTACTACAAGATCAAGATCACCGATCTGCTTTCCAAGCGGCGTTCGCGCTCCATCGCGCGCCCCCGTCAGGTGGCCATGGCGTTGTCGAAGGAACTGACCAATCACAGCCTGCCGGAAATCGGTGTGGCCTTCGGCGGTCGTGATCACACCACGGTGTTGCACGCATGTCGTAAGATTGCTGAACTTAGGGGATCCGACGCGGACATCCGCGAGGATTACAAGAACCTGCTGCGTACACTCACTACCTGATTCATTCAATGCAGCTCCACGAGGCAAGGGACTAGACCATGCATTTCACCATTCAACGCGAAGCCCTGTTGAAACCCCTGCAACTGGTCGCCGGTGTCGTGGAACGACGCCAGACGCTGCCGGTATTGTCCAACGTCCTGCTGGTCGTCGAAGGCCAGCAGCTGTCGCTTACCGGTACTGACCTGGAAGTCGAACTGGTTGGCCGTGTCACTCTGGAAGATGCCGCCGAACCGGGCGAGATCACCGTGCCGGCGCGTAAGCTGATGGACATCTGCAAGAGCCTGCCATCTGACGCGCTGATCGACATTCGTGTCGATGACCAGAAGCTGCTGGTCAAAGCTGGTCGTAGCCGTTTTACCTTGTCGACGCTGCCTGCCAATGACTTCCCGACTGTCGAGGAAGGTCCGGGCTCGCTGACGTTCAATCTGCCGCAAGCCAAATTGCGTCGTCTGATCGAGCGCACCAGCTTTGCCATGGCGCAGCAGGATGTTCGCTATTACCTCAACGGCATGCTGTTGGAAGTCCAAACCGGCCTGTTGCGCGCCGTGGCTACCGACGGCCATCGTCTGGCGATGTGCTCGATGGACGCGACCATCCAGCAGGATGGCAAGCATCAGGTGATCGTGCCGCGCAAGGGTATTCTCGAACTGGCTCGTCTGCTCACCGAGCAGGATGCCGAAGTCGCCATCGTGCTGGGCCAACACCATATCCGTGCCAACACCGGTGAGTTCACCTTCACCTCCAAACTGGTCGACGGCAAGTTCCCGGACTACGAGCGCGTGTTGCCACGTGGCGGCGACAAGCTGGTACTGGCTGATCGTCAGGGCCTGCGTGAAGCCTTCAGCCGCACCGCGATTCTTTCCAACGAGAAGTACCGTGGTATTCGTCTGACCCTGGCTGCCGGTCTGCTGAAGATTCAGGCCAACAACCCGGAGCAGGAAGAGGCCGAGGAAGAAATCGTCGTCGACTATAACGGTGGCGGTCTGGAGATCGGTTTCAACGTCAGTTATCTGCTCGACGTGCTGGGCGTGATGGGTACCGAGCAGGTGCGTCTGATTCTTTCCGACTCGAACAGCAGTGCTCTGCTGCAGGAATCCGACAACGACGATTCCGCATACGTCGTCATGCCGATGCGCCTGTGATCGAACCTGCTAGATGTCGCTGACCCGCGTAACGGTCACCGCGGTGCGCAATTTGCACCCGGTGACCCTCTCCCCCTCCTCCCGCATCAACATCCTCTACGGCGCCAATGGCAGCGGCAAGACCAGCTTGCTCGAGGCCGTCCATCTTCTGGGCTTGGCCCGCTCCTTCCGCAGTACCCGCTTGCAGCCTGTCATTCATTACGAGCAGCCTGCCTGTACCATTTTTGGCCAGGTGCAGTTGGCTGAAGGTGGTTCGAGCAATTTGGGAATTTCCCGCGATCGTCAGGGCGAGTTGCAAATTCGTATCGATGGACAGAACGCACGTAGCGCCGCCCAGCTGGCTGATCTGTTGCCACTGCAACTGATCAATCCGGACAGTTTTCGTTTGCTGGAAGGTGCGCCGAAGATTCGCCGGCAGTTTCTCGATTGGGGCGTGTTCCACGTGGAACATCGCTTTCTAGGTGCCTGGCAGCGCTTGCAGAAAGCCCTGCGGCAGCGGAACTCGTGGCTGCGCCATGGTACACTTGACGGTGCTTCGCAAGCCGCGTGGGATCGTGAGTTGTGCAGTGCGAGCGAGGAAATCGACACCTACCGCAGGGCCTATATACAGGCACTCAAACCGGTGTTCGAGCGTACGCTCGGCGAGCTTTTGCAGCTGGATGGACTGACCCTGAGTTATTACCGCGGTTGGGACAAGGATCGTGAGTTGAGCGAAGTGCTCGCTTCTTCCCTTCTCCGTGATCAGCAACTCGGGCATACACAAGCTGGGCCACAGCGCGCCGATCTACGGTTACGCCTTGCGGGGCACAACGCGGCAGAGATCCTGTCGCGGGGGCAGCAGAAACTCGTGGTGTGTGCATTGCGCATCGCCCAGGGCCACTTGGTCAACGAAGCCAAGCGAGGCCAATGTATTTATCTGGTGGACGACCTACCGTCGGAACTGGATGAGCAGCATCGTCAGGCACTGTGCCGGTTGCTGGAAGATTTGTACTGCCAGGTGTTTATCACCTGTGTAGATCATGAATTGTTGAGGGAAGGCTGGCAGACGGATACGCCGGTTGCCATGTTCCACGTGGAACATGGCCGTATCACCCAGACCCAAGACCATCGGGAGTGAAGGCATGAGCGAGAACCAAACGTACGACTCTTCCAGTATCAAGGTACTGAAAGGCCTGGATGCCGTACGCAAACGTCCCGGTATGTACATCGGCGATACCGATGATGGTAGCGGTCTGCACCACATGGTGTTCGAGGTGGTCGACAACTCGATCGACGAAGCACTGGCAGGCTACTGCAGCGAAATCACCATCACCATCCACCCGGATGAGTCGATCAGCGTGCGTGACAACGGCCGTGGCATTCCGGTCGACATGCATAAAGAAGAAGGCGTATCGGCTGCCGAGGTCATCATGACCGTGCTGCACGCCGGCGGTAAGTTCGACGATAACAGCTACAAGGTATCCGGCGGCCTGCACGGCGTGGGTGTCTCGGTGGTGAACGCCCTCTCCAAGGAGCTGGTACTGACCATCCGCCGTAGCGGCAAGATCTGGGAACAGACCTACGTGCACGGTGTTCCGCAAGCGCCTTTGGCCGCTGTCGGCGATACCGACGGCACCGGTACGCAGATCCACTTCAAACCGTCCGAAGAGACTTTCGCCAACATCCACTTCAGCTGGGACATCCTGGCCAAGCGCCTGCGCGAACTGTCCTTCCTCAACTCTGGTGTGGGTATCCTGCTGCGTGACGAACGTACCGGCAAGGAAGAACTCTTCAAGTACGAAGGCGGCCTGAAGGCTTTCGTCGAGTTTCTCAACACCAACAAGACCGTGGTGAACCAGGTATTCCACTTCAACATCCAGCGCGAAGAAGATGGCGTCGGTGTGGAAGTCGCTCTGCAGTGGAACGACAGCTTCAACGAGAACATCCTCTGCTTCACCAACAACATTCCGCAGCGTGACGGTGGTACGCACCTGGCAGGCTTCCGCTCTGCCCTCACCCGTCACCTGAACAACTACATCGAGCAGGAAGGACTGGCGAAGAAATTCAAGGTCGCCACCACCGGCGATGATGCCCGTGAAGGCCTGACCGCGATCATTTCGGTCAAGGTTCCGGATCCGAAATTCAGCTCGCAGACCAAGGACAAACTGGTATCGAGCGAGGTGAAGACTGCGGTCGAGCAGGAAATGGGCAAGTACTTCGCCGACTTCCTGCTGGAAAACCCGAACGAAGCCAAGGCTGTGGTCGGCAAGATGATCGACGCTGCCCGTGCCCGTGAAGCCGCGCGCAAGGCCCGTGAAATGACCCGCCGCAAAGGTGCGCTGGACATCGCCGGCCTGCCAGGCAAGCTGGCTGACTGCCAGGAAAAAGACCCGGCGTTGTCCGAACTCTACATAGTGGAGGGTGACTCCGCGGGCGGTTCTGCCAAGCAGGGCCGTAACCGCAAGACCCAGGCGATCCTGCCGCTCAAGGGCAAGATCCTCAACGTCGAACGCGCGCGTTTTGATCGCATGATTTCCTCTCAGGAAGTCGGCACGCTGATCACTGCGCTCGGTTGCGGTATCGGCCGTGAGGAGTACAACATCGACAAGCTGCGTTACCACAACATCATCATCATGACCGATGCTGACGTCGACGGTTCGCACATCCGTACCCTGTTGCTGACCTTCTTCTTCCGTCAGTTGCCGGAGCTGGTCGAGCGCGGCTACATCTACATCGCCCAGCCGCCGCTGTACAAGGTCAAGAAAGGCAAGCAGGAGCAGTACATCAAGGATGACGAGGCCATGGATGAATACATGACCCAGTCGGCCCTGGAGGACGCCAGCCTGCACGTTAACGAGAATGCCCCTGGCCTGTCCGGCGAAGCGCTGGAAAAGCTCGTGGGCGAATACCGTGGCGTCATGAAGACCCTGGATCGACTGTCGCGTGTCTATCCCAAGGACATCACCGAGCATTTCGTCTATCTGCCGAGCGTTTCGGTGGAGCAACTCGCTGATCAGGCCTTCATGGATAACTGGCTGGTCGGTTTCAGTGCACGCCTGAAGGCGGTCGAGAAATCTGGCCAGACCTACACTGCCAACCTGCGTGAAGACCGCGAGCGTCACCTGTGGTTGCCTGAGGTTGAGATCAAGTCCCACGGTCTCTCCAGCTACACCACGTTCAACCGTGATTTCTTCGCCAGCAACGATTACAAGACCGTCACTACTCTTGGCAATCAGTTGAACAACCTGCTGGAAGAAGGTGCCTACGTACAGCGTGGCGAGCGCAAGAAGCCGGTTAGCAGCTTCAAGGAAGCGCTGGACTGGCTGATGACCGAGAGCACCAAGCGTCACAGCATCCAGCGATACAAAGGTCTCGGCGAGATGAACCCGGATCAGCTGTGGGAAACCACCATGGATCCGGAAGTGCGTCGCATGCTCAAGGTGACCATCGAGGACGCCATCGCAGCGGATCAGATCTTCAACACCCTGATGGGCGATGCCGTGGAGCCGCGTCGCGACTTCATCGAGTCCAACGCCCTGGCGGTGTCGAACCTGGACTTCTGATCACGTTCTGCAAGTCGAAAAAACGGGCCTTGTGGCCCGTTTTTTCATGGGCGCGTTTTAGCTCGTGGCAGCCAGCATCTGCGTATTACGGCCTGCATGTTTGGCCGCATAAAGGGCCTTGTCGGCCTTGAGCAGCATACTGGTGACATCGTCGTGCTCAGCGGGCGTCAGGCCGTGCACGCCCGCGCTGAAGCTCAAGGCGATGACGTGGCCTTCTCCCTGAGCCGGGTGTTGGGTGAGCGACTGTCGGAGCTGATCGACCAGCTCCAGGGCACCGCTGGCGTCAGTGCCAGGCAGAATCAACAGAAACTCCTCTCCTCCATAACGGCCGATGCTGTCATTGCGACGTAGACGCTGCTGCAGGTGATCCGCGCAATGCATGAGCACGGCGTCGCCGATCAGGTGGCCGTAGCTGTCGTTGATCTGTTTGAAGTGATCCAGGTCGAGCATGGCGATGGAAAGAGGTATGCGTTGACGACGAGCGCGTTCGAGTTCATCGGCGAGCTGCTCGAGTATTGCCAGGCGATTGGGTATGCCGGTCAGGGTGTCGCGCAGGGCGGTCTGGCGTAGCTCCGACTCGATACGTTCGCGCGACAGCAGCACAAGGCCGAAAGACAACATGATGATGGTGGCGGCGCCGATGGCTACGGAAACGGTCTGTTTCAGGTTGCTGACATCGTAATGCATCTCTGTCGGTGCACCGCTGAGAATCACCACCACGCGAATACCCAACCCAAACAGGCTGATGCCAGCGCCGATCATCAGTACACGGTGGGCACGCCCTCCCGCCACGGCATGTAGACGGCTCAGATGGAGGATCACCAGGCATTGGGTGAACAGCAGCACACAGGCCACCAACTGGCGTGGTTCCTGGGTGTCGATCAACAGGCTGAGAAGCACGCCGAGCAACAGCGGGAAGGCAAATGCCAGCCGCCATGGTGGACGACGGGCATGAATCAGCGGCAGGCTTACCGTATAGAACGACAGCGCCGTGGACAGCAGCACGTTGGCGAGGACGTAGGTGATCCACATCGAGACCTGGCCGAACAGGGTGAAGCCGATATAGGCCAGCGAGTGCGAGAGCATGCCCAGGCCGGTGGTGAGCATGCCGTCGCGGTGGCGCAATTGACCGACCAGTATCAAGCAACTGCCCATGATCACGGCGACCAGTGCGACGGCTCCGAACAGCGTCTGGGTATGGGCGATCATGTCGGTCTTTTTGTTCTGAGGGTTCTCTTACTCTAGTGTAATCCGGGTCTGACGAACTACATCAGGCCCACCAGTAGCGCACCATATGGAAGAACACCGGCGCGGCGAAGCATACCGAGTCCAACCGATCCAACATGCCGCCGTGGCCTTCGATCATATGGCCCCAGTCCTTCACCCCACGGTCGCGCTTGATCGCCGACATGACCAGGCCACCAGCGAAGCCGAGTATGCACACCAGCAGGGCGAACAGAGCCGCCTGCCAGAAGGCGAACGGGGTGATCCAGCACAGCAGGGCGCCGATCAGTGTGGCTAGGGCGACGCCACCGACAAAACCTTCCACGGTCTTCGAGGGCGATAGATTCGGCGCGATCTTGTGCTTGCCGAACAGTTTGCCGCACACGTACTGCAGTACGTCGGAGAGCTGTACGACGATGATCAGCCAGGCGATCAGCAGCAGGTTGCGCCCCTCGTAGCCGGGGATGTCCAGGGTCAGCAGCGCCGGTACCGAGGAGATGCAGTACACGGCGATCATCAGCCCCCACTGCACCTTGGCCGCACGCTCCAGATAGCGGGTGGTGTCACCGCCCAGCGAGGCGAGGATCGGCAGCAGCAGGAACAGGTAGACCGGGATGAAGATGGCGAACAGGCCGTACCAGCCCAGGGCGATCAGCAGGTACTGCATCGGCAGGGCGAAGTAGAAGGCCGCTACCAACGCCGGGTAATCGCTGCGTCGGGTTGGCGTCAGGGTCATGAATTCGCGCAGGGCGTAGAACGACACGAAGTAGAACAGCAGGATCACGCCGTTGTTGCCGAACAGGAAAGCGATGCCGATCACCAGCACCATCACCCACCAGGCGTTGATTCGCGCGTTGAGGTTGTCGATCACCGGGTTGGGCTGATCGCCACTGCGCCGCTTGAGGATGAAACCGACCAGACTGGCCAGCAGCAGCAGGGCACCGATACCGGCGAATAACAGCAGAGTATTGCGATCCATCTCAGGCCTCCTCGGGTGCCAGTGCCAGCAGGGCGTTACGCGCGCGTTCCAGGAAGGCGTCCTTGCCCTCCCCCTCGATGGGCTCCAGTGCGGCGCCGAAGCTCAGCGTGCACAGCAGTGGCAGCGGTAGCGCCCTGCCCTTTGGCATGACCCGGTTGAGGTTGGCTATCCATACCGGCACCAGTTCGACATCCGGGCGCGCCTGGGCGAGGTGGTAAAGACCGCTCTTGAAGGGCAGCAACGGCTCGTCGCCGAGGTTACGCGTACCCTCGGGGAAGATGATCAGCGAGTCGCCGTTTTCCAGCGCATCGAGCATTGGTTGTAGCGGATTGGTGCCTTCCTCCTTGCGCTCGCGGTCTATCAGCACGCCGTTGAACACCCGGTTGATCAAAAAGCTGCGCACGCCAGGCTTCTGCCAGTAGTCGACGCCTGCCACTGGCCGGGTGCGCTTACGCAACTCGGGCGGTAGCGAGGCCCAGAGCAGGACGAAATCGCCATGGCTGCTGTGGTTGGCGTAGTACAGGCGCTGAGTGGCCTGTGCGGTGCTACCGAGCCACAAGGCGCGGGCACCGGTCAGCAGTCGAGCCGCTGAGGTGATGGCGAAAGCGGTCAATGCGGCGAGCATGGTGACTCCTTTAAGCGAGAACTATGAAAATCCCGAGCAGCACGATCACGGCCTGCAGTAGAAGGCAGAGCACTTGCTTGCGCAGCAGGCCCAGTGCGCCCTGGCCGCGCGAGATCCAGGGACGACCACCCTGCTCCCCAGCCTGCAGGCCCAGACGTTGCAGCGCCTGATCCAGAGCCTGGGTCTGTGTCTCCAGTTGTTCTTCGGCTGCGGCCAGGTGCTGGAATAGCTCTGCGTCCAGCGCCACGCGTAGCGCCCAGTATTTTTCGGCCAGGCCCGCGATCAGCAGCAGCGCGCAGAGCAGCGCCAAGGCCAGGCTGCCTGGTGCGCCGAGCAATGGCGATAGGCCGAAGACCACTGCGACCAGGCTAAGCGCACTGGAGAAATGATCAAGGTTGCGGCCACGTCGCAACAGCGACGCAACCAGCAGCAGATCAGCCTGCATGAGCGACCTCCAGCCTCGGTTGGGCATCGAGCATGCTTTGCAGGGCGGCCAGATGCTGTGGACCGAGCACGACCTGAGGGCGCCTCTGGCGAATCAAATCCACGGCTGCTTCCACGCTCTGGCAGCGACCGCTATACAGCAGCCAGGCCGCCACGGCAGTGGCGCTACGCGAGTAACCGAGTGCACAGCACACCAGTAGTGGGCCGTGATGACGCAGGCGCTCGATGGCTTCTGCAGCGCGTTGGCAGGTGAGTTTGTCGGGCGCTACCAGATCAAGGGATGGCAGGCTGCAATAGTGCTGTGGCGTGCGCTGCAACGGCAGTTCGGCACAGAGGTCGACCAGGGCCACGTAGTGATCGAGATCCCCCGTAGCGGGCAGGCGGCCAAGGTATATGCCTTCCACGACCTGGCTAGGCTGTGGCTGGCGGTATGTCCACAGCCGCGAATTGACCCAGGCGCCGAGCAGGTAGGGCGCGAGCAAGACCATGGCGGCCGGACTGAGGCGCCCGTTGGCCTGCTTCTGGAAGCCGCCAGCACCGAACAGCAGGTAGTTGAGCGCGACCATCGCCAGGGCAATGGCCGGCCAGAACAACCACAGCCAGGCGCCACCCAGATTGACGGCCAGTGCTGTGCACAGCAGCGCGCCGAGGCTGTAGCGCAGCGCCAGGCGCCAACGTCGCGGATCGCTGGCCAGGCGGATCTGCTGCAGCGGCGTCTCGCCTTGCAGAGGCAGCAGCCAGAGACAGAAGAAGCCGGCCAGCAAGCCGGTGGGTACGTCGATGAAGTGATGCTGCCAGGTCGTCAGCACGGAAATACCGATCAATGCCATCCACAGATGCAGCAGGCCGCGCCAGAACAGGCCACGGGTTTGATTGGCGAACATCGCCCAGATGATCACCAGCAGCGTGATATGCAGTGAGGGCGCCTGGTTGAAGGGTTTGTCGAAGCCCATCAGCACGTCGAACATCATGCCGAAAGTGCCGTCCAGCGCCGGCCGTTCGAAGGTGAAGCGCAGTGGCCAGAGCAGGAAGCAGGAGACGCAGATCACCTGTGCGGCAAGCAGGCGCAGGGCGTGGCGATCCATCTCGCGGCGACAGGCCGGTAACAGGAAGGACAGACCATAGAGCAAGTCGATCGACCAATACGGCACGATAGTCCAGGGCCAGAGCGGTACTTGCGGCTCCCAGGCGAAGACCAGGCTGCCGACGTCATCGCGCTGTCCGGTAAACCAGTTGGCGAAGCCATAGCTGGCGAAGAACAGCGGGCCGAGCAACAGCAGCCAGAGTACGCCGCGCTTCCACAAGCCTGGTTCGCGGGCGCTGTCCATCACTTCACCCGTTGTGCCAGAGACACGCTGAAGATGCCCCATTGGTCGATGCGCTGCGCCACCTTGCGGAAACCGGCCGCTTCTACCAACTGATCCATCTCCGCCTGGCTACGCCGGCGCATGACCCAGGCCTGGCCATCGCGGTGGCTGGTAAGGGCGCGGGCGATCAGTTCCAGCTGCGGGTGCCAGGGTTGGCCGGTATAAACCAGGTAACCGCCCTCCTCGACTGCAGCTGCCAGACCGGCCAGCGAGTCGCCGACCATCTGGTTGCTACCGAACAGTTCATACAGGCCGGATACCACCGCCAGGGTCGGTTTCGGCTCCAGCGCGGCGAGATCCTCGCGGTCGAAGGCGTCGCCTTTGACGAAGCGGGCGATGTCGCCCAGGCCCTTCTGCTGGATCAGTGCATTGCCGTCGCGCACGTTGATGTCGCTGTAGTCGCGCAGCAGGATCGAGTCGGGCCGCTGCTGCTGGCCCTCCAGCGATTCGAGGATGTAGCGGCCATGGCCGGCGGCGATATCGACGATGCGCACGGCTCTGTCCGTCTCGCGCAGTTTGCTCATGGCCAGGCGCAGCAGTTCTTCGGCGTGCAGCTTGCGTTGACGAATGCCGCGCCAGCCGATGGAGTCCAGGTAGTTCTGGTCGATCAACCGGCCCAGTGCGCCCTTGCCGGTGGGCTGGTTGCGGTAGACGTAATCGAGGGTGCTGCCGGAGTCGAAACCGGTGTCGAAGCCCAGCTTCACCCCGGCCGACAAACTGCTGCCCAGGCGCATGCCTGCACGGGTGGCGCGCCAGTAGAGGTCGCGCAGCGAATTTTTCGGCAGCGGCGCGGCCAACTCCTCGGCCTCGGCGCAGGTGGCGCCCAGACGATCGGCATCGAGCAGTGACGGCCGTGCTACTGGCTCCTCGAAGTTGCGCAGGATAAAGCGCCGTGCGCGGCTCAGCGCATGGGCACGGTCGCGTTCGCCGAGGGTGTCATGGAAGAAACCCGGTAGCAGGTGCTTTTCCTTGCGCAGGCTACCGAGGCGCTCGAAGAAGTCTTCCTGCGGCTTGCGATGGACGACGAAGTCGGCACCGGAGATCAGCAGTTGCGTTGGCACCTGGATCGCCTGGGCGTCGGCGACGATACGGTCAGCGGCCTCGTACAGGCCGAGCAACATGGTTACCGAGATGGGCCGGGCGATCAGCGAGTCGTTCTCGAAGGAGGCGATACGCTCGGGATCGTGGCTGAGGAAACGCGCCTTGACGTAGCTGTTGACGAAGAAGTTGCCGCGCCAGGCGTGCAGCAGCTTCAAACCGGGGCGGGCGAAAGGCACGTAGAGCTTGACCTTGAACGCCGGCGAGGCGAGCACCAGGCAGCGCACCTTGGGCGCATAGTCGTGAGCCCAGGTGGAAATGATCACCGCGCCGACGCTTTGCGCCACGACGGCCAGATCCTCCTCGGCGATGTCGTGCTGGCTGCCGATGTGCTCGATGAAGGTCTGCACGTCGCGCACGCTGGTGGCAAAGCTTGGGCTGTCACCGCGTGCACCGGGCGACAGCCCGTGGCCACGGGCATCCCAGGCGAAGAAGTCGCAGTGCGGCAGCTCCAGCTCATCCACCAGATGAGCCATGCGCCCGCCATGTTCGTGGCCGCGGTGGAACAACAGCACCGCTTGGCGCGGGCCATCGGCAGGCGCAGTCGCCGGCCAGTGGCGATAGCTCAGTTCGACGCCGTCGTGGGTGGCAAAGGTATGCAGTTGGACGGGGCGCATGGAATCTCCTTATTCCTTGAGAGGGCTCAGGCCGTTTCGGCCAACCCATGGCGAACGCGGTTATAGAGGGTATAGAGCAGCAGTGCTAAGACCACAGCCAGCAGGGAATTGATCCATAGGGCCGTGAGCAGACCGGTGGCGACGCCTGCACCGAGCACGCCGAAGCAGAAGGCGCGATCGCTCTTGCCCATCGGCCCGTCATAGCGGCGAGAGGCGCCGACCATGGGGCCAAGCACGCCGGCGTATTCGCTGATCACCGCCAGCAGCACAACAACAATCACCAGCAGCGGCGAGACGCCTGCCACGAGAGCGAAGGGCAGGTACAGCGCGCTGTCGGCGATCACGTCGCAGAGCTCGTTGAGATAGGCGCCCAGCTTCGATTGTTGACCGAACTCGCGCGCGAGCATGCCGTCGACGGCGTTCAGTGCCATGCGCAGCAGCATCCACAGGGGGATCAGGGCGAACAGCCAGGCAATGTGGCTGAAAGCAGCGAGCAGGACGCCGAGCAGCACGGAGACGACGGCAGCGCTCAGAGTGACCTGATTGGCGGTGACGCCACGGGAATAGAGGCGTTCGACGCCGGGGCGCAGCAGGTTCTGGAAGGCCGGTTTGAGCTGGTAGATCGATGGCATGGCTGCAAATTCCCTTTACTGATCCGATCTTCGGCCATTGTCGCGAACGAGACTGTGAACCCATCGAGGTAGAAGCGGATTTTTCGACGGTCATGCATAGGGCGGGTGCAACCCGCCAGAGCGCTGATGGCGGGTAGCACCCGCTCTACTGAGGCGACAACTTATACCCCGGCGCAGGATTTTCCTAGCGCTGGCGATTCGCCAGGAAAATCAGCTAGATACAAGCAATGATGGCGATTTGATTGTATTTCGTGCACAGCTTATCCACAGATCAGGCCGTTTCGCCCAGACGGCTCAACTGCGGCTCTTCACCGCGCAGCTCGGCCTGCTGCCGGCAGGCCCACTGGAAGGCTCGCTCGTTGAGTTCGGCGATGGCACGTGGGCCTTCGCCCTCGGCGTACATGGGCTTGCCGATGATCACCTGAATGGTGCCCGAGCGCTTGCCCCAGCCTGCCTTGGGCCAGAATTCGCCGGCGTTATGCGCGATGGGCAGTACCGGCAGACCGGCGTTCACCGCGAGGGCAGTGCCGCCGCGGGAGAACTTGCCGATCTGGCCGGGCGGAATTCGCGTGCCTTCGGGGAACACCAGTACCCAGGCGCCCTGCTTGAGGCGTTCGTCGCCCTGCTTGGCCAATTGCTTGAGCGCGGCCTTGGGGTTGCTGCGGTCGATGGCGATGGGCTTGAGCAGCGCCATGCCCCAGCCGAAGAACGGCACGCGCAACAGCTCGCGTTTGACCACCTGGCTGAGCGGTTCGAAATAGGCGGAGAGGAAGAAGGTTTCCCAGGTGCTCTGGTGGTTGGCGAGGATCACGCACGGGCGCTCGGGGATATTCTCCACGCCACGCACGTCATAGCGGATACCGACGATCACCTTGGCCAGCCATACGGCGCAGCTACACCAGGCCTGAACCACGAAGCGGTAGCGTTGGCGGAACGGCAGCAAAGGTGCGACCAGCAGGCTGATCAGGCACCAGAAGAACGAGCTGGACGACAGCAGCAGGTAGAAAAGCGTGACTCTGAATGCCTGCAGGATCGCCATGAAGCTTCACACCTTATGAGAGCAGTTGATCGGCGACCGCCGCCAGATCATCGAATACCAGGGTTCCTGGCGGCAGTGGCTTGGCCAGGGTTCGTTCGCCCTTGCCGGTTTTTACCAGCACAGGCTGACAATCGACGGCCAGCGCGGCTTGCAGGTCACCGCTGCTATCACCAACGAACCAGATTCCTGCCAGTTCCGTGGCGTAGTGCGCAGCGATCTGCTGCAACATACCCGGTTTCGGCTTACGGCAGTCACAGCCGTCGTCCGGTCCGTGCGGGCAGTAAACGATCAGGCCGACCTCGCCACCCTGCTCCGCCACCAGCTCGCGCAGACGCGCGTGCATCGACCCCAGGGTTGCCAGGTCGTAGTAACCGCGGGCAATGCCGGACTGGTTGGTGGCCACGGCCACTGTCCAGCCCGATTTCGACAGGCGCGCGATGGCGGCGATCGACGACGCAATGGGGTGCCACTCGTCGAGCGTCTTGATATAGGCGTCGGAGTCTTCGTTGATGACACCGTCGCGGTCGAGGATCAGCAGTTTCATGCAGCCACGCCAGAAGCAGAGGTGGAAACGAACGCAGGCCGCGAAAACCTTCGCGGCCTGCGTCTGGCGTCAGCCCAGTACCGAGATGTCCGCCACACCGAGGAACAGCGCGCGCAGGCGGGCCAGCAAGGCATAGCGGTTGACGCGCACGCGCGCATCCTCGGCGTTGACCAGCACCGCCTCGAAGAAGGCATCCACCGGCTCGCGCAGGCTGGCCAGCTTGGCCAGCGCTTCGTTGTACTGACGGGCGGCTGCCAGCGGCTGTACAGCCTGGTCGGCCTGCTGGATGGCGGCGTGCAGGGCGAACTCGCTGGGGTTGTCGAAGTAGTGCGCTTCGACCTGGGCGGCGACGCCACCTTCGGCCTTGCTCAGCAGGTTCGACACGCGCTTGTTGGCGGCGGCCAGGGCAGCGGCCTGCGGCAGCTTGCGGAAGGCCTGAACGGCCTGCACGCGCTGGTCGAAGTCCAGCGGCGAGGTCGGAGTGACCGCACGTACCGCCTGGTACACGGCCACTTCGATGCCTTCGTCTTCGTAGCGCGCACGCAGGCGGTCGAAGATGAACTCCAGCACCTGGGCAGCCAGGCCTTCGGTCTTGATCTTGCCGGCGTACTGGGCGACGGCGAAGTCGACCGCGGCGGCCAGATCCAGATCCAGGCCCTTCTCGATCAGGATGCGTAGCACACCGAGGGCGGCACGGCGCAAGGCGTAAGGGTCTTTCGAACCGGTCGGCAGCATGCCGATGCCGAAGATGCCGACCAGGGTATCTAGCTTGTCAGCTACCGCCACCGCAGCACCGGTCAAGGTGCTCGGCAGTTCCGCGCCGGCACCGCGCGGCATGTATTGCTCGTTCAGCGCCAGGGCGACGTCCTGCGGCTCACCGTCGTTGAGCGCGTAGTAGTAGCCGGCGATGCCCTGCATCTCGGGGAATTCGCCAACCATTTCGGTGGCCAGGTCGCATTTGGACAGCAGGCCGGCACGGGCGGCGCGCTGGGCGTCGCCACCGACTTCACGGGCGATGAAGCCGGCGAGTGCTGATACCCGTTGGGCTTTTTCAAATACCGAACCCAGCTGGGCCTGGAACACCACGTTGGCCAGGCGCTGGTTGAAGCCTTCGAGCTTCTGCTTCTTGTCCTGCTTGAAGAAGAACTCGGCGTCGGTCAGGCGCGGACGCACCACTTTCTCGTTACCCGAGACGATCTGCGCCGGATCCTTGGACTCGACGTTGGCCACGGTGATGAAGCGCGGCAGCAGTTTGCCGTTCGCATCCAGCAGGCAGAAGTACTTCTGGTTGTCCTGCATGGTGCTGATCAGCGCTTCCTGCGGCACTTCCAGGAAGCGCTCCTCGAAGGAGCAGACCAGCGGCACTGGCCATTCGACCAGAGCAGTCACTTCGTCCAGCAGAGCCGGTGGCACGATGGCGCTGCCCTGCTCGGCCGCAGCCAGTTCGTCGACGCGGCGGCTGATGATCTCACGGCGCTCGGCGAAGTCGGCCAGCACGTAGGCGCTGCGCAGGTCTTCGGCGTAGTTGGCCGGGCTGCTGATGCGCACGTCACGGTTGGCGTGGAAGCGGTGGCCACGGGACACGCGACCAGCTTTCTGCGCGAGGATCTCGCAGTCGACCACGGCGTCGCCGAACAGCATCACCAGCCACTGGGTCGGGCGCACGAACTCGTCACGACGGGCGGCCCAACGCATGCGTTTCGGGATCGGCAGGTCGTTCAGCGAGTCCTGCACGATGGTCGGCAGCAGGTTCACCGCCGGCTGGCCGGGGATGTGCTGGGCGAAGCGCAGTTTCGCGCCGCTGCGGTCGATCTCGGCGATGTCCACGCCGCACTTGCGGGCGAAGCCCAGAGCGGCCTGGGTCGGATTGCCGTCGGCGTCGAAGGCGGCCTGGATGGGCGGGCCATCGAGGTTCATGCTGCGGTCGGCTTGCTGCTCTTCGAGCTGCTCGACCAGCACCGCCAGGCGCCGTGGTGCGGCGTACACGCGGGTGCCGGCGTAGCCCAGGCCAGCGGCCTTGAGGCCTTTCTCGATACCGGCGAGGAAGGCATCACCGAGAGTTTTCAGGGCTTTGGGTGGCAGCTCTTCGGTGCCCAGTTCGACCAGGAAATCTTGTGCACTCATGCTTGCGTCTCCAGCTTGGCCAGTACTTCATCACGCAGTTCGGGGGTGGCCATGGGGAAGCCGAGCTTGGCGCGTGCCTGCAGGTAGCTCTGCGCCACCGCACGGGCCAGGGTGCGCACGCGCAGGATGTACTGCTGACGTGCGGTCACCGAGATGGCGCGGCGGGCGTCGAGCAGGTTGAAGGTGTGCGAGGCCTTGAGCACCATCTCGTAGGTCGGCAGCGGCAGCTCCAGCTCGATCAGACGATTGGCTTCGCTCTCGTAGAAATCGAACAGCTCGAACAGCTTCTCGACGTTGGCGTGCTCGAAGTTGTAGGTGGACTGCTCCACTTCGTTCTGGTGGAACACGTCGCCATAGGTCACGGTGCCGAACGGGCCGTCGGTCCAGATCAGGTCGTAGACCGAGTCGACGCCCTGCAGGTACATGGCCAGGCGCTCCAGGCCATAGGTGATCTCGCCAGTCACCGGATAGCACTCTATGCCACCGACCTGCTGGAAGTAGGTGAACTGGGTGACTTCCATGCCGTTGAGCCAGATTTCCCAGCCCAGACCCCAGGCGCCGAGAGTCGGCGATTCCCAGTTGTCTTCGACGAAGCGGATGTCATGCACTTCCGGATCGAGGCCGATGGCCTTCAGCGAGCCCAGGTACAGCTCCTGGAAGTTCTCCGGGTTGGGTTTCAGAACCACCTGGAACTGGTAGTAATGCTGCAGGCGGTTGGGGTTTTCACCGTAGCGGCCGTCGGTTGGACGGCGCGATGGCTGCACGTAGGCAGCATTCCAGGTTTCCGGGCCGACGGCGCGCAGGAAGGTGGCGGTGTGGAAGGTGCCGGCGCCCACTTCCATGTCGTAGGGTTGCAGCACCACACAGCCCTGTTCGGCCCAATAGTTCTGCAGGGCCAGGATCAGATCCTGGAAGGTGCGCACGGCAGGCTTGGTCTGGCTCACGAGTTTCACCGTTGTCGAGGCTTTGGCGTAAAGCCGCGCAGTATACCTGATCGAACCCTGTCAAACCCAGCAACGGCAGGCGTTTGCAGGGTGGCATTGCGCTGTCATGATGGAATTGGTTATTTTGAGAACGATTATCATATGTAGCCATGTCAAAGACCCCATGAGCAGCCAGCGCACCTTCGAGCAGGACGTCGAACGTCTCTATCTGGATCATCACGGCTGGCTGAAAGGTTGGCTGCGCAAACGTCTGGGCGAGGCGTCCGATGCCGATGACCTGGCGCAGGACACCTTCATGCGCATTCTCAAGTCGCGGCGAACCCTGCACGACTTGCGTCAGCCCATGGCCTTTCTCGCCACCATCGCCAACAGTCTGTTGGTCAACCGCTGGCGCCGCCAGGCGCTGGAGCGCGCCTACATCGAAGCCCTGGCGACGATGCCGGAGGCGGTCGAGCCCTCGCCCGAGGAGCGCCTGCTGTTGATCGAGGCCCTGGTGGAAATCGACACGCTGCTGCACGGCCTGTCGCCGCGTATCCGCCAGATATTCTTCCTCTCGCAGCTCGACGGTCTGACTTATCCACAGATCGCCGGTCAGTTGGGGCTGAGCGTGGATCAGGTGCAGAAGGCCATGCGCAAGGCCTTCACTGCCTGCTATGCCGCGCGCTTCGAGGCGTTGTGATGATGGCTGACGCTCCTATTTCCACTGTCGTACGCGACCAGGCAATCGCCTGGTTCACCCTGGCGCAATCGGGCTGCATGCGCGCCGACGAACAGCAGCAACTGCAACGCTGGCGCCAGGCTGACAGCGAACACGAGCGCGCCTGGCAGCGTCTGGTCGGTATCCCGCTCGGCTTTCAGCAGCGAGCGGCCCAGCTTGCCAATCCAGCGGCGCGCGCTGCGCTGGAAAACGCCCAGCCACACAGCGTCGATCGTCGGCGTGTACTGAAGACCCTGGCTGGCCTGGGCCTGCTCGGTACTGCTGCCTGGCAGATGAGTGATAGCTACTGGCTGCAAGGACAGCTTGCCGACCTGCACACCGCCACTGGCGAGCGGGTGCAGAAGCGTTTGCCCGATGGCTCTCAGATCTGGCTCAACACCCGCAGCGCTGTGGATGTGCGCTTCGACGCGCAGAGTCGCCTGTTGCTGTTGCGCCATGGCGAGGTGGACATCCTCACCGCCCGTGATGCGCAGGATCGACCATTTATGGTGTTGACCGAGCAGGCGCGCCTGCGCCCGCTGGGCACCCGTTTCAGCGTGCGCCAGGGCGATGGCGAAACGCTGCTTAGCGTCAGCCAGGGACGGGTTGCCGCGACGGCGCGTTCCGGGGCAGGCGAGCGCATCGTCGAGCAGGGCTGGAGTGTGCGGATCGATACGGGTGGCGTTGCTCAGCCGGTGCAGGCCAGTGCCGCCAACAATGCCTGGACCGATGGCTTCATCATCGCCGAGCGCATGCGCCTGGCGGATTTCCTCGCCGAGCTGGGGCGTTATCGTCCGGGCATTCTACGTTGCGATCCGGCGGTGGCGGATCTACGCCTGAGCGGCTCGTTCCCGCTGGATGATGGCGAGCGCATCCTCGCCATGCTGGAGAAAAGTCTGCCGGTGCGTGTGCAGAGCCGCACGCCATATTGGGTGACGGTGGTGCCGGCATAGCCAGCATGCTCTCGTAGGGCGCGCCGTGCGCACCGTGAATACTGCAGTGCTTGTTCGGTGTGCACGGCGCATCCTACTGATGCGAACGAAAAATATTTTCATTTACTTGGCAGGTTTTTCCATCTCGCGTGGCCTAGGGAAGAATCCCGCCAATCGTGCGGGCTAAAACCTGGAACGGACTGTCTGCCAAATGCCCTACTCCCTTCATGCACTGGCGCGCGCCACCCGCAGTGCCACAGCGTATCGCCTAGGCTTCGCCCTGCTCGCCGGCTTCGCGCCGCTGATCTACACGCCCACCCTGCTTGCCAGCGAAACGGCTGGTGTGCAGCGCAGCATCGCCTTCGATATTGCTGCCGGGCCGCTGGATCAGGCACTGGGGCAGTTCGGGCGCCAGGCCGGGATTCCCATCGCGACCAACGCCGGGCTGACCGCCGGCAAGCGTAGCCAGGGAGTGCAGGGCAGTTATCCCGTCGTTGAGGGTTTCGCACGACTTCTGGCTGGCACCGGCTTGGCCAGCGAGGTTCAGGCCGATGGCAGTTATCTGCTGGTGGAACGCAGCGTGGAGGACGCGCTGGAACTGAGTGCGACCACGGTCAGTGGCCGTCAGCAGCTTGGTGCGATCACTGAGGGCAGTGGTTCCTACACCACCGGTGCCATGAGCGTGGGTACCAAACTGCCGGCCTCGCTGCGCCAGACTCCGCAGTCGGTGACCGTGGTGACACGCCAGCGCATGAACGACCAGAACATGCAGAAGCTCGAGGATATCGCCAACTACACACCGGGCCTGACCCTGCGCAAGACCGGCGGTGAGCGCCCGGAGTTTTACGCTCGCGGCGCGGCCATCGACAACATCATGATCGACGGTCTGCCGGTGGCCTACGACAGCGACACCCTGGGCACCTCGACCCTGGCCATGTTCGATCGCGTGGAAGTGCTGCGTGGCGCTTCCGGGCTGATGGTCGGCGCCGGCAATCCTTCGGGGACGCTGAATCTGGTGCGCAAGCGGCCTACGGTCGATCCACGCCTGGCCATCAGCGCCAGCGCCGGACGCTGGGATGACTACCGCAGCGAGCTGGATATCAGCGGCAAGCTGGACGAGTCCGGCCGGGTGCGTGGCCGCTTCGTTGGCGCCTATCAGGATCGCGACACCTTCGTCGACGCCTACGAGAACAAGCGCCAACTGCTCTATGGCATCACCGAATACGATCTGGGCAGCAGCACCACCCTGACCCTGGGCGGCTACTTCAACCGCGAGGACAACCCTGGCGCTGACTGGAACGGTCTGCCGGCCCGGGTCGATGGCTCCTTCTTTCCGTTCTCCCGTTCGGCGCGCACGGCACCGGACTGGACCTACTGGAACAAGGAAACCCGTAGCGTATTCGCGGAAATCGAGCAGCGTTTCGACAATGACTGGACGGCTCGTCTGAACAGCACCTGGTTGCGGGGCAACCTGGAAATGCTCGGCGGCAGCATCTATGTCGATGGCAACGACTACCACCTCAATATCGGCCGCTACTCCTACCAGCACACGCAGAAGAGTGTCGACGGCTATGCCACGGGGCCGTTCACCTTGTTCGGCGCTACTCATGAGTTGGTGGTGGGTGCCAGCTTTCGCCGCGACGATACCGATGACGGCCCTGGCGGCCCTGGTATCGATACCGATGTGATCATCGACCCGATCAGCTTCGACCCCAAGGCGTATCCGAAGCCGGCCATCGACAACAACTGGTCGCGGGTGGGTCGTGAGGAGCAGTCGAGCGTCTATACCACCACGCGCCTGAACCTGCTTGACGATCTGCGCCTGATCCTCGGTGCGCGTCTGGACTGGTACGACTACTACCAGACGACCCAATCCGGCATCTACAGCTTCGGCGACGACTACAAGGCGACGCGTGAGTACACACCCTACGCCGGCCTGATCTACGACCTCAATGACACCTACTCGGTGTATGTCAGTGGTACGCGCATCTTCCGTCCCCAGGCTGCCCAGGATGCCGGGGGCAGCCTGCTTGATCCGGTTACCGGCACCAACTACGAGGTCGGTATCAAGGGCGAATACTTCGATGGCGCCCTCAATGCCAGCGTCGCGCTGTTCCAGCTGGATCAGGAAAACCTCGCCAAATCCCTCCCGGCAGGTGCGTGCAACCCTGGCGTTCCTTCCTGCTCCGAAGCTAGCGGGGAAATCCGTACCCGTGGTATCGAGCTGGAGATGAGCGGCGAGCTGGCACCGGGTTGGCAGGCAGTCGCTGGCTACACCTATGCTGCGGCCGAATACACCAAGGCCACCAACACGGCGGAAAAAGGTGATCGTTTCGATAGCGATACGCCCTACAACCTGCTCAAGCTGTCGACCACCTACCGGCTACCGGGTGAGCTGGAGAACTGGACGGTGGGTGGCGGCTTCCGTACCCAGAGCAGCGCCTATACGTCCCTTGGTGTGAAACAGGGCGGCTACAGCCTGACCGACCTGATGGTCGGCTATCGTTGGAGCGAGGAACTGCAGCTACAGGCCAACTTGAGCAACGTCTTCGACAAGCGCTACTACCAGAACATCAGCAACTCCTGGGGTGCCAACAGCTTTGGCGAACCGCGCAACTTGGTATTCAGCGTGCGCTACAGCCCTGAGTTGTAAAAGGGCTGTTCCGGGTGACTGGGTAACTGGTTTTTTATACAGTTATTCGGTGTATAGTCACCCGGTCTTCTCTGCCAGGTTGAACTGCCATGCCCCGCTGCTTCTGGTGCACCGACGATCCGCTGTATCAGGCCTACCACGATGAGGAATGGGGCGTGCCGCAGCGCGATGCACGTCATCTGTTCGAGATGCTGTTGCTCGAAGGGGCGCAGGCCGGCCTGTCATGGATCACCGTGCTGAAGAAGCGCGAGCGCTATCGCCAGGTGTTGCACGGTTTCGATCCCGAGCGCCTGGCGCGACTCAGCGATGAGGAGATCGAGGCGCTGATGCAGGATCCCGGCATCATCCGCAACCGCCTCAAACTCAAGGCCGTGCGGCAGAACGCCCAGGCCTGGCTGAAGCTGGAAGACCCGGTGACGCTGCTCTGGTCGTTCGTTGGCGGCGCGCCGAAGATCAATCACTTCAGCGACCGCAGCCTGATGCCGGCGGTGACGCCCGAAGCCGAGGCGATGAGCAAGGCGCTGAAGAAGCTCGGTTTCACCTTCGTCGGGCCGACCATCTGCTATGCCTTCATGCAGGCCACGGGTATGGTTATGGATCACACCACCGACTGCGACCGTTATGCGCAACTGAAGGGCTCATGAGCACGATCACCACGCTGGACGAACTGTTGGCACTCTACGGCGAAAGCCACGAACGCTCGCGGCGCAAGGAATTGCCGCGGCTGATCGAACCCTATCGCGCATTGATCGAGGCATCGCCCTTCGTGGTGTTGGCCAGCGTCGGCCCTGATGGTCTGGACTGCTCGCCGCGTGGCGATGCACCGGGCTTCGTGCAGATACTCGACGATCAGACCCTGCTGCTGCCGGATCGCCCTGGCAACAACCGTATCGACAGCTTGCGCAACATCGTCGAGAACCCGCGTGTGGCGTTGTTGTTCCTGATCCCGGGTGTTGGCGAGAGCCTGCGGGTCAATGGTCGCGCCGAGATCTCCCTCGACCCCGAGCTGCTGGAACTGGGCCGCGCCCAGGGCAAATTGCCGCGCAGTGTGCTGCGTATCCATATCGACAGCTGCTACTTCCAGTGCTCCAAGGCGGCGGTGCGCTCCGGGCTGTGGGATGCCTCACGCCAGGTGGAGCGCGCCAGCCTGCCGAGTGCTGGCGATATCTTCCGCTGCATCTACGAGGAATTCGATATCGAAGCCTACGAGCGAGACATGCAGCAACGGCTTCGCACGGCCCTTTACTGACTGTACCGTCACGCGCCGCTACAATTGGCGCTTTTCTAAGCGGTGGAGTCTGTCGTGGAAAAACTCAAGGGCGCTCTGGTGGTCGGTTTCCTGCGCCTGTTCGCACTGCTGCCCTGGCGTGCGGTGCAGGCCGTTGGCAATGCCATCGGCTGGCTGATGTGGAAGCTGCCGAACGGCTCGCGCGATGTGGTGCGCATCAACCTGAGCAAGTGCTTCCCCGAGCTGAACGAGGCCGAGCTGGACAAGCTGGTCGGGCAAAGCCTCAAGGACATCGGCAAGACCCTCACCGAAAGCGCCTGCGCCTGGATCTGGCCAGCGCAGAAGTCGCTCAAGCTGGTGCGCGAAGTGGAAGGCCTCGAGGTGCTGCAACAGGCACTGGCCTCCGGCAAGGGCGTGGTCGGCATCACCAGCCATCTGGGCAACTGGGAAGTGCTCAACCACTTCTACTGCAACCAGTGCAAACCGATCATTTTCTACCGTCCGCCGAAGCTCAAGGCCGTCGACGAGCTGCTGCAGCAGCAGCGCGTGCAAATGGGCAACCGCGTCGCGCCGTCGACCAAGGAAGGCATCCTCAGCGTCATCAAGGAAGTACGCCGTGGCGGCGCCGTGGGGATTCCAGCCGACCCGGAGCCGAGCCGCTCGTCGGGGGTTTTCGTGCCCTTTCTTGGCACCACCGCGCTGACCAGCAAGTTTGTGCCCGGCATGCTCACCGGCGGCAAGGCGGTCGGCGTGTTCCTGCATGCGCTGCGCCTGCCGGATGGCAGCGGCTACAAGGTGATTCTCGAGGCGGCACCCGAAGGCATGTATAGCGAGAACGTCGAAGAAGGCGTGGCGGCGATGAGCGAAGTGGTGTCGCGCTACGTGCGCAACTACCCGAGCCAGTACATGTGGAGCATGAAGCGCTTCAAGAAGCGTCCGGACGGCGAGGCCAAGTGGTACTGAGCCGTCTGTGGTGAGCTCTGGTGCGCGTGGCGCGCCCTACCGTTTGCAAGGCGCCTCGATGGCGCCTTTTTTCTGCCGCTCGCTGGGCCTTGTCACGGGAATGCGCTATTAAAGGTGAACTCGTTCGCCCATTTCTGGAGCCCTCATGCCGAACCAGCGTCAGCAGGTGCGTACCCCGATGAAGTGCCGGATCAAGATCAGCCACCCCAGCTTCGGTGAGTTACTGGCGCAGACGCGTGACCTGTCCGATAGTGGTGTCTACGTGAAGCATCCTGACATGGCCGTCCTGTCGGTCGGTGCCGAAGTGATCGGCCAGGTGCAGGATCTACCGTTTCCCGCTCCGGTTCTGAAGATGGAAGTGATGCGGGTCGACGCCGAAGGGGCGGGTCTGCGGTTCCTCGGCGAAGCCTAAACGTTCGTTCAATACCCGCGGTACGTCGACGGGGGTGACTGCAAGGTGATCGTGTCGGAGCGGGATGTACACGGAAAGTTTCGGATCAATGGAACATTTTGTTACATCTACACTCTGATCAAGGCCTCACTCCGAGGTGGCGTCCATCAGAGGCGTTTTCGACATGAGTCGAGCGGTACCCGAACTTCCCGCTGAAGGCGCAGATGCGCCAGACCTTTCCCCTTCCCCTCAACCCGGCTGGTTGCAGCGCAATCGGCACCTGATCGGCCTCAGCCTGTCGCTGTTGCTATTCGGCCTGGCGCTGGTGGCCTGCTGGCACCTGGTGCGTGAGATCAATCCGGATCAGGTCCGCGAGTCGCTGGCTGCGGTGCCGCCGCAGGCGCTGCTCGGTGCTCTGCTGGCTACGGTGTTGGGTTTTCTGGTGATGCTGGCCTACGAATGGTCGGCCAGTCGTTATGCCAACGTTGACTTGCCGCCGCCGACCCTGGCGTTGGGCGGCTTTTGTGCCTTCGCCATCGGCAATGCGGTGGGTCTGTCGGCGTTGTCCGGTGGCTCGGTGCGCTACCGCCTGTACGGGCGCAATGGGCTTGGTGCGGGCGATGTGGCGCGCATGAGCCTGTTCGCCAGCCTGTCGCTGGGCGTCAGCCTGCCGATTCTCGCGGCGCTGGCGGCCCTGTTCGACCTTGAGGATGCCTCGGCCGCGCTGCGTCTTTCCGAGCCGGTGCTGGCGGTGTTGGCGGTTACCGTGCTGGCCGTGGCCCTGGCGGTAGTCCTGCTGGTGAGTCGCAAGCGCCTGGCCGAGCGGCCCGCGCCGGGCTGTTGGCAGGTCGACCTGGGCCGTTTCAGCCTGCGTCTGCCGGGCTTGCGCATGAGTTTGACGCAACTGTTGATCAGCAGCCTGGATGTGCTGATTGCCGCCAGCGTGCTGTACCTGCTGCTGCCCGAGGCCCCGCCTTTTTCCTCCTTCGTGCTGATCTACATGCTGGCGCTGGCAGCCGGCGTGCTCAGCCATGTGCCGGGTGGCGTCGGGGTATTCGAGGCGGTGCTGCTGGCGGCCTTCTCTTCGCGCATCGATCCGGCTGGATTGGTCGCAGCGATGCTGCTCTATCGCCTGCTCTACGTGATCCTGCCGCTGGTGGCTGCCGGGCTCCTGCTGCTGGCTGCCGAGGCGCGTCGCCTGTGGTTCCCGCGCCAGGTGGCGCGGGTGGCCAGTGGCATGGCGGTGCCTGTGCTGGCTCTGCTGGTGTTCTGCGCCGGCACGCTGCTGCTGTTCTCCGGGGTGACGCCGACCGTGGACGAGCATCTGGAAGCGCTGGGCTTTCTCATGCCGCCGCAATTGATCGCCGCCTCGCACCTGGCGGCCAGCCTGGTCGGCACGCTCTGCCTGTTGCTGGCGCAAGGGCTGCGTCGGCGCCTGTCGGCAGCCTGGGCGCTGACTCTGGTGCTGCTCTGCCTGGGCGTGGTGCTGTCGCTGCTCAAGGGCTTCGACTGGCCCGAGGCTTTGGCCCTGGCCGCCATCGCCGGCTTGCTGGCGCTGTTTCGCCGCGAGTTCTACCGGCGTAGCCGGCTGATGGATGTGCCGGCCTCAGGCCTGGTGCTGGCGGCCACGGCCGGGGTCATCGCGACCTCGGTGTGGCTGTTGCTGTTCGCCTATCAGGATGTCGCCTACAGCCATCAGCTGTGGTGGCAGTTCGAGCTGGATGCCAATGCCCCGCGCGGTCTGCGTGCGGCACTGGGCAGTGCGCTGGTGCTGCTGGCTGTCGGCCTGACCTGGCTGTTGCGCGCCACGCCACCGAGCATCAGCCTGCCGGACGAGGATGCACTGCTGCGCGCTCGCGCCATCGTCCAGGCCTCACGACAACCCGAAGGTGGCCTGGCGCTGAGTGGCGACAAAGCCCTGCTGTTCCATCCCGACGGCGATGCCTTCCTCATGTACGCCCGCCGCGGACGCAGCCTGGTGGCGCTGTTCGACCCCATTGGCCCGCCGGCCGCCCGTGCCGAGCTGATCTGGCAGTTCCGCGACCTCTGTGACCGCCACCATGCGCGACCGGTGTTCTATCAGGTGCGCGCGGAGAATCTGCCCGGTTACATCGATATCGGCCTGACCGCGCTGAAGCTCGGTGAAGAGGCACTGGTGGATCTGAAGACCTTCGACTTGGCCAGCAATGGCAAGGAGATGAAGGCGCTGCGCTACACCTGGAATCGCGGCCAACGCGATGGCCTGAGCCTGGAATTCCATGCCCCCGGCCAGGTGCCGATGGAGGAGCTGCATGCGATCTCCGACGCCTGGCTGCAGGGCAAGAACGTACGCGAGAAAGGCTTTTCCCTCGGCCGTTTCAGCCCTGAATACCTGGCACATTTTCGAGTCGTGGTGGTGCGCTTCGAGGGGCGTGCGGTGGCCTTCGCCAACCTGCTGGAATGCGAAACGCGCGCGGTGGCCAGCCTCGACCTGATGCGTGTACTGCCGAATGCGCCGAAGTCGACCATGGAGTTCCTCATGCTGGGGCTTATCCAGCAATTCCAGAGTGAGGGCTATGCGCGCTTCAGCCTCGGCATGGTGCCGCTGGCCGGTCTGCAGACGCGCAAGGGGGCGCCGCTGCCATTGCGCCTGGGGGCGCTGGTGTTCGACCGTGGCGAGAGTTTCTACAACTTCCAGGGCCTGCGCCGCTTCAAGGATAAATTCCTGCCGCAGTGGGAGCCGCGTTACCTGGCCGTGCCGGCCGGGCTCGATCCCTGGGTGGCATTGGCCGACACCGCCGCGCTGATCGCGGGCGGCCTGGGTGGACTGGTGAGGCGTTGAGATGAGCAGGACGACAAGGACGCTGGGTGGGTTGTTGCTGGTTACGGCTCTGGCTGCAGGCGCTGTGGGTTGGTGGTGGTCAATGCGTGCGCTACCGCATCTGCAGACGGTGCAGATACAGGGCACATCGGCGCAACTGCTGAGCCAGGGCGAAGCGCGTCAGCGTGTACTGCTGCTCGCGCCAGCCGAGCAGGCGCTGGATGAAACCACGCTACGCCGTTTTGCCGAGGGCGGCGATCTGCGCCTGCTGCAACTGCCTTTCGTGGCGGGTGACTGCAAGGCGCAGCAGCAGTTGCTCAGCCAGGCCAGCGAGCAACTGGGCGGCACACCGACCCTGGTCGCCGGTATCGGCCCGGCGGCGGCCTCGGCCTGGCGCTGGCTGGCGGCGCAAAGCGACGACCAGGCCCAGGCACTGTCTGTCGGATTCGATCTGGCCAAGCCCGATTGCGCTGAGCCCTTGCCGAGCAAGGCCGAGCACGGCCATTGGATCGCCCTGTGGAACGACAACCCGGGTGACGACAACGCACGTTTCCTGCGCGAGCAGAACAACGGTGAGCCGCGCATCGGCGCGTTGGGTACGCCGCTGCCGATCCTGCTGGCCGATGAACTGCAACACCTGCTTGCCGGCCAGGGCGCGGCGATGCCGGTGATCGAGCATCCCTCGGCGCAACCGGCCGATACCCTGACCCTGTTCTATTCCGGCGATGGCGGCTGGCGTGACCTCGACCGTGCTTCCGCCGAGCACATGGCCGCTGCCGGTTATCCGGTGGTGGGCATCGACACCCTGCGCTACTACTGGCAGCACAAGAGCCCTGAACAGAGCGCCGCCGACCTGTCACGGCTGATGCAGCAGTATCGCGACAAGTGGCATATCAAGCGCTTCGTGCTCGCTGGCTACTCCTTTGGCGCCGACGTGCTGCCGGCGATCTACAACCGCCTTCCGGCCAGTGATCAGCAGCAGGTCGATACCATGCTGCTGCTGGCCTTCGCCCGCAGCGGCAGTTTCGAGATCGCTGTCAGCGGCTGGCTCGGCAAGGATGGTGCAGAAGCGGCCACCGGCCCCGAATTGCGCAAGGTGCCGGCAGCCAAGGTGTATTGCATCTACGGCAGCGAGGAGACGGCCGAGAGCGGCTGCACCGAAGCCGGCGCCCCGGGGGAGCACCTGATGATCAAGGGCGGTCACCACTTCGATGGTGATTACGCCGCGCTGGCGGAGAAGATGTTGGCGGCGATCAAGGCACGGCAGCCGCGTTAGTCTCACTGACGCATACCAATGGATTGCCCTGATTCTGTAGGAGCGGATTCATCCGCGAAAAATCGCGGCTAAAGCCGCTCCTACAAGATTGCACACAGCAGGGAGCCCATCCTCAATTGGCCTCGTTCACCGCGCTGAGAAAC
The DNA here is from genome assembly GCF_014109765.1 of Pseudomonas berkeleyensis. Taxonomy (NCBI): domain Bacteria; kingdom Pseudomonadati; phylum Pseudomonadota; class Gammaproteobacteria; order Pseudomonadales; family Pseudomonadaceae; genus Pseudomonas; species Pseudomonas berkeleyensis. Next base: position 28,896 of record NZ_CP059139.1, read on the forward strand.
GCCTTCGTCCGTTCCTGCTGCGGGTTGCCGAACAACTGATCCGGCGTGCCCTGCTCATGGATGCAGCCCTGGTGGAAGAAGCACACGCGGTCGGCGAACTCGCGGGCGAAGCCCATCTGATGGGTGACCATCAGCATGGTCAGGTTGTGCTCGCTGCCCAGGCGGCGAATCACGTTGAGCACCTCGCCGCACAGTTCCGGGTCGAGTGCCGAGGTCACCTCGTCGAACAGCATCACCTTGGGCCGCATCGCCAGTGCACGGGCGATGGCCACGCGTTGCTGCTGACCGCCGGATAACTGCGAAGGGAAGTGACGCAGTTTCTCGCCCAGGCCGACCATCGCCAGCAGATCCTCGGCGCGTTCGGTGGCTTCCTTCCTGCCCATGCCGAGCACCTGCATCGGTGCTTCGATCACGTTCTGCAGTGCACACATGTGTGGGAACAGGTTGAAGCTCTGGAACACCATGCCGATCTTGCCGCGCACCTTGCGCTGGTGGCTGGCGCTGGCGGGCACCAGACGACCATCGCGGCCGGGCATGTGTGTCAGAGGTTCGTCGTCGACCGAGATCACCCCTTCGTCGATGCTCTCCAGGGTCATCAACGCGCGCAGCAGGGTCGATTTGCCCGAGCCGCTGGGACCGATGATCGCCACCTTCTCGCCGGGGGCGACTTCCAGGTTGAGCTTGTTGAGCACGGTGAGATTGCCGTAACGCTTGGTCACGTCGGTGAAGCGAACGATGGGCTGGGGCATGGAGGAACTCCCGGCAGCGTCTGTGGAATTGAGGAGAGCAGTCATCGGGCAGTGACCTCCAGCCGATCTTCCACACGCCTTACGCACCAGGCCAGGGCCAGGCTGAGCAGGAGGAAGAAGAGACCGACCATGGTGATGGGCTCGAGGTAGCGGAAGCTTTCCGAGCCGATGTTCTTGGCCTGCTGCATGATTTCCACCACGGTGATGGCCGACAGCACCGGGGTGTCCTTGAGCATGGCCACCAGGTAGTTACCCAGCGCCGGCAGGATTGGCCGCAGTGCCTGCGGCAGGATGATCTGCCGGTAGGCTGACAGTGGCGACATGTTCAATGCCGTCACCGCTTCCCACTGGCCACGCGGCACCGCGTCGAGGCCGGCGCGATACACCTCGGCGGTGTAGCAGGCGTAGTGCAGGGCGATGCCGAGGATGCCTGCCTGCAGCGCAGTGAGGTTCAGCCCGTAGTTGGGGAACACGTAGAACAGGAAGTACACCTGGATCAGCAGCGGCGTGCTGCGGATGAACTCGATCAGCCCGGCCACCGGCCAGGACAGCCACAGGTGCTTGCTGCGCCGGGCGATGGCTAATAGCAGGCCGACGACGATGGCGATGGCGAAGCCGGCGAAAGTGATCAGCAGGGTATTGAGCGAGGCCTTGAGCAGATCCGGGAGGATGCTCAGGGCGAAATCCCAGTCGAAGAAATTCATTGCAGGCCTCCGCGCATCCGGCCACGGCTCAGGCGTTTTTCCAGCAGGCGCATGCCGAGGTTGATCACCTGGGCCATGACGAAATACAGCAGCAGAGTCAGGGCGAAGATCTCCAGCGTCATGAAGGTCGCCTGATCCAGCTGACGGGCGCGGAAGGCCAGGTCAGACAGAGTGATCAGCGAGACCAGCGAGGTGTTCTTCAGCAGCTCGATCAGCAGATTGGTGCCTGGCGGGATCGCTGCCAGCAGCGCCTGCGGCAGGATGATGCGCAGGAAGCGCTTCGAGGGCCGCATGTTCAGCGCCGTGCAGGCCTCGTACTGACCCTTGGCCACCGAGCGGATGGCGCCGCGCATGACCTCCGCGCCATAGGCGCCGATATGCAGGCCGAGGCCGACGATGGCCACGGTGAAGGCGCTCATCTCGACGTTGAACGGTGGCATCGGCAGCACGAAGTACAGCCAGAACAGCTGCACCAGCAGCGAGGTGCCGCGAAAGATTTCGATGTAGGTGATGGCCAGCCAGCGCAGCGGGGCGATCGGCGACAGCCGGCCCAGGGCGGCGATCACTGCCGAGACGATGGCCAGCAGCGAGCCCCAGAAGGTGACTTGCACGGTGACCCAGGCGCCTTGCAGCAGCAGGGGAAGAAGATCGGTCATGAATGTCTACCGCTCGATGTACGCAAGCGCGCCACGCACCGGAGTGCGCAGCGTGATCCGTTCATTACTGGCCGCAGAGTTCGGCGGCGGTCTTGTCGGTGATGTTGGACTGGTCGAAACCGAAGGGTTTCACCGTAGCCAGGTGCTCCTCGCTGCCGATCCATTCCTTCAATTGGGCATTGACCGCATCACGCAGATCCTTGTCTTCCGGGCGGAAGGCCAGGGCACCGTAGCCGGTGTGGGCCGGATCGTCCTTGAACTCGCTGATGGCTTCGACGCTGTCGCCGCCCTTGTCGGCCAGGCCCTTCATGGTCAGCTGGGTGCCGACGGCGGCATCGGCGCGACCGGCACGTACGGCCTGCAGCTGCGCGGTGGTATCCGGCACCTGGAGGATCTGGTCGTCGCTGATGCCGGCGTTACGGGCATAGCCCAGGTTCACCGTGCCGGACATGATCGCCAGCTTGGCGCCGCTCTTGGCGATGTCTTCGTAGCTGTGCAGGTTCTTCGGGTTACCGGCCTTGGTCAGCAGCGTATCGGGCAACTGGTAGTGCGGGTCGGTGAACAGCACCTGCTTGCAGCGCTCGGGGGTGATGTACATGCCGGCGGCGATCAGGTCGAAGCGGCTGGCACGCAGGCCGGGGATCAAGGAGCCCCATTCGGTGAGCACCGGGTTGATCTTCTCGACACCCATGCGCTCGAAGATCTTCTTGACGATCTCTGGCGACTCGCCGGTGACGCTGCCATCGAGGGCGGTGTAGGCGAAGGGGGTTTCGTTGGCGTAGCCGATGCGCACGCTGCTGCTGTCCTTGACCTTGTCCAGGGTCGAGGCCTGGGCGCCGGCAGCGAAGCCGGTGAGCAGGACGCAGGCCAGCGCAAGGCGGCCGAAGCGGGAGGGGATAACGCTACTCATCTTGGTGTTCTCCTGTTTCTTGTAGTCCGCCAATGGCGGCGTGCTGTGTTAGGAGGCAGGTAAATCAAGAGCGTTGGTGCACAGGAGGCCTGCGCCGGGTGGTGGTTCTTCTAAGAGTCTGTTTTCCACCCTTGGCCCGAGCATACAAAGGCTTTTTTGGCTGCGGCATTGCACTAGGACAATTGAATCGCAAGGCCTCACGCGGGATGCTTGGACGCAGTTGCCGGAGGAGCCATCGATGCACAACTGGAAGAAGGCCCTGGCCAACGCTCGCCCGGGCGAGTCGAAATACAAGCTGCTGGTTCAGGCGGTCGCCGCCGACATCGAACAGGGTACCCTGATCGACGGCCAACGGTTGCCACCGCAACGTCAGGTTTCAGATGCCCTGGGCATCAGCGTGCAGACCGTGACCAATGCCTACAAGGAACTGGAGCGTCAGGGCCGCGTGCGTTGCGAGGTGGGCCGCGGCAGTTTCGTTTCGCGACGCACCAGCGAACGTGTGGCCACCAGCATGCTCGATCGCAGCGAGCAGGCGCTGATGGATTTCTCCAACGCGCGCATCCTGCACACTGACGCCCACGACCGCCTGTGGCGGCAGACCTGCCTGGAGCTGGCGCAAGAGCCGGATCAGCCGTGGATTCACGCCTTCCGCCCGATTGCCGGCATGCAGCATCAGCGCGAGGCTGCGGTGCGCTGGCTGGCGCGCCTGGGCATGGATGTGGGCATCGAGGACGTGCTGCTGACCAGCGGCGCCGCGCACGCCATCTTCCTCGCCCTGGCCACCCTGGCCGGGCCGGATGACGTGGTGCTCTGCGAAGGCCTGACCGACCACGGCGCCATCGGCAGTTCGCAGGTGCTCGGTTTCACCCTCAAGGGCCTGGAGATGGATCGCTACGGCCTGAACCCCGAGCACTTCGAGGACATGTGCGGTAACGAACGGATCACCGCGCTGGTCTGCACGCCCAACCTCAACAACCCCACCAGCGCGCTGATGCCCGACGAGCGCCGCCGTGAGATCGCCGAGATCGCTCGCCGCTATGGCGTGTACATCATCGAGGACGACGTCTACGGCCCGTTGCTGGCTGGCCAGCAAAGCACGCGGCCACTGAGTCACTACGCGCCGGAGCTGTCGTTCTACTGCACCAGCATGACCAAGTCGGTGCTCACCGGCCTGCGCATCGGCTACCTGGTGATGCCCAAACGCCTGGCTCTGCGTACCGAGAGCATCCTGCGGGTCAACAGTTGGATGGCGCCGTCGCTGCTCGGTGAAATCGCCACGCGCTGGATCGATTCAGGTGAGGCCGAGGATCTGGTGCAGCTGCAGCGGCAATTGCTGGCCAACCGGCAAGCCCTGGTGGAGCTGGAACTGGGCGAGCACCTGATCGGCAACCATCCCTATTCGCTCAACAGCTGGTTGCGCGTGCCCGAAGGCTGGGAAACCGATGGCCTGCTGCGCGAGCTGCGCCGGCGCAACGTGGCGCTGACGTTGCCTGATCCTTTCGTTCCGCCGGGCATGCCACGACCGCGAGCGGTGCGCCTGTGCGTCGGCGCCGAATGCAGCGAAGCGAAGATGCGCCAGGGCGTGCAGATCGTGCGTGACGTCTTCGAGCAGTACCCGAAGGTGCATGATTTCTAGCACGGTAAGAAGCTTCGCGGCTGAAGCCGCTCCTACAACATCTCCGACGGTATAAGGATTTAGCCCCCTCTCCCGCTTGTGGGAGAGGGTTGGGGAGAGGGGCTCTTGTAGCCCGGATGAAATCCGGGAGTGGTTTGCTCCGATGCTTCCCGGATTTCATCCAGGCTACAAGCGGGTGCGTGCGTCGCCCCCTACGGTCGACGTGTCTGTAGGGTGCGCCGTGCGCACCGATTTCCACATGGCACAAACGCCCAGATAAAAAATCGTCCTAGTACATTCAGCCACTCAATTTCCCGCTCATACACTCGGCCGCACACCTTCACGGAACGTGCGCCATGTCTTCCATCCCCTTCGATGACCTGCTTCAGGCTCGCCAGCGTATCGCCGGCCTGGTGCGTCAGACGCCGCTGGAACATTCGCCCAGCCTGAGCCGCCTGGCCGGTGTTCCGGTGTGGCTGAAGCTGGAATCGCAGCAGGCCACTGGCAGCTTCAAGCTGCGCGGTGCGAGCAACGCGGTGGCGCAGTTGGATGCCGAGCAGAAGCGCCTTGGCGTGGTCACTGCCTCCACTGGCAACCATGGCCGTGCTCTGGCCTTCGCTGCTTCACAGCAAGGGGTAAAGGCCATCGTCTGCCTTTCCGAGCTGGTGCCGCAGAACAAGGTGCGCGCCATTCGCGAGTTGGGCGCCGAGGTGGTGATCAGTGGCCGCAGCCAGGACGACGCCCAGCTCGAAGCCCTGCGTATCGCCCGCGAGCAGGGCGCCGCATTTATCCCGCCCTTCGACCACCCACACGTGATCGCCGGCCAGGGCAGCCTGGGCCTGGAGATTCTCGAGCAGTGCCCGGACGTCTGCGAAGTGCTGGTGCCGCTGTCTGGCGGCGGCCTGTTCGCCGGCGTGGCGCTGGCGATCAAGGCGGCCAGCCCGGCCATTCGTACCCACGGCATCAGCATGCAACTGGGCGCGGCGATGCACGCCAGCCTTGAGGCTGGTGAGCCGGTCGAGGTGGAGGAACTGCCGACCCTGGCCGACTCGCTCGGAGGCGGCATCGGCCTGGACAACCGCTTCACCTATGCCATCACTCGCGAGCTGTGCGACCAGGTTCACCTGCTCGACGAAGCTTCCATCGCCCGTGGCATCCGCCACGCCTACCGCGAAGAACGGCTGGTGGTCGAGGGCGCCGCGGCGGTGGGCATCGCCGCCCTGCTCGATGGCCTGATCGAACCACGCGGCCCGGTGGTGGTGGTGATCAGCGGCGGCAACATCGACATCGACCAGCACCTGCGCGTGCTCAATGGCGCCGACGCCTGAGGAGTCCCCATGGCCAAGACCCTGATTCTCAACCAGGCCGATCTGCGCGACTGCGTCGGCCTCGACACTGACAGCCTTGCCGTAGTGGAGAACGCCTTCCGTCTGCTCGCCACCGCTGCCGTGGCGATGCCGCCGATCCTGCGTCTGGACGTGCCCGAGCACAACGGCGAGGTGGACGTGAAGACTGCCTACCTGCCCGGGGTGGCGCACTTCGCGATCAAGGTCAGCCCCGGCTTCTTCGACAATCCCAAGCTCGGCCTGCCCAGCCTCAATGGCCTGATGATGCTGTTCTCGGCGCAGACCGGCCTGGCCGATGCGCTACTGCTGGATAACGGCTACCTCACCGCGGTGCGTACTGCTGCCGCTGGCGCCATCGCCGCCAAATGGCTGGCCCGCGAAGACGCCAAGGTGGTCGCCATCCTCGGTGCCGGCGAGCAGGCGCGCCTGCAGTTGCAGGCCCTGCGCCTGGTGCGTGATGTAAGCGAGGTGCGTATCTGGGCGCGTGATCCCGCCAAGGCCCAGGCCATGGCCGCCGAGCTGGACGATGCGCGCGCGGTGGACAGCGTCGACGCGGCGCTCGATGGTGCCGATATCGCCATCACTACCACGCCGAGTCGCGAGCCGCTGATACAGCCGCAGCACCTACGCTCCGGCCTGCATATCACTGCCATGGGCTCGGATGCCGAGCACAAGAACGAAATCGCTCCGGCCGTGCTGGCGCGAGTCGATGCCTACGTGGCGGATCGCCTGAGCCAGACTCGCGTGCTCGGTGAGCTCAATCACGCCATCGCCGCCGGCCTGGTGCATGCCGAGGATGACTTCGCCGAGCTCGGCCAGGTGATCGCCGGCCAGCGCCCGGGGCGCATTGCCAATGACCAGATCACCCTGTGCGACCTGACCGGCACCGGCGCCCAGGACACCGCCATCGCCAGTCTTGCCTACCAGCGCGCTGTCGCGGCCGGCAAAGGCCTCAGTTTCGACTCCTGAAACCCTGCGGGCGCGGCACGCCGCGCCTGAATAACCGTTCCATCACGAGGGCAACGCAATGTCCGAAATCGTCGTCAACCTCCCCTTCAGCCGGGAGGAATATGCCCAGCGCCTGGCCAAGACGCGCAGCGCCATGCAGGCCAGGGGCATCGAGCTGCTGATCGTCACCGACCCGTCCAACATGGCCTGGCTCACCGGCTATGACGGCTGGTCGTTCTACGTGCACCAGTGCGTGCTGCTGGCGCTCGATGGCGAGCCGGTCTGGTACGGCCGCGGCCAGGACGCCAACGGCGCCAAGCGCACGGTGTTCATGCAGCAGAGCAATATCGTCGGTTACCCCGACCATTACGTGCAGTCCACCGAGCGCCACCCGATGGACTACCTGTCCAAAGAGGTCATCGCCGCCCGTGGTTGGGACAAACTCAGCATCGGCGTCGAGCTGGATAACTACTACTTCAGCGCCGCCGCCTACGGCTCGCTGCAGCGCAATCTGCCCAACGCGTGCTTCGTCGATTCGACTGCGCTGGTCAACTGGCAGCGGGCGATCAAGTCGCCCACCGAGATCGGCTACATGCGCATCGCGGCGAAGATCGTCGAGCAGATGCATGCGGCGATCTTCGACAAGATCGAGCCGGGGCTGCGCAAGAACGAGCTGGTCGCCGAGATCTACCGCACCGGCATCCTCGGTGCAGACGGCCATGGCGGCGACTATCCGGCCATCGTCCCGCTGCTGCCCACCGGCGCCGATGCCAGCGCGCCGCACCTGACCTGGGACGACTCGCCGATGATCAGCGGCGCCGGCACCTTCTTCGAGATCGCCGGCTGCTACAAGCGCTATCACTGCCCGCTGTCGCGCACCATCTACCTGGGCAAGCCGCCGCAGCATTTCCTCGATGGCGAGAAGGCCGTGGTCGAAGGCATCGCCGCCGGCCTGGAAGCAGCCAAGCCGGGCAACACCACCGGCGATATCGCCCGCGCCTTCTTCAAGGTGCTGGAGAAGTTCGGTATCCACAAGGACAGCCGCTGCGGCTACCCCATCGGTATCAGTTATCCGCCGGACTGGGGCGAGCGCACCATGAGTCTGCGCCCGAGCGACGAAAGCGTGTTGCAGCCGGGGATGACCTTCCACTTCATGCCGGGCCTGTGGCTGGACGACTGGGGGCTGGAGATCACCGAATCGATCCTGATCACCGACAGCGGCGTGGAAACGCTCTGCGACGTGCCGCGCAAGCTGTTCGTGAAGGACTGATGCCATGACCGACGTTCTGCGCGACAACCCCATCAGCCCCACGGTCGATTTCGACCGTGACGGCATACAGCACGGATTTCTCAAGCTGCCCTATTCCCGTGACGATTCGGCTTGGGGGGCGGTGATGATCCCGGTGACCGTGGTGAAGAACGGCAGCGGCCCCACCGCGCTGCTCACCGGCGGCAACCATGGCGACGAATACGAAGGCCCGTTGGCGCTGAGCAAACTGGCCCAGCGCCTGCGCGCCCAGGACGTCACTGGTCGGGTGATCATCGTGCCGTTCATGAACACCCCCGCCGTGCAGGCCGGCAGCCGCACCTCGCCCATCGACAAGGGCAACCTCAACCGCAGCTTCCCTGGCAAGCCGGACGGCACGGTGACGCAAAAGATCGCCGACTACTTCCAGCGCACCCTGCTGCCCATGGCCGACGTGGTGCTCGACGTCCACTCCGGTGGCAAGACCCTGGATTTTCTGCCGTTCGCCGCCTGCCACATGTTGCCGGATGCGGCCCAGGACGCTGCCTGCGCTGCCGGCATGCGCGCTTTCGCCGCGCCCTACTGCATGCGCATGCTGGAGCTGGATGCAGTGGGCATGTACGACACCGCCGCCGAGGAACAGGGCAAGGTATTCGTCACCACCGAACTGGGCGGCGGCGGTAGCAGCACGGCGAAAAGCCTGGCCATCGCCGAGCGCGGCGTGCGCAACCTGCTGATCCATTTCGGCCTGCTGCAGGGCGAAATCGAAGCGGGCGAGTCGGTGATGCTCGATATGCCCGACGGCGACTGCTTCGTCGCCAGTGAGGACGATGGCCTGCTGGAAATGTGCCGCGACCTTGGCGAGCTGGTCGAGAAGGGCGAAGTGATCGCCCGCGTACACAGCGCCCGCCGCACTGGCGCGCCGGCTGCCGAATATCGCGCCAAACGCAGTGGCTTGCTCGCAGCCCGGCATTTCCCGGGGCTGGTAAAAAGTGGGGATACCCTCGCGGTCATTGCCGAGGTGGTGGACTAGAAGCGGATCGCCATCCGGCTGCATCGTTGTAGGAGCGGCTGGGCGGCATTCCGCTTCAGCCGCGAAGCTGTCGCCTGCCAGCGCCCTAACCAATCAACCGAGGCCCCCGATGCACAAGCTCGACCGCTATGACCTGAAGATCCTGCGCATCCTCTCCGAGGATGGGCGGATCACCAAGTCGGCCCTGGCCGAGGCGATCAACCTCTCGGTGACGCCGGCCTGGGAGCGGGTGCGCAAGCTGGAAAGTGCCGGGCTGATCAAGGGCTACCGCGCGCAGATCGATTGGGCAGCGCTGTTCAGGAGCCAGCAGGTACTGGTGGAAATCACCCTGGCCCGCCACACCGCGCAGGACATGCGCCGCTTCGAGCAACGCCTGGCCGAGGCGCCGGAGGTGGGCTTCTGCTACGCCACCGGTGGCGGCGTCGACTACATCGCCATGATCCGCGCCCGCGATATTGATCACTACCAGCGCTTCATCGACCAGCTGCTGCTGGAAGACCTGGGCATTGAGCGCTACTTCACCTATATCGTCACCAAGACCATAAAGGGGGACGCCTCGGGTGCGCCCGCCGAACTGGACGACTGACGTTCGCCAACCCTGAGGCGTCGGACATCTGTAGATACCGTCTTGCGCCTTACCGTGCAATTGCCAAAGCAAGATCGAAAGGTTTGCGCGATTTCAGTACGCCATAAGCGATGCACAGCAGCTTGCGCATCGCTGCGCAGACGGTTTGTTTACCCCTCTTGCCCCTGGCTCTCAGGCGCTCAGCCTGCGCTTTGATCGCTGGGTTATAAGTGAGCGCCACCACGGCAGGCAGGTACAACGCAGTCCGTAGTCTGGCCGAGCCCGTGCGAGAGATGCCGCTATGGCCTCGGGCGACACCAGACTCTTGTAACCGTGGATCTAAACCGGCAAATGCCGTGACGGCACGTGCATCGGTAAAGCGTTCGATATCACCGAGTTCAGCCATTATCAGAGCCGCGGTCTTCTCGGCGATACCATTGATGCTCACGAGCAAGTCGCGTTTACCACGCAAATCCGGGTCATCGTCGATATGTCGCTTGATCTGTTCTAGCGTCCAGGCGATCTGTTCATCGAGCCTTTGCAGAACCGCCTGAATCGAGCTTTGAACAGTGCTCGAGCTGACGTCGAGTCGATTGAGCTCCATCTGCCGCAGCGACTGCAGATCCTCCAGGCGCCGGGTCAAGGCACGCAGCTGACGCACGGACACCGGCTCCGGGTACCAGCCACGCAAGTGCTCGACGTGTAGCTGGCCATAGGTGGCGATCAGCTTGGCGTCCAGTTTGTCCGTTTTACTGCGTTGCAGTTGGCTCTGGGCATAACGGGCGATCTGCGACGGGTTGAGCACCGCGATCCGATAACCCAGTTCATGGAAATGCTCAGCAAGCGCCTCGTGATAGATGCCCGTGGCCTCCATCACGATCCATGCGCCAGGCTCGGCATGTCGCTGCAGCCAGTCGGCGAAGACCGCAAAGCCTGCCTTGTCGTTGCTCAGTTTGCTTTTGGTTCGGTGCTTGCCGTTAGGTTGCAAGATCGCCAGATCGAAGGTGCGCTTGGCGATATCAACGCCCACTACCGCTGCCATAATGTCCTCCTCCACAGATTTGCACCGATCATCACGTCATCCTGTCCAACCTTGCTGATGCGAGCTCGAAGCTCTGGATACCGTTCGGACTTGGCGGATGAGTGCGGAGAAGCGCAGCGCAATCTACGAGGCAAGCTCAAGGCTTAAGGGTGGGTACGGCCTGCAGCTCCTCCCCCGATGATCAGTCGGGAACCATAACCTCGCAGGAGGCTATGGTCGAGATACAAGGGTGGGTTAGCCGCCTACTGGGGTGACCGAACGTTTCGCCTTGTTGGTTGTGGCGTAACCCACCATCGGCGCAACACGTTTCATTGTCTGGTGGGTTACGCGACGCGCCACGATAGTGGGCATCATCGATTCGCGTTTAGCGTCGCTAACCCACCCTACGGGAAGTGGTTCGACCGACACCGGAATGCGGTATCAGAGCTTGCCTTTCACCGCCGCCAGCCCATCACCGCCATCACGGGTTTCCACACCCTCCAGCCAGCCATCGAGCACCTCGGGGTTGGCCTTGATCCAGTTCTTGATCGCCGTGGCGTTGGCCACCTTGCGATTAAGCACGTCGTCCATGATGGTGTTCTCCATCTCCTGGGTGAATTTCAGGTTGGTCAGCAGCTTGCCCACGTTCGGGCATTCGGCCACATAGCCCTTGCGCGCCAGGGTATTCACCGAGCCGGTGCTGCCGAAGAATTTCTCGCCGCCCTTGAGGTACCGCATGTCGAACTGCACGTTCATCGGGTGCGGCGTCCAGCCGAGGAACACTACGAATTCATCGCGCTTCACCGCGCGGCCGACCTGTACCAGCATCGCCTGCTCGCTGGATTCCACCAACTGCCAGTCGCCCAGGCCGAACTCGTTGTCGGTGATCATCTGGCGGATGTAGTCGTTGGCCGGCGAGCCGGAGCCGATGCCGTAGATCTTCTTGCCGAACTTGTCGGCGAATTTGGCGAGGTCGTTGAAATCCTTCACCCCGGCTTCATGGGCGTAGGTCGGCACGGCCAGGGTGTATTCGGTGCCGCCGAGGTTTTCCACCACCTTGTCGATCTGCCCGCTGGCCACGTAGCGCTCGTAATCGTGCTGGCCGGCCGGCATCCAGTTGCCGAGAAACACATCGACCTGCCCTTTCTGTAGCCCAGCGAAGATGATCGGTACGGCCAGGGTTCGTGTCTGCGCCTTGTAGCCCAGGCTATCGAGCAGCAGGCTGGCGATGCCGTTGGTGACCGCGATATCGCTCCAGCCCGGGTCGGCCAGGGTCACCGTGCTGCAACTGGCGCTTTCGGTTTGCGCCTGGGCGCCATGGGCGAGCGCCAGCAGCGAGGCGCCGAGCAGGAAGGCTTTGAGCGTCATGGGTGAATCCTTTCCGGTTATGAGTCGCTCGGTGACCTTAGCGGCCGAGGGTGTATGGCTCAACAGTCGGATCGTAATTGGACGCGATGGGTCGGTAATACGAAGGCTTCAGCGGCAAACCGTTCGTCGACTCGTCTCGCTTGAAAATGAACCAAAGACTTTTCCAGGTAGTCCGTCTCCGGGACGGGTAGGAGGCTCGTTTTCGATGCAATGCCTTGATTCGGAAAGGCTTCCGCACAAAGGCCAATCACCAGGGTTACTGGGTTTGAATAAATTCTTCATGTCATTTTGTCTGGGAGGCGCTCTTTTACTGGGAATTTGTACCCAAGCCTCCGCCACTTTTCGCATCCATACCGTTCCAGCCGCCTCGCCGATAGCCGAGCCTGAGCCGGCCCGTGAAGTGATCGACCGCGCCCTGGGGGCCTTGGGCACGCCATACCGCTGGGGTGGTACCAGCCCTCGGCAGGGTTTCGATTGCAGCGGCCTGGTGCAATACGCCTTCAAGACCCAGGATGACCTCGACCTGCCACGCACCTCGCGCGCGCTGTCACGCGTGGATGCACCTTCGGTGAAGCGCAGCGATCTGCAGCCGGGCGATCTGCTGTTCTTCCGCATCCGCAGCCGCTCGGTGGATCACGTGGCCATCTACATTGGTGAGGGTCGCTTCGTCCATGCGCCTCGCCGCGGCACCAAGGTGCGCATCGACCGCCTCAACAATGCGTACTGGCAGCGGCACTTCCAGTTGGCCAAGCGGGTGGTGCCGGAGGCCTGATCAGGCAACCGTCATTCCTGCACGGCGCGACCTTCTATCCGAGCGGGCTGGTCGTCTGCGGCAAAACCTATCCTGCGGGTCAACAACGCGCTAGAATGCGCGCCGCTCGCGGCCATGTCGGCTGCGGCAGTGGGTTCCCTCACCCCACTCTACGAAAAAGGACATGCCATGACCCTGCTTCCTGCATCGGTCAGTCGCGCCGTGTTGGCTGCGCTGATCGCGTTTCACATCCTCATCATCATCGCCAGCAACTACCTCGTGCAGTTGCCGATGACTATCTTTGGCTGGCACACCACCTGGGGCGCCTTCAGCTTCCCGTTCATCTTCCTGGCTACCGACCTCACCGTGCGCCTGATCGGCAAGCATGCCGCGCGCGTGGTCATTGCACGGGTGATGGTGCCGGCGTTGGTGGCCTCTTACGTGGTCTCGGTGTTGTTCCATGAAGGCGCCTTCGGCGGCCTGGCGGCGCTCGGCGAGTTCAACCTATTCGTGTTCCGTATCGCCCTGGCCAGCTTCCTCGCCTACGTGCTCGGGCAACTGCTCGACATCCAGGTGTTCGATCGCCTGCGCCAGCTCAAGCACTGGTGGATCGCCCCGGCCGCTTCCAGCGTATTCGGTCAGGCCATGGACACCCTGGCGTTCTTCTCCATCGCCTTCTGGCAGAGCAGTGACCCGTTCATGGCCGCCAACTGGGTGGAGATCGCCGTGGTCGACTACGTGATCAAGCTGGCGGTCAGCCTGGCGCTGTTCGTACCGCTGTACGGCATGCTGCTCAGCGCCATCGTGCGGCGCTTGCCGCAGCGCACCGTATCGGCCTGAGAACATCCGTAGCCCGGATGCAATCCGGGAATGTTCTGTGCCCTGTCCCGGATTTCATCCGGGCTATGGCACACGAGAATTCTCCTATTGCCCCGCCACCTTCAGAAAAAACTGAGGTGACGCGGGGGCCGCTTGGAAAAAACGCCAAGCCGCCCTTCCCTAGCATGTCTCCCATGCCCATCGGCCCGGAGACATCGCCATGCTCCTCGACCATCCCCTGCTGTTCAAATCGCTGTGCTATGTCGACGGTCACTGGCTGCATAGCGACGACGGCGCCAGCATCGCCGTGCAGAACCCTGCCGACCAGAGTGTGATTGGCCACGTGCCGATGCTCGGTGAGAAGCAGATCATCGCCGCGGTGGACGCCGCTCAGCGTGCCTTCGCCAGCTGGCGCGAGCAGAGCCTGGAAACCCGTGCGGCGCTGTTGCGCCGTTGGGCCGAGCTGATCCTGCAGCATCAGGAAGACCTGGCGCGCATCCTCAGCCAGGAACAGGGCAAGCCGCTGGCCGAAGCCCGTGGCGAGATTCGCTACGCCGCCAGCTTCATCCCCTGGTTCGCCGAAGAGGCGCGCAGACTGTACGGCCAGACCATTCCCAGCCATATCCCCGGTGCCCAACTCGGTACGCTGAAGGAGCCGGTTGGCGTTTGCGCCCTGCTCACGCCCTGGAACTTCCCTTCGGCGATGATCACCCGCAAGGCCGCCGCCGCCCTGGCTGCCGGCTGCACCGTGGTGGTCAAGCCAGCGCACGAGACGCCCTACAGCGCCTTCGCCCTGGCCCAGCTGGCCGAGGAAGCCGGCCTGCCGGCTGGCGTGTTCAACGTGGTGTTGGGCGAGCCGCAGATGGCCATGGAAACCCTGGTGAAGGATACCCGCGTGCGCTCGGTGAGCTTCACTGGCTCGACCCGCGTCGGCAAGCTGGTACTGCAAGCGGCTGCCGAGGATGTGAAGAAGGTGGCGCTGGAGTTGGGCGGCAACGCGCCGCTGATCGTCTGCGCCGATGCTGATCTCGATCACGCCGTGCAGGTGGCGCTGGATGCCAAGTTCCAGACCTCCGGCCAGGACTGCTGCGCTGCCAATCGCATTCTGGTGGAGCGCCCCGTCTACGAAGAATTCCTACAGCGTTTCGCCGAGGCCGTACGTGGCCTGCGTGTTGGCCCCGGTCATGACGAGCGCAACCAGATCGGCCCGCTGATGCACCAGGCTGCGCTGGACGCGACTGCTGCACGGGTCGCCGATGCCCTCGAACAAGGTGCGCGCCTGCTGGTTGGCGGCGAGCCGCATGCCCTTGGCGGTTGGTTCTGGCAGCCGACGCTGCTGGCCGATGTCACTGACAGCATGCGCATCTACCGCGAGGAGAACTTCGCGCCCATCGCCGGCGTACGCGCCTTCGACACCCTGGACGAAGCCGTGGCCATGGCCAACGACACCGAATACGGCCTGGCCGCCTACATTTGTTCCAATCGCGTGGATGTCGTCCACCCGCTGATCCGCCGCCTCGATCACGCCATGGTCGCGGTCAATGGCACCAAATTCACCGGCCACCCGATCCCCTTCGGTGGCATGAAAGCCTCCGGCCTTGGCCGTGAGGGCGGCACGGAAGGCTTCGAGCCCTTCGTCGAAACCAAGTACTTCTGCATTCATCACCAGGGCCAGCGTTACTGAGCCCCTTCGGAGGATTACCCATGAGCTATTACGACGAGCTGTTCGCCCAGGATCGTGCCCACTTCATGCACCCGTCCACCCATGCCCATGATCATGCCAGCGGCGCGCTCAAGGGGCGCATCATCACCGGCGCCTCGGGCATTCGCATCCAGGATCATGAAGGCCGAGAGCTGATCGACGCCTTCGCCGGCTTGTACTGCGTGAACATCGGCTACGGCCGCACCGAGGTGGCCGAGGCCATCTACAAGCAGGCCAAGGAGCTGGCCTACTACCACACCTACGTCGGCCACTCGACCGAGGCCATCATCGAACTGTCGGCGCGCATCATCGACTGGGCGCCACAGGGCATGAAGAAGGTCTACTACGGCATGTCCGGCTCGGACGCCAACGAGACCCAGATCAAGCTGGTGCGCTACTACAACAACGTGCTCGGCCGCCCGGCGAAGAAGAAGATCATCTCCCGCCAGCGCGGCTATCACGGCTCGGGGATCATGACCGGCAGCCTCACCGGCCTGGCCGGCTTTCACCAGCATTTCGATCTGCCCCACGCAGACATCAAACACGCCGCCTGCCCGCACTTCTACAAGGCGCCGGCTGGCATGGACGAAGCGGCTTACGTGCGCCACTGCGCCGAGGATCTGGAGCGTCTGATCCTGGCCGAAGGGCCGGATACCGTGGCCGCCTTTATCGGTGAGCCGGTGATGGGCACCGGCGGCATCATCGTGCCGCCGAACGGTTACTGGGAGGCGATCCAGGCCGTGCTGGCCAAGTACGACATCCTGCTGATCGCCGACGAGGTGGTGTGCGCCTTCGGCCGTCTGGGTACGCCGATGGGCAGCCAGATGTTCGGCATGCAGCCGGATCTGATCACCACGGCCAAGGGCCTGACCAGCGCTTACGCGCCGCTTTCGGCAGTGATCGTCGGTGAGAAGGTGTGGAACGTGATCGACGAGGCTTCCAGCCGCGACGGCGCTATGGGCCATGGCTGGACCTACTCTGGTCACCCGATCTGCGCCGCCGCTGCGCTGGCCAACCTGAATATCCTGGAGAAGGAAAACATCGCCGCCAACGCCGCTGATGTTGGCGCCTACCTCAACCAGCAGCTGCGTCAGACCTTCGAAGGCCATCCACTGGTGGGCGAAGTGCGTGGTGTCGGCATGCTCGCCGCGCTTGAGTTCATGGCCGACAAGGAGGCGCGTACGCCCTTCGATGCTGCACTCAAGGTTGGCCCGCGCGTCTCCGCCGCCTGCCTGGAACGCGGCATGATCGCCCGCGCCATGCCGCACGGCGACATCCTCGGTTTCGCCCCGCCGCTGGTGCTGACCAAGGCCGAGGCGGACGAGGTGGTGGGGATCGCCAAGGCAGCAGTGGATGCGGTGGCCAGCGAAGTGCTTTAAGGCCAGCTGAATGGCGTAGGGTGTGCTGTGCGCACCGCGGCTGGCTCGGTGCTTCGGCCAGCCATTCGCAGAGTTGCAGAAGAAAGTGTGAAAGGGACATCAGCCGCGACAGCTTGAGTCCCTGAGAACAGGAGGTGATGGTTTTGTTTCGGTGCGCACGGCGCACCCTACGGTTCGCAACGGTGCTGTAGGGTGCGCACCGAGTCGATCAGCGTGGCTTGTCCAGCTTGCGTAGAAACACCGTCATTTCCTTCTCGGCCTGCTTGTCGCCCTTGGCCTGTGCCGCGGCGATGCCCTGCTGCCAGGCCTGGCGAGCACCGTCGTGGTCGCCTGCGGCCTGCAGCGCCTTGCCCAGCAGCTTCCAGGCGGCGGAATAGCTCGGGTCGAACTCCACGCAGCGTTGCAGGTGCTCGGCCGCCTGCGTGGCATTGCCGCCATCCAGATGCGCCTTGCCCAGGCCGAAGCGCAGCAGGGCGTTGTCCATGCCCTTGGCCAGCATCTTTTCCAGTGCATCGGTACTCATCTTGGCTCCTGCATCGTCATGTGGGCATCCCCGGATTTCATCCGGGCTACGCGCTGGTAGCCGGATGCAATGAGGGACTCAGAAGAAGGTCAGACCGGCCTGGAACAGACGCTCGACATCGCGAATGTATTTCTTGTCGACCAGGAACAGGATCACGTGGTCGCCGGACTCGATTACGGTGCTGTCATGGGCGATCAACACCTCCTCGTCGCGGATGATGGCGCCGATGGTGGTGCTCGGTGGCAGGGCGATGTCCTTGATCATGCGGCCGATCACCTTGCTCGACTTGGCGTCGCCGTGGGCAATCACCTCCAGCGCTTCGGCCGCGCCGCGGCGCAGGCTGTGCACGCTCTCGATATCGCCGCGGCGCACGTGGGTCAGCAGGGTGCCGATGGTGGCCAGCTGCGGGCTGATGGCGATGTCGATCTCGCCGCCCTGCACCAGGTCGACGTAGGCCGGGTTGTTGATGATGGTCATCACCTTGCGCGCGCCCATGCGCTTGGCCAGCAGCGAGGACATGATGTTGGCTTCGTCGTCGTTGGTCAGGGCCAGGAAGATGTCGGCATCGTTGATGTTCTCTTCCATCAGCAGGTCGCGGTCGGAGGCACTGCCCTGCAGGACGATGGTGCTTTCCAGGTTTTCCGAGAGGTAGCGGCAGCGTGCCGGGTTCATCTCGATGATCTTTACCTGGTAGCGACTCTCGATGGCCTCGGCCAGGCGTTCGCCAATATGCCCGCCGCCGGCGATGACCACTTTCTTGTAGTCATCCTCGAGGCGGCGCATCTCGCTCATGACTGCGCGGATGTGCGCCTTGGCGGCGATGAAGAACACTTCGTCATCGGCTTCGATGACGGTATCGCCCTGCGGCAGGATCGGCCGGTTGCGGCGGAAGATGGCGGCGACGCGGGTGTCGATGTTGGGCATGTGCGCGCGAATCTGGCGCAGCTGCTGACCCACCAGCGGGCCGCCGTAGTAGGCCTTGACCGCGACCAGTTGCGCCTTGCCCTCGGCGAAGTCGATCACCTGCAGGGCGCCAGGGTATTCGATCAGGCGCTTGATGTAGTTGGTCACCACCTGCTCTGGGCTGATCAGCACGTCGACCGGGATCGCTTCATTGTCGAACAGCGCTTCGCGGGTCAGGTAGGCTGCTTCGCGCACACGGGCGATGCGCGTCGGCGTATGGAACAGGGTGTAGGCCACCTGGCAGGCGATCATGTTGACTTCGTCGCTGTTGGTCACCGCCACCAGCATATCGGCATCGTCGGCACCGGCCTGACGCAGCACGGTGGGGAACGAGCCCTTGCCCTGCACGGTGCGGATGTCGAGGCGGTCGCCGAGGTCGCGCAGGCGATCACCGTCGGTGTCGACCACGGTGATGTCGTTGGCTTCGCTGGCCAGGTGTTCTGCCAGGGTTCCACCTACCTGGCCTGCACCGAGAATGATGATCTTCACTGGTTGCTCCGTTAGCTGCGTTCTGGCGCAGCGGATTTAAGCAGCTTGGCATAGTAGAAGCCGTCGTGGCCGTCCAGCTGTGGCAGCAGTTGGCGACCGTGTGCCGATTGCAGGCCGAACTCGCCGGCGATGGCGACTTCCTGCGCGTCAGGGGTGCGAGCGAGGAACGCGGCGATGGTCTCGCTGTTTTCCGTCGGCAGCACCGAGCAGGTGGCGTAGAGTAGGATGCCGCCGGGGGTCAGGGTCGGCCACAGGGCATCGAGCAGCTCGCCCTGCAACTGGGCCAGGGCGGGAATGTCCTCGGGTTGGCGGGTCAGCTTGATGTCCGGATGACGGCGGATCACGCCGGTGGCCGAACAGGGCGCGTCGAGCAGGATGCGCTGGAACGGCTGGCCGTCCCACCAGGCGCCGGTATCGCGGCCATCGGCGGCGATCAGCGTGGCCTCCAGGCGCAGGCGGTCGAGGTTCTCGCGCACACGTGCCAGGCGCTTGGCCTCCAGATCGACGGCGATCACTTCGCTCAGGCCCGGCTCGACCTCCACCAAATGGCAGGTCTTGCCGCCCGGAGCGGCGCAGGCGTCCAGCACGCGTTGGCCCGGCGCCAGTTCGAGCAGGTCGGCGGCCAGTTGCGCGGCCTCGTCCTGCACACTGACGCGGCCTTCCTTGAAGCCGGGTAGCGTGGTCACGTCACAGGGCTGCAGCAGGCGTACGCCGTCACGGCTGAAGGCGCAGGGTTCGGCATCGATACCGGCGTCGCGCAGTTCGGTGAGGTACGCGTCACGGCTGCCGTGACGGCGATTGACCCGCAGGATCAGCGGCGGATGCGCGTTGTTGGCAGCGCAGATGGCTTGCCAGTGCTCGGGCCAGAAGGTCTTGAGCTGTTTTTGCAGCCAGCGCGGGTGCGCGGTGTGCAGCACCGGATCGCGATCGAGTTCGGCGAAAATCGCTTCATGCTCGCGCTGAGCGCGGCGCAGCACGGCGTTGAGCAGGCCCTTGGCCCAGGGCTTCTTCAGCGCACCGGCGCAGCCGACCGTTTCGCCTATGGCGGCATGCTCCGGGATGCGGCTGTGCAGCAACTGGTAGAGGCCGATCAGCAGCAGCGCTTCCACGTCCTTGTCGGCGGTCTTGAACGGCTTTTCCAGCAGTTTCTCGGCCAGCAGTTGCAGGCGCGGCTGCCAGCGCGCGGCGCCGAAGGCCAGATCCTGCGCCAGGGCGCGATCGTGGTGTTCGACCTTGTCCAACTGCGGTGGCAGGCTGCTGCCCAGCGAGGCCTTGCCGGAGAGTACGGCGGTCAGGGCGCGTGCGGCGGCCAGGCGGGGATTCATTGACCCAGTACCAGGCCGGGCGCGAACTGCTCGCGGCGGCTGTTGTACAGGTCACTGAAGGCCAGCGGCTTGCCGCCGGGCAACTGCAGGCGAGTCAGGCGCAGTGCACCCTCGCCGCAGGCCACGGTCAGGCCGTTCTTGTCGGCGGCGAGAATACTGCCAGGGGCGCCCTCACCCTCGCCAATCTCGGCCGCATGCACCTTGAGTGCATCACTGCCCAGCGTGGTGTGGCAGATCGGCCAGGGGTGGAAGGCGCGCACCAGGCGCTCCAGTTCCACGGCCGGCCGGCTGAAGTCGAGGCGCGCCTCGTCCTTGTTCAGCTTGTGTGCGTAGTTGGCCAGGGCATCGTCCTGCACTTCGCCCTTCAGCGTGCCGGCGGCCAGGCCGTCGATGGCCTGTAGTACCGCCTGCGGGCCGAGCTGGGCGAGGCGGTCGTGCAGGCTGCCGCCGGTGTCGCTGGCGCTGATCGGGGTGCTGACCTTGAGCAGCATCGGCCCGGTGTCGAGGCCGGCCTCCATCTGCATCACGGTGACACCGCTCTCGGCGTCACCGGCTTGTACCGCGCGTTGGATCGGCGCGGCGCCACGCCAACGAGGCAGCAAGGAGGCATGACTGTTGATGCAGCCCAGGCGCGGGGTGTCGAGCACCACCTGCGGCAGGATCAGGCCGTAGGCAACCACCACCATCAGATCCGGCTTGAGGGCTGCCAGCTCGGCCTGTGCCTCTTCATTGCGCAGGCTGGCCGGCTGGTAAACCGGGATACCGTGCTCGACGGCGAGTTGCTTGACCGGGCTGGGCATCAGCTTCTGGCCACGGCCGGCCGGGCGATCCGGCTGGGTGTAGACGGCGATGATCTGGTGCGGGCTGGCCAGCAGGGCCTTGAGGTGCTCGGCGGCGAATTCCGGGGTGCCGGCAAAGACGATACGCATGGGGTAGTCACCAAAGAAAAAGGCTTGCCTGGCAGGTCACATGGAAACTACTGCGCTCGGTTATGCTGCGTTGAAAACAGGCTCGGACTGCTCATTTACAGCTCGTAAACTCCGCGCCCTCGCCTGTTTTCGCCTTGCCTAACCTTCGCTCGTGACATTTCCATGCGACCTGCTACGCAAGCCTTTGGATGAACGAGGATCAGGCGCGCTGGCGATGCTGTTTTTCCAGCTTCTTCTTGATGCGATCGCGCTTGAGACTGGACAGGTAGTCGACGAACAGCTTGCCGTTGAGGTGGTCGCATTCGTGCTGGATGCACACGGCGAGCAGGCCTTCGGCGATCAGCTCATAGGGCTGGCCATCGCGATCCAGTGCCTTGATCCTGACCTTCTGCGGGCGGTCGACATTCTCGTAGAAGCCGGGAACCGACAGGCAGCCTTCCTGGTACTGATCCATCTCGTCGGTCAACGACTCGAACTCGGGGTTGATGAACACCCGCGGCTCGGACTTGTCCTCGGACAGATCCATGACCACTACGCGCTTGTGCACGTTGACCTGTGTCGCGGCCAGGCCGATACCGGGTGCGTCATACATGGTCTCGAACATGTCGTCGACCAGTTGACGGATGGAGTCGTCCACGACGTCCACCGGTTTGGCGATGGTACGCAGGCGTGGATCAGGAAATTCGAGGATATTCAGGATCGCCATATGCGTTTGTGATGCACTTGTGGAATAAAGTCAAAATCCGCTGCTAAGATGATGAACAGCATTGAAAAACGGCTTCACGCCGCGGATTCAGCGGGTTTGAACGCGGCGCTAGGGCGCTTCACGTGAAGGCACATAATAAAGGGATTCACCGCATGAGGAAATCACTACTCGCCCTGCTGCTCGTTGCAGCCGGCGGATTGGCCCAGACCGGAATGGCCCTGGCCGAAGTGCAGCTCAAGGACGGTCATCCGGACCGTTACACCGTGGTCAAGGGCGATACGCTCTGGGACATCTCCGGAAAATTCCTGCGCCAACCGTGGAAGTGGCCGGAAATCTGGCATGCCAACCCGCAGGTTTCCAATCCGCACCTGATCTATCCCGGTGACACCCTCAATCTTGTCTACATCGATGGTCAGCCGCGCCTGATGCTCAACCGTGGCGAGTCACGCGGCACCATCAAGCTGTCACCCCAGGTGCGCAGCACACCGATGGCTGAGGCGATCCCGACCATTCCTCTGGAGGCTATCAACAGTTTCCTGCTGAGCAACCGCATCGTCGACACTCCGGAAGAGTTCAGTGGTAAGCCTTACGTGGTCGCCGGTAACGCTGAGCGCGTGGTCAGCGGTGCAGGGGATCGTGTTTACGCTCGCGGTCAATTCGAGGAAGATCATCCGATCTACGGCATCTTCCGTCAGGGCAAGACCTACACGGATCCGGATACCAAGGAATTCCTCGGTATCAATGCTGATGACATCGGTACCGGTGAAATCGTCGCAGAAGAAGGTGATATCGGTACGCTGGTGTTGAGCCGTTCGACCCAGGAAGTGCGCCTGGGTGACCGCTTGTTCCCCACCGAGGAGCGCGCGATCAACTCCTCCTTCATGCCCAGTGAGCCGACCCGTGAGATCAATGGTCTGATTCTCGATGTGCCGCGTGGTGTGACTCAGATCGGTCAGTTCGACGTGGTCACCCTGAACAAGGGCGCGCGCGATGGTCTGGAAATTGGCAACGTGCTGGCGGTGTACAAAACGGGCGAGACCGTACGTGATCGCGTCACGGGTGAAAGCGTAAAAATTCCGGATGAGCGTTCTGGTCTGCTGATGGTGTTCCGCACTTACGACAAGCTCAGCTATGGCCTGGTACTTGGCGCTACACGCCAACTGGCGGTGATGGACAAGGTTCGCAATCCGTAACACCCGATGAGCCCCGCAATCGCGGGGCTCATGCTTTCTGGTCGCCAGGATGGCGACACCATCGATCAGGGACGAATCATCATGCCTATTCCTGCCTCGCTGTCTCCCGCCGAACTCGAAGCCCGTCTACGCCTGCATTTGCTGCCGGAGCTGGGGCCGCGGCGTTTTCGCAAACTGCTCAGCGCTTTCGACAGCGCCTCGGCCGCGTTGAGTGCGCCGGCCAGTGCCTGGCGGGCTCTCGGGTTGCCAGCTGCGTGCGCCGAGCCCAGGCGCAGTGCGGAAATTCGCGAACGAGCGGCAGCTGCACTGCTGTGGCTGGAAGCACCTGATCAACACCTGCTGATGTGGGATGACCCGCACTACCCGGCGCTGCTCGCCGAACTGGCGGATGCACCGCCGCTGTTGTTTGTGGCGGGTGATCCGGGTGTGCTGGAGTTGCCGCAGTTGGCGATGGTCGGCAGTCGGCGTGCCTCGCAGCCTGGCCTGGATAATGCTCGCGCCTTTGCCCGCAGCCTGGCAGCCGGTGGTTTTGCGATCACCAGTGGCCTGGCCTTGGGAATCGACGGCGCCGCGCACCAAGGCGCCCTGGACGGGGGCGGCAGGACAGTGGCGGTTCTCGGTACGGGGTTGCAATACTTGTACCCCCGGCGACATACCCGGCTGGCGGCGCAGATCGTCGAACGGGGCAGTGCTCTGGTTTCCGAGTTGCCGCTGGATTGTCCGCCTCAGGCGAGCAACTTTCCCCGGCGTAATCGAATCATCAGCGGTCTCTCGGTCGGCGTGCTGGTGGTCGAGGCCAGCCCTTCCAGCGGGTCTCTGATCACCGCACGACTGGCCGCCGAGCAAGGGCGCGAGGTGTATGCCATTCCCGGTTCGATCCACCACCCGGGAGCACGCGGTTGCCATCAACTGATTCGCGATGGCGCCACGCTAGTGGAGAGCATCGACCATATTCTCGAAGCGCTACAAGGCTGGCAGGCTCCGCGCATCAGCCTTGCTCCGGTTCGAGCCACCAGGGTCGAGCATCCGCTTCTGGCGCTGCTACATGCCGCACCGCACAGCACCGAAGCCCTGGTGCAGAGTAGTGGCTGGGCGCTGGCAGATGTGCTGGCGGCACTGACCGAACTGGAGCTGGATGGTTTGGTATGCAACGAGGCTGGGCGCTGGCTGGCGCGAAACCCCTAGCCGGAGAAAGCCCGGCCGTTCATACCGGTCATCGCGCATCGCGTCCGGGCTACAGTCGCATGGCCGACTTGGATAGACTGCCGCCCATTCGTTCAGCGGGAGACAGTCGATGGCCAGCAATTGGCAGATACAGCAAACGGCGCGGGTGGTGCGTGAGGGGGGCGTGATCGCTTATCCGACCGAGGCAGTCTGGGGGCTGGGTTGTGACCCGTGGAACGAAGCCGCGGTGGATCGTCTGCTGGCGCTCAAGGAACGACCGATGCACAAGGGACTGATTCTGGTCGCCGACAACATCGAGCAGTTCGACTTTCTTCTCGATGACCTGCCAGAGGTCTGGCAGGAGCGTCTCGCCGGTAGTTGGCCTGGGCCGAATACCTGGCTGGTGCCGCATCAGAATCGTTTGCCCGAGTGGGTGACCGGTCAGCACGAGACCGTTGCCCTGCGTGTCAGTGATCATCCGCTGGTACGTGCACTGTGCCGCTACACCGGGCCGTTGATCTCCACCTCGGCCAACCCGGCCGGCCGCCCTTCGGCACGTTCACGTCTGCGCGTGGAGCAGTACTTTCCGGGTGAGCTGGACAAAGTACTGGTCGGTGCCCTGGGGGGGCGCAAGAATCCCAGCCTGATCCGCGACCTACGCACGGGCGATGTGATCCGTCCTTCCTGACTGAATTACGCTCGCGTCGAAAAAGCTCGCGGCTCAAGCCCCTCCTACAGTCCGTACGCCTGTGGGAGGGGCTTTAGCTGCGAAGGTCTGACCGATTTCTAGGGCAGCCTCGTAGCCCGTATGCAATCCGGGAATAGCCCCCGTGCTTGCGCTGCGCGCACCGTCAAGACTGCGCTCGTGGCAGGGGCGGTGCGCATGGCGCACCCTACAGTTACGGCAAGAGGATGGTCGAGCCGGTGGTCTTGCGTGCGCTCATCGCATCCTGGGCGGCGGCAGCATCCTTCAGCGCATAGCGGTTGCTGATCTCCACCTGCAGCTTGCCGCTGGCAATCATCGCGAACAGCTCGTCAGCCATGGCCTGCAGGTTTTGCGGCGTGTTGGCGTAACTGGCCAGGGTCGGCCGGGTGACGTACAGCGAGCCCTTCTGCGCAAGGATGCCCAGGTTGACCCCGGTGACCGCGCCAGAGGCATTGCCGAAGCTGACCAGCAGGCCGCGCGGCGCCACGCAGTCCAGCGAGGTTTCCCAGGTGTCCTTGCCGACGCCGTCATAGACCACCGGGCACTTGGCACCGTCAGTCAGCTCCAGCACGCGCTGGACGACGTTCTCATGGCTGTAGTCGATGGTCGCCCAGGCACCCAGCTCCTTGGCAAGGGCAGCCTTTTTCGCCGAGCTGACGGTACCGATCAATTTCACGCCCAGTGCCTTGGCCCACTGGCAGGCGAATGAGCCAACGCCACCGGCCGCCGCATGGAAAAGAATGGTTTCACCGCCCTTGAGCTCATAGGTCTGGCGCAGCAGGTACTGCACGGTCAGGCCCTTGAGGATGACAGCGGCAGCTTCCTCGAAACTGATGCTGTCCGGCAGGTGTACCAGGTTGTCTGCCGGCAACACATGCAGCTCACCGTAGGAGCCAAGCGGGCCGGTGGCGTATGCCACACGGTCACCGACAGCGAAACGGGTGACTTCGCTGCCGACCGCCTCGACCACGCCGGCGGCTTCGGTGCCCAGGCTCGACGGCAGGGCTGGAGGCACGTAGAGGCCATTGCGGTAATAGGTATCGATGAAGTTCAGGCCGATGGCCTTGTTGGCGACCCGTACCTCGCGTGGGCCCGGCGCTGCCGGTTGGTAGTCACGGTACTCCAGCACTTCGCTGCCGCCGTGCTGGCTGAACTGAATACGCTTGGCCATCTCGGATTCCTTATTTGGTCGGAGCCGCTGCATGCGGCGAAAGGCTCTATCAGACCGTTGAAAAACCACCTCGGCTTTGGCTTCCTGCGTCGCTCTACCTCCTGCATCCATGCAGTCGTGCGTTGGCAATACTGCGTTAAAAACAACCTCAAAATGCACATTTACAGCATGTAAACACCACCTTCTCGGCTGTTTTGCCTTGTCTTGCCTGCCTCGTCTACGTTTTCAACGGCCTGCTATCCAATCGTCCTGATTGACCGACGTCAACTGCGGATGTGCCTGGGTGAATGCTATGCTGCCCGCCGATTTCGACCCGCTCTCTGTTCAAGGTGCCGCCGTGACTGACCGTACCGAGGCCGTGAAGGCCTATCTGCTCGACCTGCAAGATCGCATCTGCTCCGCCCTGCAAGCCGAAGACGGCCAGGCCGTCTTCGCCGAGGACGCCTGGCAGCGTCCGGCCGGTGGTGGCGGTCGCACGCGGGTGATCGAGAACGGCGCGCTGATCGAGAAAGGCGGGGTGAATTTCTCCCACGTGTTCGGCGACAGCCTGCCGCCCTCGGCCAGCGCCCATCGTCCGGAACTGGCTGGTCGTGGCTTCCAGGCCCTGGGTGTGTCGCTGGTGATTCACCCGGAGAACCCCTACGTGCCTACCTCGCACGCCAACGTGCGCTTCTTCAGCGCGGAGAAGGAAGGCGAGGAACCTGTGTGGTGGTTCGGCGGCGGTTTCGACCTGACGCCTTACTACGCCAACGAAGAAGATTGCGTGTACTGGCACCAGGTCGCCCGCGATGCGTGCGCGCCCTTCGGCGCCGAGGTCTATCCGAAGTTCAAGGCCTGGTGCGACCGCTACTTCCACCTCAAGCATCGCGGCGAGCCGCGCGGTATTGGCGGACTGTTCTTCGATGACCTCAACGAGTGGGGTTTCGACACCTGCTTCGCCTTCATTCGTGCCATCGGCGATGCCTACATTCAGGCCTATCTGCCCATCGTCCAGCGCCGTAAGCTGACGCCGTTCGGCGAGCGTGAGCGCGAGTTCCAGGCCTTCCGTCGCGGCCGCTACGTCGAGTTCAACCTGGTGTTCGACCGTGGCACCCTGTTCGGCCTGCAGTCGGGCGGGCGCACCGAGTCGATCCTCATGTCGCTGCCGCCGCACGTGCGTTGGGGTTACGACTGGAAGCCGGAGCCGGGTAGCGAGGAAGCGCGTCTGACCGAGTATTTCCTGACCGATCGCGACTGGCTCGTGCAGGCATAATCTGGGTAGGGTGCGCCGTGCGCACCAAACACCATCCGGTGCGCATGGCGCACCCTACGAGTTCTGTAGCCCGGATGAAATCCGGGAGTCCCTTCGCCCGTTCCCGGATCGTATCCGGCTACCACCGCCAGGAATTCTATGGATCGCTACTGCGTCTTCGGCAACCCCATCGGTCATAGCAAATCGCCGCAGATTCATCGTCTGTTCGCCGAGCAGACCGGCCAGGTGCTTGACTATCAGGCACGTCTGGCGCCGCTGGACGATTTCACCGCCAATGCTCGGGCTTTCTTCGCTGAAGGTCTGGGCGGCAACGTCACCGTACCGTTCAAGGAAGAGGCTTTTCGCCTTTGCGACGAACTCACCGAGCGCGCGCGCCGCGCCGGCGCGGTGAACACCCTGAAGAAGCTCGAAGGCGGTCGCCTGCTGGGTGACAACACCGACGGCGCCGGGCTGACTCGTGATCTGCAGGACAACGCCGGCTTCGCCCTGGCCGGCAAACGCATTCTTATCCTCGGTGCGGGTGGCGCGGTGCGCGGTGTGCTCGAGCCCTTTCTGACGCAGCGCCCGGCGGTGCTGGTAATCGCCAACCGCACGGTGGCCAAGGCCGAGCAGCTGGTACGCGAATTCGCCGATCTTGGCCCACTGGTCGCTGCCGGTTTCGACTGGATCGACGCCCCGGTGGATCTGATCGTCAACGGCACCTCGGCCAGTCTCGGCGGTGAGTTGCCACCGATTGCCCCGAGTCTGATCCAGCCTGGCCACACCGTCTGTTACGACATGATGTACAGCCGCGAAGCGACTGCCTTCAATCGCTGGGCCGCCGAACACGGCGCGGCACGTTGCCTCGATGGCCTCGGCATGCTGGTCGAGCAGGCTGCTGAAGCCTTCGCGCTGTGGCGCGGCGTGCGTCCGGACACCGCACCGGTACTGGCCGAGCTGCGCCGTCAACTAGCGGGCTGAACGTGATGAACGACGAGGGGCTGCTGCGGATCAAGGGCTACCACGCTCACGTCTATTTCGACGCGGCCACCCTCGAGCAGGCCCGCATATTGTGCGAAGAGGCTGCACGGTGCTTCCCGCTGAAGATGGGGCGCATGCACCAACGTCCGGTTGGCCCGCACCCGGACTGGAGTTGCCAACTGGCCTTTCGTCCCGAGCTGTTCGGCGACCTGGTGCCCTGGTTGATGCAGCGGCGCAACGGCCTCAACGTGCTGGTGCACCCGATCACCGACGATGAGCTGCGTGATCACCGTGACTGGCCGCTGTGGCTCGGCCAGGTACGCCCTCTGGATCTGAGTACGCTCACCCCGTAATTGGTGGAGTGTCATCGGTGCGCATGGCGCACCCTACGGTAAGGCTCATACGTGGTGTGTAGGGTGCGCCGCGCGCACCGCTCACTCCTCGAAGTGCAACGGGCAGCCTTCTCGGCCTTCCAGCTTGAGGATTTCCTCCACCACCTGCGGGCGTGCCTGGCGCAGCACCAGCTGGCGTTGCAGCACCTGCAGGCGGCGCGCCTCCTGATGCAGCATCTCTACCCCGGCGTAGTCGATGAAGTTGATATGTCGGGCGTCGATCACCAGGCGCGGTGCATGGCTGTTCTGCAGCAGTTGCTGGATGTACTGGCAGGCGCCGAAGAAGATCGAGCCTTCGATGCGCAGCACCTCGTCATCGCCGTCCTGCCAGAGGCGCACGCGTGGCTGCGAGGTGCGCTTGAGGTAGAAGAACAGCGAGGCCAGCACGCCGGCGTAGATCGCCGTCTGCAACTCCAGCACCAGGGTGGCGGCGAAGGTCAGCAGCATTACCACGAACTCGGCGTGGCTGACCCGGCGCAACGCGCGAATCGCCGCTAGATCCACGAGGCCCCAGCAGATCAGGAGAATACCGGCCGCCATCACCGGCAGCGGAATGTGTGCCAGCAGCGACGCGCCGAACAGGGCGAATAGCGCCACCAGCAGCGCGGAGAAAATCCCGGCCAGTGGCGTGCGCGCCCCGGCCTGCAGGTTCAGCGCCGAACGGGTGAAGGAGCCGGCCGATAGCGAGCCGGAAAACCAAGGCCCGAGCATGTTCGACAGGCCCTGAGCGCGCACTTCCTGGTTGGCATCGAGGAACTGGTGCGATTTCACCGCCAGGGCGCGAGCGATGGACAGGCTGGTGACCAGCCCGAGCATGCCGCAGGCCACCGCCGCGGGCAGCAGTTGCAGCACAGCGTTGAGATTGAAATCGAGCGTGGTGAAGGGTGGCAGGCTGCCGGCAAAAGACGCGACCAGGGCGATCTCACCGCTGTAGCGTGCCGGCAGCAACGCCACCAGCAGGCTGCCGAGCAGCAAGCCGAGGAGCAACGCCGGTGCCCGTGGCCAGAGTCGGCGTATTGCCAGGCTCGCCAGCAACGTGATGCCTGCCACGGCCAGACTTGGCCAATGCACGTCGGGCAGGTGCTGACCGATCTGCAGCAGGCTGGCCAGTGCCGTCGCCTGGCTTGGCAGCTCGACGCCGAGCAGGTTGGGCACCTGGCCGATGGCGATCACCAGCGCGGCGCCGAGGGTGAAACCGAGCACCACCGACTGCGAGACGAAATTCACCAGTGCGCCGAAGCGCAGCAGGCCGAGCAGCCACTGGAACAGTCCGGCAAGAAAGGTCAGCAGCAGGATCAGGGCGATGAAGTGCTCGCTGCCCGCCTTGGCCATGGGGCTGACGCTGGTGAACAGGACGATCGATATGGCAGCCGTCGGCCCGCAGATCAGGTGCCAGGACGAGCCCCACAGGCAGGCAATGAGCACCGGCACGATGGCGGCGTAGAGGCCGTACTCGGCCGGCAGACCAGCGATCAGCGCATAGGCCAGCGATTGCGGCAATGCCAGGATGGCGCCGGTCAGGCCCGCCAGCGCGTCGTTGCCGAGAGTGCGGCGGTCGATGCCTGGCAGCCAGCGTAGAAACGGCAGCAGCGCCTGTTTGTCAGGTAGCGGCATGGCGAAACTCGCACGGGCAACCAACGGCTGCCCGTGATCGGGAGGGCGTTACAGGCGGGTCTTCACGGCAGCCAGGCCGTCGCCGCCGTCGCGGGTGGTGACGCCGTCCAGCCAGCCATCAAGCACCTGCGGGTTGGCGCTGATCCAGGCCTTGATCGCGGCATCGTTGCTGGCCTCCTTGCTCAGCACCTGATCCATGATGGCGTTCTCCATGTCCTGGGTGAACTTGAGGTTGGTGAGCAGTTTGCCGACGTTCGGGCACTGCGCGGCATAGCCCTTGCGCGCCAGGGTGTTGACCTGGCCGCTTTCGCCGAAGTACTTCTCTCCGCCCTTGAGGTACTGCATGTCGTACTGCACGTTCATCGGGTGCGGCGTCCAGCCGAGGAACACCACGTACTGGTCGCGTCGCACCGCGCGGCCGACCTGCACCAGCATCGCCTGCTCGCTGGACTCCACCAGTTGCCAGTCGCCCAGGCCGAACTCATCGCCGGCGATCATCTGCTTGATCGACTCGTTGGCCGGCGAGCCGGAGGCGATGCCGTAGATCTTCTTGCCGAACTTGTCGGCGTGCTTGTCGAGGTCGGCGAAGGTCTTCACCCCGGCTTCATAGGCATAGGTCGGTACGGCCAGGGTGTACTCGGTGCCTTCGAGGTTCTGCGCCAGTTTGTCGACCTCGCCGCTGGCGACGAACTTGTCGTAGTTGCTCTGTTGCGCCGGCATCCAGTTGCCGAGGAAGACGTCGATCTGCCCCTTCTGCAGCCCGGCGAAAATGATCGGCACCGCCAGGGTCTGGCTCTGCGTTTGATAGCCGAGGCCGTCGAGCAGGAAGCGGGCAATGCCGTTGGTCACGGCAATGTCGCTCCAGCCCGGGTCACCCAGTTTGACCGTGCCGCAGGCGGCGTCTTCGGCCCAGACATTGCCGGCGCTGGTGAGCGCTGCGGCGAGTAGTAGCACGCTGAATCGGTTCATGGCGTCTCTCCTTTTTTCTTCTGGTTTGGGGGCGGCAGTCGGCAAAGGTTCATGCTTGAGGGAAACGGGCGCGGCGCTCCAGATCGTCGAGGTCGATGTGGTTGCGCATGTATTGCTGGCTGGCATCGACCCAGGGCTGGTGATCCCAGCTGGTCAGCTTGCCCTGGCTCAACGCCTCGGCCACCAGACGGCGGCGGCGCTGGCTGGCGAGGGTGGCGGCGTGGATGGCCGGGATGTCCCAGCGCTCGCGCGCCTCGGCGACGAAACCGGCGAGGATGCCGCGATGCTCGCTGGACTCGGCCAGGTTCTGACGTTCGAGCGGGTCGCTGTCCAGGTCGAACAGCAGCAGGGGATCCTGCTCGGAATAGACGAACTTCCACGGGCCACGGCGAATCATCATCAGTGGGCTGACGGTGCCCTCGGCCATGTATTCGCCGAGCACTTCATCGTGGCCGCCCTTGCCTTGCAGATGCGGCAGCAGCGAGTGGCCCTCCAACTCAAGACCGTCGTCGACCTTGCCGCCAGCCAGTTCTACCAGGGTCGGCAGGAGATCGAGGGTCGAAACCGACTGGCTCACCCGGTGCGCGGCGAAGCGTTTCGGCGCATGCACCAGCAGCGGCACGCGGGCGGACATCTCGAACCAGTGCATCTTGTACCAGAGGCCGCGCTCGCCAAGCATGTCGCCGTGGTCGCCGGAGAAGACGATCAGGGTGTCGTCGGCCAGGCCGCACTCTTCCAGGGTCTTCAGCAGCTTGCCGATGTTGTCGTCGATATAGCTGCAGGCGCCGAAGTAGGCGCGGCGGGCGTCGCGGATCTTGTCCTCGGGCAACGGCTTGTCCCACAGGTCGATGACCTTGAGCAGACGCTGCGAGTGCGGATCCTGTTCGGCTTGGTCGATGTGCTGGCGCGGCATGGGAATGTCCACGCCCTCGTAGCGATCCCAGTACTCGCGCGGGATGGTGTAGGGGTCGTGCGGGTGGGTCATCGATACGGTCAGGCAGAAAGGCTGATCCGGACTCATGCGCACGTGGTCGTAGAGGTACTGGCGGGCCTTGAACACCACCTCCTCGTCGAAGTCGAGCTGGTTGCTGCGCACGCACGGGCCGGCCTGCAGCACCGAGGACATGTTGTGGTACCAGCTGGCGCGCACGTCCGGTTCGTCCCAGTTCACCGCCCAGCCGTAGTCGGCCGGGTAGATGTCGCTGGTCAGGCGTTCCTCGTAGCCGTGCAACTGATCCGGCCCGCAGAAGTGCATCTTGCCCGATAGTGCGGTGCGGTAGCCAAGGCGACGCAGGTAATGGGCGTAGGTCGGTACGTCGGCGGGGAAATCGGCGGCATTGTCGTAGGCGCCGATCTTCGACGGCAGCCGGCCGCTGACCAAGGTGAAGCGCGACGGCGCACAGAGCGGGCTGTTGCAGTAGGCGGAGTCGAACACCACGGCCTGCTCGGCCAGCTTCATCAGGTTGGGCAACTGGATCGGCGAGGCAGCATCGTGCAGCGGCAGGATCGGCGCGGCCATCTGATCGACCATGATGAAGAGGATGTTCGGACGCTTCATGGTGGCGGGTATTCCATACTGTTGGTTTATGCGACAGTGCTGGCACCATGATTCCGGTAGAACGGCGGCAGGGTAAACCCGGCTGGAGAACATGCCTCGGATAAGCAGAGCTTATGTTTAAAGCTATCGATGGGTTGTCGCTCGACGCGCTGCGGGTATTCGAGTCGGCTGCGCGCCAGCTCAGCTTCACTGCGGCGGCGAACGAGCTGGGTAGCAGCCAGCCGGCCATCAGCCAGCAGATCAAGCGCCTCGAGCAACAGCTGGCTACGCGTCTGTTCGATCGGGTCTATCGCGGCATCGTGCTGACCGAGGCTGGCGAGCTGTTACTCGTTCATGTGCAGGAAGGCCTGGCCAATCTCGATGCCGGACTGGCGGCGGTTACCGCGCGTCAGCAGCATGAAGTGCTGCAAGTGGCTACCGACTTTGCGTTCGCCGCCTACTGGCTGATGCCGCGCCTGCAGCGCTTCAATCGCCTGTATCCGGAAGTCGACGTCAGTTTGATCACCAGCGAGCGCGACCCGGCCACGGTGCCCAGCGATATCGACGTGGCGATCCGTTTTGGCGATGGCCGCTTCAAGCATGGCGAAGCGCACCTGCTGTTTCGCGAAGAGGTATTTCCGGTGTGCAGCCCGCGTCTGCTCGGCGAACGTCAGCCACCGCTGCCGGTCGCGGTACTGGCCGAGCTGCCGTTGCTGCACCTGCGCCCCGAGCATCGTTCGCGCTGGTTCGACTGGGACGGCCTGTTTCGTGCGCTGGGTATCGCCAGCCTGCCGACGCCAGGAGCGCTGCGCTTCGACAACTACACCCTGCTGATCCAGGCGGCAATTGCCGGGCAAGGCGTGGCCATCGGCTGGCGGCATCTGGTGGATGAACTGCTGGCCCAGGGGCTGCTCTGTCGTCTGGGTGATGCCGAGGCGCATTCGGCGCTCGGCTATTACCTGGTGCTGCCCGAGCGCAAGCGCCGCCAGCGCCTGACCGAGCGTTTCGTCGACTGGCTGCAGGCCGAGCTGGATTCGCCAGCAACAACCGTTTGACCGGGCCATACTGCAATAGCCAAGCGTGAGTCTCTATACTGGTCGCCGCCGCTCTAGCAGGCTGTTGAAAAACTGCCTGCGTTGCCATTGCTGCGTTAAAAACAGGCTGGAGCGCCAGCCCGGTCAAATGCTCATTTACAACACGTAAACTGCGCTTTTTCGCCTGTTTTTGCCTTGCACTGGCTGCCTCGTCGACGTTTTTCAACGGCCTGCTCGCCGGTTGTTTTTCATCGCCTGCCAGCGGCCCCCACACTCCAACCGGTGAAGTGAACCGTGAAACTCCGTCATTCGATTTTGGGCCTGCTGCTGTGCGGTAGCCTTGTTGTTTCGAACCTCCAGGCCGCGCCGGCCCAGCCAAAGCAGGAGCTGGCCGCTGGTAGCGCATTGCTGATCGATCTGAAAACTGGCCAGGAGTTGTATTCCAGTAATCCGGATCTGCGCCTGCCGGTCGCTTCGGTCACCAAGCTAATGACCGCCATGGTAGTGCTCGACGCCAAGCTGCCTCTGGACGAGGTACTGCCGATCACCATCCGCGATACCCAGGAAATGCAGGGCGTATTCTCCCGTGTGCGGGTGGGTAGCGAGATCACCCGTCGCGAGATGCTGCACCTGGCGCTGATGTCCTCGGAAAACCGCGCCGCCGCCAGCCTCGCCCACCATTACCCGGGTGGCCATGGCGCCTTCGTCGCGGCCATGAATGCCAAGGCCAAGGCGCTGGGTATGCGCAACAGCCACTTCGTCGAGCCGACCGGCCTGTCAGAGCAGAACGTCGCCACCGCCCGTGACCTGGCATTGATGGTCAAGGCCGCCAGCCAGTACCCGTTGATCCACCAGTTCAGCACCGACTCGGAAGCCACCGTGGCCTTTCGCAAGCCCAACTACACCCTGGGCTTTCGCAACACCAATGCCCTGGTGCGCAAGGCGGATTGGAACATCAACCTGAGCAAGACCGGCTTCACCAATGCCGCCGGTCGCTGCCTGGTGATGGCCACCACCATCGCCAATCGTCCGGTAGCGTTCGTCGTGCTCGGCGCCTTCGGCAAGTACACCCACATGGCCGACGCCAACCGCCTCAAGCGCTGGATGGAGACCGGCAAGGTCACCCCGGTGCCAGCCGCCGCGCTCAGCTACAAGCAGCAGAAGCTCGCCGAGTGGAGCATGCAGGCCGCGCAGTGATCCGTTGCTGACGAAAAGGGCGACTCATTGAGTCGCCCTTTCTCTTTGTACCTCAGCTCGGGCAGCCCAGTCGCTCGCTGAGGTAATCGAGGAAGCAGGTGATGCGTGAGGCCAGTGCGGTGTTGCGGTAGTACACCGCATTGACCGGTTGGCGCACCTCCACGCGCTGCTCCGCCAGCACTTCCACCAATGCACCGCTGGCGCGAGCGCTATCGGTCATGAAGTCCGACAGGCACACCAGGCCTTCACCGATCAGCGCCAGTTCGAGCATGGTGTCGCCGCTGGAGGCGCGCAGGCTCGGGGTGATGCGCCAGCGTTCGCCGAGGGCGTGGCGCAGCGGCCATTCATTGAGGCTCTCGGGCTCGGTGAAGCCGATCAGGCTGTGCTGCGCGAGGTCTTCGGTACGTATCGGCGTGCCGTGGCGCGCCAGGTACGCGGGGCTGGCCAGAACGCGGCGGCGGCTATGGCACAACGGCCGGGCATGCAGGCTGGAGTCCGGCAAGTGGCCGATGCGAATGGCCAGGTCGGTACGTCGCTCCAGCAGGTCGATGATGCGGTCATCGCTGTTCAATTCCAGCTCTATCTGTGGATAACGTGCGCGAAAGTCGCCGATCAGCGGCACGATCACATGCAGCATGAACGGCGAGGCGGTATTGATGCGCAGGCGCCCGGCTGGTGCCTGGCGGCGCAGCGTCATCTGTTCCTCGGCCTCCTCGACGCTGGCCAGGATGCGCCGCGCCTGGGTCAGGAACACCTCACCCTCCTCGGTCAGCTCCAGACGCCGCGTGGTTCGGCGTAGCAGGGTGACCGCGAGCTTTTCCTCCAGGCGACTCAGTGCACGGCTGACGCCGGATGCGGTCTGATCCAGTTGCTCGGCGGCGGCACTGATGGAGCCGCTGTCGACCACGCTGACGAAGGCGAGCATTTCTTCCAGGCTGATCTTCATTGTTGATCTTCAGTCAAAGGTGTTTGCTGGGCTATCGGCTTTTTCCGCATGAGTCTGGCCCGGATACTGTGCGCCATCAACTGCCTTCGGGCTTGTCCGTGGCCATAGGGCCGCCGGCGCGGCTCTGGCATCGATCAAGGAGAACTGCATGAAATTCATTCCCCCATTCGGCCTTGGCACTTTCCGTCTCAAGGATCAGGTTGCCATCGACTCGGTACGCACGGGTCTGGAGTTGGGCTACCGGCATATCGACACCGCGCAGATCTACGGCAACGAGACCGCGATTGGCCAGGCCATCGCTGCCAGCAGCGTGGCGCGTGATGAGTTGTTCGTCACCACCAAGATCTGGACTGAAAACCTCGGCAGCGGCCGGGTGCTTGCCAGCCTGCAGGAGAGCCTGCAGCGCCTGGGCCTGGAACGGGTCGATCTGACGTTGATCCACTGGCCGTCGCCGAACGATGAAATCCCTGTGGCGCAGTATCTGAGCGAACTGCTGGAGGCCAAGCGCCAGGGGCTGACGGCAGCGATTGGCGTGTCCAACTTCACCATCGCCCATCTACGCCAGGCCATCGATGCCGTGGGCGTCGACGAGATTGCCACCAACCAGGTGGAGATCCATCCGTTGCTGCAGAACCGCCAGTTGGTGGATTTCGCCCGTCAGCAGGGCATCCACCTGACCGCCTACATGCCGCTGGCCTACGGCAAGGTGCTGGCCGAGCCGGCGATTCAGCGCATCGCCGCCGCCCATGGCGCCAGCCCGGCGCAGGTGGCCCTGGCCTGGTCACTGCAACAGGGTTATGCGGTGATTCCGTCCTCGACCAAACGCGAGAACCTGGCGGCCAACCTGGCCGCCGCCGAGCTGCGCCTGAGCGCCGCCGACATGGCCGCCATCGCCACTCTGGAGCGTGGCGAGCGGGTCGCCAATCCCGGTTTCGCGCCGCGCTGGGATTGAGCCCACGGAAAGTCGCCTGGCTTGCCAGCGGTGCGCATGGCGCACCCTACCTGGCGCTGGACGCGCGCAGCGGACACGAAGGGATATGGGTCGTGCCTTAGCGGCCGCCGGCGATATCGATCAGCGCGCCAGTGGTGTAGCTGGCCTTGTCGTCGAGCAGCCAGACGATGGCTTCGGCGACCTCTTCGGCACGTCCGGCGCGGCCTAGTGGTGTGGCCTTGCCCAGGCGCTCGGCGCGGCCCGGTTGACCGCCGCTGGCGTGGATTTCGGTGTCGATCAGCCCTGGCCTCACGGCATTGACCCGCACGCCTTCGCCGCCCAGTTCCTTGGCCAGCCCGCGGGTCAGCACGTCCATTGCGCCTTTGGCGCCGGCATAGTCGACGTACTCGAATGGCGAGCCGAGGCTGGCGGCTACCGACGATACCAGCACCATCGAGCCACCTTCGCCGCCACGGCTGCGCGCCATGCGTCGAGCGCCTTCGCGCGCGGTTAGGTAGCTGCCCAGCACATTGACGTCGAACATGCGCCGCAGGCGTTCGCCACTCATGTCCAGCAACGGCATGGGTGGGGCGACGATACCGGCGTTGACCACCAGGCCATGCAGGGTGCCAAGCTTGTCCATGGCTTCGAACAGACGCTGCACGTCGTCTTCGTCGGCCACGTCGCCCTGCAGGGCGACGGCCTGGCCGCCCGCTGCGAGAATCTGCTTCACCACTTCGTCGGCGGCGCTGCGGTCGCTTCGGTAATTCACACCCACCGTCCAACCCTGGGTGGCGGCCAGCAGTGCGGTAGCGCGACCGATGCCACGGCTGGCACCGGTGATCAGCAGGTTCTTGCTCATGGGCAGGCTCCTTGTCGTGAAGGCCCAAGAGTGCCTGTTCAGATCCAGCCTAGCCAGCGCCACCAGGTCAGCGCGAACACCAGCATCAGGAGGTAGCCGACCAGCGTCAGCCAGATGCCGGTACGCAGGAACTGCCGCGCGGTGAAGGTTTCCGTGCCGATGCAGACCATATTCTGCGGCGCGTTGATCGGCAGCAGGAAGCCGAAGCTGACCACGTAGCCGAGCAGCATGCTCATGCCCAGCGGGTTGATGTCGCCGCCGAGCTGCAGCAGCAGGGCGATCATGATCGGCAGCATCGCCGAGGTCAGCGCCGTGGCGCTGGCGAAACCCAGGTGGATGAGGATCAGGAACAGACCGAGCACGGCGAATACCCAGAATGGCGACAGCCCTTCCATGCCGAGGTAGGTCACCAGCAGCTTGGCCAGCCAGGTGCCGGCGCCGGTGGTCAGCACTGCGCTGCCGAGGCTGATACCCACGCCAAAGACGATCACCGTGCCCCATGGAATGCGCGGTTGCGCCTGCTTCCAGCTCATCACGCCGAGACCGGGCATCAGCAGAACGGCAAGACCCACCAGGGTGGTGGAGGCCGTGTCGAAGCTGTGCAGCTTGCCTTCGGTGGCCCAGAAGCCGAGCAGGGTGAGGACGGTGATCAGCAGCTTGCGCTCGTCGAAGGTCATCGGGCCGAGCTCGGCCAGTGCCTTGCGCACCGCTTCCTTGCCGCCTTCGATGCGGTCGGTCTCCGGTGGCATCACGCGCAGGATCACCCAGTACAGCACCGCCGACATCAGCAGGCTCCAGGGCGCGCCGGCGATCAGCCAGTCGGTCCAGGTCACCGATTCGCCGAGCAGCTTATGCATGAAACCGGCGGTGAGCAGGTTCTGCGCTGCCGAGGTCTGGATGCCGACGTTCCAGATGCTGGTGGCCTGGGCGACCAGGATCATGATGCCGCCCGCGAGTGCCGAGCGTTTGTCGACGCCGAAGGCAGCGATCACACCCATCATGATCGGTACCACGCAGGCCACTCGCGCTGTCGCGCTGGGCACGATGAAGCTGAGCAATATGGTCACCACGATGGCGCCCAGCAGCACGCGGTGGGTACTGGCGCCGACCTTCGACAGGGTCAGCAGGGCGATGCGCTTGTCCAGCCCGGTCTGGGTCATCGCGGCGGCGATGAACAGGGCCGAGGCCACCAGTGCCAATGCCGAGTTGGCGAAGCCGCCGAGCGCCATGCTCAAGGCGTCCTTGGTGCCGATCAGCTTGTCCGGGTCGCTCAACGTCGGCGCGCTGCCAAGGAGGAAGGCCATCAGCGCCAGGATCATGATGGCGCTGACTTCATAGCTGACCGATTCGCTGATCCAGACGATCACGGCGAAAGCCAGGATCGCCAGCATGCGCTGTCCAGCGAGCGGCAGGCCGGTCTGCTCAGGCAGCAGGATGATGCCGACCAGCGCCAGCAGTGCGAGCAACAGTCCCCATGGAACGCGTGGGGCACTGGTTTGAGCGATGACGGGCATGGCGTTTCTCCGGGAGATATCCAATGGTTGGAATCTAGTTCCCGATGCTCGCCGCGCCATTGAGGCAGGTCAGTCCGTGGCGATGTTGAGAGGTTTCATTTTTCGCACCTAATTGGTGCAATTTGCCTGTTCAATATGGTGCAAATTGCACCTGAAACGATCATTTTCGATAGTTGTGTGTCTGGATGTGGCACTTTGTGCGTCGCAGCCCAGGATAGGCGATGCTTGAGCCTGTCCCGGCATGTGCCGCACAGCCAACAGCCGCTCCGCCCGCATCGGGCAAGGGTGGGAAGATGGCTGGATTTTCTTGCGCCGCTTTATCTGGAGGCGCAATTTTTGCTAGAAAACCAAGGGTTTGTCTCATGTTCCGGGTTTGCCGGAGGCGTGCACAGTTTTTGACCGACCCATCCCCTCCGCTGCAGTCATCAGCCTGGGGGCTGACCTAAGGAGCCGCGATGGAACACAACGTCTCACTCATCACAATGCTGGCAGGGGGCTTCGGCCTTGCGCTGATTTTCGGCTTCATCGCCGAGAAGATCCGCCTGCCAGCATTGGTCGGCTATCTGTTTGCCGGCATCATCATGGGCCCGGCCACTCCTGGCTTCGTGGCGGATATGGAACTGGCGCCGCAGCTGCTGGAA
The DNA here is from genome assembly GCF_014109765.1 of Pseudomonas berkeleyensis. Taxonomy (NCBI): domain Bacteria; kingdom Pseudomonadati; phylum Pseudomonadota; class Gammaproteobacteria; order Pseudomonadales; family Pseudomonadaceae; genus Pseudomonas; species Pseudomonas berkeleyensis. The sequence goes on from NZ_CP059139.1 coordinate 68,726, forward strand.
ATCGGCGTGATGCTGCTGATGTTCGGTGTCGGCCTGCACTTTTCCCTCAAGGATCTGCTCGCGGTAAAGAAGATCGCCCTGCCCGGTGCCGTGGTGCAGATGGGCCTGGCCACCGTGCTTGGCCTGGGCGTCGCCAGCTGGTGGGGCTGGACCTTCGGTGAGAGCCTGCTGCTCGGCCTGTCGCTGTCCTGCGCCAGTACCGTGGTGCTGCTCAAGGCGCTGGAAACACGCGGCATCCTCGATTCGATGAACGGCCGCATCGCTGTCGGCTGGCTGGTGGTCGAGGATCTCGCCACTGTGCTGGTATTGGTATTGCTGCCGCCATTGGCGGGCGTGCTGGGCGGCAACAGCCCGGCTGCCGGTGATGCCAGTTCACCGCTGTGGTACGTGCTCGGTGTGACCCTGCTACAGGTCGCCGGCTTCATCGCGCTGATGCTGCTGGTGGGCCGCCGCGTGCTGCCGTGGATGCTGATGCAGATCGCCAAGACCGGCTCGCGCGAACTCTTCACCCTGTCCGTGGTGGCGGCAGCCATCGGTATCGCCTACGGTGCTGCGGTGCTGTTCCACGTTTCCTTCGCCCTCGGCGCGTTCTTCGCCGGCACCGTGATGCGCGAGTCGGATCTGTCGCACCGCGCCGCCGAGGAATCGCTGCCGCTGCGTGATGCCTTCTCCGTGCTGTTCTTCGTTTCGGTGGGCATGCTGTTCGACCCCACCGTGCTGCTGGCCGAGCCGCTGCGTGTGGTCGCGGTAGTGGCCATCGTCATCATCGGCAAGGGTCTGGCGGCCGTGTTCCTGGTATTGGCCTTCCGCTATCCGCTGAACACGGCGCTGACCGTGGCGGCGAGTCTGGCGCAGATCGGCGAGTTCTCCTTCATCCTCGCCGGCCTCGGCATGGCGCTGGGCTTGCTGCCGCAGGAGGGCATGAGCCTGGTGCTGGCCGGTGCGCTGATTTCCATCGCGCTCAATCCGCTGGTGTTCGGCATGATCCAGCCGTTCAAGGCGCTGGTGCTCAAGCGCTCTGCCCTGGCGCGGCGTCTGGAGCATCGCGCCGACCCGCTGGCCGTGCTGCCGATGAGCACCGAGAAGAAATTCCTCGAAGGCCAGGTGGTGGTGGTTGGCTACGGTCGCGTGGGCCGGCGCATCGTCAAGGCGCTGGGCGAGCGGCATATCCCGTTTGTGGTGGTCGAGCAGAACCGCGAGCGCGTCGAGCAGATTCGTGCCGAAGGCCTGGCAGCGGTCAGCGGTGACTCCGGTGATCCGGGTACGTTGATCCAGGCGCACATCGCCAAGGCCTCGATGCTGGTCATCGCCACGCCGGATCCGATGAACGTGCAGCGCATGGTGGAAATCGCCCGCACGCTGAACCCGGACATCGAAGTGGTGATCCGCACCCACAGCCCGGATGCCGTGCAGATCTTCCGTCGTGACGGTATCGGCGAGGTGTTCTTCGACGAGGAAGAACTGGCACGCGGTATGAAGAACCATATCCTGTCCAAGTTCGCCCCGGCCGAAGCCGAGAGCCACAAACCGGCTCACGGTCACTGACAGCCGGGATGACCCAAGCCGCTGGCGGAGCGATCCGCCAGCGGCTTTTTTGTGCCGATTTCTTTTGTCGAAAACCGCGCAGTAGAGCACTGCCGGGTTGGTGAGGCATGCCACAAATCGGGCCGTGCGCAACGCAGGGCGGACATGCTGCGGTACCATCGGCGCCTCTCGCGTTCGCCAGCGAGCGCATCCTGACCCGATAAGGAGATCACCATGAAAAAACTGTTGTTCGTATCCCTGGCCGTTGTCCTGTCCAGCGCCAGCGCTTTCGCTGCCTCGGTCGACAAAGACCAGCTCGTCGGTATCTGGGCCATGAAGCCATTGAACAACGGCATCGCCAACGTGGTGGAGTTCACCGCTGACGGCAAGAGCAACCTGCACCCCTTCAATTGCGAAGAGCCCAGCCCAAGCCAGCCGGAAGTGGAAGTCTCCGACTACCGCATCAGCGAGGACGGCAAGACCATCCAGATCACCTCGCCCTACCAGAGCTTCGACCTGCAGGTGCTGAGCTTCGCGCTGGCCGCCATGCAATTGGGCATGGAGATCGAAGGCCATCAACTGCAGTTCTCCTACCTCAAGCGCGACAAGATCGAGTCGCTCTGCGCGCAATGATCCTCCTGATCACCAGGGCGCGGTGAACCGATCGCGCCCTTGCCAGCAACGACACGGCACGGCGTCCGTCTGCAATTGCCAGCGTCGATTGCAGGACGCATGACGGCGTAACACCTGGACGCTACCATGCGTGCCCTTTTCCCGCGCCCTGCTCTCCGCCATGAAACCCGCACGCTTGCGCGCCGACCTGCTGGCCGGCCTGACCTCGTCCTTCGCTCTGGTGCCCGAGTGCATCGCCTTCGCCTTGGTGGCGCAGCTCAATCCGCTGATGGGGCTGTACGGTGCGTTCATCATCTGCACCATCACCGCGTTGTTCGGTGGTCGGCCGGGGATGATCTCCGGCGCGGCCGGCTCGATGGCCGTGGTGATCGTCGCCCTGGTGATCCAGCACGGCGTGCAGTATCTGCTCGCCACCGTGTTGCTTGGCGGTCTGATCATGCTGCTGTTCGGCCTGCTGCGCCTGGGCAAGCTGATCCGCATGGTGCCGCACCCGGTGATGCTGGGCTTCGTCAACGGTCTGGCGATCATCATCGCCCTGGCCCAGTTCGAGCACTTCCAGCATGACGGTCAGTGGCTGCAGGGCACCTCGCTGTACCTGATGCTCGGTCTGGTGGCGCTGACCATGTCCATCGTCTACCTGCTGCCGCGCCTGACCCGCGCCGTACCGCCAGCGCTGGTGGCGATCCTCGGCATCGGCGTGCTGGTCTACCTGCTGGATCTACCGACCCATACCCTCGGCGACATGGCGCAGATCGCCGGCGGTTTGCCGAGCCTGGTGCTGCCGGATATTCCCTGGACGCTGGAGACCCTGTTCATCATCGCCCCTTACGGCGTGCTGATGGCGCTGGTCGGCCTGCTGGAAACCCTGCTGACCCTGAACCTCACCGACGAGATCACCGCCAGCCGTGGCCATCCGGATCGCGAGTGCGTGGCGCTCGGCGTTGCCAACATGACCTCGGGCCTGTTCGGCGGCATGGGCGGCTGCGCGATGATCGGCCAGACCGTGATCAACCTTGGTTCTGGCGGGCGCGGGCGCTTGTCCGGCGTGGTCGCCGGGGTGATGATCCTGCTCTTCGTATTGTTCCTCTCGCCGCTGATCGAGCGCATCCCGCTGGCGGCGCTGGTGGGCGTGATGTTCGTGGTCGCGCAGCAGACCTTCGCCTGGGGCTCGCTGCGAGTCGCCGGCAAGGTACCGGCCAACGATGTACTGGTGATAGTCGCGGTGACTGCCATCACCGTCGCCACCGACCTCGCCACCGCGGTGCTCTGCGGCATCGTCATCGCCGCGCTCAACTTCGCCTGGCAGCACGCCCGCGAGCTGTACGCCGACAGCGATATTCAGGCCGACGGCAGCAAGCTCTATCGCATGCACGGCACATTGTTCTTCGCTTCCTGCACCACCTTTCTCGCCCAGTTCGAGCCGGCCGACGATCCGCAGCAGGTGACTCTGGACTGCCGCCATCTGAGCTTCGTCGACTACTCGGCCATTGCCGCGCTGAAGACCCTGCGCGAGCGCTACGAGCGAGCAGGCAAGCACCTGCGCGTGGTGCACCTGTCCGAACGCTGCAAGCAGTTACTCAGGCGTGCCGACACCAGCGAATGAGGACGAGCCTCATGCGCTGAGCGTGATGGTCATGGGCTGGTAGACCAGTCCTGCGGACTCGCTGATCTCGCCCGCACGACTGAAGCCGTAGCGCTCGTAGGCGGCAACCGAGGTCAGCGAGGCACTGACCGTGACCACCTCGCTACGCGCATGCGCCAAGGCTGCTGCGACCAGTTGCCGACCAATGCCCCTGCTCTGCTGTTGCGGGTCGACGAAGAGCATGGCCACATGCCGGCCTTCCTTCAGTTCGATGACGCCCCGCACCTGATTCTCCTGGACGAACACCAGTATCAGGTTGTCGCCAGCCATGCGTTTGGCAAAGCTGTCAGGCGCCGCTATCTGGGTAAAGGTCGCCACGCCCTGCGGCGACAACGACGGTGCCACTGCTGCCATGAACGCAGAGATGCACAGCGCACTGACGGCCTCGAGATCGCTTTCGGTCAGCTTGCGTATGCTCATGTTCGTTACCTGCTCCTGGTCTGTTGAGGCGACTGATGGGGGTGGCCGGATTGATGCACTTCTCGGAACCATCGCATGAGAGCCCACCCTAAGCACTATCCTCGCTGGCAAAAGGAACAAGACTGCCGGCTGCGGAATCGGGTTTGGGGATTCGGGGTGCTTTGCCCTATCCTCGCGCCCCTTTCGAAAACGCGACCATAGGACGATACCCGTGTCTGCACTTCTCGAAGCCTTTTCCGGCTGGCTCTGGAGCTACCTCGCCATTCCCATGCTGCTGCTCAGCGGGGTGTACCTGACCTATATCTGCCGGGGTGTGCAGATTCGCCTGATCCCGGAAATGTTCCGGGTCATCACCGAGCGCAATCATGGCGACAAGGAGGCGATCTCCTCGTTCAAGGCCTTCACCATTTCCGCCGCCTCACGGGTCGGTACCGGCAATATCGCCGGGGTGGCCACGGCCATCGCCCTGGGCGGGCCGGGTGCGGTGTTCTGGATGTGGATGGTGGCGCTGGTCGGTGGCGCCACTTCGTTCGTCGAGTCGACCCTGGGCCAGTTGTACAAGTCCGAGCAGCAGTACCGTTACCACGGTGGGCCGGCCTATTACATCCAGCGCGCGCTGGGCTGGCGCTGGCTGGCGGTGGTGTTCGCGGTGATGATCAGCATCACCTACGGCCTGGTGTTCAACTCGGTGCAGGCCAACTCCATCGTCGACGCCATGCAGACCTCGTTCGGTGGCGAAGGCGGCAGCGAGACACTGGCCTGGGGCGTCGGCATCGCCCTGACGATTCTCACCGGCCTGATCATCTTCGGCGGCGTACAGACCATCTCCAAGGTATCGGTGACCGTGGTGCCGGTGATGGCCGTGCTGTATCTGGGCATCGGCGCGCTGGTCATCCTGCTCAACATCGACCGCGTGCCGGCGATGTTCGGCGAGATCTTCGCGCATGCCTTCGGCTGGCGTGAAATCGCCAGTGGCGGCGTCGGTGCGGCGATCATGATGGGCGTGCGCCGCGGCCTGTTCTCCAACGAGGCGGGCATGGGCTCGGTGCCCAATGCCAGTGCCACGGCCTCCGTCTCGCACCCGGTCAAGCAAGGTCTGGTGCAGACCCTTGGGGTGTATTTCGACACGCTGGTGATCTGCACCATGACGGCGGTGATCATCCTGCTGGCCGACCCCAGTCACGCCTATGGCGACCAGACCCTCGGTGCCAGCCTCACGCAATGGGCGCTGGCCGAGCAACTGGGCAACTGGGCGATCCACTTCCTGACCTTCGCCATCCTGCTCTTTGCCTTCACTTCGGTGATCGGCAACTACTACTACGGCGAGTCGAACATCCAGTACATGTTTGGCGGCAAGCTGTGGCTGCAGCTGTTCCGTGTGCTGGTGCTGGCTTTCGTGCTGATCGGCTCGGTGGCCAAGGTCTCGGTGGTATGGGCCATGGCGGATGTGTTCATGCCGTTGCTGGCGCTGACCAATCTGATCGCCATCCTGCCGCTGGCGGGCATCGTTGCGCGGTTGCTCAAGCATTACCGGGATCAGCGTCGCCAGGGCGTGGAGCCGGTGTTCCACCGTGACGAGATGCCGGATCTGAAGAACATCGAATGCTGGGATGGCAGCGACCATGTCACCCGCGCCGAGACCTACGGCGATGCGGCGGTGAGGGCGCTGAAGAACTGAGCGAAAAAGCGTTCAGGCATAAAAAACCGCTGCTGTCGCAGCGGTTTTTCTTTTTGGGTCGAGGCGTGTCGATCAGCGACGGGCGCCACGCACGCCCTCGGCCAGTTCGCGGCACAGGCCGAGCACGCCGTCGATGGCCTGCTGCGGGTTCTTCGCCTCGGCGATCTTGTCGATCAGTGCCGAGCCAACCACCGCGCCTTCGGCACGCTTGGCCACTTCAGCGGCGTGCTGCGGGGTGCGGATGCCGAAGCCGATGCACAGCGGCAGGTCGGTGTGGCGACGCAGGCGCGCCACGGCTTCCTCGACGTGATCCATGGTCGCCGCGCCGGCGCCGGTAACGCCGGCCACCGACACGTAGTAGACGAAGCCGGAGCTGCCGGCCAGCACGGTGGGCAGGCGGTCATCGTCGGTGGTCGGGGTGGTCAGGCGGATGAAGTCGATGCCCGCGCTCTGCGCCGGCTCGCACAGCTCGTCGTTGTGTTCCGGCGGCAGGTCGACCACGATCAGGCCGTCGACGCCGGCCTCTTTGGCGTCACTGATGAAGCGCTCGACGCCGTAGACGAAGATCGGGTTGTAGTAGCCCATCAGCACCAGCGGCGTGCTCTGGTTGCCTTGGCGGAATTCGCGAACCATCTGCAGCGTCTGCTGCATGCCCTGCTTACCGGCCAGTGCACGGATGTTGGCGAGCTGGATGGCCGGGCCGTCGGCCATCGGGTCGGTGAAGGGCATGCCCAGCTCGATCACGTCGGCACCGGCGTCCGGCAGGCCCTTGAGGATGCTCAGCGAGGTGGCGTAGTCGGGGTCACCGGCGGTGATGAAGGTGACCAGCGCGGCGCGGTTTTCCGCTTTCAGTTCGGCGAAACGGTTCTGCAGGCGGCTCATGCGTGCTTCTCCTGGTTGTCCTGCATGTGGTGCATCACGGTCTGCATGTCCTTGTCGCCACGACCGGACAGGTTGATCACCATCAGGTGATCCTTGGGCAGCTTGGGTGCGCGCTTGAAGGCTTCGGCCAGCGCGTGGGCGCTCTCCAGGGCCGGGATGATGCCTTCCAGGCGGCAGCAGTGGTGGAAGGCTTCGAGGGCTTCGTCATCGCTGATCGGCACGTATTCGACGCGCTTGATCTCGTGCAACCAGGCGTGTTCCGGGCCGACGCCGGGGTAGTCGAGGCCGGCGGAAATCGAGTGGGCATCGGTGATCTGGCCGTCCTCGTCCTGCAGCAGGAAGGTGCGGTTGCCGTGCAGCACGCCCGGTGCGCCGCCGGCCATGCTCGCCGCATGCTTGCCGGTGTCGATGCCGTGGCCGGCCGCCTCGACGCCGACGATCTGCACGCCGCTGTCGTCGAGGAACGGGTGGAACAGGCCGATGGCGTTGGAGCCGCCGCCGATGCAGGCCACCAGCGAGTCGGGCAGGCGCCCTTCCTTCTCCAGGATCTGCTCGCGTACCTCGTTGCCGATCACCGACTGGAAGTCACGCACCATGGCCGGATACGGATGCGGGCCAGCCGCAGTGCCGATCAGGTAGAAGGTGTTGTGGACGTTGGTCACCCAGTCGCGCAGGGCCTCGTTCATGGCGTCCTTGAGGGTGCCGGTGCCGGCGGTGACCGGAATCACTTCAGCGCCGAGCAGCTTCATGCGGAAGACGTTGGCCTGCTGGCGGTCGATGTCGGTGGTGCCCATGTACACCACGCACTGCATGCCGAAACGCGCGGCCACGGTGGCGGTGGCCACGCCATGCATGCCCGCGCCGGTCTCGGCGATGATGCGCTGTTTGCCCATGCGCTTGGCCAGAAGGATCTGGCCGATGCAGTTGTTAATCTTGTGCGCGCCGGTGTGGTTCAGGTCTTCGCGCTTGAGGTAGATCTTCGCCCCGCCGAAGTGCTCGGAGAGGCGCTCGGCGTAGTACAGCGGGCTGGCGCGGCCGATGTAGTCACGCTGGAAGTAGGCCAGCTCTTCGAGGAAGGCCGGATCGTTCTGGGCCTTCTCGTATTCGGCGGCCAGCGAGTTGATCAGCGGCATCAGGGTTTCGGCGACGAACTGGCCGCCGAAGCGGCCGAACAGGCCGCGAGCGTCGGGGCCGGTGCGAAATGAGGTCATGGCGTGCTCCTTGTCGACAGCGTGTGGCTGGCAGGGCGAGTGAGTGATGGGGCCATTCTATCCCCATGAGGCGCGGCGAAAAGCGATTTGATTGAGATGATTCGTCAGAAAATCTCACATGTTTGCCTGTGCTCCACGACACATTCCGGCACACCCTGCCGGGCACTGTAGAACTTGGCTGCGCCTGGCCAGTCCCAGCAGCTACGGCCATGGGGCCGTTCTTCCAGGGAGAAAGCGAATGCACAAGGTATGGGTAGCGGGCGCGATGCTCGCTGTGTCGCTGGGCACGGCCCAGGCGCAAACACTGGATCTGCATGGCATCGGCGTATCGCGCGATGTGCCGTGCAAGGGGCTCGACGTGATCGTCACCGGCAATGGCAACCAGTTTCGTCTCACCGGCGATTGCGGCCTGGTCGAGGTAAACGGCTCCGAGCAGCAGGTGAGTTTCGGCAAGGCCGCCGGTCTGGTGGTGACTGGCGTGAAGAACCGTATTGAGGCCGAGCGTGTCACCGGCCTTGAAGTCAGTGGCAGCGAGCACCAGATTGACACTGAGGTGCGCGGCAACGACCAGCAGCCGGCACAGATCGCCATTTACGGTGAAGGCAACGTGCTCGATCTCAATCTCAGCGGCCCGGTGCAGATCGAGGTCAATGGCCTCAACCAGCAACTGACCTGGAGTGGCGACGAGCCGCAGATCGAGACCACCGGCGTCGAACACCGCATCACGCAGGATTGATCGGCGCGGCAGGTTGGCGCCCGGCGGTTAACGTGATTAGATGCCCCTGACTCGTCAGGAAAAATCACCTCTCCCATGAGCCGCGACCTGCCCCCACTCAATGCCCTGCGCGCCTTCGAAGCGGCCGCCCGCCTGCAAAGCGTCAGTCGTGCCGCCGAAGAGCTGCATGTCACGCACGGCGCGGTCAGCCGGCAGATTCGTGTGCTCGAAGAGCAGCTTGGCCTTGGCCTGTTCGACAAGGACGGCCGTGGCGTCAAGCTCACCACCGCGGGCCTGCGCCTGCGCGATGCCACTTCGGAGGCCTTCGAGCGCCTGCGTGATACCTGCGCCACGCTGCGCCGTGAAACCGAAGAGCGTCCCTTCGTCCTCGGCTGCCCCGGCAGCCTGCTGGCGCGCTGGTTCATCCCACGTCTGGATCGTTTGCAACGCGAGCTGCCGGAGTTGCGCCTGCAACTCTCGGCCAGCCAGGGCGAGCTGGATCCGCGCAGCGCAGAGGTGGACGCCACCCTGCTGTTCGCCGACCCGCCATGGCCGGCCGATATGCAGGTGTTCGAGCTGGCGCCCGAGCGTATCGGCCCGGTGCTCAGCCCGCGTTATGCCAACCATGCACGCCTGGCAGCAGCCACTGCCGAGGCGCTGTACGCCGAGCCGTTGTTGCACACCACCTCGCGTCCCCAGGCCTGGCCACAATGGGCGGCTGCGCAGGGCCTGGCGGTAGAGCGCATGCAGCAAGGCCAGGGTTTCGAGCATCTCTACTATCTGCTGGAGGCTGCCGCTGCTGGGCTCGGCGTGGCCATCGCGCCGCAGACGCTGGTCGCCGATGACCTGCGTGCCGGTCGTCTGGTGGCGCCCTGGGGCTTCGTTGAAACCAGTGGCTGCCTGGCGCTGTGGACGCGTCGCGCCGACCCGCGTAGCGAGCGCCTGGCGCATTGGCTACGCGAAGAGCTGACGACCTGAGCACAACGACTCTGCCACGTCGTCTCTGTCGAAGAGCGCGACGCTACTAGCGAGGTAGGGCGCGGAGTCGGTTGCTAGCATCGCCGGACTTTCCTTTCGCTCAGCGGCCTGGCCGGCTCAGACGAGGTGTCAATGTCCAACCTTTGCAGCAGTTCAGCCGGTTTCTCCCCCTATACGCTGGAAGTGACCGGCAAGGGCATCCAAGAAGTCGAGCAGGCGCGGGCGGTGATACCGGCCGGCACACCGATCAACATTGCCTTTCTGGGCAACGAAGATCACGCCCAGCGCATCCAGGCGGCGAAGGTCATCCGGGCCTGTGGCGCCGAGCCGGTGCCGATCATTTCCTCGCGCCGGCTGCGCTCCGAGGCTGATCGTGACGAGCTGATCGGCGCTCTGGTGGCCCAGGCGGCGCCGAAGCGCTTCATGTTCGTCGGCGGTGACCCGGCCACGCCCGCCGGGCCGTACCAGGACTCCCTGGCGCTGCTGGCCAGTGGTGTGCTGGAGCGCCACGGCATCGATCAGGTGGTGATCACCGGTTATCCGGAAGGACACCCGAAGATCGACAGCGGCGAACTCATGCGCGCCCTGAAGTGGAAACTGGACTTTCTGCGTGAAGCTGGCTGCAGAGTGGAGATCACCACGCAGTTCGGCTTCGATGCTGAGGCGGTGGTGCGCTGGATCGAACGACTGCGCCAGCAAGGCATCGATACGCCTGTGCGTATCGGCGTGCCTGGGCCTGCCGATGTTGGCAAGCTGCTGCGCTTCGCCCGTCAGTTCGGCGTGGCGACCTCTGCCTCCATCCTGCGGCGTTACGGATTGTCGATGACCAACCTGATGCAGCGCGTGGGCGCCGAACGTTACTGGGATCAGTTGCAGGCCGGGCTGGGTGACAGGCGACTGGGCAGCATCGGCTGGCATCTCTATCCCTTCGGTGGAGTCGAGGATGGCGTTACCTGGATCAATGCCCGTTTGAGCGTTGCCGCCAGCCCCCAGGCATCGTCGCGCTAGAGAACGCCAGCCCTCCAAGGCCAGACATGGCGCTTGGGATATTGCCAAGCTGGCCTGGCAAAGATGACAATGCAATTCATTGTCATTTGATACGAAATCGCGCCATGTCTGCCGAAGTCCAGGTGCTGGATACCCTCTACCGTGATCATCACAGTTGGCTGCAAGGCTGGCTGCGACGGCGCCTGGGCAACCGTTGCGATGCCGCCGACCTGGCGCAGGACACCTTCGTGCGCCTGCTGCGTGCCGGCAATGCGGCGAGCATCCGTGAGCCGCGCGATTACCTGGCCACCGTGGCGCGCGGACTGATGGTCGACTTCCTGCGCCGCCGCTCGCTGGAGCAGGCCTACCTCGATGTGCTGGCCAGCCAGCCGCAGGCAGAACAACCCAGCGCCGAGCAGCAGGCGTTGCTGCTGGAAGCGCTGATGGACGTCGACCGTATGCTCGACGGTCTCGGTCGCACGGTACGCGAGGTATTCATCCTGTCTCAGCTCGACGGTCTTACCTACGCGCAGATTGCCGCGCGCCTGGGTATCTCCCTGCGTAGCGTGAACAACTACATGGCCCGCGCCGTGGAACATTGCTGCCTGTTGCAGGCAGGTTGGCAGTCGTGAACGAGGCACAGCGCGCCGCGCTCAAGGCTGCCAGCGGCTGGTACGCACGGCTGTGCTCTGGCAGCAGCGATGCCAGCGAGCAGCAGGCCTGGCAACGCTGGTATGACGCCGATGCGCATCATCGTCAGGCCTGGCAGCAGATCGAGAAGCTGCGTGAGCAATTGGGTCTGCTACCTGGCCCCATCGCCTCGTCGACCCTACGCGGCGTCGACCACGGCAGACGGCGCCTGCTCGGCAGTCTGGCGCTGGTCGGTCTGGCCGCGCCGCTGGGCTGGTTCGCCTGGCAAAGCGACACCCGGCGTTACTGGCTGGCCGACTACCGCAGTGGCGTAGGCGAGCGTCGCCAGTGGCAACTGAGCGATGGCAGCGAGCTGACGCTCGGCACCGCCAGCGCGGCGCAGTGGCATGTCGACGGACAACGGCGCCTGCTGCGTTTGTTGAGTGGCGAAGCGTTGATCCACTGCCCCGGCGAGGCCCGCCCGCTGCTGGTGGAAACCCGCCATGGCCTGGTACGCAGCCAGGGTGCGCGTTTCTGCGTGCGCAGCGATGAGCAAGGCAGCCAGGTCGCCGTGCTGGAACAGCACGTGGAGGTCGCGCCGCTGCGCCATCTGCAATCCATGCAGACGCTGACTGCCGGGCATCACCTGCGCTTCGATGCCGGGCAGCTCGGGTCACCGCTTGCCAACGATGCGGCCACGGCGGCCTGGACGCAGGGCAGCCTGATCGCTCTCGATCAGCCGCTGGGCGAGGTGATCGCCGAGCTGGCGCGCTATCGCCATGGCGTGCTGCGGCTCGATCCGGCCCTGGGCGGGCTGAAGGTATCCGGCAGTTTCCCCCTGGCCGACACCGATCGCGCCCTGGCCGCGCTGGAGCACAGCTTCCCGGTACGGGTGGTGCGGCGTACCGACTACTGGGTGACGCTGGTGCCGAAGGTATAGCGTTTAAAAAATATTGATTGTCGTTTGCACTTTTTTCTCGACTGGCTCGGCCCTCCTGAAATACCGGCTACAGGCCTTCCATTCTCAGGGGAAATTCATGCGTCAACCTCGTTGCAAACTGCATTCGCTGACCGTGGCCGTTCAGGCCGCACTGCTCTGCTCCGGCCTGGCACTGACGGTGCCGACGCTCAGTGCCGCGCCAGCAGAGTCTGCCGTGCAGGCACAGTCTTTCGATATCGCTGGCGGCCCGCTGGCCGAGGTGTTGAACCGCTATGCCAGTGCAGCCGGCATCGCTCTGTCGTTCGATGCCACTGCGTTGCAGGGGCAGCGCAGTCAGGGTCTGCAAGGTACCTATGAGGTCGAGGAAGGTTTCGCCCGCCTGCTGCAAGACAGCGGTCTGCGCGCCGTGCGCCAGGGCGAGGGCATCTACGGCCTGGAACCACAGCCGCAGCAACGTCCGGTGAACAGCGACGTGCTGGAGCTGGACGCCACCCAGATCACCGTCAGCACCCTGCGTGGCGATACCGCTGTCGGCCAGACCAGCCAGCGCGTGACCGTGATCGATCGGCAGCAGATCGAACAGCAGCTGGCGCTGAGCAGCGACCCAGGGCAGGTGCTGAGCAACCTGATTCCGTCCTATTCGCCAAGCCGGCAGAAGATGTCCAACGCCGGTGAAACGCTGCGTGGCCGTACCCCGCAATTTCTCGTCGACGGTGTGCCGCAGGCCAGCTCGATCCGTAACGACGGGCGCAGCAGCTACACCATCGATCTGGCGCAGATCGAGCGCATCGAGGTGATCCACGGAGCTTCGGCCGAGCATGGCGGCGGCGCCACTGGCGGTATCGTCAACTTCATCAGTCGCCGCCCCGAGAGCGATGGCATCAATCAGCACGCCGGCGTCAGCCTGGAGAGCGATGACCGCTTCAGCAAGGATGGCCTGAGCTACAAGATGAACTACCGGGTCAGCGCCCAGCAGGGCGACTGGGAAACCCTGTTCGGCGCCACCTGGCAGGAGCGCGGCGCATTCTACGACGCCAACGATGAGCTGATCGGCGTCGCCTACCCTGGCGAGATCCAGGACACCCGTGACCATGACCTGATGTTCAAGCTCGGCTACTGGATCGACGAGGTACAGCACCTGCAGTTCAGCGCCAACCACTACGAACTCAAGGGCAACAACGACTACGTGCCGGTGCTCGGTGACCGCGCCGCGGGCATCCCCACCACCGCGCGCAAGGGCGACCCGCAAGGCGATCCGGCGTTCAACGAAAACCGTCAGTACACCTTCAGCTACAGCAACCAGGATCTGTACGGCAACGTGCTCGACGTGCAGCTCTATCACCAGCGCTACCGCGGCCAGTTCGGTGCGTTGATGTCGGCCGCCTTCCAGGATCCCAACATCGCGCCGGTCGGCACGTTGTGGGAGCAGAGCCGCAGCGACTCGGAGAAATGGGGCGGCAAGCTGACCCTGCGCCGCAGCGGCCTGTTCGACGGCCTGCTCGACCTGACCGGTGGCGTCGACCTGATGCGTGACAAGGGCGAACAGGTGCTGGTGCAGACCAACCGCAGCTACGTGCCGCCTTCCACCTACGACAACCAGGCCGGCTTCCTCCAGGGTGACCTGCACCTGACCGACAAGCTGACCCTGATGGCCGGCGTGCGCCGCGAGCACTCCGAGCTGGACGTGGATGACTTCCGCACCGTATGGGGCACCAACAACGCCGGTGGGGTTAGCGTCACCGGTGGCAAGGTGTCGTTCGGCAAGACCCTGAGCAACTACGGTTTCACCTACCAGGCCACCGACTGGGCGCAGCTCTACGGCGGCTACTCGGAAGGTTTCGGCATGCCCGACATCGGCCGCGTGCTGCGCGGGCTCGACGAACCGGGCCTGGACGTGGAAAGCCTGCTGGAGCTGGAGCCGATCGTCACCCGCTCGCGCGAGGTGGGCCTGCGCCTGAACTTCGACCGAGTGGACATGGAGCTGAGCTACTACGAGTCCTTCTCCAACGTCGGCGAGCGCCTGTCGGTCAACAGCGACGGCAACTACATCGCCAACCGCGAGCGGGTGGAGATCCAGGGCTATGAGTTGACCGGCAATTGGCACTTGAACGACCGCCACAGCCTGCGCGGTAGCTATGCCCACAGCCAGGGCAAGTCCGACACCGATGATGACGGCAAGGTGGATACGCGCCTGACCGGCCTGAACATCTCACCGGATCAGTACAGCCTGGCCTGGCAGGCCAACTGGAACGAGGACTGGTCGAGCTACCTGCAATACAACTACTACGTCAGCCGCAGCTTCGACGACCCGCGCCTGGAGTTCGACGGTTATGCCCTGCTCTCGGCCAGCGTCAGCCGCCGCCTGCCGGTGGGCAGCCTGTCACTGGGTATCGACAACCTGCTCGACGAGGACTACTTCACCTACTACTCGCAGTCGGCACGCATCGCCAACGACTACAACTTCAAGGGTCGCGGCCGTACCTTCACGCTGGGTTATCAGGTGGAGTTCTGATCGAGGCTTCGAGCACAGCGCCAATGTCGCCCTTAGCGGCATTGGCGATCTGGCGAGAAGTTTTGTGAGGGACGGAGTGGGTGACGCGGAGCTTGTCGGCTTACCTGATGCGTTATCGAAGCTTCTGGGCGAGGGCGCTCAAGCCTGACTGGCTTGAGCGCCCTATCTCTCAGAACGAATGCGACAGACTTGCCGTCAGGCTGCGCGGAGTGCCATACCAACCGCGCGCGCCGATGGCGGTGTAGTAGGTCTCGTCGAAGGCGTTGTTAAGGTTCAATGACACGCTGGTCTCAGGCGTGAAGGCGTACTGCGCCATCAGATCCACCACGCTGTAGGCACCCTGGTGGAAGGTGGCGTTGTTGGGGCCGGCGCCCTTGTAGTACTCCGCACCCTGCCAGCGCACGCCACCGCCGACTTTCAGCTGCGGAATGGATTGCAGGCGATAGCTGGTGAACAGCTTGAAGGTGTCGCGCGGCACCTCGGTGAGCATGCGCTGGTCATCGGCGTTCTTGATCACCGCATAGGAATAGCTGGCAGCAACCTGCCAGTCCGGCAGGATCTCACCCGCCATTTCCACCTCGAAACCACGGGTCTTGGTGCCGGATTCGGGGATGGAGTAGCCGGGGTTGTTAGGGTCTGCCACAGGCAGGTTGTCCTGGCGTACCTCGAAGACGCTGAGGCCGGCCGTCAGGCGCTTGTCCCAGAACTCGCTCTTGAGGCCCAGCTCATAGCTTTCGCCTTCCTTCGGCTCGAGATAGGTGCCGCCGACCTGCTGCACATTCTGAGGGTTGAAGATGGTGGTGTAGCTGGCATAGGCAGACCAGTTTTCGGCGAAATCGTAGATGAGGCCAAGGTAAGGCGTGACGATGCCATTTTCCTGTTCTCGGGTGGAGGTGACATTGCCGGTCGCCAGCACGCGTGAAGACTTGTCGCGTTGCCAGTCGATCACCCGTGTGCCGGTGATCAGCGAGAGACTGTCAGCCAGGCTCCAGCGTGCCGCCGCGACCCATCCCGTCTGTGTTTCATCCAGCGCATCTTCCGAATACTTGTCACGCACGATGTCGGGTATCGGCAGCGAGCCGTCCCAGGTGAAGATGTTGTCGATGCTCTGGAACCCCCAGAGGTTGTAGCCGTAGCTGCGGTAATAGGACTTGGCGTGGCTGGCGCCCAGGTGCAATTCATGTTCGCGGGAGAACAGCTCGAAGGGGCCCGACGCGGAGAGGTCGAACGAGGTCTGGCGTGGCTCGCCTGCCCAGCGGCCGGTCCAGGTGGAGATACCGCTGCCATCGGGATTGACCCTGCCGCTGGCGGCAGTGGCGAAGGCATCGTCATAGCTGCGGCGGCTATGCTCGGCGTTGAATTTCACTTGCCAGCCGTTGCCTAGCGCGTGTTCAAGAGTGGTGAACAGCGTCTTGGTCTCACGCTTGTGGTAGCTCCAGTCGGCGCCGGAGTTGAACGAGCGCGATGGTTTGAAGTGGGTACCGTTGGCGTTGTACATCGGGAAGCCGTGGTTGCCTGCTCCGTCGTTATCCATCTTCTGGTATTCGGCACCCACGGTCAGCATGGTGGCATCGCTGATGTCCCATTCCAGTACGCCATAGGCCACCTGTTTCTCCAGCTCCTGGCGGTCGACATGGCTCTTGCTGTCACTCTTCGAGGCGACGAAGCGGCCGCGTACATGGCCGCTCTCCGAGAGCTTGCCCGATACATCCAAGTCGGTGCGGTAGCTGTCCCAGGAGCCCGCCTGCACGGTCAGCTTGCGCTGCGTCTCCAGGGTCGGCTTCTTGCGGATCAGGTTCACGGTGGCACTGGGGTCGCCGGTGCCCGACATCAGCCCGGTCGCGCCGCGTACCACTTCGACCCGGTCATAGGTGACCATGTCGGCGAGGTCGTCACGAAAGCCGTAGCTGTCGGTGCGGTTGATACCGTCGACCTGAATGTTGCCGATCTCCATGCCGCGCACGTAGATGTGGTTGGCGTCGCTGCCGGCCGGGCCCATGCTGTCGACGACCACACCCGGGGTCTGTTCGAGTACCTGGGCGATGTCGGTGAGGTTCTGATCCTCGATCTGCTGGCGGGTCACCACGCTGACCGCCTGCGGCGTCTCGCGTATAGACAGGTTCAGCCCGGTCGCGGTGCTGGTCGAACCGGTGGTGTAGCTGCCGGTGCCTTCCGTGGTGGCGCCTAGCTGGGCACCGGATACGGTCATCGCACTCAGCTCCAGCGCGCCTTCCTGGCTCGGGCGAACCAGTACGTAGCGCTTGTCGCCAGCCTGCTGCACCTGCAGGCCACTGCCTTGCAGCAATATGGCGAAGCCCTGATCCACCTCGTACTTGCCATGCAGACCGCTGCTACTCAACCCAGCCGTTTCTTCACTGCTGAAGCTGATGGTCACGCCGCTGGCGGCGGCGAACTGACTGAGTGCGGCGGCCAGGCTGCCAGCGGGAATGCTGTAGCTGAGCGGTTCGGCCCAAGCGCTGGCGGTAGCCAGCAGTGAGCCGGACAGGCTCAGGGCCAGGACTGCCTGGCGAATACTACGAGCGAGTGGAGAGGGGGATGCGGACATCGAATGGCTCCTGTTCAGGTGGCCTGGGCGGGCAGGCGGCAATGGGCGTGAACATGGAGCCGAAATAGGAATGAAAATCTGTTACCCCTGCGATAAAAATATTTACGCCGCTGTGAATGCCCCCGCATTTCATGCGGCACCTCGGAGTCAGGCTGGCGCCGTCATGTCTCGCGCGCCTCGATATGTATCCAGTAACGGGTCATGCGGCGCATCTGGATCGGCAGGGCGTCCAGCAGGCTGGCCAGCGTGGCCTCGCTGTCGTTCAGGTTGAAGGCTCCGGATAGACGCATGGCCGCCACCTGTGGCGAACAGCCCAGGTAGCCGTGACGGTGACGCGACAGTTCGGCGAGCACTTCGTCCAGGCGCCAGTCGACCACCACCAGCATGCCCTGCGTCCAGGCCGAGGCGCTGGCCGCTGCCGGACGCAGGGCGCCGACCCTGGTGCTGGTGAAATCGCATGCCTGGCCGGCTTCCACTCGCACCGCCTGAGTGGTGGCCAGGCTCGGGCTGATTTCCACGGCATGCTCCTCGACCGTCAGCCGTGTCTGGCTGCTGGTCTGGTGCACGCCAAAGCGGGTGCCGAGCGCAAGGATGTGCCCTTCGGCGGTCTGCACGCTCAGCGGGCGCGGGTCTTTGGCGGTGGTGACGAGAATCTCGCCGTGCAGTAGATGGATCAGTCGCTGCCCGGTCGTGAAGCGGATATCCACACGGGTGTCGGTATTGAGGTCGAGGCGACTGCCATCAGCCAGCGTTACACGTCGCCGTTCGCCGACGCGGGTGACGTAATCGGCACTCCACGGCGAAACCTGATAGCCCTGCCAGCCGACCAGTCCGACACCCAGCAGCACGGCCAGCGTCTTCACCACGTTGCGGCGGCTGTGCCGGGCATTCTCCAAGGCCTGTGCAACGATGCCCTGTGGAGCCTGGTCGAAGCGCTGGCGCAGGTTTTCCAGGCGCGCCCAGGCTTGGGCGTGGCGAGGATCCTCGGCGAGCCAGGCCTGCCAGGCGGCACGCTGGGCATCGGTGACCTGGCTGTCGTGCAGGCAGACGTACCAGTCCACGGCCTGGCTGAGGGCGACCTTCATGCTTCGTCCAGCAACAGGCAGTGCATCAGCGCGCTGGCCAGATGTTTGCGGACGGTGGTGACGGAGACTCCAACCCGCTCGGCAGCCTTCTCGTAGCTCAGGCCGTCCAGTTGCACGGCGAGAAAGATTGCGCGGGTGCGCTCGCCCAGGCCGTCGAGCATGCGGTCGATGGCCAGCAGGCTATCGAGGATCAGGGCGCGGGCTTCGGCGGAGGGCTCGTAGCGCTCGGGCTGCAGGGCCAGGGCTTCGAGATAGGCCTGCTCCAGCGAGCGGCGACGATACAGATCGATCACCAGACCGCGGGCGACGGTCGCCAGGTAATGGCGCGGTTCACGCAGGCTGCCAGCGCTGCGGGCGAGCAGCACACGGATGAAGGTGTCCTGGGCCAGGTCGGCGGCATCGGCAGAGCTGTTCAGGCGTTGCCGCAGCCAGCCACGCAGCCAGCTGTGATGCTCGCGGTAGAGCACGTCCAACTGGGCATGGTTGGCCGTATCGGATAGCAGCGTGGACATCCAGCCTCCTGCTGAGAGATTGCGAATAAGAATTTGTCGCAACTATACGCAGGAGGATGGGGGTTGTGAATGGGGGCATAGACGATGCTCGTACTCTGCTTGCGACCTGACACTGACGCGCTGGCGTTAGAGGGGAAGATTGCTATGGCGACATCAGCGGCATGCTCGCGGTCACCCAGACGACGGCGCCGCCAGCCCTGCAACCAACCGTGATAGTTGCGGTAGAGGCTATCTAGCGGTTGCTGCGACGAGTGAGTGGAAACGGCCTCTCCCCATGATCGAGTTGCATATAAGCATTTGCCGGGATTGCAAGTGGTCGCTGCACGCTTGAATAGATCATTCGTGCATTCACGTTCGTCAGGGTTTCAAACGGGGCTCGGGGTTGCCTGCAAATGACACTTCTGTTGCGGCGGCTAGTCTCAAGGGGGAACCCTCAAGACTCAGGAGTCCATCATGTCCACCCATCACACCTACAAGAAGATCGAGATCGTCGGTTCATCCCGCACCAGCATCGAGGATGCCATCGAGAATGCTTTGGCCGAATGTGCCAAGAGCGTGCGCAACATGGATTGGTTCGAGGTCGTCGACACCCGCGGGCATATCGAGGACGGCAAGGTCGGTCACTATCAGGTGACGCTCAAGGTCGGTTTTCGCCTGAGCAGTAGCTGATGCCCTGTGCCTTGAGAAAGGCGATGAAGGCGTCGCGGCTGGAGTAGCGTGGCTGGTAGCCGAACTCCTCCTTCAGCCGCTGGTTGGCCAGCACCGGCCGATAGCGCAGAAAGTCCAGTTGCTCCGGGCCGTACTGGCTCAGCCCCAATGGTTTGAGCAGACGCAGTGCGCCAGCCAGCAAGGCGGCTGGTAGTGGACGATAGGGCTTGTCGAGAATCGCGGCGATTTCCGCCAGGCTCAGTGCGCCGTCGCCGGCCAGGTTGTAGATGCCTTCGCGGCTCTCTTCCAGACCCTGGCGGATGATGCCGACCACATCCTGCTCCCAGATGAACACGAAGCGGCTGGCATGGCCGCGTACGCCGAGCACGACGCGTTTCTTGAACAGGTCGCTGATCGGGTTGTTCAGCCGCTTGCCGAGGATGGTGCCGGGGCGTAGTACCAGCTGGCGCAGTTGCGGGTTCTCCGTGCGACTGCGCGCCAGCAACTGTTCGATCTCCAGCTTGTGCCGGGCGTAGGCGAAGCGCGGGTGGCCGCGTAGCGGATGGTGCTCGTCGATCCACTCGGCGTTTGCCGGGTCGTAGCCATAGGCGGCGCCTGAGCTGGTGACGATGAGTTGGCGCACGCCATTGGCGATGGCGCTGTCCAGCAGGCACTGGGTGCCGCCGACCTCGATGGCGTGCAGGTGCGCTTCGCTCATCTCACGGGGCGGGCGGATCACCGTGGCCAGGTGGACGATGGCATCGGGTTTCCAGCCGCTGATGCAAGCACGTACTTGCGCGGGCCGGCCCATATCCATCAGCACCGGTTCGATATTGGCTTTCAGTCCGCGGCTGTCCAGAGGACGAATGTCGGCGGCGATCAGCGTCCATTCGGGGTGCTGGATGGCCAGCTCTTCAAGCAGTTGATGGCCGATGAAACCGGCTGCACCGGTAATCAGAACACGCATGGCAGGCTCCTGGCGGATCATCGTCCGCGTGCCCGTTCAACGGCCGAACGCCTAGCAAACCAGTGCGTGACGTTTCGATAAACGGGCCTTGTGATTGTTGTTCTAGCCCGTGCTCAGGCTAGGCGGATGCTGCGCTGCGGGCAGTGGCGCAGCCGGCCAGTGAGGGTGGCGATTCACGCCAGGCGGACGAATGGTGTGGTGTCGCGCACAGCTGTAATGGCTGCAAGTGGCGAGGCGTGCGTGGATCGGGCAAGCTGCTCGCGCTCATTCAGGGAGGAATGCCATGTTCAGGAACGTGCTGATGCTGCTCAGCCTGCTGTCGCTCGCCGGTTGCATCGACCACGAAACACCGCTGGCCGAAGAGCGGCGACTGCTGCTCAGCGGCGAGGATTTCGCGGCCTATGAGGCGCCGGCCGAAGGTCGTTACGAGAAGCTGGTGACCTACGCGGCGCGCAGCATCGACCTCAGTTTCGAGAGCGAGGACAGCGACTGGTTCTATCTCTACAGCGGCGTCTCGCTTTACCCACGGCCGGCTGATGCGTTGATGACCAGTTATGCCGAGACCTTCGGTGCGTCGTTCGGTCTGCGCGACAGTGGCCTGGCCCAACAGGAGCTGGAACTGGACACCCAGCTAGCGACCCGCGCCAGTCTCAGGTTGCTGACCCAGGATGGTGAGCCGGTGGGCAACCTGTTCTATGCCACGGTCGGCAACAAATCGATGTTCGCCATCTTCACGGGCGTGTATTTCGAGCACGCCGACGACTTCGAAGCGTTCATCGAACCCAAATTGCTGGCCTTGCGCGAATACGAGCATGCCGACCCGGTGCTGAGTTGGGTCGGCGACAAGCTGGGGTTTGCCGCCGACTGAACCGCTCCGGCCCCTGCGATCAGCCGAAGAACCAGTAGGTGACGGTGATCGCGGCGATCACCCCGGCCAGCTCCGCCAGCAAGGCGCAGCCTACGGCGTGGCGTGCACGCTGGATGCCGACCGCGCCGAAGTACACCGCCAGCACGTAGAAGGTGGTTTCCGTACTGCCCTGGATGATCGCCGCGGCCAGCGCCGGGAAGCTGTCCACACCATGGCTTTGCATGGTCTCGATCAGCATGGCGCGTGCCGCACTGCCGGAGAACGGCTTGACCAGCGCGGTGGGCAGCGCCTCGACGAAGCGGGTATCCCAGCCGAAGGCCTCGACCATCCAGCGGATGCCGTCGAGGCCGAACTCCAGGGCGCCCGAGGCGCGCAGCACACCGATGGCGCAGAGCATCGCCACCAGGTACGGCAGCAGGCTCTTGGCGATGTCGAAGCCTTCGCGCGCGCCTTCGATGAACTGCTCGTAGACCTTGACCTTGCGCAGCGCACCGACCACCAGGAAGGCCAGGATCACCCCAAACAGCGTCAGGTTGCCGAGCAGCGATGACAGCGCCGCCAGTGCCGTGGCGCTCAGGCCGGCCAGCAGTGCCATGAAGCCGCCGAGCAGCAGCGCACCGGGAATCAGATAGGCCAGCACCACCGGATCCCACAGGCGCAGGCGCTGCATCAGGGCCACCGACAGCAGGCCGACCAGGGTCGAGGCGCTGGTCGCCAGAAGGATTGGCAGGAACACCAGGGTCGGGTCTTCCGCGCCCTGCTGCACGCGGTACATGAAGATCGATACCGGCAGCACGGTGAGCGACGAGGCGTTGAGCACCAGAAAGAGAATCTGCGCGTTGCTGGCCGTGAGCTTGTCCGGATTGAGCTCCTGCAGGCTGCGCATGGCCTTGAGGCCGATGGGCGTGGCGGCGTTGTCCAGGCCCAGGCCATTGGCGGCGAAGTTCATGGTGATCAGCCCGAGCGCGGGATGGCCGCGCGGCACTTCCGGCATCAGGCGGGCGAACAGCGGGCCCAGTACGCGCGCCAGGGCATCCACCAGGCCGGCTTGCTCGGCGATCCTCAGCAGGCCGAGCCACAGGGTCATGGTGCCGAACAGCAACACCATCACTTCTACCGACAGCTTGGCCATGGCGAACAGGCTTTCGACCATGGCACCGAACACCGTCGGGTCATCGCCGATCAGCCAGCGGGAAAAGCCCGCGACTGCTGCCACCAGAAAAAAGCTCAGCCACAGGCCATTGAGCATGCCGCACCCCCTCGTCGTTCTGGCGGGGGATGATAACGCGCCGGCCGCCTCTATGGGACGGCCGGCAAACTGCCGTTACTCAGAGCCTGTTCAAAGTCTCGCGAGCTAGAGCAATGCAATACCGATGGCGGCCCCGCAAAAACAGGCGAGGAGCGGTCGGAGTCGCGCTCGACTTTACGAGCTGTAAATGAGCAGTCCGAGCCTGTTTTTAACGCCGCAGTGTCGACGCGCAGCAGACTTTGAACAGGTTCTTAGGGAGGTTGACACCTCATCGCGGTCTGGCACGACGGATGTGTGAGCGAACCCTAGTACCAGTTGGGGTCGCTGCGCAGCTGTTCTATCAGCATCTGCTGGACTTCCTCGTCCGGCTCACCTAGCCAGCGCAGGCTGGCATGTTCACTGGGTGCACGGTCTTCCGGCAGGCCCTGAGGCACCTGCACGTAAAGTGCATAGGCGTCGTCATCATTCCATTCGAAGGCGACGTAAACGCGCTGGCTGAAGCAGTTCTGCGCCTCGCAGACCTGGCCGACCAGATAGCGATCACCGTCGGCTTCCACCGACTGCATCGGGGTCGACAGGCCGCTGAGGTTCATCAGCCAGTCCGGCAGGCGTTCCTCGTTCTTCACCACGTCCTGCCAGGCCTCGCGGTACTCGGCATTGCTGGTCAGCAACTCGGCAGGGTGGAAAGTGGCATCACGGTCGGCGGCCTGGGCCGCCAGGGCGCCGCCCAGCAACAGGGCGGCGGCAATGGCGTGGATGGACTGCATCAACCTCTCCTTACAAGCGTGGGCGACGGCCCATGATGAACGAGATGACGAACAGCACCAGGAAGACCACGAACAGAATCTTGGCGATCCCGGTAGCGGTGCCGGCGATACCACCGAAGCCCAGTACGGCAGCGACAATGGCGATGATCAGGAAGGTAATTGCCCAGCTCAGCA
This sequence comes from Pseudomonas berkeleyensis, assembly GCF_014109765.1. Lineage (NCBI taxonomy): Bacteria > Pseudomonadati > Pseudomonadota > Gammaproteobacteria > Pseudomonadales > Pseudomonadaceae > Pseudomonas > Pseudomonas berkeleyensis. The sequence continues at coordinate 92,314 of NZ_CP059139.1, forward strand.
TGGCGTTTCTCCTCGGTGGATCAGTGAGTAATGGCCCAGGTAGGCCAGGGGTCTTGCGTGTTGCTCGGTTGCGCCTGTGGCTGGGGGGTATTGCCATCGGGCAGCTCCAGCTCGGCGGTATTGCGGCTTGCGCACAGGGTCTGGCCAACCAGCATGACGCTGGCGAGCGTCAGGCCGAGCAGTAGCAGCAGGCTGGCAAGCAGCAGGGCGACTATCCACATGGCGGTTCTCCTGTCGGGGTGACGGCGGTGCGATCACACGTAAGGTGTCTGCGCTGCCTGTCTCCAGTTTCGAGATCGGTGCCTATTGATCCTTTGCAATAGTCATTGCACTGCCCGTGCCAGCCTGTTCTTTCAAATAAAATCATTGAAAATCAGTAGGTTAGTTTTATGTGGAAATAACGACGGCGGGCATCCTGCCCGACTGGCCCTTTGCGGGTCGTGCGTTTTGCCCGATAAGCCAGCTACGACGCCGCCTGCAGCGCTATCTACAGTGGTCGCTCGGCGACTGTTCAGTCGGTATACTCGCCCAGCCCACCTGCTATGCGGGTTCCGCGCCCAGAACAACAACCGCGCCGCGAGTCTCGAGCCGATGAACGACTACGAACAGGAAGATCCGATCCCCCAGGGCGACCTTGCCCTGCAGATCACCGCCTTGCCGCGTGAGACCAATGGTTTCGGGGATATCTACGGTGGCTGGCTGGTATCGCAGATGGATCTGGCCGGCACCGCCATGGCCAGCAAGATCGCCGGTGGTCGCGTGGCCACGGTGGCCATCGATCGCATGGCCTTTCTGGTACCGGTTGCCGTGGGAGCGCAGCTGTCGTTCTACACGCAGGCGCTGGAAGTGGGACGTAGCTCGATCCAGATGATGGTCGAGGTGTGGAGCGACGATCCGTTGTCCAATGAATGGCGCAAGGTCACCGAGGCGGTGTTCGTTTTCGTCGCCATCGATGGCAGCGGCCGTACCCGACCGGTACCGCCACGGCGCGGCTGAGCCGAGCAGATGGCCTTCGGCAATATCCTGTAACGAAAACGCCGGCCCTGAGGCCGGCGTTTTTCCGTGTGTCTGAAACCCGTTGGGGATCAGCCGCGGATGTTGTAGATGTCTTTCTCGTTGCTTTCTGCATAGTCGTACAGACGCTGCAGATAGGCTTTCTGGTGTTCCCAGACTTTTTTCGCGGCCGGATCGGCGTTGGCCGAGGTCTCGACCACTTCGGCAGCCACTTCCTTCAGGCGGGCCAGCACTTCGTCAGGCAGGCGACGGACATCGACGCCCTCGGACTTGAGCTGTTCCATGGCTTCCATGTTCTTGGCGTTGTAGTCGTCGAGCATGTCGCCGTTGACGTCGCGGGCAGCGGCGCGAACGATGGCTTGCAGATCCGGCGGCAGGGTTTCCCAGGCCTTCAGGTTGACGTCCAGCTCGAACAGTACGCTCGGCTCCTGCCAGCCCGGGGTGTAGTAGTGTTTGGCAGCCTTGTGCAGGCCCAGAGCCAGGTCGTTGTACGGGCCGATCCACTCGGTGGCGTCGATGGCGCCAGTCTGCAGGGCAGTGAAGATTTCACCTGCCGGCATGTTGACCACGGTGCCGCCCATCTTGGTCAGCACTTCGCCGCCCAGGCCCGGGGTACGCATCTTCAGGCCTTTGAAATCGTCGACTGAATTGATTTCCTTGTTGAACCAGCCGGCGGTCTGTACGCCGGTGTTGCCGCACGCCATTGGCAGTACGCCAAACGGTTTGTACACCTCTTCCCACAGCTTGATGCCGCCGCCGTGGTGCAGCCAGGCGTTCATTTCCTGAGCGTTGGGGCCGAACGGCAGGGCGCAGAAGAACTGTGCCGCCGGTACCTTGCCCTTCCAGTAGTACGGTGCGCCGTGCCCCAGTTCGGCGGTACCGCGGGAAACGGCGTCGAAGACTTCCAGCGCCGGAACCAGTTCGCCAGCCGCATAGATGCGAACCTTCAGGCGACCATTACTCATTTCATCGACCAGCTTGGCGAAGCGTTCTGCGCCTACGCCCACGCCAGGGAAGTTCTTCGGCCAGGAGGTGACCATTTTCCAGGTGAAGGTTTGAGAACTCGAGCCCTCTTGAGGCGCGGCGGCGCTTTTCGAGTCTTCTTTGCAACCAGCGAGGGCGGTTGCTGCAAGGCCTACACCCGCTGCGGCGAGTATGTCGCGACGTTTCATTCAATGCTCCTTTTTTGTTGTATTGGTCTGACCACGGGATCGCCGGCGTCAAACCCGTCCTGAGTAACATAAGGTGGCGACACCCTCAAGCTACAGAAGTGCGACTAAAGTTGTAGTGGCATTGCTGATCCCCGCCTGGCCTGCATAAAATCGCCGGCCGCAGCCCACAAGGATGCGCGCGGCGCGATGGCAGGCCAACAGGCTCGTCGTCATGTCCCTAAACCATAATGATAAGGACTCCTTATGTCCGACAAGCCTTCAATCCCCCTCAAGCTTGCATACCTCATTGACGGCCTTAATGGCTGGCTCGGCAGAATAATCGCTTGGTTCACCCTGTTTCTCGTCCTCGGCACGGCTGTGGTCGTGGTGCTGCGCTATGGCTTCGGCATTGGTGCTACCGCTCTGCAGGAAGGCGTGCTCTACGCTCACGCGCTGGTGTTCATGGGCGCTGCTGCCTGGGTTCTGCAGCGTAACGGCCACGTGCGTGTGGACATCTTCTTCCAGAAATTCAGCGGTCGTCGTCAGGCAGTGGTGGAGCTGCTTGGCAGTCTGTTCCTGCTGCTGCCGGTGTGCCTGTACCTGGGCTGGGCCAGTTGGGATTACGTGACCAACTCTTGGGCAACCAAGGAAATTTCCAATGAAACCGGCGGGCTGCGGTTCGTCTACCTGCAAAAGAGCATCATCCTGCTATTGGCAGTGGGCATGAGCCTGCAAGGCCTGTCCAACCTGATCAAGGCTGCGTATGTCATCGCTGGCCGCATCCCGGCGCCGGAGGTGAAACATGGCTGAGTTCATGGCGATTCTGTTGTTCATCAGCATCTGCGTGGTGCTGATGGCGGGCTATCCGGTGGCGTTCACGCTGGCCGGTGTTTCCCTGATCTTCGCAGGCATCGGTGTGCTGACTGGCACCTTCGACCCGGGCTACCTGAGCGCTCTGCCGAACCGCCTGTTCGGCATCATGAATAACCAGACCATGCTGGCTGTGCCGCTGTTCGTGTTCATGGGCGTGATGCTGGAGAAGTCCAAGGTCGCCGAAGACCTGCTGGAATCCATGTCGCGTCTGTTCGGCAGCCTGCGTGGCGGCCTGATCATCTCGGTCTGTGTGGTGGGCGCCCTGCTCGCCGCTTCGACCGGTATCGTCGGTGCTACCGTGGTGACCATGGGCCTGCTGGCCCTGCCGACCCTGCTCAAGCGCGGTTACGATCCAGGCATCGCCACCGGTACGCTGGCGGCCACTGGCACCCTGGGGCAGATCATTCCGCCGTCGATCGTGCTGGTGCTGCTGGGTGACGTGATGTCCAGCGCCTACCAGCAGGCGCAGCTGAAGATGGGCATCTTCTCGCCGAAGACCGTGTCGGTCGGTGACCTGTTCATGGGCGCGCTGATTCCGGGCCTGATGCTGGTCGGCCTGTACGTGCTCTATCTCGTGGCGATGATCTTCATCAAACCGGAGAAGATGCCTGCCATTCCCCAGGAGGAGCTGGGCGAGGTCGAGTGGGGCAAGCTGCTCGGTGCGCTGGTGCCGCCTCTGGCGCTGATCGTCATCGTGCTCGGTTCGATCCTCGCCGGTTTCGCTACGCCGACCGAGGCCGCGGCCATCGGTGCGGTAGGCGCGACGCTGCTGGCGCTGTTCAAGGGCCAACTGAACATCAGCCAGATGCGCAGCGTGGCGCACGGCACCACCGATATCACCTGCATGGTGTTCCTGATCCTGATCGGCGCTTCGCTGTTCTCCCTGATCTTCCGTGGCTTCGGTGGCGAGCACCTGATCGAGGAAGTGTTCCAGTCGCTGCCAGGCGGCGTGCTGGGTGCATTCTTCCTGGTGATGCTGGTGATCTTCCTGCTCGGCTTCATCCTCGACTTCATCGAAATCATCTTCGTGGTGGTGCCGATTGTAGGTCCGGTGCTGCTGGCCATGGGGTTGGATCCGATCTGGCTGGGCGTGATGATCGCGCTGAACTTGCAGACCTCGTTCCTCACTCCGCCGCTGGGCTTCTCGCTGTTCTACCTGCGCGGTGTCACACCCCGCTCGGTGAGTACCGGCACCATGTACCGTGGCGTGATTCCCTTCATCGGCATCCAGTTGCTGATGCTGGTGATCGCCTACCTGTTCCCAGGCATCATCACCTGGCTGCCGGAACAGATTTACGGTAAGTGAGTCTGTAGCGGTTACGACGAAACGCCCATCCTTGTGATGGGCGTTTTGCTTTGTGCGTTGTCAGAGGTTTCACTGTCTTTCATCTATCCCTACGAGAGGTCGTCATGAGCGCCGCCCAAGTCGAATGCGTGGAACTGGATCAACTGACCTGCTGGCGAATTCGTGTAGCCGACAGCGAATTGCTGGTGGCTCAGCAGGGCGCGCAGATTCTCAGCTACCAGCAGGGTGAGCAGCCGCCGTTGATCTGGCTGAGCCCGGATGCTGCCTATAAAGGTGGCCAGAGCGTACGCGGCGGCGTGCCGATCTGCTGGCCCTGGTTCGGCGACCTGCGGCGCAATCCACAGGCCGTGCAGACGCACTACCAGAAGGACGAGGCGCCTGCCCACGGGCTGGTGCGCGCGCTGGATTGGGAGCTGCTGGGGATCGACGAGGAAGACGATGCGGTGACCCTGCGTTTTGCCTACGACACGCGTGACCAGCCATTGGCGGGATGGCCCCGCGATGCCGGTCTGAGCTTCGTCGTGCGCTTGGCGCAGGATCTCAGCATGAGCCTGGAAACCCACAACCGCAGCGATACGCCTCTGGTTCTTAGCCAGGCGCTGCACACCTATTTCGCCGTCAGCGATGTGCGCCAGGTCAGCGTCGAAGGGCTGGAGGGCTGTCGCTATCTCGATACCCTGCAAGGCTGGCAGGAACTGCGCCAGCAGGGCGAGCCGACCTTTGACGCGGAGACGGATCGTATCTATCTCGACACGCCGGCGCGCTTGAGTATCGTCGATCCTGGCTGGAAGCGGCGTATTCATCTGGATGCCCGCGGCTCGCGTTCGGCGGTGCTGTGGAACCCCTGGGTCGACAAGGCGCAGCGGTTGTCGCAGTTCCCCGACGATGCCTGGCAGGACATGCTGTGTATCGAGACGGCCAACCTGATGGAGGACATCGTGCAGCTGCAGTCCGACGAACGGCACCGGCTCGAACTGCGCCTTTCCAGCGACATCTTGCGTCCCTGAATCCCTACCTGTGTTTCAAGTGCCCTGGCATAAAAGCCAGGGCAGTAACCGCGCTCAGCATCACAAAAAATAATGTCAGTTGGCCATCAATTGTGACGTGCCACTAATTTGCTAGTAAGTAATTTCCTACAACTATCGGAGAACTTGTCCGAATGGAAAAATCCCGATAGCAACTTGTTGAAAGTGCATTATGAATTATCGTGACTGATGTTCTGGTAATAATTTGAAAGATCTCTTTGAATGTTAGGTATTTCACACTTCGGGCGGTTGCTCACCTTCGATCATGGGGCTAGGATGCCCGTCCTATAAGGCTCTTGCGCAATTTGTTGCACAAGAAAGTGCGCAAAAAGTTGCGCAGTTTGATGTTTTAACTGGGCTGGATGGTTCGGTTTACTGTCACGGAAGTTGCCCTCTTTAATAGTCGAGTCATGGAATGACGTACTCCAGCAAGCTGACCGCGCATTATCTCAATTTGGCCAAGTCTCCTATTAATGAGGGGAACTTCGCCGGTGAGGATGTACGCTATTCCAGCGAATACGAGATGCTGGAAACCGAGCTGGGCAAGGCCTCGTCCCTGCATGAAACCGCAGCCATCGACTGGCAGAAGGTGAGGGAAGGCAGCGAGAACCTGCTGACCACTCAATCCAAGGATCTGCGCGCTGCCACCTGGCTGACCTGGGGGCTTTTCCAGCGCGAATCTTTCGCTGGCCTGCAGGCCGGTCTGAACCTTCTGCACTACCTCTGCGAGCACCACTGGCACGAATTGCATCCGCGCAAACCGCGCACCCGTGCCGCTGCCCTCAACTGGCTTTTGCCTCGGCTGGAGCAGGCGCTGGCCGAGCACGTGCCGATCAGCGAGCAACTACCGCTGTTCCGCCGCTTGGCCGAACACCTGCATGGCCTCGAGGCCAGCCTGTCGAGCCATCTCGGCGAAGACTCGCCGCTGCTGCTGCCGCTGTGCCGTCGTCTCGACGAGCAGATCAAGCGCGCCAGCCAGGGCCAGGCCGAGCCCGGCGCCGTGGGTGCGGCCATCGCCCAGGTCAAGCAGGTCGCTACCCAGATCATCACCGGCACCGGCCCCATCGAGAACGAGAAGGACGCGCACAAGGCTCTGCGTACCCAGCAGGATGCGGCTCGTCCGTTGTGCGCCTGGTGGCTGAAGAACAAGGCCACCGATCTCAAGCCGTTGCGTCTGTCGCGCACCCTGCTGTGGCTGCCCATCGAGTCGCTGCCCGAGCGCAACGCCGAACACATCACTGCCCTGCGCGGCCTGCCGGCCGACAAGCTGGCCTCCTACAAGGAACGCTTCGCTCAGGGTGCCTATGCCGATTTGCTCGCCGACCTCGAAGCCAGCATCGCCCGTGCGCCGTTCTGGCTCGACGGCCAGCGCCTGGTCTGGGAGTGCCTGCAGGAGCTCAAGGCCGAGCAGGCCATGCGCGAGGTGGAAATCCAGTTCGCCTTGTTTCTGCAGCGGGTGCCGGGTCTCGACGAACTGCGCTTCCACGACGGTGTGCCCTTCGCCGACGCCGAAACCCGCGTGTGGATCGGTGCCCACGTGCTGCCGCACCTGCAGGCGCCGGAGGTGGAGAAGAAGCCCGCCGCCAGTGAACAGGGCGCCACGCCAGCCTGGGAAGAAGCGTTGCAGCAGGTGCTCCCCGGCCTGCGCAAGGACGGCCTGAAGGCCGCTGTGCAACAGCTCAAGCAGGGCATGTCGCGCGCCCGTGGCGGTCGTGAGCGTTTCTTCTGGCAACTGACCCTGGCCCGTCTGTGCTTCGCCGCGAAGAAGTACGACCTGGCCAAGACCCAACTCGAATCGCTCGACCAGACGCTGCAGGCCTCCGGCCTCGGCGAGTGGGAACCCGATCTCGCTCTGGATGTGCTGCGTCTGCTGCACAACTGCTGCGAGCTCCTGCCGCAGAACCATGCGGTGCGCGACAGCAAGGACGAGATCTATCGCAGGTTGTGCCACCTCGACCTCGAGGTGGTGCTGGAGTAAGGCGCCAACACGCCAATCAAGGCCTCCGGGCCATCAACGCAAAGGAGAACACCCATGGCCAAAGAAGGCTCGGTAGCCCCCAAGGAACGCATCAACGTCACCTTCAAACCCGCCACCGGCGGCGCTCAGGAAGAAATCGAACTGCCCCTGAAACTCATGGTGCTCGGCGATTTCACCCAGCGTGCCGACGATCGCAAGATCGAAGACCGCAAGCCCATCAGCATCGACAAGAACAGCTTCGATGAAGTGCTGGCCAAGCAGGAGCTGAACCTGACCTTCGCCGTGCCGAACCGCCTGCAGGACGAGCAAACCGACGACGAGCTGGCCGTGCAGTTGAAGATCAACTCCATGAAGGACTTCAACCCGGCCAACCTGGTCGACCAGGTGCCGGAGCTGAAGAAACTGATGGAACTGCGCGACGCTCTGGTCGCCCTGAAAGGCCCGCTGGGCAACGCCCCAGCCTTCCGCAAAGCCATCGAGAGCGTGCTCTCCGACGACGACTCGCGCGACCGCGTGCTCGGCGAGCTGGGTCTGGCCGCACAAGACAAGCTCGATTCCTGATTTTCACTGACAAGGACGCATATTCATGAGCACGACTAGCGCAGCAGTAGAAGGCGGCCGTAGCGCCGCTGAACTCGGCATCCTCGACCGCATCATCGCGGAAACCAAGCTGACTCCGGACGACGAAGCCTACGACATCGCCAAGCGTGGCGTGTCGGCCTTCATCGAAGAGCTGCTCAAGCCGCAGAACGAAAACGAGCCGGTGAAGAAGGCCATGGTCGACCGCATGATCGCGGAGATCGACGCCAAGCTCAGCCGGCAGATGGACGAAATCCTCCACCACGAGCAGTTCCAGGCCCTGGAATCCTCCTGGCGCGGCCTCAAGCTGCTGGTGGATCGCACCAACTTCCGCGAGAACATCAAGCTGGAGATCCTCAACGCCTCCAAGCAGGATCTGCTCGATGACTTCGAAGACAGCCCGGAAATCGTTCAGTCCGGCCTGTACAAGCACATCTACACCGCCGAGTACGGCCAGTTCGGTGGCCAGCCGGTCGGCGCCCTGATCGCCAACTACTTCTTCGACCCGAGCGCTCCGGACGTCAAGACCCTGCAGTACGTCGCCTCGGTGGCCTGCATGTCCCACGCGCCGTTCATCGCCGCCGCCGGCCCGAAATTCTTCGGCCTGGAGACCTTCACCGGCCTGCCGGATCTGAAGGATCTGAAAGACCACTTCGAAGGCCCGCAATTCACCAAGTGGCAAAGCTTCCGCGAGCAGGAAGACGCCCGTTACGTCGGCCTGACCGTACCGCGCTTCCTGCTGCGCAACCCGTACGACCCGGAAGACAACCCAGTGAAGACCTTCGTCTACAAGGAAAACGTGGCCAACAGTCACGAGCACTACCTGTGGGGCAACACCGCCTATGCCTTCGCCAGCCGTCTGACCGACAGCTTCGCCAAGTTCCGCTGGTGCCCGAACATCATCGGCCCGCAGAGCGGTGGCGCGGTTGAAGACCTGCCGCTGCACCACTTCGAGAGCATGGGCGAGATCGAGACTAAGATCCCGACCGAAGTGCTGGTGTCCGACCGCCGCGAATACGAGCTGGCCGAGGAAGGCTTCATCGCCCTGACCATGCGCAAGGGCAGCGACAACGCCGCATTCTTCTCCGCCAACTCGGCGCAGAAGCCGAAGTTCTTCGGCATCAGCGAAGAAGGCAAGAACGCCGAGCTGAACTACAAGCTGGGCACCCAGCTGCCGTACATGTTCATCGTCAACCGCCTGGCTCACTACCTGAAAGTGCTGCAGCGCGAGCAGATCGGTGCCTGGAAAGAGCGTACCGACCTCGAGCTGGAGCTGAACAAGTGGATTCGCCAGTACGTGGCCGACCAGGAGAACCCGAGCTCCGAAGTGCGTAGCCGCCGTCCGCTGCGTGCCGCCCAGGTCATCGTCAGCGATGTCGAAGGCGAGCCGGGCTGGTACCGCGTCAGCCTGAACGTGCGCCCGCACTTCAAATACATGGGTGCCGACTTCACCTTGTCGCTGGTCGGCAAGCTGGACAAGGAGTAAGCACGCATGGCCTACGGCAGCCTGTTCGAGCGCCTCGGTGGCGAGGTCGGCCAACGTGCCGGCTGGAGCCGCGAGGTCGCCGCCATGGCCTCGGTGGCTGCCCATCTGGCCAAGATGCTCAGCACCCGTGCGGGCAGCGTGCAAACGCTGCCCGACTACGGGTTGCCCGATTTGAACGATATGCGCCTGTCGCTGCACGACTCGTTGCAGCAGGCGCGTATCGCCATCGAACGCTTTATCGAAGCGTACGAACCACGACTGACCCAGGTACGCGTGATTTCCCTGCCGCGTACCCATGACCCATTGCGTCAGGCCTTCGCCATCGACGCGATGCTGGAAATGGACGGCATCAGGCGTCAGGTCAGTTTCTCCGCGAGCCTGGATGGCAGCGGTCAGGTCAACGTCAACCCAGGAGCGTCACATGTCCGGTAAACCCGCCGCCCGCCTGAGCGATCCCACCGCTTGCCCGATCCCCGGTCACGGTACCAACCCCATTGCCGCCGGCTCGCCTGACGTGCTGTTCGACAGCCTGCCGGCCGCGCGCTTGGGCGATGCCTCCGCCTGTGGCGGCGCCATGGCCGGCGCGGTGATTCCTACCGTGCTGATCAACGGAAAGCCAGCGGCGGTGGTGGGTAGCGTGGGCAGCCATGGCAATGCCGTGGTGGCTGGCTCCGGCACCGTGTTGATTGGCGGTTGAGTTGCTCGTGATGAATCGCCTCCTGCGCTATTCGACTCGATGGAGCGGTCTGCTCGCTGTGCTTGCGTTGCAGGGCTGCGTGTTGGCACCACATGCGGCGCCGATCAATCCGGCCATCGGTGGGCGTCTGGTTTCTGCCGAGAGCGGGCAGCCCGTGCAAGGTGCGGCACTCGTTCTCGAGGTCGCCAGCGACCGCTCGCACAGCTATGAGATGCACAGCGACAGTCAGGGGCGATTTGCTTTTGCTGCCCGTGACGACTGGCGACTCTTCACGGTGCTCGCCGATGCGCCGATGTGCATCGTTGTCTTGACGGCTGAGGCTCAGGGTTTTCAGCCGCGGCACTGCGTCTGGACGTCCCGTAATGGTTGCCCGACTCAGACTCCACCGATAGGTGATCTGAAACTGATTCCCGCGCAATGGAATGACCACCGCGCCGATGCCTTGCTGGCCAATGCCAGCGACTGTGTCGACTCTGCCACATGGACGAGCCGCTGAGATGTCTTTCAACCACTACTACCAGAGCGAACTCACCGCCCTGCGCCAACTGGGCAAGCGCTTCGCCGAGCGCAGCCCGGCGCTGGCGCCGTTCCTCGGCCAGGCGGGGCGCGACCCGGACGTCGAGCGTCTGCTCGAAGGCTTCGCCTTCCTCACCGGGCGTCTGCGGCAGAAGCTCGACGACGAGTTGCCGGAGCTGACCCATTCGCTGATGCACTTGCTGTGGCCGAACTACATGCGCCCGCTACCGGCCTTCAGCATGCTTCAGTTCGACCCGCTGACCCGGCCCGGCCCGGCGCTGCCGGTCAGTCGTGGTACGCCGGTGGAGGCCAAGGCCATCGAGGGTGTCACCTGCCGTTTTCGCACCTGCTTCCCCACCGAAGTGCTGCCGCTGGCGTTGAACGGCCTGGATTACTCGGTCAAGGGCGACGGCGCACTGCTCAGCCTGCGTCTGGCCATGAGCGCCGATGGGCATATCGGTGAGATCGGCCTGAATAAGCTGCGCCTGCACCTGGCGGGCGAACGTTATATCGGCCAGATGCTTTACCTGGCGCTGCTGCGCAACCTCGGCAGCATCCAGCTGGTGCTGCTCGACCAGGCCGGCAAGCCGCTGCAGGATGCCTTCGGCCAGACGCTCGGCACCCTGCAGCTCAAGCCCGAACAGGTGCAACCGGTAGGCTTCGCCGAGGACGAGGCGCTGATCCCCTACCCGCTGAACACCTTCCGCGGCTATCGCTATCTGCAGGAATACTTCGCCTTCCAGGAGAAATTCCTGTTCGTCGACCTGCTCGGTCTGGATGCCATCCACAGCCTGCCCGAAGACCTGCTCAAGCAGGCGCGTGGCCTGGAACTGCGTTTCGATATCCACAAGGCCGGCGTGCAGCGCATCCGTCCGACCCTGGAGAATGTGCGCCTGTACTGCACGCCGGTGGTCAATCTGTTCCAGCACGACGCCATTCCGATCCGCCTCGATGGCAAGCAGGATCAATACCTGCTGTTGCCGGCCGAGTTCGATTCGCAGCATTGCGGTGTGTTCTCGGTCGATCGTGTCACCGGTTGGAAGCCGGGCGGCATGGGGTACGAAGAGTATGTGCCGTTCGAGTCGTTCGAGCACGACCCCAGCTTCGACGTGCCGGTGGCGCGCCCGCACTACAGCGTGCGCCAGCAGCCTTCGATGCTCGGCGACGGTCTGGAGACCTGGCTCAGTTTTGGCCTGCGCAACCTCGATCAGCACGAGACGCTGTCCATCGAGCTGACCTGCACCAACCAGAACCTGCCGCGTCAGTTGCGCCTGGGCGATATCTGCCTGCCCAGCGAGGACACCCCGGATTTCCTCAGCTTCCGCAATATCAGCGCGGTCACACCGTGCTACGCGCCGCCGCTGCACCGCGACTTCCTGTGGAAGCTGATTTCCAACATGTCGCTGAACTACCTGTCGTTGGCCAACGTCGAGGCGCTCAAGGTGATCCTCGAGACCTACGACCTGCCGCGCTACTACGACCAGCACGCCGAGCGCGTCAGCAAGCGCCTGCTCGGCGGCCTCAAGAACATCGGCCACCGTCATGTCGACCGCCTGCACCGCGGCCTGCCAGTACGCGGGGTGCGCACCGAACTGACCATGAACCCGGAAGGTTATCTGGGTGAGGGCGATTTGTTTCTGTTCGCCTCGGTACTCAATGAATTTTTCGCCTTGTACGCCAGCTTGAATTCCTACCACGAGCTGCACGTACAGAGCACACAGGGAGAGTTGTACAAATGGACGCCACGCATGGGGCAGCAGCCCCTGCTCTGAATCGGCTCAGCCGGGGCATCCGCGAGTACAGCCTGTTCCAGGCCGTACAGCTGGTGCTGGAGCGCTTGGGTGCTGCGCATCCGCATCTGGATGAGGAGCGCCTCTACGAGTACCTGGAGTTCCAGGCCAACCCGAGCCTGGGTTTTCCTGGCAGCGATATCGATCGCGTGCAGTTCTTCGAGGAGGATGGCGAGCTGCGTGCCCGCATGCGCGTCAACCTGGTCGGCCTGTTCGGCGGAGGTTCGCCGCTACCGGCCTTCTACAGCGAACAGGCCCTGGGCGACAGCGAGGATGGCAACCCGACCCGCGATTTCCTCGATCTGTTCAACAACCGCCTGCAACGCCTGTTGCTGCCGATCTGGAAGAAGTACCGCTACCGCGCCAGCTTCCAGAGTGGGGCCATGGACGCCTTCTCGGCGCATCTGTTCGCCCTGATCGGCCTGGGCAGCGAGCAGATTCGCCAGGCCCAGGAGCTGAACTGGAAGCGCCTGCTGCCTTACCTCGGCTTGCTCAGTCTGCGCGCTCACTCGGCGGCACTTATCGAGTCGGTACTGCGTTACTACTTCAAGCACGCCGAGCTGTTCATCGAGCAGTGCCTGGAGCGCCAGGTGACGGTGCTGGAGGAGCAGCGCAACCGCCTCGGCCGCGCCAACAGCCTGCTCGGTGAAGACGCCGTGCTCGGCGAGCGCGTGCGCGACCGTGGCGGCAAGTTTCGTATCCACGTGCGCCAGCTGGGCTGGACGCGCTTTCACGAATTCCTGCCGATCGGTACGGGCTACCAGCCGCTCTGTGCGCTGGTGCGCTTCACCCTGCGCGATCCGCTGGACTACGACATCCGCCTGGAACTGCGTCAGGACGAAATCCGCGACCTGCGCATCGGCGAAGAAAACCCCTGCCTGCTCGGCTGGACGACCTGGCTCGGCCGCGAGAACGCCGATGGCCTGGTCACTCTGGGCAGCAAGATTCATTAAGGACAGATGAAATGATCAACGTCGATCTGCAACAACTGGTTCAAGCCCTGGATGCCGCGAGCAAGCGCGACCTGGAAATGGCCGCCGAACGCTGCGTGGTGCGCGGCGGCAACAAGATCCTCGTCGAAGACCTGCTGCTGGGCTTGCTGGAGCGCCCGGAAAGCCTGCTGGCGCGCGCCCTGCAGGACGCCGAGATCGATGCCGGTGAGCTGGCCCAGGCGCTGCAGCCGCGCGGCGAACACAGCGAGTCGCGCAACCCGGTGTTTTCTGCCGAACTGGTGCAATGGCTGCAGGATGCCCTGCTGGTCGCCAACCTGGAGCTGGGCGCCAGCCAGATCGATCAGGCCGCGCTGATCCTCGCCCTGCTGCGCAACCCCATGCGCTACGCCGGCAGCCGTTACCAGGCGCTGCTGGGCAAGCTCAACGCCGAGCGCCTGCGCGACTTCGCCCTCAGCCAGCAGCCGCAAGGCAGTGCCGGCAAGCCGGCAGCCGGCGGCGAATCCAACCTGGCGCGCTTCACCCACAACTTCACCCAGCAGGCCCGCGACGGCAAGCTCGACCCGGTGCTGTGCCGTGACGGCGTGATCCGCCAGATGATCGATATCCTCGCCCGCCGCCGCAAGAACAACCCCATCGTGGTCGGTGAGGCTGGCGTCGGCAAGACCGCCATCGTCGAGGGCCTGGCCCTGCGCATCGCCACTGGCGAGGTGCCGCAGGTGCTCAAGGGCGTCGAGCTGCTGTGCCTGGATCTCGGCCTGCTGCAGGCCGGCGCCAGCGTCAAGGGTGAGTTCGAGCGCCGCCTGCAGGGCGTGATCGACGAAGTGAAGGCCTCGCCCAAGCCGATCATCCTGTTCATCGACGAAGCCCACACCCTGATCGGCGCCGGTGGCCAGGCCGGCAGCGGCGACGCCGCCAACCTGCTCAAACCGGCGCTGGCCCGTGGCGAGCTGCGCACCATCGCTGCCACCACCTGGAGCGAATACAAGAAGTACTTCGAGAAGGATCCGGCCCTGGCCCGCCGCTTCCAGCCGGTGCAACTGCACGAGCCCACTGTCGACGAGGCGGTCACCATCCTGCGCGGTCTGGCGCCAGTGTACGAGAAGAGCCACGGTATCTACCTGCGCGATGATGCGGTGGTCGCTGCTGCTGAACTGTCGGCGCGCTACCTGGCCGGCCGCCAGCTGCCGGACAAGGCCGTGGACGTGCTCGACACCGCCTGCGCCCGCGTGCGTATCAGCCTGGCCGCCGCGCCCGAAGCACTGGAGCGCCTGCGCGGCGAGATCGCCGAGGGCGAGCGCCAGGGTGAAGCCATGCGCCGCGACCTGGATGCCGGCCTGGCCATCGATGGTGAAGCATTGGACGCACTGGATAGCCGTCTGGTCGCCGCCCGTGCCGAACTGGAGCAGGTCGAGACCCGCTGGGCCGTACAGCGAGATCTGGCCGAGCGTCTGCTGGAGCAGCGCAAGCAATGCGCCGCCGCCCGTCTCGGTAACGACGACGGCAGCAGCGATGAGTCGCGCCCGAGCCTGGAAGAACTGGAAGCCGAGCTACGCGCCATCCAGGCCGAGCTGGCCGCTGCCCAGGCCAGCGAGCGCCTGGTCAGCTTCGAGGTCTGCCCGCGCCTGGTGGCCGAAGTGATCAGCCACTGGACGGGCGTGCCGCTGAGCCAGCTGGCGCGTGAGCACAACACCAAGGTCATCACCTTCGCCGACGACCTGCGCCAGCGCGTGCGCGGCCAGGAGCAGGCGATCCAGGCGCTGGACAAGGCCATGCGCGCCACCGCTGCAGGTTTGAACAAGCCCGATGCACCGGTGGGCGTGTTCCTATTGGTCGGCCCCAGCGGCGTCGGCAAGACCGAGACCGCCCTGGCACTGGCCGACCTGCTGTATGGCGGCGAGCGTTTCCTCACCGTGATCAACATGTCCGAATTCCAGGAGAAGCACACCGTCTCCCGCCTGATCGGCGCGCCGCCCGGCTACGTCGGTTACGGCGAAGGCGGCATGCTCACCGAGGCCGTGCGGCAGAAGCCCTACTCGGTGATCCTGCTCGACGAAGTCGAAAAAGCCGACCCGGACGTGATGAACGTCTTCTACCAGATCTTCGACAAGGGCGTGGCCAACGACGGTGAAGGGCGCGAGATCAACTTCCGCAACACCCTGATCCTGATGACCAGCAACCTGGCCAGCGAGCGTATCGCCAGCCTGTGTGCCGGCGGTGAACGTCCGGCCACCGAGGATCTGGAACTGGCCATCCGCCCGCAACTGACCCAGCACTTCAAGCCGGCCCTGCTCGGGCGCATGCGCGTGGTGCCCTACTACCCCATGGACAGCGACCTGCTGCGCCAGCTGGTCGGCCTCAAGCTGGCCCGTTTCGGCGAGCGCCTGGCGCGTCGCCAGCTCGCCTTCAGCCATTGCGACGGCCTGGTCGAGCATCTGGCTGAACGCTGCACCCATGGCGACAGCGGTGCGCGTTTGATCGATCACCTGATCGACCAGCACCTGCAACCGCTGGTGGTCGATCGCCTGCTTGATGCCATGGCTGCCGGTGAAAGCCTGCAGCGCGTGCATGCCACGCTGGATGCCGATTCCGCCGTGACCTGTGAGTTCGCCTGAGGTGCCGCCGATGTTCGCCGAAGTCCCACAACCACTGCGCTACGCCGAAGCCTTGCTCGGTCGCTACGCCGAGCTGGCTGGCGCTGCCAGCAGCGAGCGCCTGCTCGCCAACCTGGTGCGTGCCGCCGCCGAACTGGCTGACTGCGCCTTGGGCCAGCTGTACCTGCTGGATCACACCAACACCCGCCTGACTCTCTCTGCCGAGTGGCTCGACGGCCTGCTGCAACCGCGCGAGGCAGCCAGCCTGCCCAGTGACTACGACGGCGAGCAATTGCTGCAGTACTGCCTGTGCCAGAACCAGGTGCTGTGCATCGATGAGCTCGATGGCGGCCTGCACAGCGTCGCCTGTCTGCCGGAGGGTGGGCGAGCCTGGCGCAGCCTGCTGTGCCTGCCGCTGCATGACGGCGCTGGCCATACCCGTGGCCTGCTGCTGGTGGCCAGCCACGAGCGGCGCATCCTGCAGGGTTTCGCCGCTTCTTTCGCCCAGCTCGGGCGTTTCGCCCTGGCTCAGCTGCACCTGTTGCAGCGTCTGCGCGCACCGGCCGTCGACGGTGAAACCAGCAGCGAAACCGTCTCCCCTGCCCCTGGCACACCCTGCGCCAGCGGCTACGGCTTGCTCGGCCAGAGCCAGGCCATGCGCCGCGTCTATCAGTTGATCGGCAAGGTGCTGCACAGCCCGGTCAGCGTGTTGCTGACCGGCGAGACCGGCACCGGCAAGGAACTGGTCGCCCGCGCCATCCATGATTGCGGTGCGCGGCGCAGCAAGGCGTTCATCGTGCAGAACTGCGCAGCGCTGCCGGAAAACCTGCTGGAGAGCGAACTGTTCGGCTATCGCAAGGGCGCTTTCACTGGCGCTGACCGCGACAAACCGGGCCTGTTCGATGCGGCCGATGGCGGCACGCTGTTCCTCGACGAGATCGGCGATATGCCGCTGACGCTGCAGGCCAAGCTGCTGCGTGTGCTGCAGGAAGGCGAAGTGCGCCCGCTGGGCAGCAGCGAGACGCACAAGGTCGACGTGCGCATCGTCGCCGCGACTCACCAGGAGCTGCGCAAGCGTGTCGAGGAAGGGAGCTTCCGCGAAGACCTGTTCTATCGCCTGTCGCACTTCCCCATCGAGCTGCCGGCGCTGCGTGAGCGCGACGAGGACATCCTGCTGCTCGCCCGGCACTTCGCCAGCACCGCCAGCGGCCTGCTGCAGCGTGACGCCTGCCGTTGGAGCGATGCCGCGCTGGAACACCTGGCCGGTTATGCCTTCCCCGGCAACGTGCGCGAGCTCAAGGGTCTGGTCGAGCGCGCGGTGCTGCTCTGCGAGGGCGGTGAGCTGCTGCCTGAGCACTTCAACCTGGAGCAGACCCAGAGCACCGATAACGCGCCGCTGAGCCTGCGCGAGCGCATGGATCGGCTCGAACGCAACCTGCTGCTCGACTGCCTGCGCAAGAACCGCGGCAACCAGACCAACGCCGCCAACGAGCTGGGTCTGCCTCGACGCACCCTGCTGTACCGCATGCAGCGGCTGAAGATCAGCCCGAGCGAGGTCTGAGCATGCCTGCCCATCTTCTACCCACTGTCACCCAAGGAGCGCATTCCATGCTGCATCGCTATCGGACGGCCGCCCTGCTGGCCCTGGCCATCGCCCTGGCCGGCTGCACTGGCAATTACAAGTTCAGCGACGACCAATACCGCCCGCTGGGCGACCCGCAAGCCGAGAAACGCGGCCACTGACCGCAAGGAGTAGGTTCACCATGGAACTGGTATTCGATGTGGTCAGCGCGCAGCAGTTCGTGCCAGGTCTGTTGACCACCAAAACCTTCAAACAGGCCGGCGGCGTGATCGGTCGTGCCGACGAGTGCGACTGGGTGATTCCCGATCGCAAGCGCATCCTCTCCAGTCGGCATGCGGAAGTCAGCTATCGCGATGGCGCCTTCTACCTGACCGACACCAGCAGCAATGGCATCCAGCTCAAGGACAGCGGTGCCAGCCTGGCCAAGGGCAGCCCGCAGCGGATCGAGCATGGCAGCGTGTATTGCCTGGGCGACTTCGAAATTCGCGCACGGCTGGTTCAGGATCCGGCCATGTTCGAAGGGGATATCGGTCTGCCGCAGGCCGCCGGCAGCATCATCCCGGATGATGCTTTCCTCGACCTCGATCCGCTCACCGCGCTGGATCAGCAGGAGCGCGTGTACGCCGAGGTGGACGACCTCACCGCCGTGCTGCGCCCCAGCACCGCACAGGCGCAGCAGCGCGACTACGCGCAGATCGACGAGGAAAACCTGCTGGTGCCCGAGCTGGTGATGCCGACACCTGCGCCGCAACCGAAAGTCGCCCCGGAACCCGAACGCCTGCCGCCGACCTTCTGGGAGAAGTTCTCCGATGCCCTCGGCGTGCGTGTCGACGACCTTGATGACGATGCCCGCGAAGCGCTGGCGCTGAATGCCGCCAAGCTGCTCAAGCAGAGCGTCGGCAGCCTGCAGCAGGCGCTGCGTACCCGCAGCGAGCTGAAGAACGAACTGCGTCTGGCGCTGACCACGGTGCAGAGCGCTGGCAACAACCCGCTCAAGCATGGCCTGGATACCAGCGAGACGCTGACCGCGCTGCTGCGTGGCGGCAAGCCTGGCCAACTACCGGCCGAGCAAGCCATCAACCGCAGCTTCCGCGACCTGCAGGCGCACCAGGTGGCGCTGCTCGCGGCCAGCCGCGCAGCCGTTCAGGGCATGTTCGAACAGTTCGCCCCGGAGCAACTGACCATGCGTTTCGAGCGTAACGGTCGCAAGCCGTTGCTGCCGACCGATGGCGGCCGCTGGCGCGCCTACCGCCGCCTGCATGCCTCGCTGGAGCAGAACGACGACTGGAGCGATCGCCTGTTCGCCCGTGATTTCGCCAGTGCCTACGAAGAGCAGGTTCGCCTGATCGCCACCCTCAATACCGACCTTCAAGGATGAACACCATGCCTCGCCTGCTTTCCCTGGCCCTGTGCGCCGTGCTGCTGACACTCGCCGGCTGCGCCGCGATGTCGCCTTACTCGACCATGACCAAGCTGGATCTGAGCCTCACCGGCAGTGATCAGCTCAACCCGGATCTGCACGGTCGCCCCTCGCCCATCGTGCTGCGGCTGATCGAACTCAAGCACCCGGTGGCCTTCGAGAACGCCGATTTCTTCTCCCTCTACCAGCGGCCCAAGGAAGCCCTGGCGCCTGATCTGGTGACCCTGGAAGAACTCGAGCTGCGCCCGGGTGAAACCCGTGAGTTGAAGGTTTCGGTGCAGGAAGGCAGCCGCTACGTCGCTGTGCTCGCCGCCTATCGCGACCTGCCGGAAGCCAACTGGCGCTACGTGATCGCGATCAACGAGCAGCAGCGCAACGTCGCCAACCTACGCCTCGACGAGCGCGGCATTCGCAACCTGGATGACCCGCAGGAGCGCAGCCGATGAGCCAGCATAAAGTCATCTGGCAGGAAGGCATGCTGCTGCGCCCGCAGCACTTCCAGCAGAACGATCGTTACTTCGATCACCAGCTCAAGGTGCGTACGCAGAAGCTGGACAGCTATGCCTGGGGCTTCTTCGAACTGGAGATCGACCGCCAGTTCCTCAACATGGGCAAGCTGGTGGTGAGCAAGGCCAGCGGCGTGCTGCCCGACGGCAGCCTCTTCGACCTTGGCGCCGAGCGCGAGCCGCTGGGCCTGGACGTGCCGCCGAACACCGGCAACACCCCGGTCTACCTGGCGCTACCGCTGGTTACCGGCAACCACATCGAGAGCCGCCGCCCGGAGCAGCGTGACGTGCTGGCGCGCTATGTCGCCTTCGACGAGGAAGTGGCTGACTGCAACGCCGGCGACAGCAGTGTCAGTCAGGTCAGCACTGGTCGCCCGGACTTCCGCCTGCTGCTCGGCGAGCAGCAGAGCGACCAGGCCTATGTGAAGCTCAAGCTGTGCGACGTGCTCGACACCACGCCGGACGGGGTGATCAGCCTCGACCCGGAATTCAGCCCGACCTACGTCAACTTCCAGGCCTCCGGCTACCTGCTGAGCTGCCTCAAGGAAGTGATCAGCATGCTCGCCCACCGTGGCGACATCCTCGCCGAGCGCATTCGCGCCACCGGCAAGGTGGGTGGCGCCGAGGTCGGCGACTTCATGATGCTGCAACTGATCAACCGCTACGAGCCGATCCTGCGTCATCACCTGGGCGTCGAGCAGGTGCACCCGGAGCAGATCTACCGTGAGCTGGTCGGCCTGCTCGGCGAATTGGCCACTTTCTCCAGCGAGACCAAGCGCCCGCGCCTGGAAGGCCGCTACCTGCACAGCGACCAGGGCCTGAGCTTTCGCAAGCTGATGGACGCCATCCGCCAGGTGCTGTCGATGGTGCTCGAACAGCACGCCATCGAGATGCTCCTGCAGCAGCGCCAGTACGGCATCCAGGTGTCGCCGCTGCACGACCACAAGCTGCTCGGCACCTCCAGTTTCGTGCTCGCAGCCAGCGCCCAGTGCGACTCCGAGGAGCTGCGCCAGCGCCTGCCGGCGCACCTCAAGGTCGGTCCGGTGGAGCGCATTCGTCAGCTGGTCAACCTGCACCTGCCGGGGATCAAGGTCAAACCGCTGCCGGTGGCGCCACGGCAGATTCCCTTCCACTCGGGCAAGACCTACTTCGCCTTGGAGCTCAGCTCCGAGGAACTGGCGCAGCTGGAACGCTCCGGCGGCTTCGCCTTCCACGTGTCCGGCGAGTTCTCCGGGCTTGAGCTGAAATTCTGGGCGATCAGGAACTGACCATGACAACCAAGGAAATGGAATACGGCCAGGATGACAAGACGGTCATCCTCAACCGCAAGGGTGAATCGCGCGCAGAAAGCCCGCTGACCGACTTCAGCGCGCCGCCGAAATTCGAGCAGTTGGAAGAACGCATGATCTTCGCCGCGCGCCTGCGCCCGGCAGAGAGCTTCAACATCAGCCTCAACCCGCTGGTGGCAGCGGCGTCCTCGCTGCTCTCGGAAGTGGTGCGCCTCAAGCACAGCTTCGAGAGCGAGGATCTGGATGCCCTCAATCAGCGCCTGACCCGTGAGATCAAGCTGTTCGAGCACCGCGCCCTGCACGACGGCGCCGAGAGCAGCCAGGTGATGGCCGCCCGCTACGTGCTGTGCACCGTGGTCGACGAGGCGGTGGTGACCACGCCCTGGGGCAACGAGAGCCAGTGGTCGCAGATGAGTCTGCTGTCCTCGTTCCACAACGAGACCTTCGGCGGCGAGAAGTTCTTCCAGTTGCTCGAGCGCCTGTCGCGCAACCCGGTCAAGCACCTGCCGATGCTGGAGCTGATGTACCTGTGCCTGTCGCTCGGTTTCGAAGGCAAGTACCGCGTGCTGCAGCGCGGCATGCTCGAACTGGAAGCGGTGCGCGACAGCCTCTACAGGCAGATTCGCCAGCTGCGCGGCGACGTGCCGCGCGAAGTCTCACCGCACTGGCAGGGCCTGAAGGACACCCGTCGGCGTCTGGTGCGCATCGTGCCGTGGTGGCTGGTGGCGCTGTTCACCCTGATGTGCCTGGTGATGATGTACGCCGGCTTCGCCTGGGTGCTCGGCGAGCAGCGCGACACCGTTCTCAAGCCGTACCAGCAACTCGACCCGGCCTCGGGTGTCAGCATGGATGACATGAAATGAAGAGCTTCTTCGCCAAACTTGGCGCCTTTTTCCGCAAGACCTGGGTCTGGAGTCTGTTGCTGGTTCTGATCCTTGCGCTGCTGGTGTGGTTCGTCGGCCCGCTGCTGGCGGTCAGTGACTACAAATTCTGGGAGTCGGCCACCAGCCGTCTGCTGACCATCAGCCTGCTATTCCTGCTCTGGGGGCTGGGCATGGTATTCGCCAGCTGGCGCTCCACTGCGCGCAAGAAGGCCGAAGAGAACGATGCCGATGCGCAGGAACGCCTGCGCCGTGAGGAGCAGATCAGCGAGGAGCAGAACGAACTGCGCCATCGCTTCAAGGACGCTCTGCGCACCCTCAAGCGCTCCACCCTGTACCGTGGTCGCAGCGAGAAATGGCGCAACGACCTGCCCTGGTACCTGCTGCTCGGCCCGCAGGGCAGCGGCAAGACCAGTTTGCTGGACTTCTCCGGACTGGACTTTCCGCTCAACCGTGGCGACAACCAGCGTCTGACCAAGGACGTGTCCGGCACCCGTTACGCCGACTGGTACTTCGCCGACCACGCCGTGCTGATCGACACCGCCGGCCGTTACCTGACCCAGCCTGACGCTCAGGTCGATGGCCGCGCCTGGGGCACCTTGTTGGGTCTGCTACGCCAGCGCCGTGCGCGCCCGCTCAATGGTGTGCTGGTGAGCATTCCGGTCGAGCAGCTGCAGGGCGGCAGCGAAGTGGAGCTGGAAACCCTGGCCCGTCAGACCCGTCAGCGCCTGCACGAGATTCATCAGCGCCTGGGCGCCGACGTGCCGGTCTACCTGGTGCTGAGCAAGGCCGACAAGGTGCTGGGCTTCGACGAGTTCTTCGATCAGCTGTCGCGTGAGGAAAGCGAGCAGGTGCTCGGCGCCAGCTTCCGCAAGGAGCAGAACGCCAGCGATGTAAGCGTCGTGCGTCAGGAGTTCGAAGAGCTGCTGCGCCGTCTCAACAGCCAGGTGATCCTGCGTATGCACCAGGAGCGCGATACCCAGCGCCGTGGTCGCATCCTCGACTTCCCGCACCAGCTCGGCCAGATCGGCGAGCGCCTGTGCCTGTTCATCGAACTGGCCTTCGCCGGCAACCGCTACCAGCGTGCCAGCAAGCTGCGCGGCTTCTACCTGACCAGCGCGCCGCAACTCAATGAGCAGCTTGACCCGCTGACAGCCGGCATCGGCCGCAACCTCGGCCTGGCCGGCAGTGCGCTGCCGACCTTCCGCAGTGGTCGTGCACGCTTCATCCACCACCTGCTCAGCCAGGTGATTTTCCCCGAGGCGGAGCTGGCCGGTCTGGATCAGAAGGAAGTGCGCCGCATCGATTGGGGCCAGCGCGCCATGTACGCCACCGCCTTCGCCGTGCTGGCGCTGTTCGGTGTGCTCTGGGCCACCGGCTTCTCGGCCAACCACGGGCGTCTGGAAGAACTGCGCGAAATCGCCCAGAAGCTCACCCGCGAGCACGGTGCGATCAACCCGCAGGACGATGCCCAGCAGGTGCTCAAGGCACTGGACAGCAGCTACGCCGCGACCTTGGTGTTCCCACCCAAGGGCGACGTGTCCTACCTGCAGCGTACCGGTCTGTTCCAGGGCGAAGCGGTCAATCCGTCGTTGCACTCGACCTACCGCGCCGAGTTGGAAAACCTCTTGCTGCCACGCGTGGCGCGCCAGCTGGAAGCGCAGATCCGCGCCAACCTCAGCGACCGCGAACGCCTGCTCGGCAGCCTGCGCGCCTACCTGATGCTCAACCTCGAAGAGCGCCGCGACGCCGACTTTCTCAAGGAGTGGGTCGCTGCCGACTGGTCGCTGCGCTACGCCGGCAACAGCCCGGCACAGCATGGCCTGAACACGCACTTCGCGCGCCTGCTCGATGAGTCGTTCGCGCCCTATGCGCTCAACACCCAGCTGGTCGCCCAGGCGCGTCAGGTGCTGCGCAGCGAGTCGCTGGCCAACGTCGTCTACCGCATGCTGCGTGAGCAGGCGCGTAGCCTGCCGGACTACCGCCTGAGCCAGAAGCTCGGCCCGCAGGCCGGTCTGATCAATGGCAGCGACTACGCCATCCCAGGCTTCTACACCCAGAGCGGTTACAGCAAGACCTTCACTGCTCAGGGCGGCAACCTGGTGCGTGAGATCCTGCGTGACAACTGGGTGCTGGGCGAAGGCGAAACCCTCAGCGCCGGTGACCTCGGTCGCCTGATGGTGGAGCTGGAGCAACTGTACTTCCGTGACTACGGCAACTACTGGGGCGAAGCCATCGCCCAGCTCAGCCTGGAGCCGATCGGCAGCGCTGGGCGTGGTGCCAGCCTGCTGGGTGGTCTGACTGCCGCCAACTCGCCGCTGCTGCAACTGCTGGTGGAAGTGCGCGACAACACCCGCTTCAAGGGACTGGCCGAGGCTGCTGACGACGCCGGTGCCGCCGCTGCCGCGCTGGAAGGCACCAAGGGCAAGTTGGGCAAGGCCGCCAAGCTGGCCAGCGCCGCTGCCGAACAAGCGCAACAGGCTCTGGCCAAGAACACCCCGGACACCGCGCGCAAGACGCTGGAGCGTCGCTTCGAGAGCCTGCACAAGCTGCTCGACGATAACGGCGGTGCCGGTGTCGAACTGGCCGCCGGCCTGCAGGCGCTGGACGAGTTGCAACGCCAGCTGGCCAGTTTGGCCAACGCCGGCGCCAGCGATCAGGCCGCGTTCGAGATGGCCAAGGCGCGCATGGGCGGCAAGCGCGATGCGATCAACCAGGTGCGCAGCGCCGCTGCGCGCTTGCCGCAACCGGTGGGCAACTGGCTGGCGCTGCTGGCCGAGGATAGCTGGACGCTGGTGCTCAATGACGCTTACCACTTCCTCAACCAGCGCTACCAGAGCGAGCTGTACGCCGCCTACGACAACTCGCTGAAGCAGCGTTATCCGTTCACCGCGCACAGCGAAAGCGATGTGGCGGTGGCCGACTTCCGCGAGTTCTTCAAGGCTCAGGGCATCGCCGAACGCTTCTTCGACAGCTACCTGCGTCCCTTCGTCAGCGGCAGCGCCGACGAATACCGCCTGCGTCGCGTCGATGGCCGTGGCCTGCCGCTGTCGCGCGAGTTCCTCCTGCAGATGAGCCGCGCCCAGGTGATCCGCCGCAGCTTCTTCGCCGAAAACCCGGCCGAGCCGCAGGTGCTGTTCAAGCTCGAACCCTACTCGCTGGACTCCAGCCTGAGCCGTGCCGACTTCCGCTTCGGCAAGCAGCAACTGGAATACCGCCACGGGCCGATCGTCGCCACCGCCTTCCGCTGGCCGGCAGCGAGCGAGGAAGACCGCACCAGCCTGGTGGTCGAGGAACTGGGTGGTCGCCGCGTCGGTATCGAGAAGAACACCGGCCCCTGGTCGCTGTTCCGCCTGCTCGACCTGATGGACGTGGACTACCACAGCGGTCGTGACGTGCTGATCCTCAAGGCCAATCTCGGTGGTCTGCACGCCAACTACCTGCTGCACAGCCAGCGCTCGCCGAACCCGTTCGACATCGGCCTGCTGCGCAGCTTCAAGCTGCCGGCGACGCTCTGATGACGGCAGTCGCCAACGCTTGGCGCAGTGCTGCGCGCACTGACACCGGCAAGGTGCGTGCGCGCAACGAGGACGCCTTCCTGGCACTGCCTGAGCAGGGCCTGTGGGTGGTGGCCGACGGCATGGGCGGGCACCAGAACGGCGCTCTGGCCAGCCGCCTGATCGTCGAGCATCTGGCCGAGTTGCCGGAGGGTAGCTTCGAGCAGCGCCTCGCGGAGTTGCGTCAGTGCTTGCACCGGCTCAACCATCGCCTCGGCCAGGAGCTGACGGTCACTGCCGAGCGCACCGACACGGTGATCGGCAGCACCGTGGTGGCCCTGTTGCTCGAAGGCGAGCGCGCCGTCTGCGTCTGGGCCGGTGACAGCCGCTGTTACCTGTGGCGCGCCTCACGGCTGTACCAACTGAGCCGCGACCACTCGCTGGTGCAGCAACTGATCGACGAGCAGGGTCTGGCACCGCAGGAGGCCGCGCGCCATCCGGCGGCGCATGCCCTGACCCGTGCCATCGGTGCCAGCGAAACCCTGCAACTCGACATTCTTGAACTCGACGTGCTGCCTGGCGATGTCTTCCTGCTGTGCAGCGACGGGCTCTACCAGGGCGTGCCGGCCGACGAGCTGGGTGCCTGCCTCAATCTGCCTTCGCCGCACCTGGCCGTGGAGCGCCTGTTCCAGCGCGCGCTCGATGGCCCGGCGCGTGACAACCTCAGCGCCGTGGTAATCCGCCGATGACCGAAACCGCCGAAGCCAGTGACCTCACCTACTTCGCCCTGGCTGCCACCGCGGCCAAGGAGCCTATGCGTGAAACGCCGCGTCAGGCGCCGGGCGAGCTGCCGGACGTGCTCGGTGGTCGCTACAAGATCGAGCGCCTGCTCGGTGTTGGCGGCATGGGCGCGGTGTACCGTGCGCGTGACCTGCTGCGCGAACAGTTCGGTGACCCCGAACCCTATGTCGCGCTGAAGACCCTGAGCGACGACTTCGCCGAATACCCGGACGCCAACGCCCTGCTCTACAGCGAGTTCGCCCTCACTTCGCGGCTCAACCACCGGCATGTGGTGCGCCTGTTCGGCTTCGAGGTCGACACCGCCTGTGAGCGCGCCTTCATCACCCTGGAGTTGATGCGCGGCCTGACCCTGGATCAGCTGCTCTGCGAACGCCCGGAAGGGCTGTCCTGGGAGGAGTTGCGTGCCATCGCCATCCCCTTGCTCGATGCCCTCGCCTATTCCCATGAACTCGGTGTGCTGCATGGCGACCTGAAGCCCAGCAATGTGATGTTGGCCGACGACGGCCTGCGCCTGTTCGACTATGGTCTGGGCCAGCCCGTGGAAGGTCTGCTGCCAGGCCTGCCGCGCTTGTGTCGCAACCGTATCGCCGCCTGGACGCCGCGTTACGCCGCGCTGGAGCTGCTCGAAGGCGCTGCGCTGTCGGTCGCTGCCGATGTCTATGCAGTGGCCTGCGTGCTGGTCGAGCTGGCCAGTGGGCAACACCCGTTCCGTCGCCTCAGTGCCAAGCAGGCCAAGAGCATGGAACTGGACAAGCAACTGCAACGCCCGGCGCAGGTGCCGCTGCACTGCTGGCAGGCCCTGCGTACGGCGCTGGCCTTTGAGGAAAGCCAGCGGCTGATCGACTGCAGCGAGCTGCTCGACGCATTTCGCCGGCCCCCGGCTTCGCGCCTGCAACGCTGGCTGGGCAAGGCGTGACAGGCTGTTGAAAAGGACTCTTTCGAAAGGATACGCATATGTTCAACCCGGCCAATGAAACCCATTTCAGCCTGAGCATCGAGGGCGTCGAGCATGACCTGCAGGTGCTCGAGTTCAACGGCCGCGAGGCCATCAGCCAGCCCTACCGCTTCGACGTCGAGCTGATCAGCGAACGTCCGGATCTCGACTTGACGAGCCTGTTGCACCAGCGTGCCTTCCTCGCCTTCAGCCCCAATGGCGACGGTATCCATGGGCTGATCCATCGCGTCGAACAGGGCGAGTCCGGCAAGCGCCTGACCCGCTACCGCTTGGCCATCGTGCCGCAGCTGGCGTACCTGGCGCACCGCACCAACCAGCGCATCTTCCAGCATCTCACCGTGCCGCAGATCGTCGCTCAGGTGCTCGAAGAGCACGGCATCGTCGAAGGTGGCTACCAGTTCCAGCTCGGCCCCACCGTCTACCCCGAGCGCGACTACTGCGTGCAGTACGATGAGAGCGACCTGCACTTCGTCCAGCGTTTGTGCGAAGAAGAAGGCATCCACTACCACTTCCAGCACAGCGAAAGCGGCCACGTATTGATGTTCGGCGACGACCAGACCGCCTTCGCCAAGCTCGGCCAGCCCACTCCCTATATCCAGGACAGCGGCATGACCGCCGATGACCCGGTGATCAAGCGCCTGGCCCTGCGCCTGGAAACCCGCACCCGCCGCACCACCCGCCGCGACTACGACTTCGAGCAGCCGCGCCTGCTGCTGGAGGCGGCTTACCAGGGCGAGCAGGCCGGTGAGAACGACGGTCTGCCCGATCTGGAAGACTACGACTACCCTGGCCGCTACACCGACCGCACGCGCGGCAAGCACCTGGCCAAACGTGCTCTGGAGCGTCACCGCGCCGACTATCGTCAGCTCGACGGTCAGAGTGACCAGCCGCGTCTGGTCACCGGGCATCTGCTGGAGATTTCCGAGCACCCGCGCAGCGACTGGAACGACCTCTGGCTGCTCACCGAAGTGCTGCACGAAGGCAAGCAACCGCAGGTGCTGGAAGAGTCGGTCACCAGTGATTCGGTGCTGGGCAAGGGGCTCTCCGCCCTGCTAAGTAGCGTCACCGGCCAGGCGGACGCCAGCGTCGACGATGATTTCCGCCAGGGTTACCGCAACCGCTTCCTCGCAACTCCCTGGGACGTGCCCTATCGCCCATCCCTGGCCCACCCGAAACCGCGCATCCTCGGCAGCCAGAGCGCCGTAGTCACCGGCCCGGCTGGCGAAGAGATCCATTGCGACCAATACGGCCGGGTGAAGGTGCAGTTCTTCTGGGATCGCGAGGGCCAGGCGGATGAAAAAACCAGTTGCTGGTTACGCGTCAGCTCCAGCTGGGCCGGTGACCGCTACGGCGCCATCACCATCCCGCGTATCGGCATGGAAGTGCTGGTCACCTTCCTCGAAGGCGACCCCGACCAGCCCCTGGTCACCGGCTGCCTGTACCACGCCGAACACGTGGTGCCCTACGAGCTGCCGGCGAACAAGACCCGCAGCGTGTTCAAAACCCTCAGCAGCCCCGGCGGTGGCGGCTACAACGAACTGCGCATCGAGGATCGCAAGGGAGCCGAGCAGATCTACATCCATGCCCAGCGCGACTGGGACGAGAACATCGAGCACGACCAGAAGATCCGTGTCGGCAACGAGCGCCACGACACCGTGGAGAAGAACAGCTACACCGAGCTGATGGCCGAGGAACACCTCACCGTCACCGCCGACCGCAAGGTCGAAGTCAAACCGCAGGATCACCTGACGGTGGCCACCGACCAACACATCAAACTCGGCACCGCACAACTGACCAAGGCCGGCCGCGAGATCCACCTGAAAACCGGCCAAAAAATGGTCATCGAAGCCGGCATCGAACTGACCATCAAGGCCGGCGGCAGCTTTATCAAACTCGACCCCGGCGGCATCACCATCAGCGGCCCGTTGGCCCGCCTCAACGCTGGCGGCTCACCGGGCAAGGGCTCGGGCATCGGCATCAAGCCGCCCGTGCTGCCGGGCGCGGCGGATAGTGACAAGGCGGGTGATGTACTGGAGCAAGTAGTCAGCAACTGCGTGGACAAGCCGCAGCAAGCGGTATGTGAAGAATGCCTGCTCCGTGCGCAAAGCAAAGCCCAAGTGCTAGTCGCACGTTGAGAGGTACCGGAACGCTATGAAATCCTTGACTCATATCTGGCTGAATCTGCTCCGCGAGCATGCGGAGCAAGAACGCTTGCAGTATTTCGATCTGCTGGTCGATGCCAGCAACCTGCACTATCCGCTGCTTTCACGCCTCGATGAACTTGAGCAGTCCCCGGAAATTGCAATGCTTCTGGAAGGCACGCCAGAAGAGACCATCGCAGCCAAGGGGCCTCTGTTGATCCGTGTGGGCCTCGACCAACTCGAACAACAGCCCTGGCTCGACGAATTGCTCGCCAGCAAGAATGCGCACCAGCATCTTCTGGCGTTGCTCAGTCCTTGGCCTTTTGCTCTGCTTGCTAGCCACTTGCGCCACTGCACCCAGGTCGAGTGGAACGATGGCCGGAGCAGTGGCCTGCTGCGTTTCTATGACCCACGCATGCTGGTGCCCACCAGTGAAGCGCTGGATCCACAACAGATATGGTTCCACGCCCCGGTAATCACCTGGCACTGGCGGGATCGTGATCGGCAGCAACGTAGTTTGCCTGGCAATTTTATGCGTTCAGCGGAATTACCTTCACCGCTACCGGTCTTGCGGCTGACGAGAGCACAGATGTCCAGCCTGCTGGCCTGGAGCGCTGCCGAGGACTATCGGCGCAGTTGGGGGGTGCAACCACAGGACTACGGCATGGCCCAGCAGGAACCCTTGATGCGTCATCTGATGCATGGGCAGTTGGCGGCAAACCGCGAGGGGCTGTATGACTTTGACCAGCGAGACACCTTCATCCGTAGCTGGTTGGCCAAGAACTCGCCTGTTGCGCCGCCTGAAGAGACTGCTGAGGTATGGGTATGACTCACAGGGCCTTGGCCTGCCTTCTGGTGGTTCTATTGCTGAGTGGCTGTATGGCCAAGGACTCCGAGATGCTTGGTGCGCCTGTCGAGGGCTATAACCACACGTCCGCAGCCATCAACCGTTTCACTATCAATGGTGCTGGAGGCCCTAATCTAGGGCCTTATGGTGGCGGGGGCGGACAGGTTTGTTGTGGCTCTGTGCCGCGTCATTGGCGACCAGGGCTTAGAGCCATTGTGGAGTGGGAGAAGGATCCTAGTCCTCGCGGATACGGTAGTTGGCCGGAGCGACCATATTCGGATGCTTGGAACAAACGCATGGACGAACATCGCAGTCATTACACTCGTCACCGGGTAGTGGTGGAGATACCTAAATACCAAGAAGCTGGAACATTAAAGGTGCACTTTTTGCCCTGCGATCAGGTGAGAGTTTCGGCGGACAATATTTTTTTTGGGGTCACCGGCTACCCCTATAACTTTCCCCGCAAGATGGAGGATACGGAATGTCCCACTCTTTGAGCTCTTGGTTAGCTCGCAATCTGATAGGCCGATCCCCATTCGCGGGTTTATCACTGGTGCTGTTACTGGCCAGCGGTTGCATGGCCAAGGAGTCCGAGATGCTCGGTGCTCCTGTGGAGGGCTATAACCATACGTCCGCTGCCATCAACCGTTTCACTGTCAACGGCGCTGGAGGCCCTAACCTAGGCCCTTATGGTGGCGGGGGCGGACAGGTTTGTTGTGGCTCTGTGCCGCGCCATTGGCGACCAGGGCTTAGAGCCATTGTGGAGTGGGAGAAGGATCCTAATCCAGGCGCCTCTGTTGGATGGCCACCTCATGGCACGGATGGATGGCGAGAGGCATATAAGAAACACGCAGCTAATTACACCCATCACCGGGTCGTTGTGGCTATACCCCAGTATGACCGTCCTGGCCCTCTTAAAGTGCACTTTCTTCCATGCGACCAAGTCAGAGTGACAGCCGCTGGCGTACTACCTAGCCACCCTAGCTACCCCTATAACTTTCCACGCAAGATGGAGGATACGGAATGTCCCAAACCTTGAGCCCACCGCCTGCCAGTGTGCTAATTGCACGTCCTTTCGAACGCACGGGCCTACCAATAAACTCATGGGAAGTTCTCGTTAATATTCGTGGGCAGGAAAAAGACGAGAAAAAAGTCTGGAGCCGAGCAATAAGCGCCGCGGCAAAACAGGGTGAAGATGTACCCGAACCTTGCTGCAAGACCCTGCATATCAGCCTTTATTTTGATGGCACCAATAATCATGAGCCTTCGGACTCCATCGCTGATCCGATATGCGCGAGCAATGTGGCGCGCCTGTACCACGCCAGTATCGAGAAAACGGAAAAAGGTTTTTTTCGATACTACAGTCCTGGCGTGGGCACTGTTTTCGAGGAAATCAAAGAGTATCTGCCCAGCCAGACTGGTCTGATCGGCGCGAGTGGTGGTGAAGACCGCATCAATTGGGGGCTTACTCGGATAATCGATGCTTTACAAACTACACTGACGCAAAAACCATTGTTACTTGATAAGACCCAAGCCTTGGTCGAGGCCATGGGCACTAACTGGACTGCCTCCGTATTGAGCGGAGGAATACTGGAAAATGGCGCCCGCAAGCGCAAGGCAGCGCTGCAGCCCTACGAGGATGAGCTAGCCAGTCTGCTGGAGCAGCGGCGAAACAATGGTGAAAAACCGGAAATCCTTGCCTTGCGCCTCTATGTCTACGGCTTTTCCCGTGGGGCCGCTCAGGCCCGCGCTTTCACCAACTGGTTGATGGAGCTGACGCGGCAGCAAAACGGCGAGACTAGCGAATACCGTTTCGCCGGGCTACCCATTTCCATCGAGTTCCTCGGCCTGTTCGATACCGTGGCCGCCGTGGGCCTGGCTGACAGTGTGCCTTTCGCTGCCGGTCATATGGATTGGGCCAGCGGCACCATGCGCCTGCCGGACGAAAGCCAGGTGCAAGCCTGCATGCCAACTGGGCTGCCTGAAGATTGCCTCTTTCTCAAGCGCTGCGTACATCTGGTTTCCGCTCATGAACAGCGCGCCAGCTTTCCACTGGACTCCATTCGACGCCGCGAAAAAACAGCCGACGGGACGCGTGATGACTCACGCCCTTCCACCTATCGCAAGGACACCTGGGAATACGTCTATCCGGGTATGCACACCGATG
This sequence comes from Pseudomonas berkeleyensis, assembly GCF_014109765.1. Lineage (NCBI taxonomy): Bacteria > Pseudomonadati > Pseudomonadota > Gammaproteobacteria > Pseudomonadales > Pseudomonadaceae > Pseudomonas > Pseudomonas berkeleyensis. The sequence goes on from NZ_CP059139.1 coordinate 124,359, forward strand.
TGGGTGGTGGATATCCGCCAGGCGATCAAGGCAAGGCTCGTGGTGGCCAAGGAGAGCTGCTGTCACAGATTCCCCTGCACCATATGTACCGTTCGGCCTTTGCTGCGGGCGCGCCATTGCAAGTACCAGAACAGCTTCTTGATGAAAATGAGAGCTGGCGAAAAATGGGGGAGTCGACTCTTGAGGAGTTCGACTTTACTCCACAACTCGTTGCCCGCTTCAATGCCTGGCAGAAACAGGCCAAGCCCGAGCCCCTTGAGGATGTGATCGAGCGAGAACAGGCGCTGATCACGGCCTGGCGTATCGATCGTTATGCCGGCGGCATCGACAAGCAGGGCTTTTACAGCCATGTAAAAGATCAGGACATGAGCGATGAGGAGTGGGATGCTCTGAAGCGCCTGCATGCCCACAAGCTGGCGGAAAACGCTGCAGCGGCGCAGGGTAAGGAACCGCCTGTGCTCAGTGCGAAAGAGCAGCAACAACGCGAGGCGGATCTCGAGTTGGTTGGCGGAAGCGAGGTTTATGCGCGCATCAATACCAGCAAGACATTCGAACCAGCGTTAGATCACCGGCAACTGCGCCGTGCCGCCGCTGAGTTTAAGCGTGATTACGACCGTAATTGGGGAGTTCTTGAGGATACTTTCGAATGGGGTGGAATACTTAATCTATTACTTGGCGGCACTGTCTACCTGATTAACGAAGAAGACGAAGCCCAGGAGTATGCCGAGCTTTACCAGAATGGAACGCAGCGCCATGGCCAGCTGTTCGCCGGGCCGGGCGTCATCGCGAGTGGGCAGCAGGATTTGGTCGCGCTTTTCGATGATCACGTGCACGATTCGCGGGCCTGGTTCATGAACTCTTCTTTTTTGGGCGAGCGCGAGCTTTTCACCGATTACTTCCGCTATCGCCTGGTGCATTTCGACAATGAGTCGAACAAGAGCCTGTCGGTACTGGCCAATGCGGGCCGCGTGGTTGGAATGGGTATCGCCTTGGCTAGTATCGGGCTCTCAATCAAGAAGCGTAATCCGCGCTATTTGCTCGGCCTTTTCCTGCCCTCGTTGGCGACGCCTGTGCTGACGGGCAGGCCAGGATTACCGACTTTACCGGAAATCAGCGCATTCGATCCTTTAACCGGTATTGCACTGCCGATGATGCAGGGCATGGAAGCCGTACGAGCCTTTACTCAAAAGCCTGGTGACGTGGTGGCCATGCTCAACGCTATGCCTTTGCCCGTACCTCTCACCGAACAAACCGCTACTACGCCAGAGCTGCAAGCCGTCTTCAAAGCTGCTGAGGCGGTGAAGGCGGTCAAGGCGGCCAATGATTCGGGCGATATGGGCGGCTTGTTGGGGCAGGCGATGGACATGATGGATAAGGGTGCCCCCACGCCTGGACTGCAACCTCCCGGTTGGCTGGATCAGGCTAAAGGCATGGCCAAGGAGTTCACTGGCTAGAAGCAAAGGGCAGCGGCGCATACCTGCGCTGCTGCCCTTTCCTGCTTACGGCTCTACTGCCTCTAGAGCACTCTTCAACGCCCCCGCCTCCTTGAACACTTTCTGCTGCACCAACTTCCCATCCTCCAACTGCAACCACAGCACCTCGCTTTCACCAGCCTGATAGCGCGGAGCGATTCGGGCGTCGCGGTCGAGGAGGATGCGGTAGTTGTAGTCGCGCATCTTCGGTAGGGCGAAGAGGGTGGCGATGACGCTGGGCATGCGGCTGATGTCGGCGAGGAAGACTGCCTGGCGCTCGTCCAGATAACCCTTGGGCTTGTCTTCCAGTGCAGCGTTGACCAGTTTGGCGCCGTCCATGTCGTGGGCGACCAGGAGGATTCGGGTCTGATCGTTCAGGGTGTAGGGCGCGTCGAACTGATCCAGCAGTGTCCAGGGCGCCAGGCGTTCGCCGGGCTCCACGGCCAGTGCAGCGGTGGACAGCAGGCACAGCAACAGCAGGGCAGCAGCTTTCATGCTGGAACTCCTAGCAGGGATAGCAGGGGATTAGAGGTCTTCGTCGGTCACCAGACGCACTTCGCCGGCATCCATGGCGTAGGCGGCGTCGGCCAGGTCGTTGCTGACCTGTTCCACCTTCAGCTCGCCGCTGACCCACAGCGGGGCGTAGATGTCGTCGAGCGGGATACCTTTCGGGTAGCGCACCAGTACCAGTTGGTTGGGTGGCGGTGGCGGTACGTGGATGCAGGCGCCCGGATAGGGCACCAGGAAGAACAGGGTGCTATTGCCTTTCTCGTCGCTTTCCAGCGGTACCGGGTAGCCACCCAGGCGGATGGCCTTGCCGTCGAGTGCGGCGACGGTCTTGGCGGAGTACATCACCGCGGGCAGATCCTTGTCCTGTTGGCGCAGGCCGCCTTCGCTGTAGAAGGTGCTGTCGCCTTCGGGGGTGTCATGGCTGATGTCGGGCATTTCCTCGAGAGCCTTGCGGTCTTCGGGGGGCATCAGGTCGAGCCAGTCGGTTTCCGGCAGTTCGGCGCGAGCCAGACCGGAGAGCAGCAGCAAGGCGAGCAGCAGGTGGCGCATGGTGTAGGACGTCTCGTGGCAGCGGGAATCGGGAGCCGGCATGGTTGGCATGCCGGCTCCCGACGAAGGATATCTAGTCCTTCTTGATCGCGCCGTAGATTACCAGCAGAACGATGGCGCCGATCACTGCGCCGATGAAACCGGCAGCTTGTCCGGCTTCGTAGATGCCCAGGGCCTGGCCACCGTAAGTGGCCGCGATGGAGCCCCCGATACCGAGCAGGATGGTCATGATCCAGCCCATGCTGTCATCACCCGGTTTGAGGAAGCGTGCGATGAGGCCAACGATCAGGCCGATGAAAATGGTGCCGATAATGCCCATTGGCGTATCTCCTTGTTGAGTGCCGCGTATGCGGCAGGCTTTGCTTGAGACAGGTTGTGATGGCTATCGGTTCGCTTCATCCGGTGGCGGAACGCCATAGCGATGGTAGATCAGCGCGATTTCTCCTTGCGCGCGCATGCGCTCGAGTTCCGCGGCCAGGCTGTCGTAGAGCGCACGACGATCACTTCGGTAGCGCTTGAGTGATGCGCCAAAGTGATTGCCCAGAACCTGGCGATGCACGTAGTGGCCATAAGTGAATCCCGTGAAACCCAGTGCGGCGAATTGCGCTTCCATCGGCATGACGTCGAGCACGGCGATGGCGTCTAGGCGGCCTGCACGAAACATCGCCGCCAGCTGTGCGTCGTCGCTGGCGTAGGCCCGTTGCAGCAGGACATCGCTGTCGAAGGGTTCGAAATAGGCGGTGCCGCGTTTGACGCCTACGGCCAGCGTATAGAGATCGCCGTAGCGACTCAGTTCGACTTCATACCCTGGGTGGACGATGAAGCGCACGTTCAACTGCTGGTTGCCGATGCTGGGTAGGAAGTGGATGTACTCGCGGCGCTGTTCGGTGAGCAGTACCCGTGGCACCAGGTCGACTCGACCGGAGCGCAGGTCGTCGAGGCTGCGCAGGAAGGGCGTCAGGCGCCAATGCAGGCGTATGCCAAGGCGCTGTGCGGCGGTTTCCAGCACGCTGATCAGTGGGCCGCTGGGAATGCCATCGACGGCGCGCATCTCGGGAGGGCGCTCGCGAAAGTCCACCCGCAGCACGTCTTCGGCGCTGGCGCAGGTCAGGCTGAAGAGCAGAGGCAGTAACGCAAGCAGGCGTTTCATGAGGGGGCTCTTGGACGACCACCGTCGTCCAAGAGCTTAGCTGCAAATCGCCGTATCAGCCCTTGGCGATCAGCGCCTGGACTGCTGCGATAGCTGTGTCGAGGCCAGCCCGATCGGCGCTGCGTACGGTGGCGTGACCCACCTTGCGTCCGGCCTTGAAGGCCTTGCCGTAGTGGTGCAGATGGCAATCGGCGATGCTGATCACCGCAGCCACCGGCGGTACTTCACCGATGAAGTTGAGCATGGCGCTTTCGCCCAGCTTGGCGGTGGAGCCCAGCGGCAGACCGGCAACGGCGCGAAGGTGGTTCTCGAACTGGCTGCACTCGGCGCCTTCGATGGTCCAGTGCCCGGAGTTATGCACACGCGGGGCGATCTCGTTGGCCTTGAGGCCGCCGTCGACTTCGAAGAATTCGAAGGCCAGCACGCCGACGTAATCGAGCTTGTCCAGCACACGGCCGACATAGTCTTCGGCCAGCGCTTGCAACGGGTGCTCGGTGCTGGCGATGGACAGGGCGAGGATGCCGCTGTCATGGGTGTTGTGCACCAGCGGATAGAAGCGGGTTTCGCCATCGCGTGCACGCACGGCGATCAGTGACACTTCGCCGGTGAAGGGCACGAAGCCTTCGAGGATGCACGGCACGCTGCCCAGCTCGGCGAAGGCGCCGGTGACGTCTTCCGGCTTGCGCAGTACCTTCTGGCCCTTGCCGTCATAGCCCAGGGTACGGGTCTTCATCACCGCTGGCAGGCCGATGCTGGCCACCGCAGCGTCCAGGTCGGCCTGCGACTGGATGTCGGCGAACTCGGGAGTAGGAATACCCAGCTCGCGGAACATGGATTTCTCGAACCAACGGTCACGGGCGATGCGCAGTGCTTCCGCGTTCGGGTAGACCGGCACGAACTGCGAGAGGAAGGCCACGGTTTCCGCCGGCACGCTCTCGAACTCGAAGGTGACCAGGTCGACTTCGTCGGCCAGCTGGCGCAGGTGATCCTGGTCGCCGTAGTCAGCGCGGATATGCTCGCCGAGGGCCTGGGCGCAGGCATCCGGCGCCGGATCGAGGAAGGCGAAGTTCATGCCCAGCGGGGTGCCCGCCAGCGCCATCATGCGGCCCAGCTGGCCGCCACCGATTACACCGATTTTCATAACAAAGCCCCTTTTCAGCAGGTGGCGAACCAAGCAGTTGAACGTTGCCCGCAGCGCAGGAAGCGGAGTTTACGCCGGTAAATGAGCATTCCGAGCAGCGCACAGCGTTCAAATGCGCCGTGTCGCAGCCCCTGATGGAATGGGCTTCAGGCCTCGCGCGGATCCGGGTTGCTCAGCACGGTATCGGTCTGTTCCTGGCGGAACTGCTTCAGCGCCGCGTGGAACTGCGGGTGTTGGTGACCGAGGATGCTGGCGGCCAGCAGGGCGGCGTTGACCGCGCCGGCCTTGCCGATGGCCAGGGTGGCGACCGGGATACCGGCCGGCATCTGCACGATCGACAGCAGCGAGTCGACGCCCGAGAGCATGGACGACTGCACCGGTACGCCGAGCACCGGCAGGTGGGTCTTGGCTGCGCACATGCCCGGCAGGTGGGCGGCGCCGCCGGCACCGGCGATGATCACCTGAATGCCGCGTGCTTCTGCCTCTTCGGCGTACTGGAACAGCAGATCCGGGGTGCGGTGGGCGGAGACCACCTTGACCTCGTGGGGAATGCCCAGCTTGTCCAGCATCTCGGCGGTGTGGCTAAGGGTGGACCAATCGGACTTGGAGCCCATGATCACGCCAACCAGTGCGCTCATCGTCGTGCCTCTTCTCTTGGGCGCCTCGCGGCGCGTCAAAAACCAACAAGCCACGCGGGCGGGCCAGCGTGGCTTGTCATGATTCGTTGGCCGGGTGCTGCCGGCCGAAGGCCGCGGAGTATAACGCAAAGCCACTGCTGGCGGGCAGTGGCGACGACCGTTTGTCATACAAGGTATGGCAGCGGGGGAAAACCGCCTAAACCTTGCTCTGGAGCAATGCCGGTGTGGGCTGCGCGCGCACACTGGTCAAACACTCGCATGGAGGAGCAACAGCGCATGAACCAGACCATGAAAGCCGCAGTCGTCCACGCCTTTGGCGAACCCCTGCGTATCGAGGAGGTGAAGACTCCGCTGCCTGGCCCCGGGCAGATCCTGGTGAAGATCGAAGCCTCGGGCGTCTGCCACACCGACTTGCACGCCGCCGAGGGCGACTGGCCGGTGAAACCGAGCTTGCCGTTCATTCCGGGCCACGAAGGCGTGGGTTATGTCGCGGCGGTCGGCAGTGGCGTGACCCGGGTGAAGGAGGGTGATCGTGTCGGGGTGCCCTGGTTGTACACCGCCTGCGGTTGCTGCGAGCACTGCCTGACCGGCTGGGAAACCCTCTGCGAGAGCCAGCAGAACACCGGCTACTCGATCAACGGCGGCTATGCCGAGTATGTGCTGGCCGACCCCAACTACGTGGGTATCCTGCCGAAGAGCGTCGATTTCCTGGAAATTGCACCGATTCTTTGCGCTGGCGTGACGGTGTACAAGGGGCTCAAGGAGACCAAGGCGCGCCCCGGTCAGTGGGTGGCGATCTCCGGTATCGGTGGCCTCGGCCATGTCGCCGTGCAGTACGCCCGTGCCATGGGCCTGCACGTGGTCGCGGTAGACGTCGACGACGCCAAGCTGGAGCTGGCACGCAAGCTCGGCGCCAGCCTGACCATCAACGCGCGCAAGGAGAGCCCGGCCGAGGTGGTGCAACGCGATATTGGCGGCGCTCACGGCGTACTGGTTACCGCCGTGTCCAATACTGCCTTCGGCCAGGCCATCGGCATGGCGCGTCGACATGGCACGGTGGCGCTGGTCGGTTTGCCGCCAGGCGACTTCCCCACGCCGATCTTCGACGTGGTGCTCAAGGCCATCAGCATCACCGGCTCCATCGTCGGCACCCGCGCCGATCTGCAGGAGGCGCTGGACTTTGCCGGCGAGGGCCTGGTCAAGGCCACGGTGCACAGCGACACGCTCGACAATATCAATGGCATCTTCGACCAGATGCGCGGCGGACAGATCGAGGGACGGGTGGTGCTGCAGTTCTAGCGCGCTGTTTTTCAACAGCCTGTTGGCCTTGGCTGTTTTCCTACAGCATGTGGTGTAGAGCGCCTCACAGACCGCAGCTCAGGCTGCGGTCTATACTGCGCGCCCTTCATCCGTACAAGGACGTCTCGTCATGAAACAGTACGTTTCGTTATTCGCCCTCTCCCTGTTTTCTCTGCAAGTGGCTGCGCTGGAGTTGGCCAAGCATCCGCAGGTATTCGATGCCGGTCAGGGCGTCAGCCTGGCGCTGGCACCATCCGCCGATGGCAAGCAGGCTCTGGTGCAGGTGCGTGGCATCAATCACCCGCTCGATGAGGTGGTATTTCTTACCGACGTCCGCGAGCTGGGCAACGAGCAGCGCGACTACGGCATTCGCCTCGATGGTCGCGACTACAACCTGCTGAACAAGCGCCGCGCCTGGAGTGGCGAGAGCTACCAGCTCAACCTGCCGAATACTCAGGGCTTCGAGCTCAGCTACAACGAGCAGAAGACCGCGGCACTCAAGTCAGGCGACCTCCTGGCGGTGTATCAGAAGCAGGAGAAAGACGGCCTGCAAGCACGTCTCGCCGCCTTCGATCGCAAGAAGCGCGTGGCGGACTACAGCGCCAGCCTGCAGGAGATGGACGGCGAAGCCAGCAAGGCGTGTGGCGCTCCGCTGACGACCAAGGTGGACTGGAGCGCCATCAGCGACGAACAGCTGATCGGTCTCAGCGTGCCGAGCTACTGCGGCGAGGTGGTCAACCAGATGGCCTACCTGTGCGGCAAGGATGATCGCTACAAGGCCGACGCCAAGACTCTCAAGGGTGTCGACTGCCGCTTCGGCGATGGCCTGAAACTGAACGAGAAAGACGGCCAGTTGCTGTTCACCACCCATCCGGATGAAGCCAACCAGGGCGATTTCATCAACGCCATTCTGCGCAATCGCTGACCCTCGGTGGCGGGCCACGGCCCGCCACTCGCGGCATGTTTCTTGCGTTCCTTTGCCCACCTGCGCACACGGAACGCATCATGCTGCACGCCTCGCTGACCACCCTGCACGTGGTTTCCCTGATCCTGCAACGCTTCGCCGACCAGCCCGAGCTGCGCCCGCAATTGCTGGCCGGGAGCGGTATTGGTGCGGCTGATCTGGACAATGCCGACGCGCGCATCACCCGGGTGCAGGAGCTGCAAGTCTGTGCCAATGCCCTGGCCCTGCGTGCCGACATGGGGCTGGAGTTGGGGCGCAGTCTGCATGTTTCCTCCTATGGGCTGTTGGGTTACGCCGCACTCTCGGCTGCCACCTTTGGTGACGCCTGGCGCCTGCTGTTGCAATACCCGGCGCTGCTCGGCACCTATTTTCGTCTCGATATGCAGGTGGAAGGCGAACTGGCCTGGATCTGCGCCAGCGGCTACCGCGATACCGAGGCGCTGGAAGTGTTCAACGTGGAGATGTGCCTGGCTTCGCTGAAGCTGATCGGCGACGAGCTGCTGCGCCAGCCGATGCCGCTGGAGGGGGCCGAGTTCACCTATGCCCAGCCGCGCTATATGAAGCGCTATGCAAAGAGTTTTCCCTGCCCGTTGCGCTTCGAGGCGCAACGTAATGCCTTCGCCTTTCCTGCCGCATTGCTGGAGCGCCGCTTGCCGCTGGCCGACAGCGTCACCCACGGCGACATGGTGGAGCGCTGCCGGCGGCTGAACGCTGAGTTCAGCAGCCGCCAGGCCTGGCTGGAACGGGTGCGCCAGTTGCTCGCCGCACAGTTGGCCGAGCCGCCGGGACTGGAGAACCTGGCGCAGCAGATGCACTGCTCGCCGCGCACCCTGCGCCGCCACCTGCAGGAGCTGGGCACCAGCTACCAGGGGCTGCTTGACGAGTTGCGCTTCGAGCGCGCTAAGGCGCTGCTCAGCGACGAGCAATGGCCGGTGTACCGCATCGCCGAAGTGCTCGGCTTCAGCGAAACCGCCAGCTTCCGTCATGCCTTCCAGCGCTGGAGCGGCGTGCCGCCGAGTCGCTTTCGCGCCTGAGACGAGCGATGGCATGCGCGGCTGAAGCGGAATGCCGCCCAGCCGCTTCTACAGGAGTGGCCGTTCACACTTCCCGTGGGAGGGCTTCAGCCGCGATAAAAGCTCGCCGCTAAAGCGCCTCCTACAGGTCGGGCTCATTTCTCTGCTTGTACGTTGCGGTACACCTGCAGCGCATCCGGTACTTTTTTCCCGGATTGCATACGGGCTACGGGCGATCACCGTTGGAGCGGCTTCAGCCGCGATAAAGGCTCGCCGCTGAAGCGCCTCCCACATGTGTGCTCATTCCTCCTGCACGTTGCGATACATCTGCAACCGCGCGGCTTCATGCAAGCCACGGCCCAGCGCCAGCAGTCGCTGGAACTCTTGCGGGTGCTGCTCGGCCACATTGTCACGCGGGGTCGGCGAGCGCAGGTCGTGCAGGGTCGGTGAGCTGCCGTCGTGTTGCATCTGCACGAGGAAATCACGGGTCACCGCACCGATCACCGGGAAGGTGCCTTCCTGCAGCACCAGCGGCACCACGCGCTCGCCTTCCGGGGCGGGCAGTTGCAGGTCGCGACCGAGACCGCCGTTGTCGAAGGGCACGCCCACCAGCCCGGCCACGGTCGGCAGCAGGTCGGCCAGACCCACTGCTGCGTCGAACTCGCGCGGCGCCAGCCATTTCGGTGCGTGGATCAGCAGCGGCACGTTGTTGCTCTCCAGCCCCAGTTGCTCGAAGGCCGGCGCCATGTGCGGGATCTGGCTGATGCGGGTGTTGTGGTCGCCGAAGAAGACGAAAATGGTGTCGTCGTAGAAGCCCTGTTCCTTGGCCAGCTCCATCAGGCGACCGATATTGAAGTCCAGCAGACGCACCGCGTTGTACTGCTCGACGCTGCGCGAGCCGGCCTGCTGCACCTGTTCCAGCGGCAGGTCGAGTGGCTCGAAGCCGTCGTTGTCCCTGGGGATGGTGAAAGGGCGGTGGTTGCCGGAGGTCTGCAGGTAGGCGAAGAACGGCTTGTCCTTGGGCAGGACGCCGAGGATGCGCGTGCTTTCCTTGAAGAAATCCAGATCGGAGATGCCCCACACGTCCACCTGTGGCGACTGCCAGTGACGCTCCTCGTAGAGCTTCACGCCGTCGATGCTCTGGCGGATCAGCGCATTGATGTTGGCCCAGCCGGCGTTGCCGCCGATCATGTAGAACTTCTCATAGCCGTCGAGCGCATTGATCAGCGTGCGCTGACGGGCTATCAGCGGGTTGCGCGTGGCGGTCTCCTGGCGCGAGACGTCGGGGATGCCAGTGATGCTCGCCCACACCGTTTTGGCGGTGCCGGTCACCGGCACGTAGAAGTGGCGGAAGAACCAGCTTTGCTGGGCCAGACGATCCAGATTCGGCGTCGGGTTCAGCGGGTTGCCGTAGGCGCCGACGGCGCTGGTGCCGAGGGATTCGAGCATGACGAAAACCACGTTGGGCTGGCGCCCGGCCTGGATGCGATGCGCCTGAACCGGCTGATGACGGAAGAAGTTCAGCCCCTGGGCATCACGTTCGCTGATGCCCAGGTAATCGGCCACCACCTCGTAGTGTTCGCGCGTGGCCGTCTCGTCGAAGGCGGCGGGTTCGAGCTTGAGGGTGTCGAAGAGAAACAGCGCCGGGTTGAGGCCGAGCGCGCCGATCTGGCTGTTGCCGCTGTAGAAGGCATCGCTCCAGCGCAGTGGCACCGGGTTTTCCAGATTCAGCGCGCTGGCGCGGCCGAGCAGGCCGAAGAACACCAGCACGCCAACCACCACCGCGCCGCCAAGAGCCGGCAGCACGCCGACCTTGCCGCTGGCGGGGCGATCCAGAGTGGCGCGCTCCAGTCGCAGCAGCGCCCAGGCCCACAGCGCGACGCCGGCCAGCCAGGCCAGGGTTATCCACAGCACTGGGTAGGTCTGCCAGAGCATGCCGGCGGAGATCTGCGCATCGCCGGCAAAGCGCAACACCGTGGCGTTGAGGCGCACGCCCAGGTAGGCGTAGTGGCCGAAGTCGATGATGTACAGCAGGCCCAGCGCTGCCACAGCCAACACCAGATAGCCACGCAGCAGCCAGCGCACGGCGCGAAAACGCGCCAGGCGCAGCTTGGGCAGCGCCATCAGGATGCCCACCGGCAACATCAGCAACAGCGCCAGGCGCAGGTCGAAGCGCAGGCCGATGCCGAGGGTGCGCAGTACGTCCGGTTCGCTGATGCTGTCGACGGCGGAGAAGCCCAGCAGAAACAGCCCGCGCAGGGCGGCGAAGAGCATGAACAGCAGCGCTGTCAGGCCTGCCAGGTAATGCAGGCGGCGGGATTTCAGCCAGCTCATGCGAGGTTCCTTGTTCGAGTCGAGAGTCTAATCAGCAGCCAGCGTCCGCCTGCGATCAGCAGGGCGCCGAGGCTATAGAGGGCCAGGTAGGGGTCGATCAGGTAGTCCCAGTAGTTTTCCGATGCGCCCAGGCGCAGGGCGAAGGCCAGGGTCGCCAGTACCAGCGCCAGGGCGCCGAGCCAGCTGCGCTGGATGATCAGCACCGCGCATAGCAGGCCCAGCACCATTAGCATCGGCCGCGGTTCGAAGCCCAGTTGGTAGGGGTCGGCATAACTCAGGCCCAGCGCCGCCGGGTAGAGCAGCACGGCCAGGCCGGCGAACAGCGCGAGGCTGGCCAGGCGATCATGGGCGGCGGCAGGCGTAAAGCCAAAGCGGCTCAGGGTCGCCCAGCCAAGCAGCGCCAGGCTGGCCACCGACAGGTCGCCGATATAGGTGCGCAGCTGCAGCGCCAGGCTGATGCCCTGCACTGGCACCAGGCTGAGCAGCAGGCAGCCCGCCAGCAGGATGCCGCGTTGTGTCGTATTGCGCGTCAGTCGTGTGAGGATCAGGAAAACCAGCAGGGCAAAGGCCAGGTGCGGCAGCCAGAAGTCAGTCATGCGGGCGGCGCTCCGATAACCAGGCCTCGTTGAAGGCCAGGTGCTTGATGAACATGTCGTTCCACGAATAGACGAGGTGGTAGGTGCCCTCGCGGTCGCGGGTGAAGTAGGGATACTCGTAGTCGAAGGTGCAGCCTTCGGCGCTGCACATGCGCGCCGTTACCTGTTCGAGAAAGCGCGCCTGCTGCTCGGGCCTGCCGCCGCTGGCGCGGTATTTCGCGCTGACCACGGCGGGGAATTCATCGCGTGGAATTGGCTCGCCCCAGGGGTTGGGCGTCTCGTCCAGCTCGCCGAGGGTGCGCCAGTTGCCCAGCTTGGCGTCGGTGGCATAGAGCGTCAGGCGGAAGCGGCCGTCCTCCAGGTCATTCATCGCCACCAGCAGGCTGCCATCGGGGCGACCGACTGCCGCCAGTGATGAGTTGGGGTTGCTCGGCTCCACCGGCTCTGGCCGGCTCCAGCTACGCCCGGCGTCTTCGCTGTAGCTGGCCAGCACGCGGTGATGCGCTTCGCCGGCATAGCGCAGCAGTGCCACGGCGCGGCGCTCGTCCAGCGCCACCACGGTCGGTTGCAGGGAGTAGCGGCCCTTGCCGATGCGGTACTTGCCCAGCACCTCGCCGTTCGCGCTCAGGTGCAGGTACTCGGGAAACTTGCCGAGAAACTCGTGGTACACCGGCAGGCCGATGCTGCCGTCGGTGTGGAATACCGGCGCGGCGCGTACCAGGGTGCTGATATTGAGAAAGGGGCTGGTGACCAGCTGGCGTGGTACCGACCAGGTTTCCCCAAGGTCGTCGGACACCATGGCGTTGACCGCGCTGCCAGCCCAGCCGCCGAGCGACACCGAGACGTAGAACAGCCACAGGCGATTGTCCGGCGCCAGGCTGATCACCGGGTTGCCCAGCTTGCGGATGTGTTTGCCGACCGCGCGCTGGGTCGACTCGCGGCTGGCCAGCACGCGCTCGGCGCTCCATTGGCCGCTGGCGGCATCGAAGCGTGCGGCGCGGATCTGCACATCGGCGGCGCCTTCGCGGCTGCCGGCGAACCAGGCCGCCATCAGATCGCCGCCGGGCAGGCCGGTGATGGAGGCGGAGTGAACGAAATCCTCCAGATCGGAGGAGGCGAAGTGCGCGGCCAGGGCCGGTATCGCGTCGGCTGCGGGCGCCGCCGGCTGGCTGGCGAAAGGCGTCAGCACATGGGGCGTGGCGCCGAGCCAGGCGCAGGCGAACACCGTGGCTGCGCCCAGCAGCAGGGCGCAGGTCTTGAAGGTCGAGGTCATGGTCGCGGGTTCAGGGATGGCTGGGAGGCGCCAGGTACGAGCTGGCGACTTCTTCTACCGGGCGGGCGTCGACCGGGTCGTAGTAGACCTCCAGCTTGCGACCGTCACGGTCGAAGCCATAGATCTCGTAGCAGTGGCCGGGGGTGATACGGAACTTGGTGATCTGCACGCCCTGGCGCTTCATCTGCTCGCGGAACTGCGACTCGGGCATCCAGGCGCTGCGGTCGGGGCGTGCACAATCGGTGTCGGCCAGCAGCGGCGTGGCGCCGAGCAACAGCAGGCCGCCCAGTACAGTGCGGGCTAAAAGGGGCATGGCGGGGCTCTCGTCACGAGGCGCCGGCCACCAGGGCCAGCGCCGGGCTGCGATCAGTCGTCGATCTCGGTTTTCACGGCCTTGCCGCTGACCGGGTCGTGGTAGATCTCGACCTTGCGGCCTTCCTTGTCGAAGCCGTAGATCTCGTAGCAGTTGCCGTCGGTGACCTTGAATTTGTTGATCTTGTAGCCATCGGCCACCAGTTTGGCCTGGAACTGGTCGGGGTCTTGCCAGGTGGAACGGTCGGCCGTGGTGCACTCGGTCTTGGCGAAGGCCGGCGCGGCGCAGGCCAGCAGGGCGGAAACGAGCAGTAGACGACGCATGGTGAGACTCCTGATGGGATTCGGAGCCGCCACCTTCGGCGCGCTGGCTTAACGAAAACTTAAGGCTCATACCTCGTTACATCTTGCCGGCGAGCATCCGGGTGGCAGCGCAATTTGGCCATTTCGATCCCCTTTTGGCCGTTGCCAGCGTTCTCCCGCAAGGCGAGGCGAGCGAACAATGCAGGCACAACAACGAGCCTGGAGCGCTTTGCATGCTCACCTACTACAGCGACGACCACCACCTGCACCACGGCAAATGCGAGCTGATCGACGGGCAACTGATGCCCTGCTTCGAGAAGCCGCAACGCGCCGACCACATCCTCGCCCGCGTGAACAATCGCCAGCTCGGCGAGGTTCGCGCACCCAAGGACTTTGGCCTGGCGCCCATCGAGCGCATTCACAGCAAGGCTTACCTGGAGTTCTTCAAGAGTGCCTGGGCGCGCTGGCAGGAGCAGGGCGGCAAGGGCGACCTGCTGCCGTTCACCTGGCCGGCGCGCACCCTGCGGCGGATGATCCCCAATGACCTGCATGGTCAGCTTGGCTACTACAGTTTCGATGGTGGCGCGCCGATCACCGCCGGTACCTGGCAGGCCGCCTACAGCGCCGCGCAGGTGGCGCTCAGCGCCCAGCAGGAGATCGCCAATGGCGCCCACAGTGCCTTCGCCCTGTGCCGTCCGCCAGGCCACCATGCAGCCGGCGATGTGATGGGCGGTTACTGCTACCTGAACAACGCCGCCATCGCCGCCCAGGCCTTCCTCGATCAGGGCCGCAAGAAAGTTGCCATCCTCGATGTCGACTACCACCACGGCAACGGCACCCAGGACATCTTCTACCAGCGCAGCGACGTGCTGTTCGCCTCCATCCATGGCGACCCGGCCGAAGAGTTCCCGTTCTTCCTCGGTTATGCCGATGAACTGGGTGAGGGCGCCGGCGAGGGTTACAACTTCAATTACCCGTTGCCCATGGGCAGCTCCTGGGAGACCTGGAGCGCGGCGCTGGAGCAGGCCTGCCAGCGCATCGCCGAGTACGGCGCTGAGGTTGTGGTGGTGTCGCTGGGCGTGGACACCTACATGGAAGACCCGATCTCGCAGTTCAAGCTCGACAGCCCGGACTATCTGGCCATGGGCCGACGCATCGCCGCGCTGGGCCTGCCGACGCTGTTCATCATGGAAGGCGGCTACGCGGTGGAGGCCATCGGCGTCAACGCGGTCAACGTACTGGAAGGGTTCGAGGGCGCCTGAGAGGCGCCTTCTTCAGTGATCAGGAAACTGCCAAACAAGAGCAATGACACTTCAGGGGTGAGAAACGATGAAAGCCATCAAACAGATGCTTGGCGCCGCCCTGTGCGGCGCCACCTTGCTTAGCGGCGCGGTGCAGGCCAAGGAACTGCGCGTTTACAACTGGGCGGACTATATCCTGCCGTCGGTACCCAAGGACTTCCAGAAGGAGTCCGGCATCCAGATCACCTGGGACACCTTCGAGACCAACGAGGCGCTGGAAGCCAAGCTGCTCACCGGCAACTCCGGCTATGACCTGGTGATCCCCTCCAACCAGTTCCTCGAAACCCAGATCAAGGCCGGCGTCTTCGCCAAGCTGGACAAGTCGAAGATCCCCAACTGGAAGAACCTCGACCCGGTGCTGCTCAAACTGCTGGAGAAGAACGACCCGGGCAACCAGTACGGCGTGCCTTACATGTACGGCACGGTGCTGATCGGCTACAACCCGGACAAGGTCAAGGCCGCGCTCGGCGACGATGCGCCGGTCAACAGCTGGGATCTGGTGTTCAAGCCCGAGTACATGGAAAAGCTGAAATCCTGCGGCGTGGCCATGCTCGACTCGCCCACCGAGATCATCCCCATCGCCCTGCACTACCTGGGTCTCGACCCCAACAGCGCCAATCCGGCCGACTATGACAAGGTCACCGAGCTGCTGCTGAAAGTGCGTCCGTACGTGGCCTACTTCCACTCCGCCAAATACATGACCGATATCGCCAACGGTGACATCTGCGTGGCCATCGGCTATTCGGGCAGCTTCTACCAGTTCGCCAACCGCGCCAAGGAAGCCGGCAACGGCGTGAAGATCAACTGGCGTCTGCCCAAGGAAGGTGCGCCGATCTGGTTCGACACCTGGGCTATCCCCAAGAGCGCGCAGAACGTCGACGAAGCCCATGCCTTCATCAACCACCTGCTCGAACCCAAGGTGATCGCGCCGATCAGCGACTTCCTCGGCTACCCCAACCCCAACGTGCCGGGCATGCAACTGGTGGGCAAGGATATCGCCGACGACCACGACCTGACGCCGACGCCGGAGCTGCAGAAGTCGTTGTACGTGGTGCAGCCGCTGCCGCAGAAGATCGAGCGGGTGCGCACGCGGGCGTGGACTTCGATCAAGTCGGGCAAGTAAGGCTCTGTGATTTGACTCGACCTTAGAATTTTGCGGCTGAAGCCGCTCCTACAGAGAATCACATACCCCGTAGGAGCGGCTTCAGCCGCGATTGCTTTACCCGTAGGGTGCGCCGTGCGCACCGCGCGAATATCGGTGCGCACAGCGCACCCTACCCGGTTTCACTCAGCCACCCACCTCGCCCGTCTCCAGCTTGCGCCACAGCAGACGCACGGCCGCCTTGCGCGACATGCCCCAACGGTACAGGCGAATCTCCAGCGGGATATGCCAGTGTTCCTTGCCGCATATCACCAGCTCACCGCGGGCCAGCTCGGGGCTCATCGACAGGCGCGGTACCCAGGCCACGCCCAGGCCTTGCAGGGCCATGGCCTTGAGGCTGTCGGCCATGGCGGTTTCGTGCACGGTGGTCGAGCGCAGGGCGCGCTGGCGCAGCAACAGATTCACCGAACGGCCGAGAAAGGTGCCGGCGCTGTACGCCAGCAGCGGCACGCTCTGTCCAGAGTCCAGGTCGAACAGCGGCGCGCCGTTTTCGTCCACGGCGCAGACCGGCAGCATCTCGCTGTAGCCCAGGTGCAGCGACGGGAACATGTCCGGCGCCAGCTGCACGGCGGCATCCTGGTCGTGGTAGGCGAGGATCAGGTCGCAAGTGCCTTCGCGCAGCGAGTGCACCGCTTCGCCGACGTTGGTCGCCACCAGGCGGGTGGTCAGCGGCAGGCCGTCGCGGCGCAGACGGGCGATCCATTCGGGAAAGAAGCCGAACACCAGCGAGTGGGCGGCGGCGATCTGCAGCGCCTCGCCCTGTTGGCCTTCGAGGTGATGCAGGTGACGCACCACCTCGCCCAGTTGCTCGACCATGCTGCGCGCGGTGAGCAGGAACAGTTGGCCGGACTCGGTCAGCTCTACCGGTGTGCGTGCGCGATTGACCAGGGTCAGCCCCAGCGCCGCCTCGAGGCTGCGGATGCGCCGGCTGAACGCGGGCTGGGTGACGAAGCGCTTCTGCGCCGCCTGGGAGAAGCTGCGGGTGGCGGCCAGGGTGACGAAGTCTTCCAGCCATTTGGTTTCCAGGTTCACGGGGCGTCCTCCGCTCGGCTCGGTGCGATGCACACGTTTGGTGCATTCGTGCGGTCACATCCGCATTATGCCGATTGTGCATAGGGCAGCAAACAACAGCATTGGCCACCGCTGCGCTGAAGTCCTTAATCTATAGGCATCGCGGCACTCGCCGTTCTTCCCGAGAGTCATCTCCATCATGTCCGCTGCTGCATCATCCCGCGTCGAAAAAGACCTGCTTGGCACCCTCGAAGTCCCTGCCGATGCCTATTACGGCATCCAGACCCTGCGCGCCGTGCAGAACTTCCGTCTGTCCGGTGTACCGCTGTCGCACTACCCGAAGCTGGTGGTCGGCCTGGCGATGGTCAAGCAGGCCTCGGCTGATGCCAACCGCGAGTTGGGTCACCTCAGCGCGGCCAAGCACACGGCGATCAGCACTGCCTGTGCGCGCATCATCCAGGGCGAGTTCCACGACCAGTTCGTGGTCGACATGATCCAGGGTGGCGCCGGCACCTCGACCAACATGAACGCCAACGAAGTCATCGCCAACATCGCGCTCGAAGCCATGGGCCATGAGAAGGGCGAGTACCAGTACCTGCACCCGAACAACGACGTGAACATGGCGCAGTCGACCAACGACGCCTACCCGACCGCCATCCGCCTCGGCCTGCTGCTGGGCCACGACAGCCTGCTCAATGCCCTGGACAAGCTGATCCAGTCGCTGGCCGCCAAGGGCCTGGAGTTCGGCCACGTGCTGAAGATGGGCCGCACCCAGCTGCAGGATGCCGTGCCGATGACCCTCGGCCAGGAATTCCATGCCTTCGCCACCACCCTGGGCGAAGACCTGCAGCACCTGAAGATGCTCGCCCCGGCGCTGCTCACCGAAGTGAACCTGGGCGGCACCGCCATCGGCACCGGCATCAACGCCGACCCGAAATACCAGGCCCTGGCGGTCAAGCGTCTGGGCGTGATCAGCGGTCATCCGGTCAAGCCGGCGGCCGACCTGATTGAGGCCACCAGCGACATGGGCGCCTTCGTGCTGTTCTCCGGCATGCTCAAGCGCACCGCGGTGAAGCTGTCGAAGATCTGTAACGACCTGCGTCTGCTGTCCAGCGGCCCGCGCACCGGCATCAACGAGATCAACCTGCCGCCGCGTCAGCCGGGCAGCTCGATCATGCCGGGCAAGGTCAACCCGGTGATTCCGGAGGCGGTGAACATGGTCGCCTTCGAAGTGATCGGCAATGACCTGGCGCTGACCCTCGCCGCCGAAGGTGGCCAGCTGCAGCTGAACGTGATGGAGCCGCTGATCGCCTACAAGATCTTTGACTCGATTCGCCTGCTGACCCGCGCCATGGACATGCTGCGCGAGCTGTGCATCGACGGCGTCACCGCCAACGAAGCGCGCTGCCGCGAGCTGATGGAAAACTCCATCGGCCTGATCACCGCGCTCAACCCCTACATCGGCTACGAGAACGCCACGCGCATCGCCAAGACCGCGCTGGAAAGCGGCCGCGGTGTACTGGAGCTGGTGCGTGAGGAGAAGCTGCTGGACGACGCCACCCTGGCGGACATCCTGCGCCCCGAGAACATGATTGCGCCGCGCCTCGTACCCCTGCAGCAGTAAGGAGAACGACCATGCAACCGTCCACAGCTCCCAGCGTCAGGTTCCTGTTCCGTACCCTGCACCCGCCGCGTCGCTTCTGGCCGGGTCTGGGCGGTTTCTACAGTGGTGCGAGCCAGGCTCAAGCCCGCCCGCGCAGCTGAAAACCCTTTCATAGGAGGCCTTCACCAGCCTCAACCCTCAGGGATGGCCTCGGCCATCCCTTTTTTTGCCTGTCATTCAAGGATGGCTACCGTAGGGTGCGCCGCGCGCACCGCCGGCTGGCCGGCGTTACAGCCTCCACGCCCGGCGCAGCGTTTGTACCGCCTCGACGATCTGCGTCTCGGGTACGGCGGCGAACCCCAGCACCAGCCCGGCGCGGGAATCCTGTGACTCCTCGCTGTCCTCCAGCCAGTAATCGCTCAGGCCATTCATTTCCACCCCGGCGCCGCGCGCCGCCGTGATCAGCTCACGCTCGCGCGCCAGGCTGTCGACCCGTATGCACAGGTGCAGGCCGGCCTCGACCGCCGGCAGCGGCGCACAGCCGGCAATCGCCTGTGGCCATTCACGCAGCAGGGTGTCGCGGCGTTGGCGTGCCGCCTGACGCATGCGCCGCACGTGACGCTGGAAATGCCCGGCGGCGATGAATTCGGCCATCACCGCCTGGGTGCCGATCTCCGAGTGACGCATGTCCACGGCACGGCGCTGGGCGAAGGGTTCGGCCAACGTCGCTGGCAGCACCAGATAGCCCAGGCGCAGGGCCGGGAAGGCCAGCTTGCCGAAGGTGCCGACGTAGATCACCCGCTGCTGGCGATCCAGTGCGGCCAGCGGCGCCAGCGGCGTACCGCTGTAGCGGTATTCGCCATCGTAGTCGTCCTCGACGATCCAGCCGCCCTGGCGCTCGGCCCATTCCAGCAATTCCAGGCGCCGTGCCAGTGACAGGGTCACGCCGGTCGGGTACTGGTGCGACGGGGTCACGTAGACCAGTCGGCAATCCTCGAGGCTCGCCAGGCGGGTCGTGTCCATGCCGTCGCCATCGACCGGCACGCCGCACAGGCTTGCGCCTGCAAGGGCGAAGGCGTGGGCGGCGGCGCGATAGCCGGGGTTCTCCACCGCCACGCGGTCGCCGGGTTGCACCAGTAACTGGGCGCAGAGGCTGATGGCCTGTTGTGCGCCGCAGGTGATGACGATCTGCTGCGGGTCGCAGCTCAGGCCGCGGCTGCTGCGCAGGTAGGCGGCGATCAGTTCGCGCAGCACGCGCTCGCCGGCCGGGTCGCCGTAGCCCAGGCGAGCGGGTGATGGCCGGCGCCAGAAGCGTGCCTGCAAGCGTGCCCAAGTCTCGAAGGGAAACAGGTCGAACGCCGGCACGCCGATGCGAAAGGCGCGCGGTGCGCCGCTGACCGGCGCTGGCAGGTGGTGCTGGCGCAGGCGTTGTTGCGCCACGCCCTGCACCGTGGTGGTCGACACAGGCGCCGTCTGCGGTCGGGCCAGCGCCAGGTCGGCGACGTAGGTGCCGTCGCCCACCCGCCCCTCGATGTAGCCCTCGGCATACAACTGGTCGAAGGCGCGCGTCACCGTATTGCGCGAGACGCCGAGCAGCGTCGCCAGGTCGCGGCTGGCCGGCAGTCGCGTGTTACCTGCCAGGCGGCCGTCGAGGATGCGTTCGCGCAACGCCTGATAGAGCTGGC
Organism: Pseudomonas berkeleyensis; assembly: GCF_014109765.1. Lineage (NCBI taxonomy): Bacteria > Pseudomonadati > Pseudomonadota > Gammaproteobacteria > Pseudomonadales > Pseudomonadaceae > Pseudomonas > Pseudomonas berkeleyensis. The sequence continues at coordinate 144,675 of NZ_CP059139.1, forward strand.
GCGCCAGCCCGCCGGAAGGCCCCAGGCGAATCCCGGACAGATCGACCGGCAAGGGTGGTGTGGTGGACATGGCGGCCTCCAATTGGCTCCATGAAATTGCTGGTAAATGGATCTTACAGCGAACCAATATCCTGCCTAGCATGAGGCCATCGAATCAGGAGTCGCCTCCATGTACTGCCCCGCCGCCTTTCGTCAGGATGACCTGCCAACCCTTCACCAGCAGATTCGTGGCAGCGGCCTGGCACTGCTCAGCACGGCCGGTAGCCAAGGGCTGCAAGCCAGTCACCTGCCGCTGCTGCTGGAAGCTGGCGAAGGTGAGTTCGGCACGCTCTACGGACACTTCGCCCGCGCCAACGGGCATTGGCGTGACCTGGCCGAGGGCGCCGAGGCGCTGGTGGTGTTCAGCGGCCCGGATGCCTACGTACACCCTGGCTGGTACCTGGCCAAGGCCGAGCACGGCAAGGTGGTGCCGACCTGGAACTACATCGCCGTGCATGCCTGGGGCCAGGCCGAGGTGTTCGACGAGCCCGAGCGCCTGCTGCAACTGGTCAGCCGTCTGAGCGATCAGCACGAGCGCTCCCAGGCCAGGTCCTGGTCGGTCAGCGATGCGCCCGGCGAGTACATCGACGCGATGCTGCGTGCCATCGTCGGTTTCGCCCTGCCGATCCGCCGACTCGAGGGCAAGTGGAAGCTTGGCCAGAACCGTTCCAGTGCGGACCAGCACGGCGTGCGCGCCGGCCTGGCCGCCTCCGTCAACCCGCGCGACCGCGAACTGGCGGCGTGCATGAATCTCAACGACTGACTGCTGAAAGGAATCCCCCATGCTCGAAATCCGTCCGCTCACCGCTGCCGACCATGCCGTCTGGATGCCTCTCTGGCAGGGATATCTACGCTTCTATCAGGCCGAGATCCCGGCCGAGACCAGTGCCGTCACCTGGCAGCGTTTCCTCGATCCGGCCGAACCGATGCACGCCGCCCTGGCCTGGCAGGACGGCGTGGCGGTCGGCCTGGTGCACTTCATCTACCACCGCAGTTGCTGGACGACCGGCGACTACTGCTACCTGCAGGATCTGTACGTTGCCGAGAACACGCGGGGTGCCGGCATCGGTCGCGCACTGATCGAGTATGTCTACGCTGCGGCGCGCGACGCCGGCGCCAGCCGCGCGCACTGGCTGACCCAGGAGACCAACTACACCGGGCGCCAGCTGTACGACCGCATTGCTGACCGCTCCGGTTTCATCCAGTACAGGAAGCTTTTCTGATGAGCATTGATCTCACCCACTGGCAGCCCTGCCCCATGCCCGATCAACGTCCACTGACCGGGCGCTTCGTGCGGCTGGAGGCGCTGGATGTCGCGCGCCACGGCGATGACCTGTGGGCGGCTTTGCAGGGGCCGGATCCGGCTCTGTGGGATTACCTGCCCTATGGCCCCTTTACCGAGCGTGCGGCCTTCGATGCCTGGTTGGGTGGCAATGCCGACAGCCGCGATCCGCTGTTCTACGCGGTGATCGATCTGGCCAGTGGCCGCGCCCTGGGGCTGTTCAGCTACCTGCGCATCACGGCGCAGGATGGCAGCATCGAGATCGGCCACGTTGCCTTCGGCGCGCCGATGCAGCGCACGCCGGGCGCCACGGAGGCGGTTTACCTGCTGGCGAGGCATGCCTTCGACGACCTGGGCTATCGCCGCCTGGAGTGGAAATGCGATGCCGCCAATGCCCGTTCCATGCGCGCCGCCGAGCGTTTCGGTTTCAGCCACGAAGGGCTGTTCCGCCAGCATATGGTGCGCAAGGGCAGGAACCGCGACACCGCCTGGTTCTCGATCATCGACGGGGAATGGCCGGCGCGTCGGGAAGCTTTCGAGGGTTGGCTGAGCGCTGACAACTTCGATGAGGCAGGTCGGCAGAAGCAGCGGCTGGAGGCCTTCCGTCAGGCATGAAAAACCCCGCACCGGCTGGGCCGTTGCGGGGTTTCTGACGCTGCGCGAGCTGTGTCAGTCGCGGGTTTTCCAGTCCTTCTGGCTCATGTAGTCGCGGGTTTCCTTGACCACGATGCCGGACAAGAGCAACAGGCCGATCAGGTTGGGCAGCGCCATCAGGCCATTGGCGATGTCGGAGAAGGTCCACACCACTTCCAGCGAGGTGACGGCACCGACGAACACCATGATCGAGAACAGCAGGCGATAAGGCATCACCGCCGGACGACCGCACAGGCGCACCATGCAGCGCTCGCCGTAATAGCACCAGCCGAGGATGGTGGTGAAGGCGTAGACCAGCACGCCGATGGTCACGGTGTAGATGCCCCAGCCGCCACCGAGGCCCTGCTCCAGCGCCCAGGCGGTCATCGGCGCGCCTTTCAGGCCTTCCTGCATCCAGGCGCCGGTGACGATGATGGCCAGTGCGGTGAAGGTGACCATGACCAGGGTATCGAGGAAGGTCTGAGTCATCGACACCATCGCCTGGCGTACCGGTTTGTCGGTCTTGGCTGCCGCTGCCGCGATGGCGCCGGTACCCAGGCCCGACTCGTTGGAGAAGATGCCGCGGGCCACGCCCATCTGCACCGCGAGGATCACGCTGGAGCCGAGGAAGCCACCGGCCGCGGCGCTGCCGCTGAAGGCGTCGGTGAAGATCAGGGCGATGGCTGACGGCAGCTGATCGGCGAACACCACCAGCACCGCGATGTTACTGATGATGTAGAGCACGATCATGATCGGCACGATGCCGGCTGCGAAGCGACCGATGCTCTTGATCCCGCCGATGATCACGATCGCCGTGGCGATTGCCAGGAACAGGCCGCTGACAGTCGGCGAAATTTCCCAGGTGTCATACAGCTGATGCGCGGCGGTGTTGGCCTGCACCATGTTGCCGATGCCGAAGGCGGCGATGGCACCGAAGATGGCGAAGGCGACGCCGAGAGTCTTGCCCAGACTGCCGCCGACCCCGTAGGTCAGGTAGTACATCGGTCCGCCGCTCTGCTCGCCCTTGGCGTCGGTGACGCGGTACTTCACGCCCAGCAGGGCCTCGGAATATTTGGTGGCCATGCCCACCAGGCCGGTCATCCACATCCAGAACAGTGCGCCGGGGCCGCCGATGCCGATGGCGGTCGCCACGCCCGCGATGTTACCCACGCCGATGGTGGCGGCCAGTGCGGTGGCCAGTGCCTGGTAGTGCGATACGTCGCCGGGCACGTTGCCCTTCTCCGAGCGCTTGACGAAGGCCAGCCAGAACGCATGGCCCAGCACGCGGAACTGCAAGCCGCGCAGGCGAATGGTCAGGTACAGGCCGGTGAGCAGAAGCAGCGGGATAAGCAGGAAGGGGCCCCAGATGAAGCCGCTGATGGCAGAGAGAATGCTGAGAAGTTGATCCATTGGTGTTGTCCTTGTTGTTCTGACGCCCAGCCGGGATAACGGCCGAGTGCGAGTCTGGCAGCAGGGTGCTGATGCCGGATCGGGTTACTGCAGCAGTCGCCATGGCCAGGTCGGTTGGGCGGCTGGATCGTCATCGTCGGCAGCCAGACTGAGCGGCGACTTCGAAGCGCGCGATTGTGTCCAGGCAGGTTGCTGGACGACAACAAACATCCTTATTTGCACGGAATTAACAGGGAATACCCATGTTCTCGTTTGCGAGGCGGGTATTTTCCCTGATGAATGCGGTTTTTGCAGCCGTATTTCCGCCCTGTACGGTCACTCCATCTCGAACAGGCCTTCACGCAGCTTGGCGCCGGCCAGGCGCTCGCGGATGTCGTCGTCGATGCGCGGATCGTCCGGGGCGTAGAGCATCAACTGGCGGTAGGCGTTGACCCGGTTGATCTCATCGCCGAGGTAGTGCCAGACCACACGGGTACAGGCTGGCGTGCGCCGATCACCGCTGGAAACGCCGGTCTTGATGCCGTTGAGGCGGTTGATACGGCTCTTGAAGCTGGGGATCAGGATGGTCTGGCTGACCTCGTTGCCAGTGAGGCTCTCGTAGTCGACCAGGAACATCCGATCCTGCAGGAAGAACGCAGCGCCCAGGTAGCGACAGCGCACCCAGTCTTCGCTGCCGCCACGGGTGCGCTCTTGTCGCTCCTGGCGTTCCTGGCGTTCGAACAGGTAGTTGCCGCGCTCTTCGCGCAGGTGCACCAGCGACAGCAGGATGTGCCCCGGTACCGACATGCAGTTGGCGTACTCGAAGTAGTAGCCGCAATAGCGGCCCATCGGGCTGGCCTGCTGGCGCAGCGGTTCGAACAGATCCAGCAGGGGGTCGTTGCCGCTCTGCACCGGACTGCTGGAGCTGCGCGCTCCGATCAGGCGGGCGAACTGATCGCCCGGCATCTCCAGTTCGTAGGGCTCGACGCCGAAGAAATCGCAGATGCGTTTGAGGTTGTGTGCGGTGGGTCGGCTCTGTCCGGCGAGGTAGCGATTGAACTGCGCGCGGTTGAGCGAAAGCTTGCGGCAGACCTCGGCAATCGAGCGGTAGTGGCTGCACAGCAGTTTCAGGTTACTGCCGAAATGATCCGACATATGGCGTTCCGAAGGTGATGCGAGTGTCGCGATTCTAGCATCAAGTCGCGTCACTTAGACGCGATCCGCGAAATTGTTACCAAAGCTTTCATCCCCAACCATGCGCTCCTCGGCCTGCCTGCCGTCTCTACCCATCACTCGAACAACAAGAATCGAGGTACCTCGTCATGCTGGAAATGCTCAACGATTTCCTGTCCGGAAAGCTGCTGATCGCCCTGATCGTCGGCCTGGGCAGCTACTTCACCCTGCGCTCGCGCTTCGTCCAGTTCCGCCACTTCGGCCACATGTTCAGCGTGTTCAAGGAGTCGATCCGCGGCCAGGGCGGCCAGTTGAGCTCGTTCCAGGCGCTGATGCTGAGCCTCGCCGGCCGTGTCGGTGCGGGCAACATCGCCGGTGTCGGCGTGGCCGTGACCCTCGGCGGCCCCGGTGCCGTGTTCTGGATGTGGGTGACCGCGCTGGTCGGCATGTCCAGCAGCTTCTTCGAGTGCTCCCTGGCTCAGGCCTACAAGCGCGCCGACGGTGACGGTCTGTACCGCGGCGGCCCGGCCTACTACATCCAGCACGGCCTGAAGCTGCGCTGGATGGCGATGACCTTCGCCGTGCTGCTGCTGGTCACCTACGGCTTCGCCTTCAACGGCCTGCAGTCGTTCACCGTGACCCATTCGCTACAGAACGCTTTCGACATTCCCGTGCAGTACAGCGGCCTTGCCCTGGCCGTGCTGCTGGGCCTGGTATTCGTCGGCGGCATCAAGCGCATCGCCTCGGTGTCCGACCTGCTGGTACCCGTCAAGACCCTGGCCTACATCGGCGTGACGATGTACGTGATCGTCAGCCAGATCGACCTGGTGCCGGACATGCTGACCACCATCGTCAAGAGCGCCTTCGGCCTGGAGCCAGCTTTCGCCGGCCTGCTTGGCAGCGCCATCGTGATGGGTGTGAAGCGCGGCGTATTCGCCAACGAAGCGGGCCTGGGCAGTGCGCCGAACGTCGCCGCCGTGGCGGCCGTGCGTCACCCGGTCGCGCAGGGTGTGGTACAGGCTTTCAGCGTGTTCCTCGACACCTTTGTCATCTGCACCTGCACCGCATTGCTGATCCTGCTGTCGGGCTTCTACACCCCGGGCTTCGAAGGTGACGGCATCATCCTCACCCAGAACTCCCTGGCTGCCGTGGTCGGCGAGTGGGGCCGGGTATTCATCAGCGTGGCGCTGAGCCTGTTCGTGTTCACCTGCATCCTCTACAACTACTACCTCGGTGAGAACGCCCTGCAGTTCCTCTTCGGTCGTGGCCGTGCTGCCCTGCTGACCTACCGCGGTCTGGTACTGGCGCTGATCTTCTGGGGCTCGATGCAGAACCTGGGCACCGTGTTCGCCTTCGCCGACATCACCATGACCCTGCTGGCGCTGGTCAACCTGGCTGCCGTGTTCATGCTGTTCAAGGTCGGCCTGCGCCTGATGCGTGACTATGACCGTCAGCGCGCTGCCGGTGTGAAGCACCCGGTATTCGATCCGAAGGACTTCGAAGACCTCGATCTCGATCCGCTCGCCTGGCCGAAGAATCCGCAGCCGGCTACCGAGAACGAGCGCGTCGAACTGATCCACGGCGCCCACCAGCGCTGATGACGGTGTCCGCACTTCGGTGCGCGATACCGCCGCATTTCGTTGCACTCCGGGGGCCATGCGCCCCCGTTTTTGCCCTTACACTCCGACCATGCTGACCGGCACCGCAGGCGCTGGTCTCTGCCGTTTACCTGTTCGGACGCGTTTATGAAGACTTCCCAGAACCCGCTGGTGCTCTACACCGGCGGCACCATCGGCATGCAGATGAGCGAGTCCGGCCTGGCCCCGGCTTCCGGATTCGAAGCCCGCATGCGCGAACAGCAGGCCATCGAGAACGATCCGGCGCTGCCGGCCTGGCAGTTTCGCGAACTGCTGCCGCTGATCGACAGCGCCAACATGAACCCCGGCCACTGGCTGGCCCTGCGCGATGTCATCGTGCAGGCCGTGGAACGTGATGGGCACGATGCCGTGCTGGTGCTGCACGGCACCGATACGCTGGCCTACAGCGCGGCGGCGCTGAGCTTTCTGCTGCTTGGTCTGAATGTCCCGGTAGTGCTCACGGGCTCCATGCAGCCGGCAGGCGTGCCAGGCGGCGATGCCTGGCCCAATCTGTTCGGCGCCTTGCGTGCGCTGCACCGCGGTGTCGCGGTGGGCGTGCACCTGTACTTCAATGGTCAGCTTCTGCATGGCGCGCGTTGTTCCAAGTTGCGCAGCGATGCCTTCGACGCCTTTCAGGTGCTGCCGCGTCAGCGCCAGGCCGAGCATGTCGCGCTCAATGCGCGCATCGACTATCGCCAGGTACGCCAGCCGGTGAACCTGGCGGTCATGCCCTTGCACCCGGCATTGCAGGCGAGCCATCTGCGGGCCTTGCTCGACAGCGGTGTCAAAGGCGTGCTGCTGGAGTGCTACGGCAGCGGTACCGGTCCTGCCGGCGACAGCGAGTTGATGGCGCTGCTGCATGAAGCACATGTGCGTGGTGTGGTGCTGGCTGCGATCAGCCAGTGCGCGCAGGGGCATGTCGAGTTCGGCGTCTATGCGGCCGGGAGCCGCCTGGCCGAGGTGGGGCTGGTGTCCTGCGGCGGCATGACCCGCGAGGCGGCGCTGGGCAAGCTGTTCGCCCTGCTGGGCGCCGGTCTGACGCCTGCCGAAGTCGAACACTGGTTGGCGCGCGATCTCTGTGGTGAGATGAGCGACTGACTCATCTGCCCCAGAGGAAGGATCGATGACCCTCGAAATCCGCCCCGTAGAAGCCGCCGATCATGCAGCCTGGCTGCCCTTGTGGCAGGGCTACCAGCGCTTCTACATGACCGAAATTCCTGCCGAAACCAGCGCTGTCACCTGGCAGCGCTTCCTCGAACCGAACGAACCGATGGGGGCTGCACTGGCCTGGCGTGACGGCGAAGCCGTCGGCCTGGTGCACTGGGTCATCCATCGTTCGACCTGGACGACCGGCGACTACTGCTACCTGCAGGATCTGTTCGTTGCCAAGGGCCAGCGCAGTGGCGGCGTGGGGCGGCAACTGCTGCAGTTCGCTTACGAGCAGGCGCGCGCCGCCGGCTGCTCGCGCGTGCACTGGTTGACCCACGAGAGCAACAGCCAGGCCATGCTGCTGTACGAGCGCATCGGCGAGCGCTCGGGCTTTGTGCAGTACCGCAAGCTCCTCTAACAGGCCGTTGAAAAACTACCTGCGTTGCCGCTGCTTCGTTAAAAACAGGCTCAAAATGCTCATTTACAGCACGTAAACTCCGCTTTTTCGCCTGTTTTTGCCTCGCATCGGCTGCCTCGCCTACGTTTTTCAACGGTCTGCTAATAAGCGATTCGTCGCTGTCGAGAGAGGGAGGTTGGCATGCATCGCGCATCCGCCAATGCTCCCTCGCCTTCAAGCTCACGCCCATGAACAAGCTCGACAACGCTTTGCTGAACATCCTGATCAAGGATTCGCGTACTTCCTTTGCCGATATCGCCCGCCAACTCAACATCTCCCGGGCGCATGCCCGCACTCGGGTGCAGGCGCTGGTCGATACCGGTGTCATCGAGAAATTCACCGCCGTGGTGAATCCGGAGAAGCTCGGCAAGGGCATTTCCACCTTCGTCGATCTCACCGTTGCGCCGCATGCCATCGAGTCCGTCGCCGAGCGCCTTTCGGCCACTGTGGAGGTGGTCAGCCTGTACATCATGAGCGACCTGAAGAGCCTGCATATCCACACGCTCACCGACAGTTACGAGACCTTCGACGCCTTCGTCCGCCAGCACATTTTCAATCATCCGGAAATCCTCACGGTCGATTGCAAGGCGCTGATGACCCGGGTCAAGCACCGCCGTGGCGGTGCTCGCCTGTAACATGTTGATACAGATGGTCATTTTGCCAATTGGCGGGATTTTTGCGCCTTAAAAAAGCGCTCTGTGCGTTCTCGTGGTGCATAGCAGCCATTCGTCAGTGAGGGACGAGTCGATTCGACCGATTGGATGCACATGTCAACGCGCTGATGACAAATGTATCGAATGTGAGGGTCTGCCTGCCGTTTCGTCTTCTCCCGCTCATCCAAGGTGCTTGTTTTTTGTGCAGCGGCATTTCGCCTCGGATGCTTTGAATTTTATTTTATTTATTATAAATCAATAGTTTATTTTGTTTTTTCTGCTGGCATGCGTGTTGCTCTAGGGCTTTCTGACCACTTTACATCCGATAGGCCGCCTCGCCGATTGGAGCCACTGTGTAACAGGAGACCGCCCCATGAGCCTCAACCGCCGTAAATTCCTGAGTAGCGGAGCCATTGCCGCAGGCGCCGGCCTGGCACTGGGTGCCTCGAGCATCGCCTCTGCCAACACCGGCAAGACCTTCAACTGGAAGATGACCAACGCCTACGCGCCAGGCTCGCCCTTCTACGTGCAGGGTCCGGGCAGCCCGACCGATTTCTGCAAGCGCGTCGAGGAAATGTCCGGCGGCCGCCTGAAGATCCAGCACTTCGCCGCTGGCGAGCTGATCCCGGCACTGGAAGGCTTCGATGCGGTGGCCAGCGGCATGGTCGAGATGAACGCCGCCAACGCCTTCTTCTGGGCCGGCAAGATTCCCGCCGCGCAGTTCTTCACTGCCGTGCCGTTCGGCATGAACACCCAGGGCATGAACGCCTGGCTGTACAACGGCGGCGGCCTCAAGCTGTGGGAAGAGCTCTACGAACCTCACGGTCTGGTGCCCATGCCCATGGGCAACACCGGCACGCAGATGACTGGCTGGTTCCGTCAGCCGCTGGAAAACGTCGACAGCCTCAAGGGCCTGAAGATGCGCATCGCCGGCCTGGCCGGCAAGGTCTACAGCGAGCTGGGCGTGGCCGTGCGCCTGCTGCCGGGGGGGGAAATCTTCCCAGCGCTGGAGCGTGGTGTGATCGATGCCGCCGAATTCGTCGGCCCTTATCAGGATCGCCGCATGGGCCTGCACAAGGCGGCGAAGAACTACTACACCACCGGCTGGCACGAGCCGACCAACGTTACCGAGCTGATTATCAACAAGCAGGCCTGGGACAGCTTGCCGGCCGATCTGCAGGCCATCGTGCGGTTCTGCGCCCAGGCCTGCAACACCGACAGCTGGTCGTGGTGCGACGCGGTCAACGCCGAGGCCATGCAGGATCTGGTGAACAACCAGGGCGTGATTGCCCGCCCGCTACCGACCGACATCATCAAGCGTCTGCATGAAGTGACCAACGACACGCTGTCGAGCATGGCGGCCAGCGACCCCGCGACCAAGAAGATCTACGAGCACTTCTTCGCCTTCCGCAAGCAGTACATCTCCTGGGCCTCGGTGGGCGAGAAGGCCTTCATGGAAATCGGGATGGGCGAGTCATGATGTTCGTCGTCACTCGAATCGAACAACTGGTGGAAGCCCTGGGCGCGCTCGCACGCGCCTGCGTGCTGCTGCTGGTGCTGCTGGTGTCGTTCGATGTGCTGATGCGCTACCTGTTCGACTTCAGCCCTGTGGCGTTGCAGGAACTGGAGTGGTACCTGATCTCGCCGATCGCCCTGCTCGGCATCGCCTATACCCTCAAGCATCGCCAGGACGTGCGCGTGGACTTCCTCTACGAGAAGTTCGGCGTGAAGACCAAGGCGGCGGTCGACCTGTTCAGTGGCATCGCCACCGCCGCCATCGGCTTCTACATCGCCCACCTGGCGTTCAAGTACACGATGCAGTCCTACAACATGGGCGAGGGCTCGCCCGACCCGGGCGGGCTGCCCTATCGCTTCCTGATCAAGGCCTTCCTGCCGCTGGGCTTCGCCCTGTTCGGCCTGCAGGGCCTGGCCGATAGCCTGCGTGCGCTGTGCACCCTGCTGCTGCCGGCTCGACTGCAGGAGGCCCGTCCATGACGCCCAATGAATGGTTGGCCATCAGCATGGTCATCGGCTTCTTCGCCATGATGATGGTGGGCGTGCCGGTGGCCATTTCCCTGGCCGTGTCCGGTTTCGTCGCCGGCATGATCGGCTTCGGCCCGATGCTCTTCGCCCTGCTGCCGGCGCGCATGTTCGGCGTGGTCAGCAACTACACGCTGTTGGCGATACCGCTGTTCACCTTCATGGGGGTGATGCTGGAGAAATCCCGGGTCGCCGAGGACATGCTCGATACCATCGGTCGTGCCATGGGCGGGCTGAACGGCGGCATGGGCCTGGCGATCATTCTGGTCGGCGTGCTGCTCGGCGCCTCCACCGGCATCGTTGGCGCCACGGTGGTGACCATTGGCCTGCTGACCCTGCCCACGCTGCTGCGCCGCGGCTACAACAAGACCGTGGCCTGCGGCACCATCTGCGCCTCCGGCACCCTGGGGCAGATCATTCCGCCGAGCCTGGTGCTGATCCTGCTGGCCGACATCCTCGGTCAGTCGGTGGGTTCGATCTTCGCCGCTGCGTTCATCCCCAGCCTGGTGCTGGCGCTGATCTACGTCGCCTACATGCTGCTGCTCGGCTGGCTGCGCCCGGACTGGGTGCCGGCGATCCCGGCTGAAGAGCGCGCCCTGACCAGTCGCAAGCAACTGCTCAAGGACATGGCGCGTAGCGTGCTGCCGCCGCTGCTGCTGGTGATGGCGGTGCTCGGCTCGATCATCGGTGGCGTCGCCGCGCCGACCGAGGCGGCTTCGATGGGCGCGCTCGGTGCGCTGGTCATCGCCGCCTGCGCACGGCGTCTGGACTGGAAGACTCTCAAGGCGACCCTGCATGGCACCCTGACCATCAGTGCGATGATCTTTCTCATCCTGCTCTGCTCGCAGCCGTTCTCCCTGGCTTTCCGCGGTCTGGGTGGCGAGGCGCTGGTGCATGAGCTGTTCACCATGCTGCCGGGCGGCGAGCTGGGGGCGATCCTGTTCCTGATGGCGGTGCTGTTCGTGCTCGGCTTCTTCCTGGAGTGGATCGAGATTTCCTACATCGCCTTGCCGATGTTCCTGCCGGTGTTCATCGCCTACGACACCAACCTAGTATGGCTGGGCATCCTGGTCGCGCTGAACCTGCAGATGTCGTTCCTCACGCCGCCGTTCGGCTGGGCGCTGTTCTTCCTCAAGGGCGTGGCGCCACCGGGTATCTCGACCCGCGACATCTACATCGGCGCGTTGCCCTACGTGTTCCTGCAGATGCTCGCGGTAGCGGTGGTGTTCTGCTTCCCGCAACTGGCCACCTGGCTGCCGGCTGCGATCGGCTGGTGATGACCACAGCGACCACGCCCTCACCGGCGTGATCGCCACGACAAGAAAGGAACTGTCATGCTGAAAACTACCCATGCCACCGGCGGCCTGTTCGTCGCCCCGCACCATCTGGCCGCGCAGGCCGGGCGCGATGTACTCAAGGCCGGCGGCAATGCCGTGGAAGCGATGGTCGCCGCTGCCGCCAGCATCGCCGTGGTCTACCCGCACATGAACGCCATCGGCGGCGATGGCTTCTGGCTGATCCATGAGCCGGGCAAACGCCCCATTGCCATCGATGCCTGCGGCAGCAGCGCTGCACTGGCTGATCGCGACTTCTACGCCGGTCATACGCAGATTCCCAGCCGCGGCCCGCTGGCCGCATTGACCGTGGCGGGCACCGTCGGTGGCTGGGCCGAAGCCCTGGCGCAAACTGCGCACTGGCAGCCGCAACTGACCTTGCCCGATCTGCTTGCCGACGCCATCGGCCACGCTCGCTGCGGCATCGTGGTCAGCCGCAGCCAGGCACAGCTGACCCGCAGCAAGCTGGCCGAACTGCAGGACGTACCGGGCTTCGCCGATGTCTACCTGCCCGGCGGCCAGCCGCCGCGCGAAGGCGACCTGCTGCGCCAGCCGGCGCTGGCCGAAACTCTGCAGCGTCTGGCTGATGCCGGGCTGGACGACTTCTACCGTGGCGAGCTGGCGGCGCGCATGGCCGCCGATCTCGAACGCCTGGGCAGCCCACTGCGCCTGGCCGATCTGCAGAACTACCGCGCTCGTGCGGTCGAGCCGCTGAGCGTACGGTTGAGCGATGCCACACTGTACAACATGCCGCCGCCGACTCAGGGTTTGGCTTCGCTGCTGATCCTGGGCATCTTCGAAAAGCTCGGGATCGAACAGGCCGAAGGCTTCGCCCATGTTCACGGGCTGGTCGAGTCGACCAAGCAGGCTTTCCTGATTCGCGACCGTGTGGTGACCGATCCGGCCCGTGTGCCGGAAGACCCGCAGAGCCTGCTGGCCGACGCCAATCTGCAACGCCTGGCTGCCAATGTCGATCCGCAGCAGGCGCTGGCCTGGCCACAGCCGGCGCAGCCGGGCGACACCATCTGGATGGGCTGCATCGATGCCGAAGGGCGCGCGGTGAGTTTCATCCAGAGCGTGTACTGGGAGTTCGGTTCCGGCGTGGTGCTGCCCTCCACTGGCGTGGCCTGGCAGAACCGAGGCATCAGCTTCTCTCTCGATCCTGCCGCGCTGCAGAGCCTGGAACCGGGGCGCAAGCCGTTCCACACCCTCAACCCGGCGCTGGCGCTGTTCGACGATGGCCGCACCCTGAGCTACGGCACCATGGGTGGCGAAGGCCAGCCGCAGACCCAGGCGGCGATCCTCAGTCGCTACCGCCTGGGCAGCGACCTGCAAGCGGCGGTCAGTGCGCCGCGCTGGCTGCTCGGGCGCACCTGGGGCGACGTCAGTACCACGTTGAAACTGGAAAGCCGCTTCCCGGCCGAACTGGTGGAGCAACTGCGCCAGGCCGGGCATATCGTCGAGCTGCTGGACGAGCCCTTCAGCGACACCATGGGCCATGCCGGCGCGCTGCTGCGCCAGCCCAATGGCGTACTGGAAGGCGCCGCCGATCCGCGTAGCGACGGCAGCGTCTGCGGCTTGTGAAAAACGGTTGGGCCGGGTGCACCCGGCCCAACGTGCTCACGGGCGTCTGGCGATGAAATCGATCTCAACCAGGGCGTGGCGCGCCAGCCCGGTGGTGCCGATGCAGGTGCGCGCCGGGCGTTTGCCCTCGGCAAAGTAGCTGGCGTAGATCGCATTGAAGCGCTCGTAATCACCGTAGAAATCGGTGAGGAAGGCGCGCGCCGATACCACGTTCTCCAGACCAAGGCCGAGCCCTTCGAGCACTATCAGCAGGTTGTCGAAGGTCTTGTGCGTCTGTGCCTCGATGCCTTCGGGCAGTGGCGCCGATTCGTTGCCCGGGTCGATGGGCAACTGGCCGGTGATGAACACCCAGCCATCGGCTTCGCAGGCATGGGAAAAGGGCGCGACCGGTGCGGGCGCACCGGCGAACATGTGGTATTCGGGCATCGACATGAGCACTCCTGGTCTCTGATGAACGCCAGTGCGGTTGCACGGCTTCAGTGACCATACCTCATCGCATCAGAATACCGACCAGCCAATTCGCTCACTGAGCAGCTCCAGCGCCGCCATGCCGGCCAGCGAGTTGCCAGCCTTGTTCAGCTCCGGTGACCACACGCAGATGGTGTACTGCCCCGGTACGATGGCGACGATGCCACCCCCGACGCCGCTCTTGCCCGGCAGGCCGACGCGGTAGGCGAAGTTACCCGCCTCGTCGTACAGCCCGCTGGTGGCCATGATCGAGTTGACCTGCTGGGTCTGCCTGGCGCTGAGAATCTGCTCGCCGCTGTGCTTGCAGAAACCGTCATTGGCCAGGAAGCAGAAGGCCTTGGCCAGGTCGACGCAGTTCATGCTCAGGGCGCAGTAGCTGAAGTAGTTGCGCAGTACCGATTCGACGTCGTTGTGGAAGTTGCCGAAGGACTGCATCAGGTAGGCCATGGCCGCGTTGCGTGCACGGTGCTGGTACTCGGAGTCGGCGATGTGCCGGTCGATCACGACATTGGCATTGCCTGACAGACGCCGGACGAAATCGCGCATCGACAGGGCTGGCGCGGCAAAGCGCGACTGGTTGATGTCGCTGATCACCAGCGCCCCGGCGTTGATGAAGGGGTTGCGTGGCCGGCCGTTCTCCAGCTCCAGCTGCAGTAGCGAATTGAACGGTTGCCCGGACGGTTCGTGGCCGAGCCGTTCCCAGATCGCCTCGCCCGAATGCTGGATCGCCTGCACCAGGCTGAACACCTTGGAGATACTCTGGATCGAGAACGGGATGCGCGCATCGCCGGCGGTGAACAGCTCGCCGTCGTTGCCATACACCGCGATGCCAAACTGGTTGGCCGATACGTCGGCGAGTGCCGGAATGTAATTGGCGACCTTGCCCTGGCCGATCAACGGACGGGCTGCATCGAGAATTTCGTTCAACAGGGCTTGCATGCTCTGGCTCGCGAGGGCGTCAGGTATTTGCCCGACAGGTTTGTGCTAGACGCCAGCAGAAACCTTCGAATCACAGCCGATGACTTGCTCTGCATGGCGCCCGCCTCTAGTCTCGGCCTCTTCCCGTCGACGGCGTAGTCTGATGTCCACCGTTCTCAACGTGTTGTTGCCAATCTTCGGTCTGATTCTGATCGGCTACATCTGTCGACGTACCAACCGGCTGGGGCCGACTGCCGCTTCGGAGATGAACCGTTTCGTGGTCTGGCTCGGTTTGCCGGCGTTGTTGTTCAGCCTGACCGCCAAGGCCGACTGGGCGCAGATCTGGCAGCCCGGTTTCCTGCTGGCCTTCACCGGCGGCATGTTTGCTGTATACCTGATTACCCTGCTGTATCGCTGGAAGACCACTGGCAACCTGGTGGACGCCAGCATCGATGGCCTCAGTGCCGGTTACGCCAACAGTGGCTACATCGGCATTCCGCTGTGCGTGCTGGTGCTGGGTGATGACGGCATGGCGCCGGCGTTGATCGCCTCGCTGATGGTGGTCTGCGTGCTGTTCGGCCTGGCCGTGGTGTGCATCGAAGTCGGCCTGCAGAGCAAGAAGGGAGTGGGCGGCGCGATCCTTCAGGTCGTCACTGCATTGCTGAAGAACCCGCTGGTGGTGGCGCCGCTGTTGGGCGCGGCCTGGTCGCAGGGTGGGCTGCAGATGCCTGCGGCGATGGATGAATTCCTGCATCTGCTGGGTGCGGCGACCGTGCCCTGCGCACTGGTGTCGCTGGGCCTGTTTCTGGCGCAGCGACAGAGCGGGCCGAGCCAGGGCGTCTGGCCGCTGGTGGCGCTCAAGCTGGTGCTGCAACCGCTGATTACCTGGTTCATCGCCTTCGTGCTGCTCGACCTGCCGCCGCTCTGGGCGCATGCCGCGCTGCTGCTCAGTGCGCTGCCAACCGGCACCGGGCCGTTCATGCTCGCCGAGTACTACCAGCGCCAGGCGGCGCTGGTGTCCCGGGCGATCCTGTTCTCCACGCTAGGCTCGCTGTTTACCCTGTCGCTGATCCTGTTGCTGATCACGCCTTGAGTTGCAGCTCCAGGCCCAACTGCTGCGACAGGCATGGCCAGCGGCGCCAGGCCGATGCGGTGTCCGGTGCTGCCAGGCGCTCGCGGTAGGCCTGCACCGACGGCTGGTCGAAGCTGGCGTCATCGAGCATGCCGGCCAGCGCATGATGCACCGCCTCGTCGAGTTGATTGGCGAAGGGCTCGCCGATCAACTGATGCGCGATCAGGTTGGCGCGCGTGGTGTCCAGTGGGATCAGTGGCTGGCCGAGATGGGCGATATAGCGGTCATTGACCTCTTCCACCAGGCGGTGGGCCAGGTAGGCCTCGTCCAGCAACCCTTCGAGACCTTCATGGCCTGCCATCAGCTCGGGTGGTTGCAGGAAGAAGTGCTCGGCGATCTTCAGCACCGGCTTGATGGCGCTCTCGATACCCGCTTCACGCGCCACGGTGGCGGCGGCATCAAGCACGTCCGGCACCTCTTCGATATAGGCGATGACGAAGCCGGTCAGCGCGCCAAGGGCATCATCCTCGGGCAGGCGGATCGACGGATGCAGGCGTTCGAGCTGATCCTGCAGAAACATTGCAAGCGCGTGTTTGGCGGTTTCCTGCTGACGAGCCTGGGCAATCAATTGGCGAAGGGCGGCAGTGTTCATGACTACTCCTACATTTCAGGACATGGACGTGAACCTTAGCCGGCACTTTGGCCCGGCTAAGACGCGATTGTCATAACTTTTTCATACTTATGCGAGTCCGCTATATCCACCTGTATCAGAACGGCTACACCCCGCGTCACTCGGGGCGTTTAGCGCAGGCCTCGAGTCGGATCGGCCAGCGTGGTGCTCACATTGCGGGCTGAAAGTCGCCGTCTATACTCGATTTCGAAAGGCAGTACCTGATGGAACCGGACGAGCTTTGGCACGGAAAGGTTCGACAGTAGTCGCCAGCAGTCAGGGGTGGTCATGCAGGCAGCGTGCGCCAGCAGCCAACTCCGTAGGCAGTCGATCCCTTAGCCGCAGGCTCAGCCGGCGGGATAACAAGAACAATCAAGGGGAACCCGCAATGATGCGACATCCACGAGTCTGGATGGGCCTCCTGCTGTGGCTGACATTAAGCTCGGCGCATGCCCAGTGGACGGTGAACATGGCGCCCGGTGTCACCGAGGTCAGCCGTTCCGTCTTCGACCTGCACATGACCATCTTCTGGATCTGCGTCGTGATCGGCGTGCTGGTGTTCGGCGCGATGTTCTGGTCGATGATCATGCACCGCCGCTCCACCGGCCAGCAGCCCGCGCATTTCCACGAGAGCACCACCGTCGAGATTCTCTGGACCGTGGTGCCCTTGGCCATCCTCATCGTGATGGCGATTCCGGCGACCAAGACGCTGATCGAGATCTACGACACCTCCGAGTCCGAGCTGGATGTCCAGGTCACCGGCTACCAGTGGAAGTGGCACTACAAGTACCTGGGCCAGGATGTCGAGTTCTTCAGCAACCTGACCACGCCGCGCGACCAGATCAACAACCGCGCCGCCAAGGGTGAGCACTACCTGCTGGAGGTGGATCAACCGCTGGTGGTGCCGGTGGGCACCAAGGTGCGCTTCCTGATCACTTCTGCCGACGTGATCCACTCCTGGTGGGTACCTGCCCTGGCAGTGAAGAAGGATGCCATTCCCGGTTTCATCAATGAATCCTGGACGCGTATCGACGAGCCCGGCGTCTACCGTGGCCAGTGCACCGAGCTGTGCGGCAAGGATCACGGCTTCATGCCTGTCGTGGTCGAAGCCAAGTCCAAGGAAGATTTCTCCGCCTGGATGGACGAGCGCAAGCAGGCCGCAGCCGCCGAACGTGAGCTGACCAGCAAGGAATGGACCAAGGAAGAGCTCATGGCACGCGGCGAGAAGGCCTACAACACCACCTGCGTCGCCTGCCACCAGGCCAATGGCGAAGGCCTGCCACCGATGTTCCCGGCGCTCAAGGGCTCGGCCATCGCCACCGGGCCGGCCAAGGGACATATCGACATCGTTTACCACGGCAAGCCGGGTACCTCGATGGCCGCCTTCGGCAAGCAACTGTCGCCGGTAGACCTGGCCGCCATCATCACCTACGAGCGCAACGCCTGGGGCAACAATGTCGGTGACATGGTCACGCCCAAGGACATTCTCGACTTCTCGAAGGCTCAGGAGTAAGGACATGAGTGCAGTGATCGACCACGGTCATACTGACCACCACCATGGCCCGGCCAAGGGCCTGATGCGCTGGGTGCTGACCACCAACCACAAGGACATCGGCACGATGTACCTGTGGTTCAGCTTCTGCATGTTCCTGCTCGGCGGCTCGATGGCGATGGTGATTCGCGCCGAGCTGTTCCAGCCGGGCCTGCAGATCGTGCAGCCGGAATTCTTCAACCAGATGACCACCATGCACGGCCTGATCATGGTCTTCGGCGCGGTTATGCCAGCTTTCGTCGGCCTGGCCAACTGGATGATCCCGCTGATGATCGGCGCGCCGGACATGGCTCTGCCGCGGATGAACAACTTCAGCTTCTGGCTGCTGCCGGCGGCCTTCGGCCTGCTGGTCAGTACCTTGTTCATGGAGGGCGGAGGGCCGAACTTCGGTTGGACCTTCTATGCGCCGTTGTCGACGACCTACGGGCCGGAGAGCACGACCTTCTTCATCTTCGCCATCCACCTGATGGGCATCAGTTCGATCATGGGGGCGATCAACGTGGTCGCCACCATCCTCAACCTGCGTGCCCCCGGCATGACCCTGATGAAGATGCCGCTGTTCGTCTGGACTTGGCTGATCACTGCCTTCCTGCTGATCGCGGTGATGCCGGTACTGGCTGGCTGCGTGACCATGATGCTGATGGACATCCACTTCGGCACCAGCTTCTTCAACGCTGCTGGCGGCGGTGATCCGGTGCTGTTCCAGCACGTGTTCTGGTTTTTCGGTCACCCCGAGGTGTACATCATGATCCTGCCCGCGTTCGGCGCGGTCAGCTCGATCATTCCGGCCTTCGCGCGCAAGCCGCTGTTCGGCTACACCTCGATGGTCTACGCCACCGCGGCCATCGCCTTCCTCTCGTTCATCGTCTGGGCGCACCACATGTTCACCGTTGGCATTCCGCTGACCGGCGAGCTGTTCTTCATGTACGCCACCATGCTCATCGCCGTGCCTACCGGAGTGAAGGTGTTCAACTGGGCCAGCACCATGTGGCAGGGCTCGATGACCTTCGAGGCGCCGATGCTGTTCTCGGTGGCCTTCGTCATCCTGTTCACCATCGGTGGCTTCTCCGGGCTGATGCTGGCCATCGCCCCGGCGGACTTCCAGTACCACGATACCTACTTCGTGGTGGCGCACTTCCACTACGTGCTGGTGCCCGGTGCGATCTTCGGCATCTTCGCTTCGGCCTATTACTGGCTGCCGAAGTGGACGGGCCACATGTACGACGAGACCCTGGCCAAGCTGCATTTCTGGATGAGCTTCATCGGCATGAACATGGCGTTCTTTCCGATGCACTTCGTCGGCTTGGCCGGCATGCCGCGGCGCATCCCGGACTACAACATGATGTTCGCCAACTTCAACATGATCTCGAGCATCGGCGCTTTCCTCTTCGGCGCGACCCAGTTGCTGTTCCTGTTCATCGTCATCAAGTGCATCCGTGGCGGCAAACCCGCCCCGGCCAAACCTTGGGATGGCGCCGAAGGTCTGGAGTGGACGGTGCCGTCACCGGCGCCCTACCACACCTTCAGTACGCCACCGGAAGTGAAATAGGAGGTCTGCCGTGAGCGAGGTCATCGCGACTCGTCGCCTGGTTACCCGTCTGCTGATCGTGGTGGTGGTGATGTTCTGCTTCGGCATCTTCGTCCTGCCGCCGTTCTACGACGCCATGTGTCGGGTGTTCGGCATCAATGGCAAGACGGCAGGCGCCTATCAGGGCGAGCAGATGATCGACGTGGCTCGAGAGGTGCGCGTGCAGTTTCTCGCCACCAACTCGGCCGAGATGGTCTGGGAGTTCGGCCCGAAAGCGGACGAGATGGTGGTTCACCCGGGCGAGCCGCGCGACATGCTGTTCGTGGCCTACAACCCCAGCGACCACCCGATGACGGCGCAGGCCATCCCCAGCGTCTCGCCATCGCGGGCGGCGGCCTTCTTCCACAAGACCGAGTGCTTCTGTTTCACCCAGCAGGTGCTGCAGCCGGGCGAGCGCATCGAGATGCCAGTGCGCTTCATCGTCGACCGTGACCTGCCGCAAGACGTGAAGCACCTGACGCTGGGCTACACGCTGTTCGATGTTACTGCGAGCAAACCGCCAGTGGCACAGGCTCCATAAGGAGAACAACAATGTCGAGTCACGAGCACTATTACGTTCCGGCCCAGAGCAAATGGCCGATCATCGCTACCCTTGGCCTGTTGGTCAGCGTCTTCGGGTTGGGTACCTGGTTCAACGACTTGTCGGCCAATCGTGCTGAATCCAACGGCCCGCTGATTTTCTTCGTCGGCGGCCTGATCCTCGCCTACATGCTGTTTGGCTGGTTCGGCAACGTGATCAAGGAGAGCCGTGGCGGCCTCTACAGTCCGCAAATGGATCGCTCGTTCCGCTGGGGCATGAGCTGGTTCATCTTCTCCGAGGTGATGTTCTTCGCCGCCTTCTTCGGTGCGCTGTTCTACATCCGCACCTGGGCTGGGCCATGGCTCGGTGGTGAAGGCGACAAGGGCGTCAGCAACATGCTCTGGGAGGGATTCGAGTACAGCTGGCCGCTGCTGCAGAACCCCGACTCCAAGTTATTCGTACCGCCGTCCGGGGTGATCGATCCCTGGCACCTGCCACTGCTCAATACCATCCTGCTGGTGTCATCGAGCGTCACCGTGACTCTGGCCCACCATGCGCTGAAGAAGGACAAGCGCGGCCCGCTCAAGGCCTGGCTGGCGGCGACCATTCTGCTCGGCGCGGCGTTCCTGTTCTTCCAGGTCGAGGAGTACATCGAGGCCTATACCGAACTGGGTTTGACCCTGGGTTCGGGAATCTACGGCGCGACCTTCTTCATGCTCACCGGCTTTCACGGCGCTCACGTGACCATGGGCGCGATCATCCTGACGGTGATGTTGGTGCGCATCATGCGCGGGCATTTCGACTCCGAGAAACACTTCGGTTTCGAGGCGGCGTCCTGGTACTGGCACTTCGTCGACGTGGTCTGGCTGGGGCTGTTCATCTTCGTCTACGTGTTGTGACGAATGATGAGCTCCAGCTACCAGGTGACATGGGGAACGATCTGCCCTGAGTAGAAGCCCCATGCCACCAGGGCGACGGTGATGGCGGTCAATACCACCCGAACCGTCAGGGCGTTGACCACACGGGTACCGCGGCTGTCGTCCTTGACCAGGAAGAACAGGCCGCTGAACAGACTGGCGACGGTAGCCAGCAACATGAGGACGATCGCGGCCTTGAGCATGCGAGACTCCGGGGGAGTGGTTGATGCAACGCAGTATAGTCAGCCCGCATACGGTTCGCGGAGGCGCGCAATGAGCGGCTTCCGCCCTGGCTGGCTGCCCAGCGTTCTGGTGCTGCTGCTGTTGCCTGGACTGTTGAGCCTGGGGTTCTGGCAGCTGCAGCGCAGTGAAGAGAAGCAGGCGTTGCTGAGCAGTTACGAGTCGCGTCGCCAGGCTGCGCCCATCGGGCTCGATCAGCTCGAGCGCAGTAAGGATCCTGCCTATCGACGCATCCAGCTGCAGGGCCATTTCGATGCGGAACACAGCTTGCTGCTGGACAACCGCATCCGCGATGGGCGCGCGGGCGTGGAGTTGCTGCAACCTTTCTACGATCAGCGCAGCGGGCTTTGGGTCTTGATCAATCGCGGCTGGCTGCCCTGGCCGGATCGCCGCACCCCGCCACAATTCACGACACCTGACGATGCCCTGCAACTGCAGGCCTGGGTCTATGTCGCACCTGGTGGTGGCTTGCACCTGCAGGGCGGGGAAACCCTGGGCTGGCCACGTCTAGTCGCCGAAGTCGAGGCGCAAGGCCTGTGGCGCCAACTGGGGCGCGGTGGGCTGCCCTTCGAGGCGCGTCTGGAGCCAGGGCCCGCCAGTTATCGCGTTGACTGGCCAATCGTGGCCATGAGTCCCAGCAAACATCTTGGTTATGCGGTGCAGTGGTTCGCCTTGGCGGCCGCATTGCTTGGCCTGTTTATCTATCTCGGAATTCACAATGCACGGGAGGGTCGCCATGAACCCAGCCATCGCCATGCCTGAAACACCGCGCAAAGGGCGTGGGCGCTTGCAGTTTCTGCTCATTCTGGCCATCGCCATCGGTCCGATGTTCCTCGCCAGTGCCATGTACCAGTGGCGTTTCTGGGTGCCGGAAACGCGCAGCTACCACGGTGTCCTGATCGGTGATGGACGCACGCTGGTCGATCTCGGTGTGCAGGGCGAGATGGAGCCGCTATGGCAGATTCTGGTGACGACGCCGGGAGCGTGCGAGGCCGACTGCCAGCAGCTGGTTTACCTGGCGCGGCAGATCCAGATCGGTCTCAACCGCGAGACTTCACGCGCCAGTCACGGCCTGGCTCTGGCCGAACCGCTGCCTGCCGGCTATGACGCCACGCTCAAGCGCGAGTACCCACAGCTCGGCCGTTACCAGCTCGATCTGCAAGCCTATGAAAAGGCCGCTGAAGCCGTGCCGGGCGCGCAACTGTGGCTGGTCGACCCGCATGGCAACCTGGTGCTGCGCTACCCGTCGGGTAGCAATGGCAAGGCGATTCTCGATGATTTGCGCTACCTGCTGAAAATTTCCCTGATCGGTTGATGCTTTGCCCTGTCCATAACGACAGGGCGCCATGCCCCGTGCTCAAGGAGTCGACATGCACAAGCCTGGTTATCGTCTAGCGCTGTTCGCCACCCTGCTGACTGTGGTGGTAGTGTTGCTGGGGGCCTACACCCGTCTCACCCATGCCGGCTTGGGCTGCCCGGACTGGCCTGGCTGTTACGGTTTTCTCGGTGTGCCGATGAGCGAACACAAGCAGGCCATTGCCGAGGCGCGTTTCCCCGAGGCACCGGTGGAAGTTGCCAAGGGCTGGTACGAGATGATCCACCGCTACTTCGCGGGCGCGCTGGGCCTGGTTATCCTCGCCATCGCCATTCAGGCCGTGCGTCGCCGTGAGGACGCGACCCAGCCGGTGAAGCTGCCGCTGGCGATTCTCGCGCTGGTGATCCTGCAGGGCGCATTCGGTATGTGGACGGTCACCCTGCAGCTGTGGCCGCAGGTGGTCACGGCGCACCTGCTCGGTGGCTTCGCCACGCTGAGCCTGCTGACCTTGCTCACCTTGCGCCTGTCCGGACGCTTCGCCCCACTGCAGTTGCCGGGACGCCTACGTGCGCTGGCCGCAGCTTGCCTGCTGCTGGTGATCGGGCAGATTGCGCTCGGTGGCTGGGTCAGCTCCAACTATGCGGCGGTGGCCTGTGTGGATCTGCCAACCTGTCATGGCGAATGGTGGCCAGCCATGGATTTCGGCAAGGGCTTTCACCTCACTCAACACATCGGCCCTAACTATCTGGGCGGCCAGCTCGACAGTGATGCGCGTACGGCCATCCATATGAGCCACCGCATCGGTGCGCTGCTCGTCACGCTGGCGCTGTTGCTGCTCAGTTGGCGTCTGCACCGTGCCAGTCTGTCGCGTCTGGGCGGGCTGGTGCTGCTGGCGCTGGCGGTTCAGGTCAGCCTGGGTATCAGCAACGTGATTTTCCATCTGCCACTGCTGGTAGCGGTGGCGCACAACGCTGGTGGTGCAGCTCTGCTGCTGACACTGGTGTTGGTCAACTATCGGCTGCGTGCAGTTTCCGCAGGCGCGAGTGCGGTGAGTGAACCTCTGCTTGCAAAGGTTTCGCGAGCGGAACTTGCCCCTGCCGGGTTGGCACGGGTCGGCAAATAACGAAACAAGGAGAAATGCCATGGCGACCATGCTGCGTGCTCACTCCGAACACCCCACCTGGCGTGACTATCTCGAGCTGACCAAACCTCGTGTGGTGATGTTGATGCTGATCACCTCGCTGGTCGGCATGTTCCTCGCTACCCGGGCTGGCGTGCCCTGGACGGTGTTGCTGTTCGGCAATCTTGGCATCGGCCTGTGCGCTGGCGCGGCGGCTGCGGTCAACCATGTGGTGGATCGGCGTATCGATTCGATCATGGCTCGTACGCACAAGCGCCCCGTTACCGCCGGGCGCATCTCGCCAGTGGCGGCGCTGACCTTCGCCTTGCTGCTCGCGGTAGCCGGCATGAGCCTGTTACTGGTGTTCACCAACGAGCTGGCCGCCTGGCTGACCCTGGCGTCGTTGCTCGGCTATGCGGTGATCTACACCGGCTTTCTCAAGCGCGCCACGCCGCAGAACATCGTGATCGGTGGCCTGGCCGGTGCTGCTCCGCCGTTGCTGGGCTGGGTCGCCGTCACCGGGCACCTGAGTGCCGAACCTCTGCTGCTGGTGCTGATCATCTTCGCCTGGACGCCGCCGCACTTCTGGGCGCTGGCCATCCATCGCAAAGAGGAATACGCCAAGGCAGACATTCCCATGCTGCCGGTCACCCATGGCGAGCACTACACCAAGGTGCATATCCTGCTCTACACCCTGGCGATGTTCGCGGTGACCCTGCTGCCCTACGCCATCCACATGAGTGGGCTGCTCTACTTGGTATGCGCCGTGTTGCTGGGCGGCCGCTTCCTGCACTGGGCCTGGGTGCTGTACCGTGACAGCAAACCGCACGCGGCGATCAACACCTTCAAGTACAGTATCTGGTACCTGTTCCTGCTGTTCATCGCTTTGCTGGCGGATCACTACTTGCTGCTGAATATCTAGCTAAGGGCCCTCATGACGCGCACCCACACAACGGTTTTTGTTCTTGTCGCTATCGTGGCCCTGGTGCTGGGGCTTACCGTCAACAAGGTGCTCAGCAGCAAAGGCCAGGGTGATCCGGCGGCGTTGCTCGACGCGGGTATCGTGCTGTTGCCGCAGAACCGTAGCCTGCCAGCGCTGAGTCTGATCGATCAGGACGGCAAGGAAGTCGTGGTGGATCAGCTCAAGGGCGACTGGACGCTGCTGTTCTTCGGCTACACCTTCTGCCCGGACATTTGCCCGGCAACCCTCGCCCAGTTGCGCCAACTGCAGGGCCAATTGCCCGAGGAAACGCGTGCGCGACTGAACGTGGTGATGGTGAGCGTCGATCCGCATCGCGATACGCCGGAGCAACTGAGCAAGTATCTGAACTACTTCGATGCGGGCTTCAAAGGCCTGACCGGCGAGGAAGCGACGCTGCAGAAATTCGCCAACTCGGTGAGCATTCCCTACATCCCTGCTGATACCAGCAAGGAAAACTACACCGTCGATCACAGCGGCAATCTGGTGATCATCGGCCCGGATGGCACCCAGCGTGGCTTCATCCGCGCGCCGATCAACAACGCCAAGCTGGCGGCGCAGCTGCCGGGGTTGGTTTCAGGTTCTTAAGGCGCGCCGGCTAGCTAGAGTTATTGGTGCGCATGGCGCACCCTACGGATGTCGCGGCCACGCAGATCCGTAGGGTGGGTTAGCGGCGCAAAGCGCCGATTGCATATGCGCAAATACAGCCAGCGCGCCGCGTAACCCACCAGGCGATAGATGGCGTTGTGCCGATGGTGGGTTACGCCGCCGCAGGTACAGCGCGCATTTCGAAAAAGCCAGACAGGCGGCTAACCCGCCCTACGAATTGCGTCGGTCGCTTTACAGCGCGAACGGCAGGGGCAGGTTGACCTGCTGGCGCTGCGCCAGGCGTCGCTGGAACTCACCCGGATCATGAATCAGCACTTCCTGCCCGGCGAACGATTCGGCGGCGATCAGTCGCGACAGCCAGAAGCGCACGCAAGCCACCCGCAGCATGGCCGGCCACAGCTCGGCTTCGGCAGCGGTGAACGGGCGCAGCGCAGCATAGGCACCGAGCAGCGCACGGGCACGAGCGCCATCGAGGCTGCCGTCTTCATGCGAACACCAGTCGTTCAGGGTGATGGCCAGGTCGTAGAGCATCGGCCCGGAACAGGCGTTGTAGAAGTCGATGACTCCGGCCAGGTGATTGCCATCGAACAGCACGTTGTCGCGAAACAGGTCGGCATGCAGATTGGCCCGTGGCAGGGCGAGGATGCGTGGCTTCAGATCGGCGATTTCAGCCAGCGCGTCGCGCAGCAGCGGCAACTCCGTCTCTGGCAGTTTCAGCGCCTGACTCGGGCCTTCGGCAAGCATCCAGTCCAGCCCGCGGTCACTGCGGCGCTCGATTGGGGCGTCACGCGTGGCCAGGTGAATGCGGGCCAGCAGGCTGCCCACTTCCTGGCAGTGGTGCGCGTTGGCTTCGCGCACGTGCTTGCCGGAAAGCCGTGGCTGCAGCAGCGCAGGCTTTTCGGCAAGGCTGCGCAGCGCCTCGCCATCCTGCGTACGCAGGGCATAGGGAACCGGCAGGCCAGCATCATGCAGCACGTCGAGCAGTTCGATGAAGAACGGCAGGTCGGTCACGGGGCCACGTTCGACCAGGGTCAGAACGTATTCGCCCTGCTCCAGGCTGACGAAGAAATTACTGTTTTCGCTGCCCGCAGCAATGCCCTGGAAGTCGCGCAACCGGCCAAGCCCGTAGGGCGACAGGAAGACTTCGAGCTCATGACGCTCCAGGGGGGTGAATACCGACATATCAGACCTTAATGACTTACCAGCTAAAGATTTCCCAGGACGGGATCAACATGTCCGGATCGTCCGAACGTACGAAGTTGCCATCGCTGCCATCGGCGCGAACGAGAAAATAGGGTTTACCGTTCTTCGGAATCACCTTGATGGCGTAGAGGAAGCCATTGACCCGGTATTCCTGAATGGTGCGGTCGCCATCCTGGCGAATGGTCACGTCGGGATCGGCGGAAACCGGATCCTCGGCTTGAGCGGCAAGCGGAAGACAGGCCATAAGGCTGACCAGCAACAGGCGATTCAGCGTACCCATGATAATCTTGCTCCTTTGTTTTTCACCGATGCAGCCATTCTACCGCTGCACCCGCCGAAAAGGTTGATCCCGCGCATGAGCCAAGCCCCCCTCGTTCTGGTCGACGGTTCCTCGTACCTGTACCGCGCCTTCCACGCCCTGCCGCCGCTGACCACTTCCAAGGGCATGCCCACCGGAGCGGTGAAGGGCGTGCTGAACATGCTCAAAAGCCTGCGCAAGCAGTACCCGAACAGCCCCTTCGCAGTGGTCTTCGACGCCAAGGGAGGCACCTTCCGTGACGAGCTGTTCGCCGAGTACAAGGCCAATCGCCCGTCCATGCCGGACGAGTTGCGCGTCCAGGTCGAGCCGCTGCATGCCAGCGTGCGCGCCCTCGGTCTACCGCTGCTGTGCGTCGAAGGCGTAGAGGCCGATGACGTGATCGGCACCCTGGCCCGTCAGGCGGCCGGGGAAAAGCGCGACGTGATCATCTCCACCGGCGACAAGGACATGGCACAGCTGGTCTGCCCGCACGTTACGCTGGTCAACACCATGACCGGTAGTGTCTATGACGCCGATGGCGTGAAAGAGAAATTCGGTGTCGGCCCTGAGCTGATCATCGACTACCTGGCGCTGATGGGCGACAAGGTCGACAACATTCCGGGCGTACCCGGTGTGGGCGAAAAAACCGCCCTCGGCCTGCTGGTTGGCGTCGGCGGTGGCCTCGACGTGATCTACGCCAACCTCGACAAGGTGCCCGAGCTGCCGATCCGTGGTGCCAAGGGCCTGCCGGCCAAGCTCGAGGAGCACCGCGAGATGGCCTACCTGTCATATCAACTGGCGACCATCAAGACCGACGTGCCGCTGAATATCGAAATTGAATCGCTGCATCCCGGCGAGCCGGATCAGGCTGCGCTGGTCGAGCTGTACGGCGAACTGGAGTTCAAGAACTGGCTGGACGATCTGTTGCGGCAGAATAAGGCGCTGGCAGCCAAGGCTGCTGCGCCGGCTGGTGATCTGTTCGCCGAGCCGACAGGTGAAAGCGTTGAGGAAGCCGCCGAGCCAGCGCCAGCCAGTAGCGGTGATTACCAGCTGGTACTGGAGCAAGCGCAGTTCGATGCTTGGCTGAAGAAACTGGAGCAGGCCGAACTGATCGCCTTCGACAGCGAAACCACCAGCATCGACGCCCAGCAGGCGCAGTTGGTCGGTCTGTCCTTCGCGGTCAAGGCGGGCGAAGCGGCCTATATCCCGCTGGCGCATTCCTACATGGGCGTGCCGCAGCAACTCGACCGCGATGCGGTACTCAAGGCGCTCAAGCCGATCCTCGAAGACCCGGCCAAGGCCAAGGTCGGCCAGCACGCCAAGTACGACATCAACGTCCTGGCCAACGCCAGCACACCGATTGCGGTACAGGGCATGGCCTTCGACACCATGCTCGAATCTTACGTGCTGGATTCCACCGCCACCCGCCACGACATGGACAGCCTGGCGTTGAAGTACCTGAACCACAGCACCATCCGTTTCGAAGACATCGCCGGTAAGGGCGCCAAACAGCTGACCTTCGACCAGATTGCCCTGGAGCAAGCCGGCCCGTACGCCGCCGAGGACGCCGACGTGACCTTGCGTCTGCATCAGGAGCTGTGGAGTCGCCTTGAGGCTGTGCCGTCCCTGGCCAAGGTGCTGCGCGACATCGAGATTCCGCTGGTGCCGGTGTTGGCGCGGATCGAGCGCAACGGCGCCCTGGTCGACGCCAAGCTGCTCGGCGAGCAGAGCGTCGAGCTGGGCGAAAAGCTGGTGGAATTGGAGCGCAAGGCGTTCGAGATCGCCGGTGAAGAATTCAACCTGGCTTCGCCCAAGCAACTGGGCGTTATCCTCTACGAAAAACTCGGCTACCCGGTGATCAGCAAGACTGCCAAGGGCCAACCCTCCACCGCCGAAGCGGTGCTGGCAGAACTGGCCGAGCAGGACTTCGAGCTGCCCAAGGTGCTGATGCAGTACCGCTCCTTGAGCAAGCTCAAGAGCACCTACACCGACAAGCTGCCGGAGCAGATCAACCCGCGTACCGGGCGCATCCACACCAGCTACCACCAGGCGGTGGCTGCGACTGGCCGCCTGTCCTCCAGCGACCCGAATCTGCAGAACATCCCGATCCGTACCGCCGAAGGCCGACGTATCCGCCAGGCGTTCGTCGCGCCGAAAGGCTACAGGCTGATGGCGGCGGACTACTCGCAGATCGAACTGCGCATCATGGCTCACCTGGCCAAGGACGAAGGTTTGCTGGACGCCTTCCGCCATGACCTGGACGTGCACAAGGCCACGGCCGCCGAAGTCTTCGGTGTGCTGCTGAACGAAGTCACCAGCGATCAGCGGCGCAAGGCCAAGGCCATCAACTTCGGCCTGATCTACGGCATGAGCGCTTTCGGTCTGGCCAAGCAGATCGACGTCGAGCGCAAGGAGGCACAGGCCTATATCGACCGCTATTTCGCCCGCTACCCGGGGGTGCTGACCTACATGGAAAGCACCCGTGCCCAGGCCGCCGAGCAGGGCTATGTGGAGACGGTCTATGGCCGTCGTCTGTACCTGCCGGAAATCCATGCGCAGAACCAGGCCATGCGCAAGGGCGCCGAGCGCGCGGCGATCAACGCGCCGATGCAGGGCACTGCGGCGGACATCATCAAGCGCGCCATGATCGCCGTGGACGGCTGGTTGCAGGACAGCGGCATCGATGCGCGCATCATCCTGCAGGTGCATGACGAACTGGTGCTGGAAGTGCGTGAGGAACTGATCGACGAGGTCAGTGCCAAGATCAAGAGCCTGATGAGTGGCGCAGCCAACCTCGATGTGCCGTTGCTGGTGGAGGTGGGTGTCGGCGCCAATTGGGACGAGGCGCACTAATCGGCCTTGGCCGCGGCGCAAAGCCGCGGCCGCTCTGGCTCTAGGGCTTCAGGGAATCAAAAACCATTTTCTTATGGCAAATGGTTTTTAAGAAGGTGCTGAACTTTCCGCAAATCCACCCGGTCAGAGTTCATGAATGGCCGTTAAGCCCTTCAATGCTCCTTTGTTGTGTTAAGTGTTGGCAGACATCTGAACCCCGCCCTAGCGGTTCAGACCTTGAACCCCGAACTTCTCCCTCCCCATACGAAGCTCGGGGTTTTTTTTGCCCAAAAAAAGCTGCCGCGAGCGGCATTCTGATGACCCTCTCCCTCTGGGAGAGGGTGCTTACGCGCTCATTACTGCAGCTCCGTAGGGTGCGCCGTGCGCACCGAGTACTCCCTACGATCTCGGTGCGCGCGGCGCACCCTACGACTCATTCCTCGGCGTCTTCTTCATCCTCTTCCGGCAACAGATCCAACCAGCCGGCCAGCACCATCTGTGCTTCATCCACGCCCATGCGCTTGGGCGCCGAGAACAGCTGGATGCTGATGCCCTCGCCCCACTGCTTGTGAATGTCCTGGCGCACCTTGAGCAGCGCGTTCTTCGCCGCGCCAAAGGCCAGTTTGTCCGCCTTGGTCAGCAGGATGTGCAGCGGCATGCCGCTGGCTACCGACCAGTCCAGCATCATGCAGTCGAACTCGGTCAGTGGATGGCGGATGTCCATCATCAGTACCAGGCCGCACAGGCTCTCGCGGCTGCCCAGGTAGGCCTCCAGGTGCTTCTGCCAGTGTTGTTTGAGTGGGATCGGCACCTTGGCATAGCCGTAGCCGGGCAGGTCGACCAGGCGGCGCTCATCGTCCAGGCGGAAGAAGTTGAGCAGTTGTGTGCGTCCCGGTGTTTTCGAGGTGCGTGCCAGGCTGGCGTGGGTAAGGGTATTGAGCGCGCTCGACTTGCCGGCGTTGGAGCGGCCGGCGAAGGCTACCTCCAGACCGCTGTCCTCGGGGCACTGATCGACCTTGGCGGCACTGATGAGGAAACTGGCCTGCTGGCACAGACCGATGATGGGGTTCTTCGGGAGCATGGGGGTATCCGGTGGTGCCTCGATCCGCAGAGAGGGCTTGCGACATTTCCGCGCACCTGCTGCACGCCAGGTGGCGCGGCAAGCGGCGTCGTTTCCGTTTCAGCATTGCCAGTATATAATGCCGCAGATTTTGTGTGCGCTTTGTCCCACCCGCAGGAACCCGATTGTTGGGAGCGATTACATCTCTGCTCGATAGAAAGCAGGACGTTCCCTACCCTGATGAGGTTGATCTGATGAAGAAAATGCTGCTTGCAGCTGCCGTCATGACGCTGTCTTTCAACGGCTATGCTGCTCAGGATCCGCAAGCGGTGTATGACCGCGCCTGTGGCGTATGTCACAACGGCCAGATTCCCACGGCACCCAAGAAAGGCGACAAGGCCGCATGGGAACCACGTCTGGCCAAGGGCATGGATACACTGGTGCAGAGCGTCACCAATGGTTTGAATGCCATGCCGCCGCGCGGCCTGTGCATGGACTGCACGGCCGAGGATTACCAGGCGGTCATCAAGCTGATGACCGAATGAGTAAGTCCGGCCGATAACCCTTTCTCTCTTAGCCGTAGTTGGATTAGCTGATGAACAAAGTACTCGTGAGTCTGCTGTTGACCCTGGGCCTCACCGGCGTGGCGCAGGCTGCTGGCGATGCCGAAGCCGGTCAGGGCAAAGTCGCTGTCTGTGGCGCCTGCCATGGCGCCGATGGCAACAGCCCCGCGCCAAACTTCCCCAAACTGGCCGGTCAGGGCGAGCGCTACCTGCTCAAGCAACTGCACGACATCAAGTCCGGTAACCGCCAGGTCGTTGAAATGACCGGCATGCTGGACAACCTCAGCGAGCAGGACATGGCTGACATCGCCGCGTACTTCTCCAGCCAGAAGATGAGCGTCGGTGCTGCCGATCCCAAGTTGGTCGAGCGCGGTGAAGCGCTGTTCCGCGGCGGCAAGCTGGAGGAAGGCATGCCCGCCTGCACCGGTTGCCATTCGCCTGACGGCGCTGGCCTGGCCGCTGCCGGCTTCCCGCACCTGGGTGGCCAGCACGCCCAGTACGTGGCCAAGCAGTTGACCGATTTCCGTGAAGGTAACCGCACCAACGACGGCGACGCTATGATCATGCGCGCCATCGCTGCCAAGCTGAGCAACAAGGATATTGAAGCCGTATCCAGCTTCATCCAGGGTCTGCACTGATAGACCGCCGTTGCTTTTGGCAAGACAAAGGGTGGCTTCGGCCGCCCTTTTTCGTATGCGCCATGGCTACAATGGGCGGAACCGGCCCAGTGGTAGCGAGTCATAGTCTCGAATCGCCACCAGGGCGACGCTTATCCAGTCAAGGAGTACCCCCATGCGTAACCTGATTTTCGGCGCCGCTCTGGCGATCAGCAGCCTGTTCGGCCTCACTGCCCATGCCGAACCGGTCGCCGGCCAGCAGTATGTCGAACTCAATAGCCCGGTGCCGGTGTCCAAGCCGGGCCAGGTCGAAGTGGTCGAGTTGTTCTGGTATGGCTGCCCGCACTGCTACCAGTTCGAATCCACACTCAACCCCTGGGTCGAGAAGCTGCCGGAAGACGTCAACTTCGTTCGCGTCCCGGCATTGTTCGGCGGGGTCTGGAACGTGCACGGTCAGGCATTCCTCACCCTGGAAGCCATGAAGGTCGAGCACAAGGTGCATGACGCCGTGTTCAACGCCATCCACCAGGAGAAGAAGAAGCTGGCCTCTGCCGAAGAGTTCGCCGACTTCATCGCCACCCAGGGCGTTGATCGCGATGCCTTCCTCAAGACCTTCAATTCCTTCGCCGTCAAAGGTCAGATGGAAAAGGCCAAGAAACTGGCCATGGCCTACCAGATCACTGGCGTACCGGTGATGATCGTCGGCGGTAAGTATCGCTTCGATATCGGTTCGGCCGGTGGCCCGCAGCAGACCCTCAAGGTCGCTGATTATCTGATCGCCAAGGAGCGCGCCGCTCTCTAAGCGGCGGTTGGCGCAAGACATGCTGCGCCGCTGGCGACAGACCCGTGCGGTTGGCCTGTGTGATCCACAGGTCAACCCGCACTGCCCGCCGAGCGACGACTGGCCCGCTGACGGCCTGCTGCGTCTGCTCAGTTTCAATGTTCAGGTCGGCATCAATACCCAGCGTTACCATCACTACCTGACGCGCAGTTGGCAGCACGTGTTGCCGCATGCCGGGCGTGCCGGCAACCTGCAACGTATTGGCGACCTGCTCGCCGATTTCGACCTGGTGGCGCTGCAGGAAGTCGATGGCGGCAGCCTGCGTTCGGGCTTCATCAACCAGGTGGAATACCTGGCCCAGCAAGGTGCCTTTCCTTACTGGTATCAGCAGCTCAATCGCAACCTCGGGCGTTTCGCCCAGCACAGCAACGGCGTGCTCAGCCGTTTGCGACCGACCCTGCTGGAAGACCACCCATTACCAGGCCCGCCAGGCCGTGGTGCGATTTTTCTGCGCCTGGGTGAGGGTGAGCATGCCCTCGGTGTGGTGATGATGCACCTGGCCCTGGGGGCACGAACCCGTACCCGGCAACTGGCGTACATCCGCGAGCGGGTCAGCGAGTTTCGCCATCTGGTGTTGATGGGCGACATGAATACTCACGCCAACGACCTGTTGGAAAACTCTCCGCTGCGCGATCTGGGCCTGATGGCGCCACAGGTCGAGGCCACCTTTCCCAGTTGGCGACCGCAGCGTTGCCTCGATCATATTCTGCTCAGCCCGGAGCTCGAACTGGGACGGGTCGATGTGCTGAGCCAACCAATCTCCGACCACCTGCCGGTGGCTGTGGAAATCCGTTTGCCGAAGGCTCAAAGTAGTGGCCAAAAGCCCATATCGAACCCGCCTTCTCTCGGATAAGCCGCATGAGCGACGCAGCCCAACGTTGGAAAGACAAGTACCTGAGCGGCCTGGAGCACCAGGAAAAGCTTGAGCGACGCTGGGATCTGCGCCTGGATCTGTTGCGCCGTGGCCTGGTGCGCAGCAGCCTGGCCGCCGAGGGCACCGACAAGGCCGTGGATCAGTGCATGAAGGAAATGCGCGAAATCCTCCGGCGCGACGATATGGATGCGCCCCTGGGCGAGCTCATTCCGCGCCTGGAAAAGGCCGTGCTGGATTCCGAGCAGCGCCGCCAGCAGCGCGCTGGGGAAGCGCTGAACGCGTTGCAGCAGATGGTTGCGCAACTCCAGCGGCTGGAGCCGCCGCGCGAAGTACGCAAGGCGCTCAAGACCCTGAGCCGGCAGATGGAAGAAGCCGTCAGCCATATTCACAAGTTGCCTGCGGTACTCAGCCAGCTGAGCCAGCTGCAGGGGCAGACCCTCGATCAGTTGCGTTCGGCGTCGCCGGAGCAACCCGGCTTGTTGCAACGTCTGTTCGGTACACGCAGTGATGCCGCTGCGGCTCCTGTTGCCGAGCCAGCAGCGGCCAGCGAGCCTGCCGGTGTGCCTGAGCAGACGCCAGTGTTGCCGGTACGGGATGAATCGTTGCAGGTTTCCCCAGCCCCAGCCCCAGCCCCAGCCCCAGCCCTTGTCTCAACCCTTACCCCGCTGGAACCGGCCGCTGCGGTCGCGGTTGCTACATCAGCACCCGCCAGCCCTGTTGCCGCCGCGAAACCGGCCGCGCTACTCGACAGCTTGCCGCTACCGCCTGGTCTGCTCGGCGGTGACGAAGCGAGTGCCGATGCGGCGTTCGCCCTGCCGGATCGCGAGCCCGGTTATAGCACCGTCGCGCCGCACATCGCCGAAAGCCTGCGCCTTCTGCTGGCCGAACTGGAACTGCCGCCGCGTCATCAGCCGCAAGGCGACGCCTTGCTGGAGCGCCTGCTCGGGCCACTGAACTGGTACGAGCTGGTGCCCGTGCTGGATGACCTCGCGGTGCTGGTGTTGGCCGTGACCGACAGCGGCCAGCGCGAATTTGCCGGTTATCTCAAGCAGCTCAACGAGCGCCTGGCCGCATTCATCGACACCCTCAGCGCAGCCAGCGAGGGCCATAGCGAGTCTGTCGAGCGTGCTCGAAGCTTCAATCAGGAGCTGCGCGAGCAGGTCACCGACCTGCAGTCCAGCGTGCAGGAGGCCGTGGATCTGGAAACGCTCAAGCAGGCGCTGGAGCAACGCCTCGATGGTCTCCTGCAGAGCGTCAGCGCTCACCAGCGCCAGCGTGACCTGCGCGAGGAAGAAGTGGGTGAGCGCCTGCAGGGACTGGTGCAGCGCGTGGCTGACATGGAGCGCGAAGCGCAGCAGTTTCGCGATCATATCGAGGAGCAGCGGCAGAAGTCCCTGCTCGACCCGCTGACCGGACTACCCAATCGCGCGGCCTGGGCTGAGCGCCTGGACCTGGAGGTTGCGCGCCGCCAGCGCTATGGCGGGCAGTTGCTGCTGGCGGTGCTGGACATCGATCACTTCAAGCGCATCAACGATGGCTACGGTCATCTGGCCGGTGATCGTGTATTGAAAATCATCGCCGGCGAGCTGCAGAAGCGCCTGCGCAAGACCGATTTCATCGCGCGTTTCGGCGGCGAGGAGTTCGTTCTGCTGATCCCCGAGACGCCCCTGGAGAGTGGGCTGCAACTGCTCGAGGCGTTGCGTGCGGCAATCGAGGCGTGTCCCTTCCACTTCAAGGGTGAGCCGGTGACCATCACCTTCTCGGCGGGCATCGTCGAGTTCACCGATGGCGTGACCAGTGATGCCGTGTTCGAACTCGCCGATCAGGCGCTGTACCGCGCCAAGGGTGCTGGCCGTAACAGGGTCGAGCAAGCGTAGGGCGATCCGGAACGCCGGCCGCTCGTAGCGCCAGCGAACAGTCCGCCGTCTTGGGCGCCGCACGAATCCAGCGGCGTACTGCTTCGCAAACGGATCGCCGCCCGGTACGCCCTACGATCTGTACTGCATGTGAGGGCAGTGCGCTGCGGCGGGGGCTACCCAATCTACGATACGGCCTTCGCCGGGCTCGGGCTGCCCGCGGCGCTACTTCGTGACTGGGGCGCGTGATCGTCCTCATCCTGCAACGGCACCTCGTTGCCCTGGGCGTCGTACAGCTTGCCCCCGACGAAGTGATCGCCGTCATGCAACGCGGCGATGTCGCGATAACGCAGGCTGCGCTCGGTGCCGGCGACGAATACCGACTGCTGATCCGAGTTGCCGGCGGTGAAATGGTTGAACAGCAGGTTGAGCAGGATGGCCATGATCGCCGCCGAGCTGATGCCCGAGTGGAAGATGGTTTCGAACCAGGCCGGGAAGTGGTGATAGAAGCTCGGCATGGCAATGGGAATCATGCCGAAGCCGATGGAGGTGGCGACGATCACCAGATTCATGTTGTTGCGGTAATCGACCTTGGCCAGGGTGCGAATGCCGCTGGCCGCCACCGTGCCGAACAGCACGATACCGGCGCCGCCGAGCACAGAGGTCGGTACTGCCGCGATCACGCGGCCCATGATCGGCAGCAGACCAAGGGTCACCAGGATTAGGCCGCCGGTTGCTACCACGTAGCGACTCTTGACGCCGGTGACGGCTACCAGGCCGACGTTCTGGGCGAAGGCGCTCTGGGTGAAGGAACCGAATAGCGGTGCCACCAGGCTGGAAATCATGTCCGCGCGCAGGCCGTTGCCCAGGCGTTTGGAATCGACCTTGGTGTCGATGATGTCGCCGACGGCGAGAATGTCTGCCGAGGTTTCCACCAGAATCACCATGACCACGATCAGCATCGAGATGATCGCGGCGGCCTCGAACACCGGCATGCCGAAATGCAGCGGCGTGGGGAAGGCCAGCACCGGGCCTTCGCCGATTCGCGAGAAGTCGGCCATGCCGAACGCCAGGGCGACCAGGGTGCCGATCACCATCGCCAGCAGAATCGACAGGCGCGAGATGGTCGCGCTACCGACCTTGCTCAGCAGCAACACGGTGGCCAGGGTGAAGGCGGCCAGGCCGATATTGGCCATGCTGCCGAAATCTTCTGCGCTGCTGTTGCCGCCCATGGCCCAGCGTGCCGCCACCGGCATCAGCGTCAGGCCGATGGTGGTGATGACGATGCCGGTCACCAAGGGCGGGAAGAACTTGGTGATCTTGGAGAATATCGGCGTTATCAACAGGCCGATCAGCGCGGCGCCTATCACCGCGCCAAACACCACCGGTAGACCCCCTTCACCGCCATTGGCACCGACTATCGCGACGATGGTCGCCACGCTGGCGAAGGACACGCCCTGCACGAGCGGCAACTGGCAGCCGAAAAATGGCAGGCCGAGCGTCTGCAGCAGGGTCGCCGCGCCACCAACGAACAGGGATGCCGCAATCAGCAAGCCGATGTCGGCGGACGACAGGCCAGCGGCCTGGCCGACGATCAGAGGCACAGCGACGATGCCGCCGTACATGGTCAGGACGTGTTGTAGGCCATAGAGCAGGTTGGCGCCCGTGCCGAGGTTTTCATCCTCTGGGCGTGACGTGGTAGGGGTAGAGGTCATGCTGAATCTACTCGCTGTTGTTCTTGTGCGGTCAATGTAGACACTTTGTTGGCATTTTGGCTACTACTTTGTATACATTTTGATAGGCGGCGCTCTGCTGAACGAATGCACGAATTTCGGTCATGAAAAGCCTTCCTGCCCTTGTTTATGCCGAATATGACCTGCGTCCTGGCCCGCATCCGGCTTATGGCATCGAAACGCAAGGAATATGCCGGGCCAACCCGGTTAAACTAGCGGGCCCCGCACGTGGAGCCGCTTCATGGACATCTTCAGCATTGCCGTGCTGATCTTTCTGGTCACCGACCCCTTCGGCAACATCGCCATCTATATCGCCGCGCTGAAGAACGTCGAACCGCGCCGGCGTCTGTGGATCGCTGCGCGCGAACTGTTGTTCGCCCTGGCTCTGTTGCTGCTGTTTCTCACCTTTGGTGACAAATTCCTCAGCGGCCTGGGTCTGTCGCGGGAGGCAACGGCGATTGCCGGCGCTATCATCCTGTTCGTCATCGCCATGCGCCTGATCTTCCCCAGCCCGCAGGGCCTGCTCGGCGACGTGCCGGATGGCGAGCCGATGCTGGTGCCGCTGGCGACCCCGGCAGTGGCCGGGCCCTCGGCGCTGGCCGTGCTGATGACCCTGCGCAATACCCACACCGGGCCGCTCTGGGAGCTTTATCTGGCGCTGATCCTGGCCTGGGCGGCGACGGCATTCATCCTGCTGCAGGCATCGTTCCTGCAGCGCTTTCTTGGAACCCGCGGGTTGACGGCGGTGGAGCGGCTGATGGGCATGCTGCTGATCATGCTCAGCGTCGACATGCTGCTCGACAACCTGCAAAGCGTATTCGGTCACGCATGAAATCGATCTGCCTTGCCCTCTTTCTCGTTCTGCTCGCCGGTTGCAGCGGTGGCCTGCGCATCGATGACAGCTACACCGCCACCGGCCAGAACAGCCGCGTGCAATATGTCGTGCTGCACTACACCTCTGCCGACTTACAGCGTTCGCTCAACCTGCTGACGCAGACCGAGGTGAGCAGCCACTACCTGATCGGCGATGCGCCGGCGACCGTCTACCGCCTGGTGGACGAGAATCGTCGGGCCTGGCACGTCGGTGTCAGCGAATGGAAGGGGCGTACCTGGCTCAACAGCACCACGATCGGCATCGAGCTGGTCAACCAGGGTTATTACAACACCCCGGCCGGTCGCTACTGGCAGCCGTTCTCACCGGATCAGATCGATACGCTGATCGTGCTGCTCAAGGACATCGTCAAACGCCATCAGCTGCCGCTGGGCTCGATCATTGCTCATAGCGACGTGGCGCCGCAGCGCAAGGTCGATCCGGGCCCGCTGTTTCCCTGGAAGCGTCTGGCCGACGAAGGCCTGGTGCCATGGCCGAACGAAGCGGCGGTGGCGCGCCAGCAAGCGCTGTTCGCCACCAGCCTGCCGAGCGTGCAGTGGTTCCAGGAGCAGCTGGCGCGCCAGGGCTACACCGTGCCGCAGCATGGCGAGCTGGACGAGGCGACGCGCAACGTCATCGCCGCGTTCCAGATGAAATACCGCCCGGCCAACTATGACGGCCAGCCTGATGCCGAAACCGCCGCGCGCCTGCTGGTGCTCAACCTGCAGGCGGGCGCCTGATCACTGCAGCGCCGGGTGAAAGTCGCGCGCATCGCGCGCCCAGGAGTCGAGCACCGGCTTGAGATCGTTCAGGCCGAGTTGCGTCGCACTGTTCTCCAGCGCCAGGCCGTGCCCCTTGCGTACCACGCGCAGTACGGGTTCGCTGGTGCGCGCGTCGACGGCTTCCAGCTCGATGTAGATGTCGGTATTGCGGTCTCGCGTGCCGGCGGCCGTGCTGGCGGCGGCGATCAGCAGCGCCACGGGGATCACCTCGTAGGCCTTGAGTCCCTCGGTGGACACCGTCACGCCGGTGATCGCACTGCGTAGTACCAGGCTGTCCCGGTTCGGGGTGTCGACCAGCTTCATCTGACCGCCCTGCATCTCACGCATCAAGGCCTGGTGCAGGTAATCGCGCACCTGTTCCAGGGTCTGTGCACTGACCTGCTCGCTGGGCGTGGGCTCGGGGTAGAACGAGGGCTTCTCGATATACAGCGACGGGTAGCGCTCGGCCTGGAAGTCTGGCGATATCCAGCGTAGAACCGGCGTGCCGCTGGCCGAGCGGGCGGGTTGCAACTGCGAGTAATCGGTGAGGTAGCCGGAGAACTGTTGCGGTGGGGTGGTCTGGCTGGCGCAGCCAGACAACAGCAGGGCCGCACTCAGGCTGGCGGCGAGAGAGAGCGAGCGCATCGTCCTTGCTCCTGTGCAGGTGAGGCTTCTCCAGCCTAGACCTCGCCCGGGGCGCCCGCCAGTTCGCTCAGGCGCTGGGCCAGCAGCTTGAAATCGTAGGGTTTGACGATGCTGTCAGTGGCGGCTGCGGTGTCGCGGGCGCGCACCTCTTCGAGCAGTTCGCGCTCGTTGTAGCCACTGGCGAACAGTACCGGTAGGGTGGGTCGCAGTTGGCGTGCGGCTTCGACCAGTTCGCGTCCGTCCATGCCGGGCAGACCGATGTCGCTCATCAGCAGGTCGAACGGCTGGTCGCTACGCAGCAGTTCCAGCGCGCTGGCACCGTCACGCAGGGCATGGACGCGGTAGCCGAATTCCTGCAGCACCTCCACGGTGAGCGTGCGAACGACATCGTCGTCCTCGACCAGCAGAATGGTCTTTGCTGCGCTGGAGTCGGTCTCGGTCATGGGGCTCTCTGTTTCGGCGCGCAGAATACGCAAATGTTTGGCAAACTTCGGCGTCTGCGGGCTGTCAGTGTGCCACACGCCTCCCTCTATTAGATAAGAACAGCGAGACAATCATCGAATGGACGTCCCAGTGTCGAATGAGTCCGCCATGGACGAGAAAGGTTTTCGCCGAATTCTCAATCGTAACGTCGGGTTGCCGCTTGGCCTCGGACTGGTCGGTGCCCTGATCTTTGCCGTGCTGATCAGCTACCTGCTCAATGTGGTGCGCTGGGTGGAGCACACGGATCAGGTACTCAACCGGGCCAGTGAGGTTTACAAGCTGACCCTCGATATGGAAACCGGCATGCGCGGCTTCCTGCTCAGTGGCAAAGAGGAGTACCTCGCGCCCTATGAGCTGGCCCGCGGCAAGTTCCGTCCACTGACCGAGCAGCTCATCGAGACCGTGGCGGACAACCCGCCGCAGATACAGCGCCTCGATCGCCTGATGGCCCTGCAGGAACAGTGGGATCAGTACGCTCAGGAAGTGATCACCAGTCGGCGCAATGGCGATAGCTTCCTCGACGATGTGGGCCGTGGCCGCGGC
This sequence comes from Pseudomonas berkeleyensis, assembly GCF_014109765.1. Lineage (NCBI taxonomy): Bacteria > Pseudomonadati > Pseudomonadota > Gammaproteobacteria > Pseudomonadales > Pseudomonadaceae > Pseudomonas > Pseudomonas berkeleyensis. Next base: position 185,193 of record NZ_CP059139.1, read on the forward strand.
AAGAACCTCACGGACGGTATGCGCCGCGAACTGGACAGCTTCATCAACAGCGAGCGCGAGCTGCGTCAGCAGCGTAATGCCGAGGCCAGCAGCACCACGACCTGGGGCGCCGGTACCTACCTGGTGGTGACTATCCTGTTCAGTGCGCTGCTGGCACTGTTCGGTCGCCGCGAGCTGCTCAACCTTTCGCAGACCTATTCGCAGGCCATGGCCAAGCAGGCCGATTACGCCGATGAGCAGCGCCGCCGCGCCTGGCTTGGCAGTGGCCAGACCCTGCTGGCGGAGCGTTTGTTGGGCCAGCCACGGGTGCAGGAGCTGGCGGATCGCTCCCTCGAGTTTCTCGCCCAATACCTCGATTGCGTAGTGGCGGCGCTGTATCTGCGTGACGCCCAGAGCGGCAACCTGCAGCGTGTGGCCGGCTATGGCTTTAGCGGCGATAAGGCCATGCAGGAGCATTTCTACAAGGGCGAAGGCCTGGTCGGGCAGGCGGCTCAAGGACGTCGTCTGGTCTGTCTGGACAACCTGCCGGCGGACTACATCAAGGTCGCGTCCAGCCTTGGCGAAGGCCAGCCCGTCAGTGTCGCCCTGGTGCCGCTGCAGTCGGAGGACCGCGTCAACGGCGTGATCGAGCTGGCATTCATGCGGGTGCTGGAGCCGCGCGAGCGCGAGTTCCTCGAAGCCATCTCTGGCAATGTCGGCAATGCCCTGGAAGCAGCGCGCTATCGCCAGCGTCTGCAGGAAGTGCTGGGCAATACCCAGCAACTCAACGAAGAATTGCAGACCCAGCAGGAAGAGCTGCGTGCGGCCAACGAGGAACTGGAGCAGCAGGCCCGTGTGCTCAAGGAGTCGCAGGCGCACCTGGAAACCCAGCAGGCCGAGCTGGAGCAGACCAACGAGAAGCTGTCCGAGCAGGCTCAGGTGCTGGCTGACCAGCGTGACGAGCTGAATCAGCGCAACACCACCCTCGGGCGTATCCAGGCGCAACTGGAAGAGCGCGCCGAGGAGCTGCAGCGCGCCAGCCGTTACAAGTCCGAGTTCCTTGCCAACATGAGCCACGAGTTGCGCACGCCGCTGAACAGCTCACTGATCCTGGCCAAGCTGCTGGCGGAAAACGCCAAGGGCAACCTCGACGACGAGCAGGTGAAGTTCGCCGAGTCGATCTATTCAGCCGGCAACGATCTGCTCAACCTGATCAACGACATCCTCGATATCGCCAAGGTCGAGGCCGGCAAGCTCGAGGTTCGTCCCGAGCGCACGCCGCTGGCCAGCATGATCGAAGGCCTGCGCGACGTATTCGAGCCGCTGGCTCGCGAGCGTGGCCTGAGCTTCGACATCCAGTTGCAGGGCGACCTGCCGGAGATACTGTTCACCGATCGCCAGCGCGCCGAGCAGATTCTGCGCAACCTGCTGTCCAACGCATTCAAGTTCACCGACCGCGGCGGCGTGACCCTCAGTGTTTCGCGCCACGACGAAAAGGCCCTGGCCTTCGCCGTACGCGACAGCGGTATCGGCATCGCGTCCGATCAGCAGGAGGCGATTTTCCAGGCCTTCCGCCAGGCCGACGGCACCACCAACCGCCGCTACGGCGGCACGGGCCTGGGCCTGTCCATCTCGCGCGATCTGGCCGGACTGCTCGGTGGCGCCATCGACGTCAGCAGCACGCCGGGTGAAGGCAGCACGTTCACCCTGCTGTTGCCCGAGCGGCTGGTGGACGCTGGCAGCCAGAGCAAGCCAACTCCGTTCGTGGCGGCTCCGCTCCCTGTTCCTGCCGCACCCATCACCCCTGTGGCCGCTCCAGCGGCGCCGCGTCAGCCGGCGCCTTTCGCCGATGACCGCGAGCACCTGGGCGAGCGTGGCGGGCGCCGCGTGCTGGTGGTGGAGGATGAAGTGCGCTTCGCGCGCATCCTCTTCGACCTGGCCCACGAACTGGGTTACGCCTGCCTGGTCGCTACCTGTGCCGATGAAGGCCTGGAACTGGCACGACAGTTCCGCCCGGACGCCATCCTGCTCGACATGCGTTTGCCCGACGGTTCCGGTCTCGGCGTATTGCAGCGCCTGAAGGACGATGCGCAGACCCGCCATATTCCGGTTCACGTGGTCTCGGTGGAGGATCACAGCGAAGCGGCCCTGCACCTGGGGGCGGTCGGCTATGCGCTCAAACCCACCAGCCGTGATCAGCTCAAGGAGGTCTTCAGCAAGCTCGAGGCCAAGCTCAACCAGCAGGTCAAGCGCGTGCTATTGGTGGAGGACGACCCGCTGCAGCGCGATAGCGTCGCCCGCCTGATCGGCGACGAAGACATCGAGATCACCGCCGTGGCGTTGGCTGGCGAAGCGCTGGAGAAACTGCGCAGCACGGTGTACGACTGCATGATCATCGACCTCAAGCTGCCCGACATGCTCGGCAACGAGCTGCTGCGGCGCATGGCCGAAGAGGACATCTGCTCGTTCCCACCGGTGATCGTCTACACCGGGCGCAACCTGACCCGTGACGAGGAAGCCGAGCTGCTCAAGTACTCGCGCTCGATCATCATCAAGGGCGCGCGCTCGCCGGAACGCCTGCTCGACGAGGTCACCCTGTTCCTGCACAAGGTCGAGGCCGAGCTGTCCAGCGAACATCAGCGCATGCTCAAGACCGCGCGCAGTCGCGACAAGCTGTTCGAAGGCCGTCGTCTGCTGCTGGTGGACGATGACGTGCGCAATATCTTCGCGCTCTCCAGCGCACTGGAGCAGAAGGGCGCGGTGGTCGAGGTCGCCCGCAATGGCTTCGAGGCGCTGGAAAAACTGCGCGAGCACGAGGACATCGACTTGGTGCTGATGGACGTGATGATGCCGGAGATGGACGGTTACGAGGCGACCCGGCAGATTCGTCTGGAGGATCGCTGGAAGAACCTGCCGATCATTGCGGTAACGGCCAAGGCAATGAAGGATGATCAGGAGCGCTGCCGTGAGGTCGGCGCCAACGATTACCTGGCCAAACCCATCGATCTGGATCGCCTGTTCTCCCTGATCCGCGTGTGGATGCCCAAGCTGGAGCGCTTGTGATGCCCGATGAAATCGAGCTGCGCCTGCTGATCGAAGCGATCTATCTGCGTTACAGCTACGACTTTCGCGACTATTCGAAGGCTTCGCTGAAGCGTCGTATCCGGCAGGCGCAGACCCAGTTGGGCTGCCCGACCATCTCGGCGCTGCAGGAGCGCATCCTGCACGAGCCGAAGGCCTTCATGCAGCTCTTGCAGTACCTCACCATCCCGGTCAGCGAGATGTTCCGCGACCCCGGTTACTTCCTGGCGCTGCGTGAGCAGGTGGTACCGCTGCTGCATACCTATCCGTCGCTGAAGGTCTGGGTGGCCGGCTGCAGCACCGGCGAAGAAGTGTATTCGCTGGCTATCCTGTTGCATGAGGAAGGCCTGCTGGAACGCACCATGATCTACGCCACGGACATCAATCCGCATTCGCTGGAGAAGGCCGAGCAGGGCATCTTCGCCCTCGACAATCTGCGCACCTATACCCAGAACTATCAGCTGTCCGGCGGCAAGCGGGCGTTCTCCGACTATTACTCGGCGGCCTATGACCGGGTGTTGTTCGACAAGTCGCTGCGCGCCAACGTGACCTTCGCCGATCACAGCCTGGCCACTGACAGCGTGTTCGCCGAGACCCACCTGGTGTCCTGTCGCAACGTGCTGATCTATTTCAACCGTGACCTGCAGGATCGCGCCCTCGGTCTGTTCCACGACTCGCTTTGCCACCGGGGCTTCCTCGGCCTGGGCAGCAAGGAAAGCCTGGATTTCTCCGCCTACGCGCAGCAGTTCGAAGCTGTCTCGCGTCCCGAGCGGATCTTCCGCAAGCGATGAGCGAACAACGGATCAACCTGCGCGGCCACCACCGTGTCCCGCTGGAGGCGCTGGTGATCGGCGCCTCGGCTGGTGGCGTGGAGGCGATGTTGCAGCTGCTCGAAGACTTGCCGCTGGACTACCGCTTGCCAGTGGTGTGCCTGCTGCACGTGCCGGATCGCAACGACAGCCTGCTCGCCGACCTGTTCGCGCGCCGTCTGATCCTGCCGGCCAAGGAGGCCGAGGACAAGGAGGGGCTGCGCGGTGGCGTGGTCTACGTGGCGCCGGCCGGTTATCACCTTTCCATCGAAACCGATCGCAGTTTCTCGCTCAGTCGCGAGGAGCCGCGGCATTTTTCACGACCCTCGATCGACATCCTCTTCGAGTCCGCTGCCGATGCCTATGGCGAGCGGTTGGCCGGTGCGCTGCTCACCGGCGCCAACGAGGATGGCGCGGCTGGCTTGCTGGCAATCCAGCGCGCTGGTGGTCTGACTCTGGTGCAGGAGCCTTCCGACGCTCAGGTGCCCACCATGCCGGAGGCGGCGCTGGCGCTGCTGAAACCGGACTTTCTCCTGCCCATCGACGCCATGCGCGCGCTACTGACCGAACTGGATACCCTGCCATGCTGAGGAAGATTGAAGCCAAGGTGTTGATCGTCGACGACCTGCCAGAGAACCTGCTGGCCCTGCGTTCGTTGATTCAATGCGAGGATCGCACCGTATTCGAGGCCAGCAGCGCTGACGAAGCATTGTCGCTGTTGCTCGAACACGAATTCGCCCTGGCCATTCTCGACGTGAAGATGCCGGGCATGAACGGTTTCGAGCTGGCCGAGCTGATGCGCGGTACGGGCAAGACCAAGCACATCCCGATCATCTTCGTCAGCGCCGTTGGCCGTGACATGGACTACGCCTTCAGGGGCTATGAAAGCGGCGCGGTGGACTTCCTGCACAAGCCACTGTCGCCCTTCGAGGTGCGCAGCAAGGTGGCGATGTTCGTCGACCTGTATCGCCACCGTAAGGCCCTGAGCATGCAACTGGAAGTGGTGGAGGCGGCCCGTCGCGAACAGGAGGCGCTGCTCACCGAGTTGCGCGAGACCCAGGGCGAGCTGCAGAAGGCGGTGCAGATGCGCGATGTGTTCATGTCCATCGCCTCGCACGAACTGCGCACGCCGCTCAATGGCCTGATCCTCGATGTGCAACTGCGCAAGCTGCGCCTGGAACAGGGCCGTGACGATGCCTTCACGCCGGATAAGCTGCACGAGATGGTGGCTCGCGACGAGCGCCAGATCCGCAGCCTGAGTCGCCTGATCGACGACATGCTGGATGTTTCGCGCATCCGCACCGGCAAGCTCTCCGTGCGTCCGCAGCCGGGTGACCTCGGCGTATTGGCGGGAAGCGTGGTGGAGAGCCTGGCCGCGCAGTTCACCAGCAAGGGCTGTCATGTCGAACTGCAGGTGGATGGCCCGGCGCCGGTGATGATGGACGAGTTTCGCATCGAGCAGGTGCTGGCCAACCTGCTGACCAACGCCCTGCGCTACGGCGGCGGCAAGCCGGTGTCGGTACGGGTGAAGGTAGAGGATGACGTGGTGCGCGCCGAAGTGCGCGACCAGGGCATGGGCATTTCCGAGGCCGATCAGCGCCGGGTGTTCGAGCAGTTCGAGCGGGTGGCGGGGTCCAATGTGTCCCAGGGGCTGGGGCTCGGCCTGTTCATCAGCGAGCAGATCGTCCAGGCCCATGGCGGCCGCATCGAGCTGAGCAGCCAGCTTGGCGAAGGCTCCTGTTTCAGTGTGGTTCTGCCCCGTCACGACTGATCGTGCAAATTGCACGTGTCAGGATTCATGCATCTTGCAAAGTGCATGGGGAACCCTCGTGCGTGGTTTGTTCAACTTATTGATTTAAAAGGATTTTTTAGAGTCATTCAGATTGGCATGAGCGCTGCAACAGACAGTCACGTAAGCCCCCGACTGATCTGCTGATGGAGAAGCGCCATGTACATCGTCCGACTGAGCCTGTTCTGCGCCGCTGCATTGCTGGTCAACGGGGCTTACGCCAAAGATTTCTCGGATACGGCCGGTGCCAGTGCCAAGACCGCCGAATTCACCGTTTCCACCCCGCAGGTTCGGGACTATCGCGTCGGCACCCTGCAGGGCGAGGCCGGTGAGCTGCGCCAGCAGACTTCTCGCGGTCTTCACGACGACGGGCAGTGGGTACGCATCTCCGACCCCGCCGAGACCGAAACCGGCAACCGTGAGCCGCGCCCCGCTGACAGCACCCCGCGCTGGGTGTTCTGACCGACAAGGAGTCCTGCCATGTCCAGAAGTGCTGTGTTTCTGTTGATCATGACCCTCTTGAGCCTGTCCGCCCTGTGGCTCAATCCTGGCCTGGAAGGAACCCCAGCCCTGGCGCTCAAGTGTGCCAGCGGTTTCTTCGGCCTGGCCTTTCTTGGCGCCTTGATGGCCGGCCGCCGCTTCAAGTTCGATCCGGTACTGCGCTGAAGCTATGTTGATCTGAGTGGTGGGCTGAAGCCCACCCTACAGCAGTCTTTGCCCCATTCCTCTACGTTCCGCATTCCCCGAAGGGTGGTTTAGCCCGCCCGGCGGCAATCGCCGTTCTACCCTTTTGCCACTTCCCGTTCACTCTGCTCACACCGGTAGGTTGAAGTAGAAGTTGGCGCCGTCGCCGGGGCGTGACTGGACGTCGAGTCGGCCGCCGTGCAACTGCACGATCTCCCGTGCCAACGCCAGTCCAAGCCCGACTCCGCCTTTGCGCCGACTGATCTGCACGAACGGCTCGAAGATACGGGCCTGTTGCTCGAAGGGGATGCCTTCACCGTCGTCCTGCACATTGAAGATCACCTGCTCGCCATGACGCCGTACCTGCAGCCGCACGTGGCCGCCGGGATTGCTGTGGCGCAGGGCGTTGCTGATCAGGTTGTCGAGCAGGCGTTCCAGTTGGGCGGCGTCGACGGCGAGCTGCGGTAGCGGCTCGTGTGCTTCGCTGGTCAGGGTTATTTCGCGCTCGGCTGCCTCCTCAGCGAAGCGCGCCTGGGCTCGTTCGACCAGTGCGGCCAGGTCGCACGCCTTGCGTTGCAGGGTCTGCAGGCCGTTCTGGTAGCGCGAGAAGTCCAGCAGGTTGTCGATCAGTTGCACCAGGCGGCGCATTTCCTCATCGACGGTGCGCATCAGGTCCTGTTCGCGTCCCTCTGCCGGCAGCTTGATGCGTTCGCGCAACAGACTGAATGCCATGTGCATGCCAGTGATCGGTGTGCGCAATTCGTGCGAGGCGCGCAGGACGAATTCGTTGCGTACGCGCTCGAAGGCGCGTTGCTTGGTGACATCGCGCAATACCATCACGGCGCCAACGCTGCCGCCTTCGCGCAGTTGGATCGGGGTCAATGCCCAGGCCAGCAGGCGCACTTCGCCATCGCGTTCGATCTGCAGGTCTGCTGGCGGCTCGCGCAGCAACTCGCCGGCGAGCACCAGGTGCAGGGCTTCGTCCACTGCATGGTCGGGCAGCAATGGGCCGATGGGTTGCTCGAGGATATCGGGATCCCACGACAGCTGACGCAGCGCCACCGGGTTGGCGTGTTCGATGCGGCCCTGGGGATCGAGGATGATCAGGCCGTCGTCGATGCTGTCGAGCACGGCTTTCAGACGGCCCTCGCTGTTGAGCAGTTGCTTGAGATTGCTCGAGTGATATTCGCGCAGGGCCTCGGTCATCAGGCCGAACCGACGGCTGAGTACCGCCAGTTCCTCCACTGGTGAAACCGGCAGCACGACGTCGTATTGGCCGCGGCCGAGCTGATCGGCGGCGCGTGCCAGCATGTCGATGGGCGCGCCGAAGCGGCGGGCGATACCGTGGGCGGTGAGCACGCCGATGGCCAGAACCGCCAGGCCGATGAACGCGAGCAGCGCGGCGATCAGTTGCGAACGCTCGCCAGCGCCGTCTTCGGCCGCGATGACGTGGGCGACGATATCATCCTGTTCTTCCAGCAAGTGGTTGCGCAGGCGTTGGAAGGCCTCGGTGAACGGTTTGTAGGCGGCCAGGTTGTACGGTGTCTGGCCGGCAGGCGTGCCGCTGGCGGCGGCTTGTTCCATCTGATCGTAGAGCGTCGCGGCTTGCTCGAGACCGCTCACATAGCGATCCCCCAGGTTGGCTGTGATGCCTTCGGCGAGGGTCGCGCGAAACTCTTCACGAACCTTGTCCAGAGCCTGTGGATCGGGTTGCTGGTCGATCAGCACGATCAGCTCGTCGCCAAGGTGCTGGCGCAGCTTCTGGCCAATCTGCACGGCGGTGAAGCCGCGCTGGATCAGTTCGCTCTGGCTGCGCGCCATCTGCGTGACGCTGTATAGCCCGAGCAGCAAGCCCAGCAGCGCCACGGTGATCAACGCGGAGATGCTGAGGAACAGACGGGTGCGAAGCTTCATGGACAGCTTCATGGGGATTCCCGGTTCAGAGGTTGTATTGCTTGCGTTTGCGATACAGGGTCGAGGTGTCGATGCCCAATGTCTTGGCGGCCATGTCCAGGGTACTGCTGCTGGCCAGGACGGCGGCGATATGGGCTTTTTCCAGTTCTTCGAGGCTCATGGGGGCGCCGACCCGGACGGTGCTGGTCGGTGCTTCACTGCTGCCGCCGAGGCCAAGGTGGGCGATTTCCACCGCCTCCTGCTGGCAGATGATGCTGGCGCGCTCGATGACGTTGCGCAGCTCGCGGATGTTGCCCGGCCAGTGATAAGCCTGCAGCGCTGCCGCGGCTTCAGGGCTGAAGCCGCAGGCGGGGCGGCCGTAATCGCTGACGAAGCGGGCGAGGAAGCGTTCGGCCAGCGACATCACGTCTTCGTGGCGTTCGCGCAGTGGCGGCAATTTCAGGGTGATGACGTTGAGGCGGTAGAGCAGATCTTCGCGGAAGCGGCCCGCACGTACCATCTCGTCCAGATCCAGGTTGGTGGCGGCGACGATGCGCACGTCGGCGCGGCGGGTGACCGGGTCGCCCACGCGCTCGTATTCCTTGTCCTGGATAAAGCGCAGCAGCTTGGGCTGCAATGCCAGCGGGAAGTCGCCGATTTCGTCGAGAAACAGAGTGCCGCCATCGGCCTGGCTGACCCGGCCCTGGGTGCTTTCGCTGGCGCCGGTGAAGGAGCCGCGGGCATGGCCGAACAGCTCGCTTTCCATCAGTTCGGCGGTTAGCGAGGGGCAGTTGATGGTCACGCAGGTGCGCTTGGCGCGGCGGCTCCAGCCGTGAATCGCGCGGGCCAGCTCGCCCTTGCCGGTGCCCGACTCGCCGAGAATGAGGATGTTGGCGTCGGTGGCGGCGACCTGGCGGGCCGTCTCCAGGATCGCCATCATCGCCGGGCTGTGCGAGTCGAGCCCGTCCTTGGCCTTGCGCACCTCGCCCTCCAGGGCTTCCAGGCGTGCCGCCAGGGTGCGTACTTCCAGCTGCTTGGCAGCGGCCAGGCGCAGTTGATCCGGTGAGCAGGGCTTGACCAGGTAATCGGCGGCGCCGGCCTGGATCGCATCGACGGCGGTGTCCACGGCCGAGTGCGCGGTGACGATCACCACTCGCATCCAGGGGGCCTGGATGCGCATCTGCGCCAGCAGATCCAGGCCGTTGTCCTCGCCCAGGCGCAGGTCGAGGAAGCACAGATCGAACACCTGACGATGCAGCAGCGCTTCTGCCTGTGCCGCACTGCTGGCACCGGCGACGTCATAACCCTCGTCTTCCAGGCAGTAACGGAAGGTACGCAGGATTGCTGCTTCGTCATCCACCAGCAGAATGCGCCCGCTGGTCTGCTCTGAATCTGCCATGAATGTGCTCCGTCTGACTGGTCGATGGAGGTTAGTCAGGGAAAAACCGTGCAAGTTGCACGGCCTGACTGCGTCAATGCTGCAGCCTGCATGGCGTCAGGGTGCCATCATTGATCATAACCAATTGTTTTTAAATGGGTTTATTTAAAAAAGAAGCTGGCACGGGGCTTGCGATATTCCTTTTATCGTTTCACGAACAGGAGTGAACCCATGCCCCCGTTCAAACCCTTGTTGCTGGCCGCCGGTACCGCGTTGATGCTCGGGCTGACGCCGTTGGCCAGTCATGCTGCCGAAGGTCAGCTGGCCTCGCAATTGGAGGCTGCACGTCAGGAAGGCTCGATCTGGACGGCCTTCGCCCTCAACCGCCACCTCAACCCGTTCAAGCTCGATATCGATGTGGAAGATGGCGAGGCCACCCTGGCCGGTCAGGTCGAAAGCGAGGTGCAGAAGGAGCTGGCCGAGCAGGTGGCCCTGAGCATAGATGGCATCGAGTCGGTGGACAATCACATCGAGGTCACTGGCGAGGCCGCCGAAGGCGAACCACCTGGCCTGGTTCAGCGCCTGGAAGACGCCAGCCTGGCGGCCACGGTGAAATCCAAATTGCTGTGGAACAGCAACACCCGAGGCCTGGACATCCGCGTGCGTGCCGAGAATGGTGCGGTAACCCTCAGTGGTCATGCTCAGACGCCGGCCTCGAAAGAGCTGGCGGGTCAGCTGGCAGCCAACACCGATGGCGTTCGCGAGGTGTTCAACCATCTCAGCATCAGCACCGCCGACAGCAGTAGCAACGAAGTGCAGACGGCGGTGGAGGAGGCGCGCGAGAACATCAGCGATGGCTGGATCACCAGCAAGGTCAAGGCCAGCTTCCTCTACAGCCGCAACCTCGATGCGCTGAACATCGCCGTGACCACCGATGACGGCCTGGTCAACCTGCGTGGCAGCGTATTGAGCAATGCCGAGAAACGCCTGGCGGTAGAAATCGCCCGCAACATCCGCGGCGTGCGCGGTGTGGATGCCGACGCCCTGCGCGTCAGCAGCTGACCGCCGGCCCGATCACGTGCCGCTGGAGCGCGGCCATTCACCACCCTGAGTCAAGGAGTCATTCCATGAGCAGCAAGACCGCACAACTGAACGAACTGATCGAGATCACTCGTGACGGCAAGCGCTTCTACGAGCATGCCCATGACGAGGTCAAGGATATCCGCCTGCAGGCACTGTTCCGCGATATGGCGCGTGCCAAGACCGAGGTGATCGAGGCACTGAGCGTCAAGGTCGCCGCCAATCAGAGCGAGCCGGCCACCGGCGGCACTATGCTGGGCAAGCTGCGCCAGTTTTACGCCGACACCCGTGCCACCCTGGCCAAGGATGAAGACGCCACCTACGTCGCGCAGCTGGAAGAGTCGGAAGACCGCATCCTGCATGCCTTCGAGGACGCCCTGGAAAGCGCCGACAATGATGTTCGCGTGCTGCTGGCGATGGAAATGCCCAAGGTGCGGGCTTGCCATGACCGCATGCGGGCGTTGAAGCAGAACATGCAGTAACGCCAGCTGCGGCACCCGAGCCCCTGTACGCATTGCGTGCGGGGGCTTTTTATTGGGAAGGGGCGGACGGATTGGCAAGTTTGTGTGCGTATCGCTTACGGGCTTAGCACTATCCGTTAGCGCGTGCGCTGAGCGTTTGGGTTGCGCCCCTTACGGGCGCCACACTTTTCTTGCTTGCCCAAGAAAGGTGTGCCAAAGAAGGGCACCCCGACATCCGGGTTTCGCTACGCGAAACTTCCCGCGCTCCGGTGTTGCTCCGGGGGCCGGCTTACATGGGCCATCCCTGGTCCATTAAGCCTCTCGCCGCATCCATGCGGCTCGTCCCCCTATGCAACACCTCCACTTGGCCTTCTGACGGGGCCAGGTCGCGAGCTTTTGTAAGTATCGCGAAATTGAAATTGGCGGTGTCTATGTCTTTGCTCTTCAACTGCGATGTTACAGACGACGCCCAAGTCCCCTTCAGGAGGCCGAGTGGAGTCAGCGTGGAAGGGGTTGAGCGGCATGGATGCCGCGAGAGCCGTGATGGGCCAGGGATGGCCCTTCACGGCGTGCCCCTGGAGCGATGATGGAACGAGGGAACCCCGGCGTAGCCGGGGCCGGATGGTGGGGTGCCCTTCTCTTTGGTTACTTTCTCTTGGGCAAGCAAGAGAAAGTGACTCGCCCGTGAGGGGCGAAACCAGGACGAGAGATCGACACCTTAACGATCATGGCCCGGAAATAAATAGCGCTGCGCACAGCACACACAAACTTGTCAGTCCGGCGTCACCCGCATGCTCTCCCCAAGCCATCCAAAGCGCCTTTTCTCTGCCGCAACCGAAAGTCGCCTGCGTTCATTTAACTGTCACATTCGTTTCATAGAGTGGTCATGTGGCCTATCGATACTGTGGCCCGTTCCACCAACACTATTCCTGCTAGGAGCAAGGCATGAAACTGAAGCGTTTGATGGCGGCCCTGACTTTCGCCGCCGCTGGCGTAAGCGCGGTATCCGCGGTTGCCGCCGTCGACCCGGCTCTGCCGAACTACGAGAAGACTTCCGGTGTATCGGGCAACCTCTCCAGTGTCGGTTCCGATTCGCTGGCCAACCTGATGACCCTCTGGGCTGAAGAGTTCAAGAAAAGCTACCCGAACGTGAACATTCAGATCCAGGCGGCCGGTTCCTCTACCGCTCCACCCGCCCTGACTGAAGGCACCGCCAACATTGGCCCGATGAGCCGTCCGATGAAGGACAGCGAAATCCAGGCCTTCGAAGAGAAGTACGGCTACAAGCCGACCGCCGTTCCGGTCGCCATCGACGCCCTGGCGGTGTTCGTGCACAAGGACAACCCGATCAAGAGCCTGGACATGGCTCAGGTCGACGCCATCTTCTCCAGCACTCGCCTGTGCGGTGGCGAGAAGGACATCAAGACCTGGGGTGACCTGGGCCTGACCGGTGAGTGGGCTTCCAAGCCGATCCAGCTGTTCGGTCGTAACTCGGTGTCCGGCACCTATGGCTACTTCAAGGAAGAAGCCCTGTGCAAAGGCGACTACAAGTCCAACGTCAACGAGCAACCGGGTTCCGCTTCGGTGGTGCAGTCGATCTCCAGCACCCTGAACGCCATCGGTTACTCGGGCATCGGCTACAAGACTTCCAGCGTGAAGACCGTGCCGCTGTCGAAGAAAGGCGGTGAGGCCTTCGACGCCAACGAAGCCAACGCCCTGGCTGGCAAGTTCCCGCTGGCGCGCTTCTTCTACGTCTATGTCAACAAGGCGCCGAACAAGCCGCTGAGCCCGCTGGATGCCGAGTTCCTGAAACTCGTTCTGTCCAAGCAAGGCCAGGACGTCGTGGTCAAGGACGGCTACATCCCGCTGCCGAAGAAAGTCGTCGACAAGACCCTGAAAGAACTGGGCATGTAACGACCGCTTCAGGCTGCACACACGAAGCCCGCTTCTCCATGTAGAGGCGGGCTTTGCTACGTCACCGTGCTGTAACTTTTCTGTCATACGAAACCGCTAAATTGGCCGGGCTCGTGAAATAGACGAAAAATGCGGCGCGCTCATGGCCGCGCAGAGACGCTCTCAATCATGAATGACCTGGCTAGTGAAACCATGACCGCCTCCCCCAATTCCCTCGGGCTGGACTTCAACACTCCGGCTCTGCAACGCAAACGCCGCCTGCGCGCATTCAAGGATCGCCTGGCCCGCTGGGGCGTATCCGTCGGTGGCCTTGCCGTACTCGGCGCCATCACTCTGATTTTCTTCTACCTGGCCTATGTCGTACTGCCGATGTTCCAGGGCGCCGATCTGCAACAGCGCAAGCCGGTGCAACCGGCCTGGCTGGCTGAGGCTGGCGCGCCGCTACTGATGGCAGTGGAAGAGCAGAATCAGGTCGGTATGCGCCTGTCCAAGTCCGGCAATATTCAGTTCTTCGATGCCAAGAGCATGGCAGCGATGAATGCGGTGGCACTGCCGCTGCCAGCCGGCAGCGAAGTGACTTCGGTCGGTGAGGATCAGCCGGGTAGCAACCGCGTAGCCCTGGGGCTTTCCAATGGTCAGGTGCTGGTGTTCGAGCACAGCTACCGGGTGTCCTACCCCAATGACGTCAAGACCATCACCCCGGTGGTCACCTACCCCTTCGGTGAAGCGCCGCTGACCCTCGACCCGCAAGGTCGTCCGCTGGAGCACATGGGCATCAGCCTCGCCAGCGGTACGCTGCTGGTCGCTGCGTCCGTGGGCAGCGAGCTGCACGCGGTGAGCCTGAGCCGCGAAGAGAACCTGATGACCGGCGAGGTCAGCACCAACGAGGAGCGTCTGGCGCTGCCGCAGATCGCCGAGCCGATCAAGGAGCTGATCATCGATCCGCGCCAGCAGTGGCTGTACGTGATCAACGGTCGTGCCACCGCCGACGTTTTCGACCTGCGGCGCAACACCCTCAACGGCCGCTACAAGCTGCTCAACGACGGCGCCACCGACGTGACCTACGCCACTTCGCTGCTCGGCGGCATCTCGCTGCTGATCGGTGACAGCAAGGGCGGCATCGCGCAGTGGTTCATGGTGCGTGAAGAAGACGGCAAGGCTTCGCTGCAGCGGGTGCGCGACTTCAAGATGGCCGGCCAGCCGATTGCCCAGATCATCTCCGAGCAACGCCGCAAGGGCTTCATCGCCCTGGATAGCGCCGGCAATCTGGGGATCTTCCACAGCACTGCGCACCGCACCCTGTTGGTCGAGCCGGTTGCCGAAGGCTTCACCATGGCCGCCCTGTCGCCACGCGCCAACCGCGTGCTGGTGGAGAGCAACGGCCAGCTCGAGCGCCTGCTGATCGACAACCCGCACCCGGAGATTTCCTTCAGTGCGCTGTGGGGCAAGGTCTGGTACGAAAACTACGACAAGCCGGCGTACGTCTGGCAGTCCACCTCCGCCAGTACCGACGCCGAGCCCAAGCTGAGCCTCGCGCCGCTGGCCTTCGGTACCCTGAAAGCGGCGTTCTACGCCATGCTGCTGGCCGCTCCGCTGGCCATCGCCGCGGCGATCTACACCGCCTACTTCATGGCCCCGGCCATGCGCGGCAAGGTCAAGCCGGTGATCGAGCTGATGGAAGCGCTGCCGACGGTGATCCTCGGCTTCTTCGCCGGTCTGTTCCTCGCGCCCTATGTTGAGGGACATCTACCCGGCATCTTCAGCCTGTTGATCTTCACCCCCATCGGCATCCTCCTGGCCGGCTTCATCTGGAGCCGTCTGCCGGAGTCCGTGCGCCTGCGCGTGCCGGATGGCTGGGAAGCCGCGCTGCTGATCCCGGTGATCCTGCTGGTCGGCTTCATCTCCCTGAGCATGAGCGGGCATGTGGAGAACTGGCTGTTCGACGGCAACATGCGTCAGTGGCTGAGCAACGACCTGGGCATTCCGTTCGACCAGCGCAACGCCCTGGTGGTCGGCCTGGCCATGGGCTTCGCGGTGATCCCGAACATCTACTCGATCGCCGAAGATGCCGTGTTCAGCGTACCCAAGAGCCTGACCTTCGGTTCCCTGGCTCTGGGCGCCACGCCGTGGCAGACCCTGACCCGCGTGGTGATCCTGACCGCCAGCCCGGGCATCTTCTCGGCGGTGATGATCGGCATGGGCCGCGCCGTCGGCGAGACCATGATCGTGCTGATGGCCACCGGCAACACGCCGATCATGGACATGAACATCTTCGAAGGCCTGCGCACCCTGGCTGCCAACGTGGCGGTGGAAATGCCGGAGTCGGAAGTGGGCGGTACGCACTACCGGATTCTGTTCCTCTCGGCGCTGGTGCTACTGACCTTCACCTTCGTCATGAACACCCTGGCCGAGCTGGTGCGTCAGCGCCTGCGCGTCAAGTACGCTTCGCTCTGAGGACTGCAAGACTATGTCCGTGAAACAGAACAACATGAAATCCTGGTTCAAGAGCGGTTCGCCCTGGATCTGGATGAACGCCGGTGCGGTGTCCATCGCCATCATCATGGTCGTTGGCCTGCTGGCGGTGATCACGGTGCGCGGCCTGGCGCACTTCTGGCCGGCCGACATCATCGAAGCCACCTACCAGGTGCCCGGCCAGGAAGCCAAGGTGATGGCTGGTGCCGTGGTGCAGATCGAGGAAATCCCGCGCGCCCGTCTGGCGGCTTCCGGCTTGCCGGTGGATGTCGAGGGCGGCGAATTCATGACCCGCGAGCTGATCAAGGTGGGCAACCGCGACCTGTACGGCGCGGACTTCACCTGGGTGGTCGGTGAGTGGCTGAGCGACCAGCATCGCCCAGTGGACATCACCGCCTTCGAGCGCCGCGAGTGGGGCAACTTCTACGGCTACCTGGTCAACGTCAAGGAAAACGGCCAACTGGTCGCCGAGGGCGATGCGGCCTGGCCGGAGCTGCAGAAGCGTCTGGCGCGGGTGGATGACCTGCACACGCAGATCGTCAAGATCGAGAAGGCCGACATCGGCCGTATCAACGCCGGCCTCGAGCGCGTGCGTCTGAAGACCCGCAAGCTGGAACTCAACGGTGAGCTGAGCGCCGCCGCGCAAGCCGACCTGGCCGCCGAGCGCGCCCAGTGGGACGCCGAATACAAGGTGCTGGAAGCCGAACTCAGTTCGCGTTACGAGCAGTTCAACCGCGACAGCATCACTGTGCGTTCGGCCGACGGCCGCGAGCAGCAGATCAGCCTTGGCAAGGTGGTGCGCGCGTATCGCCCGAACGCCATGTCGACCCTGGACAAGCTCGGTTTCTATGGCAGCAAGGTGTGGGAGTTCGTCAGCGACGACCCGCGTGAGGCGAACACCGAAGGCGGTATCTTCCCGGCGATCTTCGGCACCATCATGATGACCCTGATCATGGCGGTGATCGTCACCCCGTTCGGCGTGATCGCCGCCATCTACCTGCGCGAATACGCCAAGCAGGGCCCGCTGACCCGGGTGATCCGCATCGCGGTGAACAACCTGGCGGGCGTTCCGGCCATCGTTTACGGCGTGTTCGGTCTGGGCTTCTTCGTCTACGTGCTGGGTGGCTCGATCGACCGTTTGTTCTTCCCGGAAGCTGCGCCCGCACCGACCTTCGGCACGCCAGGCCTGCTCTGGGCCTCGCTGACCCTGGCGCTGCTCGCCGTACCGGTGGTGATCGTCGCCACCGAGGAAGGCCTGGCGCGTATCCCGCGGGCGCTGCGTGAAGGCTCGCTGGCGCTCGGTGCGACCAAGGTCGAGACCTTGTGGCGCGTGGTGCTGCCGATGGCCAGCCCGGCGATGATGACTGGTCTGATTCTCGCCGTGGCCCGTGCCGCAGGTGAGGTGGCGCCGCTGATGCTGGTGGGTGTGGTGAAACTTGCGCCCAGCCTGCCAGTCGACGGTAACTACCCTTACCTGCACCTGGATCAGAAGATCATGCACCTGGGCTTCCACATCTATGACGTCGGCTTCCAGAGCCCCAACGTCGAGGCCGCGCGGCCGCTGGTGTATGCCACCGCGCTGCTGCTGGTACTGGTGATCGCGATTCTCAACCTGACGGCCATCTACCTGCGCAACCGCCTGCGCGAGAAGTACAAGGCCCTGGATCATTGATTGGAGCGGCAAGCCCCTCACATGGGGCTTGCGGCCTGTAGCTTGCAGCCTGGCGCTGCGAACGGAGTGAGCATATGCAACACGAAAACGCTACCCACGGTATCGACATCTCGGCCCTGGGCCGTGACAAGCAGAGCCTGAACCTGGCCAACGAAACCGTGGCCATCCAGGTGCCGGGTCTGAATCTGTACTACGGCGACAAGCAGGCGCTGTACGACGTCAAGATGAACATCCCCAAGCAGCGCGTGACGGCGTTCATCGGCCCGTCCGGCTGCGGCAAGTCAACCCTGCTGCGTACCTTCAACCGCATGAACGACCTGGTTGACGGTTGCCGCGTGGAAGGCGAGATCAACATCGACGGCCGCAACATCTATCGTAAGGGCGAGGATGTGGCCGAGCTGCGTCGCCGCGTCGGCATGGTGTTCCAGAAGCCCAACCCGTTCCCCAAGAGCATCTACGAGAACGTGGTGTATGGCCTGCGCATTCAGGGCATCAACCAGAAGCGCATCCTCGACGAGGCGGTCGAGTGGGGCCTGAAGAGCGCCGCACTGTGGGATGAAGTGAAAGACCGTCTGCACGATTCGGCCCTTGGTCTCTCCGGTGGCCAGCAGCAGCGTCTGGTGATCGCCCGTACCGTGGCGGTGCAGCCCGAAGTGCTGCTGCTCGACGAACCCTGCTCGGCACTCGACCCGATCTCTACGCTGAAGGTCGAAGAGCTGATCTACGAACTGAAATCCAAATACACCATCGTCATCGTGACCCACAACATGCAACAGGCGGCGCGTGTCTCCGACTACACCGCATTCATGTACATGGGCAAGCTGATCGAGTTCGGCGATACCGACACGCTCTTCACCAACCCGGAGAAGAAGCAGACTGAAGACTACATCACCGGTCGTTACGGCTAAGGCCATGGCAAATACTCCCTGGCTTTGTCGGGCGCCGTACTGTCAGCGCGCGCCCTTCGCGCCAGAGAGCCTTTTCCAAGGGCCTTCGTGCTGAAACTCAACGTGTAGGGTGCGCTGTGCGCACCATGGCCACCCAAGCCGGCAGCATTTGTGGAGCGATTGCAATGATCAACAAAGACAGCCTCACCCATCACATTTCCCAGCAGTTCAACGCCGAGTTGGAAGAAGTCCGCAGCCACCTGCTGGCCATGGGCGGCCTGGTGGAAAAGCAGGTCAACGACTCGGTGACCGCGCTGATCGAGGCCGATTCCGGCCTGGCCCAGCAGGTGCGCGAGATCGATGACCAGATCAACCAGATGGAGCGCAACATCGACGAGGAGTGCATCCGCATCCTCGCCCGCCGCCAGCCGGCCGCTTCCGACCTGCGCCTGATCATCAGCATCTCCAAGTCGGTGATCGACCTGGAACGCATCGGCGACGAATCGACCAAGATCGCCAAGCGCGCCATCCTCCTCAGCGAGGAAGGCGAGGCGCCCAAGGGCTACGTCGAGATCCGCCACATCGGCGACCAGGTGCGCAAGATGGTGCAGGACGCCCTCGACGCTTTCGCCCGCTTCGACGCCGACCTGGCCCTGGCCGTGGCCCAGCACGACAAGACCGTCGACCGCGAATACAAGACCGCGCTGCGCGAGCTGGTCACCTACATGATGGAAGACCCGCGTTCGATCTCGCGTGTGCTCAACGTGATCTGGGCGCTGCGCTCGCTGGAGCGCATCGGCGATCATGCGCGCAACATCGCCGAACTGGTGATCTACCTGGTACGTGGCACCGACGTTCGCCACATCGGCCTGACGCGTATGCGCGAAGAGGTCGAGGGCAAGTCCAACGACTGATGCCTGCTGTGCGCCGACGGCCCGGGATTTCCCGGGCCGTTTCGTTTGCGCGATTTGTTGCGCTGCCGACGTTTTCCGTTGGCCTTTGGCGACTGGCCATGACTATGCTTATCGTCATTCGTACAGGAGTGGCCGATGAGCAAAGTCAGTGTGCTGGTGGTGGACGACGCGACCTTTATCCGTGATCTGGTCAAGAAAGGGCTGCGCGATCACTTTCCCGGCGTACAGATCGAAGAAGCGATCAACGGCCGCAAGGCGCAGCAGATGCTGAGCCGCCAGGGGGTCGACCTGATCCTCTGCGATTGGGAAATGCCGGAGATGTCTGGCCTCGAGCTGCTGACCTGGTGCCGCGAGCAGGACGACCTGAAAACCACGCCTTTCATCATGGTCACCAGCCGCGGTGACAAGGAGAACGTGGTGCAGGCCATTCAGGCCGGCGTCTCCGACTACATCGGCAAGCCCTTCTCCAACGAACAGCTGGTGACCAAGGTGAAGAAAGCCTTGAGTCGCGCCGGCAAACTGCAGGCCCTGGCCGCCAGCGCGCCACCGAAAATGCTCAGCACAGGCGCCCTGGCCAACGACTCGCTGGCAGCGCTGACCGGTGGCAAGGCCGAGGTGGTAAAGCCCAGTGCGCCGCCGTCGGCAGCTGTGGCTCAGGCGGCACCCAGCGCTGCAGCGGCGCCGGCTGCGCCGAGCAAATCACCGGCCGGCCGTGGTCAGGGTCAGCTGCGTCTACCGGCTGGCAGCATGGCCTGCGTGATCAAGGCGCTGAGCCTCAAGGAAGCGCTGCTGGTGGTCAAACGTACCGAGCTGTTGCCGCAGGTGTTGGAGAGTGCGGTGCTCGACCTGGAGCAGGGCGAAGCTGCGGAAACCGCGCGGCTCAATGGCTATCTGCATGCTGTCGCGGCATTCGAACCAAAGCCTGACAGCGAGTGGCTGCAACTGACGTTCCGCTTCGTCGACCGCGACCCGCAGAAGCTCGACTACCTGTCGCGCCTGATCGCCCGGGGCACTGCGCAGAAGCACTTCGTTCCCGGCGCGTAGCGGATCACATGCCGGGGTAGGGTGCGCCATGCGCACCTGAAGATCGACGCCGCTGTTATGGCTGTGCACGGGCCCCACGGCACCCTGCGCCAAGACGCCGTCCTACTCCTGACCCTAACGCCACTCGCTTCGCCAGGCCAATACAGAGCAGATGGCCGATCGATGGCGGTGCGCCGGTTCACAGCCTGACGGTCGGTCGCTCGCAGGCGCCGCGATGCGCTGCTAGTCTTGCTAACCCGGATATCGAAAAGCCATAAGATCCGAGTCGTTATGCTAGGGCGTCTGATTTTCTTCTGCAGCCTGCTGGTTCTCAGTAGCCAAGCCGCTGCCCTGACCATCTACAAGTACGTCGACAAGAACGGCGTAGTGACCTATAGCGACCAGGCCGCGCCTGGCGCGCAGGTGTTCGTGTTCAACGACCGCATGGTCGAGCGCCTGGACAACCAGGTGAAGCTGGAAACCAAGAAGCACGAAGCCGGCGAGACCCTGCTGATCCGCAACGACCTCTTCGCCCCGGTGGAAATCGAGCTGAAGCTGGAGCAGGTGGAAAACGCCATCGGCGCGCCGGACAAGCCGATCCGCTGGGTGCTGCCGCCGCGCAGCAATATCCGCCTGGCCACCCTGACCGCGCAGGACGCTTCCAAGCCGCTGCGCTACAAGCCCAGGCTGCGCTATGCCCTCGGCGATCCGCGTCTGCAACCGAGCATTCACCGTTATCCGCTGCCCTGGCGCGGCGGCCCATTCCGTCAGACCCAGGGTGCCAACGGCACCTACAGCCACTTCACCGCCAAGGGCCGTTACGCGGTGGATATCGCCATGCCCGAAGGCACGCCCATCGTCGCCGCGCGCGCCGGGGTGGTGGTGAAGACCGAGAACCAGCAGAGCGGGCGCGGCAACAACCCGGCCGGCAACTTCGTGCGCATCCTGCATGACGACGGCACCATGGGCGTCTACCTGCACCTGATGAAAGGCTCGGTCGGCGTGCGCGAAGGCCAGCGGGTGGAAACCGGCAGCCTGCTGGCGCGCTCGGGCAACACCGGCAACAGCACCGGCCCGCACCTGCATTTCGTGGTGCAGCGCAACGTCGGGCTGGCGGTGGAATCCATCCCTTTCAACTTCCGCCAGCCGGTCAACAGCCTGCCCAACTTCGCCGTCGGTGGCGAATAGTTCGCTGCCAACACCCACCTGAATATCTCGCCCTGAACCAGTCGCGTGTTCACCCGCCGTTCGCGTTTTCGCCGTGGTGCGGTGTCATCGGTGCGCATGGCGCACCCTACGGGGATGGCCATACGTAGGGTGCGCTGTGCGCACCGCGATCTTCGTCTCTGTGCCTTAAGCCAGACCTTCCTGATGTCGCCTGTGTAAGGAGCACGTCCGCCTGCTGCGCGACGCAGGCGGAAGTCGCCCTTCCGCCTGCTTTCCGCAGTCGCGCGAGCGGAAAGGATCTTTCACCTGGCGGTTTGCTGGAAGCCCTCTAAATCAAGGGTTTCAGCTGTTGGCACCGCTATTGCTATCACACAGGAAAACGGGTGTCCGACTATGGCTATCGATTCAGATTACGTTCAAAGCATGGCGACCCAACTGGCCCAGTACGAAGTGCAGGGCCAGTTGGCCAAGGCCAATCGCAACCAGGCTGCCTACAAGTCGCAGCTGGGGGCGCTGACTGCGCTCGATACCGCCCTGAAGACTTTCAAGACGGCTGCCAGCGGGCTCAAGCTCGCCGGTAGCAGCATGCTGGTCAACAGCGCCACCTTCAGCCAGGAGGGCTATGCCAGCGCCGCGGTTGGCAGCAAGGCGGTACCCGGCAGTTACGATTTCTTCGTTCAGCAACTGGCCAGCAAGAGCCAACTTGCCCTGCAAGGGTTGCAGGGAAGTGACCTGGGCAGTGGCAGCCTGACCATCGGCCAGGGCAGCGACTCCTTCAATGTCGACCTGGGCGCGGTGAGCACCCTCGACGAGTTGGCCGCGGCGATCAACGGGGCCAGCGACAACAAGGGCGTCAAGGCGACCCTGGTGCGCAGCAATGGCCAGGTCAACCTGGTGCTGACCAGCGAGAAGACTGGCGCCGATCAGGCCATCAGTCTGACGGCCAGCGGCAATACCGCCTTCGAGAGTGCTGTCGCCGGACGCCAGGAATTGTCCGTGGCGCGCGACGCCATCGTGCGTCTGGGCGGTGAGAACGGCATCGAGCTGACTAGTAGCAGCAACACCTTCGACAACGTCATTGACGGCGTCAGCCTGACCTTCAACAAGGCCCACAAGAGCGGCGACGCCCCGGTCACCATCGACATCGGCCAGGATCAGAAAGCCACCAAGGAGAAAGCGCAGACCTTCGTCAGCGCCTTCAACGCGCTGATGACCAGCTTCGACTCGCTTACCGCCAGTGGTGGCGAGAGTGGCACGCGTGGCGTATTGGCTGGCGATGCCAGCGTGCGGGCCATCGAGAGCATGCTCAATCAGCTGGTGCGTACCTCGTTCGGCGGGGTGAGCCTGACCGAGTTCGGCATCGTCGCCGACCGCAACGGCAAGCTGACCATCGACAACGCCCGTTTCGAGAAAGCCGTGGCGGCCAACCCGGAAGGCTTCGAGAAGCTGTTCACCGACAAGGGCAACCTGCTCGACACCCTGGACAAGAACCTGGCGGTCTACACCAGCAGCGCCGGTGGCCTGCTGACCAACCGCAAGGACACCCTCAACAGTCAGCTGCGTCGTGTCGACCAACAGTTCGACACCATCCAGAAGCAATACGACTCCTACTACAGCCGCTATCTCCGTCAGTACACCGGTCTCATGCAGACCATGGCGGCGATGGAGCAGACCTACGGAATGTTCTGATGAGTGCCTACAACCTCAACGAAAGTTACGACAGTTACCGCACCGTGGATCTCGAGGCGCGCGCCGCTGCCGCCTCGCCCTACGAACTGGTGCTGGTGCTGTTCGATGGTCTGCTCGACGAGCTGGCGCGTGCCCGTGGCCACATCGAGGCCAAGCGCTACCAGCAGAAGGGCCAATCGCTGGAGAAGTGCCTGAACATCCTCAATGGCCTCAATGGCGCCCTCGACTACGAGAACGGTGGCGAGCTGGTGCAGGGCCTGGCGCGGCTTTACGACTACTGCATCTACCGCCTCTCCGACGTCAGCGTCAGCCTGTCGCTGGAAGGCCTGGACGAAGTGGTGGGCCTGCTTGGCGTACTGCGCGAAGGCTGGGAAGGCGTGAATGCAACGCGCAAGTGAACTGCGCGCCCTGCAGCAGCTGCATGGCCAGTTGGCCGAAGCGCTGGAGCAGGGCGACTGGGCGCGCATCGGCGAGATCGACTCGGTGATCCGTTCGTGCCTGCAACTGCTGGCCGGGCTGCCTCGCCTCAGCGATGAGGTGCGCGAGGCCAAGCGGCGTCTGCAGCAGTTGCACGGGCAGGCGCGCATCGCCTGTGCCGAGGAGTGCGAGCGGCTGCGCCGTCTGCTGTTGACGCATCTGGAATATGCCGAAGGTCGCAGCGCCTATATGCGCGTCGACCTGTACCAGGGTGGGAGATAAAGGATGCTGCAAGCGATCAATCCGAACGCACAGGCCAGCCTGACGGGTTCCGGCACCGAAGCCTTGCCGGCCGGCTTCGCCCAGGCGCAGGGCGCCGAGGGCGACACGCCGGCGTTCGAGCTGCAACTGGCGCTGCGCGGTTTTGCCGCCGCCGAGGCGCAACAGCCGTTGCCGCAGAGCAGCACACCGGTTCAGGTAACCGTCACCGAGGCGGACGCCGAGCAGTGGCTGGCCAGCGTGCTGGGCCAGCAGGCCGTGCGTGTCGAGGCGCGCGAGGTTGCTGCGCAGCAGGAGGAGCAGGAGCCGCTTGATGAGCAGGGTGAGGCCATCGTCTTGCCTGAGCACGCCGAGCTGGTGTTGGCACCGCCGGTCGTGACCCCGCCAGCGGCCGGCAACAGCTCGCCAGCACTGGATGCGGAGTTGCCAGCTGCCTCGCGCCAGATGTCATCAGTGGCCGCTCTGCAGAACGCTTCCCTGAGCCTGCCGATGGAGCCGGAACGCGCTGCGTCGACGCAGGTTCTGCCAACCCTCGATGTGCCTGAAGCCACGCTTCTCGAGCGTCTGCCGGCAAGCGCTGCCGAGGGCGACAAGGTTGCGCCTGCCACGTCCGCCAGCCCGCAGACGGCAACGCAGCCGCTTGCCGCCGAGCGCCCCCTCAAGCTGCATGCGCCGCAGGCGCAGTGGGGCGAGCAGATGTTGCAGAGCCTGCGCGAGCACGTCGACCTGCAGATCAATCAACGTATCCAGAACGCCACGATCCGTCTCGATCCCCCTGAGCTGGGCAGCCTGGAAATCTACCTGAGCCACGAGTCCGGCCGTCTCAGCGTGCAGTTGTCGGCAGCCAACGCCGATGTCGTGCGCCTGCTGCAACAGACCAGCGAGCGCCTGCGCCAGGAGCTGGTCGGGCAGAACTTCGTGCAGGTCAACGTGCAGGTTTCCGCCGATGCGCAGGGCGGCCGCCAGCAGGGGCAGGCGCAGCATCAGGCCTGGCTCGGCGAGGAGCCGGTACGGGCCGCGCATATCAATGGGGCCGATGACGGTCGCCACAACCCGGATTCGATCAGCGACGTGCTGGTCACCGTCTAACCCTTGCGAGTGAATCGAGAAGCCTCATGACAATGCCGCGGATCATCCTGCTACTGCTTATCTTCAACACCCTGGTGGTGATCGGCAGCTCCGTCTTCAACTACGCCACGATGCGCTCGATGCAATCGGGACAGCCGCTGTTCGGCCTGTCCAGCACCGGCGAGGAGGAGGAAGAGGCCACCAGCGAATACCGTTTCTTCCCCATCGAGAAGGTCATCGTCAGCCTCAAGGGCGACAGCCGCGAGCATTACTTCGTGCTCGATCTGGTGCTGCAGGCCGAGCTCGAAACCGATCCGAAGAAGCTCGAACAGATCGACCCGATGGTGCGCAACTCGGTGGTCGCCCACCTGTCCGCGATGACCTTCGAGAAGCTGCGCGGCATGCCCATCCCCGAGTTGCAGAGCACGCTGGAAAGCGCGCTGTTCGATGACTTCGCCAGCAAGAAGCTGGCGATGCCATTCGCCAACGTGCTGGTCAGCAAGCTGATCGTCCAGTAGAGAGCAGACCCTGCCCATGAACGCCACCTGCGCCATCGACTACCGCTACGCCGCCGAACAGGGCGGAGCCGCGCTGTTCGCTCCCGGAGCCGAGCAGAAGTGGCTGTTGCAGTACCTGCCGCTGGTCAAGCGCATCGTCAGCCAGCTGGCGTTGCAGGCCAATCAGGTGCTCGACCGCGAGGACATGGAGCAGATCGGCCTGATGGGCCTGCTCGACAGCCTGCGCCGCTACGGCACGCCGGACGAGCAGTTCGGTCGTTTCGCCGCGCTGCGGGTACGTGGCGCCATCCTCGACGAGCTGCGCCGCCAGGACTGGCGTCCGCGCCAGGTGCGTCAGCAGACCCACAAGATTCGCGATGCCATCCGCCAACTGGCGCGGCAACTGGGGCGCGTGCCGCAGGAGGAGGAAATCCTTCAGGCGGCCGGGATCAGCGCCAAGGATTACCAGGAGTTCCTCCAGGCCGACGCCTGCGAGGCCATCGAGAGCCTCGACGAGCTGCTGCAAAACGGTCACGAGGGCTTCGCCTGTGGCGCCAGCGGCGTCGAGGATCGCGTGCTCAAGGAGCGTCTGTTGGCGCAGGCGCTGAGCAAGCTCAGCGAGCGCGAGCGTCTGGTGCTGACCCTTTACTACCAACACGAGCTGAGCCTCAAGGAAATCGCCCTGGTGCTGGAGCTGAGCGACGCCCGCGTCTGCCAGTTGAGCAAGCAGGCGATCGCCAAGGCCAGTCGTTACCTGAACGAGAGAGGCTAGGGTGCAGAAGTTATTAGGTGCATTGATCATCGTGGCCTGCGTGCTCGGTGGCTATGTCATGGCCCATGGCGAGCTGGCCATGCTCTGGCAGCCGGCCGAGGTGATCATCATCGTCGGTGCGGGTTTTGGCGCTCTGGTCGTCGCCAACCCCAAGGACGTGCTGATCGAGATGCTTCACCAGATCAAGGGGGTGTTCGTCTACAAGAAGCGTGGCGAGGAGTTCCAGCGCCAGCTGCTGATGCTGCTCTATGAGCTGCTGGAAATGGTCGACGTCGGTGGCCTCAAGGTGCTCGATGCGCATATCGAGGAGCCGGAACAGAGCGAGTTGTTTGCCAAGTACCCGCTGATCCGTCAGGAAAAGAACCTGATGGCGTTCATCGCCGACAACTTCCGTCTGATGGCCATGGGCAAGATCAGCGCACATGAGCTGGAGGGCTTCCTCGAACAGGAGCTCGAAGCCATGGAGCATGTGCTGCTGCAGCCGTCGCGCTCGCTGCACAAGATCGGCGAAGCCATGCCGGGCTTCGGCATTCTCGCGGCGATCCTCGGCATCGTCATCACTATGGGCAACATCGGTGGTTCGGTGGCCGAGATCGGTGCCCACGTGGCGGCGGCGCTGGTGGGGACATTCCTCGGCATCTTCATGTGCTACTGCGTGATGGAGCCGCTTTCCAGTGCCATGGGCCAGCGCATCAAGACCGAGATGTCGGCGCTCGAATGCGTGCGCACCACCCTGGTCGCTCACGTTGCCGGCAAGCCCACGCTGCTGGCGGTGGATGCCGGGCGCAAGCTGATCGAGCAGGACGTCAAACCGGCGTTCAAGCAGCTGGAAATCTGGGTCAACCGCTACGAAGACGAAAGGGACGCGGCATGAGACCGCGCGGCGGTGACGGCCACGAGATCATCATCAAGCGGCGTGGCAAGAAGGGCGGTCACGACGAGCATGGTGGTGCCTGGAAGGTGGCGTTCGCTGACTTCACCATGGCCATGATGGCGCTGTTCATGGTGCTGTGGATCATCCAGCCGCAGACCCAGGAAGCCAGCCGCGCCAATGCCGACATGATGAACAATCCGCTGGTCGATGGTGGTGCCGGTATCTTCGACGGCACCAGCCAGACGCCGCTGGACCTCGATGGCGTGCCGGTGCAGGTCAGCCCGCGTCAGGATCGCATCAACCAGGCGCGCACCCCGCAGGAAGACCCAGGCGCCACGCTGGGCGACGGTCAGCCGGGTGAGCCGCGTCGACCGCACTATGCCGAGCCGGCGCAGATGCAGGAGCTGGCCAAGCTGATGGAACAGCTGGCACTGCAACTCGATGCCGAGGCCAATATCGAGGTGCAGGTGGTGCCGCAAGGGCTGCGCATCCTGATCAAGGACGATGCCCAGCGTTTCATGTTCAGCCGTGGCAGTGCGCGTCTCGATCCGCATTTCGCCACCTTGCTGCAACGCCTGGCGGGCATTCTGGCCAAGGTCGAGAATCACCTGATCATCAGCGGCCATACCGATGCCACGCCCTATCGCGGCGTGGTCGGTGGCTACAACAACTGGAACCTGTCGGGCGACCGTGCGCTGCGTGCGCGCAACGTGCTCGTCGAGGCCGGCCTGCCGACCGACAGCGTGCTGCAGGTCACCGCGCAGGCCGACGGCATGCCGCTGCTGCCGAATGACCGGGAGAACGGTGCCAATCGCCGTATTGAACTGCTGCTGCTGACCAGCCAGGCGGAGGGCCTGTATCGCGAGCTGTTCGGTGAGGCGCAGGCGCGGGTGGAATATCGAACCGAAGGTGCCAAGTTCAATGCGCCGGATTCGTAGGGCGGCCCTACAAACCTTGGGCGGGGCAGTAGATCTGGCGGGTTTCCAGGGCGTAGAGGCAGCCTTCGAAACGGGTCAGGCGAATGGTCGAGCCCTTGTGCCGGCCATAGAGCAGGTTGAACACCAGTTCGTCATCGGTCTCGCTGGCCAACCCGGTGATCTGGCCGCTTTCGACGCGCAGGCGGTAGTTGCCGAGAAAGCCGTAATCCACCACGCCCGAGGTTTCCAGAATGCTGGCGCCCTGGCGGGTCATGGCGTAGAAGCGTCCGTCGCTGACCTGCAGGCTGTGGCTGATATCCAGCACCTGGCCGTTGCTCAGCTGCACCTGGCCGCTGGATTGATAACGACCGTTGAGTTCGGCGCTGGAGAGGAAGCTCAGCCACAGCCCGAGCATGCTCAACAGCATGAGTACGGCTGCGGCCAGGACGGCCAGCAGCCAGCCCCGGCTGAGCCCGTTTTGCATGCACTGGCTCATGGCAGGCACCTGCTCAGTTGGGCGTCCGCCACCTGGTTGAGCTGGCTTTCGTGGAGCATCAGCGAACGCACCGTGCCGTTGTTCTGCAGGCACAGCAGCTCGTAGAAATCACCGCGCAGGCTGAGTACCAGGTTGGCCGGCTTGTCGGCCAGCGCTGTCAGGCGGCTGGTCAGGCCGTGTGTTTGCAGGATCAGCTGTTGCAGTCGTTGCGGCTGCTGGTCGATGTAGCGCACGTTGAGCGTGCCCAGGTTCATCTCGCTGCTGTGCAGGTCTTCCGGCTGGCTGATCTGGTACAGGAAGAAGAACTGCACGATGCCGATCACGCTGAACAGCGAGAGGAGGATGACCCAGGAGGCACGTTGGCGACCATGACGGCGCAGGAAGGCTGGTTGGGGAGCGCTCGACTCGACCTGCTCGGTCACGTCATCGATGTCGTCGATGCTCGCCGGGTAGACCAGGTGGTTGGGGTTGAGAAGGTAGCCGCGGCGGGGCAGGGTCTGGATGATCTCGCGGTTCTTCTCGTCTCCGAGCACCTGGCGCAAGGTGTAGATCTGCTGATTCAGACTGCCCTGGCCGACGACCCGATCAGCCCAGGCATGGCTCATCAGTTCCTCCCGCGACACCACCTCGCCGGGTTTCTGCAGCAGTCGTTCGAGCAGACGGCTGCCGGAGTAGCCGAGGTCGATCTTCTCCTCGATACCGTTCTTCACCAGCGTGAGTTGATACAGCGCCGGATAGAAGTGCGCATAGCAGTCGCTGCGCCCGGTCTTGATGACCGGACAGGCGTTGCTGCTTCCCGACTCGGCGGGCGGCATATCGGGGCTGGAGTTCATGCGATCCTTGAAACGAACGGTATTCCCGTGGGGAACATTCCGGGGCGATAAGTGGTCGGCATTCTGGCGCCAGGGAAATTCAGTGGCAAGTCTTGTGCCAGCGGAGCGCGGCTCTCGTCACGATGCCGAATGTGCTATCGGCTGATACTTGCCGTTCTGTATGGCACTTTGACGAGTGCAGTGAGTATCAGCGTAGCCGCCCGATCATGGGTGGTGAATATGACGGTTGATCAGCGGTTCGATGCAGGGAGGGGTGGCCGAGCGGCCATGCAAAACGCCCCGCAGAGGCGGGACGTTGAGGGGGTGGCGCAATCCATTGCGCCTGGATGACGCGGGATCAGCCCAGCAGGGACATGACCATGCCCGGCATCTGGCCGGCTTGCTTGAGCATGGAGATGCCCGACTGCATCAGCATGGAGTTCTTGCTCATGTTGGCGCTTTCCTTGGCGAAGTCGGCATCCATGATGCGACCTTTGGCCATGTCGGTGTTGTCCTTCATGTTGTTCAGGTTGTTGGCGGTGTGGTTCAGGCGGTTGATGTTTGCACCGAACTGGGCACGCAGTTCGCCGATGCTGTCCAGCGCGTCGCTCAGGGTGTCGATCATGCCGTTGGCCGCGCTACCGTCGGCGCCAGCGATCTCGGTACCCGGCGTGGTGCTGTCCGGAGTGGCGTACTGGGCGGACAGGCCGTCCAGGGCGGTGGCCAGGTCACCCAGCGGGGTGCTGACGTCCAGGGTCAGGGTTTCAGCGGCGCTGGCGCCGATCTGGAAGTCCATGGCTGCGCCGAATTTGCCAGCGGAACCGTCGGTGGTGGTGCCGTCGCTGAACAGGTTCTCGCCAGCGTACTTGGTGTTCTTGATGATATTGCCCAGTTCCTGACCCAGTTGGTCGTATTCGGACTGCAGCGCGTCGCGGTCTTTCTCGCTGGCAGTGGCGTTGGCGGCCTGGGTAGCCAGATCCTTCATGCGCTGGACGATGTCGGTCATCTCGGTCAGCGCGCCTTCGGCGGTCTGCAGCAGGGAGATGGAATCACCGGTGTTGCGGATGGCTACGTCCATACCACGCGATTGAGCGTTCAGACGGGTAGCGATCTGCAGGCCAGCGGCGTCGTCGGCAGCGGAGTTGATGCGGAAGCCAGTGCCCAGGCGCTGCTGGTTGGTGCCCAGCGCGTTGTTGGTCTTGGACAGGTTGGTCTGAGTGATCAGCGAGGAGTAGTTGGTATGAATCGACAGAGCCATGGTGGTATTCCTTCAGTTGAGTGAAGCTGGCTGTGATTGCCTGCTGTAAGTGAAGGGCGACCGGCTTCTGGCGCTGATTAAATGGCGTTGGCAGAATTTTTTGCTGCAGCTGCGGCGATGGCACGAACTGCCGTGCGTAGGGGCGCTGTGTGCACCGGCTGTGGTACTGGCGACTCCTGATGCGCGCGGCGTACCCCACGGGCGTCGTGCCAAACAAAAACGGCGACCCGAGGGTCGCCGTTTTTGCTGGAAACGAAGCGTGATCAGCCGATTTCGATCATCTCGAAATCCATCTTGCCAACGCCACAGTCGGGGCACAGCCAGTCTTCTGGCACGTCTTCCCAGCGGGTGCCCGGGGCGATGCCGTCATCCGGCCAGCCCTGGCTCTCGTCGTAAATCAGTCCACAGACCACGCATTGCCACTTCTTCATATAACCCTCAGGCGTATCTCACGGTAGTGCGCGACGAACGCTACCGTAATTGAACCGGTGCGCCAAGCGGGCGGGCGACGATCGTCGCCCGCCAGGGGCCAACCAAAGTCGGGTCAGCCAGCGTTCATCAGCGGATCGCTGACGCCCATTACGTACATGGCCAGCAGCGCGATACCACCAGCCATGATCAGGTAGTACAGGGTCGGCAGGAGGGTCTTGCGCAGGGTGATGCCTTCACGCCCGAGCAGGCCGACCGTGGCCGAGGCCGCCACCACGTTGTGGATGGCGATCATGTTGCCCGCCGCCGCACCGACCGATTGCACCGCGACCATCATTGCCCCGGAGACGCCGATCAGCTCCGCCGCGTTGAGCTGGAACTGCGACAGCATCAGGTTGGACACGGTGTTGGAGCCGGCAATGAAGGCACCCAACGCGCCCACAGCCGGGGCGAAGAAGGGATAGACGCTGCCGACGCTCTCGGCCACCAGTTGCGCCATGGCCACCGGCATCGACACCAGGTCGCTGCCATTGACCCCCGAGTTGATCAGGATACGCACCATGGGAATGGTGAAGATCAGCACGAAGCCGGCACCGAGCAACGTCTTGCTCGACTCGCCGACGGCGGCCTTGAGCTCGGAGAAGCGCATGCGATGCAGGAAGAAGGTGATCAGCACCACGATGCACAGGATGCCGCCGGGCAGGTACAGGGGCTCGATGGTGCCGGACACGCCGGTTTCACCGAGGATGTTGCTCCAGCCGAAGCTCAGGCCGAGCATCGCCGCCTTGACCTCCGGGAAGGTGCGCGACACCACCAGGAAGATCGCCAGCAGCAGATAGGGTGCCCAGGCCATGGGCACCGAGATCGGCGCCTTGCCGGCCACCTCGTCGAGTTTCATCTCGATCTTGCCCATCCATTCGGCCGGCCAGTCCTTGGCGTCGGCGAAATCCCAGGTGTCCTTGGGCAGCAGGAAGCCAGCCTTGGCAGCCGGGATGACGATGGCCAGGCCAACCAGGGCGCCGATCATCGAGGGGAATTCCGGGCCTAGGAATACGCCAGCGGCCATGTACGGCAGGGAGAAGGCGAAGGCGGTGAAAATGGCGAACGGCGCGATGGCCAGGCCTTCCTTCCAGCTCTGATTCTTGCCGAAGAAGCGCGTCATGATCATCACCATGATCAGCGGCATCAGCAGGCCGATCAGGCCGTGGGTGATGGCCACCCGCGAATAGATCAGATGGAAGAAGGTGTCCCAGGTATCGCCGGTTGCGGCCAGTTGTGCGGTGATGCCGCTCTTGTCCAGGCCGGCGCCGACGCCCACCAGAATCGGCGTACCGACCGCGCCGAAGGACACCGGTGTCGACTGCACCAGCATGCCCAGCACCACGGCGGCCAGCGCCGGGAAGCCCAGTGCTACCAGCAACGGCGCGGCCACAGCAGCCGGGGTACCGAAACCGGAGGCGCCCTCGATGAAGCAGCCGAACAGCCAGGCGACGATCAGCGCTTGCACGCGCCGATCCGGACTGATGTTGGAGAAACCCCGGCGAATCGCGGTGATGCCGCCGGAATGCTTGAGTGTGTTGAGCAACAGAATGGCGCCGAAGATGATCCACAGGATCGCGGCGGTGAGGATCAGCCCCTGCAAGCTGGAGGCAATGACCCGGTTGAGCGACATGTCCCAGGCCAGCAGGCCGATCAGGGCGGTGAGAACGAACACCAGCGGCATCGCGTACTTGGCCGGCCAACGAAAGCCGATCAGCAGCACACCCGCAAGCACCAGTGGCACGAAGGCCAGGATGGACAGCAGCGTTTGACTCATGGGTTGGTTCCTTCTTTTTCTTGTGAACCAGAATTTTCCGGGGATAACCCGGCGCCACGCATCTGGAAGGGCCGGGCGCCACGGCACTGACCTTTCCGCGAGCAGCGGCGGCAGGGATCACCCACCGCCGCGCTCATGCCCGAAAGCCCCGACGGCCAGAAACCGTCAGGGCTTGTTACTGCTCGGTGGAGGCTTTCAGGCCATCCACGGCTGCGAACTCGCTTTGTGTGGGAGCGGCTGGGCGGCATCCCGCTTTAGCCGCGACATGCAAGCGATAGAAAGCTCGCGGCTGAAGCCCCTCCCACAGTCGTTCAAACCTCCTCTTTGAAGCGCAAACGCCAGGCATGCAGTAGTGGCTCGGTATAGCCGGACGGCTGCTCGCGGCCCTTGAACACCAGGTCGCTGGCGGCGCGGAAGGCGTGGGATCGCTCGAAGTTAGGGGCCATCGGGCGGTAGGCCGGATCGCCCGCGTTCTGCCCGTCGACCACCTGTGCCATGCGTTGTAGCGTCTCGCGCACCTGGGCCTCGCTGACCACGCCGTGGTGCAGCCAGTTGGCGATGTGTTGAGCCGAGATGCGCAGGGTGGCGCGGTCTTCCATCAGGCCGACGTTATGGATGTCCGGCACCTTGGAGCAGCCGACGCCCTGCTCGACCCAGCGCACCACGTAACCGAGGATGCCCTGGCAGTTGTTGTCCAGCTCCTGCTGGATATCGCTGGCGCTCCACGGCCGCTCGGCGCTGACCGGCACACTGAGCAGGTCATTGAGCAAGCTGTCGCGCTGGCTGGCCAGGTCGATCAGCTCCAGCTCGCTCTGCACCGCCTGCACGTCGACCTGGTGGTAGTGCAGGGCATGCAGCACGGCAGCAGTTGGCGACGGCACCCAGGCGGTGTTGGCGCCGGCTTTCGGGTGACCGATCTTCTGTTCAAGCATGGCCGCCATCAGATCCGGCATGGCCCACATGCCCTTGCCGATCTGTGCCTTGCCACGCAGGCCGCAGGCCAGGCCGACCAGCACGTTGTTGCGCTCGTAGGCCTGAATCCAGGCGCTGGATTTCATGTCGCCCTTGCGCAGCATGGCGCCGGCTTCCATGGCGGTGTGCATCTCGTCGCCAGTGCGGTCGAGAAAGCCCGTGTTGATGAAGGCCACCCGCGCGCTGGCCGCCTCGATGCAGGCCTTGAGGTTGACGCTGGTGCGCCGCTCCTCGTCCATGATGCCCATTTTCAGGGTATTGGCCGGCATGCCCAGCAGTTGCTCGACGCGGCCGAACAGCTCGTTGGCGAAGGCCACTTCGAGTGGGCCATGCATCTTCGGTTTGACGATATAGACGCTGCCGGTGCGCGAGTTGCCGCGACGCTTGAGGTCGTGCAGGGCGATCAGGCTGGTGACCACTGCATCGAGAATGCCCTCGGGAATTTCACGACCTTCGCCATCGAGAATCGCCGGGTTGCTCATCAGGTGACCGACGTTGCGCACGAACAGCAGCGAGCGCCCGTGCAGGGTCAGTTCGCTGCCATCGGCGGCGGTGTACGCACGATCCGGGTTGAGGCGGCGGGTGATGCGCTTGCCGCCCTTGTCCAGTTCCTCGGCCAGGTCGCCTTTCATCAGGCCCAGCCAGTTGCGGTAGATCAGCACCTTGTCGGCGGCGTCGACGGCAGCGACGGAGTCTTCGCAATCCATGATGGTCGACAGCGCCGCTTCCATCAGTACGTCCTTCACGCCGGCGGCGTCGGTGCGGCCGATGGGGCTGCTGGCGTCGATCTGGATCTCGAAGTGCAGGCCGTTGTTCTTCAGCAGCACGGCCGACGGAGCACTGGCGTTGCCCTGGTAACCGATGAGCTTTTCCGGTTGCGCCAGGGCCACGACATCGCCGCCGTGCAGGGTGACCTGCAAGCGGCCATCGCGGATCGCATAGGCGCTGGCCTCGGCGTGCGAGCCTTTGGCCAGCGGCGCGGCCTGGTCGAGGAAGGCGCGGGCGAAGGCGATCACCTTGGCGCCGCGCACCTCGTTGTAACCCGGCCCTTTGCTGGCGCCACCCGCTTCGCTGATCGCATCGGTGCCGTACAGGGCGTCGTACAGCGAGCCCCAGCGGGCGTTGGCGGCGTTCAGCGCGTAGCGTGCGTTCATCACCGGCACCACCAGTTGCGGGCCGGCCTGGCTGGTGATCTCGCTGTCGACGTTGGCAGTGGTCGCGCTGACCTTCTCCGGTTGCGGCAGCAGATAACCGATGGCGCCGAGGAAGGCGCGGTAGGCGTTCATATCGGTGATCGGCCCGGGATGGGCGCGGTGCCAGGTATCCAGCTCGGTCTGCAGGCGGTCGCGCTCGGCCAGCAGGTCGCGATTGCGCGGCGCCAGGTCATGCACCAAGGCGTCGAAGCCGCTCCAGAAGGCGCTGGCCTCGATACCGCTGCCGGGCAGCACTTCGTCTTCGATGAAGCGCTTGAGTTCGGCGGCCACCTGCAGGCGCTGACATTGCACGCGTTCGGTCATTTTTCTGTTCTCCTGTCTGCATCCGGTTGCCTGGGATGCCTATGAATTTCGTCTCGCCTCGATCAGTCCCCTCTCCCGCAAGCGGGAGAGGGGAGAAAACGATGCGCGCTGCTTACAGCACTGCTATCCCGGCTTTCGCCACCTGCGCGTCCTGGTCGGCCTTGACCCCGGACACGCCGACGGCGCCGATCACCTGGCCGTCCACCAGCACCGGTACGCCGCCCTCCAGCGAGGTCAGCAGTGGCGCGCTGACGAAGGCGGTACGACCGCCGTTGACCATGTCCTCGTAGCCCTTGGTTTCGCGGCGGCCGATGGCGGCGCTGCGGGCCTTCTCGGTGGCGATGTAGGCACCGATGGGCGCGCAACCGTCGAGACGTTCCAGGGCCAGTGGGTGGCCGCCGTCATCGACCACGGCGATGGCCACGGCCCAGCCCTGTTGCTGCGCTTCGCTACGGGCCGCCTGGATGATCTGGCTGACTTCGCTCTGGCTGAGTACGGCTTTGTGTTGCATGGCATACCTCGTGTTCTTGGTTTTCTCCCCTCTCCCATTCATGGGAGAGGGGCCGGGGGAGAGGGTTCAGGCTTTTACGCCATCGCCTCCTCGACGATCTCGATCCAGTGCCGCACCGGCGTACGTCCGGCGCCGTCCAGATGGGTCTGGCAGCCGATATTGGCGGTGACGATGGCGTCGGGTTTGCCGCTTTCCAGGGCATTGAGCTTGTTGTCGCGCAGTTGCCTGGACAGCTCCGGCTGGGTCAGCGAATAGGTGCCGGCCGAGCCGCAGCACAGGTGGCCATCCGGCACGGCGGTCAGGCCGAAGCCGAGGCGCGTCAGGACGCCTTCAACCGCGCCGCCGAGCTTCTGCGCATGCTGCAGGGTGCAAGGGCAATGGAAGGCCAGGCGCTGTTCGGCGCGCACCTGCAGCTGTTCCAGCGCCTCGCCCTGCAACACCTCGACCAGATCCTTGGCCAGGGCGCTGACCCGCGCCGCCTTGGCCGCGTAGGCCGGGTCACCTGCGAGCAGGTGGCCATAGTCCTTGACGAAGGCGCCGCAGCCGCTGGCGGTCTGCACGATAGCTTCGGTACCGGCTTCGATAGCTGGCCACCAGGCGTCGATGTTCTGTCGCGCGCGTTGCAGCCCCGCTTCCTGGGCGTTGAGGTGATAGTCGACGGCGCCGCAGCAGCCGGCTTCGTGGATCGGCGTGACGCTGATGCCCAGGCGATCCAGCACGCGCGCGGTGGCGGCATTGGTATTGGGCGACAGCCCCGGCTGCACGCAGCCTTCGAGCATCAGCACGCGGCGCGCATGTTGCGTGGTCGGTCGCGCTTTGGCCGGGCGAACTTCGCGCGGCAGCTTGGCCTTGAGTGCGGCCGGCAAGAGCGGGCGCATGGCCAGGCCGGTCTGCGTCAGCGCCTTGAACAGCGCCGGGCGCGGTACCACGGCGCGCAGGCCCTGGCGCAACAGGCGTTCATTCAGTGGTCGTGGCACCGCCTGCTCGACCACTTCGCGGCCGATATCCAGCAGGTTGTGGTACTGCACGCCGGACGGGCAGGTGGTCTCGCAGTTGCGGCAGGTCAGGCAGCGATCCAGATGCTGTTGGGTCTTGGCCGTGACCTCGTTGCCTTCGAGCATCTGCTTGATCAGGTAGATACGCCCGCGCGGGCCGTCCAGCTCGTCGCCGAGCAGCTGATAGGTCGGGCAAGTGGCATTACAGAAGCCACAGTGCACGCAGGAGCGCAGGATGCGTTCGGCTTCCTCGGCGCGCGGCAGGAGTTTGGCCTGTTCACTCAAATTGGTCTGCACGTCTTAGACCTCGGCGTACATGCGGCCAGGGTTGAAAATACCCTGGGGGTCGAGCTGGTTCTTCAGCTGGCGCTGGTAGCGCAGCAGCATTGCTGCCAGCGGCTGGAAGGGTTGCGTCTGGCCGGCGGCGAAGCAGGTTGCATGACCGCCGAGCTTGGCCGTCACGCGCTGGATCAGCTCGCCGTCGGCGTCGGTCTTCAGCCAGCGCTGCGCGCCGCCCCAGTCGATCAACTGGCGGCCGGGTACATCGAGCAGGCCGCTATTGGCCGGCAGCGACAGGCGCCACAGCGTGCCGCTGGCGCTGAAGAACGGCAGGCGTTGTTCGCGCAGTTCATGCCAGTAAGCGTTGTCGATCTCTTCGCCGCCCAGGCGCTGGCGCGCGGCCAGCACCGAGCCCTCGCCACCTTCCAGGCGCAGGTGCAAAGCTGCACCGTCGTGGCTGGCGGCGCTGATCGGCAGCGGCTGCTGGCCCCATTCGGCGAGCTTGTTCAGGGCATACAGGGCGTCCACTTCCAGGCGCAGGCTGAGCACCTGGCGCGGTTTGGGCAGCACCTTGAGCGAGACTTCGGCGAGCAGGCCGAGGCAGCCGAAGCTGCCGGCCATCAGGCGCGACAGGTCGTAGCCGGCGACGTTCTTCATCACCTCGCCGCCGAAGCGCAGCAGCTTGCCCTGGCCGGTGATCACGCGGGTGCCGAGCACCTGGTCACGCACCGAGCCGGCCCAGGGGCGGCGCGGGCCGGATAGCCCGGCGGCGACCATGCCGCCGAGGGTGGCGCCGTCGCCCAGGTGTGGCGGCTCGCACGGCAACATCTGGTTGTTGGCCTCCAGCGCGGCCTCGATCTCGGCCAGCGGCGTGCCGGCGCGGGCAGTGAGTACCAGTTCGGTGGGGTCGTAGCTGACAATCCCGCGATGCTGGCGAGTATCCAGCACTTCGCCGCTGGTGGCGCGGCCCAGGTGGGCCTTGCTGCCGCTGCCCTGGATGCGCAGCGGGGTGGCGCTATTCAGCGCGTGGTTGACCTGTTCCAGCAGCGCGGCGCTGGCATCGAAATCATGCGACATCAGAAGCGCTCCAGTTCCGGGAAGGGCAGTTGGCCGTGGTGCACGTGCATGGCGCCGAACTCGGCGCAGCGGTGCAGGGTGGGGATGTTCTTGCCCGGGTTGAGCAGGCCGGCCGGATCGAACGCCGCCTTCACCGCGTGGAACAGGTTGATTTCGTCGCTGTTGAACTGCGCGCACATCTGGTTGATCTTCTCGCGGCCCACGCCGTGCTCGCCGGTGATGCTGCCGCCGACCTTGACGCAGAGTTCGAGGATCTTGCCGCCGATGGCTTCGGCCCGCTCCAGCTCGCCGGGTAAGTTGGCATCGAAAAGAATCAGTGGGTGCATGTTGCCGTCGCCGGCGTGGAACACATTGGCCACGCGCAGGCCGTACTCCTCGGACAGCTCGGCGATGCCGCGCAGCACGCCGGGCAGCTCGCGGCGCGGGATGGTGCCGTCCATGCAGTAGTAGTCCGGCGAGATGCGCCCGACTGCGGGGAAGGCGTTCTTGCGCCCGGCCCAGAATTTCACCCGCTCGGCCTCGTCGCGGGCCAGGCGCACTTCGGTGGCGCCGGCCTTTTCCAGTACGCCACGCACGTGCTCGCAGTCGTCGGCGACGTCGGCTTCCACGCCGTCCAGTTCGCAGAGCAGGATGGCTTCGGCCTCCACCGGATAACCGGCGTGGATAAAGTCCTCCGCCGCGCGGATAGCCAGATTGTCCATCATCTCCAGGCCGCCGGGGATGATGCCGGCGGCGATGATGTCGCCCACGGCGCGACCGGCCTTTTCCACCGAGTCGAAGGCCGCCAGCAGCACCTTGGCCACCTGCGGCTTGGGCAGCAGCTTGACCGTCACCTCGGTGACGATGCCAAGCATGCCTTCGGAACCGGTGAACAGTGCCAGCAGGTCGAAACCTGGCGCGTCCAGGGCGTCGCTGCCGAGGGTCATGAACTCGCCCTCGACGGTGAGGATGTCCACCTTGAGCAGGTTGTGCACGGTCAGGCCGTACTTCAGGCAATGCACGCCACCGGCGTTCTCGGCGACGTTGCCGCCGATGGAGCAGGCGATCTGCGAAGACGGATCGGGGGCGTAATACAGGTCGAAGGGCGCGGCGGCCTGGGAAATCGCCAGGTTGCGCACGCCGGGCTGGACGCGGGCGAAGCGGCCTTCGCGGTTGATCTCGAGAATCTGGTTGAAGCGCGCCATCACCAGCAGGATGCCTTTCTCCAGTGGCAGTGCGCCGCCGGACAGGCCGGTGCCGGCGCCACGCGCCACGACCGGCACGCCACGGGCGTGGCAGAGCTTGAGCAACTGCTGCACCTGCTCGATACGCTCGGGCAGCACCACCAGCATCGGTGTGGTGCGATAGGCGGAAAGGCCATCGCACTCGTAAGGCTTGAGGTCTTCCTGGGTGTGCAGGATGTCGAGGTCGGGCAGGCGCTGGCGCAGCTCGGCCAGCAGGGCGGCCTTGTCGACCTCGGGTAGCGCGCCGTCGACGCGCTCGTCGTACAGAATGCTCATGGCAGGCTCATGGCTCGTGTTGTTGTTATGGAGACTCAGGCTGCGACCATGGGCTGCACGCGCATCTGCGTCCACCCTATTCGGTGCTGGTATGACCAGTTTCTTTCGCCAGGCTTTCACACGATTTCAGCCGAAAGGCTTATGCTCTGTGGCCTAAGTTGCCTTGATCAGGCGAACTGAGGGGTAGTTGAAGAACTGGTACGACCAGTGGGTGGAGGAGGCAAAATGGCGGTTAATCCGGAAACTGCACGGCGACAGGTCAGCGACGTGGTGGCCGAGCGCATCGAGCGGCTGATCGTCGACGGTGTTCTCAAGGTGGGCCAGCCATTGCCGTCGGAACGGCGCCTGTGCGAGAAGTTGGGCATCTCCCGCTCGGCCTTGCGCGAGGGGCTCAAGGTGCTGCGTGGGCGCGGCATCATCGAGACCGCGCAGGGGCGTGATTCGCGAGTGGCCAAGCTCAGCGGCGAGCGTGACGCCAGCCCGCTGATGCACCTGTTCAACTCGCAGCCGCGCACCCTCTATGACCTGCTGGAGGTGCGTGGCCTGCTCGAAGGCGAGTCGGCGCGCCTGGCCGCCCTGCGTGGCACCGATGCGGATTTCGTCCTGCTCACCCGGCGCTACGAGGAAATGCTCGCCGCCCATGCCCAGCAGACACCGGTCGATCCGCGCGAGCATGCGCGCCTCGACCATGCGTTCCACCTGGCCATCTGCGAGGCTTCGCACAACCCGGTGCTGGTGCACACCCTGCAGTCGCTGACCGACCTGATGCTCAGCACCGTGTTCGCCTCGGTGAACAATCTCTACCACCGCCCCGCGCAGAAACGGCAGATCGACCGTCAGCATTCGCGGCTGTACCACGCCGTGATCGAACGTCTGCCCGAGCAGGCACAGCGTGCGGCGCGTGATCACATCAACAGCATCCGCGACAACCTGCAGGAGATCGAGCAGGAAGAGCAGCGCCTGGTGCGCGCGACCATGCGCTTGGAAGGCTGGGCGTAGGGCGGGAGAAACCCGCCTGATGATGGGTGGCGGGTTGCACCCGCCCTACACTGCGAGCTTTCGGCGCTCTCTAGCGAAAGGTGCTGGTCACCACCCCGTCTTCCACCACCTGCGCCTCGATCACCTTCTGGCTGCCGAGGTTGCGCACGCGGATCACTTCGCCCTCACGGCCGTTGGCCAGCGCCTCGCCGGTGGCCGAGGCAGAGATGCCGTCCTGGCTGGCGACGATGGTCACCTGCTGACCGCGGCGGATCAGCAGCGGTGCGGTGAGCAGGTTCGGCGCGATCAGCTGGCCAGCGCGTACGCGGCGCTTGGCGCCCTGGCCGAGTACCTCGTCGACGCTGTTGTAGAAGCCCCGCGGCGCCTTGCCGATGTTCACTTCCTGCATTTGCAGCTGCTCGCGGCTGATGGTCTGGCCACGCTCGATCACCCGTGCGGCATGTACCACTGGCAGGAATACGCTGGCCTGCACCAGCGCCGTGACGGTCCAGCCGGAAGCATCGGCGCAGCTCACGTCCAGACGCTGGCGTGAGAGGGGGGAGGGATCGTCACTGCTGACCGTCACGCTCAACGCCTGTGTGCAGGTTGGCAGGCGTTCGGCGCTGTTGAGCAAGGTGACGTTGAGGCTGTGGCGCTGGCCCTGCCAGGCCTGGCGCCTGGCTTCCTCGGCCAGCGTCTGCTGCATGTGCGCGGCGATGGCCTGGTCGATCTGGCTGGCGGCATCCGTCTCGGCCTGCGCGCTCACCGATGACAGCACGGCGAGGAGGAAAAGCAGCGACGCGCAGGCGGAAAAAGCCTTTCCGCTTTTCCTCCCGAGATCCGGGCGATGCGGAAAAAGGGCGACGTAAAGCGCCCGGATAATTCTGATAAATCCCTGATAAATCAATGCAATACGGCTCTCTTTGAGGTTGGGCACGCTTTGTGCTCAAGGCACTTGGGCACAACCTTGGGTGAAGGGTACCGGTGAATGAGTATACGGATTGATGACGTGGTGGGCCTGCATTCGCGAGCGCTGGAGCTGCGCATGCAACGCAGCGAAATCCTCGCCGCCAACCTGGCCAACGAAGATACGCCGGGCTTTCTCGCTCGCGACATCGATTTCGCTGGCGAGATGCAGCGGCTCGATCCGCAGCAGGGTTTGACCGCCAGCACGGCAGATCTCAAGTACCGCGTACCGACCCAGCCGTCGCAGGACGGCAACAGTGTCGAGTTGAGTGTGGAGCAGGCCGCGTTCTCCAAGAACAGCATGGACTTCCAGACCAGCCTGACCTTTCTCAGCATGAAATTCCGCGGCCTGAAACAGGCCATCGAGGGACGCTGATCATGGCTTTCGATTCCATCTACCGCATCGCCGGTTCGTCGATGAACGCGCAGACCGTGCGCCTCAACACCGTGGCCAGCAACCTGGCCAACGCCGACTCGGCCGCAGCCAGCGCCGAGGATGTGTACCAGGCGCGCAAGCCGGTGTTCGCTGCCGTCTACAACAACGACCAGCTGACCCGCAGCGCCGGCATGGGCGGTGCCCATGTGCAGGTGCTCGATGTGGTCAGTGCCGGGCGCGAGCCGGTGCGCCGTTACGAGCCGGACAACCCGCTGGCCGACGACCAGGGCTACGTGTTCTACGCCGACATCGACCAGATCGAAGAGATGACCGACATGATGTCGGCCACCCGCAGCTTCGAGACCAGCGTCGAAGTGCTCAACCGCCTGAAAAGCATGCAGCAAGGTCTGCTCAAGCTCGGAGAATCCTGATGGCCGCGGTCAGCAACAACAGCCAGAACACTTCCGCCTACAGCATCGATGAGGCGGTGAAGCAGTCGGTCAACGTCAGTGACGCGACCCAGCTGGAAAACAACTTCCTCACCCTGATGGTCGCGCAGATCCAGAACCAGGATCCGACCAAGCCGGTGGACAGCACCGAGTTCCTCAATCAGTTCGCCGCCATGAGCCAGGTCAAGAGCCTGGAAAACATGGCCTCGCTGAGCAAGAGCAATCTGGTGCTGCTGGACAACCTGCAGACCCTCACCGCCGCCGGCTTGGTCGGCCAGGAAGTGAAGGTCGCCACCGAGCAGCTGGAGCTGGGCGTGGACAAGGTCAAGGGCGAGATCAACCTGGAGCATGCCGCCGGCAAGCTGGCGTTGGTGGTCACCGACAGCAACGGTGTGAAGAAGGAAATCGACCTCGGCACCCAGGCGCCGGGTCGCGTGCCTTTCGAACTGGATCCTAAGGCGCTGGGGCTGGCACCGGGCAGTTACAAGGTCGAGGTCAAGAGCGACAGCGGCGAGTACCCCAAGGTCGAGGTGGCGGGTCGCGTCACCCAGGTGCGCGTCAGCGCCGAGGGGCCGGTGCTGGAAGTCATCGGCGTCGGCTCCGTGCCCTTCTACAACATCACCGAATTCGGCCAGACGCAGACCGCCGGTCTGCTCTGAACCTTCCCCTTCGCTCAATTCAAAGGTCCAGTCGCCATGAGTTTCAACATCGCCATGACCGGCCTCAGCGCCGTTAACGAACAGCTCAACACCATCAGCCACAACATCGCCAACGCCGGCACCACCGGCTTCAAGTCCTCGCGTACCGAGTTCGGCAGCATCTACGCCGATAGCCAGGCGATGGGCGTGGAAGTGCTGGCCACCACCCAGAGCATCAGCCAGGGCGGCTCTCTGGTCACTACCGGGCGTAGCCTGGATCTGGCCATCTCCGGCGGCGGCTTCTTCGTCACCCGCGACACCAATGGCGACCTGAGCTACACCCGCGCCGGCGTGTTCGGCGCCGACAAGAACAACAACATCGTCAACGCGGCTGGGCAGACCCTGCAGGGCTACCCGGTGGATGCGGCGGGCAACCTGCTGGTCGGCGCCATGGGCGATCTGCAACTGCAGAACGCCAACCTGCCGGCGCGCGCCACCGACACCCTGGCCTTCGTCATGAACCTGGATTCCAACCAGACCGTACCGGCCACCGCGCCGTTCGACCCGGCGGACGTGAACACCTACAACTCCACCTACACCACCAAGGTGTTCGACTCCCAGGGCAAGGAACACACCCTCACCCAGTACTTCGTGAAGACCGGCGACAACACCTGGGATGCCTACTACTACCAGGGCAACACCGCCGTCGGTGGCCCGCAGGCGCTGACCTTCGGCACCAACGGCTCGCTGGCCACGCCGGCCGGCCCGGTCAACGTCGGCTTCGCCCTGCCGGGTGTCGACCCGATGGCGATCGCCATCGACTACAGCAATTCCAGCCAGTACGGCTCCGACTTCGTCGTCACCACCAATCGTGCCAGCGGCTATGCGGCGGGTGAGCAGACCGGCCTGTCGGTGGAGAAGGACGGCATGGTTTACGCCAACTACAGCAACGGCCAGCGCATGCTTCAGGGCCAGGTGGCGCTGGCCACCTTCGCCAATGCCGGCGGCCTGAAGAACATCAGCGGTACTGCCTGGGTTGAGACCGCCGACTCCGGCGCCGCGCTGATCGGTGTGCCCGGTGTTGGCCCGTTCGGCGCGCTGGTGGCCGGCTCGCTGGAGAACTCCAACGTCGACCTGACGCAACAACTGGTCGGCCTGATGGAGGGCCAGCGCAACTACCAGGCCAACACCAAGGTGCTGACCACCAACAAAGAACTCACCCAAGTGCTGTTCGGCGCGATCTGAGGCTGACCCATGGACCGTCTCGGCTACACCGCAATGACCGCCGCCAGCCGCACCATGAGCTCGCTCACGGTG
The DNA here is from genome assembly GCF_014109765.1 of Pseudomonas berkeleyensis. Classification (NCBI taxonomy): domain Bacteria; kingdom Pseudomonadati; phylum Pseudomonadota; class Gammaproteobacteria; order Pseudomonadales; family Pseudomonadaceae; genus Pseudomonas; species Pseudomonas berkeleyensis. Next base: position 229,294 of record NZ_CP059139.1, read on the forward strand.
CGTGCCAACAACCTGGCCAACGTCAACACGCCCGGCTTCCGGGCCGATCTGGAGCAGGCCCAGGCCGTCGCTGTGGAAGGCTACGGCTACGACAGCCGGCACCTGGCGCGCGTGAAGAACAACGGCGTCAACCTGGCGCCCGGCGAGCTGATGGCCACCGGTCGCGACCTCGACGTGGCGATCCAGGGCCGTGGACTGTTCGCTGTCGAAGGTGATGACGGCGCCGAGCGCTACACCCGCAACGGTGCGCTGCAGGTCGATGCCGAGTTGCGCCTGACCCTCAACGGTCGCGCCGTGATGGGCGAGGGTGGCCCCATCGTGCTGCCCGAGTACGACAGCCTGCACATCGGCCGTGACGGCACCGTGTCGGTGATCCCGCGCGGCGATTTCGTCACCGCCGAGGTCGATCGCATCCGCGTGGTGGATGTCGATGCTGCCGATCTGAGCAAGGACGCCAGCGGCCTGCTGACGCGCACCGACGGGCAACCGGCCGAGGACATGGAAATACCGGTGCTGGTCTCCGGTTACCTGGAGGCGAGCAACGTCGGCGCCATCGATCAGCTGGTGGCGACCATGAGCTTGAACCGCCTGTTCGAGACCCAGGTGAAGATGATGAAGGCCGCCGAGGACCTGTCCGAAGCCGGCAACCGGATGATTCGCGGTAGTTGATGGGGCTGGACGTAGGGTGGGCTTCAGCCCACCTGGTTGCTCTGAAATGGTGGGCTGAAGCCCACCCTACCTACCAGCGCGGATCGCCGCCCGGCCCACCCTACGGGTGACCGAACACGACGAGTAGCCCGGATGTAATCCGGGAACCATTTCCCCGGATTGCATCCGGGCTACCAGTACCAAGGAGACAGCACATGAGTTCCGCACTTTGGGTCAGCAAGACCGGCCTGGCCGCCCAGGACAAGGCCATGAGCGCCGTGGCCAACAATCTGGCCAACGTCAACACCAACGGCTTCAAGAGCGACCGCGTGGTGTTCGAGGATCTGTTCTACGCCATCGAGAAACAGCCGGGCGCGCAGGCTGACGAGGTCAACACCGTGCCGTCGGGCATCCAGCTCGGCAGCGGGGTACGCGTGGCCGGTACGCAGAAGGTGTTCACCGAAGGCAGTATCCAGACCACCGGCCAGCCGATGGATCTGGCCATTGTCGGCGCCGGTTTCTTCCAGGTAGAGGCGCCCAACGGCGACATCTACTACACCGAGAACGGCCAGTTGCAGCTCAATGCCGAGGGCATGATCGTCAATTCCCAGGGCCTGCCGCTGACCCCGGCCATCGAAGTGCCGGCCGGCAGCAGCCGCTTCACCGTGGGCAGCGACGGCATCGTCACCGCCGTGCTGGCTGGCGACAGCCTGCCGTCCGAGCTGGGTCAGATCACCCTGGTCAACTTCACCAACCCGGGTGGCCTCGAAGCCCTTGGCGGCAACCTCTACCGCGAGACCGTGGCCAGCGGCGAGCCGGTCGAAGGCGTACCGGGCGAAGAGGGCCTGGGCAACCTCAAGCAGGGCGTGCTGGAAGGCTCCAACGTGCAGGTGGTCGAGGCCATGGTGGCGATGATCTCCATCCAGCGCGCCTACGAGGCCAACGCCAAGGTGCTCGACGCCGCGTCGGGCATGCAGCAGTTCCTCAACCAGACCGTGTGACCGCCATGAAGCGCCTGATCCCGCTCGCTCTGCTGCTGACTCTGGGTGGTTGTGCCAGCTTCAACGAGATGCTGCCCGACGAAGACTCGAGTCATTACGAACCCTTGCAACTTGACTACAGCGTGCCGCCAAGCACCGGTGGCGGGCTGTTTCGCAGTGGTTACAGCGGCTCGTTGATCGGCGACAAGCGCGCGGTGCGGGTCGGCGACATCCTCACCGTGGTGCTCGACGAGTCGACCCAGTCGAGCAAGAGCGCCGGCACCAGCTTCGGCAAGACCTCCAGCGCCGCCATCGGCATCCCCACCGTGCTGGGCAAGACCTACGACCGTCTGGAAAGCTCCGCCGAGGCCGAGCGCGACTTCAACGGTTCGGCGCGCAGTTCGCAGCAGAACACCCTGCGTGGCTCCATCGCCGTGACCGTGCACCAGGTGCTGCCCAACGGCACCCTGCTGATCAAGGGCGAGAAGGCTCTGCGCCTGAACCAGGGTGACGAGTACATCCGCCTGGTCGGCTTGGTGCGCATGGACGACATCAACCGCGCCAATCAGGTGTCCTCGCAGAACGTGGCCAACGCGCGGATTTCCTACGCCGGTCGCGGTGTGCTCAGTGACAGCAACTCGGCGGGTTGGCTGACGCGCTTCTTCACCAGCCCGCTGTTCCCGCTCTGAGGCCTGGATCATGATCAAACGCTCACTCGTCGCCCTGCTCCTGACCTGGCCGCTGTCGACCAAGGCCGTGCCGCTGATGGATCTGGTGGATATCGAAGGCATTCGCGGCAACCAGCTGATCGGCTATGGCCTGGTGGTTGGCCTGGACGGCACTGGTGACAAGAACCAGGTGCGCTTCACCAGCCAGTCGGTGGCCAACATGATCAAGCAGTTTGGCATCAACCTGCCGCCGAATGTCGACCCCAAGCTGAAGAACGTCGCGGCGGTGACCGTGACCGCGGAAATTCCGCCGTCCTACAGCCCGGGGCAGACCGTGGACATCACCGTCGCGTCGTTGGGCGATGCCAAGAGCCTGCGCGGCGGCCAGTTGCTGATGACGCCGCTGCAAGGCGTCGACGGTGAAACCTATGCCCTGGCCCAGGGCGCCATCGTCGTTGGCGGCCTGAATGCCACCGGGCAGAGCGGCTCCAGCGTGGCGATCAACTCCGCCAACAGCGGCCGCGTGCCCAATGGCGCCACTGTCGAGCGCATGATTCCCAGCGATTTCAGTACGCGTGACGAGGTCATGCTCAACCTGCGCCAGCCCAGCTTCCAGACCGCTGCCAAGGTGGTAGAGGCGGTCAACGGCCGCTTCGGCAGCGGCACCGCCAGTGCCCTGAACTCGACCAAGATTTCCATTCGCGCGCCGATCACCAGCACCCAGCGCATCGGCTTCATGGCCATGCTCGAAGGCCTGGAGGTGGAAGAGGGCCGCGAACGGCCACGCGTGGTATTCAACAGCCGCACCGGCACCGTGGTGGTCGGTCAGGGCGTGCGTGTGAAGGCCGCTGCGGTGGCCCATGGCACGCTTACCGTGACCATCAGCGAGAACCCGCAGGTCAGCCAGCCTAACGCCTTCTCCGGTGGCCAGACCGCTGTGGTGCCGCGTTCCGACGTCGCCGTCAGCCAGGACAAGAACGCCATGTTCAAGTGGCCCGATGGCGCCAGCCTGGACAGCATCATCAACACCGTGAACAGCCTCGGCGCCACCCCGGACGATGTCATGAGCATCCTCCAGGCGCTGGAGCAGGCCGGTGCCCTCAATGCCGAACTGATCGTGATCTGAGCCATGAGCATCGTTTCCCTCGCCCAACACATGAACAGCCACCGCGGCAGCGCCGACGGCATCGGCACCGCCCGCGAACAGCAGTTGCAGGCCGCGGCCGAGCAGTTCGAGGCCTTGTTCCTGCAGCAGATCCTCAAGCAGATGCGCAAGGCCAGCGACGTGCTCGCCGAAGGCAACCCGATGCGCAGTCGTGAGATGGACACCATGCGCGACTTCTACGACGAGGTGTTGGCCGAGACCCTGGCCGGACGCAAGCAGACTGGTATCGCCGACATGCTGGTCAAGCAGCTGTCCGGGCGCGCGGGTGAGGCGCCGGATCTGCAGGGCGCGGCGCTGGCTGCGCAGTCGGCCGAGCTGCCGCAGCGCTCCGGCAGCAGCCTGCTGGAGCCGCTGCGGGCGACCTGGCAGCGTGGCGTCGATGGTCTGGGCAAGGTCTGGGACAAGGGCTCGGCGGGCTTTCTCGCCTTGGTCGACAAGGTCATCCAGCAGGAGTCGGCCGGGCGCGTCGATGCCGTGTCGCCCAAGGGCGCCCGTGGCCTGATGCAACTGATGCCGGACACCGCGCGGGAGATGGCCGCCGAACTCGGTCTGCCGTTCGATGAGGCGCGCCTGACCAGCGATGCCAGCTACAACAAGCGTCTCGGCAGCGCCTACCTGGACAAGATGCTGCAGCGTTACGACGGCCACCAGGCCCTGGCGCTGGCGGCCTACAACGCCGGCCCCGGGCGCGTCGACGAGTGGCTGAAGGTCAATGGCGACCCGCGCAGCGGCGAGATCGGCACGGGTGCCTGGATCGAGCGCATTCCCTTCCAGGAAACTCGCGATTACACGCGCAAGATTCTCGGTGATCTGGCCAGCCGCGAAGCGCCGGCCAAGGACGAGGTGCAGCAGACCTCGCTCAGCGCGCAGACCCGTCAGCAACTGGCCAGCGCCCTGAGTGCCGACAGCGGCCTGTTGCTCGGTGCGGTCGCAGGCAAACAGGTATTGGCGCGTGACGAATTTAAGTCCGCCGAGGATTCCGTCGCCCTGTCTTCAGTAACAGCCCAATTCGCTGCCGACGACGCCCGTACCCCGCGTCTGGCGGCCTTCGCTCAGCCCATGCGCTTCGAGCGTCAGGAGTCCTGATTCGTGAGCATCCTCAACCAGATCGCCTACAGCGGTGTGCGTGCCAGCCAGGTGGGCCTGGCCACCACCGGGCAGAACATCGCCAACGTCAAAACACCGGGCTTCAGCCGCCTGCAGACCATCACCGGGTCGCTGGCCGGGCAGGGCGGCCTGAGCGTCGGCGGCGGCGTCGAGGTAATCAGCATCCGCCGCATGACCAACGAATTCCACAACCAGCAGCTGTGGCGCGCGACCACCGAGCAGAACTTCTACGGTGCTTCGCAGCAGTACCTGACCGCGCTGGAAGCGCTGATGTCGGGTACCGGTTCGAGCATCAGCGCCGGCCTCGACCAGTTCTTCGCCGCGCTCAGCGAAGCCAGCGCCACGCCCGGCTCCATCGCCCTGCGTCAGCAGATCATCAGTGAGGCCGGTAACCTGGCGCAGCGCTTCAACGGCCTGAGCAGCAACATCGATGCGCAGGTCAAGGCGCTGCAGGAGCAGCGCACGGCCATGGCCACCGAGATCAATGGCCTGACCGAGAACATCGCGCTGCTGAACAAGAAGATCGTCGAGACCGAGTCGGTCAAGGGTGACAGCACCGCGCTGCGCGATCACCGTGAAAGCCTGATCGGCCAGCTCAGCCAGTTCGCCAAGCTGCGCATCAACGAAGTACCGGATGGCTCGGTCAGTGTCGCCCTGTCCAACGGCCAGCCGCTGGTGGCTGGTCCCACAGCGGGTCAACTCAAGGTGGCGATGACCGCGACCGGTGAACAGGAGGTCAGCCTGGCCTTTGCCGGTACCAGTTTCCCGCTGCGTCAGGATGGTTTTGGCGGCGCCTTCGGCGGCCTCTATGACGTCGAGTACAACAGCCTGCGGCCGAACCAGGAGGCCCTGCACGACATGGCCAGCCAGCTGGCGCAGATGGTCAACGATGTGCTCGCCACCGGCTTCGACTTAGCTGGCAACCCCGGTCAACCGCTGTTCGTCTACGACCCCACCAGTACCACCGCACTGCTGCGCGTGCAGCCGTTGAGCGCCGAGCAACTGGCGTTTTCCTCGGCAGCGGGCGAGACCGGCAACAACGAAGTGCTGCTCGATCTGCTCGACCTGAAGAACCAGCCCATTACCCTGGGTGGCAGCCAGGTCACCCTCAACGACGCTTATGCCGGCCTGCTCGGCCAGGTCGCCAGCGACAGCCGGCAGAACCAGGCCGACCTCAAGTCCGCCACTGCCGTGACTCAGCAGGCCCAATCGCAGCGCGATAGCGTCAGCGCCGTCAGCCTGGATGAAGAGGCAGTCAACCTGATGACCTATCAGCAGGCTTACCAGGCCAACATGAAAGTGATCAGCACCGCCAACCAGTTGTTCGACGACATGCTTTCCGCGTTCTGACGCGGTTTCAGAGAGATTCAGCCATGATGCGCATCACCAACTCGCAGATCACCTCGATGATGCACAACTCGATGAGCGCCAGTTCCGCCGAGTTGGGCAAGCTGATGCAGCAGATGGCCACCGGCAAGCGCATCCTGCTGCCGTCGGACGATCCCATCGCCAGCGTACGGGTGCTGCGCGTGCAACGTGAGGAAGCGAGCCTGGAGCAGTTCCGCAAGAACATCGCCAACGTCTCCGGCAGCCTGTCGACCCAGGAGGCCAACCTCAAGTCCAGCTCCGACGCCATGCTCAACGTGCGCGATCTGCTGCTGTGGGCGGCCAACGGCTCCAACACCAGCGAAGACCTGTCCGCCATGGCCGGCGAGCTGTCGATCATCGAAGACACCATCTTCAGCTTCGCCAACGTGCGCGACGAAGAGGGCCGCTACCTGTTCTCCGGCACCCTCAGCGACACCCCGGCGCTGAGCTTCGATGCCGCGACCCAGACCTACAGCCTCACCGGCAACGACAAGCACCGTCAGGCCGCCGTGGCCAACGGCGTGCTGGTCGACGAGAACGTTACCGCCGCCAGCGTCTACGGTGCCGGCGTGGGCATGCTCAACCAGCTGCGTGACCTGATCAACACCCTGCAGGACCCGGCGCTGGACGTCACCGATCCGGCCGTGCGCCAGCAGATCACCACAACCCTCGATGCCCTCGACGAGACCCACGGTCGCGTGCTCGGCTCGATTACCGAGCTCGGTGGGCGGCAGAACGCCCTGACCCTGCTGAACGACAGCAACGAGGACGTTTCGCTGGTCAACCAGAAGATCGAAGGCGAGCTGTCGCGCCTCGACTACGCTGGCGCCACCATCGACCTGAACGACTACCAGCTGGCGCTGGGCGCGACGCAGAAGACCTATCTGAAGATCAACCAGATGTCGTTGTTCAGCCTGCTGTAAGGAGTGGCGTTGGTGATCAAGGTCGATAAACAGCTACCGGTCGTTACGGTTCTCGACCCCCAGGCGCGCCGCCCCGTGCAGGGCGAGCAGGCGCCGCAGCGTGTGCGCAAGTCGGTGCCGAGCAATGAGCAGGCGCAGGTTCAGGCGTGCGGCAAGAGCGCCACCTTCAACCTGCAGCTCAACCAGCAGCTGACCTCGATGCAGGCCGCCGACAGCTACCTGGGCGAATTGGCCGGGCGTCTGGGGCAGCTCAAGCTCAGCCTCGGCCGCGAGCTGAGCAATGCCCAGGCCGGCGAGCGTGACGGTCTCAAGCGTGAGCTGGAACAGGTGCGCAAGCTGCTCGCCGAGCGCGGCCAGCGTTCCGGCGAGGCGCTGGACGCCAGCTTCAAGCTGCGCCTCAACGAGCCGGTGCGCAGCCGCTTCAGCCTGCAGGGCCTGGACTCCATCGCCGCGGTACAGCAGGCCGGCAAGGAAACCCTGCTGTTCAGCGCCGGACGCAAGCTGGCCGAACCGCTGGCCGTAGTGCTCGACGAGGGCATGAGCGAGCAGCAGATTCTCCGCCGCTTTAATGCCGGCCTCGGCCCGGCAGGTATTCGTGCCGAGGTCGATAACGGTGGTGCGCTCAAGTTCAGCGCCCGTGAAAGCGAATGGCAGCAACTCAAGGGCGAGCTGCGCGTGCAGGGCGAGGGCAAGCTGGCGCAGAAGAATGCGGCACCATTGGCCAGCCAGGAGGAGCAACTGCTGCGCCTGCCCGAGGCGGCACGCCTGGACGGAGCCCGTGAACTGCGCCGGGCACTGGACGAGGTGGTGGCCGCGCTGGACAAGATCGGTGCGCTGCGCGAGCAGCTCAGCCACCGCCAGGAAGAAATCCGCGAGTTTCTTGCCCGCCATGCCGAGCAGAACGAGCGCGAGTGGGCGCGCGACTTCGCCGGCGAGGTATTCAACCTGATGCAGCGCAGCCCCAGCAGCTATGCAGCGGTGACCCAGACCGTGGTGGCGCAAGCCAATATCAGCCGTTCCAGCGTGGTCAGCCTGTTGTCCTGATCGCTGAGATTTCGACTCCTCAGCCGTCAGTCGCCCTCCCCCTTGTTTCATGGCGACTGGCGGCTTTTTTATTCGGTTCGGGCCGCGCTGGCGACCAGTCGTCCGCTTCATGACTGGTCGCACAGAATGATGGCGTTTTAGCAGCTATCATCGCGCCCTTTTCCGCAGCATCCGGGCCTCACGCCCTTCGAATCTGCCCCCCGCATTCCAATAAAAACCCCGTATTCAAGGGTTCAACCCGTTACCGGTAGCGCGCGCTCCGGTGCATTGCCTTGTTCTCGAATTTTGGAGTACCGACGTGTTGAAGAAGTACCTGACTCTCCTCCTGCTTGCCTGCACCATGCTGGTCAGCGTGCCCAGCCTGGCGCAGCTGTCCGATTCCGAAGCCATGAACATGGCCGGTCTGCAGCGTTCGCTGACCCAGCGCATGGCCAAGAACTACCTGATGCTCGGTGCTGACGTGCGTGTGGACACCGCCCAGCGTCAGCTGCAGGAAACCATCGAGCGTTTCGATGCCAGCCACAAGGCGCTGACCGCCTACGCACCCAATGCCGAGATCAAGGCGGCGCTGGGCAAGATCGACGGCACATGGGCGACCTACCGCCAGCAATTGGAAGCCAAGCCGGAGCAGGCCAAGGCCGCGGAAATGCTCGCCACCAGCGAGCAACTGCTGCAGCAGACGCAGAACGTGACCGACCTGATGGCCAACCACCTGGGGGCCATGGGCGCGTCCGTCAACCGCACCGGTTGGGCGCGTGTGCAGACCCAGCGCATCGCCATGCTCTACATGGCCAAGACCTGGCGCGTGCAGGCACCTGACCTGGACGCCAAGCTGGACAAGTCGGTGAGCGATTTCGAGACCATCCTCAAGGAACTGGAGTCGGCCGGCACGCCGAACGAAGAGATCGCCAACGCCCAACGCCGCGCCCGCGCCCACTGGGGCTTCACCCTCAAGGGTATCGACCTGCACGCCTCGCAGGACTTCGTGCCGACCGTGATCACCGTCAGCACCGACTCGCTGTTCCGCCAGCTCAACGAGCTGACCCGCCTGTACGCCGGTCTGAAAGCCAGCGAGTCCTGATAGCCATTCGCCAGGTCGCCACCTTGATCGCCCGCTTTTGCGCTATAACCAAGCGCAAGTCGGGCAGAGGTGGCGGGCATGAGCGAAGTAACTGATCAGGCGGTGTACAAGACCCTGCTGGAGTCCACCCGGGCGATTCCCTGGAAGATCGACTGGAAGACCATGACCTTCGCCTACATCGGCCCGCAGATCGAAAGCCTGCTGGGCTGGTCGCAGGCGAGCTGGGTCAGCGCCGAGGACTGGGCGATGCGTATGCACCCGGACGACCGCGAGAAGGTGGTGGAATTCTGCATCTCGCAGTCGCAGAACGGCGTCGATCACGAAGCCGACTACCGCGCACTGACCGCTGCCGGCGATTACGTGTGGATTCGCGATGTGGTGCATGTGATACGCGATGACTACGGCGAGGTGGATTCGCTGATCGGTTTCATGTTCGACATCAGCGAGCGCAAGAAGACCGAGGAACAGTTGCTGACCCTGCAGAAGCAGCTGGAGGAATACTCCTACAAGGACGGCCTGACCGGCGTCGCCAACCGGCGCATGTTCGACACGGTGCTGGCCAGCGAATGGGCCAATGCCCAGCGCACCCAGCAGCCGCTGTCGCTGATCCTGCTGGATATCGACCACTTCAAGCAGTTCAACGACCACTACGGCCATATCCAGGGTGATGACTGCCTGAAGAGTGTCGGCCAGGCGCTGAGCCGCGCGGCCAGCCGGCCACGGGATTTCGTCGGCCGCTTCGGGGGCGAGGAATTCGTGCTGGTGCTGCCGGAGACCGACGAAGCCGCCGCCCTGCATATTGCCGAGCGCTGCCGTCAGCAGGTGCGCCAGCAGCGCATTCCTCACGAGCGCTCCGCCGTGTCGTCGCTGCTCACCATCAGCCTGGGCGTGGGCACCATCGTGCCGGGTGCCCACGACCGCCCGTTGGACTTCCTCAACAGCGTCGACAAGCTGCTCTACCAGGCCAAGCAACGCGGCCGTGATCGGCTGGAGGTGGCCAGGACGCCCGCTCGTTCGACGCAGGATGATGCCGCTGACGCCCGCGCTTGAGCAATCGTTAACCTGAGCGTAACGATAGCGCGAGCTGCTTGATTGATGACCCGAGGGTCACGCTTCTAATGTGCCTCCACGACAGCGGAACTCGTGGAGTCTTCAATGACAACAACAATATCCCCACCGCCGCAGTGGTCGCGTCGTCGCGCTGAAAAAGCCCGGCGACTCGACCAGGTGCGCACCCTCGCCGATGGCGTGGTACTGCCCAGCGACAAGATCGTCGACGCGCTCGAAGCGCTGATCGCCCCCGGTGATCGTGTGGTGCTCGAGGGCAACAACCAGAAGCAGGCGGACTTCCTCTCCCGCTCGCTGGCCCAGGCCGATCCAAGCCGCCTGCATGACCTGCACATGATCATGCCCAGCGTCAGCCGTGCCGAGCACCTCGACCTGTTCGAGCGTGGCATCGCGCGCAAGCTCGACTTTTCCTTCGCCGGGCCGCAGAGCCTGCGCATCGGCCAGTTGCTCGAAGACGGGCAGATGGAAGTCGGCGCCATTCACACCTACATCGAGCTGTACTCGCGCCTGCTGGTGGATCTGATCCCCAATGTCGCACTGGTCGCCGGCTTCCAGGCCGACCGCCACGGCAACATCTATACCGGCCCGAGCACCGAGGACACCCCGGCGCTGGTCGAGCCCACGGCGTTCAGCGACGGCATCGTGATCTTCCAGGTCAACGAGATCGTCGACGAGCTGCCGCGCGTGGACATCCCCGCGTCCTGGGTCGACTTCGTGGTGGTGGCGGACAAGCCCTTCTACATCGAGCCGCTGTTCACCCGCGACCCGCGCCACATCAAGCCGGTGCACGTGCTGATGGCGATGATGGCGATCCGCGGCATCTACGAGAAACACAACGTGCAGTCGCTTAACCATGGCATCGGCTTCAACACCGCCGCCATCGAGCTGATCCTGCCGACCTACGGTGAATCGCTGGGCCTGAAGGGTAAGATCTGCCGCAACTGGACGCTCAACCCGCACCCGACGCTGATCCCGGCCATCGAGACCGGCTGGGTCGAGAGCGTGCACTGCTTCGGCACCGAACTCGGCATGGAGAACTACATCGCCCAGCGCCCGGACGTGTTCTTCACCGGCCGCGACGGCTCGATGCGCTCCAACCGCATGATGTGCCAGCTGGCCGGACAGTACGCGGTCGACCTGTTTATCGGCGCCACGCTGCAAGTGGACGGCGATGGCCATTCTTCCACCGTCACCCGTGGCCGCCTGGCCGGTTTCGGCGGCGCGCCGAACATGGGCCATGACCCGCGCGGCCGGCGTCATTCGACGCCCGCTTGGCTGGACATGCGCCCTGGCGACAGCGAAGCGCCGCTGCTCGAACGTGGCAAGAAACTGGTGGTGCAGATGGTCGAGACCTTCCAGGAAGGCGGCAAACCCACCTTCGTCGAGCAGCTCGATGCGGTAGATGTGGCGAAGAAGGTCGGCATGCCGCTGGCACCGATCATGATCTACGGCGACGACGTCACCCACCTGCTCACCGAGGAAGGCATTGCCTACCTGTACAAGGCGCGCACGGTGGAAGAGCGTCAGGCGATGATCGCCGCGGTCGCCGGCGTCACCGCCATCGGCCTGCGTCATGACCCGAAAGAAACCGCGCGCATGCGCCGCGAAGGGCTGATCGCCCTGCCCGAAGACCTCGGTATCCGTCGCACCGACGCCAGTCGCGAACTGCTCGCGGCCAAGAGCATCGCCGAGCTGGTCGAGTGGTCGGGCGGCCTGTACAACCCGCCCGCTAAATTCAGGAGCTGGTGATGAATGCACTGACTGCAATTCAGCCCCAGCTTTCATTAGGGGATTGGCTGGCCGACCTCGCCGTTGACGCCCTGATCGACGAGGCCGACCTGTCGCCCAAGCCGGGGCTTGTCGACCGTCGCGGCAGCGGCGCGCACACCGACCTGCACCTGGGTCTGATGCACGCCTCGGCGCTGGCGCTGTGGCCCAGCTTCAAGGCCATGGCCGAGGCCGCGCAGCAACGCGGCGCGATCGACCTGCATCTGCGTGAAGCGGTCGGCCATATTGGCCGCGAAGGTGAGGTGGAGATGTTGCGCGTCACCGGTGGTGTCAACACTCACCGTGGTGCGATCTGGGCGCTGGGTCTGCTTAGCGCCGCTGCCGCGCTGGATGCCAGCGAGTTGGCTCCGGCACAGGTCGCCCTGCGCGCCGCACGCCTGGCCTTGCTCAACGACCGCGCTGCTCCCATGACTGGCGACAGCCATGGCGCGCAGGTTTGCCGTCTGTACGGTGTGCATGGCGCTCGCGAGGAGGCGCAGCTTGGCTTCCCTGCGGTGATCCAGCAGGCGCTGCCGCAACTGGCGCGCAGCCGCGCCGCCGGGGCAGGGGAGCAGAACGCTCGCCTCGATGCGCTGCTGGCGATCATGACCCAGCTGGCCGACACCTGCGTGCTCTATCGCGCCGGTATGGCCGGGCTGGTCAGCATGCAGAGCGGTGCCCGCGCGGTGCTCGCTGCCGGCGGCTGCGCCAGCCTCGACGGCCGTCGCCATTTGCGCGACCTCGAACGCGACATGCTGCGCCTACGCGCCTCGCCTGGCGGCGCTGCCGATCTGCTCGCCGCCACCCTGTTCCTCGACCGCCTGCAGCATGGCCTGCCGGCGCAGCTTGGGAGTCTGTGAAATGGAAACCCTGTCTTTTCAATTCCCCGCCGGGCAACCGGCCCAGGGCCGCGCGCTGGTGGGCTGCGTCGGCTCCGGCGACCTGGAAGTGCTGTTCGAACCCGGCCAGGCCGGCACCCTGGCGATCCAGGTGGTCACCTCGGTGAACGGCAGCGCGCCGCGTTGGCAACAACTCTTCGAGCGCATGTTCCGCGAACAGCAACTGCCCGCGTTGAACATCGCCATTCATGATTTCGGTGCCACGCCGGGTGTGGTGCGCCTGCGCCTGGAACAGGGCCTGGAGGAACTGAACCATGGCTGATCAGAACATTGCGCGCCTGCTGGCGCAGCGCAGCTTCACCGAACTCGGCGCCCGCGAGCGGGCCCGCGCACTGCTCGATGCCGGCAGCTTCCGCGAGCTGCTCGATCCGTTCGCCCGGCTGATGTCGCCCTGGCTGCCCAAGCAGGGCATCGTGCCCCAGGCCGATGACGGCGTGGTGGTCGCCAAGGGGCTGATCGATGGTCAGCCTGCGGTGGTGATCGCCATCGAAGGTGCCTTCCAGGGCGGCAGCCTGGGTGAAGTGGGCGGGGCGAAAATCGCCGGCGCCCTGGAGCTGGCCGCCGAAGACAACCGCAATGGCACGCCGACCCGTGCCGTGTTGCTGCTGGAAACCGGTGGCGTACGCCTGCAGGAAGCCAACCTGGGCCTGGCGGTCATCGCCGAGATCCAGGCTGCCATCGTCGATCTACGCCAGTACCAGCCGGTGATCGGCCTGGTCGCCGGCCCGGTCGGCTGCTTCGGCGGCATGTCCATCGCTGCCGGGCTGTGCAGCTACCTGCTGGTGACCCGTGAGGCACGCCTGGGGCTCAACGGACCGCAGGTGATCGAACAGGAAGCCGGGCTGGACGAATACGACTCGCGCGACCGCCCCTTCATCTGGAGCCTGACCGGCGGCGAGCAACGCCATGTCAGCGGTCTGGTCGACGGCTATGTCAGCGACGACGTGGAGGCGATCCGCGGCGAGCTGCATGGCCTGTTCGCCAAAGGTAAACCCGCGTTGGAACGCAGCCGTCGCCACGCCTGGTTCCTGCAGCGCTTGCGCGCTGTCGACACCGCCGTCCAGGCCGATGCCGCTGCCGTGCGCAGCGCCTACCAGGGAGCATGAACATGACAACTGCACAGGAACAACGCGGCCTGCACTGGTTCCAGGCGCTGGCCGGCGATGCTCAGTCGCTGCAAGGTTTGCCTGCCTCGCTGCGGGTGGCCGATGGCGAACTGGCGGGCCAGGCGGTGCGTTATCTCGCCGTGATCGCCGACGCCAACAATCCTTTTCCCCGCGCTCGCAACGGCGAGGTTGGTCTGCTCGAAGGCTGGGGTTTGGCACAGGCGGTCGACGAGGCCATCGAGGCGGATCGCGACAACCCGCACAAGCGTGCACTGATCGCCATCGTCGATGTGCCGAGCCAGGCCTATGGTCGCCGCGAGGAAGCCTACGGCATTCATCAGGCGCTGGCCGGCGCGGTGGACGCTTACGCCCGTGCTCGTCTGGCCGGGCATGCAGTGATCGGCCTGCTGGTGGGCAAGGCCATGTCCGGCGCCTTCCTCGCCCACGGCTATCAGGCCAACCGCTTGATCGCCCTGCGCGATGCCGGGGTGATGGTGCATGCCATGGGCAAGGCCGCCGCCGCGCGCATCACCCTGCGCAGCGTCGACGAGCTGGAGGTGCTGGCTGCCAGCGTGCCGCCGATGGCCTACGACCTGGATAACTACGCCTCGCTCGGCCTGCTGTCGGAGGTGCTCGACGTGGAGCAGGTGACGCAGCCATCGGCTGCCGACCTGGCCCGCGTGCAGGACGCCCTGAGTCGTGCCCTGAGCGATATCGCCGCCAGCCCGCGTGACCTGCGCAACCGCCTGGGCGCCGCCAATCGTGCGGCCTCCTCGCAGGTGCGCGAGGCCTTGCGCGCGCAGTGGTGAACAGGTCGCGCACGGCCACCGTAGGGTGCGCCGTGCGCACCATTAATCGAAACGGTGCGCATGGCGCACCCTACAGAGAACGCATCAATGCACCCCACACCCCGTCCACATGATCTGCTCTGGGGCCTCTGCCCCGAGCAGCTGCCACAGGAGGCGCCGGCCTGGGCTCGTGCCGCCCTGGGCGGGCATGTGCCGGTGGTGGTGCGCCGTGCGGCGGCCGAGCCCGGCTGGGTCGCGGTGGGTATTCGTGGCACCGCCCGTGAACAGCGGCATGCCACCTGGATGCGTGTGAGCGAGATCCGTCGTCTGGTCAGCCCGCAGGCGGTGGCGCGGGCCGGGCGCTGGCGCCGTCATGCCCAGCCGCAGTGGCTGGCGTTGCGTGCGTTGAGCCAGCTGGGGCCGCATCTCGATACCCTCGGTATGGCCTGGGGCGTAACTGGTAGCCTGGGCTTCGAACTGGCCAGCGGCATCAGCGCCGCACACCCGGACAGCGATCTCGACCTGTCACTGCGAACCCCTCATCAGTTGCCACGCGACTGGGCGCGCGCGCTGTGTGCCGTGCTGGACGAGGCGCCCGGCCGTATCGACTTGCAGCTGGAAACCCCTTACGGCGCCGTGGCACTGCGTGAGTGGGCCAGCGAGGCGCCGCGCGTGTTGCTGAAAACCCAGAGCGGCCCGCTGCTGATACGCGATCCGTGGCAGTTACAGCAGGTGGCGGCGTGAGCACGCTCTGGGCCTTCCCCGGCCAGGGCGCGCAGCAGCCCGGTATGCTCCAGGCATTGCCCGCCGTGCCGCTGGTACTGGCCTGCCTGGAACAAGCCAGTGCTGAGTTGGACGAGGACGTGCGCCTGCTGGATTCGGCCGAGGCATTGCAAGGCACGCGCGCCGTGCAGCTCTGTCTGTTGATTGCCGGCGTCGCCACTGCGCGCCTGCTCGGCGAGCGCGGGCATCGCCCGGACTATGTCGCCGGCTTGTCCATCGGTGCTTATGCCGCGGCTGTTGTGGCCGGCGCGCTGGAGTTTGCCGATGCCGTGCGCCTGGTCGCCCTGCGCGGCGAACTGATGCAGCGCGCCTACCCCAGCGGCTATGGCATGACCGCCATCCTCGGTCTCGACCAGGCCAGCGTCGAACGGCTGCTGGGCGAGGCCGACGGCCCGGTGTACCTGGGCAATATCAACTCCGAGACTCAGTTGGTGATCTCCGGCAGCGACGCGGCCATGGCCGCCGTGGTCGAGCGCGCTCGCGCCCTCGGTGCCGGCATGGCCAAACGCCTGGCCATGAGCGTGCCGTCACACTGTGCGCTACTCGACGGCCCGGCGCGCGAGTTGGCGGCGGCCTTTGCCGACATCGAATTACTTACACCGCAGGTGCGCTACCTGAGCAGCAGCTCGGCGCGCCTGATTCGTGATCCCGAAACCCTTTGCGACGACCTGGCTTACAACATGAGTCGCGTCGTCGACTGGCAGGCCACGCTCGTCACCGCCTATGAACGCGGCGTGCGCCTGCACCTGGAACTGCCTCCAGGCGGCGTGCTGACTGGCCTGGCCCGGCGCGTCTTCGAACCTGGCCAAGCCATCGCCTTCAGCGGTGCCCGTCTGGATACACTCGACGCCATGTTGCGTCAGGAGGTAAGCCGCGACCGCTGAGCCGTAGCGTTTACCGAAGCACAAGAACAACAACTTCGATACGTACAACGAGGACAACAATAATGATCATCTACGGTGTCGCCTTTCTGGCGATCTGCACCCTGGCCGGCATCTTCATCGGAGAGCTGCTGGGTAAACTCATCGGCGTGCCCGCCAACGTCGGCGGTGTCGGCATCGCCATGATCCTGCTGATCTTCCTGGGCAGTTACCTGAGCAAGCGCGGCCTGTTCACTGGCAAGTCGGAACAGGGCGTGGAGTTCTGGAGCGCCATCTACATCCCCATCGTGGTCGCCATGGCCGCCCAGCAGAACGTCTACGGCGCCCTCAGCGGCGGCCCCATGGCGATTCTCGCCGGCACTGCCGCGGTCGTTATCGGTTTCGCTCTGGTGCCTGCACTGAGCCGGATCGGACAAAAGAAGTCCGACAGCGAAATCGCCCCTTCCCTGACTAAAGCGCCACGGTGACTGCCATGTACGAATCCATCATGAAGGTCATTTCTGGCTACGGGATGCTCAGCGGTTTCGCCATCATCGGTGTCACCATGTGGCTGTCGTACTGGATCTCCGACAAGTTCACCAAGGGCCGTTTGCACGGCTCGGCCATCGCCATCCTGCTCGGCCTGGTGCTGTCGTACATCGGCGGGGTCTACACCGGTGGCCAGAAGGGACTGGTCGACATTCCGCTGTTCGCCGGCCTGGGGTTGCTGGGTGGCGCCATGCTGCGTGACTTCGCCATCGTCGCCACGGCCTTCGGTGTCAGTGTCGAGGAACTCAAGCGCGCTGGTTTCGCCGGGGTGCTGGCGCTGTTCGTCGGCGTCGGTACGTCCTTCATCGCCGGCGTGGCGGTAGCCATGGCCTTCGGCTACACCGACGTGGTCAGCCTGACCACCATCGGCGCCGGTGCGGTGACCTACATCGTCGGTCCGGTGACGGGCGCGGCGATCGGTGCCAGCTCCGACGTCATGGCCCTGTCCATTGCGGCCGGTCTGATCAAGGCAATCCTGGTGATGGTCGCAACGCCCTTCGTCGCCCCCTATATCGGCCTGAACAATCCGCGCAGCGCGGTGATCTTCGGTGGCCTGATGGGCACGTCCAGCGGTGTGGCCGGTGGCCTGGCAGCGACCGATCCGAAGCTGGTGCCCTATGGCTGTCTGACCGCCGCTTTCTACACCGCACTCGGCTGCCTGCTCGGCCCGTCACTGCTCTATTTCATCATGCGAGGTTTGTTGGGCTGAGTCCTTTGCCCGCCTTCATGGCGGGCTTTTTTATTCAGGCCCCGCGCCATCCTGCGACGGCTGGCGTATGGGCGATATCGGCGAATGGGCAGGGTGCGCTGTGCGCACCAGAATGACCGCGTATAAGTGGCCTGCCTCGGTGCGCACGGCCTGGGCGGCCCCGCGTGCTCTACGACTGGCGGCTGTACATCCGGCATTCGGCCAGCAGCGCCAGGAGGTTCGGGTCGCGTTCCTTGGCCTTGAGAAAGACCACGCCGATATGCTGTTGCAGGTGGTACTTGGCCTGCAGCGGAATCAGCTTCACTCGGTTCTCGTACACCGCCGCCACGCGCCCCGGCAGCAGGGCATAGCCAACGCCGGAACTGACCATGCTGAGCAGGGTGAAGATGTCCTTCACCTGCATCGCCACCTTCGGCTCGAAACCGGCCTGTTGGAATACTCGCGCGCCATCGCGGAAGGTGGCGTAGCCCTGGGTCAGGGTGATGAAGGTCGAGTCGCGTAGGTCGGCCAGGTCGATCTCGGCATGTTCGGCGAAGGGCGAGTCGTTGGGTGCGGCGAGAAAGATGTCGTCGGAGAATAGCGCCAGTTGCTCGCAGTCCGGGTCGCTGACGCTGTCGTCGAGGGCGATGAGGATGGCGTCCAGCTCCATGTTCTTCAGCTTGTACAGCAGGTCGACGTTGGAGCCGAGCACCAGGTCGATGTTCAGCTCGCTGCGGCGCAGCTTCAGGCCCATGATCAATTGCGGCACGGTCTTCACCGTCAGCGAGTAGAGCGCACCGAGCTTGAAGCGTTCGGCGCCGAAGCCCGCTGCCTCGCGGGTCAGGCGCACCATCTCCTGGGCGTCCTGAATTAGCTTCTGCGCCTTCTCTTCCAGCACGTAGGCGCTTTCCAGTGGAATCAGGTTGCGCCCCTCATGCTTGAACAGCGGGCAGCGCAGTGCGCTTTCCAGCGAGTGGATGGCGCGGTGCACGCTGACGTTGCTGGTCTGCAGCTCGCTGGCCGCGCGCGCCAGGTTGCCACTGCGCATGAAGGCGAGAAAGACCTCCAGCTTTTTCAGGGTCAGTTCTTCATCGATCAGCATCGGCCTGTTGTCCTTTTCCAGCGATGGCTGATTGTGCCGCATCCGCGAGGGGCAGCGGTGAACAGTGGCTGCGACTTTGGTGGCAGGCGGCGATGTCTGGAATGCCCCCTTGTTTGTCATTTCAATAATGTTGATATGAGTGCTGGGCAGGGACTACCGTACGAGCAGTCCTGCACCGATACAGGCCCGCGCCTGCGCCAAGTTCCGTCCCTGTCTGAGGAGTACCGCCATGAACGACTTCGCTTCGCTGCCCGCAACATCCGGCCTGAAGGCCCTGCAAGCGCTGATCCGCGGCGATCTGCCGGCGCCTTCCATCGGCGAGACCATGGGCATCCATGCGCTGCAGGTCGAACCGGGCAGCATCACCCTGGAAGGGCGTCCGGATCAGCGTCATCTCAACCCGGCCGGCGCCGTGCATGGCGGTTTCGCCGCCACCTGCCTGGACGGCGCCGCGGCGCTGGCGCTGTTCTCCACCCTGGAGGCAGACGTGCCGCACTCGACGGTGGATCTCAACGTCAAGTACGTGCGTCCGCTGCGCCCCGGCGAGGTCTATCAGGTGCGCGGCTGGGTGGTCGAGCGCACCCGCAGCCTGGCGATCTGCGACGCGCACATCCTCGACGCGCAGGGCAAGCTGTGCGCCAAGGCCACCACCACCTTCGTCATCGGAGCGGCCAAGGCATGAAGGAGCTTATCGTTCAGAGCCCTGGCCAACTGGCCTGGGTCGAGGCACCCGATCCACAGCTCACCACCCCGGCCAGTGCGTTGGTCAGGCCCATCGCCTCGGCTTCCTGTGACCTGGATCGGCGTCTGATCGCCGGCACCACGCCGTTCAAGCCGCCGTTCGCGCTGGGCCATGAATGTGTGGCCGAGGTGCTGGAGGTGGGGTCGGCCGTGCGTAACCTGCGCCGTGGCGATCTGGTTTCGGTGCCCTGGAAGATCGCCTGCGGCGCCTGTGCCCAGTGTCTGGCCGGGCGCTCCAGTGCGTGTACCGCAGTGCCGCGCATGGCCGCTTACGGTGTGCCGGCGGGAGGTCACTGGGGCGGATTGTTCTCGGAAATGGTGCTGGTGCCGTTCGCCGACGCCATGTTGGTGCCTTTGCCGGCGGGGCTCGACCCTGTGGCCGTGTCCAGCGCCAGCGACAACCTTACCGATGCCTGGGTGGCAGCCAGCCGGCCGCTGGCCACACGCCAGGATGCCCGGGTATTGGTGGTCGGCGGCACGGAAAGCCTCGGCGTGCTGGCGGTGCAGATGGCACGGGCGGCCGGTGCGGGCAGCGTGGACTACCTCGACGAGCATCCGCTGCGCCAGCAGCTTGCCGCACGCAGTGGCGCCGGTGTCGACCTGGCGGGGCGTGATCTCGACCGCAGCTATGACCTGGTGATCTCTGCCACTCGCGATCATCAGGTGCTGCGCCGTGGGCTGCTGGCGCTGGCGCCCGGCGGGCATTGCTCGTGCATCGGCATCATCTTCGATGACCCGAAGATTCCGCTATTCGACATGTATCTGCGCGACGTCACCTTCTCGGTCGGTGCCTGCAGCGTGCAGCAACATATCCCCAGGGTGCTGGATCTGGTGCACAGCGGCGGCTGCGATCCGCTGCTGGTCAATCCGCAGGTGGTGGGCTGCGAGGATGCGCCGCAGGCGCTGATTCAGCCGCTGACCAAATGCATCGTGGTGCGCGAGCGGATTACCTGAGCGTGCTCAGTTGAGGCGTTCGGCAAGCGCCAGCATCACCCGGCACCAGGCGTCCTGACCGTCGGTGTCGGTGGTGGCGAAGGCGTCGCGCAGGGTGCGCCGCTCCAGCTCGGTGGCCTCGGCCTCCAGCGCCGTACCTGCTTCACTCAGTGCCAGCAGCTTGAAACGATGCCTGCCTGGCTCGCGGGTGTACTGCACCAGCGTCTGCTCGAACAGGTGCGACAGCGGACGATGCAGCGCCTGGTTGCTGACGCCCAGGGTGCTGGCCAGTTCTCCGATGCTGATTGCATCGGCGCGGGCGATCACATACAGAATGCGGTGGTGCACACGGGACAGCCCGCGCGCCTCCAGAAAACGGTCGGCCTCCACCGTCAGGCCGCGGAAACCGAAATGCAGCAGCTCGAGGCTATGGTCGAGCGGATCCAGCGACTTCAAGTTCACGGACGCCGTGTTGATCTTCTTCTCGATGACCATGGGATATTTACGCCGGTTGAGGTGGGCACAAGCCTAAGAGCCTGTTCACGATCTGCTGCGCGTCGGCGCTACTGCGTTAAAAACAAGCTCGGATGCTCATTTACCACTCGTAAACTGCGCTTCCTCGCTTGTTTTTGCCTTGTATCGCTCTAGCTCGCGAGATCGTGAGCTGACTCTAAGGCCTCCACCCGCTTCATCACAACACGACACAGGAACATGCAGATGCAACTGATCTACGCCGCCGCCTCACCCTTCGCCCGCAAGGTTCGCGTACTGGCTGCGGAAACCGGCCTGCTGGAACGCATCGAGCTGTTCGATACCGCCGTGCTGCCGACCACGCTGAACGAGCGGGTCAATGCGCTCAACCCGTTGGGCAAGATTCCGGTACTGCTGACCGACGACGGCCAGGCGCTGTACGACAGCCGGGTGATCTGCGAATACCTCGACACCCTGCATCAAGGTACGAAGCTGCTACCGGACGGTGCCGCGCGCTGGCAGGTGTTGCGCCTGGCCGCATTGGCCGATGGCCTGATGGATGCTGCGCTGTTGGCGCGATACGAGCGCGCTGCGCGCCCGGCCGAGCTGCAATGGCCTGCCTGGCTGGAGGGGCAGCTGGGCAAGATCCAGCGGGCATTGGCGGAGTTGGAGCGCCAGGTCGGGCAGCTGCAGGGGCCGCTCGACCTGGCGCAGATCGGCGTTGCCTGCGCTCTGGGCTATCTGGACTTCCGCTTTGCCGACCTCGACTGGCGAGCCGCGCATCCGGGCCTGGCCGCTTTCCAGCAGGCCTTCGCCCAGCGCGCCTCGATGCAAGCCAGCGCGCCGGTGTGAGCCGCCGGCTCAGAGACGAAAGCGTGTCACCAGCTGATTGAGGCCGACGGCCAGGATCGACAGCTCCTGGCTGGCGGCAGTGGTCTGATCGGCGCCGGCCGAGCTTTGCAGTGACAGGTCGCGGATGTTGACCAGGTTGCGATCCACCTCGCGCGCCACCTGCGCCTGCTGTTCCGAGGCGCTGGCGATCACCAGGTTGCGTTCGTTGATGGAGCCGATCGAGCGGGTGATTTCCTCCAGCGCCTGGCCGGCGGATTGAGCCAGGCCGAGTGTCGAGCCGGCGCGCTGCATGCTGGTGTCCATCGCCTGCACGGCCTGTTCGGTCTCTTTCTGGATAAGATCGATCATCTGCTCGACTTCGCCGGTCGATTGTTGGGTGCGATGGGCGAGGGCGCGAACCTCGTCGGCTACCACGGCGAAGCCTCGTCCCTGCTCGCCGGCTCGCGCGGCCTCGATGGCAGCATTGAGCGCCAGCAGATTGGTCTGTTCGGCGATGGCGCGGATCACCGTGACCACCTGACCGATGTTGCGCACGTTGTCGGCCAGACGGCGGATCTCTTCGCTGGTGGTGGAGATGTCCTGCGTCAGCAGGCCGATCGATTCGACCGTCTGGCCCACCTGGCTCTGACCCTGGCGGGCGGTGTGGTCGGTCTCGCGGGAGGCCTCTGACGTGCTGACGGCGTTGCGCGCGACCTCTTCCACGGCGGCGGTCATCTGGTTGACGGCGGTGGCGGCCTGTTCGATCTCGTTGTTCTGCTGATGCAGGCCACGCGTGCTGTCTTCGGTCACCGCATGCAGCTCTTCGGAAGCAGAAGCCAGCTGGCTGGACGAGTCGGCGATCTGCTGGATGGTGTCGCGCAAGCTACGCCGCATGGTGGCGAGTGCCGCCAGCAACTGCGCCGGCTCATCCTGGCCGTCGTCGGTGACGTCACGGCTGAGGTCGCCGGCGGCGATATCCTCGGCCAGGCCCAGCGCCTTGCTCAGGGGGACGACTACGCTGCGAGTGAACAGAAATGCGAGTGCGACCGTCAGCAGAATCGCCACGATGATGGCTGCCTGGACAATATACCGGGCGCTGTCATACGCCTCCTCGCTCTGCGTCGAGGCGTTTGCAGCACCGGTCTTGTTGAGTTGCATCAGTACCCGCATCGACGCGGTCAACGCATCGGCCGTTTCGCTCAGCACGCCACCGACCAGTTGCCTGACCTGGGCATCGTTGCCGGCCAGAATCGCCTCCATTACCTGGGACTGGCTGGCCATGTAGCGATCCAGGCTACCGCGGAACGCATCGTAGGCCATCTGCTCCTCAGCGGACTCGATGAACTGCACATAGGTCTGTTCGACACGTACCAGGTCTTTCTTGGCCTGATCCAATGTGGCCAGGTCGGTACTGCGGCTCTGCGCATCCTGGGTGATGTGAATGCGCAAGGTGAGCGCGCGGATTCGAGCGGCGCTCAGGTTCATTTCATCCAGGGCCAGCACGGAAGGAAACCACTTGGCTTCGATCGCGTCGGACATATTGTCCATGCGCGACATCTGCGCCATGGTGATCCAGCCCAATAGCAATACCAATAGCGCCAATACGGCAAAGCTTGCCGCCGCACGCCAACCAATTTTCATCTTTCTCAGCAACATGACTACCTCGTTTACCAGCAGCGGAATAAGTCGGCGGGCTACTTGAAAGTTGATTGAGCGATCAATTTTCAAGTAGTGGGGAGTGATGGCTAATTGGTTATTCGCGATGAACCTTGAAGATGTTCAAGTTCACAGGTTGGTCGCCCGAAGAAATAACCTTGTACCCAGGTACTTCCCAGGCTGGCGGCCAACTGCAGATCAACGGAAGTTTCGATGCCTTCGACGATTACGCAGGGCGCCAGGGTCTTGCACAGTTCGAGCAGATATTTGAGGGTTTTTTCACCGGTGGCACTATCGCGCGCGCGCTGTATATAGCTCTGGTCGATCTTGATGATGTCTGGCTGGCTTTGCTGGATGAATGCCAGTGTGCCGAAGCCCGAGCCGAAGTCGTCGACAGCTACCCGGCAGCCGGCATGGCGCAGGCGGTGCACCAGATCCACCGCGCCGCGGGTGCTCGGCGGTACGGCGCTTTCGGTGATTTCGATGATCAGGCGGCTGGCCAGGCTGCGGTCGGCCGCCAAGTGGTCGAGCATCTGATCCCAGTCCGCGTCCAGCAAGGTGCTGAGTGCGGAAATGTTGCAGCCCAGGGTCAGGTTCGGGTTGTCTCGCAACAACACCATCACCGTGCCGATCACGCGGTGATCCAGCGGGCGTATGACGTGCAGACGCTCCAGCAGCGGAAAGGGATTGAAACCAAGGCCGTCGCCTTCATGGCGCAGCAGGCTTTCGCGATACAGCACCCGCTCCGGCTCATGGGTGGCAACGACAGGCTGGAACGCCAGGTGGAATCGGCCGCGTTGCAACTCGTCATAGAACAGATGAGCGCGTTGCAGGTCGTTTAGCGGGTTGCTGGTGACAGAGCGCAGGTATGGCTCGTGAATGCTCATGTGATGGCCTTCCAGGCGATGTCGAGGTTCCATGGGCTGTACATCGTTCTCTGTCCCTCTGGTGGGGTCACTGGCAGTGAAAAAAGAGATGCCTTCACCGGCCGTATACGGCGGTGTGCAATCACTAATCGAATACTTAATTCGCGCTGCGGCGTCGGATGGTGGCGGCAACTGGGCAAATGTCAGAGCATTCGCCAGTGGCCCTTATTGATCACAGCACTTGAGCGGGATGAAAAAACGTCTTGCTGACGAAACGATTTTTATCGGGAGATGAATTTCCCGGATTTTTATAAGGGCATCTGAAGATGCCGGCACCCCGCCACTAATATCCTCCCACCTGTTTTATGTCGTGAGAAGTGTTCCCGGATACCAATCGTATGTCCCAGGAGCCGGTCATCTTTTATTGCGTGGTATTTGGAGGAAATGAATTAGTTAATGCTCAGGATTATTAGATGCATACGATTACAAGTGCCTGTTTCCAGATCATGGCCAAGGCATTTGCAAGTGAGGGGTGCAGTCTCGGCAAGCATCTCCCAGGGCTCGATCAGATGCTCGCCGAGGGTGGGCCGATTCGGGTCATACAGGTGTATCGGCTGTTGAACGCCCTGGTCAGTGAAAGCGGTGATGCGGATATCGGCCTGCGTGCCTACGAACACTTTCATCCATGCGTGCTCGGTGTGAAGAGCTATGCGCTGATGTCCAGCCCGACGCTGGCGCAGGCCCTGCAACGTCTGGCGGACTATCACCCGATGACCAGTGATGGTTCGCACATGTTTCTGGAGCGGCATGTCGACCGCCTCAAGCTGGTGGGCGTGGAGAACGCCACCGTCGCTCAGCGGGCGCCCCGTGCGTTCATCGATGCCGGCGCGGCGCTGGTCTTCGCCATCGTGCACTGGTTGACGCCCTTTCAAAGGCCGATGCCGCTGATGCTGGAGCTGACCTACCCAGAGCCGCTGGACACTCGCCAGTTGCGCCGCCTGTTCGGCAACAACCTGTACTTTTCCGCGCGGCGCAATTGCATGACATTCAGCCTGGACGACGGCGCGATCGAATTGCCCACCGCCGCCGCCGCGCTGCACACGCTGCACGTCGAATACGCCCAGGCGCAAATGAGCGAGCAGGTGGATGGTTCGCTGGAGGCCAGGGTACGGCGCATCCTCGCGGAGCAACTGAGCCAGGGTATCAGCCCCGGCCTGAGCGACGTGGCCGACCTGCTCGGCATGAGTCGCCGCAGTCTGCAGCATGGTCTGGTGCGTGACGAGGCGAACTTCACCCTGTTGCTCGACCAGGCGCGTCAACGCCAGGCCGCGAGCTTTCTGCGCAACACCGGACGCAGCCTCAAGTACATTTCGGCGCAACTGGGGTTTCGTGATCAGAGCAGCTTCCACAAGGCCTGTGTGCGCTGGTTCGGTATCTCGCCCAATCAGTACCGGTTGACGCATGCCGATAGCGGCGGGGCTTCCTGAGTTTCAGCTATCGTCAATGGCCGTATCCATGAATGCGGTTTCTTCCACGGCTGTGACAAGCCATTACAATTGACCGCCGCTTCGCGTCCATGAAATGACGCTATTAAGGTACATTGCGCGCAAAGTTAAAATAAAGGATTGGCTGATTGTACTCGGCCCAATCGCAACACCCGTGCCCGTAACACCGACAAGGTGACCAGTTCGAAAACAATAATGATGAAAAAACATCTGAACGATCAGTTATTCGAAATCATCGCCACGAGTATCCGGAAGAAGCGTCTGAAAGCAGGCACCCTGCTGTTGGAAGGGCCTTTGGCGGAGCTGTTCGGCGTCAGCCGCTCTCCGGTACGCCAGGCGCTGCTCAACCTGAACCAGGCGGGGTTGATCTGCACCTTCGACGGTCGTGGTTACCTGGTCGGCGCGCAGCCGGGCAAGGTGCTGCGCCGTCAGCTGGAGCCCGCCGATTTCCAGTTGGCCGAGGACGACGCCCAGGCGCCACGCAAGACCGAGAGCTGGAAGGCGGTTTATGACCAGATCGAGCGTGACCTGCTGCACCAGTCGCTGTTCGGCACCTATCGCATCAACGAGCTGGAGTTGTCACGTCACTACGGCATCAGCCGCACGGTCTCCAGCCAGGTGCTCACGCGTCTGTCGCTGATGGGCCTGGTCGAGCGCGACGAGCGCTCGCGCTGGCAGCTCGGGCAGTGGGACGAGGAGCGACTTGGCGAGTTGTATGAAGTGCGCCGGCGACTGGAGCCCTATGTGCTGGTGCGTGCGGCGGAGTTCATCGAGCCCGAGCAGATCGAGGGCTATATCGAGCGCCTGCACCAGGCCATGGATCTCTATCCGGACATGGACAGTCGCCAGTTCGATGACCTGGAAAGCGACCTGCACATCGAAACCCTCGGCCGCTGCCCGAACCGGCAGATGCTGCAGATACTGCGGCGTACCCACTCGCTGCTGCTGTCGGGTAAGCACATCCTGCTGGACAAGAGTTACTTCCCCGATGAGGAGCCGTTCTTCCGCGAGCACCTGAGCATCTTCGAGAACCTGCAGGCCGGTCGCCCCGATCTCGCCGCGCAGAGCATGGAGGAGCACCTGGTGATCGCCGAGCGCAAGGTCAAGCAGCGCCTGGCCCAGTTCCGCGAGCAGAACGTGATCCAGGCCGTGCCTTATCTGGAGCGGATCGAGGCTTAGAACCTGATCACGATCTCGCGAGCTAGAGCCATACAAGGCAAAAACAGGCGAGGACGCGGAATTTACGAGCTGTAAATGAGCATTCCGAGCCTGTTTTTAACGCAGTAGGGCCGACGCGCAGTAGATCGTGAACAGGTTCTTAGGCTGTCCGGTTCTGGTGCTCACGGCGTGCCCTACCCGGTGTAGGGTGCGCCGTGCGCACCGACTCCTCAAGTCGTGCAAGCGATTTCCCGGATTGCATCCGGGCTACGCGTGCATAGGGGCGTTGTGATTGCGGCGCTTGTGGTGCGCGCGGCGCACCCTACCGTTGGGCGTGCTTCGCTGAGGCTTGTCCAGCTAAACGAAAACGGCCGGGATTACCCGGCCGTTTTTCATTCAGCGCCTGACGATCAGGTCACCGCGCCCACCTGCCACGGCACGAACTCGTTGTCGCCGTAGTTGTACAGCTCGCTCTTCGAGGGTTCGCCCGAGGCGATCTCTATCAGGATGTCGAAGATCTTCTGCCCGGCTTCGGCGATGCTCAGCTCACCGTCGACGATACCGCCGCAGTTGATGTCCATGTCCTCTTCCAGCTTGCGGAACATCTCGGTGTTGGTCGCCAGCTTGATGCAGGGCGCTGGCTTGAAGCCGGACACCGAGCCACGCCCGGTGGTGAAGCAGATCATGTTGGCGCCGGAGGCGACCTGGCCGGTCACCGACACCGGGTCATAGCCGGGGCTGTCCATGAACACGAAGCCGCGCTCGGTGATCGGCTCGCCCCATTCGTAAACGCCATTGAGCGAGCTGGTGCCGCCCTTGGCCGCCGCGCCGAGGGATTTCTCCAGGATGGTGGTGAGGCCGCCGGCCTTGTTGCCCGGCGAGGGGTTGTTGTTCAGCTCGGCGCCGTTGATGCGCGTGTACTCCTCCCACCAGGTCAGGCGGTCGAGCAGCTTCTGGCCGACTTCATGGCTGATCGCACGGGCGATCAGCAGGTGCTCGGCGCCGTAGATTTCCGGCGTTTCGCTGAGAATCGCGGTGCCGCCGTGCTGGGCCAGCAGGTCGGCGGCATAGCCCAGCGCCGGGTTGGCCGTGATGCCGGAATAGCCGTCCGAGCCGCCGCACTGCATGCCGACCATGATGTGTTCGACGCTTTCCGAGGTGCGCTCCAGGCGGCCGATGGCGTCGAGCATTTCGGTCACCTGCTCGATGGCGCGCTGGATGCTGGCGCGGGTGCCGCCGGCGTTCTGGATGTTGAAGACGCGGAAGTTCGGCCCTTCGCTGATGTTGTAGCGCTTCATCAGCGAGGAAATCTGGTTGGTCTCGCAACCCAGGCCGATCACCAGCGCGCCGGCGATGTTGGGGTTGCAGGCGTAGCCCCAGATGCTGCGTTCGAGGAACTTGAAGCCTTCCGACTCGGTGTTGATCGCGCAGCCGCTGCCGTGGGTGAGCGCGACCACGCCGTCGATGTTGTAGCGCTTGAGTAGTTCCGAACCGTTGAAGTGCGCGGCCACGGCGCGCGATACGGTCGCCGAGCAGTTCACCGTCGACAGGATACCGATGTAGTTGCGCGTGCCGACGCGGCCATCCGGACGGCGATAACCCATGAAGCGGCGGCGTTGTTCCGGTGGCAGTACCGGTGTGCGCTCGATGGGCGGTGGCAGCTGGTTGTTGGCGTGGTTCTGCGGCATCGACACGTTGTGGGTGTGCACGTGGGCGCCAGCGGCGATGTCCTGGCTGGCGACGCCGATGACCTGGCCGTACTTGAGCACGGCTTCGCCACTGGCGATGGCGCGGCGGGCGATCTTGTGGCCGGCGGGAATGTCGTCCAGAGCGTCTAGGGCAAGGCTTTCGACATGGCTGCCGCGTTCCAGAGCACGGCGTGCGACGGCCACGGAATCTTGATCGCTGAGGATAACCACGGTCGGGGTATTCGTGATGAGTTGCATGGCTCGTTCTCATTGTTGTTGTGATCGACTGCCGACGATACTGACAAAAATGAACATTGCACGCAATAAATTCCGGTGTTAGTGTCGGCGCCACACAGCTGCTAGCCAGCACACAAAAACAACAATGTGAGGCTTTCCTGATGGATCGTTCCCATCCGCTCGGGCGCGTCGGTTACGTGCCGACCGCCTGCCTGTACAGCCCTGCCATCTGCCCGCAGGGAGCTCGTCATGACTAAGCTCGTCGATGCCTACTTCAACCTGCTCAAGCTGCTTGCGGTCATCTGCCTGGTGACCATGGTGGTGCTGGTGTTCGGCAACGTGGTGCTGCGCTACGGCTTCAACGAAAGCATCCTGATCTCCGAGGAACTGTCGCGCTGGGCATTCGTCTGGCTGACCTTCCTCGGTGCCGTGATCCTGCTGCGCGAGCGCGGCCACATGACCGTGGATCTGGCGCTGCGCGCCATGCCGAGCTGGAGCGAGCGCGGCTGCATGATCCTTTCCCAACTGCTGATGCTCGGCTGCTCCGGGCTGTTCCTGTGGGGCAGCTGGCAGCAGGTGCAGATCAACATGCACATACCGTCGCCGGTGTCTGGCTGGTCGATGGGCTTCTTCTACGGTGCGGGTGTGTTCTTCGGCGCCTCGGCCTGCGTGATCCACGTCTACGAGGCGCTGCGCCTGAGCCTGGGTGGTGAGCTGGTGCTGCGCGACCCGCTGGACGAAATCCACCAATAGCCGCTGCGACGGGTACGTAGCGCAGCTGCGCTCGGCCCTCTCATAACGATAAGAACCGGGGTACTGTGATGATCGTCATCGCAATTTTCGTGATTTCTCTATTGGCCGCCATGGCGATTGGCGTGCCGATTTCCTACGCGCTGATCCTCTGTGCGCTGGCCATGATGTATCACCTCGACCTGTTCGACGCGCAGATCGTCGCTCAGGGCTTGGTCAACGGCGCCGACAGCTTTCCGCTGATGGCCGTGCCGTTCTTCATGCTGGCCGGCGAGCTGATGAATGCCGGCGGCCTGTCCAAACGTATCGTCGCCATGGCCATCGCCCTGGTCGGCCATATCAAGGGTGGCCTGGGTTACGTGACCATTCTCGCCGGCTGCGTGCTGGCGGCCCTGTCCGGCTCGGCGGCTGCCGATGCTGCGGCACTGGCCGCGCTGCTGGTGCCGATGATGGTCAAGGTCGGCCACAGCCGGGAGACCTCCGCCGGCCTGGTGGCCTCCGCTGGTGTGATCGCGCCAGTGCTGCCGCCTTCGATCGGCCTGATCCTGTTCGGCGTCGCCGCCAACGTCTCCATCACCAAGCTGTTCCTGGCCGGCATCGTGCCGGGTCTGTTGATGGGCATGTCGCTGTGCGCGGCCTGGTTCCTGGTGTCGCGTCGCGGCACCCTGACCACCACCGAGCGCGCGCCGTTGCGTGAACTGCTCAAGGCGTTCAAGGAAGGCATCTGGGCGCTGCTGCTGCCGGTGATCATTCTCGTCGGCCTGCGTGCCGGTATCTTCACCCCGACCGAAGCCGGTGTGGTGGCGGCTGTCTACGCCCTGCTGGTGTCGGTGCTGGTGTATCGCGAGCTGACCTGGAAGACCCTCTACCAGGTACTGGTGGCTTCGGTGATGACCACCTCGATGGTGATGTTCCTGGTGGCCTCGGCGATGGTCGCGGCCTGGATGATCACCGTGGCGGATCTGCCCAGCTCGGTGGTCGGTCTGCTCGAGCCGCTGATGGACAGCCCGCGTCTGCTGATGCTGCTGATCGTCACCATCGTCATCGTGATCGGCATGGCCATGGACATGTCGCCGCTGATCCTGATCCTCGCCCCGGTGATGATGCCGGTGGTGGTCGCGGCCGGCATCGACCCCGTGTACTTCGGCGTGATCTTCGTGATGGTCTGCGCGGTCAGCCTGCTCACCCCGCCGGTTGGTGTGGTGCTCAACGTGGTGGCCGGGGTTTCCAAGGTCGGCTTCGTCGGCATCGTCCGCGGGGTGCTGCCGTTCCTGCTGGCGGAGCTGTTGATCATCGGCCTGCTGTTGGCCTTCCCGCAGCTGCTGATCGTTCCGGCGCAATGGTTGTACTGACGAAAGACATCGTGCCGGCCATCGCCTGATGGCCGGTGCCTGGGGCCTTAGAGCCTGAATCCATGCCGGTAACGGCAAGCATAAAAACAAGAGGACTTCACCATGACATTCATTCCCAAGGCCCTGGCCTCACTGCTGTGCGCATCCGCCATGCTGCTGTCGACCGCTCATGTGCAGGCCGACGAGATCAACCGCCACAACTTCAAGATCGCCTTCGTCCAGGCCAAGGATCACCCGCACGGTCTGGGGGCGCAGAAGTTCGCCGAGCTGATCAAGGAAAAGAGCGACGGCAAGATGAAGGTGATGGTCTTCGCCAGCGGCACCCTCGGCGGTGACGCGCAGGTGATTTCCTCGGTACAGGGCGGCACTGTCGACATGACCCTGGTCACCCCGGGCCTGCTTTCGGGCATCGAGAAAGGCTTCGGTCTGTACGGCCTGCCGTTCCTGTTCCAGAACGCCGCCGAGGTCGACGCCGTACTCGACGGCCCGGCGGGGCAGAACCTGCTGACCAAGCTGGAGCCGCACGGCATCATCGGTCTGGGCTACTGGGATCATGGCTTCCGCCACGTCACCAACAGCAAGCACCCGGTGACCAAGGTCGAGGACATCAAGGGCCTGAAGCTGCGCCTGCAGCAGATTCCGACTGCCATCGAGTCCTTCCGCGCGCTGGGCGCCAACGTGGTGCCGCTGTCGTTCACCGAGCTGTACACCGCGATGGAAACCCGCACCGTCGATGGCCAGGAAAACCCGCTGGCGGCCATCGAAACCTCGAAGTTCTATGAAGTGCAGAAGTACCTGTCGCTGACCGGCCACTTCTACGATCCGCTGGTGGCGATCTTCAGCAAACGCACCTGGGACAAGCTCAACGAGACCGAGCGTGAGCTGGTACGCAGCGCTTCCCTGGAAGCCCAGGCCTACGAGCGCAAGGTCTCCCGCGACATGGATGTCAGCTCGCGTGAGGCGCTGGCCAAGCACGGCATGCAGATCAACGAAGTGGCCCCGGAAGAGATCGAGCGCATGCGTGAAGTGGTGCGTCCGAGCTCCGAGAAACTGATCGCCGAATACGGTGCCGATCTGATGGCGGAAATGAACGCCGAGATCGCCAAGGTTCGCCAGGCCCAGTAATCCCTCCCCGCAGTTGGCCGTCGCTGGCGCGGCGGCCGCTGCATTCGCACGCAAGGTGGAATTCTCATGACAGCTATCACTGTCGGTTTCATCGGCCTGGGGCTGATGGGCCACGCCATGGCCGCCAACATCCAGAAGCAGGGCTTCGCCCTCGGGGTGATGGCGCACCGCAACCGTCAGCCGGTCGAGGATCTGGTGAGCAAGGGCGCCCGCGAATACGCCAATGCCGCCGAGCTGACTCGCGCCGTCGACGTGGTGCTGCTATGCCTGCCGGGTACGGCGCAGGTCAGCCAGACCCTGGCGGGTGAGACCGGTATTCTTGCCGGCCTGCGGCCAGGGCAGATCGTCGTCGACTGCAGCACCGGTGACCCGAATCGCACCGCCGAGCTGGCGGCGCAGGTGGTCGCGCACGGCGGTCATTACCTCGACACGCCGGTCAATCGCACGCCCAAGGATGCCCTGTCCGGGCGCCTCAACGTCCTCGCCGGTGGCGATGCCGCAGTGCTCGACACGGTACGTCCGGTGCTCGAATGCTTCTCCGAGACCATCCATCACCTCGGCCCCTTGGGCTCGGGCCACAAGGCCAAGGTGATCCACAACTTCATCTCCCAGGGCAACGCCACCATTCTCGCCGAGGCCTTCTGTACGGCCGCGAAGAACGGCATCGACCTGGCTGCCTTCGCCGAGATTTGCAGCATGAGCGGCGGCTACAGCCGCACCTTCGAACGGATCATTCCCTACGTGCTCAATGGCGATGATTCCGGGCAGCAGTTCGCCTTGAGCAACTGCGAGAAGGACATGCGTTATTACACCGAACTGACCAAGCTGACGCCGACCACCGGCATCGTCTCCGACGCCGTGTACCAGACGTTCATGCTGGCCAAGGTGCTCGGTCATGGCGACAAGTACGTACCCCGTCTGTTCGACGTGTTGGGCGAAATCAATGGTGTGCGGGTCAGCGCCCGTCAGGAGGACAAGGCATGAAACTGCTGCGCTACGGCCCACCGGGCCAGGAAAAACCGGCACTGGTTGCCGCCGATGGCAGCCTGCGCGACCTGTCGGTGCATGTGCCCGATATCAGTCCGTGGGTGCTCGATCCCAAGGCCCTCGACGAGCTGCGCGTGCTCGACCCGGCCAGCCTGCCGAAGGTCGAGGAAGGCGTGCGCATCGGCACGCCTATCGCCAACATCGGCAAGCTGATCTGCGTCGGGTTGAACTATGCCGACCACGCCAAGGAATCCAACCTGCCGGTGCCCAGCGAACCGGTACTGTTCATGAAGGCCACCAGTGCCATCTGTGGCCCCAATGATGCCGTGATCATTCCCCGTGGCTCCGAGAAGACCGACTGGGAAGTGGAGCTGGGCATCGTCATCGGCCGCAAGGCGCAGTACGTTGAGCGCGAGCAGGCGCTGGAGCATGTTGCCGGCTACTGCATCGTCAACGATGTGTCCGAGCGTGCCTACCAGCTCGAAAGGGGCGGCACCTGGGACAAGGGCAAGGGTTGCGACACCTTCGCCCCGATCGGCCCCTGGCTGGTGACCGCCGACGAGATCGCCGACCTGCGCAATCTCGACATGCACCTGAGCGTGAACGGCGAGACCCGGCAGCAGGGCAACACGCGCACGATGATCTTTTCCATCGACGAGATCGTCAGCTACATCAGCCAGTTCATGACGCTCAACCCGGGCGACGTGATCTGCACCGGCACGCCACCGGGTGTGGGCGCCGGGATGAAGCCGCCGCAGTTCCTCAAGGCTGGCGACCGCATGCGTCTGAGTATCAGTGGGCTTGGTGAGCAGTGCCAGGAAGTAGTTGCCTGGAGCCGTTGATTTCAGGGCGATATGCGACGCACAGCCTGTGCAAGATCTCGCGAGCTAGAGCCATACAAGGCAAAAACAGGTGAGGAGGCGGAATGTACTTTGGTACATGAGCACTCCGAACCTGTTTTTAACGCAGTAGGGCCGACGCGCAGCAGATCGTTTATCTAGCGAATAGAGAATGAATCATGCAACGACGCCTATATCCGGGGCGCGATTTTCGTCGTGCGCAGAACATCGAAGAGCTGCGCCAGATGGCCCGCCGCCGGCTGCCCAACTTCTCCTTCGAGTACGTCGAAGGCGGGGCGGACGATGAGTTCACCCTGGGCCGCAACCGTACGATCTTCGAGAGCGTGACCCTGCAACCGCGCACCTTGCGCGATGTCGGCCAGCGCAGCCTGGAACGCAGCTTCTTCGGCCGCAGCGCACAGTTGCCGTTCATGATCGGCCC
This sequence comes from Pseudomonas berkeleyensis, assembly GCF_014109765.1. Lineage (NCBI taxonomy): Bacteria > Pseudomonadati > Pseudomonadota > Gammaproteobacteria > Pseudomonadales > Pseudomonadaceae > Pseudomonas > Pseudomonas berkeleyensis. Next base: position 263,469 of record NZ_CP059139.1, read on the forward strand.
GACCGGTTTCAACGGCCTGCTGACCCGTGACGGCGATCTGCACCTGGCGCGCGCCGCGGCGGATGCCGGTATTCCCTTCGTGCTGAGCAATGCCTCGACCACCTCGATCGAGGACATCGCGGCCGTCGACGGCATCCGCGCCTGGATGCAGATCTACCTGTATCGCACCCGCGATCACGTGGCCAAGCTGGTGGAGCGGGTCAAGCGCCTGAACCTGGAAGCCATCGTGGTGACCACCGACAGCGCCATCTTCGGCAACCGCGAGTGGGATAAGCGCAACTACGCCAAGCCACTGCAACTCGACCTGCGCAACCGCCTCGACGTGCTTTGCCATCCCGAGTGGATCTGGGACGTGCTGGTGCCCGACGGCGTGCCGCGCTTTCGTAATCTCGGTGACTTGCTGCCGCCCGGCAAGGACTCGGTGAAAGGGGCCGCCAGCGCCTTGGCCGCCGAGCTCGACCCGACCCTGAGCTGGGATGACATCGCCTGGTTGCGCGACATCTGGCATGGCAAGCTGATCGTCAAGGGCATGATTCACCCGGATGACGCGCGCCTGGCGCTGCAGTACGGCGTCGACGGCGTGGTGCTGTCCAATCACGGTGGCCGTCAGCTCGACGGTGCGGTCTCGGCGCTGGAGACGCTGCCGGAAGTGGCGCGCATCAATCAGGGGCGCATGGAGATCTTTCTCGACGGCGGTTTCCGCCGTGGCAGCGATATCGCCAAGGCGCTGCTGCTGGGTGCCAACGGCGTGCTGATCGGCCGTGCTGGCCTGTATGGCCTGGCGGCCGGCAAGGGCCCGGGCGCTGCGCATGCCATCGGCATTCTGCGCAGCGAGCTGGACCGCACTCTCGGCCTGCTCGGTTGCAGCAGCCTGGAGGAGCTGACGCCCGACCTGATTCATGCAGCGCCCTGGCGCGCCCTGGCGGAACGGATTCGCAGCTAGTTTTCCCACTGCCTCGCACTCCCCAATGACGCAGGTGCGAGGCAGTTTTTTATTCCAGCCCGGTAGGGTGCGCCGTGCGCACCGATTCCACCCACGGCATGAGCTGTTGGTGCGTGTGGCGCACCCTACTGTAGCCCGGATGCAATCCGGGAAGTCCTCGCCGCAAAATCCCCGGATTGCATCCGGGCTACGGGCTCACGACTTTTCGAACGAGCAAGAAAACGCCGCGATCCTGCAAAGCAGTCGCGGCGTTTTTCTTGACCGAGCGGTATTGCGCTTCAGGCGTCCTTAGAACGGGTATTCGACGCCGCCTTCGCTGGCCGCACCGCGCAGCGCTGCCAGCACATCGTCCGGCAACTCCAGCCCTTGCTCATAGGCTTTTGCCTTGCGCGCGATACCGGCGTGACCCGGCATGCGCACCGGGCTTTGCGCCAGGCGCGGACGGCTCTCCAGGCACGCGCCGACGAAGTGATCCATCTCGGCTTTCAGCTCATCGACGCCACCAAAGAATGCCGGGTCAAACGTCAGCACGGTCACTGCCGCGCCCCATTGCTTGACCCCATCCTTGCGGCCGAAACCGCCCAGGCCTGCCGTCAGCGCCTCGACCATGGTGCCGAGGGCGAAGCCCTTGTGGCCGAACTCCAGGCTGCCCAGCGGCAGGATCGCGCCCTGCGGTGTGCCGAAGTAGGCCGCCGTATCACGGGTTGGCTGGCCGTCCGGGCCGATCAGCGCGGCATGCTCCAACTGGCCGCCGGCCTGGTGGGTCTTGTTGACCAGGCCATTGGTGATGGTCGACATGCTGACGTCGATGAGGATCGGCTTCTCGCCGGTGGGAATGCCGATGCCCAGTGGGTTGGGCGTATACACCGGGTCGAGGCCGCCGTGCGGCGCCACCGAGGCCACGGCCGGGTCGGAGGTCAGCACCAGCGGGATCAGGTTCTGCTCGGTGTAGCGTTGCAGGTATGCGGCCAGGCAGGCGATATGGTGTGAACGACGGATCGTGGCCACGCCGATACCGAAGGTACGCGCGGCCTTGGCGGTGAAGTCCAGCGCTTGCTCGACGCAGTATGGGCCGAGCAGGTAGCTGGCATCGTAGAGCCGTGCCGCTGGTGTCTGACGGACGATCTGCAGGCTTGCGGCATCGCCCTTGGCCTGGCCGCTGCGCAGATCCTTGAGGTAGCCCTGAGCCAGCTTCACGCCATGGGTGTGATGGCCAAGCAGGTCACCTTCGACCAGCACGCGGCTGACCACGGCGGCGACGTCGGGGCTGACCTTGGCATCGAGGAACAGTTGTTCGATGAAGCGCTCCAGCGCTTGCGGGGCGATACGATTCATTCAATGACTTCCTTCGGGGCCAGAGGGGCGTTGCCGCGCTTGCGCCACAGCTTGGCGAGCAGCGGGAACAGCGCGATAAGCACGACGAACAGGGCCAGGCAGGCACTGATCGGGCGTTCGATGAAGGCCCCCAGATTGCCGTTGGCCTTGAGCATCGAGGTCATGAAGTTGGTTTCCAGGATGTTGCCCAGCACCAGGCCGAGAATCGCCGGTGCCAGCGGCACTTCGGCGGTGGCGATCAGGTAGGCGACGACGCCGCAGGCCAGCATGATCCACACATCGGTCAGGCTGTTGTTGATGGCGAAGGCGCCGACGATGCAGAAGCACAGGATGATCGGCATCAGCACGCGCAGCGGCGTCACGGCGAACACGTGGGCACTGCGAATGGCCAGGTAACCGATCGGCAACAGCACCAGGTTGGCGACGAAGAAGGCGGTGAACAGGCCGTAGGCCATGGCGCTGTTGTCCATGAAGATGGTCGGGCCGGGGTTCATGCCCTTCATGTACAACACGCCGATGACGATGGCGGTGATCGAGTCGCCAGGGATACCGAACACCAGCGCCGGTACCCAGGAACCGGCGACCGCCGAGTTGTTCGCCGAGCCGGCGTCGACCAGGCCCTCAACGTGACCGGTGCCGAACTTCTCCGGCTCTTTCGAGCGCTTCTTGCTGATGGCGTAGGCGATCCACGCAGCGATATCGGCGCCGGCACCCGGCAGGATGCCGATGAAACCGCCGACGCTGCTGCCACGGAACACGCTCTTCCAGTAGCGCTTGAGGTGCATCGGCACCTTGCTGAAGACGTCGCCGTGCTGCTTGGGAATGGTCTGGTTGGTGTCACCTTTCTCGTGGCTGCTGTACAGCTTCATCACTTCGTACATGGCGAAGAAGCCGATCATCACCGGAATGAAGTTGATCCCAGCCATCAGATCCGGCACATCGAAAGTGAAGCGTGGCGCGCCGGTGACCAGGTCGAGGCCGACCGTGGACAGCAGCAGGCCGACCATCAGCGAGAGGAAGCCCTTGATCGCCGAACCGGTGGAAATGAATACCGCGCTGCTCAGGCCCAGCACCGCCAGCCAGAAGTATTCGAAGGAGCTGAAGTTCAGGGCGAATTCGGCCAGCGAAGGCGCCACCAGCACCAGCACCGTGGTGCCGAACAGGCCGCCGATCACCGAGCAGGTGACGTTGACGCCGAGGCACTCGCGGGCACGACCTTGGCGGCCAAGTGCAGCGCAGTCACTGACGTAGGCCGCCGAGGCCGGTGTGCCGGGAATGTTCAGGTAGGCGCCGGGAATGTCGCCGGCGAAGATCGCCATCGCCGAGGTGGTGATGATCGCGGCGATGGCTGCGGTCGGCTCCATGGCGAAGGTGACCGGTACCAGCAGGGCCACGGCCATGGTGGCGGACAGACCCGGAATGGCGCCGACGAAGACGCCGAAGATCGCCGCGGCGAGAATCACCAGCAGCGTCTGGAAATTGAAGACCAGCAGAATGCCGTCGAGTAGTTCGTTCATGGACTGCGCCTCAGAAACCGAAAGGCCCGATAGGGAGCGGCACTTTGAGCATGTGCCCGAAGGAGAGGCTGATGACAGCCGCGGAGACGACGCTGATCAGTATTGCCGGTAGCCAGCGCACGCCGCCCTGGAACAGCAGCACCAGCATGACCAGCACCATGGTCAGGGCTGCGCCAATCACTTCGCTCAGATAGATGTAGGCCACCACCATCAGGCAGGGCACCAGCACGCCGATGTGGGGGAGGGCAAAGCCACCGCTACCGACATTGGGGCTGGCTGTGCGACGCATCTTGCGCACGGTGACGAAGCTCAGCAGAGCACCGCCGATGACCATGCCGCCTGCAATCATGCTGGGGAACATGCTGGCGCCATACTTCATGCCGGGAACTGCCGGGAAACCCTGTGCCAGTACCCAGACGGTGATACCCAGGGCGATAAAGACGATACCGAGGATTAGGTCTTTCATGGGGGAGTTCTCTTACCGCAGAACGGAGACAGGCGACGCCCTTTCGGTGCGTCGCCTGTAGGAGGCCGGCTTACTTCTTCAGGCCGATCTTTTCGATGATGCCGCCCATATAGGCGTTGTTCTCGACGAGGAATTGCTTGAAGTCCGCACCTTTATGCCACTCCACGCCAAAGCCCTGGCGCTTCATGAAGTCCTGGTAGAACTCGCTGTTGTAGGCCTTCTCCAGAGCATCTTCGAGTTTGGCCACCACGGCTGGATCCATGCCTTTGGGGCCGGCTACGCCGCGCCATTCGCCCAGCGAGTAGTCGCTGCCGATGCTTTCCTTGAGGGTCGGGATATCCGGGAAGGCCGGGTTGCGTTCAGGCGAGAGAATCGCCAGGCCCTTGGCCTTGCCCGCGTCGATCATCGAGCGCGCTTCGGGTACCGACGACGGCACGAGTTCGATGCTGCCAGCCGCCAGTTCGACCATGGCCGGTGCGGCGCCCTGGCTGGGAATCCAGGTGACTTTGTTGGGCTCGATGCCGCGATCCATCAACAGGCCGGCGAAGGCTACGTGCCAGATGCCGCCCATGCCGGTGCCGGAAGCCTTGAAGGTGCCTTGAGGCTTCTCGTCGATGTCTTTCAGCAGTTCTTCGACGTTGTTGTACGGTGCATCGGCGCTGACCTGTACGCCTGGGTAGTCATAGTTGGTCATGGCCAGGGGGGTGAAGTCTTCGTGAGTGATCTTGGTCAGACCCTGCCAGTGCATCATGTTCAGCTCACCGGTCACGAAGCCCAGGGTGTAGCCATCGGGCTTGGCGCTGGCCATCACCGTGTGACCCACCACGCTGCCGCCACCTGGGCGGTTGACCACGTTGATGGTGACGCCCAGTTCCTTCTCCAGTGCGGTGGCGATGCCGCGTGCAGCCGAGTCGCTGCCGCCGCCGGCGGCCCAGGGCACGATCAGTTGGATGGGCTTGTTCGGGTATTCGGCCATGGCGGCCACCGGGGCGCCCAGCAGGGAAAGGCCGAGGGCGAGGCTGAGCGGGCGAAGCAGCGTGCTTAGCTTGGTCATGAAGGTTCACCTATTGAAGTTATTTTGAGTGAGGTGCAGCTAGGTTCCGCTTGAACGAGTCGGCCAGGCAGACGGCACGGCGTGGAATCAAAGCCTGGCCGAAGCTAGGCAACTCTCGGGGAGGTGTCTAATGAGGCTTTTTCATCGAGTCATAACTAGGGGTTATTCGCTGAGGATTCATCGCGGATGACGGTGCGCAGGGCGTCAATGAAGTCGCGGGCTGCGGAGGAGATGGGCTCGTCCTTGCGCAGCAGCACGCCATAGGCCAGCGGAGAGGGGGCCAGGCTCGTCTGGATCTGTTTCAGGCTGCCATCGAGCAGGTTCTGCCGTACCACCGCCTCTGGCAGCAGTGCCAGGGTGTCGCTGTTGCAGAGCATCTTCAGCGTGGTTTGCACGGAGGTCGTCTCGATGGCGTTGGCCGGCGGATTCACCCCCGCGTCGCTGAACGATTGTTCCAGCGACTGACGCAGCGGGGTGTTGAGCGGGTAGAGCACCCAGGGCCATTCGGTCAGCTGCGAGGGTGAGACCTGCTGGCGATTGCACAGCGGGTGTTCGGCGCGGGCGATGAGGATGAAGGGTTCCTCGGCCAGCGCGGTGAAGTCGAAACGCTGGCGCTGCGGATGGTCGGTGAAGCGACCGACCACCAGATCCAGCTGCTTGTGCTCCAGCAGCTTGAGCAGGTGATCGCTGGTGTCCTCCAGCAGCTCGATGGTCAGCAGCGGTCGCCGGCCTTTCAGGCGCAGCAGCGTTTCGGGCAGGGCGTGGGCGGTGGCGGCGAAGATCGCGCCGACCTTGAGATAGCCATGGCCGCCCTGGCGCAGACTCTCCAGGCGATAACTGAAGGTCTGGCAGTCATTCAGCGCGCGCTGCGCATAGGCAACCACCTCGGCGCCCAGCTCGGTGGCTGGCAGCTCACGGTTGAGGCGCTCGAACAGGGTGAAGCCGAACTGGTTCTCGATGTCGCGCAGCATCTTGCTCACTGCTGGCTGGCTCAGCCCCAGCTGCTGCGCGCTGCTGTGCATGTTGCCGGTGCGCGCCAGGCTGTCTATCAGCGCCAGGTGGCGGAAGCGTAGCCAGTTGTGAAGGGTCGGGAGATTGCCGGTTTGGTTCATGGCCGCAGTGCTCAGGAATACTCGATAACCGGATCATATCGCGGACTGACTAATAGTCATTGGTGGTTATCGCGAATGGAGAGATAAGGTCGGCCGGCCTGAGCGCACCCAGGGTGCCTTGCAGGCATTTCCATTCGCATAAGAAGAAGGACTCCGCCATGCCTTACGCTCTCAGCCTCACACCCAGCAATACCCTGCCTACCGATGGCTTGCGCGGAACCCTCGTCGGCCGGGCCTGGTTGCCCGGAGAGCACGCCGGCCCGGCGCCGATCCTGCTGCGTGAGGACGGTGTCTATGACCTGTCCACACTGGCGCCGACCCTGAGCGGGCTGTTCGAGCAGGAGGGCCTGCTGCCCAGGTTGCAGAGCCTGCGTGGCACGCCGCTGTGCAGTGTCGAGGCCTTGTTGGGCAACAGTGGTGCCGACTTCAATTCCGAGTTGCCGAGCCTGCTGGCGCCTGCCGACCTGCAGGTGCTCAAGGCGGCGGGGGTGACCTTTGCTTCGAGCATGATCGAGCGCGTGATCGAAGAGCGTGCCGGTGGTGATGCCAGCCTGGCCGAAGGCGTTCGGGCCAAGGTTCGCGATGTACTCGGCGAAGATTTCGCCAGCATCAAGCCGGGCTCGGAGAAGGCCCAGCAGGTCAAGGCGCTGCTGCAGGAGCAAGACCTGTGGTCGCAGTATCTGGAAGTGGGCATCGGCCCGGACGCCGAAATCTTCACCAAGGCGCCTGTGCTGGCCGCCGTGGGCAGTGGCGCGGAGATTGGCATCCATCCCGGTTCGGTGTGGAACAACCCGGAGCCGGAAGTGGTGCTGGCCGTCAACAGTCATGGCGAAGTACTGGGCGCGACGCTGGGCAACGACGTCAACCTGCGCGACTTCGAAGGCCGCAGTGCACTGCTGCTGAGCAAGGCCAAGGACAACAATGCGTCCTGCGCCATCGGTCCGTTCATCCGCCTGTTCGATGACACGTTCGACATCGACGATGTACGCAACACCGTGGTTCGCCTGCGGGTCGAGGGGGACGACGGTTATGTGCTGCAGGGCAGCAGCTCGATGGACAAGATCAGCCGCGATCCATTGGATCTGGTGGAGCAGGCGCTCAACCGCAATCACCAGTACCCGGATGGCTTCCTGTTGTTCCTCGGCACCCTGTTCGCCCCGACCGAAGACCGCGATGCCCCGGGTGCCGGCTTCACCCACAAGCTGGCGGATCGCGTGATCATCAGCAGCGAACAGCTGGGTGCCTTGCACAACCGCGTCAACCACAGCGACAAGGCACCGGTCTGGCAGTTCGGCCTCAATGCCCTGATGAGCAGCCTGGCGGCGCGCGGCCTGCTCTAACAGGCGTAAGGTCGGCTAGGCGTAGGGTGGGTTAGCCGCCTGCCACGCAGCTCAGTCGTTACACGACCACTGTGGCGGCGTAACCCACCATAGGCGCTATGCGGCCTACAGCCTGGTGGGTTACGCGACGCGCCACGAGCGAGGCGGCTGTCGATTCGTCTTCTGCGTCGCTGACCCAGGCCTTCGTTGCTGCAATCAGTGCTCGTCCTGCGCCGACGTGAGCTGCGCCATGAACAGGCGACTGATCGAGGACAGGCTCACGCCGCGGCGGGTGATCAACTGGTAGGGCTCGCTGCGGCTCTTCAGGCTCAGCGGCAGGATGCAGGTCATGCCGAAGCCCGTGCAGAAGCGCGCCACATCGGTCGATAGCAAGGCCACCAGGTCGACATTCTTCTGCAGCAGCGACAGCGTGGTGAAAGCCGAGGTGGTCTCCAGCAGGTGCAAGGGGAAGCGCAGCCCTGCCTGCTGGAATTCGTGTTCCAGCGAGAGCCTCATCGGCATGTTGGCCGAGTAGACGACCCAGCGGCTGTCGGCCAGGTCGGCCAGTTCCAGCTGCGCGCTGCCCGCCAGCGGGTGGTTGCGGTTGGCGACCACGGCTAGGGTTTCGTCACGAACATCGATGCAGTCGTACTGCTCCGGCTGGCGGCTGATGCTGGTGCGGCAGATCGCCAGATCCAGGCGCCCCTGGTCGAGCAGGCTGAGCAGGCGCGCGCTGGTGTCCTCGACGATTTCCACCGACAGATCCGGGTGCGCCTCCAGCAGGCGCGTCAGGGCATCGCTCATGAACGGCACCGCGCCCATGATCACGCCGATGGACAGGCGTCCGCCGTGGCCCTGGAGAATGCCGAGCATTTCTTCGCGCAGATGGGTCAGGTCGGTCTGGATCAGCTTGGCGTAGCGAATCGCGCAGTGTCCCAGCTCGTTGGCTTCCAGGCCGCGATTGGTACGCACGAACAACGGCGCGCCCAGGGTGGTCTCGATTTCCTGCAGCGCCTTGGTCGCCCCCGGCTGGCTGATCGACACCTGTTCCGCGGCCTTGATCAACGAACCTTGCTCGCCAAGAGCGATCAGCAGGCGCAGTTGCCGGAAGCGCAGGCGGGAAAAGATGGAGGAGACGGATGGCAGCATGTATAGCTTTCCCTTATAGCAGTATCAGCGCCTCTCATTAGTCAGGGGCGCCTCGATCCCATAGTTTGCCTGGGCGGCAAGGCTATCCGTGAGAATGTCCGAGTGATCTTACTCGACGTTTTCCGCTGCCTGCTATTACAAAAACAAGCAGAGGCTCCCCCATGGCACTGATCAACTACCTCACACAAGTCCAGTTCGGTTATGACGCCCTCGGCCAGTTGGCCGCCGAGTGTCAGCGCATTGGTATCACCCGGCCCTTTATCGTCACCGATACGGGGGTGCGTGCCGCAGGTATCGTCGACAAGGTGCTGGGGCAGCTGAGTGACCCGGCTGTCGCGGAGGTTTTCGACCAGACGCCGCCCAACCCGAACGAAGGCGTGGTGCGCGCCGCCGCTGCGCGTTATCGCGATGGCGGTTTCGACGGCATCATCGCGGTCGGTGGCGGTTCTTCCATCGACCTGGCCAAGGGCGTTGCCGTGTGCGGCACCCATGAAGGCCCGCTGAAACAGTTCGCCGTGATCGAAGGTGGCCTGACCCGTATCACCGCGGCCACTGCACCGGTGATCGCCATCCCCACCACGGCCGGTACCGGCAGCGAAGTCGGTCGCGGCGCCATCCTGATTCTCGATGACGGGCGCAAGGTCGGCGTCATCTCGCCCTATCTGATTCCGCGCTCGGCCATCTGCGACCCCGAGCTGACCCTCGGCCTGCCCGCGCAACTGACCGCTGCCACGGGCATGGATGCCATCGCCCACTGCCTGGAAACCTTCATGGCGCCGGCGTTCAACCCGCCAGCCGACGGTATTGCGCTGGATGGCCTGTGGCGCGCCTGGCGACATATCGAGCGTGCCACCCGCACCCCTGGTGATCGGGAGGCGCGGCTGAACATGATGAGCGCCTCGATGCAGGGCGCCCTGGCCTTCCAGAAGGGCCTGGGTTGCGTGCACAGCCTCAGCCACTCCCTCGGCGGCATCAACCCGAGGCTGCACCACGGCACCCTCAACGCGGTATTCCTGCCGGCGGTGATCGCCTTCAACGCTCAGTCCGACTCGGTACGCGACGAGCAGAAGCTGCAGCGCATCGCGCAGGCCATGGGCTTGGGTAGCACCGAGGAAATCATCCCGGCGATCCGCGAGATGAATCGCCGCCTCGGCATGCCGGCGGGCCTGGCTGAAATGGGCGTGGACGAGTCGATGTTCCCGGCGATCATCGAAGGGGCGCTGGCTGACCATAGCCACAAGACCAACCCACGCGTGGCGAGTGCCGAGGACTACGCCGAGTTGCTGCGCCAGTCCATGTGAGTGGCGGCTTAGGCGCCTTCGTAGAGGGCGTCCTGTTCGTTGCGCAGGTGTTCCAGCAGCAGGCTCGCCAGCGGTGACAGGCTGCTGCCGCGACGATGGATGATCGAGCATGGCTCGTTGCGCGACTGCAGTTCCAGCGGCAGGCGACGCAGCAGGCCGAAGCCTTCGCTGGAGCAGGCGATGGAGTAGGGCATCACCGCCACCAGCTGCGGGTCTTCCTGCAGCAGGCTGAGCATGGTGAAGGTCGACGAGGTTTCCAGCGGGTAGCGGGGAAACTCCAGGCCGGCCTCGCCGAATTCGCGCTCCAGCACCGTGCGCATCGGCGTGCCGGTGGGGTAGACCACCCAGCTGCAGTCGCTCAGGTCGGCCAGGCTCAGCGCGGGATTGCCCTGTTGCGGATGCTGCGGGGCGGCCACCAGTGCCAGGCGCTCGGCGTGCAGGCTCAGACACTCGTAGGCGTCCGGATGCTGGCTGCCGCTGGTGCGGGCGATGGCCAGATCCAGGCGGCCTTCATCGAGCAGCTTGAGCAGGCGCGGGCTGATGTCTTCGACGATCTGCACGGAAATGTCCGGCTGCGCCTGACGCAAGCCGGTCAGGGCGCGCAGCACCAGCGGTACCGAGCCGGCGATGGTGCCCACGGCCAGGTGACCGCCATGGCCCTGAAGGATGCCCTGCATCTCGTCATGCAGGTGCGCCAGGTCGTTGTGGATAAGGCGTGCGTAGCGGATCACGCAGCGCCCCATGTCGTTGGCCTGCAGGCCCTGCGCCGTGCGGATGAACAGCGGTGTACCGAAGGTCGTCTCGATCTCGTGCAGCGCCTTGGTCGCCCCCGGCTGGCTGATGGCGATGCGCTCGGCGGCACGGTGCAGCGTGCCCAGTTCGTCGAGGGCGATCAGCAACCGCAACTGGCGGATGCGCAGGCGGGAAACGATATGGGTCAGTGGCTGCAGCATGGGGATGACGAAAAGTTATCACCTAATCAGAAGCTTTCATTAGGCAGCACTGCGGGCAATTTTTAAAGTGCTGGCCAAGCAACGCCGCAATGGCGGCGGAACAAGAACAACAGGAGTAGCGCAATGCGGTTGATTCAGTTTGAGAACGAACAGGGCCAGCGCCAGGTTGGCGTCGTCGGTGACGCGCGCATCAGCGTGGTCAAGGGCGTTGCCACTACCCGCGAGCTGGCGTTGCAGGCGATCCGCAACGGCCATGGCCTGATCGCCGAGATCGAGCGCCTGGGTGTCGAGCAGGGCCCGGTCTACGCCGAACTGATCGAACAGAACCGCGTGCTGGCGCCGCTGGATCACACCGACCCGGCTCACTGCCTGGTATCCGGCACCGGCCTGACCCACCTGGGCAGCGCCTCCACCCGTGACAAGATGCACCAGCAGGTTGAAGCACAGCAGGCCGAAGGCAAGCTCACCGACACCATGCAGATGTTCCAGTGGGGCATGGCCGGCGGTCGCCCGGCGGCTGGCAGCGAAGGCGCGCAGCCGGAGTGGTTCTACAAAGGTGACGGCAGCATCGTGGTACGCCCCGGCGCCGACTTCCCGGTACCGGACTTCGCCGAAGACTTCGGCGAGGAGCCCGAGCTGACCGGCCTGTACGTGGTTGGCGACGATGGCCAGCCGTATCGCATCGGCTTCGCCCTGGGCAACGAATTCTCCGACCACGTGGTCGAGCGCAAGAACTACCTGTACCTGGCTCACTCGAAGCTGCGCTTCTGCTCCTTCGGCCCGGAAATGCTGATCGGCGAGCTGCCGCGTCACCTGTCCGGTGTCAGCCGCATCCGTCGCGGTGACCAGGTGCTGTGGGAGAAGGAGTTCCTCTCCGGGGAGGACAACATGTGCCACACCCTGGAAAACCTCGAATACCACCACTTCAAGTACCGCCAGTTCCTGCGTCCGGGCGATGTGCATGTGCACTTCTTCGGCACCGCCACCCTGTCGTTCGCCGACGGCATCAAGGCGCAGCCGGGCGACACTTTCGAGGTCAGCCTCGATGCTCTGGGCGAGCCGCTGCGCAACGGTATCAGCGTTCACACACCTGCTGTAAAGGTCGGTGGTGTTCGCCAGCTGTAAGTATCTGCCAGGCCCGGCAGCCTTGCTGTCGGGTCGAAATTCCGCTCGGCGGATTCGGATTACGCCCTCACAAGGGGACGAATGCCGGAGTTATCACTTATCATACGTCTGACAACTGCATTGCCAGTTGCCAATCCCTGGCCCAAAAAGCCGGGGCCTCATTCATTTTCATTGTCCCTGGCGGCGACCCCGTCGCCCCACCTGACAGGAGAACGCCATGCTGAGTCTGACTGGCCACAATTACATCGGCGGTGAGCGCCGCGCCGCCGGCACCGTCGTGCACAAGAGCCTCGACGCCAGCAGCGGTGAAGCGCTGCCCTACACCTTCATCCAGGCCACAGCCGAAGAAGTCGACGCTGCTGCCCAGGCTGCCGCTGCCGCTTACCCGATTTACCGCAACCTGTCGGCCGAGCGCCGCGCCGAATTCCTCGACGCCATCGCTGACGAACTCGATGCCCTCGGTGATGAGTTCGTCGCCCTGGTCACCCGCGAAACTGCGCTGCCTGCCGGCCGCATCCAGGGTGAACGTGGTCGTACAAGTGGCCAGATGCGCCTGTTCGCCAAGGTGCTGCGTCGTGGTGACTTCTACGGCGCGCGTATCGACCGCGCCCTGCCGGATCGCCAGCCGCTGCCGCGTCCGGATCTGCGCCAGTACCAGATCGGCGTAGGCCCGATCGCCGTGTTCGGCGCCAGCAACTTCCCGCTGGCCTTCTCCACCGCTGGTGGCGATACCGCTTCTGCCCTCGCTGCCGGTTGCCCGGTGGTGTTCAAGGCGCACAGCGGCCACATGGCCACTGCCGAGTGCGTGGCTGACGCTATCATCCGCGCCGCCGAGAAAACCGGCATGCCGAAAGGCGTGTTCAACATGATCTTCGGTTCCGGCGTCGGCGAAGCGCTGGTCAAGCATCCGGCCATCCAGGGCGTGGGCTTCACCGGTTCGCTGAAAGGCGGCCGTGCCCTGTGCGACCTGGCCGCTGCCCGTCCGCAGCCGATTCCGGTGTTCGCCGAGATGTCCAGCGTCAACCCGGTGGTCATTCTGCCGGGCGCCCTGCAGGCCCGTGGCGCCACCATCGCCAAGGATCTGGCTGGTTCCGTGGTGCTGGGTTGCGGTCAGTTCTGCACCAACCCGGGCCTGGTCATCGGTATCCGTGGTGCCGAGTTCAATGACTTCGTCGCTGGCCTGGCCGATGCCATCGCCGCTCAACCGGCGCAGACCATGCTCAACGCCGGCACCCTGCGCAGCTACGCGGGTGGCCTGGCTCAGCTCAACGCCCATGCCAAGGTCACTCACCTGGCCGGTAACGAGCAGTCCGGCAACCAGGCTCAGCCGCAGCTGTTCAAGGCTGACGTGAGCATGCTGCTCGAAGGCGACCACCTGCTGCAGGAAGAAGTCTTCGGCCCGACCACCATCGTCGTCGAAGTCGCTGATCGTGACGAGCTGACCCGCGCGCTGCAAAGCATGCACGGCCAGCTGACCGCGACCCTGATTGCCGAGCGTGACGACCTGCTGGCCTTCCGCGACCTGCTGCCGCTGCTGGAAGTGAAGGCCGGCCGCGTGCTGCTCAACGGCTATCCGACCGGCGTCGAAGTGTCCGACACCATGGTTCACGGCGGCCCGTACCCGGCGACCTCCGATGCTCGTGGTACCTCGGTCGGCACCCTGGCGATCAACCGCTTCCTGCGCCCGGTCTGCTACCAGAACTACCCGGACGAAGTACTGCCCGAGGCGCTGCAGAACGCCAACCCGCTGGGCATCCAGCGCCTGGTTGACGGTGTGCACACCCGTGATGCCCTGAGCTGAGTCTTTCAGCTCGACCCCATGATGCTGCGCCCGTCCCGGCGCAGCGTTATCCCTCGCGGTGCTTTGGCACCGCTTTTTTTAACCTGTCGAAGACAACAACAAGATATGACACCTACTTTCTGCCGTACCCCACTGTTTGCCGCCTGTAGCTTGGTCAGCGCCATCGCTGCTCTGCCTTTTGGCAGTGTCCACGCCGCCGGCTTCGTCGAAGATGCCAAGGTCACCCTCGGCCTGCGCAACTACTACTTCAACCGCAACTACCTGAACGGCACCGATCCGATGATCGGCCCGGCAACCAATCGCGAGCGCCAGGGACAGGCCGAAGGCTGGACGCAGAGCTTCATCCTTGATGCCCGCTCCGGCTACACCCAAGGCACCGTCGGCTTCGGCCTCGACGTGCTGGGCCTGTACAGCATCAAGCTGGACGGCAACCGTGGCGCCGCCAACACCCAACTGCTGCCGATCCACGACGACGGCCAGGCCGCTGATGACTTTGGCCGTACTGCCGTAGCCGCCAAGGCCAAGCTGTCCAAGACCGAGCTGAAGGTCGGTGAGTGGTTCGCCGTTCTGCCAATCCTGCGTGCCGACGATGGCCGCTCGCTGCCGCAAACCTTCCAGGGCGCCCAGCTGACTTCCAACGAGATCGACGGCCTGACCCTGTACGGCGGCCAGTTCTGGAAGAACAGCCAGCGTCACGATGCCAGCCGCGAAGAAATGGCGTTCAACTCGGGCACCCCTGCCGGTCTCGTCGAGGGTGATGACTTCAACTTCGCCGGTGGTGAGTACCGCTTCAACGGCAACAACACCATGGTCGGTGCCTGGCATGCACGCCTGGAAAACGTCTATCAGCAGAGCTATGTACAGCTGACCCATAGCCAGCAGGTCGGTGACTGGGTGCTCGGCGCCAACCTGGGTTACGTCACCGGCAAGGAAGAAGGCTCGGCCAAGGCCGGTAACCTGGATAACAAGGTCTACCAGGGGGCGTTCACTGCCAAGACCGGCAACAACACCTTCATGGTCGCTTACCAGAAGCTCAGCGGTGATACCAAGTTCATGCGTATCGACGGCACCAGCGGCGGCACTCTGGTCAACGACGGTTTCACCAACAGCTACGACAACCCGGAAGAGCGCTCCTGGCAGGTTCGCCATGACTACAACTTCGCCGGCCTCGGTATCCCCGGTCTGACCCTGATGAACCGCTACGTCAGCGGCGACAATATCAAGACCGCCAACCGTGACAACGCCGAAGAGTGGGGCCGCGAGTCCGAGCTGGCCTACACCATCCAGGAAGGTTCGCTGAAGAATCTGAGCATCCGCTGGCGCAACTCCGACGTGCGCCGTGATGTGGGCCAGGATCTGCACGAGAACCGTCTGATCATCAACTACCCGCTGTCGATCCTGTAAGACGAGCGGCAGGGCGAGCAGCCGCTCGCCCTGCGCTCATTCCCTCGTTCAACGCGCTGCCTGCGTCTTCTCCACCGCCTGGATGATCACCTTGGCCACATCGCCCGGGCGCGACTGCTGCGGCACGTGGCTGGCTGCGATCTCGGTGGTCTGTGCGCCGATCTTCTTGGCGAAGTCACGCTGCATCTCTGGCACGATCATGCGGTCGTCACTGGCGACGAGGTACCAGGACGGCTTCTGCGTCCAGGCCGCGACGCTGGTGCGCTCATCGAAGGCAGCCGCGCGGATCGGACCCTGGGTGGCCGTCATGATCGCCGTTTGCTCGGCTGGCAGATCCTGCGCGAAGTCGGTGGCCATGCCCTGCGGCGTCAGGTACAGAAAGCCATTCTTGTCGGCTGCAATCTGGCTCGAACCCGGCGCGGTGCGATAGCCACCGTAGAGCTCTCCGCTGGACTGGCCCGCGTTCGGCGCGAAGGCGGCGACGTAGACCAGGCTACGCACTTTTTCGTCGGCACCGGCCTGGCTGATCACCGTGCCGCCCCAGGAGTGGCCGACCAGTACCACGTCGCCTTCCTGATTGTTCAGCACGCGTTGGGTGGCGGCGACGTCGTCGGCCAGCGAGGTCAGCGGGTTCTGTACCACGGTGACCTTGATGCCTTTGTCCTGCAGCAGTGGCACGACCTTGGCCCAGTCGGAGCCGTCGGCGAAGGCGCCGTGGACGATCACCACCGACGGCTTGGCATCGGCAGCCTGGATGCTGGTGGCGAAGAAGGGGCTGGCGATGGCGAGTGCCAGGATAAGCGGCTTGGTATTGAACATGATTGAATCTCCTGTGCTTGGGGGAGTTCAGTGTCGATAATGCGGCGGTATCCCGGTATCGGTCGTTTATCCGAGGCCAGCGAAAAACTGGAGAGCTGCAATGCAGGTGAATGACGCCGTCGCGCTCGAAGACGCCATGCTGGCGCTGGCCATGGTCGGCGACCTGAGCATGGGCCAGCCCATCGACCAGTCGCGGCGCACTGCACGCCTGGCGCAATGGCTGGTACAGGCCAGTGGCGGCGATCAGGCGCAGGAGAATGCCGCCCGACAGGTGGCGCTGCTGCGTTGGTCCGGCTGTACCGCCAACGCCGATGGCTTCATGCGCTTGTTCGGTGATGACGTGGGCGGCCGCCGTGACATGCTGGCGCACACCCTCGATGCCGCCGGCCAGCGTGCCATGCTGCGCACCACGCCGCTGGCCCAGGTGCATTGTGAGGTCGCGGGCGAGGTCGCCCGTACGCTGGCTCTGCCGGCCGCGGTCGAGATGGGCCTGCGGCATATCTTCGAATGTTTCGACGGCAGCGGCCGGCCACAGGGCTTGCGTCATCCCGATATTCCCGACGTGGTTTATCACGTGGTGTTGGCAGGCGATCTGGAAATCCTCTCGCGCGTGCATGGTCTTGAGGCTGCGCTGCAGTGGATCGGATCTCAGGGTGATCGCCGTTATCCCGCGGCGCTCGCTGACCTGCTCATACGCCATGCGGCGGATTGGCTGGAAGCCTTGCGCACGCCAGAGGTGATGCCGCCCGCTGCCGGGGCAGAGGTTTCCCTGACCCTGGTCGGCGACGTGATCGATCTCAAGCTGTCCTGGTTGGCTGGTTATTCACGCCAGGCGGCCAGCCTGGTGCGTGATGCTGGTCGGCTTCTGGGCTTGCCCGAGCCGCGCATCGAGTTGCTGGCCAAGGCGGCGCTGATCCACGGCATGGGCCGGGCGGCCGTGCCCAATCGAATCTGGAGCACGCCGGGCCCGTTGTTGGAGGGGGATCTCGAATCGGTACGCCTGGTGCCGTACTGGACGCATCGCGCCTGCAGCCAGATCGGTGGCCTGCACGAGGCCGGCCAACTGGCCGCGCATGCCTACGAGCGGCTGGACGGCAGCGGTTATTTTCGCTCGCTGAGCGGCGATGCGCTGAGCGCCGAGCATCGCCTGCTGAGTGCCACGCTGGCCTGGCTGGCACTGCGCGGCGAACGCCCGTGGCGCGCCGCCTTCAGCGATGAACAGGCCGCTCGGCTGTTGCAGGCCGAGGCCGAGCAAGGTCGTTTCGATCCTCGTGCCTGCCAGGCCGTGATCAGTGCCGCGCATGGCGAACAGGCGCCGCTGCCCAGCAAGCCTGGCAACGGCCTGCTCAGCGAGCGTGAGGCGGAAATTCTCCAACGCATCAGCACCGGGGCCAGCAACAAGGAAGTAGCGCGCGACCTGGGCATCAGCCCGAGCACGGTTCGCACCCACGTCGAAAGCGTGTTCCGCAAACTGCAGTGTTCGACGCGCGCAGCGGCGACCTTGAAGGCGCTGACGTTGGGGGTGATTTGATTTTTGCCTTTTCCCGTTAGCAGGGTGACCTGTGCCGCATCTGCGCTATTGGAGAGCGAGCTGACGTTGTGAGCTGGCGCTTGGATGCGTACTCTGTGCCGCGGCCAGGACGGCCTCAAACGGAAAAGGACTTTTTCATGCTCAAACGCATTTATCGACTCTTCGCGCTGGCCGTTCTGGCGAGTGCACTGGCTGGTTGCGGCACCCTGTTCGGGCGATCTTCAGGCGGCTATTACGGGCCAGAATATTACTCAGGCACTGCGTACAACTTTGGCCTTCTGTTCGGCGCCGATGAAAACAATCGCGGGTACTTTCCGACCACGCTCTGGTGCTGGGCATCGATAGCCTGCCCGGTGTTGACGGTTTATTCGATGCCCGTGGACTTCGTCGTCGATACTGTCATGCTGCCCCGTGATATCTACGAGGCAACACGATGAGCCCTGTCGTTTTGACATGCCTGCGAGTATTCAGGGTCGCTCTTGCCGTACTGCTGATGCTGGGTTTTCACGACCTGGCGCTGGCCAGTTTCGAATATGGCAATCGGCGTCTTGTCGCGAGCGCAACGGATCTGCTGGCCAAATTCGTATTTGCCTTCGTTGCGCTCACCATCATCGGTGCGGTCGCGATGCTCATCGGTGATATTCGCCGCTGGCTGCGTCGCAGGTTTGGCAAGGAGCAGCACGAAGATGACCCTTCCGCGGACACCTAGCCTCTCAGCGCCGCAGTGATGTCTGGTTTCAATCGAGGCGTTTGCGCGTGCGCTCATGATCCGAACCACGATAGCCAGAGACCACACCCGGAGCTTTGCGCTACCTGCCAACCGGTTGGGATGACTTCGGCGCCTGTTTCGCGGCCGAGCCGTTCGAGTGCGTCGACATAACCGCCGAAGGTAACCGGGCAACCGGCTTCGATGATCAGCAAGGCCTGACCTGCCGCTCTGCAGGGGGTGTCATGCAGGCGTGCTGACAGCAACTCGACGGCCTCGGCAAGGTTCACCCCACAGGCACGCAGGCTGCGGCCGACCCGCAACCCTGGGCTCCAGTCGGCGTAGCTATTCCAGTCGAGTCCTGGTATCGCTGGGTTTCCCCTCGCCCGATAGAGACTGGCCCAGAAGCCCGCCATCTGCTCACTACTGTCCCAGATGTAGTGGCGAAAGCCTGAATGCAGCTCGCGGTACGGCAGCCGCCACTGGTGGGTATGGACGATAGCCGCCAGGCTACTGAGGCTCTGCCGAGGGAGCACTGCGTTGCCGCCTGGCAGCCAGTGCACCTCGTGGAAAAACATTTCGGGCCTGCTTTCGTCCATCCCCAATGCGAAGAATCGAGCATGCTCGATATTGCCGGCCTGGCGTATCCGCGCGAGCAGGTGCTCGGCCTGCGCCCTGGTCGGCGCCAGCAGTGCGATATCTAGGACGACTGTTTCGCCCATCACTATCCGCGAACCTGAACTGGCGAGTTGAAGCATTTGTAACCTGGGTACTGGGCTTCGGCAGTGGCTTTGGCCATCGCCGAACTGATGGCCTGCACGGTCATGGTGAAATTCGCGGTCGGGCCTGCACTGGCCACGGTGCGCTGCATGAACACGGAATAGGTTTTCATCGGTGCTGCCTCCTTTTCAGATGATGGAGGCAGGATGAGTGCGCAGCGCGACAGCCAGTGTCGCGATGCTCAACCCTTGTCGTAGAGCCTGACCATGCTGAGCGCGATAGCGCGCATCTGCTCACGCAGGGATGCCGGTTCGAGCACCTCCACATGCTCGCCCTGGCCCAGCAACCAGAGCTCCAGCCCCTGGCTCAGGTACAGGTTTGCGCTCAATCGCCACCAGCCATCCGCGTCGGCGTGCAGGTGCTGATCCGCAGCCAAGGCGTTTTCCTGCAGGCGCTCGCAGAGCGTCGGGCTGACGCGCAGTTTGAGGCGAACGGGCTGGTCGGATTTGAGGTTCACCAGGCTGCGCTGCGCGGCGACGGAATTGATGTCGTAATCCGGCGGAGCGGGCAGGTCTTCGAAGGTCGTGCGCGCCGAGATGAACCGGTGCAGCGGCAGCGCCGCGATGTTGCCTGGCGGCAATCCCCTGAACACGCAGGACAGGTAGATGTTGGAGTCCTGGTAGGAAAGCCCCAGCGGCCTTAGTAGCAGTGACTTTGGCGCGCTGGCACCGCGCTTGAGGTAGCTGACCTCAACCGAACTCTCATCCAGCAACGCCTGCTGCAAAACCTCCAGCACCTCGGGCTTCACCGCTCCGGCCTCCAGCGTCACGAAGCGGGTGTTACTGATGACCTTGCCCGAATAGTCCTGATCCAGATGCTTGCCCTTGAGCAGCGAGCGCGCGTATTCACGGATTGGCGCCAGCTTATCAACCTGTGAAGCCATGCCGAAGCGTGCGGCGTGATCCATGATCATCACCAGGTTCATCGCGTCGGTGGGCAGCATGCTCAGGCGTGAAAGCGACTTCTCTGCCCACCAGACGTTGGCCTTGTTTTCCTTGCGACTGCGGACGTGGGGATACTTCTGGCTCAGTTCCTTGAGGTCACGCTGCACGGTGCGTATGTCGGCCTCGATGCCCTGGTTGATCACGCGCTGGTGAATGGCCTGTGAATTCAGCGGGTTGTCCTTGCCGGGAAGCAGGCGAAGGATCAGGTCATGACGATAAAGCTGCTCCATGTGTCGTCCTTGTGCTCATGCGACATGGCCTGTCGCGATGATGTAGAGAATGTGCCGAGGCGATCAGCGAACGGGCGGCAGCATGAGCAAATCGAGCAACGTGTTCAATCTTGTCGACGGGCTTCTTCCGCAAGCCGCCGCAATCGACATCCGCCAGCCAGGCCTGCTGCAAATGCTTTACGCCGGCATAGGCATGCCGTCGTTGCGTATCGAGGAAATGGCGACGCAGGGCTGCGTGACCTACTGCCAGATAAAGGCCGGTAACCAGCTCCGGAGTCTCTGCGACCCACATGCCCTGCGTCAGCATTACGAGGTGCTGCGCACGCAAGCCGTCGCTGGCGATGCCGATGCGCTGAACGATCTTGGCTGGTTGTGGCTGAACGGCTCACGTGTCGAAGCTGACCCGCAGCTGGCACAGCAACTGTTCAGGATCGCAGCCATGCAGGGCTCGGCTGAGGCGCTGTTCAACCAGGCCGAGCAGCACGCTTATGGCAAGGGCGTGGTCGTCGATCCGCACCTGGCCAGCGAGTACTACGAACAGGCGTTCCAGCAGGGTGTTCGATGTGCCGCACAGGCACTTGGTGGGCTGTACGAAAACGGTGACGAGGGTTTTGCCACCGATCATGCCAAAGCCCTTGCTTGGTACAGGCGTGGTGCCGATGAGCAGGATCCCATGGCCTGTTACCTGCTCGGTCGGTTGGCGCTGGATGAGTTGTCGAGTGTCTTCGATCCACCGCTCGGGCTGTACTGGTTGCAGTGGGCGGCGATGCGCGGCGAA
Source organism: Pseudomonas berkeleyensis (assembly GCF_014109765.1). NCBI lineage: Bacteria > Pseudomonadati > Pseudomonadota > Gammaproteobacteria > Pseudomonadales > Pseudomonadaceae > Pseudomonas > Pseudomonas berkeleyensis. Next base: position 284,736 of record NZ_CP059139.1, read on the forward strand.
GTGCTTGCCAGCGAGCGCCTGGCTTCTTTCTACTACGACTCTTTCGATACCCCGCCTGACCCCGACGGACTGCTTCATGGGTTCTGGCGAGGCGTGGCCATCCACCAGGGCAGCACCTCGGTATGAGTGCGCAGCGATCAATAATTGAGCAGGGCGTGCGTTGCATGTCGCGTGAGGATTTCCAGTGAGGGAACAGATGCATCAAGACAATCCGCTAACCGCTTATCTGCGAGACTTCATCGGCAATGTGAATGAACACTACAAGTGGTCATTCAACGAAGTGGCGGCAGCGAAGTACCTCGATCAGCCCTTGCCGGCAGAGGCCACCTGGTTCGACAAGACGCTGGCCCTGAAAGCCCGGCTGAAAGAGCGCCTGGCACGATCGGACAGCCGCCAGGAGCATCTGGACATCGCCAGCTACTTCATTTCCGACTGGGGTGGCGTGGGCACCAACAAGAACCTCGAACGTATCGTCGACTGGACTCGTGCCCAGGCGGCAGAAGGGCGGCAGTCGTTCGAACAGGTTGCACTGCAGGGGGTCAGCAGCTGGTCCAAGTACCTGAGCCTGCTATGCGACTGGGCGCCCATTTACGACTCTCGCGTGGCTTTCTCGATCAATGCCATCAACTACATGTACGGTCAGCTGGACGACTTCTATCCGATGCCGGAGGGGCGTAGCCCGCGACTGAACCTGATCGATCTGGAGACCCTTTTCCTCCTGTCACGGCTGGACCTGATCAGCGACGAGGACGTCAGGCATCGCCAGCTCTCGTCGCGGGTGCAGAAGAAATTTCATCTTCCGGAGAAGCAGACCTATTCGCGCTACGTGGCGCTGCTCGAGGAGACCGCCATGCAGCTTGGCCTGGGGGCGGACGGTCACCATCAGGTAGAGATGCTGCTGTTCTCGATGGCGCCCGAGCGCATCTTTGCCGATCTGCTCGGGCATCTGCGCAAGACGCAGGCCGTTACTCCAGGCTAGCCCTCGTCCCGTCGGACCGACGGTGGTCGTGCAAGCGCGCCCTTCTGGCTGGTGTCTGAGAGTGGAAAATGAAAAAGGCCACAGGCTTTTCAACTGGGCCTTGTACTGGCTGCTCAGTCACCGCCGCCTCCACCACTATCACCACCCCCACTGAAATCGCCGAAGCCGGAGTTGGAATCCTGCCCGCTCAGGCCGCTGCGCTTCCTCTTGTCTGGACGCGGTCTGGGCCGGGAGCGCCGCCAGGAGTAGATGAAGATCACCACAAAGCCGGTCACGATCAGCAGCAAGATATCCATATGCATTTCCCTCTGTTGCCTGGTCGCCATCCTAGGGGGTTATGCCAGGGAGAGTAAGCGCTGAACTGCAGAAACGAAAAAGCCCGCACATTGGCGGGCCTCTTAAATGGCGCACTCGGCGGGATTCGAACCCACGACCCCTGCCTTCGGAGGGCAGTACTCTATCCAGCTGAGCTACGAGTGCGTTGCGGAGCGCAATCATACGCATCTCGGCGGTTAGCGTCCATTCTGCATGAGTGTGCATTATTCAGAACGAGCTTTACACTTTCGAGGCGCTTCAACGGCTGTTTTGCAAGTTTTTGCCATTATTTTGCGGTTTTTGCTTTGCCGCCTATTGCCCTTTACCCCGGCCGATCCTAGGATTCGTTTGAGATTTCAAACGGCGTGTTCGGTCATTCTGAACCCTCGCACGTTCAACGGCTCTGAATCCATTACCAGGCCCCGCACGGCTCATGTTCAGCCTGCGGGTTCTGTCCGTGACTCCAACGACTTACGCCGACGCCCGGGTGTCGGAACTGAAGGAGACTGCCATGCAACTGAAAGACCCCCAGCTGCTGCGCCAACAGGCTTATATCGATGGCCAGTGGCTGGACGCCGACAGCGGTCAGACCATTGCCGTGAACAACCCGGCGACTGGCGAGATCATTGGCCATGTTCCGAAGATGGGCCGCGCGGAAACCCGTCGCGCCATCGAGGCCGCCGAGAAGGCGCTGCCGGCCTGGCGTGCGCTGACCGCCAAGGAGCGTGCGAACAAGCTGCGTCGCTGGTTCGAACTGCTGATGGAAAACCAGGATGACCTGGGCCGTCTGATGACCCTGGAGCAGGGCAAGCCGCTGGCCGAAGCCAAGGGCGAGATCGCCTACGCCGCCTCCTTTATCGAGTGGTTCGCCGAAGAAGCCAAGCGCGTCTACGGTGACGTGATTCCGGGTCACCAGCCGGACAAACGCCTGATCGTGATCAAGCAGCCGATCGGCGTCACCGCTGCCATCACCCCGTGGAACTTCCCCGCCGCGATGATCACCCGCAAGGCCGGCCCGGCGCTGGCCGCCGGTTGCACCATGGTGATCAAGCCGGCTTCGCAAACCCCGTTCTCCGCCCTGGCCCTGGTCGAGCTGGCCGAGCGCGCCGGCATTCCGAAAGGCGTGCTGAGCGTAGTCACCGGCAGCGCCGGCGAAGTGGGTGGTGAGCTGACCAGCAACCCGATCGTGCGCAAACTGTCCTTCACTGGCTCGACCGAGATCGGTCGTCAACTGATGGCCGAGTGCGCCCAGGACATCAAGAAGGTGTCGCTGGAACTGGGCGGCAACGCGCCGTTCATCGTCTTCGACGACGCCGACCTGGACGCTGCCGTCGAAGGCGCGCTGATCTCCAAGTACCGCAACAACGGCCAGACCTGCGTCTGCGCCAACCGTATCTATGTACAGGACGGTGTCTACGACGCCTTTGCCGAGAAGCTGATCGCCGCCGTATCCAAGCTGAAGATCGGTAACGGTCTGGAAGACGGCACCACCACCGGCCCGCTGATCGATAGCAAGGCCGTGGCCAAGGTGCAGGAGCACATCGAGGACGCCGTGGGCAAAGGCGCCAAGCTGGCCTTGGGCGGCAAGCCGCACGCGCTCGGTGGCACCTTCTTCGAGCCGACCATTCTGCTCGACGTGCCGAAAACCGCCGCCGTGGCCAAGGAAGAGACCTTCGGCCCGCTGGCGCCGCTGTTCCGCTTCAAGGACGAGGCCGAGGTGATCGCCATGGCCAATGACACCGAATTCGGCCTGGCCTCCTACTTCTATGCCCGTGATCTGGGCCGCGTGTTCCGCGTGGCCGAAGCGCTGGAGTACGGCATGGTGGGTATCAACACCGGCCTGATCTCCAACGAAGTCGCGCCGTTCGGCGGCGTGAAGGCTTCCGGCCTGGGCCGCGAAGGTTCCAAGTACGGGATCGAGGATTACCTCGAGATCAAGTACATGTGCCTGGGCGGCATCTGATGCCAAGACGGGGCAAGGTGCGAAAGAGCGTGCGGCGCCCCGGTTGTACGTCGTAACCCTATTGAGTCCCCTGCGGCCCGGTTCAGTCGATCATCGCATGCTGAACCGACCACCCGCCGGGGGCGACCATGAGGACACCATGAGCAAGACCAACGAATCCCTGCTGCAACGCCGCCAGGCCGCCGTACCGCGCGGCGTCGGTCAGATCCACCCGATCGTCGCCGAGCGCGCCGAGAACGCCACCGTGTGGGACGTCGAAGGCCGCGAGTACATCGACTTCGCCGGCGGTATCGCCGTGCTGAACACCGGCCACCTGCATCCGAAGGTGATCGCTGCCGTTCAGGAGCAACTGACCAAGCTGACCCACACCTGCTTCCAGGTGCTGGCCTACGAGCCTTACATTGAGCTGTGCGAAGAAATCGCCAAGCGCGTACCGGGCGACTTCGCCAAGAAGACCCTGCTGGTCACCTCCGGCTCCGAAGCCGTCGAGAACGCGGTGAAGATCGCCCGTGCCGCCACCGGCCGCGCTGGCGTGATCGCCTTCACCGGCGCCTACCACGGCCGCACCATGATGACCCTGTCGCTGACCGGCAAGGTCGTGCCGTACTCCGCTGGTATGGGCCTGATGCCGGCTGGCGTGTACCGCGCCCAGGCGCCGTGCCCGCTGCACGGTGTGAGCGAGGACGAGTCCATCGCCAGCATCGAGCGCATCTTCAAGAACGACGCGCAGCCGCAGGACATCGCCGCGATCATCATCGAGCCGGTGCAGGGCGAGGGCGGTTTCTACGTCAACTCCCCGGCCTTCATGCAGCGCCTGCGTGCCCTGTGCGACCAGCACGGCATCCTCCTGATCGCTGACGAAGTGCAGACCGGCGCTGGCCGTACCGGCACCTTCTTCGCCACCGAGCAACTGGGCGTGGTGCCGGATCTGACCACCTTCGCCAAGTCCGTTGGCGGCGGCTTCCCGATCTCCGGCGTATGCGGCAAGGCCGAGATCATGGACAAGATCGCCCCCGGTGGCCTGGGCGGCACCTATGCCGGCAGCCCGATCGCCTGCGCCGCGGCCTTGGCCGTACTCAAGGTGTTCGACGAAGAGAACCTGCTGGCGCGCTCCAACGCCGTTGGCGAGAAGCTCAAGGCCGGTCTGAACAAGATCGCCGAAAAGCACAAGGTCATCGGTGACGTGCGCGGCCTGGGTTCGATGGTCGCCATCGAGCTGTTCGAGGGCGGTGACGTGCACAAGCCGGCTGCCGAACTGGTTGGCAAGATTGTCGCCAAGGCGCGCGACAAGGGCCTGATCCTGCTGTCGTGCGGCACCTACTACAACGTCATCCGCTTCCTGATGCCCGTCACCATTCCGGACGCGCAACTGGAAAAAGGCATCGCCATCGTCGCCGAGTGCTTCGACGAGCTGGCCTGAGCCGGAAGCTGAGCACGCGCCTGCGTGCTCATGAAGAGACCCGCCTTGTGCGGGTCTTTTTTTGCCTGAGATTAGCTATTTGGTTGACGAGGTAAAATGATCGTTTTACCTTGGCCATCATGAATATAGACGCGAAGCTCATATCTGCAGCCGAAAATCTGTTCGACCGTCACGGCTTCAACGCAACCGGCATGGACCGCCTGGCCCAGGCCGCTGGCATGTCCAGCCGGACGTTGTACAAGCACGCCGGCAGCAAGAATGAACTCATCGCGGCGGTGCTGATGACCCGTGGCCAGCGCTTCCTGCAGCGTCTTGAGGTAGACAGCGTCGAGGCGCTGTTCGATGCATTGGCAGGCTGGATGAGTGAAGAGGGTGCGCGTGGATGCCTGTTCCTGCGCGCGCAGGGTGAGATCGGCAGCGCCGTGCCGGAAATCACCGAAGCCGTCACCGCGTACAAGGCACGCTTCAGCGAAACGGTTGGGCAGATACTTACGCGGCAAATGGGCGCTGGCGTGGATGATGAGCTGATCGAGCAAATCGTCGTCCTCTTCGAGGGGGCGACAGCCGCTGCCGGTTATCGCGGCGTAGCGGCGGTGGATACCGCGCGCAGGGCGGCGACGACGCTGGTCGAACGGGCGCGGGCATGAGTCGTGAGTTCTCTCTCGGCGCAACAGGCTTCGGCCTGATCGCCGTGTGCTACGGCTTTGCCCGTTTCGCCTTCGGCTTGTTCCTGCCGCAGATCGATGCGGATCTCGCCCTGGCGGATGCCGTGGGCGGGCTGATCGCCGGTGGCTCGTTTCTGGGCTACTGCCTTGCCATTGTCGTGGCTGCGCAGTTGACCGAACGCATGGGGGCTCGTGCCGTTGCCGTCGTGGCCGCGCTGATTGCGGCCTTGGGCATGCTGGGTATTGCCCTGGCGCCCTCTGCGGCGTGGCTTGCCGCTGCGGTTCTGTTGGCCGGGGTGAGTACTGGATTGGCATCGCCGCCCATGGCGGCCGCTGTGGCTGCGATCGTTCAGCCTGAGCGGCAGGACGCCAGCAATACCCTGATCAATGCTGGCACCAGTGCCGGTGTGATCCTATCCGCTCCCGTCGCCCTGATGATCGGCGGTGAATGGCGCCTGGCCTACGGCGTCTTCGCTGCGGCGGCATGTGTGCTCGCGGTGTTGGCGGCTCGCCATGTTCCGAATACGGCTTGCTCACGAAGGCAGGCTGATGCCGGTCGGCCTCCGTTCAGTACGGCGCTCAGACGCCTGGTGGTCGCCTCTTTGCTGATGGGCGCAGCCAGCACGGCGCTGTGGTCGTTCGGCAGCCAGATCGTGTCGTTGCGTCTGGGTTGGGAAGGCGCTGGGGCGGGGTTGCTCTGGGTGGTCATCGGCGTCGCCGGCATCGCTGGCGCAGGTGCGGGCAGCCTGATCGCCAAGTTGGGTGTCGACCGGGCGCATCGAGCGTGTCTGGGCGCATTGGCGCTCGCTATCGTTCTGGTCGGCATTGGCAGCACGCCGATCATGGTGCTTGTAGGCGGCGCGCTGTTTGGTGCGGCCTACATCACCTTGAGTGGCCTCTATCTGGTCTGGGGTGTTTCGGCGCTGCCTGAGCGCCCCGCGACCGGGCTGACGGTCGCCTTTCTCAGTATCGCCGTCGGCCAGACGCTGGGGGCTCCCGTGTTTGGTGGGCTGGCGAGTTGGTTGAGCATGGATTACGCCATTGCCTTGTTCGCGCTGCTGGCGCTGACTGCCGGAACGATGCGTTCCTCCTCGACGGTGGCGCTCGCGCGCTGAAGCTTTTGATGCGCAGAAAAAGGCCCGCGTCAGGCGGGCCAAAGGGTGACAAGCAACAACAGGATTCGGTGGGCCCGGAACCAGTCCGTAAGGCTCGGGGTCAGGTGCTTAGTTGGGCTCGAAGATCACGTAGACCTTGCGGCAGGCTTCCAGCACCTCCCAGGTGCCGGAGAACCCGGCAGGGATGACGAAACGGTCACCGGCGCGTACGGTCTTGGCGTTGCCATCGGCATCACGCAGCACGGAAACGCCCTGCAGGATCTCGCAGTATTCGTGCTCGGTGTAGCTCACCGTCCACTGGCCCACGGCGCCTTCCCAGATGCCGGTGCTGAACTGGCCGCACGGGCTGCTGTAATGGTTGCGCACGCTTTGCTCGGGGTCGCCCTTGAGCACTTTTTCCGGTGCGGGGCGGTAGTGTTCGGCGGCCGTGCCGGCCTGGGCGAAGTCGACGATCTGTTCGATGTTCATCTGGCTGTTCCGTGGTGTCGGTGGCGGCAACTGCGCGGCCAGCAGGGCCGCGACGGCAAAGTCATGGCCGCAGTCTATGTTTAAAAAAACGAACATGACAAGGGCTTTTGCCCGCCTATGTCAAAAATATTGAAAAGCCACGGCCCTCTGGTTTAGTGTGGTGAACAGGATTTGGCCAGCGGCCTGGCCTTGCAGAATTATTGACAGTGCGTGCCCTCGCGGGCGCCGCTTCCACCTATTGAAGAGGATGCCGGAATGACTAGCCTGACCCGTGCCGACTGGGAACAGCGTGCCAAGACCCTGACCATCGAAACCCGTGCTTTCGTTCACGGCGAGTATCGCGCCGCCGAGTCTGGCGCCACCTTCGAGTGCATCAGCCCGGTCGATGGTCGCCTGCTCGGCCTGGTGGCCAGCTGTGATCAGGCCGACGCCGAGCTGGCGGTCAAGGATGCCCGCGCCACGTTCGACTCCGGTGTCTGGTCGCGCCTGGCGCCGGCCAAGCGCAAGAAGGTGATGATCCGTTTCGCCGAACTGATCGAGCAGCATGGCGAGGAGCTGGCGCTGCTGGAAACCCTCGACATGGGCAAGCCGATCAGTGACGCGCTGAGCATCGACGTGAGCAGCGCGGCGAATGCCATCCGCTGGAGCGGCGAAGCCATCGACAAGATCTACGACGAAGTCGCCGCCACCGCCCACGATGAGCTGGGCCTGGTCACCCGCGAGCCGGTTGGCGTGGTCGCTGCCATCGTGCCGTGGAACTTCCCGCTGCTGATGACCTGCTGGAAGCTTGGTCCGGCGTTGTCCACCGGTAACTCGGTCATTCTCAAACCATCCGAGAAGTCGCCGCTGACCGGTATCCGTATCGCCCAGCTGGCCATCGAGGCCGGTATTCCGGCCGGTGTGTTCAACGTGCTGCCGGGCTTCGGCCACACCGTGGGCAAGGCCCTGGCCCTGCATATGGACGTCGACACCCTGGTGTTCACCGGTTCGACCAAGATCGCCAAGCAACTGATGATCTACGCCGGTGAGTCGAACATGAAGCGCGTCTGGCTGGAGGCCGGCGGCAAGAGCCCGAACATCGTCTTTGCCGACGCACCGGATCTGCAGGCCGCCGCCGAATCCGCCGCCAGTGCCATCGCCTTCAACCAGGGTGAGGTGTGCACCGCCGGCTCACGCCTGCTGGTGGAAAACTCCATCAAGGATCGCTTCGTGCCCATGGTGGTCGAGGCGCTCAAGGCCTGGAAACCGGGTAACCCGCTGGATCCGGCAACCAATGTCGGTGCGCTGGTCGACACCACGCAGATGAACAACGTGCTGAGCTACATCCAGGCCGGGCATGACGACGGCGCCAAGCTGGTGGCCGGCGGCAAGCGGGTGATGGAAGAAACCGGCGGCACCTATGTCGAGCCGACCATCTTCGACGGCGTGAACAACGCCATGCGCATCGCCAAGGAAGAAATCTTCGGCCCGGTGCTGTCGGTGATCGGCTTCGACAATCAGGACGAAGCCATCGCCATCGCCAACGACACCGTCTATGGTCTGGCTGCAGCGGTATGGACCAGCAACCTGTCGCGCGCTCACCTGGTTGGCAAGGCATTGCGCGCTGGTAGCGTGTGGATCAACCAGTACGACGGCGGTGACATGACCGCGCCGTTCGGTGGCTTCAAGCAGTCCGGTAACGGCCGCGACAAGTCGCTGCATGCGTTCGACAAGTACACCGAGCTGAAGGCCACCTGGATCAAACTGTAACGGTAGCGGGGCGATCTCCTGGTCGTCGGCCATACGGCGTTGCGTCCTCGCTTTCAATGCTCACGTACTGCAGTACGCTGCGCTTGAAGGCTCCGGGGCGCCTTGCCTGGCCTTAGCCCAGAAGATCTTTATCGAAGTTGGTTTCGGTAGAAGATCTGTTTTAAAACGCTCTACCTGCGGCCGGACTCCCTGATGAGGAGTCCGGCCGTTGTCTTTGCAGACGCTCGTTAACGAAGGAACTCGGCAATGCGTTGGGGCACCTATTTCGCCGTCTGTTCGGCGGTCATCAGCATCGGTCTGGCGCTGGGCGTGACCATGCCGCTGGTTTCGTTGCGCCTGGAGAGCTGGGGCTACGACTCCTTCGCCATCGGCGTGATGGCGGCCACGCCAGCCGTCGGTGTGCTGCTTGGCGCTTCGCTGGCCGGGCGTCTGGCGGCGCGCTTCGGTACCACCGGGCTGATGCAGATGTGCCTGCTGCTGGGCGCGGTGTCGGTGGCGGCGCTGGCGTTGGTGCAGAACTACGCGGTCTGGATTGGCTTGCGCCTGTTCATTGGCGTGGCGCTGACCGTGGTGTTCATCCTCGGCGAAAGCTGGATCAATCAGCTCGCCGTGGAAAAATGGCGCGGCCGCCTGGTCGCCTTGTATGGCACGGGCTACGCCCTCAGCCAGCTCAGCGGGCCGTTGCTGCTGACGGCGCTCGGTACGGCCACCGACGCCGGCTTCTGGACGGGCGTGTGCCTGCTGATCGGTGGTTCGCTGATCCTGCTCGGGCGTACCGGTGCGCCCAAGGTGGATGCACACAGCGCCTCGGGGCGTGGCCTGCTGGTGTTCTGCCGCAAGCTGCCGGCGATTGCCTGGGCAGTGATGCTGTTCGCTGCCTTCGAAGCGATGATGCTGACCCTGTTGCCGATCTACAGCCTGCGCCAGGGCTTCACCCAGGAGGTGGCGCTGTTCATGGTCAGCGTGGTGGTGGTCGGTGACGCGGTGCTGCAACTGCCCATCGGCTGGTTGGCGGATCGCATGTCCCGGCAGTTGCTGTTCCGCGGCTGCGGTGTCGTGCTGCTGCTGTCCAGCCTGGCGATTCCGCTACTGCTGCATACCCCGATGATGTGGCCGGTGCTGGTGTCGTTCGGTGCCAGCGCGGGCGGTTTGTTCACCCTGTCGCTGATCATGATCGGTGAGCGCTACCGCGACGATGAGCTGGTGCGCGCCAATGCCCACATCGCCCAGCTGTGGGGCCTGGGCTGCCTGATCGGGCCGCTGACCACTGGCGCGGTCAGCCAATGGCTGAGTGGCCATGCGCTGCCGCTGCTGATGGCCACCGGCGCCTTCGTGTTCATCATCCTCGCCAGTCGGCGGGGTGCCTTCAGCGAGATGGAAACGGCGCGCTCCTGAATCCGTTCAGCGCCACTGCCCGACTTCCTGGGCCTGCTGCAGATCGGCCTCTTCGATCAGTTCGGCGATGGTCGCGCCGATCTGCTTCACCGCCGCCTCGATGGTCGCGCTCGGTGGCTCGGCGTAGTTGAGGCGGATGCAGTTACGGTACTTGCCGGCTGCGGAGAAGATGCTGCCCGGTGCAATCTGGATCTTGTGCGGCAGCAGGGCGCGGTTGAGCTTCTGACTGTCGAACCCCTGGGGCATCTCCACCCACAGCATGAAGCTGCCCTGCGGGCGGCTGATCCGCGTGCCGGCCGGGAAATAGCGGCTGACCCAATCCACCATCAGGTCGCGGTTACGCAGGTACTGTGCGCGCAGGCGCCGTAGGTGCGGTTCGTAATGACCGTCCTTGAGGTATTCGGCCAGGGCCAGTTGCGGCAACTGTGCGGTGCTGCCGGTGCCCAGGTATTTCATGTGCACCACCTGCTCCAGATAGCGCCCCGGAGCGATCCAGCCGACCCGCAGACCCGGTGCCAGGGTCTTGGAGAAGGAACTGCAGAACAGCACGCGACCATCCTCGTCGAAGGACTTGATGCTGCGCGGCCGTGGGTAGCTGTAGGCGAGGTCGGCGTAGACGTCGTCCTCGATGATCGCCACGTCGAAGCGCTGCGCAAGGGCTACCAGGGCGCGCTTGTTGGCGTCGGGCATGATGTAGCCGAGCGGATTGTTGCAGTTGGGCGTGAGCTGGATGGCCTTGATCGGCCATTGCTCCAGGGCCATTTCCAGAGCGTCGAGGTTGATCCCGGTGAGCGGGTCAGTGGGCAGCTCCAGCGCCTTCATGCCGAAGCCCTTGAGCGCCTGCATCACGCCATGAAAGCTTGGCGAATCGACTGCGACGATATCGCCGGGCTGGCAGATGGCGCGCACTGCTGCCGACAGCGCTTCGTGACAGCCGGTGGTGATCACCAGGTCTTCGGCGGCCAGTTGGCAGCCGGAGTCGAGCATCAGCCGGGCGATCTGTTCACGCAGGCGAATATCACCGCGGATATTGCCGTAGGTGAGCACGTCCGGATCCTGCCGACGCGCCTGGCGAGACAGATTGCGCAGCAGCGGCTTCAGCGTCGGGCCGCTGATATCTGGACGACCGCGGCCCAGCGAGAGCACCTCGTGCCGACCTGGGCTACTGATCAGCTCCAGGACGTGATCCCACTGCGAAACCTCGACGGGACGCTGCGCTGCGCGACTTGTTTGCGGCAGCGCAGGCATTTGCCGCCCCAGTGGTACGAAGTAGCCGGACTTCGGCCGTGGCGAGGCCAGGCCCATGTCCTCCAGGTGACGGTAGGCCTGCTGCACCGTGCTGAGGCTGACGCCATGCTCCTGGCTGAGGCTGCGTACCGACGGCAGACGGTCGCCGGGGCGGTACAGCCCCTGCTCGATGCGGGTGCCGAGGAGCTTGGCCAGATTCAGATAGAGCGTCATGACAGTCGTCCGGTTGGTACAGGGTGTATGAACTGAGACCAGTACAGATCAGTGCGAAAATTCCCATTCAGGGAAAAAACTGTGGAATCTGTATGGAGTTAATAAGAGTTTTTTGAATCTGTCATGACTTTTCTGCTGGCGGCATTCTGATCTCCCATGACAGATGGCTACGGGAGCGCAAACATGACTGGGTTCAGCAAGACAGATTTTGCCGCAGTGGGCGAGGTTGTACGGGTGGCGGCAGGGAAGAGCGAGACTCGCTACTTCGGCCGCGACTGGCCGGCCTTCTGGCGTCGCCTGAATACCCGGCGCATGCTACTCAAGCTCAGCGACCAGCATCTGCGCGACATCGGCCTTACCCGTGCTCAGGCCGAGCGTGAGGCGAGCCGACCGTTCTGGACGTTATGAATGAGGCCCTGCCAGGTTGAGATTGGGAGATTTTGATGGTTCCGCTGAACGACTTGCTGCTGTTTGCCGGTGCAGCGCTGCTGATGGTGCTGACGCCGGGCCCGAACATGATCTACCTGATCTCGCGCTCCATTTGCCAGGGGCGCAAGGCCGGCGTGATCTCGTTGCTGGGTGTCATTCTGGGGTTTCTCGTGCACATGTTCGCCGCAGCACTGGGTATCACGGCCCTGTTTCTGGCGATTCCCATCGCCTATGACCTGCTCAAATGGGCGGGAGCAGCCTACCTGCTTTACCTCGCCTGGCAGGCTGTCCGGCCCGGTGCACGATCACCTTTCGAAGCCCGGCAATTGCCTGCAGATCCGCCCTCGAGGTTGCTGTTGATGGGGTTTCTGACCAATGTGCTGAACCCGAAGATCGCCGTGTTCTATCTGTCGATCTTCCCGCAGTTCGTATCGCCTGAGCATGGCTCGGTCTTCCAGCAGAGCATCCTGCTCGGGCTGACCCAGATCAGCGTCAGCTTCACGGTCAATCTGCTCATCGCACTGTTCGCCGGCAGCCTGTCGGCGTGGCTGGTGGGCAGGCCGCGCTGGCTGGTCGCGCAGCGCTACGTGATGGGCGGCGTGCTGGCCGGGTTGGCGGTGCGCCTGGTTTCCGAGCAACGCAAGGTCACGTCCTAGCGCCCGACACGGATACATGTCGGTGCCCTGCGCTAGGGGGCACCGTGCGCACTCGTTTTCGGGCACTGCCGTTCTGGAGGCTGCATTTGGGCCTGGGTAGTGAGACGGCTTTTGGTGGGTTTATGGATTGGCATTTGCTGTTGTTGTTTTCTGCGGCCTTCACGGCCGCAGTTGCCGTGCCTGGGCCGAACGTTGCGTTTGCGGTTGCGCAGGCGCTCAAGCATGGAGTCAGGGCGACGTTGCCCGGCGCATTCGGTTTCGGACTGGCAACCGCCGTCCACGCGACCGTGGTGCTGTTGGGCGTCGGTTTGCTCATCCATGACAACCGTTGGGTGCTGACTTATTTACGTTGGGGCGGGGGGATCTATCTTGCCTACCTGGCGTTCGGCTCCTTCTTCGCCACGTCCGAATCAAGCGACGCCAAGACGGAGATGTCGAGCCAAAGGAAGATGTTCGCCGATTCCTTTCTCGTCTCCTTGACCAACCCCAAGGGGTGGTTGGCAAGCCTGCTCATTTACCCCGGCTTCATCAGCCCGCATTTTTCGTATGCCATCCAGGCTGTCGCCCTGAGTCTGACGGCGATGATCATTTCGCTGTCGATCTATGGCGGATACATGTTTCTCGCCCACAAGGCGCGTGCGGCTTTCGACAACAAAGCCGCACTCAACAAAGTCACCGGTGTGATTTACGCAACGGTCGCGTTGTGCCTGGTTCTACTTCCATATTGAGCACCCGCAATCAACGACGCCTCATCGATCACGGCACTACAGCAGCTCTTTCAATCGATGCCAGGCCATTCCCAGTGCCAGCAGTGGTGAGCGCAGGTGTTTGCCGCCGGGGAAGGTCATGTGCGGCACCTGGGCGAACAGGTCAAAACCACGGCTTTCCTGGCCGGCAATGGCTTCGGCGAGCAGCTTGCCGGCCAGGTGCGTGGCGTTGACGCCGTGGCCGGCGTAGGCCTGGGCATGGAAGACGTTGGCTTGATCCTTGAGTCGGCCGATCTGCGGCATGCGGTTGGCACCGATACCGATCATGCCGCCCCACTGGTAGTCGATGCGCACGTCGGCCAGCTGCGGGAAGACCTTGAGCATCTTCGGCTTCATGTAGCCGGCGATATCGGCTGGATCACGCCCCGAGTAGTGGCAGGCACCACCGAACAGCAGGCGGCGGTCGGCGGAGAGGCGGTAGTAGTCCACGGTCACGCGCTGGTCGCACAGCGCCATGTTCTGCGGGATCAGTTGGCGGGCCTGCTCTTCGGAAAGTTGCTCGGTGGCGATGATGTAGCTGCCGGCCGGTAGCACCTTGCCGCTGAGGGTCGGGTTGAGCCCGTTGATATAGGCGTTGCAGGCCAGCACCAGGTTTTTTGCGCGCACCTGGCCGTTGGCGGTGTGCACGCGCACCTCGCTGCCGTAGTCGATGCGCGTCACCGGCGACTCTTCGAACAGCTGCACGCCCAGCGACTGGGCGGCGGCGGCTTCACCGAGGGCCAGGTTGAGTGGATGCAGATGCCCCGAGCCCATGTCGATCATCGCGCCGCAGTAATTGTCCGAGCCGACTACTTCATGGATTCGCTCCGGCGGCACCAGGCGCATCTCGTGGCGATAGCCGAGGCTCTGCAGTTCGGCCTTGTCTTCGGCGAAGCCTTCATAGTGAGCGGGCTTGTTGGCCAGGTCGCAGTAGCCCCAGGTCAGGTCGCAGTCGATCTGGAACTGTTCGACGCGGCTGCGCACGATTTCCACCGCTTCCAGGCCCATCAACTTGAACTGACGCACGCCTTCCTTGCCGACCACGTTTTCGAACTGTTCGACATGATGGCCGACGCCGCGAATCAGCTGCCCGCCGTTGCGCCCGCTGGCGCCCCAACCGATCTTGCGTGCTTCCAGCAGTGCTACCGAGAAGCCTTTCTGGGCCAGCTCGATGGCGGTGTTCAGGCCGCTGAAACCGCCGCCGACGATGCACACGTCCACCTGCAGATCACCTCCCAGGGGCGGGTAGGCCTGCTGGCGATTGACGCTGGCGGCGTAATAGGAGGCGGCATGCTGTGGGCTGTGGACGGGCTGTTGAACGCGGGCGTTCATGTGCGAAATCCTGATTTCGTTGTGTGGAAAATTCAACGCAGCATAAGCGCGTGATCCGTCCGGCGCCAAGTGTCAGTCGGAAAAAACACGCGGGACAGCAGAAGGACGTCGTGCGCTCCGCTCGGGGATCGTTGTGCAGCCGATGTGCCCTTCAGGGGCGGACCGTCACCCTGCGGGCAGGCGCCAGTATGGCGCGGTAAACTGTCGCCTTCGTTTCCAGGCGCCCGCGCATGAGCTGCACAGACCGCAAGATCGATCACCTGCGTCGACAGATTCCACGCTTCGACTGCGTCCCCGGCTGCCATGACTGCTGTGGGCCGGTCACGGCGTCGTCCGAAGAGCTGGCACGTCTGCCGGTCAAGAGCGATGCCGAGCATGATGCGGCGTTGGCCGAATACAACTGCGTGCATCTGGGGCCGAACGGCTGCGAGGTGTATGACCAGCGCCCGCTGATCTGCCGTCTGTTCGGCACGACACCGCGTCTGCCTTGCCCGCACGGCCGCGGGCCGGAGCAACCGATCGAGCCAGCGGTGGAGCGCCAGGTGCACCGGCTGATCGCCACGACGCGACAACGTCTGGTGTAGTGGATTTCTCAGTGCGTGCATATAATGCGACTCACTTTCAATTAGTCGTGTGTCGCCGCCATGACCAAATCCTCCTCCAGCGTCGAGCTGATCGGCGCCCTTGCGCTGCATTACGACGAGCTGGTCGAGTACATTCGTCGGCGTTTCCAGGGCAGCCAGTTCGCCCGTGAGGTGGTGCACGATGTCTGCCTGCAACTGCTGGAGAAACCGCCGCAGCAGCCGGTGAACCTGCCTTTTTCCTTCTTGCGCCGCGCCTCGTTCAATCGCGCCATCGACCGCCGTCGTGCCGATAACACCCGCAACGCCTATTTCGAAGTGACCGCCGAAGTGCCGGACTGGCACGTGCACGAGCTCGACGGAGCCGCCGCGCTGGATTTCGAACAACAGCTCGAAGCCCTGTTGGCCATCATCGACGCTTTGCCGGCCCGCGCCCGCCAGGTATTTCTGCTGCACCGCATCCACGGCATGCCGCAGCGCGAGATCGCCGACGAGCTGGGCATTTCCACCAACATGGTGACCCAGCATTTCTCCCGCGCCATGCGCAGCATCGCCCGCGACTGGGAGCCGGCGCGGCGAGCGCTGGCCGGGCGGGGCTGAGACATGGCTCAGTCCGATCGTTCCGACGGCGTAGCCGGCAGCGACCCGCTTGCGCCATTCGAGCACGCACTGCGCAACCGCGTGCCTTCGCGCGATGCGCTGCTTGCGGAAGCCAAGGCGCAAAGCGATCGCCAGCGGCGGCGCAAGCAGGCCCTGGGTGGTGGCCTGGCTACGTTGTTGTTGGGTTTTACCGTATGGAGTTTCGATCCCGCCTGGCACAGCGAAGATGTACGTACCGCTGTCGGCCAGCGTGACAGCCTGCAACTGGCCGATGGCAGCCGGGTGGTGCTCAACAGCGCCACGCACCTGCGCATCGAGCGGCGCCTGCGCAGTCGGCAGATCGAGCTGCTGAGTGGCGAGGCGACCTTCACCGTCGAGCATGGCGACAAGCCCTTCATCGTGCGCAGCCAGGATGTCTCCGTGCGCGACATCGGTACCGTGTTCAACGTACGCAGCGATAGCCGTGGTGTTGCCGTTGCCGTGCTGGAGGGCGAGGTTGAGGTCTCCACCCTGCAGTCAGCGCCTCAGCGTTTGCAGGGTGGTCAGCAGGCATTGGCTCATGCCGGCCGGGTTGGTGCCGGCGAGGCGGCGAACATGGAGCGCGTCACTGCCTGGCAGCACGGCAAGCTGCGCTTCGACGGCACGCCGTTGAGTGAGGTGATCGCCGATATCCAGCGTTATCGCCAGGCGCCGGTTCGTCTGGCCGACCCGCGTATCGCCAGCCTGCGCGTATCCGGCGAGTTCGACAGCGATGCCGTCGAGTCGCTGCTCGACCTGCTGCCGGCGATCCTGCCGGTAGCGCTCATGCGCAGTGCTGATGGCAGCGTGACGATCAGCGGACGCTAGCTCTTTCAGCTTTATGTGGGAGGGGCTTTAGCCGCGAGCTTTTGACTCTGTAGCGAGGCAGTCGCGGCTAAAGCCCCTCCCACGATTGCCGATCCCAGTCCCGAGAAAGTAACGAGAATTTTTTGCATCTCGACCTCAACATCGCCCGACGCTCATCCGCCATTCCCTGTGAACGTCATTTCTGATCGCGTCACCGGGGAGATTCATGAACACCAAACCATCATCGCGCCGTTCGCGGCTGAGTCGTCTTTCACTGCTGGCGGCAGGCATCATGCTGGCGTCCACCCTGCATGCGCAGGAGGCTACCTACACCCTGAAGCTGCCTGCGCAGCCGCTGGATCAGGCGCTCAATGCGCTGGCCGGGCAGACCGGTAGCCGCATCCTCTTCGCCACCGAGATCGCTACCAGCCAGCGGGCCTCGGCGCTGAGCGGTGAATTGACCGTACAGCAGGCGTTACAGCGTCTGCTTCAGGGCACGGGGTTGACGGTTCAGGAGACCGGTGATGGCAGTTATGTGATCGCTGAACCCGCCTCGGTCGGCGCTACGCTGAATCTCGGCGCGATCACCATCCAGGGGCAGGGCATGGGCGAGGCGACCGAGGGATCGGGTTCATACACCACTGGCCTGGTCAGCGTCGGCTCCAAGACCCCGGTCAGCCTCAAGGAAACGCCGCAAACGGTGTCGATCATCAGCCAGCAGATGATTGAGGATCAGCGCATTACCACCTTGCCGGAGGCTATGAAGCGAGCGCCGGGCATCACCGTGCGCAACAACAACTATCACGTTCAGCAGTTCTATTCGCGTGGCTTCGGCATCGATAACGTGCAGATCGACGGTGCTTCGCCGATGGATATCGGTACCGGACTGGGCACGTTCTATAGCGACCGTCTTTACGACATGGCGCCCTATGACCACGTGGAGGTGCTGCGTGGCGCCAGCGGTCTGTTGGGTGGCACGGGTGATCCGGGTGGCATCGTCAACCTGGTGCGCAAGCGGCCATTGGACAGCTACCAGCTGAAGTTAAATACCTCTGCCGGCTCGTGGGACAACTATCGACACGAGATCGACCTCACCGGCCCGTTGGCTTTCGACGGCAAGCTGCGTGGACGTGTGGTGGCCGCGTACACGGATCGCCAGTACTTCATGGATAACCGCAGTACCGAGAAGCCATTTCTCTATGGCATCTTCGAGGCCGATCTCAGCGATGACACCATGCTCACGGTGGGCGGCAGCTACGACAAACTCAAGGAGAACGGCACGGGTGACGGCCTGCCGCGTTACAGCACCGGCGGTGATCTGAAGTTGCCTCGCAGCACCTGGTACACCACCGGTCAGGCCTGGTCCGATAGCTACACCCGTGAGTGGTTCGTGAAACTCGATCACCACTTCAATGAGGATTGGAAGCTCAACACTTCTTACACGTACTCCTACAACGGCTCCACCACCGAGGGCATCATCCCCTACGGCTCCGTGGACGAAACCACCGGCACTGGCCCGTACTGGTGGGGCAGCTACGTCTCCAGCTGGAGCAAGCAGCAGGTGTTCGATGTGAACCTTTCAGGGTATTTCGATGCCTTCGGACGGCAGCACGAGCTTCTCGTCGGCGGTGATTATCAGAAGGTTACCAGTCGCTGGCGTGCAGCCCAGGGCATGCTGGGCAAGGGTGGCCTGATCGACATCTGGAACCCTGGGGCCACACCGCTGCCGCACAACGAGACCAACCACAGTTTCTGGCGCGACTACCACCCCAACGGTCGTGAGCAGTACGGCCTGTACTCGACGCTACGCCTGCAACTGACCGATCCGCTGAAACTGGTGATCGGCGCCCGCGCCCAGCGCTACAAGTTCGAGCAGGCCTACAGCACGCGTGCGCAGGACGGAACCGGGTCGTGGACGCTGCAGGATGATGTGTTCGATCGCCAGCCGACCACGCTCGTGCCCTACGGTGGCTTGATCTATGCGCTGAACGATGAATGGTCGAGCTACGTCAGCTATGCCGAGGTGTTCAAGCCTCAGGCGCAGAAACTCCAGGGGCCGTTGGATGCGAAGAAATCCATCGAACCCATGACCGGCAAGACCTACGAAACCGGTATCAAGGGCGAGCTGCTTGGCGGCAGCCTGAACGTCAGCGCCGCGCTGTTCTACACCACGCGTGAGAACCAGGCGGCGGAAGACCCGGCCTACCCGAACCCTCCGTTCAGCTACAGCGCATCATGCTGTTTCCTGGCTCAGGACAAGATCACCAGCAAGGGCATCGATCTCGAAGCGACCGGGGAAATTGCGCCAGGCTGGGACATCATGGTCGGCTACACCTACAACCAGATCCATAACGACACCGAGGAGAGGCTCTACAGCACCGTTACGCCCAAGCACCTGTTCAAGCTGTGGACGCTGTACAACCTGCCGGGTGAATTGTCCGACTGGCGTATCGGCGGCGGTGTGACCGTGACCAGCCCGACCTATGTGGAAGGCCAGGCGTATCGTTTCGACAGCAGTTGGAACGTCATCGACAGCCGCGACTACGATTTCAGTCAGTCGGGTTACGCGGTCTACGATGCGATGGTCGAGTACGACGTCGACCAGAACTGGACGGTCGCCCTCAACGGCAACAATCTGTTCGACCGCCGCTACTACGCCAGCGTCGGTACGTCCGAGTACGGCAACTACTATGGCGAGCCCCGCAATTTCACCCTGACTCTGCGCGGCACCTTCTGGTAAGCCATTTGCGCTGCGCAAGAACGCTCGCAGCGATGCGGGCGTTCTTCCCTCTGGCGTCTCATCGATAGCATTGCGAACGATTCTCATAATCTGTAGTCTTGCGGCCTGCCTGAATCCCCAGCATTCCTTTCTCCGGAGTCTGCCTTGGCTGCCGATGATCTCGATCAGCTGTTTCGCCTCTACCATCGCGAATTACAGCAGATTGCCTACCGCAGCCTCGGGGATCGGGAAATGGCGGCCGATCTCACTCAGGACACCTTCGTCCGCTATGTCGGCCTCGAACGTGAACGGCGCACGGTCGATATCGAGAACCCGCGCTTCTTTCTGATTCGCATGCTGCGCAACCTGATAATCGATCTGGGGCGCAGCAGTTCGCGACGTGTTGCCACGGCCGTTCTGGACGATGTCGAGGATGAACTGCTCGATCCCTATCCATGCCCGCAACGTCTGCTGGAGCTGCGCCAGCAGGTGCAACTTTTGCACGAGGCGCTGAGCGAACTGCCGGACAACTGTCGCCGTGCACTGTTGCTCAATCGGCTGGACGGCCTTGGCCATGCGGCGATTGCAGAACGCCTGGGCGTGTCGCCGAGCATGGTCAGCAAATACATCATGCGCGCCCTGCGTCATTGCATTCGCCGCCTCGGTTTACTGGACGACTGAATGAAATCGGCCCTTTGCGAACAGGAACTCGACGAGCCGCTGGCAGATGAACTGACTGAGCAGGCTCTGCAGTGGTTGGTCGACCTGCATGCTGGCGAAGGCCAGAGTGCAAGCTGGGATGACTACCTGCGCTGGTGCGCCACCTCGCCGGTACACCAGCAAGCGGCGCAGACCGCTGAGCGTTTGTGGGAGCGCCTGGGCAGTACGCTCGAACGACCGAAAAGCAGGCGCATGCCGTTGCTCGGCTTGGTGCTGGCCATCGGCCTGGCAGGCGGCTCGTACTGGCAGGCGCAGAACCACGGCTGGATGGCGGATGAGCGTACCGCTGTCGGTGAACGGCGTTCCGTGCAACTGGCCGACGGTTCCCGAGTGGAGCTGGCGCCGCGCACGCGGGTGGATATCGAGCTGAGCGGCACCCAGCGCCTTGTGCGGCTGTACGCTGGCGAAGTGTTCGTGCAGGTGGCAGCCGATCCTCAGCGACCGTTCGAGATCGAGGCCGGCAATGGCCGCATACGCGCCTTGGGTACGGCCTTCGATGTGCGCAATAGCGGTAATAGCGTGCACCTCGTGGTGACTGAGCATGCGGTGCGCGTCACCCATGGCCAATCCGCGCAGGTCGCTGAAGTCGAGGAGGGGCAGGGGCTGCAGTACGGCGCGCAATGGCTGTCCCGTCCGCAGGTGGTGGATGTCAATGCGGCCACCGCCTGGCGCCGTGATCGCCTGGTATTCAACGAGCGGCCGCTGGGCGAAGTGGTCGACGAGTTGCGCCGTTACCACTCCGGGGTGATCTGGCTGCGTGACGACGAACTGGGCAGCCTGCCAGTGACTGGCATCGTCGGTACCGGTGACGTGATGGCGCAGTTGCAGTTGTTGCAGCAGTCCCTGCCATTGCGCGTGCGCCAACTGCCCTGGTTGACCGTGATCGAGCGCGATCCGGATCGCACGAAATAATCGCGAAAATTGTTCTTCACGGCGCTGTCAGGTTTTCAAGCGCTGACGTCTTTCCTATCGAGATCGATTTTTATTTCGCTAATTTCGGCGGGGGAGATACATGCGACACATCATCAGACAGACAGCCCTGAGCCTGGCCATCGCGGCCGGTGTGATGGGCATCAATGCCTACGCGCAGACCGACAGCCAGCAGCATGCCAGCGTGCTGTTCGATATCGCCCCTGGCCCGCTCGGCCAGGTTCTGACGCGTTTTGCCGAGCAATCCGGCCTGCGCTTGATTGTCGCCAGCGACGTGCTGGCCGATCAGCAATCGCCGGGCCTGCACGGCAATTACGAGCTCGACCAGGGCCTGGCGCAGCTGCTGGACGACAAGGGCCTGCAGGGCCGCGTGAGTGGTGATGTGATTCTGATCGAGAAGGTCGCTGCGCAAGGGGATGCGCTCAACCTCAGCGCGATCACCATCCAGGGGCAGGGCATGGGATACACCACTGAACACACCGCTTCCTATGCCTCGCCCGTCGTCACCATCGGCAAGGGTGCCAAGAGCATCAAGGACATCCCGCAGTCGGTCAGTGTGGTCACTCAACAGCGCCTCGCAGACCAGAACCTGACAACGATGAAGGATGTGCTGGACAACGCGCCGGGGGTAACTGTCGTGCCTATGTTCGGCACAGGCGATCAGTACTACTCACGCGGTTTTTTCATCGAGAACTTCCAGTACGACGGTGTGCCACTGGAGCGGCAGTCTTACGCGCGAGGCTCGAACCTCACGGCGCAGACGGCGATCTTCGATCGGGTGGAAATCCTCCGCGGTGCGCAAGGGTTGCTGGAGGGCGGTGGCAACCCGTCCGGCTCGGTCAACTTCGTGCGTAAACGACCGACCGCGGTCAACCAGGTCAAGCTGACGGCCCAGGCCGGTTCCTGGGATCACTACGGTACCCAGGCCGATATATCGGGCCCGCTGGATGAGCAGGGGCATCTGAGTGGTCGTTTGGTCATGGATTACGACACCCGCAATTCCTTCACCGACCATGTGGGTGACGATCGGCAAACCCTCTATGCCGCGCTCGACTTCGACCTGACGGACGCCACCCGTATCGGCGTTGGTTACAGCCGCGAGCGTGTCGACGCTAATATCGATGCCAACGGCCTGCCCAACTACAACGATGGCTCGATTCCACACTACAGTCGCTCTGCCTTCCTCGGCGGCAAGTGGGCCTACTGGGACAAGATCCAGGACACCTACTATTTCGACATCTCCCACCAGTTCAACGACGACTGGTCGCTGACCACCACTGTGGTCAACGTCCGGGAAAAGAGCGATTACCAGTACCTGCTGAGATCCGGCGTCAATAACCCCGACAACACCGGCCCGCTACGTGGCGATGCCTACGTCTTTGACTTCTTCTCCGAGCACTGGGGCGGCGACATCTACCTCAACGGGCGCACTCAGCTCGCTGATCGCCAGTTGAATCTGACCATGGGGGCGAACTACACCGATCTGGACAGCAGCGATACCTTCGGCTGGAAACGTAACCACGTGCCCAACTGGGACATATTCGGTAATCCGGTCGATGGCAACAAACCCTCCAAGGAGTCCATCCTGGCCGCCAACCGCTTGGACGACGGTTTCGCGTCGATCCAGAAGGGCGCGTACGGTATGGGTCAGTATTACCTGACCGATTCGCTCTCGATCATCCTGGGTGCGCGGGTGTCGTCCTACCAGAAGGCTTACCGCTCGGATGGCGCCTGGGGGGCCTCGAAGTCGGTGGCTAAGGAGTCGGCGCAGGTCACGCCCTATGCCGGCATCATCTACGATCTCGATCCGACCTGGAGTACTTACGCCAGCTACACCAAGATATTCCTGCCGCAATCGATGCGCAGTGCCACGGGCAGCATCATCGATCCGAAGACGGGCAATAGCGTAGAAGTAGGGTTGAAGGGTGTGTTCGACGAGGGGCGGCTGAATGCCACCTTTGCCATGTTTCGCATGGAGCAGGACAACATTCCGATCTGGGATGCCGACCTCGATCAGGATATCCAGGACGCCAATTGCGGCGGCACCTGTTACTACGCTGGCGGCACGGCCATCAGCCGGGGCTTCGAGGCAGAGCTCAATGGTGAGCTAGTCGACAACCTGCAGGTATACGCCTCTTACACCCTCAATCTGCTGCGCTTCCAGAAAGATGCTCCCAGCGTATCCGATGACGTTGGTGCCAGTGTCGAGGTACCTAAACATATGCTGCGGACCTGGCTGAACTACCGTTTGCCGGGTGAGTGGGAGCGGGTCTCGGTCGGTGGTGGTGTGAATGCGCAAAGCGGGTCTGCGGGCTACGGTTACAACGGTCGAGAGCAGGCTGGTTTCGCCATCTGGAATGCGCGCCTGGGTTATCGTTTCACCGACGAACTCTCTGGTGCGATGAACATCAACAACCTCTTCGACAAGCGCTACTACAAGTCGGTCGACTACGGTAACAACTACTTCGGTGATCCACGCAATGTGCTGTTCACCCTGACCTATAGCTATTGAGCCACCCGGTGGAAAACGCTTCGCGGTTTTCCACCTACGGTGAGTTGCCGTCTAACGACCATACAGCGCCCGCATTCGCGGGCGTTCTGCCTTCAACCTGCCGCTTGTCGCTGCTTACTCCGGCACCGGCAGCGCCAAACTCTCCTTCACCTCTTCCATGACGATGTAGCTCTTCGACTCGCGCACGTGCGGCAGCTTGAGCAGGATATCGCCAAGCAGTTTGCGGTAGCTGGCCATCTCGTTGATGCGCGCCTTCACCAGGTAGTCGAAGTCACCGGATACCAGGTGGCACTCCAGCACGTGCGGCAGTTTGAGCACGGCGCGGCGGAATTCCTCGAAGGTGTCGCCGGACTTGTAGTCCAGGCTGATCTCGACGAACACCAGCAGGTTGGCCTTGAGGTTCTGCGGGTTGAGGCGGGCGTGGTAGCCCATGATGATGCCTTCGCGCTCCAGGCGGCGTACGCGCTCGGTGCACGGCGTGGTCGACAGGCCCACCCGCTCGCCCAGTTCGGTGAAGCTGATGCGCCCATCCTCCTGCAGGATACGGAGGATGTTGCGGTCGATCTTGTCCAGTTCACGACGGCTTTGATGCTGGGTTCTCATGGGGAATCCGCCTCTGTAAAACGGCTTTTTGCCAAGAATTCTCGCCAAATATAGCTGTGTATATGGTGAAAAGCACTGCGTTGCTCTTCCTATACTGCGGCCATCGACAACAATGGCCTGTAACGCACGTGCCTTGGGCGCGGCGGGGAGAAAAACATGCGTGTTCTGGTTCTCGGCAGCGGTGTGATTGGTACCGCCAGTGCTTACTACCTCGCCCGTCAGGGTTTCGAGGTGGTGGTTGTCGACCGCCAGGACGGCCCGGCGCTGGAAACCAGCTTCGCCAACGCCGGCCAGGTTTCTCCCGGCTACGCTTCTCCCTGGGCAGCTCCGGGCGTACCGCTGAAAGCCATCAAGTGGTTGCTGCAAAAACACGCGCCGCTGGCGATCAAGGCCACTGGTGACGTCGACCAGTACCTGTGGATGGCGCAGATGCTGCGCAACTGCACTGCCAGCCGCTATGCGATCAACAAGGAGCGCATGGTGCGTCTGTCCGAGTACAGCCGCGACTGCCTCGACGAGCTGCGGGCCGAGACCGGCATCGCCTATGAAGGTCGCCAACTCGGCACCACTCAACTGTTCCGCACCCAGGCCCAGGTCGATGCAGCCGCCAAGGACATCGCCGTACTGGAAGCCTCCGGTGTGCCGTTCGAACTGCTCGACCGCGACGGCATCGCCCGCGTCGAACCGGCCCTAGCTGGCGTCAAGCACAAGCTGGCCGGCGCCCTGCGCCTGCCCAACGATCAGACCGGCGACTGCCAGATGTTCACCACCAAGCTGGCGGACATGGCCAAGGCGCTCGGCGTCGAGTTCCGCTTCGGCCAGAACATCCAACGGCTGGACGCTGTCGGTGATCGCATCAATGGCGTGTGGATCGACGGCAAGCTCGAAACGGCTGATCGCTACGTGCTCGCCCTCGGCAGTTACAGCCCGCAACTGCTCAAGCCGCTGGGCATCCGTGCTCCGGTTTACCCGCTCAAGGGCTACTCGCTGACCGTGCCGATCACCAATCCGGAGATGGCACCGACCTCGACCATTCTCGACGAGACCTACAAGGTCGCCATCACCCGTTTCGACGGTCGCATCCGCGTTGGCGGCATGGCCGAGATCGCCGGTTTCGACCTGTCGCTCAACCCGCGTCGCCGCGAAACCCTGGAGATGATCACCTCCGACCTCTACCCGGAAGGCGGCGACCTGCAGCGTGCCGATTTCTGGACGGGGCTGCGTCCGGCCACGCCCGACGGTACTCCCATCGTTGGCGCCACCGCCTACCGCAATCTGTTCCTCAATACCGGTCACGGCACCTTGGGTTGGACCATGGCTTGCGGCTCCGGTCGTCTGCTCGCCGACCTGATGGCCAACAAGCGTCCGCAGATCAGCGCCGATGGTCTGGATATCTCGCGTTACTCGCGCAAGGCGCGTGAAGTGCACAGCGCACCGCAGCCGCTGCGCACCTGATAGCCTTCGCGCTTTCGCAATCCAAGGAGCTTTACCCCTATGTCGATCCAGCGCCTGCATGTGGCCAAACGCTACAGCGAAGTGGTGATCCACAACGGCACGATTTACCTCGCCGGCCAGTTGGCCGACGACTTCGACGGTGACATCCGCGAGCAGACCCGCCAGACCCTGGCCAACATCGACAAGATGCTGGCCGAGGGGGGCAGCGACAAGAGCAAGATCCTGTCGCTGACCATCTTCCTCAAGGATATGGCGGACTATGACGGCCTCAATGCCGAGTACGACGCCTGGGTCGCCGACGGCAACGCGCCAGCCCGCGCCTGCGTCGAGGCGAAGATGTACAAGCCCGAAGTGCTGGTGGAAATGTGCGTGGTGGCTGCCGTTTGAGGTGGCCATCGCCTACACGCAGATCTTTTTGTGTTGGCTTTTCACCCGGCTCCCCCGCCGGGTTTTTTTTGAATGACGACGTGTCTGCATGTAGCCCGGATGCAATCCGGGAACTGCCAATGAAAAACTGTCGCCTCAGTGAATGATTGAGAGATAACGAACCATGCGTCCCGCCCGTGCCCTGATCGATCTCGATGCCCTGCGTCATAACTACCGTCTGGCCCGCGAACTGAGCGGTGCCCGCGCGCTCGCCGTGGTCAAGGCCGACGCATACGGGCATGGCTCGGTGCGCTGCGCGCAGGCACTCGAAGCTGAGGCCGACGGTTTCGCCGTGGCCTGCATCGAAGAGGCGCTGGTATTGCGCGAGGCGGGGATTCGCGCACCGATCCTGTTGCTCGAAGGCTTCTTCGAGGCCGACGAGCTGGCGCTGATCGATCAGCATGACCTGTGGTGCGTCGCCCACTCGCAGTGGCAGATCGAGGCCATCGAACAGGCGCAACTGAGCAAGCCACTGACCGTCTGGCTCAAACTCGACAGCGGCATGCACCGCGTCGGTCTGCACCCGGCGGACTATCAGGCGGCCTATCGGCGTCTGCTGGCCAGCGGCAAGGTCAGCAAGATCGTGCTGATGAGCCATTTTGCCCGCGCCGACGAACCCGAGTGCGAACGCACGAGCGAGCAGCTGGCGGTGTTCCAGCAGGCGCGCGAAGGTCTCAGCGCCGAAGTCAGCCTGCGCAATTCGCCGGCCGTGCTTGGCTGGCCGCAGGTGCCGAGTGACTGGGTACGGCCCGGCATCATGCTGTACGGTGCCACCCCATTCGAAGGCGCCCAGCAGCAGGCGTCGCGCCTGCAGCCGGTGATGACCCTGGAGTCGAAGATCATCAGCGTGCGCGAGCTGCCGGCCGGCGAGCCGGTAGGTTATGGCGCGCGCTTCGTGTCCGAGCGGCCGACTCGTGTCGGTGTCGTCGCCATGGGCTATGCCGACGGCTATCCGCGTCACGCGCCGACTGGCACGCCAGTACTGGTGGACGGCCAACTCACCCGGCTGATCGGCCGCGTGTCGATGGACATGCTAACCGTCGATCTGACCGACCTGCCGCAGGCCGGCCTTGGCAGCCGCGTCGAGCTTTGGGGCAAGCAGGTGCTGGCCAGTGACGTGGCTGCAGCTGCCGGCAGCATCCCCTACCAGATCTTCTGCAACCTGCGACGGGTGCCGCTGCACTATCTCGGCAACTGAGCCCGGATCGGAAGGCCACGTGCGCTGTGCACCCCACTGCGCGCCTATTGCTAACCCGCACGGCTCTAGCTCGCGGCTTTTCGAAAGAACATGCGCGCCGTGTAGGCGAAGGGTGAACGGAAGTGTTGTAAATTCCGAACGCTATGCCATGATACGGGCACTTTCCGTCTCATATCCCAAGGGGGATTCCAGCATTGGACGTCGGCGTTCGACTGCAATCGATTCGTAAGCTCAAAGGCCTGTCCCAGCGTGAACTCGCCAAGCGTGCGGGCGTTACCAACAGCACCATTTCCATGATCGAGAAGAACAGCGTGAGCCCCTCGATCAGTTCGTTGAAAAAGGTGCTCGGCGGCATTCCCATGTCGCTGGTGGAATTCTTCTCGCTCGATATGGAGCAGGAGAACCAGATTCAGGTGGTTTACCGGGCCTCCGAGCTGACCGATATCTGCAGTGGCGCCATCACCATGAAGCTGATCGGCAAGGCCCATCCAAGCCGTGCCATCTCCTTCCTTGACGAGACCTACCCGGCCGGTACCGGCACCGGTGACGAGATGTACGCCCACGAAGGCGAAGAGGCCGGCATGCTGGTCGAGGGCAGGCTGGAGCTGACCGTTGGCAACGAGGTGTTCGTCCTCGAGCCGGGCGACAGTTACTACTTCGAGAGCAGCAAGCCGCATCGCTTTCGCAATCCCTTCGACGTACCGGCGCGTCTGATCAGCGCTACCACACCCGCGAATTTCTGATCCGGATGGGCGCCCCTTTCTGGTGAAAGGGGCGCTCGTCGACGTGCACCGATTCGCCAACTCGTCGAGCGTCAGGCTGTTGGCCGAACGCTAGACTGGCGCGCTTTCTCAATGGACTAGCCCGGTTTCGATCCGGCATGGCAAGGAGCCTGCAGCATGGCAGCCAGCAACAAGTGGTTGATGTCGTCATTCGCCTATTACCTGGATTTTTTCACCGTCCCGCTGTTGTTCGTGGCCGCTTTGCTAGTGGGGCCGGTGTTGCTCTGGCAAATCGCGGCCGGGGTGCTGATCTGGAGCTTCGTCGAATATGCCATGCACCGCTTCCTCTTCCATGCGTGGTACCGGCGTGAGCATTGGACGCATCACCTCGACGTCCTGGCCCTGATCGGCATATCCAGCTGGAAGACCACGGCGACCTTCATCGCGCTACTCGCCCTGTTCCAGGCCGTGGGCCTGGCCTCCCTGATCGCCGGGGTGATGCTCGGTTATCTGGCCTACATCTCGCTGCATTACGTCATGCACCGCCCGGAACCCCCTCTCTATCGGCTTATGCTTGGCTTGGTGACGAACCACGACCTGCATCATCAGCGCGGTGTGGAAAAGAATTTCGGTGTTTCCTCGCCGCTCTGGGATCATGTTTTCGGAACCTATGTGCGGGTGCGAAACGACGCGCTCACGCAAAGTGTGGAGAGCTGAGCGGGCGGTGCTGCTATCGTTGGCGTAAATATCCCTGCGACAATATGGGTTGTTTCGGCCAGGGCTGCTTGCCGTTATACTGTCGCCCGCTCGCGAAACCGTGGCCGCGAGCGTGACTAGCCACGAAGAGGGTTTACCGTGAATCTGATGAAGAAAATGCTGGCAGTACCGGCTGCCGTATTGGCCCTGTGGGCAGTGACTGCTCAGGCCACGACCGATGACGCAATCGCCGAGCGCCTCAAGCCAGTCGGCGAGGTGTGCATCATGGGCGAAGAGTGCAAAGGCGTTGAAACCGTTGCAGCTTCCGCCGGTGGTGGTGCCCGCTCCGCTGACGACATCATCGCCAAGCACTGCAACGCCTGCCATGGTTCTGGCGTCCTGGGCGCACCGAAGATCGGTGACACCGCTGCCTGGAAAGATCGCGCCGATCACCAGGGCGGCCTTGACGGCATCCTCGCCGCCGCCATCTCCGGTATCAACGCCATGCCGCCGAAAGGCACCTGCGCGGACTGCTCGGAAGACGAACTGCGCGAAGCGATCAAGAAGATGTCCGGTCTGTAAGACTCGCCTCTTCCATGAAAAACCGCCCTCTGGGCGGTTTTTTCGTTTAAGGCGATGGCATGCAACCATGCCGACGGCCATGCAGTCCAAGCAGCATTCGTCATGGATGTCGCGAGGAGCGTCAGATGCCGCACACCTGTACCCTCGAACAAGCTGTCGACCGCGTATTGAGCGAGATCGACGGGCCGATCCATCTGGGCCTGCCGCTCGGCCTAGGCAAGCCCAATCGCTGGGTCAACGCGCTGTACGCACGGGTGCGCGACATGCCCGAGCGGCAACTGACCATCTACACCGCGCTGTGCCTGGCGCGCCCGCGTGCCGACCAGGATCTGCAACGGCGCTTTCTCGAACCCTTCGTCGACCGCGTGTATGGCGATTATCCCGAGCTGGCGTTTCTCGCCGATCTGCATAGCGGTGATCTGCCGGCCAACGTGCGGGTCGAGCAGTTTTTCTTCCAGCCTGGCAGCCTGCTCCAATGTGAGCCGGCGCAGCAGGACTACATCAGCAGCAACTACAGCCATGTCGCCCGTGATCTCAATGCCAAGGGTCTGAACCTGGTCGCTCAGCTGGTCGCCGCCGATGCCGCGCAGCCCGAGCACTTCAGTTTGAGCTGCAACCCCGACGTGACGCTCGACCTCTTGCCACTGCTGAACAAGCGTCGTGAGGCAGGCGAGACCGTGCTCAGCGTGGCCCAGATACACGGCGACTTGCCTTACATGGCGGGCGATGCCCAGGTGCCACGCGACACCTTCGATATTCATATCGTCGAGGATGAGCGCACCACGTTGTTTTCCACCCCGAACATGCCGGTGACCCTGCAGGATCACTGCATTGGCTTGTTCGCCAGTGCCCTGGTGCGCGACGGCGGCACCTTGCAGATCGGCATCGGCTCCATGGGCGACGCCCTGGCCGCGGCGTTGATGGTCAGGCAACGCGATAACACGGGCTACCGTCAGTTGATGCAGGCGCTCCAAGCAAACGAAGCCTGGGCGGAGGCGATCGCTGCCAGTGGCGGTCTCGCACCCCTCGAGCAGGGCCTGTATGGCTGCAGCGAGATGTTCGTCAATGGCCTGCTGGCGCTGGCCGAGGCAGGCCTGGTGCGGCGTCAGGTGTACGCGGATACACGGCTGCAGCGTCTGTCGTTGGCGGGGGCGCTGGATCAGCAGGGGCGTCTGCAGAGCGTTCAGACCTTGCTCGACGCCGGGCTGCCGGCGACGTTGCAGCCGGGTGATCTGGCCTGGCTATGCGACAGTGGTTTGCTGCCAGGTGGTATACGGCTGGAGGAGGGCGAGTTGCACCTGCCTGACGGTGGCCGCATCGCGGCTGATCTGAGCGATCCACAGGCGCAGGCCCGCCTGCAACCTTACCTTGGCCGAGCCAGGGGCGGTGTCGTACTGCATGGTGGTTTCTTCCTCGGCCCGGAAAGCTTCTATCGACGTTTGCGCGAGCTGGATGACACCGAGCGGCAGCGCTTCGCCATGACCGGTATCCGCTATATCAACGAGCTGCATGGTCAGGAGGAACTCAAGCGTCTGCAGCGTCGCGATGCGCGCTTCATCAACACGGTGTTCACCATGACCCTGCTTGGCGCGGGCGTCGCCGATCAACTGGAAGACGGTCGCGTGCTCAGCGGTGTGGGAGGGCAATACAACTTCGTCGCCCAGGCCCATGCGCTGGAGGATGCCCGCTCGATCCTGCTGCTGCGCAGTTGGCGCGAGTCCGGCGGCGAGGTGAGTTCGAACATCGTCTGGGAATATGGCCACACCACCATTCCCCGGCATCTGCGCGACATCGTGGTGACCGAGTACGGCATCGCCGATCTGCGCGGCAAGACCGACGCCCAGGTGATCAAGGCGCTGCTCAATATCAGCGATTCGCGCTTTCAGCCCGGGCTGATCGAGCAGGCGCAGCAGGCCGGCAAGCTGCCTGCGGATTTTCGTCTGCAGGAACGCTTCACGAACAATCTGCCGGAGCGTCTGCAGTGGTTGCGTGATGAGTATCCGACGCTGTTTGCCGAATACCCGCTGGGCAGTGACTTCAGTGCCGTGGAGCAGGATCTGCTGCGGGCGCTGAGCTGGCTCAAGAGCAAACTGCGTCTGACCGAGGTGCTGGAGCTGGGCAAGGCCACGCTCGATGCGCCTGAACCGGCCGCCTACCCCGAGCACCTGCGACGCATGAGCCTGGAAGCGCCGGACGGCGTGCGCGAGGCGCTGTATCAGCGCCTGCTGCTCGCTGGCCTAGAGGCCACCGGTCGCTCTTAATCGAGGAAGCGTACCTGGCCGTTTTCCAGCGCTGCGACACGGGCCAGCGATTCGACGCGGTAGCCTTCGCTCTCCAGCAGGTTGCGGCCGTCCTGGAAGGACTTCTCGATGACGATGCCGATGCCCGCGACCTGTGCGCCGGCCTGCTGGATCAGGTCGATCAGCGCCTTGGCGGCGTGGCCGTTGGCGAGGAAGTCATCGATCACCAGCACCTTGTCGGCTGCGGTCAGGTGGCGTGCGGAGATGGCGATGGTGCTTTCGGTCTGCTTGGTGAAGGAGAACACCTTGGAGATCAGCAGGTCGTCCTTGAGCGTCAGCGACTGGAACTTGCGCGCGAAGATCACCGGGATGCCCAGCTCCAGGCCGGCCATCACCGCCGGGGCGATGCCCGAGGCTTCGATGGTGACGATCTTGGTGATGCCCTGGCCGGCGAAACGCTGGGCGAACTCGTGGCCGATCTCCTGCATCAGGCGCGGATCGATCTGGTGGTTGAGAAAGGCGTCCACCTTGAGTACATGCTCGGACAGCACGATGCCTTCGCTGCGTATCTTCTGTTTCAACGACTCCACGGTCGATCCTCTGGTTTGAGCAGAAAAGCTGCGGATTTTCGCTCAAAATGCCCTGCATTGTGTAGTGCAAGCACAGACTCTCCGACGGTCGTAGCGACCGCGGCCAGTGCTGTACGGGCCGGCAGTCGCATGTGAATAGCTGACCGGGTCGGCAGATTCTCAGAAGATGTAGTCCGTGGTCAGGAAACTGGACTCCCGATTGCGGATGATCTCGCTGATCAGGGTCTTGTTGTCCTCGTCGAAGCGGGTGGCCACCAGCGTGCGGATGGAGAAGACGCGCAAGGCATCGTGCACCGACAGAGTGCCTTCGGCGGAGTCCTTGCGTCCGTTGAACGGGTAGGTGTCCGGGCCACGCTGGCACTGGGCATTGATGTTGATGCGCCCGACCTGATTGGCGAAGGCGTCCACCAGCTTGCCCACGGTCGCCGAGTCGTTGCCGAAGATGCTCAGTTGCTGGCCGAAGTCCGATTGCAGGACATAGTCGATCACGGTCTTCAGGTCGCGGTAAGGAACGATGGGGACGACCGGGCCGAACTGCTCTTCCTGGTACACGCGCATCTGCGGCGTCACCGGGTAGAGCACCGCTGGGTAGAAGAACGAGCCACGGACGTCACCGCCGCCTGCGTTGGTGATGCTGGCGCCGTGAGCCACGGCATCGGCCACCAGGTCACTGAGGTAGCCGGTCTTGCCCGGCTCGGGCAGCGGCGTCAGGGCCACGCCAGGCTCCCAGGGCATGCCCGGTTTGAGGTTCGCCAGCTTGCTGTTGAAGCGTTCCAGGAAGTCATCCACCACCGCTTCATGGACGAACAGGATCTTCAGCGCGGTGCAGCGCTGGCCGTTGAACGACAGGGCGCCGGTGATGGCCTCGTTGACCGCGTTGTCCAGGTTCACCTCGGGCAGCACGATGCCGGGGTTCTTCGCATCCAGGCCCAGGGCTGCGCGCAGGCGGTGCGGTTTGGGGTGCAGCTTCTTCAGCGCGCTGGCGCCCTTGTTGGTGCCGATAAAGGCGAAGACGTCGACCTTGCCGCTGGCCATCAGGGCACTGACGGTCTCGCGCCCGCTGCCGTAGATGACGTTGATGACGCCAGCGGGGAAGCTGTCGCGGAAGGCTTCGAGCAGGGGACGGATCAGCAGTACGCCGAACTTGGCGGGCTTGAAGACCACGGTGTTGCCCATGATCAGTGCCGGAATCAGCGTGGTGAAGGTTTCATTGAGCGGGTAGTTGTACGGCCCCATGCACAGCGCTACGCCCAGCGGTACCCGGCGGATCTGCCCAAGCGTGCCCTGCTCCAGTTCGAAGCGGCTGGAGCGGCGATCCAGCGCCTTGAGCGCTTCGATGGTGTCGACGATGTAGTCGCAGGTGCGGTCGAACTCCTTTTCCGAGTCCTTGAGGTTCTTGCCGATTTCCCACATCAGCAGCTTGACCACGGCATCGCGCTGCTCGCGCATGCGCTTGAGGAAGGTTTCCACGTGCTGGATACGCTCGGCCACACGCATGGTCGGCCAGGCGCCCTGACCGCTGTCGTAGGCATGCACGGCCGCCTCCAGTGCCGCCAGTGAGGTTTGCGCGTCGAGCAGCGGTGTGCTGCCGAGGATGACCTGTTCCTCGCCTGCCTCGGTGCGCAGGTAGATCGGGCTGCGCACGCTGGCCAGTGGGCCAGACCAATGCTGCAGGACGCCGTCGATCAGGTATTCACGTTGTACGATCGGTTCGCCCAGGCGGTACTGCTCGGGGATGTCGTCAAGGGAGGGGAAAAGCTGGGCGAGCGAGCGGGTAGCGGTCATGTCTCTTTACCTCATGATGATCAGTGGCAACTACGCACCCGGCATGCCAGCGTTTATTTGTTTGTTGGTATCTGTGTTCTGTTTGTGGAATTTCCGCAGTTTTGTCAATGAAACCTGGCGATATCGAGCACGCTGAAATGTGTGGGAGCCGTTTTCGAATTACACAGGATCACCCGTGAAGGCGTCGTCGTTTTTCGCTAGGTGTCTGAATGAATTGAGCTTTGTGAGTCGAAATGTAGCAGCGCATGCACCAGTGTGTAGCGCTGTATCAGGCGTAGGCTGCACCGCCAAATCCCCAGAACGGCGACAAGTCCGATAACCTGCCTGAATGAAAATGGCTTCCCTGAAAAGCCTCGATTAGCCTCTGATACAGCGCTGCGCTCAGGTTATACGAGGGGGGTGGCCAGGCATTGGCTTGTGTGAATCGGGCATGTTGCTCATCGCATGCAGCATCATCGACTGTTATTGGTCGGATAAAACCACATATCCACAAAATTATGCTCGGTGGCATGTGCACTGCACTGAATATCCGTCATCACGGTCGAGAAGGCCGAAGACAAACAGGCAATGCAATGAATGATCTGAACCCCAAGCCCAGGCCGGACAGCGCCTTCGATGTCGTCGTCATCGGTGGTGGTGTGGTCGGCTGTGCGATGGCCCGCCGCTTCACGCTGGAAGGTGCCAGGGTGTTGTTGCTCGAGAAAGGCGCGGACATCCTGTCCGGGGCCAGCAAGGGCAACAGCGCGATTCTCCACACGGGCTTCGATGCGCCCTCGGGCAGTGTCGAGCTGGAATGCATGCAGGCCGGTTACCGCGAATACCTCGACATCCATCAGCGGATGAATCTGCCGGTGCTGCGCACCGGCGCGATGGTCGTGGCCTGGACCGACGAGGACATGAGCAAGCTGGACGCTATCGTGCAGCAGGCGCATGCCAATGATGTGAACAATGTGCGCTTCATCGATGCCGAGACCATTCGCCGGCGTGAACCGCACCTGTCGACGCGCGCCCTGGGCGGCGTCGACGTGCCGGGCGAGTTTCTCATCGACCCCTGGTCCGCGCCGCTGGGCTATCTGCTCCAGGCCATGATGGCCGGCGCCCAGGCACGTTTCGGCACGGAAGTGCTGGGTGGTTTCTTCGATCACGGCAAATGGTTGCTCGAAACCTCGACGGGCTACGTCACGGCAACGACCGTGATCAACTGCGCCGGGCTGTTCGGCGACCAACTGGAGCAGCGTCTGCTGGGCGAGGCGTCCTTCAGCATCCATCCGCGCAAGGGGCAGTTCGTAGTTTTCGACAAGGCGTCGGCGAAGCTGCTCAACGCCATCGTCCTGCCGGTGCCGAACGAGCGCACCAAAGGCATCGTGCTGACCCGGACGATCTTCGGCAACCTGCTGGTCGGGCCGACTGCCGAAGAACAGGATGATCGCCTGCATGCCGGCCTGGAGTCCGAGACGCTGGAGCAACTGATCGAGGCTGCCGTCGAGCGTGTGCCAGGGTTGGCCGGCATGCCGGTCACGGCGACCTATGCAGGGTTGCGCCCGGCCAGCGACAAGAAGCACTACCGCATTCACCCGGTGCCGGAGCGCAACTGGATCAGCGTCGGTGGCATTCGCTCCACCGGTCTGACGGCTGCACTGGGCATCGCCCAGCACGTCTTCCGGCTCTACGAGCGCCGGCATGAGGCGCTCGACGCGCAGACCCTGAAGTGGCCGAGCATGCCGAACCTGGCCGAGCATCAACCGCGTGATTACCAGCGCCCCGGCTATGGCGAGATCGTCTGCCATTGTGAAATGGTGACCCGCCGCGAGATCGAGAATGCCCTGCAAGGGCTATTGCCGCCGGGTGACCTTGGCGGGCTCAAGCGCCGTACGCGGGCCTGCATGGGGCGCTGCCAGGGTTTTTACTGTGGGGCGCAGGTCGCCGAACTCAGCGCCGGCCGCCTGGCCGTTCCACTCGCAACAGGTGTTTGTCATGAGAACCACTGAAATGCAGAGCGTCGATGTCGCGATCATCGGTGGCGGCCCGGCCGGCCTGGCGGCTGCCGTGGAGCTGCGGCGCCAGGGCATCGACGAAGTGGTGGTGATCGAACGCGAAGCGGCCGCCGGTGGCATTCCTCGTCACTGCGGGCATCCGCCGTTCGGCTTCCGCGAATACGGCCGAATCTACAGCGGGCCGGACTACGCGCAGCGCAACGTCGAAGAGGCGGAAAAGGCCGGGGTGCGCATCCTGCTCAGGCACAGCGTTACTCGACTGGCCACCGGCGGTTGCATCGAGGGCGTGTCCCCGGAAGGCACATTCCGCCTCCAGGCCAGGCGCGTGCTGCTGGCGACCGGGGCGCGTGAAGTGCCGCGCTCCGCGCGTCTGCTGGGCGGGGATCGGCCGGTTGGCGTCATCAACACCGGCGCGTTGCAGTCCTATCTGTATCTGCAGCACCTGAAACCCTTCGAGCGCCCGCTGATCGTCGGCACCGAGCTGGTCAGTCTGTCAGCCGTACTCAGCTGCCGTCGGGCCGGTATCAAGCCAGTGGCGATGGTCGAACGCAACGCGCGGGCGACTGCGCGCTGGCCCTTGTCGTTGTTCCCGCGACTGTGTGGCGTGCCGATGCACTATGGTGCCGAACTGGTGCAGATCAACGGTCTTGGCCGGGTCGAATCGGCCAGCGTCAGGCTCGCCAGTGGCGAGGTACGCGAGTTCGAGTGCGACGGCGTGCTGTTGACCGGCGAGTTCACGCCCGAGTCGAGCCTGGCACGCATGAGCGACCTGCGCATAGACAGCAAAAGTGGTGGGCCGGTGATCGACCAATTCGGGCGTTGCTCGGATCCTGTCTATTTCGCGGCCGGTAATCTGCTGCGCCCGATCGAGACCGCGGGCTGGTCGTTCCGCGAAGGGCGACGCGTTGCGGGGCTGATCGTGCAGGATCTGCATGGCGAGCTGCCGCTCATCGAAGAGGGTGTCGCTGTCCGCTGTGGTAGCGCCCTGAAACTCTGCGTGCCCCAGGTGCTGGTGCCGGGGGCTGTTGCAGGGCTCAGGCACCTGCAACTACGGGTCAGTACGGCCACTTCGGGGCAACTGGTGGTGCGGGCCGATGGTCGGGACATCTGGTCAAAACCGCGATCCTGTCTGCCCGAGCGGCGCATGCTGGTGCCCATAGCCGAGCTGGGAATTCCCGAGGGAACCCGGCAACTCGAAGTCGACTTCATTCGCCGTTAACAGCCTCTGCCGAGGGGAGTTAAAACCTTGCGTATCGCAGCTCTAGACCAGGGAACCACCAGCACCCGCGTGCTGGTGGTTTCACACAACGGCAGCGCCGACATTCAGCTCGCCTTGCGCCATCAGCAGCATCATCCTCACCCGGGCTGGGTCGAGCATGATCCGCTGGAGCTGCTGAACAACCTGCAGCGCTGCCTCGAAGCGACCGGCCGGGTGGATGCCATCGGCCTGGCCAACCAGGGGGAAAGTTGCCTGGCCTGGGATGCTCGCACTGGCGAGCCGTTGTCACCGGTGATCGTCTGGCAGGACAACCGTACCGCCGACGAGATCAATCGCCTGCGCGCGGAGAGTGGCGAAGCCCTGACCCTGGAGCGCGCCGGGCTGCCGCTCGACCCTTATTTCTCCGCCTCCAAGCTGGCCTGGATTCTGCGCAACCTGCCTGCTGCTCAGCAGGCCCAGCGTGAAGGCCGGCTGCGCCTGGGCACCACCGATGCGTATTTCCTGGATCGCCTGACCGGGGTCTTCGCCACGGACGTCACCACCGCCTCGCGTACCTCGCTGATGAACCTGGCCACCGCGCAATGGGATCCCGAGTTGTGCGCGCTGTTTGGCGTGCCGCTCGAAGCCTTGCCGGAGATCCGCGATACCGTCGGGCATTTCGGCGAGATCGGTGCCACGCCGGTGACCGCCTCGCTGGTCGATCAGCAGGCCTCGCTCTACGGCCACGGCTGCCGCAACCCCGGCGATGCGAAGATCACCTTCGGTACCGGCGCCTTCGCGCTGACGCTGACTGGCGAGGAGATCATTCGCGCACCCGAGAAGGGCCTGCTGGCGACCATCGCCTGGCAGATCGACGGCAAGCCGCAGTACGCCATGGACGGGGGTGTGTACGACGCCAGTGCTGCGGTCGAGTGGGCTGGCCGGCTGGGGCTGTTCAACGACTTTTCCGAGCTGGCGGCCTTCGACCAGCCACCGGCCATCGGTCGGCAACTGGCCTTCGTGCCGGCGCTTTCAGGCCTTGCCTGCCCGCACTGGGATCGCAGCGCGGCCGCGCTGTGGGTTGGCATGAACGCCGCCACCAGCCGGCAGGACATGTGCCAGGCGCTGTTGGAGGGCGTGGCGCTGCGCAGTGTCGAGGTGATTTCGGCGATGGACGGGTTTCTCAACGTCACCGACCAGTTGTCCATCGATGGTGGCCTGGCGCGCAGTCCTTACTTCGCCCAGTTCCTCGCCGATGCCCTGCAGCGTTGCATCGTGACTCAGCGCTTCGACGAACTGACGGCCTTCGGTTGCGCGGCGCTGGCGGCTCGGGGCGTAGGGGTCGACCTTGCGCCGCCGCGCAACACCAGCACCAGCTTCCGGCCGAAGGTCGAGGCCGGTGTCGCCCGCCAGTGGCGTGAGACATTCGCCGATGCGGTGACCCGTTGCCGTAGCTGGCGCTGAGGCAGCGCTCAGCGCTTCAGGCCCGCGCCCAGCGGGCCTGACTCCATCCGGCTCAATGCAGGCGCTTCGTGCACCTCGACGTGGGCAGCCTGCAGGGCCTCGGCCAATGCCCCCAACGGCTTGCGATCCGTGATCAGGCGGTCGATACGGCTCAGCGGGAAGACCTCGAAAAGCGCCCGGCGGCCCATCTTCGACGAGTCGGCGATGACCGTCAGGTAGCGGGTTCTGGCGATCATCGCCCGGGTGATCTCGGCCTCTTCGATGGAGAAGTCGAAGGCGCCGTCCGGGTTGAGGGCGCCGATGGTGACCACCGCATGCTCGGCGTTGAACCGGGCAATCTGCTCCAAGGCCAGGGCGCCGGTGTTCTGTGCGGACTCGGGGCGGTACTCACCGCCGATCATGAACACGCGATTGCCACTGGCGCCGATGCTGGTGGCGATCTGCAGTGAGTTGGTGATCACGGTGATGCGGCTCAGGCGGGCCAGCTCGCGCGCGAAGAACAGCGTCGTGGTGCCCGTGTCGATCAGAATGCTGTCGCCCGGTGCGTAAAGCCCCGCGGCATAGCGGGCGACGGCTTTCTTCTCGCTGGCGAACTCGTTCATCCGCGTCTGGAAGGCGTTTTCATGCTCGCCGCTGGGCGGCAGGGAGGCGCCGCCGTGGTACTTGGTCACCTGGCCGTTGTCGGCCAGTTCGGCGAGGTCGCGGCGAATGGTTTCCTGCGAGGTGCCCAGGTTTCGGGCCAGTTCATCCACCGAAATCCTCTCGCGCTGGCGAAGCAGTTCGAGAATGTGTTGCCGTCGTTCACTGGGGCGCATATCGCATCCTGAAGCTGTTACCGGGCCGCCACATAACGGGGCGAGGTTGTGTTACCTCGGCACACCTTTGAGGCGAAAGAAGAGAACGGAGTCGCTGGGCTGGCGGGGGCAAGGGCACGGGTTGCGGGTTTCGTGCTTTCACGCCTCGGCGTCCAGCGCCGTCGTTGCGGGCATTATAGATGGAACTCACAGGAATGCTGACTGAACTGGTGGTTATCAACGGTCATTCCCACATTTAAACCTCAAAATGGCATGCATAGTGGTTGCTATTACGGTGTCTCACAGGGTTGGTCGAGACGGCTCGCGAGAGCGACGAGAACGAGAGAACACGCCTCTGCGTGAGAGGCGCCATATAGAAAGAACCTTGCGTTGGCGGTCTGGGCGTCAAGTAAGAAGACTAGGGTGAATGTGATGGCAGAGTTCGGAAACTTCGTTATCTACCTGATAATGATCGGCGCAGTGGTGGGGGCTTTCGCTTCGGTGGTTCAGCCACAGAGCGGGCTGGGGAAGGAATTCGTCAACGGCATCCACTCCATCGGGCCGGTGTTTCTCGCACAGGCAGGGATCATGATTTCGATCCCCTATCTGTCGAAGCTGATTTCGCTGGTGCTCGGCCCGTACTTCGCGGCCATGGGTTCGGACGTGTCGATCGCGGCCCTGTCCATCATCGCCGTGGACATGGGCGGTTATCAGTTGGCCGATGCGCTGACGGCTAACCGTGACATGTGGATCGCCGCGATGATCGTCGGCTACACCTCCGGGGCGACCATCGTGTACCTGATCCCGGTCGGGCTGATGATGCTCGAGCGCAAGGATCACAAGTACCTGGCCCTCGGTGCCATGGCCGGCCTGATCAGCATCCCCTTCGCGGTGCTGGCGGCGCTGATGATGATCACCCTGTTCAACCTGCCGGTGCGCGACATCGTCTCGACCAGTTCGCAGGCCACGCATCTGCTGACCCTCGACTTCGTCGGTGCGCTGAAACTGCTGGCGCCGCTGTTCGTCTTCTGCTTCCTGCTCGCCGCCGGCCTGCGCTACCGCGCGACCATGATGGTCAACGGCTTCCTGATCTTCGGCAAGCTGATGGACGCTTTCATCAAGATGATCCTGGCCTTCGCCATCGTCGAGCATTTCACCGGGTTCTTCTCGAAGACCGTGGGCTGGGGCTTCGACCCGATGTTCGCCGACGAGAAGGAGCTGTTCCGCGCCATCGAGATCGCCGGCTACATCGGCATCATGCTCGCCGGCACTTTCCCGATCTGCTACCTGTTCAACAAGTACTGCCGTCGTCCGATGGAAATGCTCGGCCGCCAGCTGGGCCTCTCCGCCCCCGGCGCCGCCGCCTTCGTCATGGTGCTGGCGAACATCATCGCCGTGTACCACATGTTCAAGAGCATGAATGCCCGCGACAAGGTGCTGTGCGTCGCCATGGGCGTTTGCGCCCAGGCCACCATCGGCGATCACCTGGCCTTCACCGCCAACTTCCAGCCCTCGCTGATCATGCCGATCCTGCTGGCCAAGCTGTTCGGTGGCCTGCTGGCGGTCTTCATCGCCGTGAAGATCTCCGTCCCGGCCGCCAACCGCTATGAGGCCGAGGAGCGCAAAGCCGAGCCCGTCGGCAACTCCGAGCTGAGCCCCGCCTGATTTACCCGGGGGCTCCGGCCCCCGACTCCCCCGTAGAAAGAGGTTCGTCATGCGTAAGATTTTTCTCGCCTGCCCCTACAGTCATGCCGATTCGGAGGTCGTTCATGAACGCTTCCTGGCATGCAACGTGGTGGCGGCGACCATCATCGAGTCAGGTCACTGCGTGTTCAGCCAGGTGTCCATGTCTCACCCGATCAACCTGGCGTTCGAGAACCGCGACAGCGCCGTCATCGGTAAGCTCTGGGGCCCCGTGGATGCCGTGTTCATGGAGGCCATGGAGGAGCTGATCATTCTGGACTTGCCCGGCTGGGATCTGAGCTCCGGAATCAAGCGCGAGATCGCCTTCTTCGAGCAGAAGGGGCGCCCGGTCAGCCTGTGGTCGAAGGTGGCCGCGCAGTTCGAGTGAGTTGTGCCCGGGTTCCGCCAGTCGAACCCGGCTCGTTCCCCGTGTTCTTCCAGTGCAGCACCCTCGCTGCCTGGAAGGCTGTCCCCGCCGCGCGACGCTCGCCGTCGGCCTTCCTTCAGGCGCTCTTGTTGAGCCTGCGCAGGATATCCCTGGGAATGCCTCGGGTATCCAGTGGCATCCTGTCCGGCGCGGGTTCCAGGCCGAGTTCGTAGAGCCAGTTGAGTGCGTACTCGCGCAGTTGCTTGAGTTCGTAGGCTTGCCACTGTTCGCGGATCGCCGGAAAAGCCTCGATCTCGTAGTCGAACGAGCGCAGCGGCTTGCGACTGGTCAGCGCGGCGCTGAGCAGTGGGTGGGCGTGCAGGTCATCGAGGGTGAACAGGAAGGACTCGCGCATGGCCACGCGCTGCGGCACGTCGAGGTTGGGTATCTGGGTGTAGCGATCCGGGTCGAGTTCCACCTGCTGGCGCTCGTCGCTGTACTGATCGTCCGGCGACAGGGTTAGAACGCTACCGCTTTCCAGATCCAGCCAGTTCTCCTGCTGTTCACGGCCATTGATCAGTTGAGTCAGGGCGTCGAGGTCGAGCGTGAAAGTGCGCATGGTTTCAGTCCCTGTTTCTGAACGATGTTTTCTTCTGACTGGCAAATATGGCGAGGGTGCCAGTGGCATTGACGTAGTGGGCTGAAGCGAATCGCCGCCCGGCCCACCCTACGCTGTGTATGGGTGGAGTAGGGTGGGCTTCAGCCCACCAGACAGCAGTACCCGGCTTCAGTGGAGTAGGGTGGGCTTTAGCCCACCAGACAGCAATTCCCAGGCTTCAGCGCTTGAGCATCGCCCGCATATTGGCCAGGGCGTCGTTGCCGCGTGCAGCCTTGACCTCCACGGGCGCCTCTTCCAGTCCTTCCCACACCAGGTCTTCCGGCGGCAGTTCATCGAGGAAGCGGCTCGGCGAGCAGTCGATCACCTCGCCATATTGCTTGCGCTTGGCGGCGAAGGTCA
The DNA here is from genome assembly GCF_014109765.1 of Pseudomonas berkeleyensis. Taxonomy (NCBI): domain Bacteria; kingdom Pseudomonadati; phylum Pseudomonadota; class Gammaproteobacteria; order Pseudomonadales; family Pseudomonadaceae; genus Pseudomonas; species Pseudomonas berkeleyensis. The sequence goes on from NZ_CP059139.1 coordinate 327,131, forward strand.
GCGCCAGGTTGCGCTTGGCGCGGGTGATGCCGACGTAGGCCAGGCGGCGTTCTTCCTCGATGGTGTCGGCTTCGATGCTGGAGCGGTGGGGAAGAATCTCCTCCTCGAAACCGATGATGTACACCGAGGGAAACTCCAGGCCCTTGGAGGCGTGCATGGTCATCATCTGCACGCCTTCGGCGCCTTCTTCCTCTTCCTGCTGGCGTTCGAGCATGTCACGCAGCACCAGTTTGCCGATGGCGTCCTCGATGGTCATGTCGCCGTCTTCGTCGCGCTCCAGGGTGCTTTTCAGGGCGTCGACAAGGAACCAGACGTTGCCCATGCGCGCATCGGCCACCTTGTCGCTGGAGGCGTTCTGCCGTAGCCAGTTCTCGTAGTCGATGTCCATGACCATGCTGCGGATGGCGGCAATCGGGTCGTTCTGCGCGCATTCCTGGCGCACGCGATCCATCCATCTGGTGAAGCGTTGCAGGCGCTCGGTGAAGCGCGCGTCGAGGTGTTCGCCGAGGCCGATCTCGCCAGCGGCGGCGTACATGCTGATCTTGCGCTCGTTGGCGTAGTTGCCGAGTTTTTCCAGGGTGGTCGAGCCGATTTCGCGACGCGGCACGTTGATCACGCGCAGGAAGGCGTTGTCGTCGTCCGGGTTGACCAACAGGCGGAAGTAACTCATCAGATCCTTCACCTCCTGGCGGGCGAAGAAACTGGTACCACCAGACAGGCGATAGGGAATCTGGTGGTGCTGCAGTTTCAGCTCCATCAGCTTGGCCTGGTAGTTGCCACGGTAGAGGATGGCGAACTCGCTGTACGGGCGCTGGGTACGCAGGTGTTCGGTGAGGATTTCCAGGGCCACGCGCTCGCACTCGGCGTCTTCGTTGCGGGTACGGATCACGCGAATCTCGTCGCCCATGCCCATGTCGCTCCACAGCTGCTTTTCGAACACGTGGGGGTTGTTGGCGATCAGCACGTTGGCGCACTTGAGGATGCGGCTGGTGGAGCGGTAGTTCTGCTCGAGCATCACCACCTTGAGCGACGGGTAGTCTTCCTTGAGCAGGTTGAGGTTTTCCGGCCGCGCGCCGCGCCAGGCGTAGATCGACTGGTCGTCGTCGCCGACCACGGTGAACTGGTTGCGCATGCCCACCAGCATCTTCACCAGCAGGTACTGGCTGGCGTTGGTGTCCTGGTATTCGTCGACGAGCAGGTAGCGGATACGGTTCTGCCACTTTTCCAGAATGTCGGCGTGTTCCTGGAACAGCTTCACCGGCAGCAGGATCAGGTCGTTGAAGTCCACCGCGTTGTACGCCTTGAGCGTGCGCTGGTAGTGCAGGTAGACGATGGCGGCGGTCTGCTCCTTGGGGTTGCGCGCACCCGCCAGGGCCTCGTCCGGCAGAATCAGGTCGTTCTTCCAGCTGTCGATGTAGTTCTTGATCTCGTCGGCACCGTCATCGCCGGAATACTCCTTCTGCATGATATCGGTGAGCAGAGCCTTGATATCGCCGTCATCGAAGATCGAGAAGCCGGGCTTGTAGCCCAGGCGCGCGTATTCCTTGCGGATGATGTTCATGCCCAGGTTGTGGAAGGTCGACACCGTCAGGCCGCGGGCTTCGGCGCCCTTGAGCAGGGTGCCAACGCGCTCCTTCATCTCGCGCGCTGCCTTGTTGGTGAAGGTCATGGCGACGATGTGCTGGGCGCGGATGCCGCAGTTCTGCACCAGGTGGGCGATCTTGCGGGTGATCACGCTGGTCTTGCCGGAGCCTGCACCGGCGAGCACCAAAAGAGGGCCGCCGACGTAGTTCACGGCTTCCTGTTGCCGGGGGTTCAGTCGGGACATGGGATCATCATTCGCAGGAAAAAGGCCGCGCATTTTAGCAGGCCTGGCAACTTCTGCCGCGACCGTCTGGAACTGTGGGCTGGCGCACGGAATTGAATGTTGGCGCGCTGGGTTATGTGGATCTATGCAGTACTCTGGTTTCACTTGCCGGTTTTTTGGCAATACCTCAGGATGTGCATCTATTTTCACTCGGATGTGATTGATTAGACGTCGATTACGACGCGTTCAGGCGACGCGATTCGCCATTCTTCTTGTGGTCATTGGGGGAGGTTGCTTGTCCACGCTCGTCGAACCCATGCGTTTGATCCTGCTGGCGGATTCGCCCGACTGGGCCGAATTGTTGCGCGAGCAACTGGGCGCACTGGGCAGCCCCTCCCCGCTGATCACCGCGCCCTCCTGGGAAGCGGCCAGCAACCTGTTCGATGACCACGCCAGTGGCCTGCTGCTGGCGACACCGGATCGCCTTCCTCAACCCAATCAATGTCCGTTGCCGATGGTGCTGCTGCTCGATGAAGAGCCCAGCGAAGAGCCGGCAGGCGTCAGTGACTGGCTGGTACGCAGCAACCTCAGCCTCGATATGCTGCGCCGCTGCCTGCGCTATGCGCGTGAGCAGGGCAACCTCAAGCAAACGCTGCAGCGTCTGGCCGAGCAGGATCCATTGACCGGCATCGCCAACCGCCAGGGTTTCCAGACCTTGCTTGCCGCGCGCCTGGGTGAGTGCAACGGTCGCGGCCTGGTGCTCGGCCATCTCGATCTGGACAACTTCCGTCATGCCAACGACGCGCTCGGCTATCAGGGTGGCGACCGCCTGATCATGCAGGTGGTGTCGCGGCTCAAGGGGCTTTTGCAGCCCTGCGATCAGCTGGCTCGCCTGGGCAGCGACGAATTCGCCCTGCTCCTCGATGTGCGCCGTGACCCGCAACGCGTCGAGCGCCTGGCCGAGCGCATTACCGAGGTGCTGGCCGAACCCTACTGGGTGGACGGCGAAAGCCTGTTGGTCGGTTGCAGTCTCGGCCTGGCCCATGCGCGCTCCGGCGAGGGTGCCGATCCATTGCTGTGGCATGCGCATATCGCCATGCAGCAGGCCAAGAATCAGCAGGGCTGCGTCTTTCACGTCTATGACGAACGCCTGAACCGCAGTGAGCGCAGCCAGGCCGATCTAGAGAGCGAACTGCGTCGCGCACTGCGCCGCGACGAACTGGAGCTGCACTACCAGCCACGGCTGTGCTTGAAGACCGGGCGCATCGTCGGCCTGGAGGCGTTGGTGCGTTGGCAACACCGCGAGCGTGGCCTGCTGTCGCCCAGCGAGTTCGTGCCGCTGGCCGAGGAAACCGGGTTGATCGTGCCGCTTGGTTACTGGGTCATTTCCCGTGCCCTGCGCGACATGCAGTGGCTGCGTGGGCGCGGTCTGCCGGCCCTGCATATGGCGGTCAACCTGTCGTTCCGCCAGTTTCAGGACAGCCAGCTGCTGGCCACGCTCAGCCGTCTGATCGAAGAGCGCGGGGTGGATGCGCAGTGGCTGGAGTTCGAGTTGACCGAAACCGCGGTGATGCGCCGCAGCGACCAGGTGCAGCAGACCATGCTGGCACTGGGGCGGCTGGGCGTGCGCTTCTCGCTGGACGACTTCGGCACCGGTTTCTCTTCGTTCGTCCACCTCAACAGCCTGCCGATCACCCTGCTGAAGATCGACCGCAGCTTCGTCGGTGGCATGGGCGAACGCGCCGAGAATCGCCAACTGGTGCGGGCGATGATCAACCTGGCGCACAACCTCAATCTCGAGGTGGTGGCCGAAGGTGTGGAGAACATCGAGCAGCTCGACATGCTGCGCCAGTTCGGCTGCGACCAGGTGCAAGGCTACCTGATCAGCAAGGCGGTACCGCTGGCCGAGCTGGCGCGCTTTCTGGTATTCGGCATGCGCCAGCCTTTGCTGACCGGAGGCCCGGCGTAGGGCGCGCTGTGCGCACTGGCCGAATGGCCGTTACGACAGACAGGCCGCGCCCGCCACCCCGTTCGGCCGTTGCAGGCGTGCGGTCTTCCACTGGAAACCCAATACCAGGCCGGTAGCCGTGACCGCTAGTCCCGCCGCCAGCCCCCACCAGACGCCATGCGCGCCCCAACCGAGCGGGAAGGCGAACAGCCAGGCCAGCGGCGCACCAACGCACCAGTAACCCGCCAGACCGATCATCAGGGTGGTGCGGCCGTCGTTGAGCCCCCGAATCGCGCCCATGGCGATGCTCTGCAGGCCATCGAACAGCTCGAACCAGGCGGCGATCGCCAGCAGGCTCACCGCCAGGGTGACGATGTCGGCGAAGGCCGGGTCGTGACGGTCGAGGAACAGGCCAATGATCCACTCCGGTGCCAGCCAGAACAGCAGGGCGAACAACAGCATCAGCGATGCGCCCAGAACCATGCCCAGGTTTCCGGCCAGGCGCGACAGGTGCAGGCGTTCGGCGCCGTAATGTAGACCGACGCGGAAGGTCACCGCGTAGGACAGCCCCTGCGGCACGATGAACGCCAGCGCTACCGTTTGTATGGCGATCTGATGCGCTGCCAGTTGCACGCTGCCGAGGGCGCCCATGCACAGGGTGGCGAAGGTGAACAGGCCCTGCTCGGCAGCGTAGGTGCCGCCGATGGGCAGACCAAGGCGCAGCAGCGCCCGCATTTCCGCGCGCTGCGGGCGACCCAGACCACCGCGCAGTTGGTAGCGCTGGTAGGTCGGTGAAACCAGGATATACAGCGCCAAGGCCAGGGCCATCGCGCTGCTGACCAGCGCAGTGGTCATGCCGATGCCGCTCAGACCCAGGCTGGACAGGCCAAACCAGCCCTTGATCAAGGCGTAGTTGATGATGAAGTTGGCCGCGGTGCCGACGATGCTGATGGCCATCACCGGGCCCGGGTGGCCGATGGCGCTGGTGAAGCCGCGCAAGGCCATGAAGCACAGATAACCAGGCAGGGCCAGCGACAGCGGGCGGAGAAATTCCATGGCCTGGCTGGCGGCCGCCGGATCCTGGCCAAGGTGTGGCAGCAGCGGGCCCAGGCCATTGAGGCACAGCGCACTGACGATCCCCAGCGATATGGCCAGCCATAAGCCGTTGCGGAGCAACCGCGTGACGCCGCCAGTGTCACCGGCGCCATGGCGGATGGCGACCAGGCTGCCCACCGCAGCAATCACTCCGGTGCAGAAGATCGAGAAGATGAAATAGCAGGTGGCGCCCAGTGCGCCGCCAGCCAACTGCTGAGGGCCGAGCATGGCCATCATCAGCGTGTCGGTGAAAATCATCAGCGCGTGGGCCAGCTGGGCGGAGATCAGCGGGCCGGCCAGGCGCAGCAATGCGCCCAGTTCGTGACCAATGGAATTCTTCATGATGAGTAAAACTTCGGCAGGGTAAGCATCCCCAGGCTGTCGGGGGATGAGCAATGACGGCTATTCTCTGGTTTGTACGGATTACCCACAAAAGGAAAATAGCCATGCCTGGCATGATTAAAACTCATGGTTTGATGCCGTGACCCGACGACTGCCTCCGCTGTACGCCCTGCGTGCCTTCGAGGCTGCGGCACGGCATGCCTCGTTCACCCGTGCCGCGGAAGAACTGGCCATCACCCAGAGCGCAGTGAGCCGGCATATCCGCACGCTGGAGGAGTATTTCGCCTGTCGCCTGTTCGAGCGTCGTGGTCGCAGCCTGCAACTGACCGACCCCGCCCGTGCCTTGCTGCCAGGGTTGAGCGACGGCTTCGATGCGCTGGAACGCGCCAGCGCCGCTCTGCGTGCAGACGACGAGGTGTTGCGTCTGAAGGCGCCGTCGACCCTGACCATGCGTTGGCTGCTGGCGCGCCTGTCGCACTTTCGTCTGGCCAACCCGGACAGCGAGGTGCAGCTCACCAGTGCCTGGATGGATGTGGACAAGGTCGACTTTCGCCACGAGCCCTTCGACTGTGCGGTGCTGCTCTCCGATGGCCAGTTTCCGGAGGAATGGGAAAGCGTGCTGCTGTTCGAGGAGTGGCTGATCCCGGTGTGCGCGGCGGCCGATAGTGAGGCGGGGCCCTGGTCGTTGGCGCGCCTGCAGGCGGCGGAGCAGTTGCACCCGACTCCGGATCGTCGTGACTGGCGGCGCTGGCTGCAGGCCACGGGCCTGGGGGAGCAGGTGCCGCTGAAGACCGGCCAACTGTTCGACATGCTCGAACTGGGCATCGTCGCCGCCGCGCGCGGTTACGGCGTGTCCATCGGTGATCTGCTGATGGTGGCCGAAGACGTGGGTGCCGGTCGGCTCGGCTTGCCCTGGCCGACAGCGGTGTTCAGTGGTGACAGCTACTACCTGGTCTGGCCGCGTGGCCACCGTGCGCAGGCGCGTCTGCAGCGGCTGCGCGAGTATCTGCTGGCGGAAGTGGCGTCGATGCAACTGCCGAATGTACAGCGCGTGGTTTGAACGGTAATGCGGATGGGTTTTGATAATTATTGATGGCCGTTCGGCAAACGCTGATTGACCAACCATACTGCTCAGGTATCCTGCCGCGCCCTGGCCCCGGTCGTATGACGACTCTGGCCAGTTCATCCCCCTGTTCCGTTCGGCCTGCCATCATGAGGCAGGCCTTGAGAGGCCTGAATGACCCCTCCCCGTTCCCGTATCGCTCTGCAGCTGGCTGTTGCTCTGGCGCTGATGCTGGTTCTGCTGATCAGCATCAGCACCCTGTTCGCCCTGCGCTCGCTGAACAATGCCAACCTGGTGACCCGGGCCGAGCACCTGGGCAGTGAAGCGCGCCTGTTGGCCGATCAGCTGGACACCTTCCATGGCAGCCTGCGCGACAGCACGCAGCGCCTGGCCGGGCTGTTCGAGCAGCGCTTCAGTGGTGGCTTGCAGGTGCGCAACGACGAGCGCGTCACTGTCGGCAGCCTGCAGACTCCGGCGCTCTATCTGGGCGCGACGCGGCTCAACAACGAGTTCAGCGAGGTCGACGATTTCACCCGCATGACCGCCGGTGTTGCCACGGTCTTCGTGCGTGACGGCGAAGAGTTCGTGCGCATCACCACCTCGCTGACCAAGCAGGACGGCACCCGTGCGCTCGGCACCGTGCTCGATCATCAACACCCGGCTTACCAGCGTCTGCTGGCTGGGCAGAATTATGTGGGCCGCGCGCTGTTGTTCGAGCGCTTCTACATGACCCAGTACACCCCGGTGCGCGATAGCGGCGGACGGGTGATCGCGGTGCTGTTCGTTGGCTTCGACTACACCGACGCGCAGAACCTGCAGATGCGTAACCTCAGCGATTTCCGCATCGGCAGCACGGGCTCGCTGGCGCTGCTCGACGAGCAGGGCAAGTGGCTGGTGGCGCCCGCCGGTGCGGTGGCGATGACCACCTTGCCCGCGTCGCTTGCCGAACTGATCGGCAACAGCGGCAAAGGCGGTTTCTGGACGGACGGCCGTGAGGAGTTCTACAGCGTTGCCATGCCCTTTGCCGGCGGCCCCTGGACGGTGCTGGCGAGCATGCCGCGCGAGGAAATCCAGGCCGTCACCTGGCATGTCGGCACCCAGTTGGCCATTGGCAGTGCACTGACCCTGCTGTTGGCGGTGATCGCTGTGGTCTGGCTGTTGCGGCGCAAACTGCGCCCGCTGGGTGACCTGGTGCAGCAGGCCCAGGCGCTCGGTGCCGGTGATCTCGGGGCGCGCATGGCGCAGTCTAGCGACGATGAAATCGGTGAGCTGGCGCGCAGCTTCAACCGTATGGGCGAAGCCCTGGCGAGTATGGTGGCGGGGATTCGCAGCGCTGCCCAGGATGTCAGCGCACGTTCGCAGGCGATGTCCACGCTGTCGCGCGATGCTTATCAGGGCATCGATCAGCAATCGGGCGAGATCAGCAGCATGGCTGGCGCAGTGGAAGAGTTCAGTGCCACCTCGCAGAACATCGCCGACAACATGCGCAGCACCGAGCGCCTGGCCAGTGACAACGCCCAGCAGACCCGTATCGGTCGCACCTCGATGGATCAGGCCTCCGAGGCGCTGGTGCAGATTGCCGAGGCGCTGGAGCAGACCTCCAAGGTGGTCAACGGCCTTGGCCAGCGCTCCCAGGAGATTGGCGGAATCGTCAGCGTGATTACCGCGATTGCCGACCAGACCAACCTGCTGGCGCTCAACGCCGCCATTGAGGCCGCGCGGGCCGGAGAGCAGGGACGTGGTTTTGCCGTGGTCGCCGATGAAGTGCGCAACCTCGCCGGGCGTACCCGTGAGGCGACCAACGAAATTTCCGCGATGATCGGCAGCATCCAGAGCGAAACCAGCAGTGCCATCGCCACCATGGAGCAGGGCCGGCAGTTGATGCAGGACGGCCTGGAGCGCAACGCCAAGGTGGCCGCGGCATTGGCGCAGATCAGCGAGCAGAGCGAGGCCGCGGGCGAGCAGTTCGCCGCCATCACCACAGCCACCAGCGAGCAGAGCAGTACAGCGACCGTGCTCAGTTCCAACCTGCAAAGCATCGCTCAGGCCAATGGTGAACAGCGTGAGGTGGTGGCCAATCTGGCCGAAACCGCGCGTGAGCTGGATCGCCTTGCCGCGCAGTTGCGTCAGGAGGTCGAGCGCTTCCGCTGAGTCACCCGGCGGCGGGGCGGTACTGCAACGCTTCGGCCAGGTGTGCACGGGCGATGTGTTTTTCCTCCGCCAGGTCGGCCAGGGTGCGCGCGACCTTGAGCACGCGATGCGCGGCGCGCAGGGAAAGGCCCAGGCGTTCGCAGGCGCTTTCCAGCCACTGACGATCCGTATCGCTCAGCGCGCAGTGCTGGCGTAGCCCCGGCAAGTCGAGAAAGGCGTTGGCCACGCCCTGGCGTTGCAGTTGCCGTTCACGCGCCCGCGCCACTTTGGCCGCCGCCTGTGCAGTGTTTTCACCATCCTGCGGCGGAGCATTCAAGGCCGTCGTCTCGCGAGCGACCGTCAGGTGCAGGTCGATGCGATCCAGCAGTGGCCCGGATAGCTTGGCGCGGTAGCGCTGGATCTGCTCTGGCGTGCAGCGACAGCGATTGCTCGGGTCGCCGAGGTAACCGCACGGGCAGGGGTTCATGGCGGCGACGAGCTGAAAGCGCGCCGGGAAGCGCACCTTGTCCCGCGCCCGGGCGATGACGATGTGGCCGCTTTCCAGCGGTTCGCGCAGCACCTCGAGCACTTTTCTATCGAATTCCGGCAGTTCATCGAGAAACAAAATGCCCTTGTGGGCCAACGTGATTTCGCCAGGCTGTGGGCGACTGCCGCCACCGACCAATGCTGGCCCGGAAGCACTATGGTGGGGAGTGCGAAAAGGCCGCTGCGGCCAGTGTTGCAGCGGCGTATGGCTGGCCACCGAGTGAATCGCGGCGACCTGCAGTGCCTCGTCTTCGTCCAGCGCTGGCAGTAGGCCGGGCAGGCGGCTGGCCAGCAGCGTCTTGCCGGTACCGGGCGGGCCGCTGAGCAGTAGGTTGTGCGAGCCCGCGGCGGCCACCAGCAGCGCACGTTTGGCAGCCAGTTGCCCCTGTACTTCGGCCAGATCCGGGTAGGGCAGGCTTTGCCGGAGCAGACCTTGTGCCGCATAGGGTTCAAGTGGGGCGCTGCCGTTGAGGTGTGCGGCGATCTGCAGCAGATGCTCGATGGCAATCACCTTCAACCCCGAGGCCAGGCTGGCCTCTTCGGCATTGGCCTGCGGCACCAACAGGGTGCGCCCGGCTTCGCGTGCTGCCAGGGCGGCTGGCAATACCCCCTGCACCGGACGCACTGCGCCGGACAGCGCCAGTTCGCCGAGGCACTCGTATTCGTCCAGTGACTGGGCGGGCACCTGGCCGCTGGCGGCGAGGATGCCCAAGGCGATGGCGAGGTCGAAGCGACCGCCGTCTTTCGGCAGATCAGCCGGCGCCAGATTCAATGTGATGCGTTTGCTGGGAAACTCGAAAGCGGCATTGAGGATGGCGCTGCGCACGCGATCCTTGCTTTCCTTGACCGCCGTTTCCGGCAGGCCGACCAGCGTCAGGGATGGCAGGCCGTTGGCCAGGTGCGCTTCGACGGTAACGGCCGGTGCTTCGACGCCGACCTGGGCGCGGCTATGGACGATTGCCAGGGACATGATCACTCCTTGATCAAGTAGGGTGCAGTGCCTGTAGGAGCGGCTGGGCGGCATTCCGCTTCAGCCGCGAAGCCTGTTCGCGGCTGAAGCCGCTCCTACAACAAACCTTAGTCTGCTGCGGTGAGCTTGGCTTCCAGTTCGGCGACCTTGGCCTCCAGCGCCTCGAGGCGGGCGCGGGTGCGGGCCAGAACCACCATCTGGCTATCGAACTCATCCCGGCTGACCAGATCGAGTTTGCTGAAACCACTCTGCAGCAGGGCCTTGAACTGGGCTTCCAGTTCGGCGCGAGGAAGTGGGCTGTCGCCACTGAACAGGCGCGAGGCGTGGCTACTGAGGGTGTCGAGCAGAGCTTTGGGCGGGAGCATGGGTAGGTTCCAGATACAGACGGCGGGCAGTGTAGCACGCAGGCGAAAACCGAGGCCTGGCACTGCGGTGCACGGTTTTTGAGCGTGCGCGGATGGCTCGATGCACCAACTCTGTGCGTAGTTTCTATTATGAATGCTCGGTCACATCCTCGGCACCAGCGCAAAGTCCTGAAACATCAGGCTTTTGATGTAGCTGGCAAGCTTTCTGCTTAGCCCCTGGTGACGCATGCACCGATGCAGTACCGGTGCGTCAGGCGAAGCGTGGGGAGTGTTTCGCCAGGAGCGGTTGATGGATGTCGACCACGCCAGCTAGGGCGGTCGGTGCATTACAAAAGCCGGACACTGCGCTTAGACTTGTCGAGGGCTGAGAATTCCTGGGGCAAGTCAACCTAATACGGGAGAGAGTTCATGAAGCTAGTCACTGCCATCATCAAGCCGTTCAAGCTGGACGACGTCCGCGAGTCGCTGTCGGAAATCGGCGTGCAAGGCATCACCGTTACCGAAGTCAAAGGCTTCGGTCGCCAGAAAGGTCACACCGAGCTGTATCGCGGTGCTGAATACGTTGTCGACTTCCTGCCCAAGGTGAAGATCGACGTGGCCATCGCTGACGACCAACTGGATCGCGTCATCGAGGCCATCACCAAGGCTGCCAACACCGGCAAGATCGGTGACGGCAAGATTTTCGTGGTCAACCTGGAGCAGGCGATTCGCATCCGTACCGGCGAAACCGATACCGACGCGATCTAAGCCCAACGCCGCCCCACCCCCAGAATCGTCCCAGGAGTTAAATCATGACTCTGCGAAAAATCGCAGGGCTTGGAGCCCTTTTGTCTCTGCTTTCCCCCGGCCTAGCCATGGCTGAGGAAGCGACGCTGAATTCCGGTGACACAGCTTGGATGCTGACCGCCACCGCGCTGGTTCTGTTCATGACCATTCCGGGCCTGGCCCTGTTCTACGCTGGCATGGTGCGTTCCAAGAACGTCCTGTCGGTGATGATGCAGTGCTTCGCCATTACCGCTCTGATGAGCATCCTGTGGTTCGCCTACGGCTACAGCCTGGCCTTCGACACCACCGGAATGGAAGCTGGCGTCACCAACTTCAGTTCCTTCGTGGGCGGCCTGGGCAACATGTTCCTGGGTAATCTGACCAAGGAATCGTTGACGGCGGCGTTCCCGGAAAGCGTGTTCGTCACCTTCCAGATGACTTTCGCCATCATCACTCCGGCCCTGATCGTCGGCGCCTTCGCTGAGCGCATGAAGTTCTCCGCGATGCTGGTGTTCATGGCCGTCTGGTTCACCCTGGTCTATGCACCGATCGCCCACATGGTTTGGGGCGGCGATGGTGCTCTGATGTGGGACTGGGGCGTACTCGACTTCGCCGGTGGCACCGTGGTGCACATCAATGCCGGTATCGCCGGCCTGGTGGCCTGCATCATGCTCGGCAAGCGCAAGGGTTACCCGAGCGTGGCCATGGCGCCGCACAACCTCGGCTACACCCTGATCGGTGCTGCGATGCTGTGGGTCGGCTGGTTCGGCTTCAACGCCGGCTCCGCTGCAGCCGCTGACGGCACCGCTGGCATGGCCATGCTGGTTACCCAGATCGCCACCGCCGCCGCCGCTCTGGGCTGGATGTTCGCCGAGTGGATCAGTCACGGCAAACCGAGCGCCCTGGGTATCGCCTCCGGCGTGGTTGCCGGTCTGGTAGCCATCACTCCGGCTGCCGGCACCGTCGGCCCGGTAGGTGCGCTGGTCATCGGTCTGGCCTCTGGCGTGATCTGCTTCGTCTGCGCCACCAGCCTGAAACGCAAGCTGGGCTACGACGACTCCCTGGACGTCTTCGGCGTGCATGGCGTGGGTGGCATCGTCGGTGCCCTGCTGACCGGCATCTTCGCCGCGCCGGCCCTGGGTGGCTTCGGTGAGGTTGAGAACATCGGCCTGCAACTGTGGGTTCAGTTCAAGGGCGTGGCCTTCACCGTGATCTACACCACCATCGTCACCTTCGTGATCCTCAAGGTCATCGACGTGGTCATGGGGCTGCGTGTCACCGAAGAAGAAGAGTCGGTCGGCCTCGACCTGGCTCAGCACAACGAGCGTGGCTACATCCTGTAAGTACGTGGGCCTGTCGCTGGCAGGCCTGAAGCACACGGAGTGCGCCCGGAGCCAACCCGGGCGCCTCGACCGAATAGCGCATCAATAAAGCGCTCCGGCAAGAGGTGAAAAATGGATAACACAGCATTGACTGCATTGCAGTACGGCTTCGATACCTTCTACTTTGTTATTTGCGGTGCCCTGGTGATGTGGATGGCGGCAGGTTTCGCCATGCTCGAAGCCGGACTTGTCCGCTCCAAGAACACCACCGAGATCCTGGTGAAGAACGTGGCGCTGTTCGCCACCGCCTGCATCATGTACCTGCTGGTCGGCTACTACATCATGTATTCCAGCCCCGAGGGCGGCATCCTGCCGAGCCTGGGCTTCCTGATTGGCGATGAGAACACCGTCGACGCCGTTCTGGCCGGTGGTGACGATGCGCCTTACTACGCCGCTCGTGCCGACTTCTTCTTCCAGATCGTGTTCGCCGCGACCTGCATGTCGATCGTCTCCGGTGCTGTCGCCGAGCGCATGAAACTGTGGCCCTTCATCGCCTTCGCAGTGGTGATGACTGCCTTCATCTACCCGGTACAGGGCTACTGGAAATGGGGCAGCGGCTTCCTCAACGAAGCGGGCTTCCTGGACTTCGCCGGTTCCACCGTCGTTCACCTGGCGGGTGCCTCCGCCGCGCTGGCTGGCGTGCTGCTGCTCGGCGCTCGTAAAGGCAAGTACGGCTCCAATGGTCAGGTCAATGCCATTCCCGGCGCCAACCTGCCGCTGGCTACCCTGGGTATGTTCATCCTGTGGATGGGCTGGTTCGGCTTCAACGGCGGTTCGCAGCTGAAGATGAGCACCATCGAAGACGCCAACGCCGTCGCCCAGGTGTTCGTCAACACCAACATGGCCGCTGCCGGTGGCCTGGTTGCTGCCCTGATCGTGGCCCGCCTGCTGTTCGGCAAGGCTGACCTGACCATGGCCATCAACGGTGCACTGGCTGGCCTGGTCGCCATCACTGCCGAGCCGCTGACCCCGACTGCCCTGCAAGCCACCCTGATCGGTGGTGTCGGTGGCGTGCTGGTGGTGTTCGCCATCCTCGGTTTCGACAAGATCAAGATCGACGACCCGGTCGGTGCCATCTCGGTACACGGCGTAGTCGGCATCTGGGGCACCCTGGCTGTATGCCTGACCAACCCTGATGCCAGCCTGGGCGCTCAACTGCTGGGTATCGTCTGCGTCTTCGCCTGGGTCTTCGCTGCCAGCCTGGTCGTCTGGGGCATCATCAAGGCCGTCGTTGGCCTGCGTGTCAGCGAAGAGGAAGAGTACGAGGGTGTGGATCTGGTCGAGTGCGGCATGGAAGCCTACCCGGAGTTCACCAGCAACAAGAAATAAGCGCTGCTGGTAAATGTAAAGGGCGCCTTTTGGCGCCCTTTGCTTTTTCTGACAGCGCGTTAGAATGCGCGCGCTGAAGTCTGCAGGAGAGACGACGATGTGGTGGCAACGGACTCTGACCTTGCGTCCACGGAGTCGGGGATTTCATCTGGTAACCGAAGAAATCCTCGCCGCATTACCGGAACTGCAACAAGTGCGAGTGGGTCTTTTACACCTCTGGCTACAGCACACCTCGGCCTCGCTGACGGTCAACGAGAATGCCGACCCGGCAGTGCGACGCGATTTCGAGCGATTCTTCAATCGCTTGGTGCCGCAAGGCGATGCGGGGTACGAGCACGATTACGAAGGGCCGGACGATCTGCCGGCACATTTCAAAGGCAGTCTGCTGGGGTTTCAGCTGCAACTGCCGATACAGGATGGACAGTTGGCCCTGGGTACCTGGCAGGGGATTTACCTTGGTGAGCACCGTGATCAAGGCGGCGCTCGGCGAGTGGTGGCGACCCTGCATGGCGAGGCTATTTGAATTTTTTCCGGTCGGGCAGTGAAGCCTGCGCGACTGGTCTATAACTAACCTGCTTTTCGCAAGTCATGAGGTTGAACATGAGCGACGAAGACCTGGAACAAGACGATCTGGAAGGGGCTGACGAGGACGACGGCGAGGAGCTGGCTGCTGCCGACGACGGTGACAGCGGCGACGATGGCGACGGCGAGGTCGTAGCTACTGGCAAGAAGAGCAAGGCAAAAGCCGTCGAAGTCGACGAGATGCCGAGCATCGAAGCCAAGCAGAAGGAGCGTGATGCGCTGGCCAAGGCGATGGAGGAATTCCTCTCCCGCGGCGGCAAGGTGCAGGAGGTCGAACCCAATGTGGTTGCCGACCCGCCCAAGAAGCCCGATAGCAAATACGGCAGCCGTCCTATCTGAGGACGGTACGTCACAAAAGACCCGCCCCTGTGGCGGGTTTTTTGTCGCCGCGATCAACACGTATTGCGTTACGGCGTAGGGTGCGCCGTGCGCACCGATCTTGTTCGTGTATCAGGCGGTGCGCGCAGCGCACCCTACGGGCTCAGCGCATCCAGCTGGAGAGCAGTGCCGGCAGCTCGGCCAGGCTACCGATCTGTGCGTCGGGCAGCGTATCGGCGTCCCAGGTTCGCCCTTGCGGGTTGAACCAGATCGCGCGCATCCCGGCTGCCTGGGCGCCGGCAATGTCGTCGCTGGGGTGATCGCCGATGTGCACGGCTCGCTCGGCAGCAATGCCGCCTGCGCGGCTGAGCGCTTCGCGAAAGGGTTTCGGGTCGGGTTTGCCGATCCCCAGTTCTTCAGCGCACAGCGCGAACCGGAAATACTCCGACAGGCCCAGACGGCGCACATCGGCATTGCCGTTGGTGATTACGCCGAGCATGAAGCGCTCGGCGAGCGCTTCCAGTGTCGGGTGCACCTCGGCGAACAGTTCGACTTGATGACGTGCGCTGAGGAAGACCTGAAAGCCGGCTTCGGCCAGTGCCAGTGCCTCGTCATGGGAATAACCCGCGCCCTCCAGGGCGTGGAAGAGGATGCGCCGGCGCAGTTCGCTGAGGCGATGCCTGAGCATCGGTTCTGCGTCCAGCAGGCCGCTGCGGATCTGCCACAGGTGCTCCACCGGCACGGCGCCGAGGCGAGGGGCGTGCAGGGCCAACCAGTTGCGCAGCGCAGCTTCGGCGTCCTGCATCACCGGGCTGACGTCCCACAGGGTGTCATCGAGGTCGAAGGTGATCAGTTCAATGCTCATTCGGAACCGCCTTTGCGCTTGGCGCGCGGATGGGCCTGGTCGTAGACGTTGGCCAGATGCTGGAAATCCAGGTGAGTGTAGATTTGCGTGGTGGCGATGTCGGCATGGCCGAGTAGCTCCTGCACCGCGCGCAGATCCTGCGAGGACTCCAGCATATGGCTGGCGAAGCTGTGCCGCAGCATGTGCGGGTGCAGGTGCTGGCCCAGTTCGCGTACGCCGGCCTGGCGCACCCGCAGCTGTACGGCGCGAGGGCCGAGGCGGCGTCCCTGCTGGCTGATGAACACCGCGCCGTCGCCAGGGTTGGCCAGCTTGCGTAGCGTCAGCCATTGCTCCAGCGCCTGACGCGCCATGCTGCCGACTGGCAGTTCGCGCACCTTGTTGCCTTTGCCGCGCACGCGTACCAGGCCGGCGTCCAGATCCAGCCCGTCGAGATCCAGCCCGACCAGTTCCGACAGGCGCAAACCGGACGAATAGAACAACTCGAGCATGGCCTGATCACGGCGGGCGATGAAGTCGTCTTCTACCGCGCCGTCGAGCAATTGTGCGCTGCGGTCGGCGTCCAGGGTGCGCGGCAGGCGCCGCTCGCGTTTCGGTGGGCTGAGGCCGGTCGCCGGGTCATGGCGGCACAGGCCTTCGCGCAGCAGATACTGATAGAGCCCGCGGGTGGCCGAGAGCAGGCGGGCCAGGCTACGGCTGGCCAGGCCCTGCTGATGCAGGCGAGCGACCAGTCGGCGCAGGTTGCGAGTGTCCAGCGCTGCCCAGTCTTTCAGACCTTCCGCCTCGCAGAAGGCCAGCACCTTGCCGAGATCACGTCGATAGCCGTCGAGTGTGTGCGGCGATACCTGGCGCTCGCGGCGCAGGTATTCGAGATAGGCTTCAAGGTTGGCTTCAAGTGTCACGTGCCGGGCTCCGGACGGGCCGATGGTGGATGAGCGTTGCGCCATCCACCCTACACGGTATGGCAGGCAGTTGGAAAACGGCCTGCGTTGCCATCATGGTGTTAAGAACGGCCTCGGACGGCTTCTAGCGTACCGAGCGCAGCGGCGTGGCGAAGCTCGGCAGAACACGCGCCAGCACTTCGGCGATGTAACCGAGGAACAGCGTGCCGAGTGAGCTCTTGTAATGCTGCGGATCGGCACTGCCGATGGCCAGTACGCCATGCAGACCCTGGTGACTGAGGCTGACGACGGCGGCAGAGCCGACCTTGCCGGCTTCTTCAGCGCCGAACAGGAATTCCAGCTCATGCGGGCGCAATACCCCGCAGATGGTCTTGCCGCCGCTGATCAGGCCGCCGATCTGCTGATGCGCCTCGGCCGAACTGACCGAACGGCCCACCGGCAACTTGTTGTCGCTGAACAGGATCAAGCCGACGAAGGGCACCTGAAACTCATGGCGCAGGCTGTCTTCCACGGCGCCGACCACTTCCTCCAGGCTGCCTGCATCGAGCAGGTCGAGCACCAGGCGGCGGGTTTTGTCGAACAGGCGGTCGTTGTCACGCGCCACGTCCATCAACTGGCCGAGGCGATGACGCATCTCGATGTTGCGTTCGCGCAGCAGTTTGACCTGACGCTCCACCAGCGACACGGTATCGCCGCGCTGGTGTGGAATGCGCAACTCGGGAATCAGCTCATCGTGATCGATGAAGAACTCCGGATGCAGGCGCAGATAGGCTGCGACCGTTTCCGAGTCGAGCGGCTTGGGAGAATCCTGCTGGTCGGTCATAGGCGAACCTGTCCTTCGTATACGCGTGCAGCGGGCCCGGTCATCATAACGGGCTGACCTTCGCCTGCCCACTCGATGGACAGTTTGCCGCCCGGCAACTCCAGTTGCACCGGCGAGTCCATCCAGCCCTGGCGAATCGCCGCGACGGCAGCCGCACAGGCGCCGGTGCCGCAGGCCTGGGTTTCGCCCGCGCCACGCTCCCACACACGCAGGCGGGCATGTTTGCGATCCTGCACTTGCAGAAAGCCGACGTTGACCCGTTGCGGGAAGCGCGGATGGTGTTCCAGCTTCGGCCCGAGCGTGTGTACCGGCGCGCTGTCGACGTTGTCGACGCGCAGCACGGCATGTGGGTTACCCATCGACAGCGCTGCCAGTTCGACGGTTTGTCCGTCGACCTCTACGCGATAGCTCAGTGCAGCCTGCTCGGCCTGGAATGGCACCTGCGCTGGTTCCAGGCGCGGTGCACCCATGTCGACGCAGACCTGGCCGTCGTTCTGCACGCGCAGCTCGATGATGCCGCTCTTGGTCTCGACGCGAATGACCTTCTTGGTGGTCAGGCGCTTGTCCAGCACGAAGCGGGCGAAGCAACGTGCGCCGTTGCCGCACTGCTCCACTTCGGAGCCGTCGGAGTTGAAGATGCGGTAGCGGAAGTCGACATCCGGGTGGCTCGGCGGCTCGACGATCAGCAACTGGTCGAAGCCAACGCCGGTGTGGCGATCGCCCCATTGCTTGGCGTGTTTAGGCTGCACGTGGGCATGCTGACTGATCAGGTCGAGAACCATGAAGTCATTGCCCAGGCCGTGCATCTTGGTAAAGCGCAATAGCATGACGTCGCCCTCAGGCCGGCAGCAGGCTTTCGCCGGCGTAGAGCTCTTGGACGGTCTCGCGGCGCCGCACTTCGTACGCCTGCTCGCCATCTACCAGCACCTCGGCGGCGCGGCCGCGGGTGTTGTAGTTGGAGCTCATGACGAAGCCATAGGCGCCGGCCGAACGCACGGCCAGCAGGTCGCCTTCGGCCAGCACCAACTGACGATCCTTGGCCAGGAAGTCGCCGGTCTCGCAGATCGGCCCGACCAGGTCGTAGTTGCGCGCCTCACCGTCACGCGGCTGCACCGGCGAGACGTCCATCCAGGCCTGGTACAGCGCCGGGCGGATGAGGTCGTTCATCGCCGCGTCGATGATGGCGAAGTCCTTGTGCTCGGTGTGCTTGAGGTATTCGACCTGAGTCAGCAGCACGCCGGCATTGGCCACGATGAAGCGGCCCGGCTCGAACACCAGGGCCAGGTCGCGGCCTTCCAGGCGCTTGCGCACGGCGGCGATGTAGTCGCCGGCCAGCGGTGGCTGTTCGTCGCGATACTGCACGCCGAGACCGCCGCCCAGATCCAGGTGCTTGATGATGATGCCGCGTGCGGCCAGCTTGTCGACCAGCAGCAGCAGGCGATCCAGCGCATCGAGGAAGGGCTCGAGGGTGGTCAGCTGCGAGCCGATATGGCAATCGACACCGATCACTTCCAGGTTCGGCAGCTCGGCAGCGCGGGCGTAGACCGCCTCGGCCTGCTCGATGTCGATGCCGAACTTGTTTTCCTTGAGACCGGTGGAAATGTACGGGTGGGTGCCAGCATCCACGTCCGGGTTGACCCGCAGCGAGACCGGCGCCTTGACGCCCAGCTCGGCTGCCACCTTCTGCAGGCGCTCCAGCTCGACGCTGGATTCGACGTTGAAGCAGTGCACGCCGACTTCCAGCGCGCGGCGCATGTCGTCGCGGCTCTTGCCGACGCCGGAGAAGACGATGCGGTTCGGCTCGCCACCGGCAGCCAGTACACGCTCCAACTCGCCGCTGGAAACGATGTCGAAACCGGCACCAAGGCGTGCCAGGACGTTCAGCACGCCGATGTTGGAGTTGGCCTTGACCGCGAAGCAGACCAGGTGCGGCATGCCGGCCAGCGCATCGGCATAGGCACCGTACTGCCCTTCGATGTGGGCGCGGGAATAGACATAGGTGGGCGTGCCGAAGCGCTGGGCCAGCGCAGACAAGGCAACGCCTTCCGCGAACAGCTCACCGTCGCGGTAGTTGAAGGCTTCCATGGGGCAGCTCCTGTCAGAGTTCGAAACGGTCTCGGCTGTTGCCGGCGTTGTCATCGCCCGGCAGGTACAGCGGGCCTTTCTGACCGCAGCCGGCCAGCAGGCAAACGGCGGCGAGGAGCGCGAGGGTCAGTCGCTTCATGGGGCAGTCCTTGAAAATAAGCGTGAATTGCGCCGGAGTATACCGACCCCCCGTCACCTTGCCTATGCGCCCGCCGCCCGCCTGGCGGGGCGCTGGCTCAATTTGCGCGCTTGCCTGGCGTTCGCTTCGGCGGCATTTGTCGTGGCTTGGGTTAGCATGCTGCGAGTAACGAGGAGCCTCGATGGATAATCCCGCGATTCTCGCTGGTTCGGTTTCGGTGGCCTACCTGCAAGGTCTGATCGATCATTTGCAGCGCCAGGGGGTGGCCCCCGAGGTGCTGCTCGCCCATGCCCAGCTGACGCCCGAGGTACTGGCGCAGCGCGATCAGCGCGTGGCTGCCAGCGCTTATCTGGCATTGCTCGGCGAAGGCGTGCGACTGAGCGGTGACGGCTGCCTGGGCCTGCACCTGGGTGAAGCCGTGCGGCCCGGCTACTACGGCGTGCTTGGTTATCTGATCATGAGTTGCGCCACGCTGGCCGATGCCCTGCACCGGCAGGCGCGTTACGCTGCGTTGGTCGGCAATCTGGGAGTGGTCGGTCTCGACGACGAGCCGTCGCGGCCTGGCTGCGAGCCTTTGGTGGCCCACAGCTGGCAACCGCTCTTGCCGCAACAGCAGCGTCAGTTGAGTGAGGAAACCCTGGCCGGTTGGGTCAGTTTCGGGCGCTGGATCAGTGGCCTGGACATTGCGCCGACCGAGGTGCGTTTTCAGCATCCGGCGCCGGCTGACACCTCCGAGCATCAGCGCATCTTTCGTTGCCCTGTGCTGTTCGGTCAGGCGGACAACGCGTTGATCTTCCCCAAACGGCTGCTTGGTGTGCCGCTCGGCCAGGCCGATGCGCAGGTGCAGGGCACGCTCGATGCCTACGCTGATCGTCTGCTCGGTGAGCTCAAGCAGGGCCATCACGTGCTCGACCAGGCGCGTCTGCAACTGGCCCGGCAGTTGCCCGAGCAGGGGCCTGATCTGGAAGCCATTGCCAGCGCGCTGGCGCTCAGTCCGCGCACCTTGCAGCGGCGTCTGCGTGAAGCTGGCCTCTCGTTTAGTCAATTGGTGGATGAAACCCGCCAGCAACTGGCGTTGCACTATCTGCGTGATCCGGCGCTGGAACTGGCGGAAATCGCCTTTCTGGTCGGATTCAGCGAGCCTGGTTCGCTGGCCCGCGCATTTCGTCGCTGGACGGGAACGAGCCCGGGCGAGTACCGTCGCCACCTTTGCAGCTAGGCCTGGCTACACCGGTCTGGCGTTTTCACCTATTTTTGCAGTCGCTGCACCTTGTGAGGAAAACCCGATGAGCCTGAGCGAAGCCCGCTTCCACGATCTGGTCGATGCCACCCAGCAGACGGTGGAAGACATCTTCGACGACAGCGGTCTGGACGTCGATCTGGAGAACAGCGCTGGTGTACTCACTGTGCGTTTCGAAAATGGCAGCCAACTGATCTTCAGCCGCCAGGAGCCGATTCGTCAGCTGTGGCTGGCCGCCCGTTCCGGTGGTTTCCACTTTGATTACGATGAAAGCAGCGAGCGCTGGATCTGCGACACCAGCGATGAGCAGTTGGGCGAGATGCTGGTGCGTATCACGCTCGAGCAGTGCGGTGCCGAACTGGAGTTCGATGAGCTCTGAGCCCGGCGAGGCGCCGCTGGCCTCGCCATGCCGGCGCCAGTGTTGCCTGGACGAGCGCGACCAGTGCATTGGCTGTGGTCGTACCCTGCAGGAGATTCTCGACTGGGGTTCGGCCGACAATGCCCGGCGCCGGGATATCTGCCAGGCGGCCATCGAGCGTTTGCGCCAGCGCAAGCCAGCCCCCTGACCAGGTGGTCTTGTTTATTTGTCCGGCTGTGTTAGGGTCGACAAAACATTCTGCTGAACCCCGCCTTCGGGCGGGGTTTTGCTTTTTTATGGATTAGGCAAGGAGATCGCCCGGCATCATGAACAACACACCTACCATCACCATTACCCGCCTCGACCTGCAGCGCCTGGAGCGCTTGCTCGACAGTCTGGACGAGTTCGGGCCCGGCGCGGTTGCATTGCAGGCCGAGCTGGATCGTGCCGAGGTGGTGGGGCACGACGAGGTGCCGGCAGGGGTGGTGACCATGAATTCGCGCGTGCACTGCCGTGAAGAAAGCAGCGGCAAGGATTATCACCTGACCCTGGTCTACCCGCAGGATGCGGGTGGCGAAGGCAAGGTCAGCATCCTCGCGCCAGTAGGTTGCGCGCTGCTCGGTCTGTCCGTGGGGCAGCATATCGACTGGCCGGCACCCGGCGGCAAGCAGCTCAAGCTGACCCTGCTGGAAGTCGAATATCAGCCGGAAGCCGCAGGCGAATACGACCGCTGACGCTCCGCTCAAGCTGGACTAGAGTGAGGTTTCCGCCAATGGCAAGGAGGCCTCGCCATGTCCAGTCTGCCCCTGTATTTCCCGCCGACCTACCAGCTCTCGCGCGCCCTGCTCTGCGCTGAACTGGTGATGGCCGCCTACGATCAGTACGAGCAATGGCTGGCGCAGCAGCGCCCACGCAAGCCCGAACAGTTCCATTGGAGACAGCCGTCTCTGGAAGGCTGGCAACTCTCTGCGCCGATCTGGAGTGTGCTCAGTGAGTGGCACGTGCTCAATGAGTCCGAGCCCTTCGGTTTCGCCGCCCGTGACCCGCAAGGCGATTGCTACCTGGTGTTCCGGGGCACCGAGTCGGTACAGGACTGGCTCGATGATCTCGACCTGGATCAGCGCGACTACCCCTGGCAAGCCAATGTCGGCCTGGTGCACGACGGCTTTCTCAAACTCTACACATCCCTGCGCGACCAGGCCCTGCTGGCACTGGATGACCTGCAACCACAAGCGCGCCTGTGGGCATGTGGCCACAGTCTGGGCAGTACCCTGAGCACGCTGGCCGTGCCGGATCTGCTTCAGCGCTGGCCTCTGCTGCTGTTGCAGCATTACAACTTCGCCAGCCCGCGCGTGGCCTCGCCGGCCTTCGCCAATTACTACAACGCTCTGGCCGTGCCGACCTATCGTCTGGTCAACGATAGCGACCTGGTGCCCGAGGTGCCGCCGGCGGACAGTGATCGCTGGTTCTACCAGCACCTGGGCCTGCCTGTGACCTTCACCGCCAGCTATGGGGGCGTCGCGGCCAACCACAGCATGGGCGACTGTTACCTCTACGCGCTGAACAATCCTGATGCGCCAATGAAAAGCTAGGTCTGCTTGAGAGTAGGGCGGGTGCAACCCGCCATTGGCAGTGTGCTCCCGCCCTAGCGGTATACAGATCTATCGTCCGTACTAGACCTGCTGCAAGGCGGTGTTCAAGGCATCTTCCAGTTCGCTCTTGTAGCGCAGGTAATGCACGGTCTGCGCCTGCTGCCCCGCGAGCACGGCGGAAAGATCCAGATCGGTGATGTAGAAGGGGTAGCGTTCACCACCGGAGCGCTGGGCAAGAATGTGCTGCGCCACGGCGCGATACAGATCGCGGCCGTATTCCAGCTCGGAAAATTCGCGGTGGTTGCAATACAGGGTGACGTGACGCTGACGCCCGTCCCCCGGCTCGACGATCGCCTGCACATCGTAGAAGGGATGGCTGAGCGGCGCCTGAGGTGGCGGGCGGCGCTCCACACTCTGTGCGCGCAATGGCGCATCGGGTAGCAACTGGTGGTAAAGCACGTCCAGAGGTACATCGCCGGCAGGATTATCCAGCGGCAACTGGGCGTTGCGCCGGTACAGCAGGGATTGCAGGAAACGCTGCAGCGGCGTGAGCAGGCTCTGCTCGTCGCGGTAGGGCAGGCGCCTGCGCCAGAGTGCGTTGTGCTCGTCGAGTACGGTCAGTTCGGCTTCGTTGTTCTGTTCGTTCAGGCGATAGAAAACCTGGATCGATTGCGGCTTGCCCATAGGCAGGATCAGTGCCAGATCATTGCCTTCGAGGGCGTAGCGATCCAGATTCAGCGGGCTGTACAGCTCTTGCTCGGCGCCGAGGTGATCGAGCAGCGCCGGCAGGTCACCCAGCGCGGTGTGGCGCACTTGGCCGGGCGCCAACTGCAGAACGTGGTAATGCTGGCGCACCTGTACCAGGTAGCGTGATGGCTGACCGCTGGCGTAGCTGCCAAGCAGGTCGCGCAGTAGCTCTTCGACCCGGGTCGCGATGGCTACTGCGCGGTTGCGGCAGTAGCAGCGCACTTGCACCTCGGGCACGGGGCCATCCAGCGGCAGGCTGTTGAGCAGGTCGCTGAGGCAGTCGAGCAGCGCGTCCTCGCCGTCATAGCGAGCGACCTGCAACTCGTTCCAGCTATTGAGGCTGACCTGGTCGAGGGTCAGCACCAGGTTCTCGCGCACGCCGGAATAGCCGAGTGCATCGGTGCGCCCGGTGGTCATGTGCACGTTCATCTGGCTGTGCTGCTTGAGCGGGTCGACACCCACGTTGACCAATAACAGTACCCGGCTGGGTACGCTCGCGCGCAGCAGTGCTGCTTCCTCCACGGGCGGTGGAGGCAGGGGGAAGCATTGTTGCAGGCTGCCGATCAGGTTGGACAGTTCGAAGTCGGTCAGGTCGCTGCTGCCTGGATGTTGCGACAGCCGGGTGCTGGCGTCGATCACGCCATTGCGGTGGCACCAGGCAAGTAGTTCGATCAGTTCGCGGGTGCGTTTGATCGGCGCGAAATCCGGCCATTCCTGGGCGCTGAGGTTGCCGCTGAACAGCGCCCACTGGTATTCGTTCGGCGTTTCGCTGCTCGGTTGTTGCACCAGGGTGAGAGTGTCTTCGGCCAGATCCGGGGCGATGCCGGGGTTGATGAATTCCACCTTGCCGGCCTTGCGTTCGAAGGCGGCGTACAGACGCCGGCCCAGGACGTTGAGATCGCGGTTGTTCAATGAGCTGCCGACCTGGGCACTGCGGGCGAACTGGGTGAGGAAGCGGTAGCTGTAGGTCAGCTCGTTGACCAGTACGCGGCGCTCGGCGGCGACCTGGCGTACCTTCCACTGGCTGCGGCTGTCGAGCACGGCAAGTTGTCGGGTTTCCCAGCCCCACTCAGCGGTCAGGCGTTCCAGCAACAGGCGCTGCCAGCTCTTGCTGCGGCCGCGCGCCGGTGGCCGGCTGATCTTCTTGTTCACCTTCAGGTACAGGCAGCGCCGCACCAGTTCCAGACGTTCGCGATCGCCACGGTTGCCGAGGTACTCCTCCAGGCGGCGGTAGACCACGATGTAAGGATCGAGCTCGTCGAGATCGAGACGGCCTTCGAATACGGTCTGCTTGAAGCGCAACGCCAGGCACTCGACCTGGGGGTGTTCGCTGGCGTAAACCTCGGTCAGCAGCAGTTTGAGGGCAGACTTGTAGGGCGACTCGATGCCCTTGTATAGCTGCCACATGCCGGCACCGACGAACTCCTGCGGCGGGATCTGCGCCAGGTGGCCGAGATCGAGCACGTCATCCTCGCGTACGAAGCGCTTGCTCAGCAGGGTGCGGCAGTAGTCGTGGTAGCGGTTTTCCTCGTACACCGGCACCAACCACCAGATCGGCGTGCGCCCGCCGAGCCAGATGGCGGTGCGGTAGAACTCGTCGAGCAGCAGATAGTGCTGGGTGGTGCCGCAGTCGTCCGAGGTCAGCTGTGCTTCGCGCGCGCCCTGGGTGAAGCGCTGCGGATCGACCAGAAAGACATGCACCTCGGCACCCTGGGTGGCGGCCCAGCTTTCCAGCAGATCGCATTTCTTGCGCAGATCCTGCAGCTCCTGCGCGGTCAGGGTCGGCGCGTGGCATAGCCACAGATCCATGTCGCTCTGCTCGGCTTGCGCCACGGTGCCCAGGCTGCCCATCAGGAACAGGCCATGCAGCGGTGCAGCGCCCTGGCCACGACGGGGCTTGTAAACGAATGAGCGGGTCAGGCGCTGGACTTCGGCCAGGCTGTCGTCGTCCGGTTCGAAGCCACTGAGGCCTGCCGGGGTGCTGGCGGAAACGTAGCCGGGGAGCAGCGGGTGGTTGACGTGCAGTAACAACGGCAACAGCTTGAGCACCAGTTGCTGGCGTGTAGACAGTGCTTCCATGGCCCGCTGCAGGCGGCCCTGGTTGATCTTGAGGAAACGTGCGCGCAGTTGTGCGAGCACCTTGCGGTCGATGCCGTCGTCGAGGTCCGGGCGGATTTCGTGATTGCGCGTCATGCTCGAACTCTACTGGTAATGCTGCAAGCCTATCAGCGGCGTGCTCGCCAGTGCAGTGTCTGTGACGCTATATCGCCCGCCGCGCCTTTCCCTGAAGGGCGACGGGCGCACGTTGGGGATTAAGCGGGGGTGGTTTGCCGGGTGGAAAGAATCGTCAGCAGGGCTTGTGCATGTTCGGCGGCATCGATGCCCAGGCTGGTCAGATAACCGCCATCGGCCTGGCTCACCAGGCCCTTCTCGTAAAGGCGGGTGATGGCGCCCTGAGCCTTGAACGAAGCGTTGTTGTGCACCTTCAGCCCTTCCTGATGATTGTCCAGGTTGTACAGGGCGAGGATTTCCAGCTCGTCGATCAGGTCAGTATTGAATGACTTCATGGTAACTCCGCTTTTTTATTATGGCGTTCGTTCAGTGTAGAGCCATGCGCCGTGGTTTGCCCGTCGGAAAGCTGCCAGTGCGCGAGAATCTGCTGGTAAGTGCCATCCTGGCGGATCTGCCGCATGCCGGCGTCAAAGCGCTGCAGGAGTTCTCTGGCCTGCGGATGGTGGCGGGAAAAGGTCAGGTACAGTTGCGGGCGGTATACCGTCGCCAAGGGGCTGAATTGCCCGACCAGCTCCGGGTTATCGTCCAGAAGTGCCTGGGTGGTGCCACGAAAGGCGACGACATAGTCCACGCGTCCCCGCTGCAGCATGAGGAAACCGTTGAGGTCGCGGCGTACGGGGATGCGCTGGATGTTCGGGTAGTTGTCGAAGCGCTCGCCATAGGTGTAGCCGATGGTCACGGCCACCCGTTTGCCGACGAGGTCTTCGAGGTCGCTGACCGGCCGCTCGCCGGCGCGGCCCCACAGGATGATGTCGTCGCTGAACAACATCTCCTGCGGCAGCAGAAACTGCGCTTTGATGCGTGAGTCGGGGGTGGTGTTGAAGCAGGCCGCCAGGCTGCCTGAGCGGGCCAGCTCCATGCAGCGCGAATAGGGGTAGGGCGCCAGCTCGATGGCGGTCGCGCTGGCGGCGAAGGCCGCGCGCACGATATCCGCCGACATGCCCTCGACCCGCTCATTGCGCCAGGCGGTGTAGGGATACCAATCGTCCTCGGCACCGATGCGGGGCGTCTCGGCCAACGGCGCGCCGGCCCAGAGCAATGGCAGCAGCAGGGCGAGCAATGCAGCGATGCGTGGCAACGGACAGGCCATCGAAGGCGGTACCTTCTCGGTCGGGACTGGAGGTGACAGTAGCAATCTGCCTGCCAGTCCGACCAGTGGCCTGGATCAATCCTGGCTCAGTTTTCTTCCGGCAGCTCAGGCAGTGCGCGCAGAGCCTGCTCATACCAGGCTCCGTCGAAGGGGCGATCCTCCCGCAGCATGGCGTCGACCTCATGGGCGAGCACCAGTGCCATCAGTTCGAGAATCTCTTCGCGCTCGTAACCAACCAGGGTCAGCTTGTTGAATACCGCTTTGGCAGCGGCGGGTTCGCCGCTTTCCAGCTGGTTTTCGATGGCCTGGATCAGGGTGGCTTCGGCGAAGTCTTCGTCTTCCTGGTCGTTGTTTGGGCTCATGTTCGTTTCCTCATTGATTGCCAGCAGCAAAATCCAAAAGGGCCTGGCCGGTCAGGCGATAGCCGACCCACTCGCTTTGCGGACGGGCGCCGAAGGATTCGTAGAAGTCGATGGCGGGTTTGTTCCAGTCCAGTACCGACCACTCGAAGCGACCACAACCGCGTGCCACGGCCAGTTGTGCCAGATGGCGCAGCATGGCCTTGCCTGCGCCCAGGCCACGAGCTTCGGGGCTGATGTAGAGGTCTTCCAGATACAGGCCGTGTTTGCCCAGCCAGGTGGAGTAGTTGAAGAAGTACACCGCATAGCCGATGGGCTGACCCTCGTGCTCGCAGATCAGGCCATGGGCGGTGCTGCCTTCGGCGAACAGGCTGTCGCGAATACCGGCGGCATCGGTCTTCACCTCGTGCTCGGCCTTCTCGTAGATGGCCAGCTCGGTGATGAAGCGCAGGATCAGTTCGGCGTCGTCAGCGGTAGCGGGGCGGATATGCAGGGACATGGATCTCTCCTGGGGCGACAGGCAGTGCAGGTGCTGTCGCATGGTTGGACGTGTACTGGAAACGGTGGTGTTGTCGATCCGCGGTGTGCTCGCTGAGGGCGCTCCGTCGTTCTGATCCGTCAAAGGCGCAGGCCGAGGTTGACCATCAGCGCGGCGTTACCCAGCAGCACCAGTTCCGCCGCCATGCCGTGGCTTTGCACGCCCAGCGAGGGAATGATGGCGGGTGCCACGCCCAGATGGTTGAGTGGGATCTTGTCGCGGTACTCGCCACGGTAACCGTGCAACAGACCGCCGGTCAGCTTGGCATAGAACGGGTGGCGGTCGCTTTCGAAGCGACGGCCTACGTAGGCGTACTGCGAATTTTGGTCGAACGAGTTACGAAAAACAGCCCCGCCCCAGAGGTTGCCGGAGGCATAACCACGTTCCAGACCGATCAGGCGCTGGTGATTGTTGTGGTCAGGCTCTGGGTGGTAGTGGCGGGTGTAAACGCTGGTCTGCAACTGCCAGTGATCGCCTTCGTTGGCCAATACCGGCGTTGCCAGCAAACTCAGTAGCAGGGTCGTAGGGAGTGTGTAACGCATGACAACCTCCTGGTCGAATGGCCTGCCTTGGCAGGGGCGACGTACCGTCGCCCCTTTGCGACCTCAGCGGCTGGCGAGAAGTTCGCGGCCACGCACCACAGCGGCGCGCACCTGGTTCGGTGCCGTGCCACCGATATGGTCACGAGCGCCAACCGAGCCTTCCAGGGTCAGCACGGCGAACACGTCGTCAGCGATCTGGTCGCTGAACTGGCGCAGTTCGTCCAGGCTCATCTCGGCCAGATCCTTGCCAGTCTGCACGCCGTATTTCACCGCATGGCCGACGATTTCGTGGCAGTCGCGGAAGGGCAGGCCCTTGCGTACCAGGTAGTCGGCCAGGTCGGTGGCGGTGGAGAAACCGCGCAGCGCCGCCTCGCGCATGATTTCGCGCTTGGGCTTGATCGCCGGCACCATATCGGCGAAGGCGCGCAGGCTGTCACGCAGGGTGTCGGCGGCGTCGAACAGCGGTTCCTTGTCTTCCTGGTTGTCCTTGTTGTAGGCCAGCGGCTGGCCTTTCATCAGGGTCAGCAGGCCGGTCAGGGCGCCGAACACACGGCCGGTCTTGCCGCGTACCAGCTCGGGCACATCGGGGTTTTTCTTCTGCGGCATGATCGAGGAGCCGGTGCAGAAACGATCCGGCAGGTCGATGAACTGGAACTGCGCGCTGGTCCACAGCACCAGCTCTTCGGAGAAGCGCGACAGGTGCATCATCGCCAGCGAGGCCGCGGCGCAGAATTCGATGGCGAAGTCGCGATCCGATACGCCATCCAGAGAGTTGCCGCCAACGGCATCGAAACCCAGCAATTGAGCAGTGATCTCACGCTGGATCGGGTAAGTGGTGCCTGCCAGCGCCGCCGAGCCCAGCGGCATGCGGTTGGTGCGTTTGCGGCAGTCGACCAGGCGCTCGTAGTCACGCGAGAGCATCTCGAACCAGGCCAACAGATGATGGCCAAAGGTCACCGGCTGGGCGGTCTGCAGGTGGGTGAAACCGGGCATGATGGTATCTGCCTCGGCCTCGGCCAGGCCCAGCAGGCCCTGCTGCAGGCGGGTGATCTCGGCGAGGATCAGGTCGATCTCGTCGCGCAGCCACAGGCGGATGTCAGTGGCTACCTGGTCGTTGCGCGAGCGGCCGGTGTGCAGCTTCTTGCCGGTCACGCCGATGCGGTCGGTCAGGCGCGCCTCGATGTTCATGTGCACGTCTTCCAGGTCGACGCGCCAGTCGAACTGGCCGGCTTCGATCTCGCCCTGGATCTGCTTGAGGCCGTCGACGATGGCGTCACGCTCGGCATCGGTGAGTACGCCGACCTTGGCCAGCATGCTGGCATGGGCGATGGAGCCCATGATGTCGTGGCGATAGAGGCGCTTGTCGAATTCGACCGAGGCGGTGAAGCGGGCGACGAAGGCGTCGACGGGCTCGCTGAAGCGGCCGCCCCAGGATTGGTTGGTTTTTTCGCTGCTCATGATTTAGTGCTCTGGATCGGCAAGCCGCTTTCTACGGCCAGCATGGCGGACAAAGTGCGTCGATAATAACAGGGTCGGCAGGCGTTTCGCCGGGCTGCGTTCGCCGTCGGGCACTCAGTGGCGTTGTCGGCTGCTTCACAGTTTTGTCCTGAAGGTGGCATTTCGGTGCTTTATTTTGTCCGGCGGGAGCCGTCTGGCTTGCCGGCTCGTGGGGCGACACGGAAACTGCGTCGATGCACACACAATCCTTTGCCAAGAATAAACAAAGCGCCTCCATCGACGACTTCTTCGTCCCCGAACTGTGCCAGCCGGAAGCGCTGCTGAGCATGGTGCTGCTGGCCGAGTTGCTGGTGCTGGTGCTGGTGCTTGCCGAACCGATGACGCCGGGCTTCGACTGGGTGCGTCTGGCCCTGACCTCGCTGTTCGTGCAGTGGATCGTGCTGCTTTCGGCTGCCGTGCTGTGTCGTCTACGGCCGCTGCTGGCGCGCTTGCGCCCTTCGCTGGCGGGCAGCCTGTGTTGCGTGCTCGTGGTGCTGTTGACCCTTGGCTGTACGGCAGTCGCCGACTATTACGAGCTGGGTGGACCGCTTCCACGCAGCGGCGAGGTGAATCTTTACCTGCGTCATGCGTTGATCAGCCTGATCATGTCCGCACTGCTGCTACGCTATTTCTATCTGCAGAGCCAATGGCGTCGGCAGGAGCAGGCAGAGCTGCGCGCACGCATCGAATCGCTGCAAGCGCGGATCCGCCCGCATTTTCTGTTCAACAGCCTCAACAGCATCGCCAGCCTGGTCACGCTAGACCCGTTCAAGGCCGAGCAGGCGGTGCTGGATCTGTCCGATCTGTTTCGTGCCAGCCTGGCCAAGCCCGGCAGTCTGGTGCCGTGGAAGGAGGAACTGGAACTGGCGAAACGATATCTATCGATCGAGCACTACAGGCTCGGCGAGCGACTACAGTTGCAGTGGGAGGTCGAAGGTGTGCCGGAGGATCTGCCGATTCCCCAGCTGACCCTGCAGCCTCTGTTGGAGAATGCGCTGATCTATGGCATCCAGCCGCGTATAGAAGGTGGTTTGGTGCGGGTCGAAGCGGATTACCAGGATGGAGTGTTCAGCTTGTGTGTCAGCAATCCGTATGAAGAGCGGGGCGAGCAGCACCCGTCACGGGGAACGCACCAAGCGCTGAGTAATATCGATGCGCGCCTGGCGGCACTTTTTGGGCCGCGCGCGAGTCTCAGCGTGGAGCGCCGTGACGGCCGTCATTACAGCTGTCTACGCTATCCTTGTGCGAGACTCACGCAGGAAGCCAGAGCAATATGAATGTCCTGATCGTCGATGACGAACCCCTTGCCCGCGAGCGCCTCAGCCGCATGGTCGGTGAGCTCGAGGGTTACCGGGTACTGGAGCCCGCCGCCAGCAATGGCGAGGAAGCTCTGACCCTGATCGATAGCCTCAAGCCGGACGTAGTCCTGCTCGATATCCGCATGCCTGGTCTGGATGGTCTGCAGGTGGCCGCCAAACTGTGCGAGCGTGAGGCGCCCCCGGCGGTGATTTTCTGTACCGCTCATGATGAATTCGCCCTGGAAGCCTTCCAGGTCAGTGCGGTCGGCTATCTGGTCAAACCAGTGCGCTCGGAAAGCCTCAGCGAAGCTTTGAAAAAGGCCGAGCGACCCAACCGCGTGCAACTGGCTGCCCTGACCCGCCCTGCGGCGGAAACCGGCGGTGGCCCGCGTACCCATATCAGCGCGCGAACCCGCAAGGGCATCGAGCTGATCCCGCTGGATCACGTGGTCTATTTCATCGCCGATCACAAGTACGTCACCTTGCGCCACCAGGGCGGTGAAGTCCTGCTGGATGAGCCGCTGAAGGCGCTGGAAGACGAGTTCGGCGATCGCTTCGTGCGCATCCACCGCAATGCGCTGGTCGCTCGCGAGCGTATCGAGCGCCTGCAGCGCACGCCGCTGGGGCATTTCCAGCTATTCCTCAAAGGGCTCGACGGCGACTCGCTGGTGGTCAGCCGCAGGCATGTGGCCGGGGTTCGCAAGCTGATGCAGTCGCTCTAGCCCCACGAGCCTTCACGGGAGCTGCGGCCGATGGCCGCCTCCCGGAGCCCTGGAAAGACGAGCCTGTTATGATTCGCGGCAATTTGTTCTGTGGAATTGCCTCATGTCCCGCGAAATTCGCATCGCCACCCGTAAGAGCGCCCTGGCCCTGTGGCAGGCTGAATACGTCAAAGCCCGTCTGGAACAGGCCCATCCCGGCCTGAAGGTCAGCCTGGTGCCGATGGTCAGCCGCGGCGATAAGCTGCTCGATGCGCCGTTGGCGAAGATCGGCGGCAAAGGCTTGTTCGTCAAGGAACTGGAAACCGCACTCCTGGAAAACGAGGCCGATATCGCCGTGCATTCGATGAAGGATGTGCCGATGGACTTTCCCGAGGGCCTGGGCCTGTTCTGCATCTGCGAGCGCGAAGACCCGCGCGATGCCTTCGTCTCCAACACCTTCGAGAGCCTCGATGCGTTGCCGGCCGATAGCGTGGTCGGCACCTCCAGCCTGCGTCGCCAGGCACAGTTGCTGGCGCGCCGGCCTGACCTGAAAATCCAGTTCCTGCGTGGCAACGTGAATACCCGCCTGGCCAAGCTCGATGCCGGCGAGTACGACGCCATCATCCTCGCCGCTGCCGGTCTGATCCGCCTCGGCTTCGAGGATCGTATCCGTAGCTCGATCAGTGCCGAGGACAGCCTGCCGGCCGGCGGCCAGGGTGCCGTGGGTATCGAGTGCCGCAGTGCCGATGCTGACGTGCATGCCCTGCTGGCGCCGTTGCATCACCGCGAGACTGCCCTGCGTGTGACTGCCGAGCGAGCACTGAACAAGCGCCTCAATGGCGGCTGCCAGGTTCCCATCGCCTGCTACGCCCTGCTCGAAGACGATCAGTTGTGGTTGCGTGGCCTGGTCGGTCAGCCCGATGGCGGCCTGCTGCTGCGTGCCGAATCCCGGGCGCCCAGCAGTGACGCCGAGGCCCTGGGCGTGCGCGTCGCCGAGGAGCTGCTGGAGCAGGGCGCCGAAGCCATTCTCAAGGCGGTGTATGGTGAGGCCGGCCATCCGTGAGCGCCTGGCGCCTGCTGCTGACCCGTCCTGCCGAGGATTGCGCGGTGCTGGCGCAGACGCTGGCCGAGCGAGGCGTCGCCAGTAGCTGCATGCCGTTGCTGGCCATCGAGGCGCTGGATGAGACGCCTGAGCAGCGCCGCACTTTCTCCGAGTTGCAGCGTTACTGCGCCGTGATAGTCGTCAGCAAGCCCGCAGCACGCCTCGCTCTGGCGCAGCTGGATCGTCATGGCGTGCGAGACTCGGCGCGGCAGCCCTGGTTCGCCGTCGGCGGCGCGACTGCGGCGTTGCTTGCGGAGCAAGGGCTGGATACTCACTACCCGGCGCAGGGCGATGACAGCGAAGCGCTGCTCGCCCTGCCGGCTTTGCAGCAGAGCATTGCTTCCGTTTCTTCCCCGCGGGTGTTGATTCTGCGTGGCGAGGGTGGCCGAGAATTCCTTGCCGAGTGCTTGCGCGGCCAAGGTGTGACGGTCGACTATCTGCCACTGTATCGCCGCGTGCTGCCGCATTATGCGGTGGGGGAACTGAGTCGGCGGCTGCGAGCGGAACGCCTGAACGGCCTGGTTGTCAGCAGTGGACAGGGTTTCGAACACCTGCTGCAGCTGGCTGGCGATGACTGGCCGGCTCTGGCTCGGCTACCCTTGTTCGTACCCAGCCCGCGTGTCGCCGAGCAGGCGCGCAATGCGGGTGCGGAGATCGTTGTGGACTGTCGCGGCGCCAGTGCCGCGGCCTTGCAGGCAGCTCTGGAGCAGTTTCCGGCTGCCGCCCTCTAAAAGGACGGATACGTGAGCGAAGCATCCACCCCGAACACGCCAGAAGAGAAACCGGCCAGCGAAGCCGTGAAAACCACGCCTACACCTCCAGCTGCGAAGGCACCGCGCAATGGCGGCGGTAGCGGTCTTGCCGCGTTCGCCCTGCTGATCGGGCTGGCGGGTGCCGGTGCGGGTGGCTGGAGTCTCTGGCAGCTGCAGCAAATGCAGAACAGAGATCAACAGCAGGCCGAGGATCTGCAGCGCACGCGTGACGACAGCGCGAAGAAGGTGGAGGAGCTGGCCCAGCGCCTGGACTCACGTCTTTCAGCTCTGCCCAGTGCAGCCGAACTGGATGAACGCCGCCGCCTGCTGGCCAACCTGCAGAATGATCAGCAGCGCATGAGCCAGCGCCTGGAGTCGGTGCTCGATGGCAGTCGACAGGATTGGCGTCTGGATGAGGCCGAGCATTTGCTGCGCCTGGCGACCCTGCGTTTGTCCGCGCTGCAGGATGTGGCCACCGCCGAGGCGCTGGTACAGGCTGCCGACGACATTCTCCGTGAGCAGGACGACCCTGCCGCCTTCGCCGCACGCGAGCAACTCAGCCGTAGCCTCGAAGCCCTGCGTACTACGGCGCGTCCGGATCGCGTCGGTTTGTTCCTGCAGTTGGGTGCCCTGCGTGAGCAGGCCGCCACCCTCAATCCGCTCGCACCTACGTTCGAGGGTCAGGGCGACGTGCTCTCCGATCTCGCAGCCGAAGGTGATGGCAGTGCCTGGTGGGGCGAGTGGGTGAAGAAGCTGTCGGATTACTTCCGTATCGAGTTCGATGCTGATCGTAACGTGCGTCCGCTGTTGTCCGGGCAGAGCCTGTCGCAGGTGCGTCTGAGCTTGTCGCTGGCGTTGGAGCAGGCGCAATGGGCCGCACTGCATGGCCAGACCGGGGTGTACCAGCAGTCGTTGAAGCAGGCGGAAGAAATCCTCGATGCTCATTTCAACCTGGACAACCCCGATAGCCGCGCCCTGCGCCAGCGCTTCGGCGAGTTGGCCGACGCCAGTGTCGAGGTCAAGGTGCCGGATCTGAGCGACTCGCTCGACGCGTTGCAGGCTTACCTGCAACGGAAGCAGGCGCAGCGTCGGCAGGGGGCCGCTGCGGCCGGGGAGGTGCAATGAAACGCCTGATCTGGCTGCTGTTGCTGCTGGCTGTCGCCGCCGGTCTGTACTTGCTCAGCCTGGCCATCGAGGCCGACCGCGGTTACGTGCTGTTCGCCTACAAGGGTTTCCGTTACCAGTCAGGTCTGTGGGCTTTCCTCGGTCTGGTAGTGGTCGTCGTGCTGCTCTATTACCTGATCAAGCTGACGTTGCGTCTGTTGCTCAGCTCGACGCGCCTGGCCAATCCCTGGTCGCGGTTGCACCGCACTCGTCGTGTCCGCCAGGCCTCCGAGCAGGGCATGCTGGATCTGGCCGAAGGGCGCTGGGCGCGTGCTCAGCGTCAGTTGACGCGCGCTGCCGAGGCCGACAGTCAGCCGCTGATGTATTACCTGGGCGCCGCACGTGCGGCGAGCAAGCTTGGCCAGCATGAGCAGAGCGATGCACTGCTCGAGCGTGCATTGAACAAGCAGCCGCAAGCGGAGTTGGCCATTGCCCTGACGCATGCCGAATTGCAGCGCAGCCGTGGTGACAGCGATGCCGCACTGGAAACCCTGCAGGCGATGCGTGAACGCCATCCGGGCCATCACCTGGTGTTGCGCCAGTTGCAGCGTTTGTATTTGCAACGCCAGGACTGGTCTGCCTTGCTCGGGTTGCTGCCGGAGCTGCGCAAGGAAAAGGCCCTGCCTGCCGCCGAACTCGACGAACTGGAGCGCGAGACCTGGCGCGGTCGCCTGGCTGAGGCCGGGCATGCTGGGCAGGGCGAGGGTGAAGCCGCATTGCAGCCGCTGACGCAAGCCTGGCATCAGCTCTCCGCACCGTTGCGCCAGGAGCCGGAACTGATTGCCACCTATGTCGAGCAATTGCGTCGCCTGGGCGCGCAGGAAGAGGCCGAAGAAGTGCTGCGTAGCGCCCTTAAGCGTGGCTACGACAGCCGCCTGGCACGCTTCTATGGCGTGCTGCGTGGCGCCGATCCGGCGCGCCAGCTACAGACCGCCGAACTCTGGCTCAAGCAGCATCCACAGGATCCGGCGTTGCTACTGACCCTCGGCCGGTTGTGCCTGCAGAATCAACTCTGGGGCAAGGCGCGCGATTATTTCGAAACCAGCCTGAAGATCGAGCGTCATCCGGAAACCTGCGCCGAACTGGCCCGCCTGCTGGCGCAACTGGGTGAGCTGGAGCGCAGCAATCAGTTGCTGCTCGAGAGTCACGCTCTGCTGCACCAGGGGTTGCCCAGCCTGCCGCAGCCTCAGGGCGCAAGCGTCTGAGCGGACGGAGGGGCATTCCGTTCGGACGAGTAGCCGTTCGCCATGCATGAGGCGCCTTGAAAGGCGCCCATGCTTTCCTCTACCGTACTGCCCTCGATTTCCCTCCGGAGCCATCATGCAATTGGCCAGCCCGCGTCCCCTGTTCTTCCTGGCATTTATCGGCTGCGTGCTGCTCATGGCAGTGGCTCTCTATCTGGAGCATGCGGTGGGGCTTGAGCCCTGTCCGATGTGCATCGTCCAGCGTATCTGCGTCATTGGTTTTGGCCTGGTATGTCTGGTTGCCGCCATTCATGGCCCAGGGCGTCTCGGTCAGCGCATCTATGCCGTGCTGGCGCTGCTTTTCGTGCTTGTCGGTGGGGCCACGGCAGGGCGGCAAATCTACCTGCAGAGCGTTCCGGCCGATCAGCTCGAGGCCTGCCTGCCGAGTCTGGAATTCATGATGCAGGCTCTGCCGATGCAGGATGTCGTGCGTCTGGTGTTCCAGGGCACGGCGGATTGCGCCGAGGTCAACTGGACCTTGTTCGGCATGAGCATTCCCGAATGGAGCCTGCTGGCGTTCATCGGCATGTTCGGTTTCTGCCTGCTGCAGCTGCTGCGTCGCCGTTGAAGTGCAGAGGGCACGGCATTCTTGCCGTGCCGATCAAACGCGCGTATTAAATTTATCGCCACGGTGCCTTGATGGTGTGTGCCTGCGGGCATAATCTGGCTCGCACGCACCGCCGGAAAAACGCCATTTTGCGGTTTCTTTCCGTGATCAGCTGGCAATTGACAAAAAGTCGGCGGGAGCAATTTTCCAGGTCGCGCCGACGGCCTAAAGGATAGTGCCCAGGATGGCAGACACCATAAACGTCTCGGGAGTGGACGTATAACAGGCATTACCGATAAGGGAAGCGAGGTTCATCATGCTTGAGAGTTGTCAGAACGCACAGGAACGTTGGGGTGGTGTGCACCAGCTGATTGACCGTTGGCTGGGTGAGCGCCGCGAACTGGTGCTGGCCTATACCGATCTGACCAAGGCGCCGCAGGCTCCCACGATCAATGGCGAGACCTTGCTGGGCTTTTGCGAGTTGCTGGTGGACTACGTCTCGGCCGGCCACTTCGAGGTCTACGAGCAACTCACCAACGAGGCCAAGGCCTTCAATGATCAGCGTGGCCTTGAACTGGCCAAGCAGATCTATCCACGGATCGAAGCCATTACCGAGGTAGCTCTGGCGTTCAATGATCGTTGTGATAACGGCGACTGCCGTGACAACGCTTCTCTGATGGCCGAGCTCAATCGTCTGGGGCAGTTGCTGCATGAGCGTTTCGAACTGGAAGACTGCCTGATTGAGGTGTTGCACAACGCCCACCAAGAGCAGGCTGCGGCACTGGCCTGATCGGCATGGCTCGGCGCGCCGACATCAGTTGGTGACGTCGAGCAACTCCAGATCGAACACAAGCGGCGCATGCGGGGGAATCAGGTCTCCCGCCCCTTCTTCACCGTAGGCCTGAGCCGACGGCACCACCAGCCGCCAATGGGCACCTTTGGGCATCTGCAGCAGCGCGCTACGCCAGCCGGCGATCAGACTGTCCAGACGAAACCATTGCGGTGAGCTGCTCTCATCGAAAACGCTGCCGTCGGCCAGGGTGCCGCGGTAGCGCACCTGCACCCGGCTGCTGGAGGTAGGTTTGGCGCCGCTCCCGGCGCGCAGCTCCGTGATCAGTACCCCGTTGTCGAGCGCCCGTACATTGGGCAACGCACGTTGCTCGGCGAGAAAGTGTTGTTCCACTTCGACGGCTCTGGCGTGATGTTGCGGGCTGGCGGCGATGCTGGCTTCGTGAGCATCGAGCAGTTGCTCGATGCGCGCCTCCGGGAGCCGCAATGGCTTGCCTTCATAGGCCTGGCGCAGGCCTTCGAGCAGATCGTTCAGGGGCAGATCCGGTACTTCGTCCTGCAAGCGCTCACCCAGACGTACGCCAAGGCTGTAGGCCAGATCCTGCCTCTGCTGGTCGGCCTGAGCGCCGAGGCTGCAGCAGATGGCGAGGGCGGCGAATACGGCGCGGCTCATGACGATGTCTCCCGATCAAGATGCTAGGGGCTGTTGAGGTTGTGCAGCGACATGAGGTTCGCCGGCACCTCAAAGGTCTTGGCGATTATGCCAGTGCAGGCCGGCATCTGCTTTAGATCGTCTAAAGGCCTATGGCGAGGGCTCGCGCCTGCGTCTAGTATGGGCGCATCCACATCCGCCTGGAGGCGCGCCATGTCGGCCAAGAAGAAGTCCATCACTACCCCGCTGCATTTGCTTCATCAACTGTCTGCCAGCCTGCTCGAACATCTGGAAGGCGCTTGCTCACAAGCGTTGGTCGATGCCGAGAAACTCCTCGCCAAGCTCGAGAAACAGCGCGGCAAGGCCCAGGAAAAACTGCACAAGGCCCGCAGCAAGCTGCAGGACGCCGCAGTGGCCGGCAAAGCCAAGGCGCAGGCCAAGGCCAAGGATGCAGTCGCTGAGCTGGAGGAGCTGCTCGATGCACTCAAGTCCAGTCAGAGCGAGACCCGCACCTATATCGCCCAACTCAAGCGTGACGCGCAGGAAAGCCTGAAGCTGGCCCAGGGTGTCGGCAAGGTCAAGGAAGCAGTAGGTAAGGCGCTGTCGGTACGCGAGGCCAAAGTGGCTGCTCCTGCCGCCAAACCTGCCAGCAAACCCGCTGCGGCGAAGAAACCAGTAGCTGCCAAGGCTCCGGCTAAGAAGGCTGCTGCTAAAGCGCCTGCTGCCAAACCAGCTGCTGCAAAAGCTCCAGCGAAACCCGCTGCCGCCAAGCCTGCTGCTGCGAAAGCTCCAGCCAAGCCCGCTGCTGCCAAACCAGCTGCTGCGAAAGCTCCAGCCAAGCCCGCTGCCGCCAAGCCTGCCGCTGCGAAAGCTCCGGCCAAGCCCGCTGCTGCCAAGCCTGCTGCTGCGAAAGCTCCGGCCAAGCCCGCTGCTGCCAAACCAGCTGCTGCGAAAGCTCCGGCTAAACCCGCTGCCGCCAAGCCTGCTGCTGCGAAAGCTCCAGCCAAGCCCGCTGCCGCCAAGCCAACTGCTGCGAAAGCCCCAGCGAAACCCGCTGCTGCCAAGCCAGCTGCTGCGAAAGCTCCGGCCAAGCCCGCAGCTGCCAAGCCAACTGCTGCAAAAGCCCCCGCGAAACTCGCTGCTGCCAAGCCAGCTGTTGCAAAGGCTCCTGCCAAACCGGCGCAGCCCAAGGCTGCCGCAACTGCTCCCGCAGCCCCTACTGCTCCAGCGGCTGCTCCGGCACCTGCCGCGGCCACCAATGGTGCCGCTGCTCCTGGTGCATCGAGCGCGTCCTAACGCGTGATAACGGCGCCGCGCAGCACTTGCAGCGCGGCGTTG
Organism: Pseudomonas berkeleyensis; assembly: GCF_014109765.1. Classification (NCBI taxonomy): domain Bacteria; kingdom Pseudomonadati; phylum Pseudomonadota; class Gammaproteobacteria; order Pseudomonadales; family Pseudomonadaceae; genus Pseudomonas; species Pseudomonas berkeleyensis. The sequence goes on from NZ_CP059139.1 coordinate 366,426, forward strand.
TCATTTCCGACAAGGTGTCGCAGCCAGTCACTGCCGGCGCTCTCGTTTGGCCAATCCTTGGTCAGCGCTTCCAGTCTTTTCAGCAACAGCCGTTCGGCTTCCAGCTCCAATTGCTTGAGCTGCTCGCGCAGGGTCGCCAATTCGGCATCCTGGCTCGCGGCTGTTCGCCATTGCTGGCGTGCTTGCCGCAATGGCATGACGACGTTCTGCTGCCAGGGCTGCGCCAGGTCGCGCAAGGCCTGCAAATAGTCGTCCCGACAAGGAATGCCACGTTGCTCCAGCCAGGCGCCGGTCAGTACCAGGCAGACGTCACAGCCTGAGTCCTGCAACTGCAGGCAGGCACTTTCCACGCCTGGGCGAGCGTAGAGCTGCACGGCGAAATTCCATAGATCCTGCACGTGGCCTCCCAGGCGATTTCGGGGCGAAACTGATAGACTCCGCCGCCATTATGATCCGACTCCAGAACCTCACTCTACAGCGTGGTCCGCAACGCCTGCTCGAAGGCGCCGAGCTGACCCTGCACGCCGGTCACAAGGCCGGCCTGATCGGCGCCAATGGCGCTGGTAAATCCAGCCTGTTCGCCCTGTTGCGCGGCGAGTTGACCCCGGACGCCGGCGATTGCCTGCTGCCCGGCGACTGGCGCATCGCCCATATGCGTCAGGAGGTCGATACCCTCGACCGTCTGGCTGTCGACTACGTGCTCGACGGCGACCACAACCTGCGCCGCGTGCAGGCCGAACTGGCCGCCGCTGAGCAGAGCCACGATGGCGCTGCCATTGCCCGCCTGCATAGCGAGCTGGACAGTGCCGATGGCTATACCGCCGATGCCCGCGCACGCAAATTGCTGGCCGGCCTGGGCTTCGAGAACGCGCAGATGGATCGTCGCGTCGGCGACTTCTCCGGTGGCTGGCGGATGCGCCTGAACCTGGCCCAGGCGCTGATGTGTCCGTCCGACCTGCTGCTGCTCGACGAACCGACCAACCACCTCGATCTGGACGCCATTCTCTGGCTCGAAGGTTGGTTGCAGAGCTATCCCGGCACCCTGCTACTGATTTCTCACGACCGCGATTTCCTCGACGCGGTGGTCGATCACGTGGCTCATGTCGAGCAGCGCAAGCTGAACCTGTACCGCGGCGGCTACACGGCTTTCGAGCGTACCCGCGCCGAACGCCTGGCTCAGCAGCAGCAGGCGTACGAGAAGCAGCAGGCGCAGCGTGCGCACATGGAAAAGTACATCGCCCGCTTCAAGGCCCAGGCGACCAAGGCCCGTCAGGCGCAGAGCCGGATCAAGGCTCTGGAACGCATGGAAGAGCTGAGCGCGGCGCATGTCGACTCGCCCTTCGACTTCGTCTTCCGCGAGGCCGACAAGATTTCCACGCCACTGCTCAGCCTCAGCGAAGGTCGCCTCGGTTATGGCGACAAGACCGTGCTGCAGCAGGTCAAGTTGAGTCTGGTGCCGGGCGCGCGCATCGGCCTGCTCGGCCCCAACGGCGCGGGCAAGTCGACGCTGATCAAGAACCTCTCCGCCGAACTGCAGCCGCTTAGCGGCAGCCTGACTCGCGGCGAGAACCTGGTGATCGGCTATTTCGCCCAGCACCAGCTCGACTCCCTCGACGACAAGGCCAGCCCGCTGCTGCACCTGCAACGCCTGGCGCCGAGCGAGCGCGAGCAGACCCTGCGCGACTTTCTCGGTGGCTTCGACTTCCGCGGCGCGCGCTGCGACGAGCCGGTGGTGAATTTCTCCGGCGGTGAGAAAGCGCGCCTGGCCCTGGCGCTGATCGCCTGGGGCAAGCCCAACCTGCTGCTGCTCGATGAGCCGACCAACCACCTCGACCTGGAAATGCGCCTGGCCCTGACCATGGCCCTGCAGGAGTTCGCCGGCGCCGTGGTGGTGGTCTCCCACGATCGGCATCTGCTCAAGAGCACCACCGACGAGTTCCTGCTGGTCGCCGAAGGTCGCGTGGTGCCGTTCGATGGCGACCTCGACGACTACGCGCGCTGGCTGGTGGATTATCGTCAGCGCCAGGCGCCGGTTAGTGCCCCGGCAGAAGGCGCTGCGGACAAGACCGACAAGCGCGCCCAGCGCCAGGCCGCCGCCGCGCTGCGTCAGCAACTCGCTCCGCACAAGAAGCAGGCCGACAAGCTGGAGCAGGAGTTGGGCAAGGTGCAGGAAAAGCTCGCCGCCGTGGAAACCCAACTGGGTGACAGCGGTCTGTACGAGGCTGCGCGCAAGGATGAGTTGCGCGATTGCCTGGCGGAGCAGGCGAAGTTGAAAGCCCGTGAGGCCGAGTTGGAAGAGTCATGGCTGCTGGCGCTGGAAACCCTGGAAGCGCTGCAGCAGCAGTTGGAGGAGAGTGAGTGATGGAACAGCTCGAGCTGCTTGCAGCCTGGCGTGACCCCCTGGTACGTACTGGCCAGGTGCTGCTGATTCTGGCGCTGGCCTGGCTTGCCCAGCGCATCCTGACTCGCGCTATCAGCCGCCTCGGTGCGCGCTACAGTCTGTTGCCGCCAGAGATTCTGCAGCCGCTACGTGGCCTGGTGCGCTGGTTGATCATGGGCAGCGCGCTGCTCATGGTGCTGGAGCGCTTGGGTGTGTCGGCGACGGTGCTATGGACGGCCTTGACCGGTTTCACCGCCGTGGCAGCCGTGGCGTTCTTCGCCATCTGGAGCGTGTTGTCGAACATGTTCTGCGCGCTGCTGATCTTCACCATGGGGCCGTTTCGCATCGGCGATACGGTCGAGGTGATCGACAGTGCCGACAAGCCTGGCGTGAAAGGTCGAGTAATCGCCATCAATCTGTTCTATACCACCTTGCAGGATCTCAGTGAGGACGCAGCAGGTGCGGTGTTGCAGGTGCCCAACAGCCTGTTCTTCCAGAGATCCGTACGGCGCTGGCGCTGAACTCGGGCGCATCGAAAAAATTGCACTACCTAGGGTCTGTACGAAAGGTGCCTGTACGGGACGAGCATTCGTGCCTGGCAGTCGACAGTCACCTTTCCTACACAACCTAACCCCTCTGTGGAGTAACTCCGAATGGAATGGCTTAGCAACCCGGAAATCTGGGTCGCGTTCCTGACCCTGACCGCCCTGGAAATCGTTCTGGGCATCGATAACATCATCTTCATTTCCATTCTGGTCAGTCGTCTGCCCAAGGAACAGCAGCCCAAGGCGCGTTTCTTCGGTCTGGCGCTGGCCATGGTGACGCGAATCCTGCTGCTGCTGTCGATCGCCTGGGTAATGCGCCTGACTGCGGATCTGTTCCATGTCTTCGGCGAAGGCATCTCGGGTCGGGATCTGATCCTGTTCTTCGGCGGCCTGTTCCTGTTGTTCAAGAGCACGGCGGAGATCTACCACAGCCTCGAAGGTGCGGAAGAGGGTGGGCCGGATGCGCCGAAGAAGGCTTACGGCTTCATGGGCATCATCATCCAGATCGCCATCATCGACATCGTTTTCAGCCTCGACTCGGTGATCACGGCCGTCGGCCTGGTGCAGCATGTGCCGGTGATGGTGGCGGCCATCGTCATCTCGGTGATCGTGATGATGCTGTCGGCCAGCACCATCAGCGACTTCATCGACAAGCACCCGAGCCTGAAGATGCTGGCGCTGTCGTTCCTTATCGTGGTCGGCACCGTGCTGATTGCCGAGAGCTTCGATGTGCATGTGCCCAAGGGCTACGTCTACTTCGCCATGGCCTTCTCCCTGGCGGTCGAGGCGATCAACATTCGGTTGCGTGGACGGATGAAAAAGCAACAGCAGGCCGAGCCGGTGCAGCTCCGCAAGGGCTCGCCGGATTGATCGGGCGGGAGTAGGCTTGAGGGCCTGCTCCCGCTTTTCCTTCTCCGAGGTAATTCGCCATGGCTCTCGAAACCTGGCTCGCTTTTCTGGTCGCCTGCTGGGTGATCAGTCTCTCGCCAGGCGCAGGCGCCGTGGCGTCGATGTCCGCCGGCCTGCAATACGGTTTCTGGCGGGGTTACTGGAACGCCTTGGGGCTGCAGGTTGGCCTGGCGTTGCAGATCGCCATTGTTGCCGCTGGCGTGGGGGCGATTCTCGCCACCTCGGCGCTGGCATTCAGCGTCATCAAGTGGTTTGGCGTGGTCTACCTGATCTACCTCGGCTACAAGCAGTGGAAGGCCCTGCCTACCGATCTCGATACCGGCGCCGCCGAAAGACCGATTGGTCGACCGCTGACGCTGGTGCTGCGGGGCTTTCTGGTCAACGCCAGCAACCCCAAGGCGATCATTTTCATGCTCGCGGTACTGCCGCAGTTCATCACCCCGCATGCGCCGCTGGTGCCGCAATACCTGGTGATGGGCGTGACCATGATCGTGGTGGATCTGATCGTCATGGCCGGTTACACCGGGTTGGCCTCTCGCGTGCTGCGGGTGCTGCGCACCCCGCGCCAGCAGCGGGTGATGAACCGCAGCTTCGCCGCATTGTTCGTGGCGGCAGCCGGGTTGTTGGCGACGGTCAAACGCGCCGCGGTGTGAGCTCTTTGCTGTACTGATCGGCCGCCCTCCAGGCGGCCGATTCGTTTGCGGCATAAAGTTCCCGGCGCTTTCTGGAACAGTGCGTTCGTCTGCTTGTTACAAGATATTTCCGATATTCCTTGTGCCTTAGCGTCCGCGCAGCAACAATTTGATGCCACCCATTCGCGTTTGGGATGCATTGATGTCTCGTATTCGTTCTCTTCTTTCCTGGCTGCTGCTGCCCGTTCTGGCTGGCAGCAGTCTTCTCGCCGTCGGCGAGCCCCTCGACGGCGCAGCCCAGGCCCTGCATCTGCTGGGCTATATCGGCGCCGACTACCCCGCTACCGTATCGGCCGGCCAAATCGTCGACAGCGGCGAATACCAGGAGCAGCTGGAGTTTCTCGGCGTGCTCCAGGGGCTGGTCGTGGCCCTGCCGGCACGTGCCGAGCGTAGCGAGCTGGAGCAGGGCGTTAGTGCCTTGCGCGATGCTGTTACGCAGCGCCAGCCTGGCGAGCAGGTCGCGGCCGAGGCGCGTCGTCTGGGCGCTCGCCTGGCCGAGGTGTACGCAATTTCCCAAAGCCCGGTGCTGACCCCCGATCCCGAGCGTGGTGCACCGCTGTATGCGCAGCACTGTTCGGTCTGCCATGGCGATAGCGGTGCGGGTGACGGCCCTGCGGGCATCGGTATGGAACCTGCACCGGCCAATCTGCGTGATGGCGCGCGTCTGGATCGCTTGAGCCTTTATGACCTGTATAACACGGTGGGGCTGGGCATCGAAGGCACCGACATGCCGGCATTCGCCGATCAGCTGGACGAGCGCCAGCGCTGGGATCTGGCGAGCTATATCGCCGGTTTCACGGCCGCTGCAGTGCAAGGCAAGGCTGCCTTCTCCATGGCGGATCTGGCTGGACGAACGCCTGCCGAAGTCGCAGCCGCCGGTGGCGACGTTGCCGCGTTTCGCGCTCAGCGAGCCAAGCCGCAGATCGAGCAGCGTGGGCCGCAGCAGTTGATCGGCTATACCCGTGACACTCTGGAGCGCAGCCTGGCGGCCTATCGCTCAGGGGATCACGAGCAGGCCTATGACCTGTCCGTGGGCGCCTATCTGGAAGGTTTCGAGCTGGTGGAAAGCGCCCTCGACAACCTCGACGCTGCGCAGCGCAAGACCACCGAGAAAGCGCTGATGGCTTACCGTCAGGCGTTGCAGGATGGCGCCAGTGTCGCTCAGGCAGCCCAGGCGCTGGAGCTGGCCAAGGCCGAGTTGGGCAAGTCGGCGGCCTTGCTGGAAGAAGGCGCGATGGACGACAGCCTGAGCTTCTTCGCCAGCCTGCTGATCCTGCTGCGTGAAGGGCTGGAGGCCATCCTCGTGCTGGCAGCGATCCTTGCCTTCCTGCGCAATACCGGTCAGCAGCAGGCGGTGCGTAGCGTGCACATCGGCTGGGGGCTGGCGCTGTTGGCCGGCGTCGCCACGTGGGCCGTGGCAGCCTATCTGATCGATATCAGCGGCGCTCAGCGTGAATTGCTCGAAGGCGCCACCGCGCTGTTCGCCAGTGTAGTGCTGCTGTGGGTCGGCGTGTGGATGCATGACCGGCGCCACGCGGCGGCCTGGCAGGACTACATCAAGAGCAGCCTGGTCGGTGGCGGCGGTCGCTTCGGTTTTGCCGTGCTGGCGTTCTTCTCGGTGTACCGCGAGCTGTTCGAGGTGATCCTGTTCTACGAGACCCTCTGGCTGCAGGCTGGCCCTGCCGGACACGGCGCCGTACTGGCGGGCGCGGCTGCGGCCCTGGTGCTGCTGATCGGCCTGGCCTGGGTGATCCTGCGCGGCTCGCGCAAGCTGCCGTTGACCACCTTCTTCGGTATCAATGCCGTGCTGCTGTGCGTACTGTCGGTGGTGTTCGCCGGCCACGGCGTAGCCGCGCTGCAGGAAGCCGGCGTGTTGGGCACACGGCCGGTGGCGTTCTTCGATTTCGACTGGTTGGGCATTCATGCTGATGCCTGGAGCCTCTCGGCTCAGGGACTGGCACTGGCAGGTATCGCGCTGCTCTACGGGCGTAGCCTGTTGGGCGAACGACGCCGGCTGGCCGAGCAGCGTTAAGGCGTGACCGGGGGCGGCATTTGCCGCCCTCGTTGCATCAGAGCGTGAACCGCTGCCACGACAGCTGGTCTCAGTGCACCTAGGCTGGTTCCGATCCCTTTGCCGAGTGCGCGCATGACCTCCACGATTCATTCCACCCATTACGCCGACAGTCCTGATCTGGCGTTGGCCGCGTTGCGTCATCCCACCCTGGAACAGGCGCTGTCCAGTGCCTGTGCTCAGCTTGCCGTGCGTGAGGCCTACCTGGCGGCCTTGCGCGATCCGGCCATCGGCCCGCAACCGCGGCTGTTGCTGGCGATTTCCGGCGCGGATGTGCGTGGCCAGCGCCGTCTGGCCGCACTGGTGGCTGAGCTGTTGCCCGATGAAGTGGAGTTGGATCTGATCGAGCTGGCCGACGATAACCTGTCGCGCGCTGTGCGTGAGCGCTGCCAGGCGTTCTACTGCGCCTGAGCAGCGGCGCACCCTACCCGCACAGCAGGGCGGCCAGGCATACTGGCGCCCTGTTAGGTCATTAGAGCAGCGCTATGCGTGTCTGGATCGATGCCGATGCCTGCCCCAGGGCAGCGCGGGATCAGGTGGTGAAGTTCGCTCTCAAACGCGGTTTCGAAGTGGTGCTGGTGGCCGGGCAGGCCGTCGCGCGCCCTAACTTCGCCTGTGTGAAACTGATCGTGGTACCCAGCGGCCCGGATGCCGCCGATGATTATCTGGTCGAACACGCCGTGCCCGGCGAGCTGGTGATCTGCAGCGATGTGCCGCTGGCCGACCGCCTGGTGAAAAACGGCGTCGCTGCGCTCGATCCGCGTGGTCGTGAGTTCGACGAGCGCAACATGGGCGAGCGCCTGGCCGTGCGCAACCTGTTCACCGATCTGCGTGAGCAGGGTCAGGTAGGTGGCGGTCAGGCGGCTTATTCGGACAAGGATCGCCAGGCTTTCGCCAACTCACTCGATCGGATTCTCACGCGTCTGAGTCGATAGCGCTTCAGGTTATATCCAGCTTCGGGCTTTGGCTGTTTCTGTCGGCGCCGCTTTAGCAGCGACCGATCCAGTGCTCATCGCGGCCAAAGCCCTTCCCGCATCACCTTCACCCGCACAGATAGGTGCCGGTGCCCACGGCGACCAGCACGCCTTCATCGTTGTGCAATTCCATGCGGATCACCGCCACCTTGTTGCCGGCGCGCAGTGGCATGGCGGTGGCGATGAAGCGCTGGCCGCGGCCGGGACGCAGGTAGTCGATGCGCAGGTCGATGGTGCCGAGTTTGGATAGCTTGCTCATGCGTTCTGCCGCCGGCAGATGCTGGTGGTTGGCGAAGGCACCGATCAGCGCCATGGCGCCACCGCAGACGTCGAGCAGCGAAGAAATCACCCCGCCATGCAGGATGCCGTGGACGAAGTTGCCGATCAGTTCGGGCTTCATCGGCAGGTGCATGGTCACCTGTTCCTCGCTCAGTTCATCGATCTCGATGCCGAGAAACTGGTTGAACGGGATACGTTGGAAGAAGGCAGTCACCGCCTGTTGCAGGTCGGCGTCCAGGCTGAAGGCTTGCGGCATCGTGGCACTCCGGAGATCACGTGTCTGTCACGCTGCCGCAGCCTGGCGGGCTTGGCCAGGGCTGCGGCCGGAGTGCCCTGGCCAATGACCGAAGCGCCATGTGAACGGCGATCAGTGGGTAGGGTGGGCCGGGCGGCGTTCCGCTTTAGCCCACCAAGGGCGATCAGCGAGTGCTGAAACGGAACGCCCCTCGTCCGCTTCTACGGTCAGTGGTGCGCCAGTTCCAGCACCCGGTCGACCAGCTTGTTGATGCCCGACGCCGCTTCGGCGATGGACTGGGCGAGCATATAGGCCGGTGTGGTGACCAGCTTGCGCGCTTCGTCCTCGACGATGTCGCTGACGTCGCACTCGTGGTGCTCGGCGCCCATCTGGGTCAGTGCGCTGGCGGTGTCCGCATCGTTGCCGATGGTGCAGATCACCCCGGCGCCGAAGATTTTCGCGGCCAGCGCCGGGGCGATGCAGATCAGGCCGACCGGTTTGCCGGCATCGACGAAGGCCTTGCAGGCGGCCAGTACGTCGGGTTGCACTGTGCAGTTGGCACCGCTGGTGGCGAAGTCGGAGAGGTTCTTCGCCACGCCGAAGCCGCCGGGCAGGATCAGTGCGTCGAAGTCGGCGACGTGCAGCTGTTTGACGTCCTTGATCTGGCCACGCGCGATGCGTGCGGATTCCACCAGCACGTTGCGTGTCTCGTTCATCTCGTCGCCGCTGTAGTGATCGACCACGTGCAACTGCGGCACGTTGGGAGCAAAGCACTGCACTTCAGCGCCGCGTTGGTCGAGGCGCAGCAGGGTGATCACGCTTTCGTGGATCTCGGCGCCATCGTAGACGCCACAGCCGGACAGAATCACTGCCACTTTTTTGCTCATGCTCGACTCCTGGTGAGGAAAGACGCGCCCGTGAGGCGGGCGCGGTTGTTACCAATTCTTGGGCCTGGCTGTCGTCAAATGCCACTCGGACTGTCATTTGCCGCCGTGAAGCATAACGGGCCGGCGCATAGGATGAATAACAGCTCATTCCCGAGACAAGTACAACGATATGGCGCAGTCATGAATTACATTCTCTACGCGGTGCCCTTCTTCTTTCTTCTGATCGGCCTGGAGCTGCTCGCCGATCGCTGGCGCGGCATGCGCACCTATCGCCTGGCCGATGCCCTCAACAGCCTCAGTGCCGGCGTCCTGTCGCAGGCTACCGGCCTGGTGACCAAGGTCGTCGGATTGCTGACCTACGCGTTTGCCTGGGAGCACCTGGCGGTGTTCACGCTGGATGCCGGCAGCCTGTGGGTCTGGGTGTTCGCTTTCCTCTTCTATGACTTCTGCTACTACTGGAACCACCGCCTGGGCCATGAGCGCAACGTGCTTTGGGCTGCGCACTCGGTGCATCACCAGAGCGAGGACTACAACCTGTCCACCGCGTTGCGCCAGACCAGCACCGGCTTCATCTTCGGCTGGATCTTCTACTTGCCGATGGCGGTTGTCGGTGTGCCACCTTTGGTATTTCTCAGTGTGGCGGCGCTCAATCTGCTTTATCAGTTCTGGGTGCACACTCGGCATATCCCCAAACTGGGCTGGTTCGAGTGGCTGTTCATCACGCCCTCCAATCACCGTGTGCACCACGCGCAGAACCCTATTTACATGGATCGCAATTACGGCGGTGTGTTCATTGTCTGGGATCGAATTTTTGGCACCTTTCAGGAGGAGTTGGACGAGGAGCCGGTGGTCTTCGGCGTCACCGTGCCGCTGGCCAGCTGGAACCCGCTATGGGCGAATCTGCAGGTCTATGCCGGCTTGTGGAGCGATGCGCGGCGTAGCGAGTCCTGGTGGGATCGGCTGCGTATCTGGTTCATGCCCACCGGCTGGCGCCCGGCCGACGTGGCTGCGCGTTTTCCACAGGAGAAGGCCGACCTGAGTCGCTTCGTCAAATTCGAGGTGCCGCTGGGCCGTGGTCAGCAGTGCTACGCCGCGCTGCAGTTCGTCGTCTACCTGCTCGGCGGTACCTGGCTGCTGGCGCAGGCCGAGGTGTTGACGCCAGTCGGGATGCTGCTCGGCTGCGCCTGGGTTGCGTTGGGCCTCTACAGCATTGGCGCCTGGCTGGAGAACCGCAGCTGGGCCATACGTCTGGAGCTGTTGCGCTTGCTGGCCAATCTGCCGCTGCTGGCGCTGGCCGATGCATTTGGCATGCTAACGGCTGGCACCAGCGTCTGGACGCTGTTGGCAGGCTACCTGTTGCTCAGCCTGATCGGTTTGTGGGGTGTGCGGCGCGGTTCGTCAGTCGGCCCGACGCTGGCGCCGCCGGTATAGCCAACCGAGGGCGATCAGCAGCGCCACGCCCGCGGCCAGGTAGAGCTGGGCGTGACGCACGTCTTCCAGCAAGCCGCTCATGGCATTGCCTAGGCGATAGGCGATCAGGCTCAGGCCGCCGGCCCACAGTGCTGCGCCGATGCAGTCGAAGAGCAGATAGCGGCGCCAGGAATAGCCGGACAGGCCGATGGTGACCGGCATCACCGTGCGCAAGCCGTAGAGGAAGCGAAAGCCCAATACCCACAGGTCGGGATGGCGGCGCAGCAGGGCGCTGGCGCGTTCGCCCAGCGGTTGCCAGCGGGGGTGGCGTTGCAACAGGGCGCGGCCATGGCGGCGGCCGAGGTGGAACCACAGCTGGTCGCTGGCGAAGGTGCCGAGGAAGGCGCACAGCGCCACCAGTTCGATGCTGAGCAGGTTGCGCACAGCCAGGTAGCATGCCACCAGCAGCGACACTTCACCTTCGAGGAAGGTGCCCAGAATCAAGGCTGGGTAGCCGAACTGGCGAATCAGGTCTTGCAGCATCGCACGTGCTCATGGTGAAGGTGAGGCAGATTACTCCGACCGTGAAAAAGCCGGAAGGTGGCGTCCCGTGCCACAATGGCCAGGTTTCGTGGCATTGCCGCCGCAGGTTGCGGCTGCGACCCGCGGTCGCATCGAGTCATGCGGCTGTCATCATTTAGTCATAATGCCCGCTTATAACCGTCACACTGGCCCGTCCGTGCGGGCTCTGGAGTCTGCCGTGAGCGTTACCCCCGCCAACCGTCTGTTCCCTGCTACCCGTCTGCGTCGCAACCGCCGCGACGAGTTCTCCCGCCGTCTGGTGCGCGAGAACCGCCTGAGCGTCGATGACCTGATCCTGCCGGTGTTCGTCCTCGACGGCGAAAACCGTCGCGAAGTCGTGCCGTCCATGCCGGGTGTGGAGCGTCTGTCCATCGACCTGTTGCTCAAGGAAGCCGAACACTGGGTCGCACTGGGCATTCCGGCGCTGGCGCTGTTCCCGGTCACGCCGCTGGAGAAGAAATCCCTCGACGGCGCCGAGGCCTGGAACCCGGAGGGTATCGCTCAACGTGCGATCCGCGCCCTGCGCGCTAAATTCCCCGAGTTGGGGGTGATCAGTGACGTGGCTCTCGACCCATTCACCACCCATGGCCAGGATGGCATCCTCGACGAAGACGGCTACGTGCAGAACGACATCACCGTCGATGCGCTGGTCAAACAGGCGCTGTCGCATGCCGAGGCCGGTGCCCAGGTCGTGGCGCCGTCGGACATGATGGACGGCCGCATCCAGGCGATCCGCGAGGCGCTGGAGCTGGCCGATCACGTCAACGTGCGCATCATGGCCTACTCGGCCAAGTACGCCAGCGCCTACTACGGCCCGTTCCGCGATGCGGTCGGCTCGGCCGCCAACCTCGGCAAGGGTAGCAAGAATACCTATCAGATGGACCCGGCCAATGGTGACGAGGCGCTGCACGAAGTGGCTGCCGATCTCGCCGAAGGCGCCGATATGGTCATGGTCAAGCCGGGCATGCCCTACCTGGACATCGTCTGGCGCGTGAAGGACGCCTACAAGGTGCCGACCTTCGCCTATCAGGTCAGCGGCGAGTACGCCATGCACATGGCGGCGATCCAGAACGGTTGGCTGAGCGAAGCGGTCATACTGGAGTCGCTCACCGCCTTCAAACGTGCCGGTGCCGATGGCATCCTCACCTATTTCGCCGTGCGTGCGGCAGAACTGTTAAAACCGGGGCAATGACGCCCCCAGGAACCCAGCGATGAACACCGAAGGACTCAACAGCGAATTGCTAGACGGATCAGTGGCGCAGGCCGAAACCCCGGCGGAAGTCGTCGCCGAACCGACTGTCGCGGAGGTACCGGCACCTGCTCCCGTGGTGGTGCCGAGCCTGGATGACAGCAGCCTGTACATCCACCGCGAGCTGTCCCAGCTGCAATTCAACATCCGCGTGCTGGAGCAGGCGCTGGACGAGTCCTATCCGCTGCTCGAGCGCCTGAAGTTCCTGCTGATCTTCTCCAGCAACCTTGACGAGTTCTTCGAGATTCGCGTCGCTGGCCTGAAGAAACAGATCAATTTTGCCCGCGAGCAGGCCGGTGCCGACGGCCTGTTGCCACATCAGGCACTGGCACGGATTTCCGAGCTGGTGCACGAACAGGTGGATCGCCAATACGCCATCCTCAACGACACCCTGTTCCCGGCGCTGGCCAAGCACAACATCAACTTCATCCGTCGTCGCTACTGGACGACCAAGCTCAAGACCTGGGTTCGCCGTTACTTCCGCGACGAGATCGCGCCGATCATCACGCCGATCGGTCTCGACCCGACGCACCCGTTCCCGCTGCTGGTCAACAAGAGCCTGAACTTTATCGTCGAGCTGGAAGGCGTCGATGCCTTCGGTCGCGACTCCGGCCTGGCGATCATCCCGGCGCCGCGTCTGCTGCCGCGGATCATCCGCGTGCCGGAAGAGGTGGGTGGCCCGGGCGCCAATTACGTGTTCCTGTCGTCGATGATCCACGCGCACGCCGACGACCTGTTCCAGGGCATGAAGGTCAAGGGTTGCTACCAGTTCCGCCTGACCCGTAACGCCGACCTGTCGGTGGACACCGAGGACGTCGAAGACCTGGCGCGTGCGCTGCGCGGCGAGCTGTTCAGTCGTCGCTACGGTGATGCGGTGCGTCTGGAGGTGGTCGACACCTGCCCGAAACACCTGACCGATCAGTTGCTCAAGCAGTTCGGCCTGGCCGAGAGCGAGTTGTACCAGGTCAATGGCCCGGTCAACCTGACGCGTCTGTTCAGCATCACCGGCCTGGATAGCCACCCGGAGCTGCAGTACACGCCGTTCACCCCGGTGATTCCCAAGCTGCTGCAGAACGCCGAGAACATCTTCAGCGTGGTCAGCAAGCAGGACATCCTGCTGCTGCACCCGTTCGAGTCCTTCACCCCGGTGGTCGACCTGTTGCGCCAGGCTGCGAAAGACCCGCACGTGCTGGCGATCAAGCAGACGCTGTACCGTTCCGGCGCCAACTCGGAGATCGTCGATGCGCTGGTGGAAGCCGCGCGTAACGGCAAGGAAGTCACCGCGGTGATCGAACTGCGTGCACGCTTCGACGAGGAGTCCAACCTGCAACTGGCCAGCCGCCTGCAGGCTGCCGGTGCGGTGGTGATCTACGGGGTGGTCGGCTTCAAGACCCACTCGAAGATGATGCTGATCCTGCGCCGCGAGAACGGCGAGATCCGCCGCTACGCGCACCTCGGCACCGGCAACTACCACGCTGGCAACGCGCGTCTGTATACCGACTACAGCCTGCTCACCGCCGACGTGGCGCTGGGTGAGGACGTGTCCAAGCTGTTCAGCCAGTTGATCGGCATGGGCAAGACGCTGCGCATGAAGAAGCTGTTGCATGCGCCGTTCACCCTGAAGAAAACCCTGCTCGACCTGATCGCCAAGGAAACCGCTGCGGCGGCTGAAGGCAAGCCGGCGCAGATCATCGCCAAGTTCAACGCGCTGACCGATCCGAAGATCATCCGCGCGCTGTACAAGGCCAGCCAGACCGGCGTGAAAATCGACCTGGTGGTGCGCGGCATGTGCAGCCTGCGCCCCGGCGTGCCTGGGGTTTCCCACAATATCCAGGTGCGCTCGATCATTGGTCGTTTCCTCGAGCACACCCGCGTCTACTACTTCCTCAACGGTGGCGACGAGCTGATCTACCTGTCCAGTGCCGACTGGATGGAGCGCAACCTCGACAAGCGCGTGGAGACCTGCTTCCCGGTGGAGGGCAAGAAGCTCATCACGCGGGTGAAGAAGGAACTGGAGAGCTACCTGACCGACAACACCCAGGCCTGGGTGCTGCAGTCCGATGGTCGCTACGTGCGCCAGCAGCCGACCGGCAACCAGAACCCGCGCAATGCGCAGGCTGGACTGCTGGAGAAACTCACCGCCCCGGTAATCGTGACTCGATAAAAAGGCCGCTTGCTGCGGCCACGTCGCGTGTCATCGCTTGCTGATAACAGCGGACGGCGGGTTTCACCCGCCCTACGCTTACTGCGCAAAACCCCGGTGCGCACGGCGCACCCTACGGGCGGTTGACTCAGCGCGTAGCCCGTATGCAATCCGGGGCTTTGGCTATTCCCGTATTACAGACTGACGCCACACAAGGTTTCGCGAGGTCGTCCTGCTCGCGTGCATTAATGAGAACGGCGCACCCTACGGGGTTGTGGCGGGCCTGATTCAGAAGTTGATCAGCGCACGCTCAGGGTCAGGTCGATACGCTTGAGCCACTCGGCTTCGGCTTCGAAGTCCGCCTGGGTCAGCGGGTTGGCTGCCAGCCAGCCTTCCGGGAAGAGGATTTCCAGGCTGTTATCGCCGACCTTGAACTGCACTTCCGGCATGCTCTGCGTGCCCCGGATGTGATGGAAGAGGATGGCAAAGCGCAGCAGTACGCACAGGCGCATCAGCTTCACGCCTTCCTCACCGAAGTCGGCGAATTTGTCCTTGGGAATGTTGCGTCGATGGCCGCGCACCAGCAGGGCGAGCATTTGCTGATCCTGGCGCGAGAAGCCCGACAGGTCGGAGTGCTCGATCAGGTAGGCGCCGTGCTTGTGGTACTGATAGTGGGCGATGTCCAGACCGACCTCGTGCACCTTGGCGCCCCAGCTCAGCAGCTCGCGGTGCCAGTCATCGTTCAGCCCCCAGTCGCCGGCCACTTTGTCCAGTGCCGAGAGTGCCTTGGCTTCGACCCGGGCGGCCTGGTCGACATCAACGTGGTACCGCTCCATGAACGCCGCCAGAGTGCGTTCGCGTACGTCTTCATGCTGATGGCGGCCGAGCAGGTCGTAGAGCACGCCCTCACGCAATGCGCCCTCGGAATGGCTCATGCGCTGGATTTCGCAGGCATCGAAGATCGCTTCGAGAATCGCCAGGCCGGCGGGGAAGATGCCGCGACGATCCGGCTTGATGCCGTCGAGGTCGAGCTTGTCCACCTCGCCCAGCTTGAACACCTTGCGCTTGAGCCAGGCCAGGCCTTCGGCCGTCACCTCGCCGCTGCCCAAGCCCGCTGCCTTGATGGTCAGTCCGACCGCCTTGATGGTGCCGGATGCGCCGACGGCATCTTCCCAGCCGAGGCGGCGCAGGCCCTGCTCGATGCTCATGAGTTCCAGACGGGCCGCGGTGTAGGCCTGGGCATAACGCGCCGGGGTGATCTTGCCGTCGTGAAAGTAACGCTGGGTGAAGCTTACGCAGCCCATCTGCAGGCTTTCACGCAGCAGCGGTTCGAAGCGCTGGCCGATGATGAATTCGGTGCTGCCGCCACCGATATCGGCGACCAGGCGCTTGCCGGGCGTGTCGGCGATGCTGTGGGACACGCCTAGATAAATCAGGCGGGCTTCCTCACGGCCGGAAATCACCTCGACCTGGTGACCGAGGATTTCCTCGGCGCGGCGGATAAACACCGCGCGGTTGCGCGCTTCGCGCAGGGCGTTGGTACCGACGATGCGCACGGCGCCTTCCGGCAGGCTGGTGGTGAACTGGGCGAAACGGCGCAGGCAATCCAGGCCGCGCTGCATGGCCTCCTCGCTGAGCTGGCGCTCATCGTCCAGGCCTGCCGCCAACTGCACCTTGTCGCCGATGCGCTCGAGGATGCGAATCTCGTGATTGTCGGCCTTGGCCAGCACCATATGGAAACTGTTCGAGCCCAGATCGATGGCGGCGATCAGGGGAAAACTCTCGGCAGGGGCTTGGGGCATGATTGCGGCATCTCGTTCGATTTCCGCGCATCCTGCCACGACTGAAGCCATGAGCCAACGCATACGGATGTCGCATTTAACTGGTCTAGACCTGTTATTCCGCCAGGTTCAGCATGCTCAGCGGTTGTTTCAGCGCCTGTTCATCGCAGTTGTGCCCGGCACCGCCGCGGTCGATCACGAGGAAGCGGCCGGGGTGTTGCAGGCATAGCAACGGGTGGTGCCAGGTGCCGCGCGCGTAGTTCACGCCCTGATCCGGCGCGCTGATGAAGGCGCGGATCTTCGACTCGTCCAGCTCGCCGGGCGGGGCGACGACGATCAGCATACGCCCGCCATCTACCGGGTAGAACGCCTGGCTGCCCAGCGGATGGCGTTCGAGCATGCGGACTTCGATAGGTGCATGCCAGGCCTTGCCCTCGAACAGGTTGACCAGCGTGCGCGGCGCTTCGCCGGCCAGTTCCACCTGCGCCAGGTCGTGGTAGCGCGTGGTGGTGCCAGCATTGATCGGGAAGGCGTTGGCGCCGGCCATCTCGATCACCTCGCCAAAGGGCGCGAAGGCGCTGCGGGTCAGCGGCTCGATGCGCAGTGGCAGCGGCGTCATGGCGTTCACAGGTTCACCGAGCCGATGAAGTTGCGCAGTTCCTCGGTCTGCGGCGCGGCGAACAGAACCTTGGGATCGCCGATCTCGTGCACCTTGCCGTGGTGCATGAACACCAGCTTGTCGCCGACTTCGCGGGCGAAGCGCATCTCGTGGGTGACCATGATCAGGGTCATGCCCTCGCTGGCCAGTTGCTTGACCACCGCTAGCACCTCGTTGACCAGCTCCGGGTCGAGCGCCGAGGTGATCTCGTCGCACAGCAACACCTTGGGCGACATGGCCAGGGCACGGGCGATGGCCACGCGCTGCTGCTGACCGCCGGACAGGCGCTCGGGGTAGGCGTCGAATTTCTCTGCCAGGCCCACGCGTTCGAGCATCTGCCGGGCGATTCTTTCCGCTTCGGCGCGTGAGGTCTTCTTCACCACCTGCGGCGCCAGCATGACGTTCTCGCCGACGGTCAGGTGCGGAAACAGGTTGAACTGCTGGAACACCATGCCGACTTTCTGCCGCAGGCTGCGCAGGTCGGCGCGGGCAGCGTCGATGTACTCGCCGTCGACTTCGATCACGCCGTCGTTGATCGACTCCAGGCCGTTGAGGGTGCGCAGGAAGGTGCTCTTGCCCGAGCCGCTGCGGCCGATGATGGCGACCACTTCGCCTTCCTCGACCTTGAGGTCGATGCCCTTGAGCACGTGGTTGTCGCCGTAGTACTTGTGCAGGGCGGTGACGTTAAGCAGTGACATTCAGCCTCCTTTCCAGGCGGTATGCAGCGAGCGAGAGCGGGTAGCAGAGTAGGAAGTAACCGAGGGCGACGAAGCCGTAGACCATGAACGGTTCGAAGGTGGCGTTGGCCAGCATGCTGCCGGTCTTGGTCAGCTCGGTGAAGCCGATGATCGAGGTCACCGCAGTGCCCTTGACCACCTGTACCGAGAAACCGACGGTGGGCGCCACGGCGATACGCAGGGCTTGCGGCAGAACGACGTGGCGCAGGGTCTCCAGGCGACTCATGGCCAGGCTTTCGGCAGCCTCCCACTGGCCGCGGGTGATCGACTCGACGCAGCCGCGCCAGATTTCGGCGAGAAAGGCGCTGGTGAACAGCGTCAGTGCGGCGGCGGCGGCCAGCCAGGGCGATACGTCGATACCGAGCAGGGCGATGCCGAAGAACACCAGGAACAGCTGCATCAACAGCGGCGTGCCCTGGAACAGTTCGATATAGCCACGGGCGAGGATGCGCGGCGCCGACAGCGGCGATAGCCGGGCCAGCAATATAAGCAGGCCGGCGATGCCGCCGCAGACGAAGGCCACCAGCGACAGCAGCAGCGTCCACTGCAGGCCGGTGAGCAGATTGCGCAGGATGTCCCAGAGGGTGAAGTCCATCAGCGGGCTCCCATGATGAAGCGGCGGCCGATCCAGGCCAGCAGCTGACGCACCAGGATGGCCATGATCAGGTACAGTGCGGTGGTCAGCAGATAGGTCTCGAAGGCGCGGAAGTTGCGCGACTGGATGAAGTTGGCGGCGAACGACAGCTCCTCGGTGGATATCTGCGAGCACACCGCCGAGCCGAGCATGACGATGATGATCTGGCTCGAAAGAGCCGGCCACACCTTGGCCAGGGCCGGGCGCAGCACCACGTAGCGGAAACTCTCGAAACGGTTCAGCGCCAGTGCCGCTGCAGCTTCCAGCTGACCATGCGGGATGGCCTGGATGCCGGCGCGGATGATCTCCGTGGAGTAGGCGCCGAGGTTGATCGCCATCGCGAGCACTGCAGCTTCCCATTCGTTCAGGCGAAAACCGAGCGAGGGCAAGCCGAAGAAGATGAAGAACAACTGGACGATGAACGGCGTGTTGCGGATCAGCTCCACGTAGGCGCCGAAAATCCGGTCGAATGGGCGGATGCGCCAGGCGCGCAGTATCGCCCCGACGATGCCGAGACCGACGCCCAGCAGGGTGCCGATCGCCGTCAGGCCGAGGGTGAAGGCCGCGCCCTGCAGCAGCAGATCGCTGTGCTGCAGGACGGCGGCGAAGTCGAACTGGTACGCCATGGCTCAGTGCTCCGTCAGGCTCAGAGGCCGGCCGGCAGGGGCTGCTTCAGCCACTTCTGGCTGATCGCATCGAGGCTGCCGTCGCTTTTGGCATCGGCGAGGACGGCGTTGACCTTGTCCAGCAGGGCGGCCTGGTTCTTATTCACTCCGACGTACACCGGCGAGTCCTTGAGCTTGAGTTTCATGCTCGGCACGCGCTTGGGGTTCTTCTCGGAGATAGCCACCATCACCACGTTGCCGCTGGCGATCAGCTCGACCTGGCCGGACAGGTAGGCGGCGATGGTCGAGTTGTTGTCCTCGAAGCGCTTGATGGTGGCGCCTTTCGGGGCGACGTTGCTCAGCTCGATGTCTTCGATGGAGCCACGGGTGACGCTGATGGTCTTGCCGGCCAGGTCATCGAGGCTGACGATGGCGGCGTCTTCCGGGCCGAACACGCCGAGGTAGAAGGGGGCATAGGCGGCGGAAAAATCGATCACCGCCTCACGCTCCGGGTTCTTGCCGAGGCTGGAGATCACCAGATCGACCTTGCCGGTGGTGAGGAAAGGAATGCGGTTGGTGCTGTTGACCGGAGTCAGTTCCAGCTTCACTGCCAGTTTGTCAGCCAGCAGCTGTGCGGTATCGATGTCCAGGCCGCGCGGTTTCATGTCCGGGCCGACCGAGCCGAATGGTGGGAAATCCTGCGGTACGGCGACTTTCAGCACGCCAGCCTTGCTGATGTCTTCAAGGGCATCGGCATGTGCGGTGGCAGCGCCAAAGGCGAGGGCAGCGAACAGGGTACCCAGCAGGGTGCGGTGAAATTTACGCATGTCGAACTCCCGATGAATGGACGAAAACTGAAGCGTTTTGCGTGATTCGTGCAGTGCATCGCCTGTGCCAAGTTCAATGAAATCAGCGCTTGCACCGCTTCTGGCGAGTGATAACAAGGTCTTACTGGTCTGAACAGTTGGTGTTGCTGACCAACTGGTCAGAAGTTTTTCTGGGCCATCTCGGTGCGTTCGTGAGGTGGGCTGTTCCACAAGGGTGCGTCGCTTGCCTGAAACGGTCTGATGGCCTTACAAAGGCGACTTCACTGGACTGACCGGCCCGAACAGTCATGAATGCTTCTGCTCCCCGCGCGGTACCCGAATACGCCCTGCAGGCGATCCGTCGTCTGATCGAGGAAGAGGGCTATCGTCCTGGTGATGCCTTGCCCTCGCAGCGTGACCTGGCCGAGCGTCTGGGGGTCAGCCGTGCGTCGTTGCGCGAAGCGCTGTCATCGCTCAGCGCCCTGGGCCTGGTGAGCGTGCAGGCCGGCAAGGGCGTATTCGTTCAAGAGGCGCCAAAGGCCGAAGCGACCGGTGCTTTCGTCTGGCCATTCGCTGCACAGGTGTCGGCGGCCGATACCTTCCAGCTGCGTTTTGCCCTGGAGGGTTTCGCCTGTGGTCTGGCCGCCGGGGTGATGACCGCAGAGGAGCTGGACATCCTCGAGGACAACGTCGAGCAGATGCGCCGGGAGTTGCGCGCCGAGAATTTCGAGCAGGCGACGCGCCTGGATTTCGAGTTTCACCAACGCATCCTCGCTGCCAGCGGCAACCAGGCGATGTTCACCCTGGTGACCTCCAGTGCCGATATCTTTCTAGAGAGCCAGAAGCTGCCGTTCATCCGCCCGGAGCGGGCGATGGAAACCTGGCAGGAGCATCGCAAGATCCTCAAGGCCCTGGCCCGGCATGCCGCGGGTTCGGCGCAGAAGGCCATGCAGCAGCATATCCGCGCCGCTGCGCTGCGTACCGGAATCGCTTTCGCCACCTTGGGTGATTGAGGCGTACATTGGCGGCTATTGAAAGGCTCAATCGTCAGTGCCTTTCGGTGTCACTCAAGCCGGGCTATGATGGCGCCACTTTTTTGCTTCCGAATATACGGAGACTCCCCATGAGCGAATTCATCACCAACGTCAGCGACGCCAGCTTCGACCAGGACGTCATCCAGGCTGAAGGTCCGGTTCTGGTCGATTACTGGGCTGAGTGGTGCGGCCCGTGCAAGATGATCGCACCGGTGCTCGACGAGATCGCCAAGGAATACCAAGGCAAACTGAAGATCTGCAAACTGAACATCGACGAGAACCAGGAAACCCCGCCGAAATACGGCGTGCGCGGTATCCCGACCCTGATGCTGTTCAAGAACGGCAACGTCGAAGCGACCAAGGTTGGCGCACTGTCCAAGTCGCAACTGGCTGCTTTCCTCGACAGCAACATCTGAGGGGCTGAAGAGGTAGGGCGGGCTTTAGCCCGTCGAGTTGGTCGCAGTTGGCGTGATGGTGGGCTGAAGCGGAGCGCCGCCCGGCCCACCCTAACGCTCTGCAAGAAGCCCTGCTATTTGCGGGGCTTTTTCGTTTTTAGGGCTAGACGCTGTTTTTTCGCGGTGTTAAATTCGGCCTCGCTGCATCCTTCATGCAGCTCTCTGCACGCCGTCGCCGATTCATACCCATACGAACTCGTTCGCGATCCTGTCGCCTTCTCTGCGGCGCGGCCTCTCAAGCTAACAGCTTTCTTCTCCTCTCGATGATCACGTCATTCCTATGAATCTGACCGAACTCAAGCAAAAGCCGATTGCCGAACTGCTGGACATGGCCGAACAGATGGGCCTGGAAAACATGGCTCGTTCGCGCAAGCAGGACATCATCTTCGCTCTGCTGAAAAAGCATGCCAAAAGCGGCGAGGAAATTTCCGGTGACGGCGTGCTGGAGATCCTCCAGGACGGTTTCGGCTTCCTGCGTAGCGCTGACTCCTCCTACCTGGCCGGCCCGGACGATATCTACGTCTCGCCCAGCCAGATCCGCCGTTTCAACCTGCGTACCGGTGACACCATCGTCGGCAAGATCCGTCCGCCGAAGGAAGGCGAGCGTTACTTCGCCCTGCTCAAGGTCGACAGCATCAACTTCGACCGTCCGGAAAACGCCAAGAACAAGATTCTGTTCGAGAACCTGACGCCGCTGTTCCCCAACAAGCGCCTGACCATGGAAGCCGGTAACGGCTCCACCGAGGACATCACCGGCCGTGTGATCGACCTCTGCGCGCCGATTGGCAAGGGCCAGCGTGGCCTGATCGTCGCCCCGCCGAAAGCGGGCAAGACCATCATGCTGCAGAACATCGCCTCGAACATCACCCGTAACAACCCCGAGTGCCACCTGATCGTTCTGCTGATCGACGAGCGCCCGGAAGAAGTGACCGAAATGCAGCGCACCGTGCGCGGCGAAGTGGTCGCCTCCACCTTCGACGAGCCGCCGACCCGCCACGTGCAGGTCGCCGAGATGGTGATCGAGAAGGCCAAGCGCCTGGTCGAGCACAAGAAGGATGTGGTCATCCTGCTCGACTCCATCACCCGTCTGGCGCGTGCCTACAACACCGTGATCCCGAGCTCCGGCAAGGTACTCACCGGTGGTGTCGACGCCCATGCCCTGGAGAAGCCGAAACGCTTCTTCGGCGCCGCGCGTAACATCGAAGAAGGTGGCTCGCTGACCATCATCGCCACCGCGCTGGTGGAAACCGGCTCGAAGATGGACGAAGTGATCTACGAGGAATTCAAAGGCACCGGCAACATGGAGCTGATCCTTGATCGTCGTGTTTCCGAGAAGCGTGTGTTCCCGGCCATCAACATCAACAAGTCGGGCACCCGCCGCGAAGAACTGCTGACCGGTGAGGAAGAGCTGTCGCGCATGTGGATTCTGCGCAAGCTGCTGCACCCGATGGACGAAATCGCCGCCATCGAGTTCCTGATCGATAAGCTCAAGGCAACGAAGACCAACGATGAGTTCTTCCTGTCGATGAAGCGCAAGTAAGACATCACGTCTTGCCACAAGGCCGGGGAAACCCGGCCTTGTCGTATCTGGAGGCTTTCAAGCCTTCTGAAAGCCTGACTTCGGCGCTAAACTTTGCGGCCGACTCTAGCCTGTCCGACACGAGGCTCCTGCATGCAGTATCGCGACCTGCGCGACTTCATCCGTGAACTGGAAAAGCGCGGCGAACTCAAGCGCATCCAGACTCCGGTATCGCCCGTTCTGGAAATGACCGAAATCTGCGACCGCACCCTGCGCAAGGGCGGCCCGGCGTTGCTGTTCGAAAAGCCCACCGGCTTCGATGTGCCGGTGCTCGGCAACCTGTTCGGCACGCCCAAGCGCGTGGCGCTGGGCATGGGTGCCGAAGAGGTGTCCGAACTGCGCGAGATTGGCAAGCTGCTGGCCTTTCTCAAGGAGCCGGAGCCGCCCAAGGGGCTGAAGGATGCCTGGAGCAAGCTGCCGATCTTCAAGAAGGTCATTTCCATGGCGCCCAAGGTGGTCAAGGATGCGCTTTGCCACGAAGTGATCGAGGAGGGCGACGACGTCGACCTCGGCAAGTTGCCGATCCAGCACTGCTGGCCGGGTGACGTGGCGCCGCTGATCACCTGGGGCCTGACCATCACCAAAGGCCCGAACAAGGAGCGGCAGAACCTCGGTATCTACCGCCAGCAGGTGATCGGCCGCAACAAGGTGATCATGCGCTGGCTCAGCCACCGTGGCGGCGCACTGGATTACCGCGAGTGGTGCCAGAAGCATCCGGACAAACCGTATCCGGTTTGCGTCGCCCTGGGTGCCGACCCGGCAACTATTCTCGGCGCCGTGACGCCGGTGCCCGATACCCTCTCCGAGTACGCCTTCGCCGGCTTGCTGCGTGGCCATCGCACCGAGCTGATCAAGGCGCGTGGCAGCGACCTGCAGGTGCCGGCCAGCGCCGAGATTGTCCTCGAAGGCGTGATCCACCCGGGCGAGACCGCGCCGGAAGGCCCATACGGCGACCATACCGGCTACTACAACGAGGTCGACACCTTCCCGGTGTTCACCGTCGAGCGCATCACCCGTCGCCGCGAGCCGATCTACCACAGCACCTACACCGGCCGGCCGCCGGATGAGCCGGCGATTCTCGGCGTGGCGCTGAACGAAGTGTTCGTGCCGATCCTGCAAAAGCAGTTCCCCGAGATCACCGATTTCTACCTGCCGCCGGAAGGCTGTTCCTACCGCATGGCGGTGGTGACCATGAAGAAGCAGTACCCGGGCCACGCCAAGCGCGTAATGCTCGGTGTGTGGTCGTTCCTGCGACAGTTCATGTACACCAAGTTCGTTATCGTCACCGACGACGACATCAACGCACGGGACTGGAATGACGTGATCTGGGCGATTACCACGCGCATGGATCCCAAGCGCGACACGGTGATGATCGACAACACGCCGATCGACTACCTCGACTTCGCTTCGCCGATCTCCGGCCTGGGCTCGAAGATGGGCCTGGACGCCACCCACAAGTGGCCGGGTGAGACCAATCGCGAATGGGGCCGCGCAATCGAGAAGGATCCGGCCGTGGTGGCGCGTATCGATGCGCTGTGGGGCGAGCTGGGAATCGATTGATGAACGTCACCCTGCAACCTTCCGGTGTCACCCTCGCCTTGCAGCCGGGGGAGCGCATTCTAGATGGCGCTCGGCGCCTGGGCTACGACTGCCCGCAGAGCTGCCGCAATGGCAATTGCCATATCTGTGCCGCCCTGCTGGTGGAGGGCCGGGTCAAGCAGAACGGTATCGAGCTGGATCATGGCGAGTTGTTCACCTGCCTGGCCGAACCGCTGCAAGACTGCGTGCTGCATTGGGACGGTGTGCTGGCGCCGGGTGAGCTGCCGGTGCGCGAGCTGAGCTGCCAGGTTATCGAGTGTCAGGACGTGGGTGGCGACGTGTTCCGTGTGCGCTTGCGTACGCCAGCGGGCAAGGCGCCGCGTTATCACGCCGGGCAGTACCTGCTGCTACAGCGCCCGGATGGTGAGATGGCGGCCTTCTCCCTGGCCTCGGCGCCGCATGCCGGGCGCGAGCTGGAGCTGCATATCCTCGCCCGCGAAGACAGCAGTATCGCGCTGC
This sequence comes from Pseudomonas berkeleyensis, assembly GCF_014109765.1. NCBI lineage: Bacteria > Pseudomonadati > Pseudomonadota > Gammaproteobacteria > Pseudomonadales > Pseudomonadaceae > Pseudomonas > Pseudomonas berkeleyensis. The sequence continues at coordinate 391,129 of NZ_CP059139.1, forward strand.
TGGAGCACCTGCGCGCCACGGGTATGGTGCGTGTGCAGATGCCCTATGGCGATACCCATCTCGCCGATCTGCCCGATGGCCCGCTGGTGCTGATCGCCGCCGGTACCGGCATGGGCCAGATGCACAGTCTGATCGAGCATTGCCGCGCCGCCGGCTTCGTCCACCCGTTGCATCTGTACTGGGGCGCGCGTCGGCCCGAGGATTTTTATGCGCTGCCGCACTGGGCCGAGTGGCAGCAGCTGGACAACCTGCGCCTGCATCAGGTGGTCAGCGACCAGTGTGGCTGGCAGGGCCGTTGTGGCTTGCTGCACGAAGCGGTACGCGAGGACTTTCCCGACCTCAAGGCCTTGCACGTCTACGCCAGCGGTTCACCTGCGATGGTCTATGCCACGCTCGATGCGTTGGTCGAGGCCGGCATGGACGCGCACCAGATGCGCGCCGATGTGTTCGCCTACGCGCCGCGAGGTTGAATGAAAAAGCCGCCCGAGGGCGGCTTTTTCATGTCACGGCGTAGTGCGCAGCGTCAGCGAACGGTTACCACCACCTTGCCCACGGCCTTGCGCTGACCGAGTGCATTGATCGCTTCGCCGCCGCGCTCCAGCGGGAAGGTCTGCGACACCAGGGGCTTGAGCTTGCCTTCGGCGTGCCAGGCGAACAGCTGCTGGAAGTTCTCGGCGTTGTCCTGCGGCTGGCGCTGGGCGAAGGAGCCCCAGAATACGCCGACCAGGGAGGCGCCCTTGAGTAGTGGCAGGTTGGCTGGCAGTGCCGGGATGCCACCGCCGGCGGCGAAACCCACCACCAGGAAGCGGCCATTCCAGCCGATGCTGCGGAAGGCTTCCTCGAACAGCGTGCCGCCCACCGGGTCGTAGATCACGTCCACGCCCTGGCCGCCGGTGAGCTTCTTCACCTCATCCTTTAGGCTCTGCTCGCTGTAGTTGATCAGCTCGTCGGCGCCGGCGTTGCGCGCCACTTCCAGCTTCTCGGCGCTGCTCGCCGCGGCGATCACCTTGGCGCCCATGGCCTTGCCGATCTCCACTGCGGCCAGGCCGACGCCACCGGAGGCGCCGAGCACCAGCAGGGTTTCGCCTGGTTGCAGGTTGGCGCGCTGCTTGAGGGCGTGCATCGAGGTGCCGTAGGTCATGCCGAAGGCTGCCGCGGTGGTCAGATCCATGCTCTTGGGCACCGGCAACACGTTGTAGGCTGGCACTGCGACCTCTTCGGCGAAGCCGCCCCAGCCGGTCAGTGCCATCACCCGGTCACCAGCACGCAGGTGGCTGACCTTCTCGCCAACGGCCTTGACCACGCCGGCCACCTCGCCGCCCGGGGCGAAGGGGAAGGGCGGTTTGAACTGGTACTTGCCTTCGATGATCAGCGTGTCGGGGAAGTTGACCCCAGCGGCCTGCACCTCGATCAGCACCTCGTTCTTCTTCGGTTCGGGGCTTGGCAGGTCTTCCAGTACCAGGGTGTCGGCAGGGCCGAAGGCTTTGCACAGCAGGGCTTTCATGAAGGTCATTCCTCTTGCAGGGTGCCTTGCAGTGTAGGAAGCGCCTGCCGAGGGTCAACGAGCATGCCGATGCCTGATAGGTCGGCATAAGCGCCGGGCTTGGGTGCTGGCGTGTGGATGGCTATGCTAGGCACATCCCCGATGGAGTGCCGAACGTGAAACTGTTGACCGCCCTGTTGCTGAGCTTGTCGATCTGCCTGCCTGCCTTGGCCAATTCGGAGAAGAAGGAGGAGGTGCCGACGACGCTCTATTACAACCTGACGCCAGCCCTGATCGGCAACCTGGCCGATACCGGTAATCGTCTGAAGTTCTTCAAGGCCGACGTATCGCTGCGGGTGACCGGCACTGAGGCCGAGGACAAGCTCAAACAGCATGAACCGCTGATCCGCCATCAGTTGGTGATGCTGTTCTCGGCCCAGACCAGTGAGGCCATCAACGCCCCCGATGGCCGTGAAACCCTGCGTCAGCAGGCGCTCAAACAGGTGCAGGACGCGATCAACGGCGAGGAGGGTAAGCCCATCGTCGAAGACCTGCTGTTCAACAACCTGATCATCCAGTAAGCGTCATCCGTAGCCCGGCATGCATCCGGGCTACGCCATCTGCGCCAGGGTCTTGCGGAAGCGGCTCAGTGCCGCGACGAAGAACAGCGTGCCGATGCCGGCGATGGCCAGCATGTAGGGCCAGACGATTGCGAATCCCGCACCGCGATAGAGAATGGCCTGGGCCAGGGCGACGAAGTGGGTGGTCGGCGCCGCCAGCATGATCTGCTGCACCAGTTCGGGCATGCTCTCGCGCGGCGTGGTGCCGCCGGAGAGGATCTGCAGCGGCAGCAGCACCAAGATGATCAACAGCCCCAGCTGCGGCATCGAGCGTGCCACGGTACCGAAGAAGATGCCCATCGAGGTGGTGGCGAACAGGTGCAGCGCCGCGCCGGCTAGGAACAGCGCGATCGAGCCTTCGATCGGCACCTGCAGCCAGCCCTGCACCACCAGCAGCAGCGACAGCGCCGCTGCCGTCAGCACCACCAGCCCCATCGACCAGACCTTGGCCAGCATGATTTCCAGCGGTGTCACCGGCATCACCAGCAGGTGCTCCACGGTGCCATGTTCGCGCTCGCGGATCAGCGCCGCGCCGGTGAGGATGATCGACAGCATGGTGATCTGGTTGATCACCTCCATCACCGAGCCGAACCAGGCGCGCGTCAGGTTCGGGTTGAACTGCACGCGTAGTGCCAGTTCCGCCGGTTGCGCCAGGTCGCCACGGTAACGGCGGACGAACTCGGCCACCTCGCTGGCGCCGATGTTCTGGATGTAGCCGGCACCGGTGAAGGCCATGCTCACCTGGGTGGCATCGACGTTGAGCTGGATCGCCGGGCTGCGGCCGGCGAGCACGTCGCGCTGGAAGTTCGGTGGGATGTTCAGGGTGAAGGTGTAGCGCCCGGAGTCCATGCCGCGATCCATCTCGCTCAGGTCGATGCGCTCTGGCGTGCGGAAGTAGGGCTCCTGGAAGGCTTGTATCAGCCGTTCGGAGAGTTGTGACTGGTCTTCGTCGACCACGGCGATGGCAGCGTTGTGCAGGCTCTCCGGCATGCTGGTGGCCGCCGAGTAGATGCCCATGCTGAAGGCCCAGAGGATCAGCAGTACCAGTGCCAGGTCGTGCTGCAGGCTGCGCAGCTCTTTGGTACCAAGATGAAAGATATTGGCCAGGCGTTCCATCAGACCTCCTGTTTGCGCAGCAGGCTGGCGCTGAGCAGGGTCAGCAGGGGGATGGTCAGTGCCAGGGCAACGAAGTAGCCGATCAGGTCGTGCAGCTCCAGTGCCTTGGAGAACAGGCCGCGGCTGATCACCAGGAACTGTGAGGTGGGATAGGTCTGGCCGACCAGGGCGCCGACGCCTTCCAGTGATGCTACCGGGTAGATCAACCCGGAGAACTGGATGGCCGGCAGCAGGGTGACGATGGCCGTGCCGAACACGGCGGCGATCTGGCTTTTGGTGAAGGTCGACATGAGCAGGCCGAGGCCGGTGGCGCAGGCCAGGTAGAGCAGCGCGCCGGCCAGCAGGGTAAGCGGGTTGCCCTTGAGCGGTACGTCGAACACCGTGACTGCCAGCAGCATCAGCAGGATGAAGTTGAACAAACCCAGGGCGATGTAGGGCAGCTGTTTACCGAGCAGGAATTCCAGGCGGGTGACCGGGGTGACGTAGAGATTGATGATCGAGCCCAGCTCCTTTTCGCGCACCACACCCAGCGCCGTGAGCATCGCCGGAATCAGCATCAGCAGCAGCGGAATCACCGCCGGCACCATGGCCTTGAGGCTCTCCACGTCGGGGTTGTAGCGGTAGCGCACCTCCAGCTCGGCGGCGTTGGCCGCTTGCGGCTGCGGCGAACGCCGCGCCAGCTCGCTCAGGTAGTGCTGATGCAGGCCGGTGACGTAGCCCTTGATGGTTTCGGCGCGGGTCGGCATGGCGCCGTCGATCCACATGCCGATCTGCGGGCTGGCGCCGCGCTTGAGATCGCGACCGAAGTGCGGCGGAATCTCCACGGCGAGGCTGATGTCGCCATTGCGCAGGCGCCGTTCCAGTTCGTCGTAGTCGTGTAGCGGCGCCTTCTCCAGAAAATAGCGCGAGCCGGACAGGTTCAGATGGTATTCCTGGCTGGTGGTGGTCTGGTCGCGATCCAGCACGGCGAAGGTCAGGTCTTCGACATCGAGGCTGATGCCATAGCCGATGATGAACAGCAGCAATACCGTGCCAAGCAGCGCCATGCCGCCACGAATCGGGTCGCGACGCAGCTCCAGCGCTTCGCGGCGGGCATAGCTGAGCAGCCGGCGCAGGCTGAATCGCTGGCGCTGCGTGGGTGGCGCCTGTTCCAGTGGCGGCGCCTCGCTGACTGGTTGCTCGCCGACGGCTTCCTGCAGGTAGGCGATGAAGGTGGCTTCCAGGCTGTCGAGGCCGCGTTTTTCCATCAGGCCCTGTGGCGTATCGCTGTCGAGCACCTTGCCGGCGTGCATCAGCGAGATGCGGTCGCAGCGCTGCGCCTCGTTCATGAAGTGGGTGGAGATGAAGATGGTCACGCCGTCCTGGCGCGACAGGTCGAGCATCAGTTGCCAGAAGCCGTCACGGGCGACCGGGTCGACGCCCGAGGTGGGCTCGTCGAGGATCAGGATCTCTGGTTTGTGGATCACCGCCACGGCCAGCGACAGGCGCTGGCGGATGCCCAGGGGCAGGCGCTCGGGGAGCATGTCCATGACCTCGCCGAGGTCGAAGCGTGCGGCCATCTGTGCCACGCGTGGTTCGATCTCCTCGGCCGGGACATGGAACAGCTGGGCATGCAGCACCAGGTTCTGCCGCACCGTCAGTTCGCCATACAGGGAAAACGCCTGCGACATGTAGCCGACCCGCTTGCGCGTGGCCATGTCGCGCGGGTCGACCGCCTGGCCGAACAGCAGCGCCTCGCCCTCGCTGGCTGGCAGCAGGCCGGTGAGCATCTTCATGGTGGTGCTCTTGCCGCAGCCGTTGGAGCCGAGGAAGCCGAAGATCTCGCCACGGCGAATGCGAAACGACACCGAGTCGACGGCGACGAAATCACCGAAGCGCATGGTCAGGCCCTTGGCCTCGATGGCGATCTCGTTGCTGTCTTGCAGGGGGGGAATCACCACCTGCTGATGGCCGCGCCGACGCTCTTCGGGCAACAGGGCGATGAAGGCCTGCTCCAGGCTGGCGCTGCCAGTGCGCGCGCGCAATTCGGCGGGGCTGCCTTCGGCCAGCACGCGGCCGGCATCCATCGCCACCAGATGATCGAAACGCTCGGCTTCTTCCATGTAGGCCGTGGCCACCAGCACGCTCATCTGCGGGCGCTGCTTGCGAATGCGCTCGATCAGCTCCCAAAACTGGTTGCGCGACAGTGGGTCGACGCCGGTGGTCGGCTCATCGAGGATCAGCAGATCCGGATCATGGATCAGCGCGCAGCACAGCCCGAGCTTCTGCTTCATGCCTCCGGACAACTTGCCCGCCGGGCGCTCGCGGAAGGCGGACATGCCGGTGCTGCGCAGCAGGTCGTCGATGCGCCGTTCGCGTTCGGCGGCGTCCTGGCCGAACAGGCGGCCGAAGAAGTCCAGGTTCTCGAACACCGACAGCGTCGGATACAGGTTCTTGCCCAGGCCCTGCGGCATGTAGGCAATGTGAGGACAGACATTGCGCCGGTGGCGAGCGTCAGCCATGTCGCCGTCGAGCACTTCGACGCTGCCGTCTTGAATCTTGCGCGCCCCGGCGATCAGCGCCAGCAGGCTGGACTTGCCGACGCCATCCGGGCCGATCAGGCCGACCATGCAGCGGGCCGGCAGTGCCAGATCGACCTGTTGCAGCGCGCGGGTCTGGCCGTAGCGCAGGCCGACGCCGCTCAGGCGTGCGACCGGCGCGTTCATTGCGGAACCTTGATCGCCAGATGTGCAGGCCACTCGGCGTCAGGGTCGAGGCGCAGGTAGGCCATGCCGGGCACGCCGGTCTTCACCTGCTGCAGGTGCTTGCTCAGCAGCTCGGGGTCGATGCGTGCTTTTACCCGGAACATCAGTTTCTCGCGTTCGCTGGCGGTTTCCACGGTCTTCGGCGTGAACTGGGCGACGCTGGCGACATAGCTGACCTTGGCCGGGATCACGTACTGCGGCGCGGCATCGATCACCAGGCGTACTTCGCTGCCGAGGGCGACGCGACCGGCCTGGCGCTCGGGCAGAAAGAAGGTCATGTAGACGTCGGTGAGATCCACCAGGTTGAGCAGCTTGCCACCGGCACCGAGCACTTCACCCGGCTGGGTCACGCGGTATTGCACGCGGCCAGCGCGAGGTGCCTTGAGCTGGCTGTCGTCGATGTCCACCTGCAGTCGTTCGACGCTGGCGCGGGCTGCTTCGGTCGCCGATTGCGCCTCGATGGCTTGCGATTGCGCAGCAGCGATACCGGCCTCGGCCGAGCTGACCTGAGCCCGCGCGGCTGCCAGCGCCGCTTCGGCGCTCTGCAGGCGGGCCAGATCGTCATCCAGCTGCTGCTGGGCCATGGCGTTGCGCTTGACCAGCGTGGCGCTACGCGCGTGACGTTTGCGCGCGGCATCCAGCTCGGCCTGGCGCTGGCGCACCACCGCCTCGGCGGTGAGCTTTTCACTCTGGCGCAGGCTGATCTGGCTGGCGGCGGTGTTCTGTCCGTTTTCGGCCTGGCGCAGTTGGGCGCGAGCCTGGGCCAGCTGCGCTTCGAGCACCTGGGTGTCCATGCGCGCGAGCACCTGTCCCGGTTCGACGAAGTCGCCTTCGTCGACTTCGATGCTGGCGATGCGTCCGGCCAGCTTGGTCGCCACGTCCACCTCGGTGGCCTCGATACGGCCGTTACCGCTGGCAAAACCCTCGCCGAGGCCATCCGGCCGCAGTTGCCACCAGGCCACGGCTACCAGCACGGCGACGCCGGCGGCGATCAGATAGGGCAGAGGTTTTCTGTTCATCGGTCATATCCTTTCGTGAGCCTCGTGACAGAAGCTCCATCAAGAGGTTTCCATTGTCCGTCGCCACCAGTCTAGGTGGTTTGATGCAGGTCAACCGTGGGTTGCTGCCACAGGGCGGTGCGATTGCGCCCCTGATGTTTGGCCTGGTAGAGCGCCTGGTCGCTATGGGCGACAAGCGCGCCCGGTTGTTCGTCCATGACCGGGTCGACCGCGGTCATGCCGATGCTCAGGGTCAGCCGTCCGAATGGGCTGGCCGGATGATGGATCTCGAGGCTGGCGATGGCGCCGTGAATGCGGGCGGCGACCTGCTCGGCGCCTTCCAGGTCGGTATGGGCCAGGATGATGGCGAACTCCTCGCCGCCGTAACGGCAGGCCGTATCGCTCTCACGTTGCAGGCTGTCCTTCAGCGCGGAGCTGACTCGGCGCAGCGCGTCGTCACCGGCCAGGTGGCCAAGGGCATCGTTGTAGGCCTTGAAGTGGTCGATATCCAGCATCAGCAGAGCCATTGGCGCGCCGAGGCGGCGCAAGCGACGCCAGTCGCTCTGCAGTTGCTGATCGAAGTGGCGGCGGTTGTACAAGCCGGTCAGGCCATCGAGTTGCGACAGGCGTTGCAGTTGCGCCTCCAGTTGCAGGCGCTCGCTGTTGTCGCGAGAAACGGCGATCAGGTATTCGCGGTCATGCAGTTGCACCAGTTGGGTGTTGATCTCGGCAGGCTGGCGGCTACCGTCGCGGCGAATCAGTTCACGCTGGAAGATCCGCGAGAGATTGGCGCGTTGCGCCTGACGTGCCTGCTCCAGCCAGCGGTGAAAGTCGGGCATCAGCTTTTCCGGGTCGTCACGCAGCAGTTCGGCGAATTGTTCGGGGCGATAGCCGAGCGTGGCGTAGGTGGCCTGGTTCATGTGCAGCAGCTCGCGGCTGCTGCTGTCGAAGATGAACAGGCCGTCATGGCTGGAATCGGTCAGGTCGAGCACCAGTTGCAGGCGTTCGCGGTTCTCGCGCAGGCGTTGCTCGGTTTCTGCCCGGCGTTCGGCTTCCTGCTTGTGGCGCCGGTTGGCCAGTTGCAGGGCGTGGGCGCGGCGACTGTTTTCCAGGGCCAGGGCCAGGGCTGCGACCAGCAGCAGACTGATCGCCAGGCTGGCGCCGAGCACGACGCCGGGCAACGGTGAATCGAGTTGATCGAGCAACTGTGCCGTTGGGCTCAGGCGCAGGCTGAAACCCTGGTTGTTGAGCAGGCTCAGGCCCAGTTGCAAGCTGTGCCACTTGCTGTTGTCCGGCTCGCCGTGGCGAAACAGGCTGTGACCGTTTTCCAGCAGCTCCAGATTGAAGGCATCACGGTCGATCTGGCTGAGCAGCTGTTGCATCAGGGGCTCGACGCGAAACACCCCCTGGAGAAAACCATCGAACACGCGCTCGCCGTTCTGCTCGCGGTACAGCGGGGTGTAGAGCACGAAGCCGCGACCACCCTGCACCAGATCGAAACTGTTGGAGAAGCGCTGCTCTCCGGTCTCGCGAGCCTCCATCGCCAGGGGGTAGTTGGGGTGTTCGGGATACAGGCGGAAATTCAGCGCTGCTTCGTTACCTGCGACCGGGAGTAACCAGCGCATGTGCAGGTCGGGGCCGACCCACTGGATCGACTGATAGGCAGGGAAGCCACGCAGTGCGCGCTCTACCTCCTCGCCCCAGGCGGCGCGTGGCAGGCGCCCCAGGCTGTTCCACAAGCGGGCGATGCGCTCGAGGCTGGCCACCTCCAGATGCAGAGTGCTTTCCAGTTGACGGGCGAGGCTGCGCGCCTGGTAGCCCAGGCGTTCGTCAACCCGCTGTTGCTGCACACCCTCGATCTGACGCCAGAGCAGTACGCTGGAGGCGCTCAGTACCAGCAGGAGGAAGGCCAGCGCCAGGCGCGCGGGCCAGGCGGAAGAGGCTGGCATGGGCGTGCTCCGTAGGCTGTCGCTGTGGTGATAGCACAGCGCTGCGTGGGACTCAACGCATGGCGAGAATCGCTGCCCATTCGGCATCGCTCACCGGCATCACCGACAGTCGGCTGCCGCGCTGCACCAATGCCAGTTCGGCCAGTAGCGGATTGTTCTTCAACTGCTGCAGTGCCAGCACCTCGTCGAAGGCTTCGACGAACTCCACGTCCAGCGCACTCCAGGGATTCTTCTCGGCAGTGGCTTTGGGGTCATGGTAGTGGCTGTGCGGATCGAGCGCGGTGGGGTCGGGGTAAACCTCGCCAGCGATGCGCGCGATTCCGGCGATGCCGGGTTGTGGGCAACTGGAGTGATAGAAGAAGAACAGATCGCCCGGGTTCATAGCCCGCATGAAGTTGCGCGCCTGGTAGTTGCGCACACCATCCCAGCGTGTTTTGCCGAGTCGTTGCAGGTCGTGGATGGACAGTTCATCGGGTTCCGACTTCATCAACCAATAAGGCATGAACTTTGCTCCTGCAGGTCTGTCCGTAAGCGGACGCTCGTTTGAGGGGGATCTCCGACGGCCGGTTGGCGTTGGAAATTGCACAGCGCTCTGCACTGACGGAAAATGCCCGGCTTAACGCTTGGCGTCGCCGTATTGCATACAACAATAACGCGTGGCCAACGCGCGCATTGCCTTGAAGGGGGAGGCAATAGATGAAACGCAAACCAGATCTTTTGTGGGTTCTCGTCGTACTGTTCAGCCTGGGTGTGGTTACTACGGGTTACACCCAGAGCTTGTGGGAGCGCCAGAGCGACGCTCCGATCAATGTAACGCAGCAACCCTGATTCACCGATTCCAAGCGCCGCAGGGAACGCGGTGCCGCATCTCTCGATTCAGTACCACTTCTTGTCCGTCACCGTAGCCTGCAAGGGCACGTCCCAGCTGGCCATCGCCAGTTCATCCACGCGCTGACATTCGTGCGCCAGGCCCAGCAGTGTCGGCATGTGCCAATTTTTGCGCCTGTGCAGGTAGGCCAGGCTGCGGTCGTAGAAGCCGCCGCCCATGCCCAGGCGCCCACCGCAGTCATCGAAGCCCACCAGTGGCAGCAGCACCAGATCCAGTGCCCAGACCTTGCGTTGACGTTTGGGCTGCGGGCGGGGTTCGAGGATGCGGAAGCGGTTGCGCGCCAGCTTTTCGTGCCGGGCAACGTGCTGGAACACCATCTTGGTGCGCGGCCAGGCGCTGAGCACTGGCAGGTAGGTACGCTTGCCGCGTTTCTGCGCGGCAGCCAGCAGTGGTCGCGGATCGATCTCGCCGTCATTGGGCAGATACAGGGCGATATGCCTGGCGCGACGAAACTGTGGGCTTTGCACCAGTTGTCGATACAGGTTGCGCGCGGCCAGGCGTTGCTGGCTGCGGCTGAGCGCACGACGGCGCTGACGCAGTACGCGGCGCAGTTGCGGGCGACTGAGAGTGGCTGGCGTAGTCATGGGATGAGGTTGGGACGAGGCGGGTAGCAGTGTTGCAGGTCACTGCTGGAAAAGATGACTTCCCGGCGTGCCGCTGTCGGTTTAGCCCTTGAACCCGAAAGTTCAAGGTGGAGGTTGCAGGAGGCGTTAAGGCTTTCCGTCAGGCGGACATGCACACCGGCCCCAACGTGCAACCCCCGTGGTTGTGCGTATCGGCTCAGGGACATCACCGACTGGCGCACACCCCAGGAAGTTGCGCCCAGTATACCCGAACAGAGCGGTTGCGGGGCGGCCTGCGACGAACAGGCTGGCATGCTGGCGCTCAGGAACTCGAGTCGTCGGTCAGTGCGTGGTCGACACGGTCGAGCAGATCACGCACCTGCTGGCGGGTGGAGTTGGCGTCCTGATCCAGGCGCTGTTGCTTGTGCAGCAGGTCGTGGGTGATGTTCAAGGCGGCCATCACGGCAACGCGGTCGGCACCGATCACTTTGCCGCTGGTGCGGATCTCACGCATCTTGCCGTCCAGATAGCGGGCAGCGCTCTCCAGGTTGGCGCGTTCATCCTGCGGGCAGGCGATGCAATATTCTTTGTCCAGAATGTGGACGGTCACGGTGTTCGACTGGGTCATGAGTCCTGCTCCAGGGCTTTAAGGCGCGAAATCATCGATTCGACCTTGTGCCGGGCCATTTCGTTCTTTTCGATCAGATGGGCGCGCTCCTCGCGCCAGGCCTGTTCATTCGCCAGCAGGAGTCGGTTGTGAGCCTTTAGCTGCTCGACACGCTGGATCAGCAGTTCCAGCTTGGCGGTCAATGCGTGCAGATCGGCGTCTTCCATGGGCTCTCGCTATGGGGTGGCTGGCTGGACTGTATAGGCCTGTCCCGGTTGCAGGTCAAACCCAGATGGCGGTGGCGTGATGCATTCGGCGGCATCACTGCGGTGGCCTCGGATGGTCTTGCCGCGCCTGCCGGTGCTAGGATACGAGGCCTCCATTCTAGAGATTGCGCCGCCTGGCGCCTAGCTATCTATGTCGATTCCAAGCTCTCCCTACGCCGCCTTCGCCGCTCTGTTGAACAGCGCCGGGCATTCCGTTTCCCCCGCCGAACTGCATGGCCTGCTGCTCGGTCGCAGCTGCGCCGGTGCCGGCTTCGACGCCGATGCCTGGTTGCTCGATGCTGCCGACCTGCTAGGCGGCGAGCCACAGGACAACGTGCGTCAGGCACTGATCGGTCTGCAGGAGATGGTCAAGGGTGAGCTGTGCGGTGAAGACATCACCGTGGTGCTGCTGTTGCCGGACGACGAAACCCCGCTGGCGCAGCGTGCAGCCGCGCTGGGTCAATGGTGCCAGGGCTTTCTCGGTGGCTTTGGCTTGACCGCCCGCGATGGCGCGCTGAGTGCCGAGGCCATGGAAGTGTTGCAGGATCTCTCTGCCATCGCTCAGGTACAGAGCGGCCTGGAGGAGTCCGAGGATGGCGAGAGCGACTACATGGAGGTGATGGAGTACCTGCGCGTCGCGCCGTTGCTGCTGTTCTCTGAGTGTGCCAAGCCTGTGGTGCCCGCCGCCAAACCTTCCCTGCACTGATTTTTCATCGGAGCCTGCCTTGATCAGCATCCCCAAGTCCGAATATGCCCGTCGGCGCAAGGCGCTGATGGCGCAGATGGAACCCAACAGCATCGCCATCCTGCCGGCGGCGCCGGTGTATATCCGCAATCGCGATGTCGAGCACGTCTATCGTCAGGACAGCGACTTCCAGTACCTCACCGGCTTCCCTGAGCCGGAGGCGGTGATGGCACTGATCCCTGGTCGCGAACATGGCGAGTACGTGCTGTTCTGCCGCGAGCGTGATCCCGAGCGCGAGCTGTGGGACGGTCTGCGTGCCGGCCAGGACGGAGCGATCAAGACATTCGGCGCCGACGATGCCTTCCCGATTGGCGATATCGACGACATTCTTCCCGGTCTGATCGAAGGCCGTGAGCGCGTCTACTACGCCATCGGCTGCAATCAGGAGTTCGATCATCGGCTGATGGAGTGGGTCAACCACATCCGCGCCAAGGCTCGCCAGGGCGCTACGCCGCCGAACGAGTTCGTCGCCCTCAACCACCTGCTGCACGACATGCGCCTGTACAAATCGGCCGCCGAGGTGAAGGTGATGAAGGAGGCTGCCGAGATCAGTGCGCGCGCCCACATCCGCGCGATGCAGGCGAGCCGCGCCGGCCTGTTCGAATATCACCTGGAAGCCGAGCTGGATTACGAGTTCCGCAAGGGCGGGGCGAAGATGCCGGCTTACGGCAGCATCGTCGCCGCCGGTCGCAATGCCTGCATCCTGCACTATCGCGAGAACGATGCACTGCTCAAGGATGGCGATCTGGTGTTGATCGACGCTGGCTGCGAGATCGACTGCTATGCCAGCGACATCACCCGTACTTTCCCGGTCAGCGGCACGTTCTCGCCCGAGCAGAAGGCCATCTACGAGTTGGTGCTCAAGGCCAACGAGGAGGCGTTCAAGTTCATCGCTCCAGGCAAGCACTGGAACGAAGCCCACGAAGCCACTGTGCGCGTGATCACTGCCGGTCTGGTCGAACTGGGCCTGCTCGACGGCGACGTCGACGAGCTGATCGCCAGCGAAGCCTACAAACCCTTCTACATGCACCGTGCCGGCCACTGGTTGGGCATGGACGTGCACGATGTCGGCGACTACAAGGTCGGCGGCGAGTGGCGCGTGCTGGAAGTCGGCATGGCGATGACCGTGGAGCCGGGCATCTATATCGCCGTCGACAACGACAAGGTCGCCAAGAAGTGGCGCGGCATCGGTGTGCGTATCGAGGACGACGTGGTAGTGACCAAGAAGGGCTGCGAGATTCTCACCACCGGTGTGCCCAAGTCGGTCGCTGAAATCGAGGCGTTGATGGCTGCCGCGCGTAGCGAGGCGGCCTGAGCCCATGTCACGCGTACAGCTGGCCATTATCGGCGGCGGCCTGGTGGGTGCCAGCCTGGCGTTGGCCCTGCAGGAAACGGCACGCCAGCGTGGCTGGCGCATCGCCCTGATCGAGCCTTTCGCGCCGGGTAGCGAATACCAACCCAGTTATGACGCCCGCTCCACCGCACTGTCCTATGGCAGCCGGCTGATCTACGAGCGTATGGGCGTGTGGCAGAGCATTGCCCAGCGCGCCGAGCCGATTCAGCAGATCCACGTTTCCGACCGTGGCCGCTTCGGTGCCACGCGTCTGCAGGCCATCGAGGAAGGTGTGCCGGCGCTCGGCTACGTGGTGGAGAACGCCTGGATCGGCCACTGCCTGTGGCAGGCACTGGATCAGGACGTGATCGAGTGGCGCTGCCCGGCCGAGGTGGTCGCCATGCAGCGTCTGGAGGACGGTTACCACCTGACGTTGAGCGACGAAACCAGTATCGATTGCGAGCTGGCCGTTCTCGCTGACGGCGGGCGTTCCGGTCTTCGTGAGCAGCTCGGTATTGGCGTTAGCATCAAGCCTTATGGGCAGAGTGCGCTGATCGCCAACGTCAGCCCGCTTGAAGCGCATCGCGGACAGGCTTTCGAACGTTTCACCGATGACGGCCCGATGGCGCTGCTGCCCTTGAGCGACAACCGCTGCGCGCTGGTCTGGACGCGTGCCGAGGCTGACGCCGAACGCCTGTTGCGCAGCAGCGAGGCCAGTTTTCTCAGCGAGTTGCAGCAGGCATTCGGCTATCGCCTGGGCGTCTTGCAGCAGGTCGGTGCGCGGCACCTCTACTCGCTGAGCTTGGTCGAGGCGCAGGAGCAGGTGCGCCCGCATCTGGTGGTGTTGGGCAATGCCGCACACAGCCTACATCCCATCGCTGGTCAGGGTTACAACCTGTCGCTGCGCGATACCCTGGCACTGGCCGAGGTGTTGATCGACAGTGATGCGCTTCTGGGCGACTTCACCACCTTGCAGCGTTATCAGCAGCGGCAGCAGCTCGATCAGCAAATGACCGTGAGCTTTTCCGATCAGGTGACGCGTCTGTTCAGCAACGGCCAGCCATTGTTGGCTGCCGGGCGTAATCTTGGGTTGCTCGGCCTCGACCTGCTACCGCCGGCCAAGCGCTGGTTCGCGCGTCAGGCGATGGGCATGGGAACCCGTAATTTATGACCAGCCCCGTAGGGTGCGCTGTGCGCACCAACCGCAAGCCATGGTGCGTATGCACCCTACGGTTTAAGGAGTGATATGCGCGCGGATCTGATCATCGTCGGTGCCGGTATGGTCGGCAGCACCTTGGCCCTGGCGTTGGAGCACTGCGGCCTGGACATTCTCATCGTCGACGGTAGCCCACTGAGCGTGTCGCCGTTCGACGCACAGGCACCGTTCGAGCCGCGCGTCAGTGCGTTGTCGATGGCCAGTCAGCGCATCCTTGAACGCCTGGGTGTCTGGGATGGCATTGCCGCACGCCGCGCCAGTCCTTATGGCGAGATGCGCGTGTGGGACGGCTCCGGTACCGGCAGCATTCACTTCGCCGCTGCCAGCGTGCATGCCGAGACGCTCGGCCATATCGTCGAGAACCGTGTGGTGCAGGATGCCCTGCTCGAACGCCTGCACGATAGCCAGATTGGCCTGTTGCCCGGTGCGCGCCTGGAGCAGTTACGGCGCAGCGGCGATGACTGGCTACTGACTCTCACCGATGGTCGTCAACTGCGTGCCCCTCTGTTGGTGGCTGCCGACGGCGCCAACTCGGCGGTGCGGCGCCTGGCCGGTTGCGCCACACGGGAATGGGATTATCTGCATCACGCCATCGTCACCAGTGTGCGTTGCGAGCGTCCGCATCGGGCCACGGCTTGGCAGCGTTTCACCGACGATGGCCCGCTGGCCTTCCTGCCGCTTGATGGCCCGGCTGGCGAGCATTGGTGCTCGATCGTCTGGTCGACGCTGCCGGTCGAGGCGCAGCGCTTGATGGCACTGGACGACGAAGCCTTCTGTCATGAACTGACCAAGGCTTTCGAGGCGCGCCTCGGCAAGGTGCTGCATGCCGATCGCCGGTTGTGCATTCCGCTGCGCCAACGCCATGCCAAACGCTATGTGGAGCCGGGGCTGGCGCTGGTCGGCGATGCCGCGCACACCATCCATCCGTTGGCCGGGCAGGGCGTCAACCTGGGCTTCCTCGACGCTGCTGTGCTGGCCGAAGTGCTGCTGCATGCTCTGGGGCGTGGCGAGAACCTGAGTGAGGAGCGCGTGCTGAGCCGTTTCGAGCGCCGACGCATGCCGCATAACCTGGCGATGATGGCGGCGATGGAAGGTTTCCAGCGCCTGTTCCAGGCCGACCCGCTGCCGCTGCGACTGCTGCGCAACGTCGGCCTCGATCTGGTCGACGGCCAGGCCGAAGCCAAGGCGCTGTTCGTGCGTCAGGCGCTGGGGCTTTCCGGTGATCTGCCGGAGCTGGCAAGGGCCTGAGCTGACGCAACTTGTAATAACTGCCGTGTTTCGGCTTGCTGTTTACGTTGAGAAGGCAAATAACATTCACTACCATTCAGCCACTTTGCCAATCCCTAAGAGGCTGATCCCATGAAGGCTCGTAACGCGCTCCTCGCTGCATTCACCCTCAGCACCCTGGCGACCGCCGTCCAGGCCGCCGATGAAGTAGTGGTCTATTCCTCGCGTATCGACGAGCTGATCAAGCCGGTATTCGATGCCTACACCGAGAAGACCGGTGTGAAGGTGAAATTCATCACCGACAAGGAAGCGCCGCTGATCGCCCGCCTCAAGGCCGAGGGCGCCAACACCCCGGCCGACATGCTGATCACCGTCGACGCCGGCAACCTCTGGCAGGCCGAGCAGGAAGGCGTGCTGCAGCCGACCAAGTCCGACGTGATCGACGCCAACATTCCCGCTCAGTACCGTTCCAGCACCGACAGCTGGACGGGGCTGTCGCTGCGTGCGCGCACCATTTTCTACTCCACCGAGCGCGTCAAGCCGGAGGAGCTGTCCACCTACGAAGCCCTGGCCGACAAGAACTGGGAAGGCCGTCTGTGCCTGCGTACCAGCAAGAAGGTCTACAACCAGTCGCTGACCGCCACCCTGATCGAAACCCATGGTGCGGAGAAGACCGAGGAAATCATCAAGGGTTGGGTGAACAACCTGGCCACCGACGTGTTCGCGGACGACACCGCGTTGCTGCAGGCCATCGACGCCGGCCAGTGCGATGTGGGTATCACCAACACCTACTACTACGGTCGTCTGCACAAGCAGAACCCAGGTCTGAAAGTGAAGCCGTTCTGGCCGAACCAGGCTGACCGTGGCGTGCACGTCAATCTGGCTGGTGCCGGTGTGACCAAGCATGCGCCGCATGCCGAGCAGGCCAAGAAGCTGCTGGAGTGGATGACCACCGAGCAAGCGCAAAGCATCTTCGCTGGCGTCAACCAGGAGTTCCCGGCCAACCCGGCGGTCGCACCGTCTGAGGAAGTGGCTGCATGGGGCACCTTCAAGGCGGACTCCATCGCTACAGAAGTGGCAGGCAAGCGTCAGGCTGAAGCGACCATGCTGATGGATCGCGCCGGCTGGCAGTAAGTCCGTAACGATCTGCGGCGTTTCGACCCTGCTGCGTTGACAGCAGCAGGCTCCCTCCCGCTCACGAGATCGTATGGTTTGGAGGCATCCACGCCGCTGCCGTTATACTGCGACGCCCCGCCTAGCCGGGGCGTCGTCTTTTTCGTCGTCTAGGAGTCCGCGTGCCGCATCCCGTCCAGCGTCGCTGGTATCCCATCGTCCTTGCCGTCGCCGCTCTGGTGCTGATGCCGCTTTCGGTATTGCTGCTGAGCTGGCATGAGGTGGATCAGCAGATCTGGACGCATCTGTGGCAGACGCAGATGGGCCGCCTGATCGGCAATACGCTGACGCTGGTGATCGGTGTCGGTGTCGGCGTGACCCTGCTCGGCGTCAGCCTGGCCTGGCTCACCAGCCTCTGCGAGTTTCCCGGCCGGCGCTGGCTGGACTGGGCGCTGATGCTACCCTTCGCCATTCCCGCCTACGTACTGGCTTTCGTCTTCGTCGGCCTGCTAGATTTCGCCGGCCCGGTGCAGACGCTGCTGCGCGAGTGGTTCGGCAGCGGCTTTAGGCTGCCGCGGGTGCGCTCGACCGGTGGTGTGATCATCGTTCTGGTGCTGGTGTTCTACCCCTACGTTTACCTGCTTGCCCGTGGTGCCTTTCTGGCTCAGGGCAAGGGCCTGATGGAGGCGGCGCGAGTGCTCGGGCAGAGCCCCTGGCAGGCGTTCTGGCGTGTGGCCTTGCCAATGGCGCGGCCGGCCATCGGTGCCGGTCTGGCGCTGGCGATCATGGAAACCCTGGCCGATTTCGGCGCGGTGTCGGTGTTCAATTTCGATACGTTCACCACGGCCATCTACAAGACCTGGTACAGCTTCTACAGCCTGACCAGTGCCACTCAACTGGCCAGCTTGCTGCTGCTCGCCGTCGCGCTGGTGCTTTACGGCGAGCGCCGTGCCCGCGGCGCTGCGCGGCCGGCCAACGAGCGGCCAAGAGGCAAGGCGCTGTATCACCTGCATGGCTGGAAGGCCTTCGCCGCCAGTGCCTGGTGCGGTCTGGTGTTCGCCTGCGCCTTCGTCATCCCGTTGCTGCAACTGCTGGCGTGGTTCTGGCAGCGCGGCCGTTTCGATCTCGATGAGCGTTACGCCGGGCTGATCCTGCATACCCTGTACCTGGGCGGCATGGCAGCGCTGATTACCGTCAGCGTTGCGATGCTGCTGGCCTTTGCCCGCCGTCAGGCGCCGAATCGCAGCGTGCGCTTCGGTGTGGCGCTGGGCAACATCGGCTATGCATTGCCGGGCTCGGTGCTGGCGGTGGCGATCATGCTGGCGTTCAGCTTCCTGGATCGCGAGCTGGTGATTCCGTTGTCCACCGCCCTGGGGGGCGCCGGTAAGCCGCTGCTGCTGGGCAGCCTGGCGGCGCTGCTGGTGGCCTACCTGATCCGTTTCATGGCGGTGGCATTCGGGCCGCTGGAAACCAGCCTGGCGCGCATTCGCCCCTCCCTGCCTGAGGCTTCGCGCAGCCTGGGCGTCGGCGGTTTCGGGCTGTTCTTCAAGGTGTACTTGCCACTCTTGCTGCCGGGCACCTTGTCGGCCGCGCTGCTGGTATTCGTCGACGTGCTCAAGGAAATGCCAGCGACCTTGCTGATGCGCCCCTTCGGCTGGGACACCCTGTCGGTGCGGGTATTCGAGATGACCAGCGAGGGTGAGTGGGCGCGTGCTGCGTTGCCCGCCCTGACGCTGGTGCTGGTCGGTCTGTTGCCGGTGATTCTGCTGATTCGTCGCTCGGCGCGCAGTTTCGGCTGAGGGTGGTGGATTGTCTGCTGGTGCTCAGAGCAGGGCGGGTTTCCCTCGCAGGTAGGGCGTACCGGTCGGCGATCCGTTCGCGCAGCAGTACACCATGGGTTTCGATGGCAAGGTGAGGCGCTCTGGCGGACTGTTCGCTTCGCTCCTGAGTCCGCCCTACGCTCCGCGCGACCTTTGGTCAGATGACCCCCGCCGACCTTGCGGCTACAATGCGCGCCATTCGCGAGCCGGGGTAACCCGACGGACGTGCCGAGAAGCGTAAGCGAGGCCGCCAGTGCAAGGCGCAGGCAGGTGAAAAAGCGGAGTGTGCTTTTGCACATGAGCATTTTGAACCTGGTTGCAACACCGCAATGGCAACGCAGCTAGCTTCTCGGGGGTCTGAATCGCTTCGCCAAGCCCGGAAGGAGACACCCATGGGACAGCGTACCCCCCTCTATGACCTGCACCTGGCGCTGGGGGCCAAGATGGTGGATTTCGGCGGCTGGGACATGCCGCTGCACTACGGTTCGCAAGTGGAGGAGCACCATCAGGTGCGCCGCGAGTGCGGCGTGTTCGACGTCTCGCACATGTGCGTGGTGGACGTCAGCGGCAGCCAGGCGCAGGCCTATCTGCAACGCCTGCTGGCCAACGATGTAGCGCGCCTGCAGGGCACCGGCAAGGCGTTGTACAGCGCCATGCTCAACGAGCAGGGCGGGGTGATCGACGACCTGATCGTCTACCGCAGCGCAGACGGTTATCGCCTGGTGCTCAACGCCGGTACCCGCGACAAGGATCTGGCATGGATGCACGCTCAGGCCGCTGACTTTGACGTGCAACTGCGCGAGCGCCGCGACCTGGCCATGCTCGCCATCCAGGGCCCCAAGGCCCGCGTGCGCACGGCGGAGCTGGTGACCCAGGCTCGCGCTGCCCTGATCCAGGAGCTCAAGCCGTTCGAGGGACTGCCTGAAGGCGACTGGTTCATCGCCCGTACCGGCTACACCGGCGAGGATGGTCTGGAAATCGTATTGCCGAGCAGCGAGGTGGTGTACTTCCTCAACGAGCTGGTCGGCGCGGGGATCGCCCCCATTGGCCTGGGCGCGCGCGACACCCTGCGTCTGGAGGCCGGTATGAATCTCTACGGCCAGGACATGGACGAGAGCGTATCGCCGCTGGCTGCCAACATGGCCTGGACGTTGGCCTGGGAGCCAGCCGAGCGTGATTTCATCGGCCGTGCCGCATTGCAGGCGCAACGCGCCGCTGGTTGCCCGAGCAAGCTGGTCGGCCTGGTGCTGGAGGAGCGTGGCGTGCTGCGTGCTCACCAGGTGGTGCGTGTCGAAGGTATCGGTGAGGGTGAGATCACCAGTGGCAGCTTCTCGCCCACGCTGAACAAATCCATCGCGTTGGCCCGGGTGCCTGCGGCCACGGGGGATCGTGCCGAGGTGGAAATCCGCGGCAAGTGGTTCCCGGTGCGCGTGGTCAAGCCGAGCTTCGTGCGTCACGGCAAGACGCTTATCTGAACATCGGCTGCGGCGCGGGCTTCCCCTCTCGTCGTGGCCTGCTAAATTGTCCTGACGGCCCGCTTGCCGTCATCGCTTACGAGGAATGAGACATGAGCAATATCCCCGCCGATCTGCGTTACGCCGCCAGCCATGAGTGGGCGCGTCTGGAGGCCGATGGCAGCGTGACCGTGGGCATTTCCGACCACGCTCAGGAAGCCCTCGGCGACGTGGTGTTCATCGAGCTGCCGGAAGTCGGCAAGCAACTGAGCGCTGGCCAGGAAGCCGGTGTGGTCGAGTCGGTCAAGGCCGCCTCGGACATCTATGCGCCGGTCGGCGGTGAAGTGATCGCCATCAACGAAGCCCTGGCCGATAGCCCGGAAAGCGTCAACAGCGATCCCTACGGTAGCTGGTTCTTCAAGCTCAAGCCGAGCGATGCCAGCGAGCTGGATAAGCTGCTCGATGCAACTGCCTATCAGGCTGCTGCCGACGCCGATTCCTGATCGCGCCCACAGCATCGACAAAGACCCGCCTCGGCGGGTTTTTGCTTTTATGGCACTGGCTGGAGTAGCTCGCCAACCACGCTGGCAGTTTTGCCTTCGCCCGCCATCTGCTTTCACTGCGACCGTCGGTCGCCTTGGCCAACGCTCTTCAAAAATACAGTATATAAAAATATATATTGTATAAATTGAAGGTGTCTCATGGTCGATTCCCTCGACATCCAGCAACTGCGCACCAATGCCGATGCGGCCGGGCAGTTGCTCAAGGCGCTGGCCAATCCGGATCGTCTGCTGCTGCTTTGCCAGCTTTCCCAGGGTGAACGCAACGTCAGCGAGCTGGAGGCCCAGCTTGGTATCCAGCAGCCGACGCTGTCGCAGCAACTGGCCGTATTGAGGCGCGAAGGGTTGGTCGAGACCCGGCGTGACGGCAAGCAGATCTTCTACCGTATCAGCAGTCCGGCCGCGCTCGCGGTGATCGAGACGCTGTATCGCCTGTTCTGCGAGGGGCAGCAATGAACGTCGACTGGGCCAATTTCACACCCTGGAGCGCCTTGGCCGGTGGCGCGCTGATCGGTTTGGCGGTGGCGCTCTTCGCTCTGGCCAACGGCCGCGTCGCGGGCATCAGCGGCCTGCTGGGCAGTGTGTTGCAGCGCGGCGCTGAGGGGCGTGGCGAGAAAGCGCTGTTTCTCCTCGGCCTGTTGCTGGCGCCCTTGCTATGGCTGGCGTTCGCCGACCTGCCGCCGGTGCGTTTCGAGGGTGGCACGCTGAGCCTGGTCGCCGCCGGGCTGCTGGTGGGCCTTGGCACCCGCTATGGTTCAGGCTGCACCAGCGGGCATGGCGTGTGTGGTGTTTCCCGTCTTTCGCCACGCTCGCAGGTGGCCACGCTGTGCTTCATGGCCAGTGGCTTCGCCACGGTGTTCGTGCTGCGCCACCTGCTGGAGGGCTGATCATGGCCAGGCTCAGTGCATTCGTGGCGGGCTTGCTGTTCGGTTTAGGCCTGTTGCTGGCCGGTATGGCCGACCCGGCCAAGGTGCTTGCTTTTCTCGATCTGTCCGGCAACTGGGATCCGACCCTGGCGCTGGTGATGGCAGGTGCCATCGCTGTTGCAATGCTGCCGTTGAAGTTGGCAGGCAAGCGTTCCCGGGCATTGTCGGGCGGCACCATGCAGTTGCCGACTCGCCGCGATCTGGATGCTCGGCTGATTGGCGGCAGCCTGCTGTTCGGCGTCGGCTGGGGCATCGCCGGCATCTGCCCAGGGCCGGCCCTTGCGCTGCTGTCGGCCGGCCATTGGCAGGGGCTGCTGTTCGTGGCGGCGATGCTCACCGGCATGCTGATTTTTGCCGCGCTGGAAGGCCAGCGCGCACGTTGACCTGGAGGTACTCGATGAACGCCAATGTGGGAACCCTCGACCGTAGCCTGCGCATTGCCGCTGGCCTGATCCTCATTGCACTGAGCCTGGGCGGTGTCATCGGCCCGTGGGGCTGGCTCGGCGTGTTGCCGCTGGCCACTGGCATCTTGCGCTTCTGCCCGGCTTATCCGCTGCTGGGCATCAATACTTGCAAGCGCAGGCCCTGACCATTCGGGAGTCGTTATGTCCGCCGTCATCACCCCATTCTTCGATTCGGCCACGTTCACCTACAGCTATGTGGTCAGTGATCCGGCTACGGGGCGCTGCGCCATCATCGACTCGGTGCTCGATTACGACCCCGCTTCGGGGCGTACCTCGCATGCCGGTGCCGAGCGCATCGTCGAGCATGTCCGGGCGCAGGGGCTGGCGGTGGATTGGCTGCTGGAAACCCATGTGCACGCCGATCATCTGTCTGCCGCTCCCTATCTCAAGCAGGCGCTGGGCGGTCGGCTGGCCATCGGTGCGCAGATCACCCAGGTGCAGAGCACTTTCGGCAAGCTGTTCAATGCGGGGAGTGCGTTTTCCTGCGATGGCAGGCAGTTCGATCAGCTGTTCAGCGATGGCGAGTGCTTTCGCATCGGTGGTCTGGAGGCTCGTGCGCTGCATACGCCGGGTCATACCCCGGCTTGCATGACCTACGTGATCGGTGATGCGGCTTTCGTCGGCGATACCCTGTTCATGCCGGACTATGGCACCGCACGTTGCGACTTCCCCGGTGGTGATGCCCGCGTACTGTATCGCTCGATTCAACGGCTGTTCAGCCTGCCGGATACGACTCGTCTGTTCCTCTGCCATGACTACAAGGTGCCAGGGCGCGAGCATTTTCAGTTTCAGAGCACGGTAGCCGAGCAGCGTCTCCACAACGTGCATGTGCACGAAGGGATCGGCGAGGACGAGTTCGTCGCCATGCGCACCAAGCGTGATGCCACGCTAGGCATGCCGACGTTGATCCTGCCGTCGGTACAGGTGAACATGCGCGGCGGCGAACTGCCCCCGCCGGAAGACAACGGGGTGCGTTATCTCAAGGTGCCCTTGAATGTCCTTTGAGCCCTTGCGCGGCTATTTGCGCAACTCGGCCAGTGCTGATCTGATCGCGGCGCTGCTGGTCTCTCTGCTTCTGGTGCCGCAGGCGCTGGCCTATGCGCAACTGGCCGGCTTGCCAGCGGTTGCCGGGCTGTACGCGAGCATCCTGCCGCTGGCGGTGTATGCCTGGCTCGGCGGCAGTGCCGGTGTGGCGCTGTCGTTGGGGCCGGTGGCGATTCTCTCGCTGATGACCGCTGC
Organism: Pseudomonas berkeleyensis; assembly: GCF_014109765.1. Taxonomy (NCBI): domain Bacteria; kingdom Pseudomonadati; phylum Pseudomonadota; class Gammaproteobacteria; order Pseudomonadales; family Pseudomonadaceae; genus Pseudomonas; species Pseudomonas berkeleyensis. The sequence goes on from NZ_CP059139.1 coordinate 414,461, forward strand.
CGCCCTGCAACCGCTCGCTGCCGCCGGCAGCGCCGCATACATGGCCGGCGCGGTCATGCTGACGGCTCTGGTCGGGCTGTTTCTATTGGCGATGAGTATCCTGCGCCTGGGCGTGCTGGCCAATTTCCTCAGCCACCCGGTGATTGCCGGATTCGTCAGCGGTTCGGCGATTTTGATCGCGGCCAGCCAGCTGGGCCATCTGCTCGGTATTCGTGGCGCGGGGCAGAGTCTGCCGGATCTGTTGCCCTCGCTGTGGGCGCAACTCGATCAGGTGCATCTGCCGACCTTGTTGCTGGGGCTGGGCAGCATCTGCTTCCTGCTGACACTCAGGCAGTTGCATCGCTGCGGCCTGCCGGTGCGTCTGGCCGGTTGGCTGGTGCGCCTTGGGGCGCTGTTGCTGGTGCTGCTGGGCATTGCCGCCAGTGCTCTGTTTGGCCTGGAAGCGCTGGGCGTGCGCGTGGTCGGGACGGTGCCAGCGGGGTTGCCGCCCTTGACCCTGCCGCCGCTCGATCTGCAGTTGCTGCGTGAGCTATGGCCGGCGGCGTTGCTGATCGCACTGGTTGGCTTCGTCGAGTCGGTATCCATCGCTCAGAGCCTGGAGGCGCGCCGGCGGCGTTCGGTCAATCCGGATCAGGAGCTGTGTGGTCAGGCCGGAGCCAACCTGGCAGCGGCCTTCACCGGCGGCTTTCCGGTAGCGGCCAGTTTCTCGCGTTCGGCGCTGGCGCTGGAAACGCCGGTAGCCACACCGCGGGTCGGCCTGTGGGTCGCGGCGCTGATGCTTGGCGCAGCGTTGGGCCTGGCGCCACTGTTGCAGCATCTGCCCCAGGCGGTGTTGGCGGCGAGCATCCTGGTGGCGATTCTCGGTCTGATCGACCTGCGCACGCTGCGTCGTACCTGGCGCTACTCGCGGCAGGATGGCGTGGCGCAACTGGTCACCCTGGTTGGTGTGCTTGCCCATGGTGTCGAGGCCGGCATTGTTCTCGGCGTCGGTCTGTCGCTGTTGCTGTTTCTCTGGCGCACCAGCCGGCCTCATATCGCCGTGATTGGCTTGTTGCCCGGCAGCGAGCATTTCCGCAACGTCGAGCGCTTCGACACGCTCGACAGTGCCACGGTGTTGTCGCTTCGGGTCGACGAGAGCCTGTATTTCCCCAATGCCCGTTATCTGGAGGAACGCATTGCCGAACTGGTGGCGGCACGGCCGCAGGCGCGGCATGTGGTGCTGCAGTGTTCGGGGGTCAACCTGATCGACGCCAGCGCCCTGGATTCGCTGGAGACCATCGGCGCTCGCCTGGCCAGCGCCGGTTTGCAGTTGCACTTCTCCGAGGTCAAGGGCCCGGTGATGGACAGGCTCAAGCGTTCGGACTTTCTCGAGCGCTTCGGCGGGCAGGTATTCGTCAGCCAGTACCAGGCGCTGGCGACGCTCGATCCTGAGTTGATCGCACGCAACAGAGCACTCTGAGCGGATTTGTTGCAAATTCTTAACGTGCCGGGTGGGGCTTGATCTGGGTCAAGCCCAGGGCAGTGGTTGGCGCGCATGGTCGAGGCATAACCAGATAAGCCAACACCTGAGGAAACATCACCATGCGCACGCTGAGCCTGCTGGCCGGACTGTGTCTGGGCGCCAGCGCCTGGGCCAATGTACCGAGCAACGAACCCGTGGAGCCCATCGCCCCCGCCGAGATCACCGACCCCGCCAAGGTCGAGCTGGGCAAGCAGCTGTTCTTCGACCCGCGCCTGTCGCGCTCGGGCTTCATTTCCTGCAACTCCTGCCACAACCTGTCGATGGGCGGCAGCGACAACCTGCCCAGTTCCATTGGCCACAACTGGCAGCAGGGGCCGATCAACTCGCCCACCGTACTCAATTCCAGCTTCAACCTCGCGCAGTTCTGGGATGGCCGCGCCGCCGACCTCAAGGAGCAGGCTGCCGGCCCTATCGCCAACCCGAAGGAGATGGCCTTCACCCACATTCTCGCCATCGACGTGCTGCGCTCGATCCCGCAATACCGCGAGTCGTTCAAGACGGTGTACAAGACCGACGAAATCACCCTGGACGAAGTGACCGATGCCATCGCCGAGTTCGAGAAGACCCTGGTCACGCCCAACTCGCGCTTCGACCTGTGGCTCAAGGGCGATGCCAAGGCCATCACTCAGACCGAGCGGGAGGGGTATGAGCTGTTCAAGTCCATCGGCTGCGTGGCCTGCCACAACGGGCCGGCGCTGGGCGGCAACTCGTTCCAGAAGATGGGCCTGGTCGAACCCTATGAAACCAGCAATCCCGCCGAGGGTGTGGCCGGCCTGACCGGCAAGGATGCCGACCGCTTCAAATTCAAGGTGCCGACCCTGCGCAACGTCGAACTGACCTATCCCTACTTCCACGACGGCGCTTACTGGAAGCTGGAGGAGTCGGTGGACATCATGGCCCGCCTGCAACTGGGGCGACAGCTGAGTGAGGACGAGATCGGCAAGATCACCGCCTTCCTCAAGACCCTGACCGGCGAGCAGCCGAGCTTCGCCCTGCCGATCCTGCCGCCGTCGAACAACGATACGCCGCGTCCGCAGCCGTTCGAGTGAGTTGGCCCTACACGAAACGCCCGGCATGTGCCGGGCGTTTCGTGTAGGGCGGGTGAAACCCGCCGAGGGTTGGCGGGTTTCACCCGCCCTACATGGTTCAGCGCCCTTGCGGCGCTGGCTGCTGCTGGGTGATGCAGTGGATATTGCCGCCACCGAGCAGAATCTCGCGGCCCGGCACCATCACCACGCGATGCTCGGGGAAGATGCGCTGGAGAATGGCGCGGGCTTCTTCGTCCTTCGGGTCATCGAAACTCGGCGCGACGATGCCGCCGTTGACGATGAGGAAGTTGACGTAGGAGCCGGCCAGGCGAACCTCCGGGCTACGCTCCTGACTGCCATCGACGATATCGACGCCCGCGCACTCTTCGGCCGTGGCGTGGATCGGGCCGGGAATCGGCATCTTGTGCACGGTCAGTTGACGACCCTTGGCGTCGCGAGCGCTTTCCAGCACGCGCATGGCGGCCTGGCAGCGCGGATAGTTGGGGTCATTCTGATCCTCGGTCCAGGCCAGCAGCACTTCACCGGGGCGCACGTAGCAACAGAAGTTGTCGACGTGGCCGTCGGTTTCGTCGTTGAACAGGCCGTCCGGTAGCCAGATCACCGTGTCGACGGCCAGGTGCTCGCGCAGCACGGCTTCGATCTCTTCACGTGACAGGTGTGGGTTGCGGTTCCTGTTCAGCAGGCACTCTTCGGTGGTGATCAGGGTGCCTTCGCCATCGACATGGATCGAGCCGCCTTCGAGCACGAAACCCTCGGTGCGGTAGCGCTTGCAGCCTTCGATTTCGAGAACCTTGCGTGCCACCTGGTCGTCACGCAGCCAGGGCCAGTACAGGCCACCGTCGAAGCCGCCCCAGGCGTTGAACGCCCAGTCCACGCCGCGCACTTCACCGCTGGCATTGGTGACGAAGGTCGGCCCGGTGTCACGCACCCAGGCGTCGTCGGTGGTGATTTCCACCAGGCGGATGTTGGCGTCGTCCAGGCGCGCGCGGGCGTTTTCGTACTGCGCTGCGGACACGCAGACGGTCACCGGTTCGAACTGGGCGATGGCCTTGGCCACCGCGGCGAAGGCGGCCTGTGCCGGCTTGCCGCCGTTGCGCCAGTTGTCAGGGCGTTCGGGCCAGACCATCCAGGTCTTGCTGTGGGTTTCCCATTCCGCCGGCATGCGGAAGCCATCGGCGCGTGGAGTCGTGTTCAGGGTGGTCATATTTCGCTTCCGTAGGGTGCGTCATGCGCACCGGCAAAGTGTTTGGAGGGTTAGGTGCGCATAGCGCACCCTACGGGATCGAGGGTGTTTCACCGTCGAGCGTGGAAAGCGGCCAGTATAGGTTCGGCCGGCGGTCGCGGAACACACCCCAGGCGGTGCGGATCTTCTCCAGCGCGTCCAGATCGAAGCTGTGCAGCGCAATGCCTTCCTCGGTCTGGTTCAGCTCCTTGACCTTCTCGCCGTACTGATCGGCGATGAACGAGCTGCCGTAGAAGGTGATGTCGTAGCCGTCCTGTTCCTCGCGTCCGATGCGGTTGCTGGCCACCAGCGGCATCACGTTGGCGCCGGCATGGCCTTGCTGCACACGCTGCCAGTGCTCACGTGAGGTGATGTTGGCATCGTGCGGTTCGCTGCCGATGGCGGTGGGGTAGAAGAGGATTTCCGCGCCCATCAGCGCCATGCTGCGTGCGCATTCCGGGAACCACTGATCCCAGCAGATACCCACGCCGATGCGTGCGTAGGCGGTGTCCCAGACCTTGAAGCCGGTATCGCCCGGGTTGAAGTAGTACTTCTCGTGATAGCCGGGCCCGTCCGGGATATGGCTTTTCCGATAAATCCCGAGATTTGTGCCGTCGGCATCGAGGATGGCGATGCTGTTGAAGCGGGCGCGGCCGGCGCGCTCGAAGAAGCTGATCGGCAGCACGACCTTCAGCTCGGCAGCGACCTTCCGGAAGTGCGCGATGGCCGGATTTTCCTCCACCGTGGTGGCCAGCTGGGTGTAGTCGGCGTTGGGCTTTTGGCAGAAGTAGGGTGCCTCGAACAGCTCCTGGATCAGGATGATCTGGGCGCCCTGGGCTGCGGCCTGACGCACCAGCTTCTCGGCATTGGCGATGTTTGCAGGGGTATCCCAGGAGCAGGCCATCTGGGTCGCAGCGACGGTAACGATACGGGACATGAAGCACCTCTTGGCTCGTTCGCAGGCCGCTCCGGCGGCCCATTCAGAGTGCCGTGGCTGAACCTCGACCAGGGCGGGATGCTCGATTTATATCCGATAAATATCGGTATTAGAAGATGCTTTTAGTCGGCTGAGTGAAATAAATGCGATTTTTATCGGATTTATATTGGTTCGGGCCTTAGGTGGCGGGGCGCCTTGGTTGTGTAACGCGATTGGTCGCAGCGTCAGATGCCATCGGTGCGCACGGCGCACCCTTCGGTGGATTACACCAGCGGTGCAGGCCTTTTCGGCAGCGCGGCCGGCAGGTACAGGCCCAGGTAGGCGTCGAATACGCGCATGCCTTCCTCGGCCAGGCGCGGGGTGATCTCCCCGTGCAGTTGCACGGAGCGGGCGTAAACGCGATCCCCCAGGGACATGGCCAGAGTGAATACGTCGATATCCATCGGCAATTGCGGCAGAGGGAAGTGTCGCTCGAACAGTGCCCGCATCAATCGGCCCAGCTCCAGATCGTGCTGGTGATCAGCCTGGGTCACCTCGGCCAGACCGTGCTGGGCGAGGATCAGCTGCCGTGCGGCGGCGTCCTTGGCATAGATAGCCAGCATGCGCTGCTCGACCAGGCGCGAGAGGTCGTGCCAGGTGCGTAATGCGGCGTGCTCGACCGGTTCGAGCAGGCTGCCACGGAAGGCGGCGTGCACGTCTGCGGTCAGCCCTTCGAGCAGGGCCGGCACGCTGGCGAAGAAGTGATACACCGAGGACGGCGGAATGCCGGCGCGTTCGGCTACCGTGTAGATCGACAGGTTGGCCATGCCCTGCTCGGCCAGCAGCTCACGAGCGGCAGAGAGGATCACGGCGATACGGGCCTGGCTGCTGGCGCGCGGCTTGCGGGTGCTGGCGGGGCGCGACATGGTGGGCTCCTCGGTGGGCGAGGCGCTATTGGACGTCAGCTGGCGCCGGCGAGGCAAGCCTCGCCGGGGGTCAACTGCCGTCGCGGAAACGCTGCCAGACGTTGCTGCGTACCTGCGCGTGTTTCTCCGAGAGCACTTCCAGTGGATACAGGCGGCGCTTGGTGTCCTGATCCGGATACAGGCCGGGTTGTTCCAGCAGGGCGCTGTCGATGAACTGCATGGAGTCGGCATTGCCATTGGGGTAGAGCGTCTCGGCAGTGATCTGGGCGATCACCTGCGGCTGCATCAGGTAGTCGATGAAGCGGTGGGCGAGATCCGGGCGGCTGGCATTGGCGGGAATCACCAGGTTGTCGATGAACAGCACCGAGCCTTCGTCAGGCACCACGAAACTCACTGGCTGACCCGCCTGCGCGGCGGCAAGGGCATCACCGACCCAGGCCATTGCCAGGCACAGGCGGCCATTGTTGAGGTCTTCGATATAGCGCTCGCTGTCGACGTAACGCAGGTTCGGGCGTAGGCCGTCGAGCACGCCTCCAGCGCGTTCGACGCGGCTCGGAGCGCTGCGCGCCAGGCTGCGGCCCTGGTAGTTGAGCAGCAGCGACAGGGTTTCATCCGGTGCATCCAGCACGCTGATGCCACAACTGGCCAGGCGCTTGCTCTGCTCGGCGTCGAACAGCAGGCTCCAGCTGCTCGGCAGTGGCCCGCCATAGGCGGCTTCGGCCTTGGGTGTATTGATCGCCAGGCCAACCGCACCCCACAGGTAGGGCACGGCATGACGGTTCTGCGGGTCGACCGCAGCCAGTTTGCTCAGCAGCTGTTTGTCCAGGTGCGTGCGGTTGGGGAGCAGGTTGAAATCCAGGGGGCGAATGCGGCCGCTGGCGATCAGCGCTGGCAGTTCATTGTGCGAGGGCACGGCGATGTCGATGGGTTGCCCGCTGTTCAGCGCTGCGCCCAGTTCTTCGGCACTGGCGAAGGTGTGGTACTCGACCTCGATACCGGTGTCCCGGGTGAAGTTTTCCAGCACCTGCGGCGCGATGTAATCGTTCCAGTTGTAGACACGGATGCTGTCGGCGGCCTGAGCCAGGCCACTGATCAGGCCCAGCAGGACGGCGGCAATAGCGCGTTGCATGAGTAGCTCCCCGATGGATGAAGGCAACAGTATCCGGCGGCCTTGCTCGCCGGAGGTTGATTCATGTCAGCGGAGTCGCCGTGCGGCGAACCGCTGGCCCCGGTGCAGAGCGCCGGAGCAGGCAGTTGGCAGTTGGCAGGTAAAAAGAAGCCGGCTCTATTCAGGCCGTGTGAAAACTACTGCGCTCGGTCGTGCTGCGTTAAAAACAGGCTCAGAATGCTCATTTACTACTTGTAAACTGCGCTTCTTCGCCTGTTTTTGCCTTGCCTGACCTTCGCTCGCTACGTTTTCACATGGCCTTCTACGGCCGGCTTTCTCGGTGTTACACGGTATGCAGGTACCAGTTGTACTCGAGGTCGGAGATGGTGGTCTCGAACTCTTGCAGTTCGGCTTCCTTGCACGCGACGAAGATGTCGATGTACTTGGAGTCGATGTATTTGTTCATCACTTCGCTGTCGTCCAGCTCGCGCAGGGCATCGCGCAGGTTGTTCGGCAGGCTGGGTTCGAGCTGCTCGTAGGAGTTGCCTTCGATCGGCTCGCCCGGTTCGATCTGGTTGGTCAGGCCGTGGTGGATACCGGCGAGGATCGAGGCCAGCATCAGGTAGGGGTTGGCATCGGCGCCGGCCACGCGGTGTTCGATGCGCACGGCATCCGGGCTGCCGGTGGGGATGCGAACGGCCACGGTGCGGTTGTCCAGTGCCCAGCTCGGCGCGTTGGGCACATAGAACTGTGCACCGAAGCGGCGGTAGGAGTTGACGTTGGGGCAGAGGAACGCCATCGACGCGGACATGGTGTCGAGAATGCCGCCGACGGCATGGCGCAACGAAGAGTTCTCCAGCGGATCTTCGGCAGCGAAGATGTTCTTGCCGGTCTTCTTGTCCAGCAGCGAGATGTGCACGTGCAGACCGTTGCCCGCCTGGCCCGGGTAGGGCTTGGCCATGAAGGTGGAGTCCATCTCATGGTCGTAGGCGATGTTCTTGATCAGGCGCTTGAGCAGCAGGGCGTAATCGCAGGCCTTGATCGCGTCTTCGACGTGATGCAGGTTGACCTCGAACTGCGCCGGGGCGCTTTCCTTGACGATGGCGTCGGCCGGGATGTCCTGCTCCTTGGCGGCTTCGAGCATGTCTTGCAGGCAATCGACGTACTCGTCGAGGTCGTCGATCAAGTAAACCTGGGTGGAGTGCGGGCGCTTGCCGGAGATCGGCGAACGCGGCGGCTGCGGACGGCCGTTCACGTTCTCCTGGTCGATCAGGTAGAACTCCAGTTCGAAGGCTGCGCAGATACGCAGGCCCAGTTCGTCGAACTTCTGCACCACCTGGCGCAATACCTCGCGCGGGTCGGCGAAGAAAGGCGTGCCGTCCAGCTCGTGCATGGTCATCAACAGTTGCGCGGTCGGGCGCTTCTGCCAGGGTTCGTTGCACAGGGTATTGGGGATGGGGAAGCAGATACGGTCGGCGTCGCCGATGTCCAGACCAAGGCCGGTGCTTTCGACGGTGGAACCGTTGATGTCGAGCGCGAAGAGCGAGGCGGGCAGATTGATGCCTTTCTCGTACACCTTGTGGAGGGCGTTTCGGTCGATGCGCTTGCCGCGCACCACACCATTCATATCTGCAATAAGAAGGTCGACGAACTGGACCTCAGGATGTTCCTTAAGGAACGCGTTCGCTTCGTTAAGCTGAACGGCACGCGGGGGTACCGACATGATGCAACACCTTTTTGTTAAATATATCAATCATGCGACTGCATGGGTGTGAGTCAATCTGAAACGCACTTTACTGTCAAGCTGGCCCCATGATGCCCTGTAGTGGGGCGTGATGGCCATTTTTGGGGCATTTCAAGGCCTTTCAGGGGGGGGCAGCTGGCGATCTTTCTGGGTGCTCAACGGGGTGTGTTCAATTTTTTACAGAGCTATTGTGTAAAAAAATGAACAAGGCTAAGCTCGGTTCAAACCCATAACAGCAATAATACGGGTGTCTCATGTTTCGCCTGCCGATTCTCGGCGTCAGCGCTTGTACCAGAACCACCGGTCACGCCCTTTCTCCCCTCGCCGACGAGGTGAGCATTCGCTTCATGCGAGTGGGTGCGGGTGACATGTCCGCTATCGTCGAGGCACGGCAGCATTCTTCTTCGGCGGCTTCAGCGCCGCTCGGCATATTTTCTCGAGTCTTCATGTTACCCGCTACCCTGCACCATAGCGCAGGTGGCGCCTCGCTGCTGCGTGGCGCACGGCCTGGCGCGGGCTGTGCAACACGCAAGCGTCTTGAGCTAGACACATCGCGCTTTGTTCGCGAAGGCGAAAGCTTTTCTTTCCGTGGAGTGAAAAGCCAGGTGCCGGAGGTGCTGCGCCCCTAGTAGCATCCACTCGAATATCTCGCCTTCTTCCAGGCCTTTGGTGAGGCTTGCAGGGAGAGGGCGGGGCAACGCTGAACCAGCTATAACCCTAGTTGGTTCTACAACCCTGAGGTCTCTATGAGTACCAAGTTAGACCAGCTCACGAGCTGGCTGAAAGAACGCAAAATCACCGAAGTCGAATGCCTGATCAGCGACCTGACCGGCATTGCCCGCGGCAAGATCTCGCCGACCAACAAGTTCCTCGACGAGAAGGGCATGCGCCTCCCTGAGAGCGTGCTGCTGCAGACCGTGACCGGCGACTACGTCGAGGACGACATCTACTACGACCTGCTGGACGAAGCGGACATCGACATGTTCTGCCGTCCCGACGCCAATGCGGTCTTCGTCGTGCCATGGGCCATCGAGCCTACTGCCATGGTGATCCACGACACCTTTGACAAGCAGGGCAACCCCATCGAGCTGTCGCCGCGCAACATCCTCAAGAAAGTGTTGCAGATGTATGCAGACAAAGGCTGGAAGCCCATCGTCGCGCCGGAGATGGAGTTCTACCTGACCAAGCGCAACAGCGACCCGGACTTCCCGCTGGTGGCCCCGGTAGGCCGCTCCGGCCGTCCGGAAACCGGCCGTCAGAGCTTCTCCATCGACGCGGCGAACGAATTCGACCCGCTGTTCGAAGACATGTACGACTGGTGCGAACTGCAAGGCCTGGATCTGGACACCCTGATCCACGAAGAGGGCCCGGCGCAGATGGAAATCAACTTCCGCCACGGCGACGCGTTGCACCTGGCCGACCAGATTCTGGTGTTCAAGCGCACCATGCGCGAGGCCGCGCTCAAGCATGACGTGGCGGCCACCTTCATGGCCAAGCCGATCACCGATGAGCCCGGCAGCGCCATGCATATCCACCAGAGCGTGGTCGACCTGAAGACCGGCAAGAACATCTTCTCCAACGAAGATGGGACGATGAGCGAGCTGTTCCTCCATCACATCGGCGGCCTGCAGAAGTACATCCCCGAGCTGCTGCCGCTGTTCGCGCCGAACGTCAACTCGTTCCGCCGTTTCCTGCCCGATACCTCGGCGCCGGTGAACGTGGAGTGGGGCGAGGAGAACCGCACCGTGGGCCTGCGCGTGCCGGAAGCCAGCCCGCAGAACCGCCGCGTGGAAAACCGCCTGGCCGGTGCCGATGCCAACCCCTATCTGGTGCTGGCAGCGACCCTGCTGTGCGGCTACATGGGCATGGTCGGCAACGTCAAACCAGGCGCTCCGGTGAAAGGCCGCGGTTACGAGCGTCGCAACCTGCGCCTGCCGGTGACCATCGAAAGCGCGCTGGAGCGGATGGAAGCCTGCAAGGACGCCGAGAAGTTCCTCGGCGAGAAGTTCATCCGCGGCTATGTCGCGGTCAAGCGTGCCGAACACGAGAACTTCAAGCGCGTGATCAGCTCCTGGGAACGCGAGTTCCTCCTGCTGTCGGTTTAGCAGGGTAGGGTGGGCTTCAGCCCACCATTGCAGGCCGACTCGGTGGGCTGAAGCGGATCGCCGCCCGGCCCACCCGGCAGCGCCGCGAGCCTGCAGGGCCAACAGATAAGGTGTGGTAATGAACAAGCAAGCGAACAATCCCAAGACCGCCCAGTGGCAGGCGATGAGCCAGGCCCATCACCTGGCGCCGTTCAGTGATTACAAGCAGCTGGCCGAGAAGGGCCCGCGCATCATCACCGAGGCCAAGGGCGTGCACCTGTGGGACAGCGAGGGCCACAAGATCCTCGATGGGATGGCGGGTCTGTGGTGTGTGGCCGTCGGCTACGGCCGCGAGGAGCTGGTCGAAGCCGCCGCCAAGCAGATGCTGCAACTGCCGTTCTACAACACTTTCTTCCAGACCGCCCATCCGCCGGTGCTGGAGCTGGCGCAGGCCATCTCACAGGTGGCGCCGGCCGGCATGAACCACGTGTTCTTCACCGGTTCAGGCTCGGAAGGCAACGACACCATGCTGCGCCTGGTACGCCACTACTGGGCGTGCAAGGGCCAACCGCAGAAGAAGATCATCATCGGCCGCGATAACGGCTACCACGGTTCTACCGTGGCCGGTGCCAGCCTCGGCGGCATGAAGTTCATGCACGAGCAGGGCGACCTGCCGATTCCCGGCATCGCGCATATCCCGCAGCCGTACTGGTTCGGTGAAGGCGGCGACATGACCCCGGAAGCCTTTGGCATCTGGGCGGCTGACCAGTTGGAGAAGAAGATTCTCGAACTGGGTGAAGAAAATGTTGCAGCGTTTATCGCCGAGCCGATCCAGGGGGCTGGTGGCGTGATCATTCCGCCGGACAGCTACTGGCCGCGCATCAAGGAAATCCTCGCCAAGTACGACATCTTGTTCGTCGCCGACGAAGTGATCTGCGGTTTCGGCCGTACCGGCGAGTGGTTCGGCAGCCAGTACTACGATCTCAAGCCTGACCTGATGACCATCGCTAAAGGGCTAACCAGCGGCTACGTGCCAATGGGCGGGCTGATCGTCAGCGACAAGGTGTTCGAGGTGATCGAGGCGCACGGCGACTTCAACCATGGCTTCACCTATTCCGGGCATCCGGTAGCGGCGGCAGTCGGGTTGGAGAACCTGCGGATTCTCAAGGAAGAGGGCATCGTCGAGCGGGTGAAAGCAGAAACGGCACCGTATTTGCAGAGTCGTCTGCGTGAGCTGGCGGATCATCCGTTGGTAGGCGAAGTGCGTGGCGTCGGCATGCTCGGTGCGATCGAGTTGGTGCAGGACAAAGCGACGCGCAAGCGTTATCCGGGTGATGTGGGCGTGGGCATGATCTGCCGCGGCCACTGCTTTAATAACGGCCTGATCATGCGCGCGGTGGGCGACACCATGATCATCGCCCCGCCGCTGGTGATCAGCCAGGCGGAAGTAGACGAACTGGTAGAGAAAGCACGCAAGTGCCTGGATCTGACCTTGCGCGACCTGTCGGTCTGAAAAGCCCGCAGTCACGGAAAGTTGTCAGCGGTGCCATGACCTTGCCAGACTGCGCCAGAGTGCGTGAGCCAGGCTGATTCGAGCGGCTAGCGCGTCCTCTGGAATATCGACACAACAACAGGAGCTGTACGCATGAAAACATTCGGCAAGACCCTTCTCGCGTTGTCCCTGACCGCGGCCGTGGCAGGCGCTGTTCAGGCTGACGACAAGGTGCTGCATGTCTACAACTGGAGCGATTACATCGCTGAAGACACGCTGGCCAACTTCGAGAAGGAAACCGGCATCAAGGTCGTCTACGACGTCTTCGACAGCAACGAAGTGCTGGAAGCCAAGTTGCTGGCCGGCAGCTCCGGCTACGACGTAGTGGTACCGTCCAACCCCTTCCTGGCCAAGCAGATCAAGGCCGGCGTATTCCAGAAACTGGACAAGTCCAAGCTGCCGAACTGGTCGAACCTGGACAAGGATCTGCTGCATGCACTGGAGCCGAGCGACCCGGGCAACCAGTACTCGATCCCCTACATGTGGGGCACCATCGGCATCGGTTACAACGTCGAGAAGGTCAAGGCCGTGCTCGGCGACAACGCTCCGGTCGACTCCTGGGATCTGGTATTCAAACCGGAGAACATCGAGAAGCTGAAGTCCTGTGGCGTGTCCTTCCTCGACTCGCCGACCGAGATCCTGCCAGCCGCTCTGCACTACCTGGGTTATGCCCCGGACAGCAGCAAGGCCGACGAGCTGAAGAAAGCTGAAGAGCTGTTCCTCAAGGTGCGTCCATCGATCTCCTACTTCCACAGCTCCAAGTACATCTCCGACCTGGCCAACGGCAACATCTGCGTCGCCATCGGTTACTCGGGCGATATCTATCAGAGCAAGGCGCGCGCCGAAGAAGCCAAGAACGGCGTGGAAGTTGGCTACAACATTCCTAAGGAAGGTGCCGGTTCGTTCTTCGACATGCTGGCCATCCCGACCGATGCCAAGAACGTCGAAGCTGCTCACGTATTCCTCAACTACCTGATGAAGCCCGAGGTGATGGCCAGCATCACCAACTACGTGCAGTTCCCCAACGGCAACGCTGCTGCCACCCCGCTGGTGGATGAAGCCCTGCGTACCGACCCGGGCGTGTACCCGACTCCGGAAGTGTTGAAGAAGATCTACACCTTCCCGGATCTGGCGCCGGCCGTGCAGCGCACCATGACCCGCAGCTGGACCAAGATCAAGTCCGGTCGCTAAGTAACGAAGCAACGCCGCCTGGCGGGCTCCCCGCCAGGTACCCAAATCGCAAGAAGAGGAAACGTCATGCGTCGTTCTACCCTGCTGGCTGGCCTGATCGCCGCTGCCATTGGCATGTCCGTGGCTCAGGCTGCTGATCGCGTGGTCAAGGTCTACAACTGGTCCGACTACATTGCGCCGGACACCATCGCCGATTTCGAGAAGGAAACCGGCATCAAGGTGGTGTATGACGTTTTCGACTCCAACGACACCCTCGATGGCAAGCTGGCTACCGGTCAGAGCGGTTACGACGTGGTGGTGCCGACCAACCACTTCCTGGCCAAGCAGGTACGTGCCGGTACCTATCAGAAGCTGGACAAATCCAAGCTGCCGAACCTGGTCAATCTCGATCCGACCATCATGGACAACCTGGCCGCGGGCGACCCCGGCAACGATTACTCGGTGCCCTATCTGTGGGGCACCAACGGCATCGGCCTGAACGCCACCAAGGCGCGCGCCGTGCTGGGCGACGATGCGCCGCTGGATTCCTGGGCGCTGCTGTTCGACCCCAAATACGCGGAGAAACTCGCCTCCTGCGGTATCGCCCTGCTCGACTCGGGCGACGAAGTGCTGCCGCAGGTCGTCAACTACCTGGGCATGTCGCCGCATACCACTCAGCGCGAAGACTACGAGAAGGCCTTCGAGCAGGTGATGAAGGTGCGCCCGTACATCACCTATTTCCACAGTTCCAAGTTCATCGGTGATCTGGCCAATGGCGATATCTGCGCCGCCTTCGGTTACTCCGGTGATGTGCTGCAGGCTGCTGATCGTGCCGCAGAGGCCGGCCGCACCGACGAGATCATCTACATCATTCCCAAGGAAGGCACCGCCATGTGGGCCGACCTGCTGGCCATCCCCAAGGACGCCAAGAACGTCGACGAAGCGCACGCCTTCATCAACTACCTGCTGCGCCCCGAGGTGATCGCCAAGATCAGCAACTACGTGGCGTACGCCAACCCGAATCTCAAGGCCACCGAACTGGTCGACGAAAGCGTGCGCAACAACCCGGGCGTATATCCCGGCAAGGACGTGATGGCCAAACTCTACGTGGCCGAAGAGCGCCCACGTGACGTACAGCGCTGGCTGACGCGCGACTGGACACGAATCAAGAGCGGTCGCTGATCGACGGACGATTTTCCTATAAAGTGCCGCGCCTTTTTCGGGTGGCACACAAGAACGAGGATGAAACTGTGCGAGTTACCCTGCCCAAGTCTCTGATCGCCCTGGCGGCCTCCGCCTTCTGTGGTGCCGCTTTGGCCCAGTCCACGGTGCATATCTACAACTGGAGCGACTACATCGGCGAAGAGACCCTGGCCAAGTTCGAGGCCAAGACCGGCATCAAACCGATCTACGACGTCTTCGACTCCAATGAAACCCTCGAAGGCAAACTGCTCGCCGGCCGCAGCGGCTACGACGTGGTTGTGCCGTCCAACCATTTCCTCGGCAAGCAGATTCGCGCCGGCGCGTTCCAGGCACTCGATCGCAGCAAGCTGCCGAACTGGGACAACCTCGACCCGGCCCTGCTCAAGCAGCTGGAAACCAACGACCCTGGCAACCAGTATTCCGTGCCTTACCTGTGGGGCACCAACGGCATCGGTTACAACGTCGAGAAGGTCAAGGCTGCGCTTGGCGTCGACGAAATCGACTCCTGGGCGGTGCTGTTCGAAGCCGAGAACATCAAGAAGCTGAGCCAGTGCGGCGTCGCCTTCCTCGATTCCGGCGACGAGATGATTCCGGCGATGCTCAACTACCTGGGTCTGGATCCCAACAGCACCAACCCTGACGACTATGCCAAGGCCGAGGCCAAGCTGCTGGAGGTGCGCCCTTACGTCACCTACTTCCACAGCTCCAAGTACATCGGCGATCTGGCCAACGGCAACATCTGCGTGGCCGCTGGTTTCTCCGGCGACATCCTGCAGGCCGCCGACCGTGCCGAAGAGGCCGGTAAAGGCATCGAAATCGCCTACAGCATCCCGAAGGAAGGCGCCAACCTCTGGTTCGACATGATGGCCATCCCGGCTGACGCGGCGAACCCAGAGCAGGCGCATGCCTTCATCAACTTCCTCCTCGAACCCGAGGTGATCGCCGAAGTCAGTGACTACGTCGGTTATGCCAACCCCAATATCAAGGCGGGCGAGCTCATGGATCAGGAGGTGCGTAACGACCCGTCCGTTTATCCGCCACAAGCGGTGCTGGACAAGCTGTACATCTCCGCCGAGCTGCCGGTTCGCGTGCAGCGCCTGATGACCCGCAGTTGGACCAAGGTCAAATCGGGTCAGTAATCGTTCCTGCCCGGCCGCGGCGGCCGGGCACAATCTTCCGGGAGTTTTCCTAAATGGCTGTTGCCTCCAGCGCCTACAAAAAAGCCCTCGAGGGGGATCAGACACCGAAAGAGGTGCTGGTCAAAATCGATCGGGTGACCAAGAAGTTCGATGAGACCGTGGCCGTCGACGATGTCTCGCTGACCATCAACAAGGGCGAAATCTTTGCCCTGCTCGGTGGTTCGGGATCGGGCAAGTCGACCTTGCTGCGCATGCTCGCCGGCTTCGAGAAGCCGACCGAGGGGCGCATCATTCTCGATGGCGTCGACATCACCGACATGCCGCCGTACCAGCGCCCGATCAACATGATGTTCCAGTCCTACGCGCTGTTCCCGCACATGACCGTGGCGCAGAACATCGCCTTCGGCCTGCAGCAGGACAAGATGCCCAAGGCCGAGATCGACGAGCGTGTGTCGGAGATGCTCAAGCTGGTGCACATGACCCAGTACGCCAAGCGCAAGCCGCACCAGCTCTCCGGTGGCCAGCGTCAGCGCGTGGCCCTGGCCCGCTCGCTGGCCAAGCGCCCCAAGCTGCTGCTGCTCGACGAGCCGATGGGCGCGCTGGACAAGAAACTGCGTTCGCAGATGCAGCTGGAGCTGGTGGAAATCATCGAACGCGTCGGCGTGACCTGCGTCATGGTGACCCACGACCAGGAAGAGGCCATGACCATGGCCCAGCGCATCGCCATCATGCACCTGGGCTGGATCGCCCAGACCGGCAGCCCGGTGGACATCTACGAGACGCCGTCCAGCCGCCTGGTCTGCGAGTTCATCGGTAACGTCAACCTGTTCGAAGGCTCGATCACCACCGACGATGCCGACCACGCGATCATCAGCTGCCCGCACCTGGACAAGCCGATCTACATCGGCCACGGCATCAGTACCCGTGCCGAAGAGAAGAAGGTCAGCTACGCCCTGCGTCCGGAAAAACTGCTGATGGCCACCGCCTTGCCGGCCGACCATGAGCATCCCGAGTACAACTGGAGCAATGGCCACGTCCACGATATCGCCTACCTGGGCGGGCACTCGGTGTACCACGTCAAGCTCACGTCGGGGCAGATCGTGCAGTGCTTCATCGCCAACGCCGAGCGTCGCGGCAAGCGTCCGACCTGGGACGATCCGGTCGTGGTGTACTGGGAAGACGACAGCGGCGTGGTACTGCAATCATGAAACTGGCCAAACTCTCGCGCTACCTGCCGAGTGGCCGGCATGCCGTGATCGGCATACCGTTCCTCTGGCTGTTTCTGTTCTTCCTGCTGCCGTTCGTCATCGTGCTGAAGATCAGCTTCGCCGAGGCCGACGTAGCCATTCCGCCCTACACGGAAATCTACGAATGGGCGGACAACAAGCTGACCATTCTGCTGAACCTGGGCAACTACATCTTCCTCACTGAAGATGCGCTGTATTTGTCGGCCTACCTGGGCTCGTTGCAGATCGCCACGCTCAGCACCTTGCTGTGCCTGGTGATCGGCTACCCGATGGCCTACGCCATCGCCCGTGCGCCGAAGGAAAAGCAGACCGTCCTGCTGCTGCTGATCATGATGCCGACCTGGACCGCGATCCTGATCCGCGTCTACGCCTGGATGGGCATCCTCGGCAACAACGGCCTGCTCAACAGCCTGCTGATGGGCATCGGCCTGATCGACTCGCCGCTGCAGATCCTCAACACCAACACCGCGGTGTATATCGGTATCGTCTACTCCTACCTGCCATTCATGATCCTGCCGCTCTACGCCAACCTGGTGAAGCATGATCTGAGCCTGCTGGAAGCAGCTTCCGACCTCGGTTCGAGCAACTTCAACAGCTTCTGGAAGATCACCGTGCCGCTTTCCAAGAACGGCATCATCGCCGGCTGCATGCTGGTGTTCATCCCGGTGGTGGGTGAGTTCGTCATCCCTGAACTGCTCGGCGGGCCGGAGACCCTGATGATTGGCAAGGTGCTGTGGCAGGAGTTCTTCAACAACCGCGACTGGCCGGTGGCGTCCGCCCTGGCGGTAGTCATGCTGGCGATCCTGATTGTGCCCATCATTCTCTTTAACCGTAACCAGGCCAAAGAGCTGGAGGGGCGACCATGATCCGTTCAATCACAATGAGCCCATCATTCTCTTCAACCGGCTTTCCAACCAGAAGCGGAGCCAAAGAGCTGGAGGGCCGCCCATGAAACGCTGGAGCTTCTCCAACATCATGCTGTGGGCAGGGTTGCTGTTCATCTACCTGCCGATGGTCATCCTGGTCATCTACTCGTTCAACGCCTCGCGCCTGGTGACGGTATGGGGCGGCTGGTCGGTGAAGTGGTACGTCGGCCTGCTGGACAACACCCAGCTGATGAACGCGGTGATGCGTTCGCTGGAGATCGCCCTGTACACCGCCATCGCAGCGACTGCACTGGGTACTCTGGCGGCCTTCGTGCTGACCCGTATCACCCACTTCAAAGGGCGCACGCTGTTCGGTGGCCTGGTCACCGCGCCGCTGGTAATGCCCGAGGTGATCACCGGTCTGTCGCTGCTGCTGCTGTTCGTGTTGATGGCACAGCTGATCGGCTGGCCGGCGCAGCGCGGCATGACCACCATCTGGATCGCCCACACCACCTTCTGCTCGGCCTACGTGGCGGTGGTGGTGTCGTCGCGCCTGCGTGAGCTGGACATGTCCATCGAAGAGGCGGCCATGGATCTCGGTGCGCGGCCGTGGAAGGTGTTCTTCCTGATCACCGTGCCGATGATCGCGCCATCGCTGGCTGCGGGGGCGATGATGTCCTTCGCCCTGTCGTTGGACGACCTGGTGCTGGCCAGCTTCGTGTCCGGTCCCGGCTCCACCACGTTGCCGATGGAGATCTTCTCCGCCGTGCGCCTGGGGGTTAAGCCGGAGATCAACGCCGTGGCCAGCCTGATCCTGCTGGTGGTGTCGTTCGCCACCTTCCTGGCCTGGTTCTTCGCCCATCGCGCCGAAGAGAAACGCAAGAAAGCGTTGCAGCAGGCCATGGACGAGACCACCAACCCTTCCAGCACCAGTCCCAGCGCCAACTGAGTGACGAAATGCTGAAACGAAAACGGGCCCTGCGGGGCCCGTTTTTCATGGTGTTACTGATGGTAGGGTGCGGCGTGCGCACCAACGTGTTCGCAGGCGCTCGGCTAGCGCCTGCTTAGCGGTTTACACCAGCGCTTTCCAGGCCTTCAGGCTGCTGACGATCTGCGCCTGAGTAGTCCGCAGCTGGCGCTGCTCATCGTCCAGCGGCTGCTGAGCGAGAAGGTTCAGCTTGTTCAGCTCGCCATACAGGCGGTCGACCTCGGGCACTTCCAGTACGCCACGCGCCAGACGCAGCCACACCAGCAGGCGCTCCAGGCGCGGCAGTTGCTCGGCGAGATCCTCCGGCTGCTGCTGATAGCGGCGCAGTTGCAACGCCGCGCCTTCTTCGCTTAGCAGCGTTGGCAGCCAGTTGCCCAGCGGCGCGTTGCCCTGGCGATTGCCACGGTTGTTGCGATCCAGCGTCCAGCCACGTTGCAGCAACCAGCGCGACAGTTGCAGTGACAACAGGCCCCAGCGGCAGCCATCCAGCTCGGCAGCGAACAGCGCCGGGGCGTTGCGTCGCATGCTTTCGTCGGTCTGGCCCGCGGCCAGGCGCGGGCGCCAGTCGCCGAGCAGGGCGTCGAGCCCTTCACGCAACTCCCGCGAGCTGGCGCGAGGAGCGGCCTGGCCAAGGCTGGCGAGCAGGGCGCGCAGGTCGATCAGTTGCTGCAACCAGTCCTGCAGCAGGCTCCAGTGACCGCTCCAGCGATACTGCTCAGCCAGGCGCTGGCTGCTGCCCAGCAGGTGCCAGGCAAGGATGGCGAAGGCATCGTCCAGCACCTGTTCGGCCTGCACTGTCGGTGCGGCCAGGCTCAGGCTGTAGCTGCCGGAGTCGAACAGTCGATAGCCGCGTTCGGCCTTGCTGATATCGCAGGGCATCAGCGGCAGCTCGGCGGCCAGTTCGCAGGCCAGCTCCAGCAGGGCGGCGGGTTCGCCTTGGCGCAGTTCCAGCTCCAGCTCACAGATTTCTTCTTCGCCCTCGCCAGCGACTACCTTGCCAAGATCCAGCGCAGCCTCGATGACCACCTTGGCCTTGCCGCGGCCCCAGGCGATCTCGGCTTTCTCGCGGACGAAATCGGTGGTGAACAGCGGTTGCAGGGTTTTCTTGTCCAGCTCGGCGAGGCTCGCTGGCCAGCAACTGTCGTCGAGCTTCTTCAGGTCGAGCTTGGCCTTGCTCAGGTACCAGTCCCACTCGTTGCGCTCGGACAGGCCGGCCACACTCTGGCCACGGCTCTTGAGCGTCTGGATGAGCTGCTCGCCATCACGGCGGATGCGTAGGGCGACCTTGGCGCCAGCCAGCTCGCGATCCGGCGTGTCGTAGTACTGGTTGAACAGTTCCACGCGCTGCCAGCCGCTCTTGTTGCGTTTCTTCAGCAGCGGGTGCTCACGCAGCGCAGCCAGAGTGGCGCGGCTGGCGCGCAGTTTGATTTCGGTTTCTTTGTTCATCGCGATGACGGGCTCGCAGCAGCGGTGGAAGGCGGAGTTCGGCGGGCGAGGCTCCGGGCGCACAAGGGTAGTGCAAAGGGCGTGCGCTGTCAGGTCGCAGCGTCGGACGTACAGAAATGTGACGAACTGATGACATGCGCTGGCAGGCGCTGGGGACGGCCCGTATACTTGCCGCCTCTTTTCAACCAGGGGCAACCCTATGCCTACCAATCCCTTCGTCAGTCTGTTCGGCCGTTCTCCCATCGGCCCCATGCAACAGCACATCACCAAGGCGCACGAATGCGCGGCCAATCTGGTGCCGTTCTTCGAGGCGGTGATGGCCGAAGACTGGGTTCGTGTCGAGCAGGTGCAGCAGGAAATGGTGCGCCTGGAGCGCGAAGCCGACAAGCTCAAGAAAAGCGTGCGCATGCACCTGCCCAAGAGCCTGTTCCTGCCGGTACCGCGCTCAGACCTGCTGGAACTGCTCAGCGTGCAGGACAAGGTGGCCAACCGTGCCAAGGACATCGCCGGCCTGATGCTCGGCCGTCAGATGGCCATTCCAACTGCTCTGCAACCGCTGATGCTGGCGTATGTGCAGCGTTGCGTGGACGCCAGCGCCCAGGCGCTGAAGGCAATGAACGAATTGGACGAGTTGCTGGAAACCGGTTTCGGTGGTCGTGAAGCCACCCTGGTACAGCACATGGTCGAAGAGCTCGAGGAGATCGAGCACGATACCGACCGTCAGCAGATCGAGGTGCGCCGCACCTTGTTCAAGCTGGAAAAGGAATTACCCGCCGTTGATGTGATGTTCCTCTACCGGATCATCGACTGGGTTGGCGACGTCGCCGACCGTGCCGAGCGTGTCGGCAACCGACTGGAACAACTGCTGGCGCGCTAGCCGCCAGCTGCCATTCAGGAATCCACAGGTAATCTTTTATGACTCTTGTCGCGGAATACGGCTTCGTACTCCTCGTGCTCGCCTGCTGCTTTGGTTTTTTCATGGCATGGGGCGTGGGCGCCAACGATGTATCCAACGCCATGGGCACTTCGGTCGGCTCCAAGGCGCTGACCATCAAGCAGGCGATTCTGATCGCCATGGTGTTCGAGTTCTGCGGTGCTTACCTGGCCGGCGGCCAGGTCACCGAAACCATCAAGAACGGCATCGTCGACAGCACGGCTATCCCGCCTGATCTGTTCGTGCTGGGCATGATGTCGGCGCTGCTGTCCGCCGGTACCTGGCTGCTCATCGCCTCGCTGCGTGGCTGGCCGGTATCCACCACGCACTCCATCGTCGGCGCCCTGATCGGCTTCGCCTCCGTTGGCGTATCGATGGATGCGGTCAACTGGGGCGGTCTGGTGCCGATCGTTTCCAGCTGGGTAGTGACGCCCTTCCTCGCAGGTCTGATCGCCTTCGGTCTGTTCAAGAGCGTGCAGTGGCTGATCATGGACACCGAGGATCCGTTCCGCAACGCCAAGCGTTGGGTGCCGGTGTACATGTTCCTGACCGGCTTCATGCTGGCGCTGATGACCTTCACCAAGGGCCTCAAGCATGTCGGCCTGCATTTCACCACCATGGATGCCTTGATGCTCTCCTGCCTGGTCGGCTTCATCGTCGCCGGTATCGGTATCGCCCTGCTGACGCGCATCAAGGTCGACGCCGAAGCGGACAAGAGCTTCCACTTTGCCAGCGTGGAGAAGGTCTTTGCGGTACTGATGATCTTCACCGCCTGTGCCATGGCCTTCGCCCACGGTGCCAGCGACGTGTCCAACGCCGTCGGCCCGCTGGCCGCAGTGGTTGGTGTGATCGAGGCTGGTGGCGACATGGTCGTCGGCGGCAAGTCGTCGGTGCCGGGCTGGGTGCTGTTGCTGGGCGCCGTCGGTATCGTGGTCGGTCTGGCCACTTACGGCTGGAAGGTGATCGCCACCATCGGCAAGGGCATCACCGAGCTGACCCCGAGCCGTGGTTTCGCTGCCGAGCTGGCCACCGCCGGCACCGTGGTCGCGGCTTCCGGTATCGGCCTGCCGATCTCCACCACGCACACGCTGGTTGGCGCGGTGCTGGGTATCGGCCTGGCGCGTGGTATTGGCGCGCTGAACCTGTCGGTGGTGGGCAAGATCTTCACCTCCTGGGTGATCACCCTGCCGGTCGGTGCCGTGCTGGCGATCATCTACTTCGAGATCATGATGTTGATCTTCCTCTGAAGCGGCATCGTTCTCTGATGGAGCCCGGCTTATGCCGGGCTTCGTCGTTCTGGGGCTCGCCCTGCGAAATCTTGTTGTTATGATGGGCCGCCGCACCGAGAGAGCCGAGCCATGCCATTACCTTCCCTACGCGAGCAATTCTCGGCGCTGATCGCCGCACCTTCGGTCAGCTGTACTCAGCCCTCGCTGGATATGTCCAATCGCGCCGTGATCGATTTGCTTGCCACCTGGCTGGGTGAGCTGGGCTTCACCTGCGAGATTCAGCAGATCAGCCCCGGCAAGTTCAACCTGCTGGCCAGCCGTGGCACAGGGCCGGGTGGTCTGGTGCTGGCCGGGCACAGCGATACCGTGCCTTACGACGAGTCGCTGTGGCGCAGCGATCCGTTGTGTTTGAGCGAGCAGGGGGATCGCTGGGTCGGGTTGGGTGTGTGCGACATGAAGGGGTTCTTCGCGCTGGTGATCGAAGCCGTGTTGCCGCTGCTCGATCAGCCCTTCCAGCAGCCGTTGCTGATCCTCGCCACCTGCGATGAAGAAAGCTCGATGGCGGGCGCGCGTGCCCTGGCTGATGCCGGCCGTCCGCTCGGCCGCGCCGCGGTGATCGGCGAGCCGACCGGTCTCAAGCCGATCCGTCTGCACAAGGGCGTGATGATGGAGCGCATCGACATTCTCGGTCAGAGTGGCCACTCCTCCGATCCAGCGCTCGGTCATAGCGCTCTGGAGGCCATGCAGGATGTGATGGGCGAGCTGCGTGGCCTACGCGCGCAGTGGCAACGCGAGTTCAATAACCCACAGTTCAGCGTGCCGCAGCCGACCCTCAACCTTGGCTGCATCCATGGTGGCGACAACCCCAACCGTATCTGTGGCCAGTGTGCGCTGGAGTTCGACCTGCGTCCGCTGCCGGGCATGGATCCGGAGCTGCTGCGTGAAGCCATTCGCGGCAAGCTGCAGCCGCTGGCGCTCAAGCACCAGGTGCGTATTGATTACGGCCCGCTGTTCCCGGCCGTGCCGCCCTTCGAGCAGAAGGCCGATGCGGAACTGGTGCGTCTGGCCGAGCGTCTGACCGGACATACCGCGCAGGCGGTGGCGTTCGGCACCGAAGCGCCTTATCTTCAGCAGCTTGGTTGCGAAACCCTGGTGCTGGGCCCCGGCGACATCGACTGTGCTCACCAGCCCGGCGAGTACCTGGAGCTCGCCCGTATCGAGCCGACCGTGGTCATACTGCGGCAACTGATCCAACACTATTGCCTGACCCGGAGTGAAGACGTGCAGCGACGATGAGACAGACTCTCCAACCGAACACGGCGGATCGCATCCGCCCACCGTCTCGACGCTAATGGATTGCTCATGCACGACTACGTCACTTGGTTACGCCACGCTTCGCCCTACATCAACGCCCATCGCGACTGCACCTTCGTGGTCATGCTGCCGGGCGAGGGCGTTGCCCATCCGAATTTCGCCAATATCGTCCATGACCTGGTACTGCTGCACAGCCTTGGCGTGCGTCTGGTGCTGGTGCATGGCTCGCGCCCGCAGATCGAGGCACGCCTCGCCGCCCGTGGCCTGACCCCGCATTATCACCGCGACCTGCGCATCACCGACGCGCCGACCCTGGAATGCGTGATCGACGCGGTTGGCCAGCTGCGCATCGCCATCGAGGCGCGCCTATCGATGGACATGGCCGCCTCGCCGATGCAGGGCTCGCGCCTGCGCCTGACCAGCGGCAACTTCGTCACGGCGCGGCCGATCGGCGTGCTCGACGGGGTCGACTATCACCACACCGGCGAAGTGCGGCGCATCGACCGCAAGGGCATCAATCGTCAGCTCGACGAGCGCAGCATCGTGCTGTTGTCGCCATTGGGTTATTCGCCCACCGGGGAGATCTTCAACCTGGCCTGCGAGGACGTCGCCACTCGCGCCGCCATCGACCTGGGGGCGGACAAGCTGCTGCTGTTCGGCGCCGAGGATGGCCTGCTCGACGACAACGGCAAGCTGGTGCGCGAGCTGCGTCCACAACAGGTGCCGGCGCATCTGGCGCGTCTGGGCAGCAACTATCAGGGCGAACTGCTCGATGCGGCCGCGCAGGCTTGCCGTGGCGGCGTGAAGCGCAGCCATATCGTCAGCTATGCCACCGATGGCGCGTTGCTCAGCGAGCTGTTCACCCGTACCGGCAACGGCACCCTGGTGGCGCAGGAGCAGTTCGAGTCGTTGCGTGAGGCAACCATCGAGGATGTTGGTGGGTTGATCGAGCTGATCAGCCCGCTGGAAGAGCAGGGCATCCTGGTGCGTCGTTCGCGCGAGGTGCTGGAGCGTGAGATCGAGCAGTTCAGCATCGTCGAGCGCGAGGGGCTGATCATCGCCTGTGCGGCGCTGTATCCCATCGCCGATTCCGACTGTGGCGAGCTGGCGTGCCTGGCGGTCAATCCCGACTATCGCCACGGCGGCCGCGGCGACGAACTACTCGAACGTATCGAAGCCAGGGCGCGGGCGCAGGGAATCAAGACGCTGTTCGTGCTTACCACGCGTACAGCGCACTGGTTTCAGGAGCGGGGGTTCGAGGCGAGCAGTGTCGAGCGCATGCCGACCGCACGGGCGTCGCTGTACAACTACCAGCGCAATTCGAAGGTGTTCGAAAAGGCGTTGTAGGGGGGGGCGAGAGCAGGCCGGAGCTGTAGGAGCGGATTTATCCGCGAGCTTCGCGGCTGAAGCCGCTCCTACGTGATGCAGGGAGCCATAGCCGAATGCGCCTTTCAGAGGCTAGTCCGTCGCGGCTAAAGCCCCTGTCACGGTGTGTTCAACGATTCAGGCGCTGTGCTGCTGCAGGCGCATCTGTTCGAAACCGTCATCCCAGCCCGCCTCCCAAGCGGCGGCCGGGATTTCGTCAGGGTAGGGCTGGCGGGTTCTGGGCTGGCCCGTGAGGCCGGCCATATAGCCTTGCTGGTAGGCCTTGGTCAGGCTCTCCAGGCTCCATTGCGGCGTGGCGTCGTCGGCCATGGGCGCTGCTCGTCTATCGTCCTTTATCCGGCAATGCTAGCTGGATGAGCTACAGGCGGCATGGCCGCCCATCCTGGCTTTTGCTCCGCTGGTTGGCTTTGTGACGCAGTCGGCGCTTTTCGACCCCCTGGATTATGAGTGCGAAACCCCGGCCCGTAGGGTGCGCCGTGCGCACCGCATGTATCCCGAGTATTGCGGCGCACAATCCAGATGGCCCCGCGACACCTCTACACGGCCAAAGCCAGAATGCTCGCCTGATAGGCGGCGACGAAGGCGTCGAAATCGCCCTTGGGCTGTGCTTCCAGTTCCGCCTGCTCGGCCAGTGAGGCGTGCGCGGCCTGCTCGAAGCTTTGTTGCAGCTCGGCACTGAGCGGCTGGGCGCGGAAGTACTCGGCATGCAGCAGGCTCTGCTGCAGGGAGAATTCGGTGAAGCTCTTGCCCTGACGCAGAATCGCCAGCACCTGGGCCGAGGGCGTCATCTCCACATCCGCGACCTTGGCCTGCTGCTGTGCCAATGCCTCGACATGCGCACTGCTGTTCTGGCTGCGGTCGAGCAGTTCGGCCAGCGGCAGGATGCGTTCGAGCAGTTCGCTGGCCCAGACCTTGAGTTCCACCTGCTGGGCGCCCTTCTGCAGATGCAGGCCGGGACGGCGCCCTTCCTTGACCACCTTGAGGAAGTTGCTGGTGCAGCTGCTGCATTCGCCGTTGCCCAGCAGCGGGCTGTCCTCCAGTGCGCAGAACAGCAGGAACGCGTCGATGAAGCGCGCCTGGGCCAGGTCGATGCCCAGCGGCAGGAAGGGGTTGATGTCCAGGCAACGTACTTCCACGTACTGCACGCCACGGCTCATCAGCGCCTGGATCGGCCGTTCGCCGCTGTAGGTGACCCGTTTCGGACGGATGCTCGAGTAGTACTCGTTCTCGATCTGCAGGATGTTGGTATTCAGTTGCAGCCACTCGTCGCCACGCTTGGTGCCGGCTTCGACATAGGCCGGGTAGGGCGTGGCCACGGCCAGGCGCAGGCTGTCGGTGTAGCTGGCCAGGTCGTTGTAGCAGGGTGTCAAACCGGACTGCGCGCTGCTCTGGTAGCCCAGGTCGCTCATGCGCAGGCTGGTGGCATACGGCAGATACAGGGTGCTGGCCTCCAGCTCCTGCAACTGGTGCGGCCGATCACGCATGAAGCCCTTGTCCAGCGCTGGCGATGCGCCGAACAGGTACATCAGCAGCCAGCTGTAACGGCGGAAATTGCGGATCAGCGCGATATAACGCGCCGACTGGTAGTCGCGCGCGCTCAGCGTGTCGCCTTCGGCCTGCTGCTGCAGCTGCCACAGCGCCTCAGGCAGGGAGAAGTTGTAGTGGATGCCGGCGATGCACTGCATGGTCTTGCCGTAACGCAGTGCCAGGCCCTTGCGGTACACGTACTTGAGGCGGCCGATATTGGAGCTGCCGTAGCGCGCGATGGGAATCGTCTCCTCGTCCGGCAGCGCGCAGGGCATGGAGGGGCTCCACAGCAGTTCGTCAGCCAGTTTCTCGTAGGCGAAACGGTGGATGTTCTCCAGCTCGCCCAGCGTCGCGGCTGGGTCGGTAGCCGTGCCGGTGATGAACTCCAGCAGTGACTCGGAGTAATCGGTGGTGATCCGCGTGTGGGTCAGCGCCGAGCCCAGAGCCTGTGGATGCGGGGTCAGCGCCAGTTGACCGTCGCGATCGACGCGCAGGCATTCGCGCTCGATACCATGCAGGCACTCGCCCAGCAGGGACAGGTGAGCCGGCTCGCCGAGCAGGGCCAGGCGGCGGGAGAGAATATCGCTCAAGATGCAATTCCTAACTGGGCAGTCGCCACAATATGGGGATCGCCCCCGCACTCTGCAAGGGGGCGAACGGTTGCCCAGATTAGATCAGCTAGTCCGGCGTTTATTACACGCAGGCGAAGGTGCCTTGTGCCTTGGCGACCAGCTTGTCGCCCTGCAGCACTTCGGCCTCGACCACCTGGGTGCGGCGCCCGGCGTGCAGCACCTTGGCGTGGCACAGCACGCTGCCCTCTGACACCGGGCGGATGTAGTTGATCTTGCACTCCAGGGTCACGCTGCTCGGGCCGCCATCGCCCAGGCTATGGCTGGCCTGACCCATGGCGGTGTCGATCAGCGAGAACAGTGCGCCGCCGTGCAGCTTGCCGTGCAGGTTGCGCAGCTCGTCGGTGAGGGTCAGGCGCACGCGCGCCTCGCCGCCGCCGACCTGGAGAATCTCCAGGCCGAGCAGGCGGGAAAAGGCGCTGCTGGCGCCCACGTTGTCGGTCGTGCTCATTTCTTCAACTGCTTGGCGTTGGCGAACAGGGCGGCCATGCCGCCGGTGGCAGGTGCCGGTTTGTCCTGGCTGGAATGACGCTCGCTACGCGGGGCGTTGCCGCCACGGTTGCCACCGCGCGATTGTCCGCCACGCGGCCCGTCGACCTTCTCGCCGGGGGTGTCGCCCATGCGCATGGACAGGGCGATGCGATTACGCGGGATGTCCACTTCCATCACCTTGACCTTGACCACGTCGCCGGCCTTGACCGCTTCGTGTGGATCCTTGATGAACTTCTCCGACAACGCACTGATGTGCACCAGGCCGTCCTGGTGGACGCCGATGTCGACGAAGGCGCCGAAGTTGGTGACGTTGGTCACCACGCCTTCGAGCACCATGCCCAGTTCGAGATCCTTGAGGGTTTCCACGCCTTCCTGGAACTCGGCGGTCTTGAACTCCGGACGTGGGTCGCGGCCAGGCTTGTCCAGTTCCTTGAGGATGTCGCCGACGGTGACCAGGCCGAAGCGTTCATCGGTGAACTTGGCCGGGTCGAGGCGCTTGAGGAATCCCGAGTCGCCGATCAGCGAGCGGATATCGCGGCTGGTGTCCTGGGCGATGCGCTCCACCAGCGGGTAGGTTTCCGGGTGCACAGCCGAGGCGTCCAGCGGGTTGTCGCCGTTCATCACGCGGAGGAAGCCGGCGGCCTGCTCGAAGGTCTTCTCGCCCAGACGCGGTACTTTCTTCAGGTCGGCGCGCGAGGCGAAGGCGCCGTTGGCATCGCGATAGCTGACGATATTCTGCGCCAGGGTTGCATTGAGGCCGGAGATGCGTGCCAGCAGGGCGGCTGAGGCGGTGTTAACGTCCACGCCGACGGCGTTCACGCAGTCCTCGACCACAGCGTCCAGGCTGCGCGCCAGCTTGAGCTGCGACACGTCGTGCTGGTACTGGCCGACGCCAATGGATTTCGGGTCGATCTTCACCAGCTCGGCCAGCGGGTCTTGCAGGCGGCGGGCGATGGAGACGGCGCCGCGCAGCGACACGTCGAGATCGGGGAATTCGCGGGCAGCCAGTTCCGAGGCCGAATACACCGAGGCACCAGCCTCGGAGACCATCACCTTGGTCAGCTTCAGGCCCGGCACTTTCTTGATCAGCTCGGCGGCCAGCTTGTCGGTTTCGCGGCTGGCAGTGCCGTTGCCGATGGAGATCAGGTCGACGCCATGCTTGGCGCACAGTTTGGCGAGGATCGCCAGGGTGCCGTCCCAGTCGTTGCGCGGCGCGTGCGGGTAGACGGTGGCGGTTTCCAGCACCTTGCCGGTGGCATCGACCACCGCCACCTTGCAGCCGGTGCGCAGGCCCGGATCGAGTGCCAGGGTCGCGCGCGGGCCGGCCGGTGCGGCCAGCAGCAGGTCATGCAGGTTGCGGGCGAAGACGCTGATGGCTTCGTCCTCGGCCTTCTCGCGCAGCTCGCCGAGCAGGTCGGTTTCCAGGTGGTTGTACAGCTTGACCTTCCAGGTCCAGCGCACCACCTCGGCCAGCCATTTGTCCGCCGGGCGGTTGTTCTGGCTGATGCCGAAGCGCTCGCCGATCATCAGTTCGCACGGATGCAATGCGCCCGGCAGCTCTTCGCCAACCTTCAGGCTGGAGCTGAGAATGCCTTCGTTGCGCCCGCGGAAGATCGCCAGTGCACGGTGCGACGGCACGCCCTTGAGTGCTTCGTCATGCTCGAAGTAATCGCTGAACTTGGCGCCTTCGTTTTCCTTGCCCGGCACCAGGCGGGCGCTGAGGGTGGCGTTGTCCTTGAGGAAGCTGCGCAGCTTGTCGAGCAGCGCGGCGTCTTCGGCGAAGCGCTCCATGAGGATGTACTTGGCGCCTTCGAGCACGGCCTTGACATCGGCGAAGCCCTTTTCGGCGTCGATGAAGCGCTCGGCTTCCTGCTCGGGCGTCAGGCTCGGATCGTTGAACAGCGCATCGGCCAGCTCGCCGAGGCCGGCTTCCAGGGCGATCTGGCCCTTGGTGCGGCGCTTCTGCTTGTACGGCAAATACAAATCTTCGAGGCGCGTCTTGGTGTCGGCGAGGTTGATCTCGCGCTTGAGTTCCGGGGTCAGCTTGCCCTGTTCCTCGATGCTGGCGAGGATCGCCACGCGGCGTTCGTCCAGCTCGCGCAGGTAGCGCAGGCGCTCTTCCAGGTGGCGCAGCTGGGTGTCGTCGAGGCTGCCGGTCACTTCTTTACGGTAACGGGCGATGAAGGGCACGGTGGAACCTTCGTCGAGCAGAGCCACGGCGGCGGCGACCTGCTGCGGGCGCACGCCCAGCTCGATGGCGATGCGGTTATTGATGCTGTCCATAAAAAGCTACCCACACTGGAACGACAAAATGGCCGCATATGCAGCAGGCCAGACGCGAAAGCGGCGCATTATAAACACCGTGCTGACCTGCGCTGGGAACCATTCGGGGAAAAATCTGCTAACAATGGCTGAAGCGCCCACCCCGGCGCCTGAGTGATAATGCCGCCACTTGCCGTCCTGCGACGGTCTGCCCAAGGAGACGCCATGACCCAGTCCAGCACTACCGCCGAAGGCGAGAAGATCCTCATCGTCGATGACGACGCCCGCCTGCGCCGCCTGCTCGAGCGCTTCTTCGACGAACAGGGCTACCGGGTGCGCGCGGTGGAAAACGTCGAACAGATGGATCGCCTGCTGGCGCGCGAGCTGTTCAACCTGGTGGTGCTGGATCTGATGCTGCCGGGCGAGGATGGCCTTTCCGCCTGCCGCCGCCTGCGTGAGGCGGGCAATCAGATGCCGATCATCATGCTCACCGCCAAGGGCGATGAATCCAGCCGGATTCAGGGCCTGGAGCTGGGCGCCGACGACTACCTGGCCAAACCGTTCAACCCACGTGAACTGCTGGCGCGGATCAAGGCCGTGCTGCGCCGTCAGGCGCCAGTGGTGCCGGGCGCGCCGGGCAGCGAGGACGAAAGCGTCAGCTTTGGTGAGTACGAGCTGTCGCTGGCCACGCGCGAGCTGAAGAAAGGCGAGGAAGTGCACATGCTCACCACGGGTGAGTTCGCCGTGCTCAAGGCGCTGGTGCAGCACGCGCGCGAACCGCTGACCCGCGACAAATTGATGAACCTGGCCCGTGGCCGTGAGTGGGACGCGCTGGAGCGCTCCATCGACGTGCAGATCAGCCGCCTGCGTCGCCTGATCGAACCCGACCCATCCAAACCCCGCTATATCCAGACCGTCTGGGGCGTGGGCTACGTGTTCGTTCCCGACGGCAACAAGTAACCGCGCGGGGCGGATGAAGTCGCTTCATCCGCCTGGTCGTTTGCTGGAACGTCACCTGGCGGGTTGCCGTGCGACCTGCCCCAAGTCTTCCGAGTACCGATGAAAACCCCTTACTGGTTCCCGCAAAGTTTCTTCGCCCGCACCCTCTGGCTGGTGCTGATCGTCGTCCTGTTCTCCAAGGCGCTGACCCTGGTGTACCTGATGATGAACGAAGACGTGCTGGTCGACCGTCAGTACAGCCATGGCGCTGCCCTGACGTTGCGCGCCTACTGGGCGGCCAGTCCCGAGGATCGGGATCATATTGCCGAGGCTGCCGGACTCAAGCGCATTCCACGTGACAAGGTGCCGACCAGCGAGCAGCACTGGCCCTACAGCGAGATCTTCCAGCGGCAGATGCAGACCGAGCTGGGCCCTGACACCGAGACGCGAGTGCGCGCCACCTCGCCACCGGCACTCTGGGTGCATGCGCCGAGTCTGGGTGATGGCTGGGTGCGGGTGCCGATGTATCCCCACCCGTTGCGCGGTCAGCGTATCTGGAGTGTGCTTGGCTGGTTCCTCGGTATCGGCTTGCTGTCCACTGCGGCGGCCTGGATCTTCGTGCGTCAGCTCAACGCCCCGCTCAAGCGCCTGGTCTATGCCGCCCGCCAGCTCGGCCAGGGCCGCAGCGTACGTCTGCCGGTCGGCGATACGCCGAGCGAGATGACCGAGGTGTACCGCGCCTTCAACCAGATGGCCGAAGATGTCGAGCAGGCCGCCCGCGAGCGCGAGCTGATGCTCGCCGGGGTTTCTCATGACCTGCGCACACCGCTGACGCGTCTGCGCCTGGCGCTGGAGTTCATGGAGAACGACACCGAACTGACCGATGACATGGTGCGCGACATCGAGGATATGGACGCCATCCTCGACCAGTTCCTCGCCTTCATCCGCGACGGCCGTGGTGAGCCGGTGGAAGAGGCTGACTTCTGCGAGCTGGTGCGCGAGACACTGGCGCCCTACAACCAGGGCGAGGAGCGCGTGCGCCTGTGCCTGGAGCCGATTCCGTCCTTCCCGCTGCGTCGGGTGTCGATCAAGCGCCTGCTCACCAACTTGGTGGAGAACGCCCTGAACCATGGTGGCGGCGATGCCGTCGAGGTGGTCGCCAGCCTGGCCGGCGATCATGCCGCCCCCTATGTGGTGCTCAGCGTGCTGGATCGCGGCGCCGGTATCGATCCGGGCGAGCTGGACAGCATCTTCAACCCCTTCATCCGGGGCGACCGTGCCCGCGGTGGACGTGGTACCGGCCTGGGCCTGGCCATCGTCAAGCGCATCGCTGCGCTGCATGGCGGTAGTGTGGAGCTGCGCAACCGCAGCGGCGGCGGACTCGAAGCGAGAGTAAGGCTGCCTCTGGGCCTGCTGTTGCCACGCGACGCGGTGTAGCGGGCTGAGCACCGGCCGTCCAGTCGGTCTCTCTGTGTGCTGGCAATATGCTGCCAAGGGCTCTGGCGCTAGGCTATGCTTTGCCAGCGCATCCATTCGAGGCCTGCATGTCCGCCGCGTTGCCCAATCGCTTACCCACGTGGACATGGTGGCTGCCGCTGCCTCTTTTCCATCTGGGCACCTGGATTTCTCTGACCACCCGCCTGAATGACGGGGTAGCGCTGTGCTACCTGCCATTGGTGCTCGGCCTGGCGCTGTGTCTGTGGTGGGGCCCGCGGGTGCTGCCAGCGCTTTATCTCAATGCCTTGTTCAGCGTGCCGTTGTGGGGCCTGCCCTGGCAGTGGGCGCCGCTGTATGCCTTGCCCGAGACGGCTTCCGTTGCCCTGGGCTGGTGGTTATTGCGGCGCGCAGATTTCGATCCAGCGCTGGGGCGGCTGGCCGATCTGCTGCGCTTTCTCGCCTTCGGTGTACTGGTGCCGATGACTCTGGTAACGCTCGGTCTACAGAGCAATCTGTGGCTGACCGGTTTTCAGAGCGCTGAGCAGTGGGCACAGGCCAGCTTGTCGGTCTGGTTGACCGACGGCATCAATCTGCTCGCGCTGAGTGCACCGCTGCTGGCATTCGCCACCCCATTGCTGCGAGCACGTGGCTGGTTGCAGGCGCGAGCTGAGAGTTCGGCGCCGACACTGATTGTCAGTCGTTCGTTGTCCGGCTGGTTGTTCGCCGTGGGCGCTTTCCTGTTTCTGATGTTGCTGCTCGGCAGCCTGCCGTCGCTGCTCGCCCTGCCGTTGCTGGGTGTCAGCATGCTGGTGCTGGCGCTGCGACATGCCTTCGCCGGCGCCTTGTACGGCGTGATGCTGGGTTATTGCGCCACCTTGTTGTTGCCGCTGCTGCGCACCGGTCTGAGCCAGGGCGATCTGGATTTGCAGCGCAATCACCTGCAGCTCGCCGTGCTGTTGCTGATGGGCGCTGCCTTGCTGGTTGGGCGGGCGCTGAGCGACCTGCGTCAAACCCTGGCGCTCAGTGCGCAGATGCAGCAGCAGTTGGCGCGCGCCAACCTGGCGATGGAGGCTAGCCCACTGGGTGTGACCATTGCCGATGCACGGCAGGGCGACATGCCCTTGGTCTACTGCAACCCCGCCTTTACCCAGATCACGGGCTATTCGGTGGCGGAGACCCTGGGGCGTGATTGCCTGTTCCTGGCCAATGACGAGGCCAATCACCATGGCCTGCAGAAGCTGCGCAGCGCCCTGCGCGAGGGGCGGGCGGCGCAGGCCGTGGTGCGTAACGTACGCAAGGACGGCAGCCGTTTCTGGAACGAAGTGGTGCTGGCGCCGATGCGCGATGAGCGGGGCATCAGCCACTTCGTCGGCTTGCAGCACGATGTCAGCGAGCGCGAGGAGCTGGCTGCACAGGTCGAGCGGCAGCGCGCGCAAATGCTGCGCCAGAGCCACTTGTTCAGCCAGACCGAAGACATCGCCAACCTGGGCGGCTGGGTGCTGGAGGTCAGCGACTACAGCATGTTCTGGAGCGATGGCTGCTATCGCATCGTCGAGCGCGATATCCATCAGGGGCCGCCAACGCTTGAGCAGGTGCTCGATTATTACGACACGCCCAGCCAGGCACTGATCATGCAGACGTTACAGGCTGCACAGAACGGGCTCGAAGACCTGGATATCGAGGTGCGTCTGGTGGCGCGCCTGGGCGCTCGCCTGGTGCGCCTGCGCGGTATGGTCGAGCGTGATGACGACGGCAGCCCGGTGCGCCTTTACGGCGTGGTGCAGGACATCAGCGAGCGCAAGCGTGCCGAGTCGCAGTTGCGCGAGCGCGACGAGCGCCTGCGCCTGTTCTTCGAGGCGCCGCTGATCGGCATGGCGCTGACCACCCAGGCCTTTGCCTGGGAAGAGATCAACCAGAAGCTCTGCAGCATTCTCGGCCGTAGCCGCGAGGAATTGCTGGCCAGTACCTGGCACCAGTTGTCGCACCCGGACGACATGGCGGCCGAGAAGGCGCGCCTGGAACCGGTGCTGCTGGGTAGCAGCGATGGCTTCGAGATGGACAAGCGCTTCCTGCGTGGTGACGGCCAGGTGGTCTACACCCGCGTCAGCCTCAGCGTCGTGCGCGGCAGTGCTGGGCGGCCGACGTTGTTCCTGCTGCTGGTCGAAGATATCAGTGCGCGGCGCGAGGCCGAGGCGCGCTACCAAACCCTGGTCGAGCACGCCCCCGAGGCGATCCTGCTGTTCAGCCCGGAGGGGGGCATCGTCGAGTTCAACGAAAACGCCCTGAGGCTGTTCCGCTATCAGCGCGAGGAGCTGCGAGGCCGTTCGATCCAGAACATCAGTCCGATGCGCCAGGCCGATGGCCGCCTCTCGTCACGTGCCGGCAAGGAATACCTGCGCCGCGCCATCAAGGGGGAGGCACCGGTCTTCGAATGGAACCACCGTGACAGTGCCGGCCGCCAGTTGCCCTGCGAAGTGCGCCTGGTGCGCATGCCGGGCGAGGAGTTGCTGATCCGCGCCAGCGTCACCGATATTTCCGAGCGCCAGCGCTACCAGCGTGAGATCGAGCGTCTGGCCTACAGCGATGAACTCACCGGCTTGCCCAACCGCCGTCTGCTGCTCGACCGTCTGCAGCATGCGATGGATCGCGAGAATCGCGAGGGCAGCCTGGGCGCCTTGCTGTTCATCGATCTGGATCACTTCAAGACGGTCAACGACAGCCTCGGCCATCTGGTCGGCGATGCCTTGCTGTGCGAGGTGACCACTCGCCTGGCGCGGGAGCTGCGTACCGAAGACACCTTGGCGCGTCTGGGCGGCGACGAATTCGTGGTACTGCTCGAAGCCCTCGGGCATGAGCCGCAAGCGGTCGCCGAGCACGCTACGGCAGTGGGCGAGAAGTTGCTGCGTGGCTTGCAGGGCAGTTGCCTGATCGATGGTCACGAACTGGCGATCAGCGCCAGTATCGGCATCGCCCTGCACCCCATGGGCCTGCAGCAGGCCTCGGACATTCTCAAGCAGGCCGATACCGCCATGTACCGGGCCAAGCACGCCGGGCGCAATGCGCTGCACTTCTTCGCCCCGGAGATGCAGGCCGCCATCGACCAGCGCCTGCAACTGCAGAGTGAACTGCGTCAGGCCATCGCGCGACAGCAACTGCAACTGGTATTCCAGCCGCAACTGAGGCTGGCCGACGACTCGGTCGCCGGCGCCGAGGTGCTGCTGCGCTGGCGACACCCCGAGCGCGGCGAGATCGGGCCGGATCAATTCATCCCCCTGGCGGAGGAAACCGGACTGATTCAGGACATCGGCCAGTGGGTGCTGGAGCAGGCCTGCGCGGCGCTGGCACGCTGGCAGATGCAGTGGCCGCACCTGGTGCTGGCGGTGAACCTCAGCCCACGCGAGCTGCGTCATGCCGCCTGCGTCGAGCGCGTTGAAGACTGCCTGCGGCGTCACGGGGTGCCGGCGCAGGCGCTGGAACTGGAAATCACCGAAGGCGTGCTGCTGGAGGATGTCGACCGCTGCATTGGCAACATGCAGCAGCTCAAGGCGCAGGGCGTGCGTTTCGCCATCGACGATTTCGGCACCGGTTATTCGTCGCTGACCTACCTCAAGCGCCTGCCGCTGGATCGCCTGAAGATCGACCGCAGTTTCGTCGCCGACCTCGATGGAGAGGCCAGCGGGCAGATGCTGGTGCAGACCATCCTGATGATCGCCCGCAACCTGGGGCTTGAGTGCGTGGCCGAAGGCGTCGAGCGTGACAGTCAGCTGGCGCTGTTGCGCGAGCAGGACTGTGCTCTGGGTCAGGGCTATCTGTTCGGCCGGCCGATGGCCGAGGCGGAGTTTCTGGCCTGGATGCAGGCGCGCCAGGGGTGAGCCGGGTTTACCAGCTCAGGCTGCTACCGCTCAGCCGCGCCTTACGGCCATAGGGCCAGGGATAGTTGCTGTCGCCATGGCCGCTGGGGAGTTCGCTGTACAGCGGGATGCCCAGCGGGGCCAGGTATTCGCCGATGATCTGTTCCAGGCTGTGATGCACGCCGCGCCGTGGGCAATCGGTGAAACTGCCCAGGCAGACGGCACGCGGCCGCTGACCGGCGAAGCTGTTGAGCAGTTGCCAGAGGCTGCGCTCCAGGCGGTAGTACGGTTCACCGACGTCTTCCAGAATCAGGATCGAATCCTCTACCAGGCGCAGCTCGGCGTCGGTGCCGCAGACGCTGGCCAGTGCGGTGAGGTTGCCGCCCTGTAGCCGACCGTCTATGGCATGCGCAGGCCCGCTGATATGGCGCACCGGCAACGGCTGGTGCTGGCCGTTGAGCAAGGCCCAAAGCGCCTGGGTCGAGGCCAGGCGTTCGCGCTGGCCGCCAGGCGCCGACAGCGCCTGATGACCGAGCGTCGTGGCGACCGGGCCATGAATGGCGGGCAGCCCATGCTGCTGGAAGGCGCTGAGCAGGATCGACAGATCGGAAAAGCCGATCAGCGGACGCGGGCTGGCCTGTTGGAGCAGCGACCAGTCGATCGCCTCCACCAGCTGCGCGCAGCCATAACCGCCGCGCAGGCACCAGACGGCGCTGATGTCCGGCAGGCTGAAGGCCTGGTGCAGGTCTTCCAGACGTTGCTCAGGCGTGCCGGCCAGGTAGCGGTGGCGCGCACGCACGTGCTGGCCCAGGTGATAGCGAATGCCAAGCACATCGAGCTGTGCCAGGGTCGCCTCGAGCACGTCTTCGGCGATGGCTGACGCCGGAGCGATCAGCGCCAGGCGGCCGTCGAGCAGCGTGCTCATCCGCGGCCCTTGGTGCGCGTCTGGCCTGGTTCGGCGTGTTTTTCCAGGTGTTCGATGATCATCCCGGCGACGTCCTTGCCGGTGGTCACTTCGATGCCTTCCAGGCCGGGCGAGGAGTTCACTTCCATCACCAGCGGGCCGTGGTTGGAGCGCAGAATGTCGACGCCGGCCACGTTCAGGCCCATCACCCGTGCGGCGCGCACGGCAGTCATGCGCTCCTCCGGGGTGATCTTGATCAGGCTGGCGGAGCCGCCGCGGTGCAGGTTGGAGCGGAATTCGCCGGCCTTGGCCTGACGCTTCATCGCCGCGATCACCTTGTCACCGACCACGAAGCAGCGGATGTCGGCGCCGCCGGCTTCGCTGATGTATTCCTGCACCATGATGTCCTGCTTGAGGCCGAGGAAGGCCTCGATCACCGACTCGGCCGCCTTGTGCGTTTCTGCCAGCACCACGCCCATGCCCTGGGTGCCTTCCAGCACCTTGATCACCAGCGGCGCACCGCCAACCATCTGGATCAGATCCGGAATGTCGTCCGGCGAGTGGGCGAAGCCGGTCACCGGCAGACCGATGCCCTTGCGCGAGAGCAGTTGCAGCGCGCGCAGCTTGTCCCGCGAGCGACTGATGGCCACCGACTCGTTGAGCGGGAACACGCCCATCATTTCGAACTGGCGCAGCACCGCGCAGCCATAGAAGGTCACCGAGGCGCCGATGCGCGGGATCACCGCATCGAAACCTTCCATGGCCTGGCCGCGATAGTGAATCTGCGGCTTGTGGCTGGCGATGTTCATATAGGCGCGCAGGGTGTCGATCACCACCATTTCATGGCCGCGCTGCTGGCCAGCCTCCACCAGACGGCGGGTGGAATACAGGCGCGGGTTGCGCGACAGCACGGCGATCTTCATTGGACACCTGGGAGTGAGGGAGGCAGGGCGGGTTTGTCTTGTACGTAGCTGAGCGCCGGGTTGACCAGCAGGTGGCCGGTGACCAGCGCCTTGGAGCCGAGCAAGACGCGGTAGCGCATGGTCTTGCGGCAGGCCAGGGTGAATTCCACCGGCCACAGGCGATCGCCTAGGGCCAGCTCGGTACGGATCACGTAGCGGTTCTGCACCTGGCCATTGGAACTCTTGATGCGCTTGACCGACACCAGTGGCGCTTCGCAGCGATGACGGCGCTGCACCTGGGTGCCGAGGTAGGCGGTGAACCGCACCCAGTCCTCGCCGTTACGCTGGAACGGCTGGATGTCGCTCGCGTGCAGGCTGGAGGTGCTGGCGCCGGTGTCGATCTTGGCGCGCAGGCCAACGATGCCGAGTTGCGGCAGGTTGATCCATTCGCGCAGGCCGATCACGCTGAGTGGGTCGATGCTGTTCAAGGTGGCGGTGTTCCCGATGGCCGACAAGGCCTATGATTCCGCGCATTCTAGATGCGCCGTGTGACAACTGCATCAGCCAGTGCGCAAGCGCAAGGGATGAAACCAACAGAGTGTGAAATGAGCGAGAAAGACGACGACAAGATTCGCCTGGACAAATGGCTGTGGGCCGCACGCTTCTACAAGACTCGCGCCCTGTGCAAGGCGGCTATAGAAGGTGGCAAGGTGCACCACCGCGGCGAGCGTTGCAAGCCGGGCAAGGAACCGAAGATCGGTGATGAGTACGTGCTGCGCACCGGCTTCGATGAGCGCACGGTGGTCGTGCTGGCATTGTCCAGCGTCCGCCGTGGCGCTCCCGAGGCGCAGTTGCTCTATCGCGAAACCGAGGAGAGCATCGCCCGTCGCGAACAGGCTGCGGCGATGCGCAAGGCTGGCTCCCTCGGCGTGCAGACCGATGGCCGGCCGAGCAAGAAGCAGCGCCGGCAGATACATCAGTTCAACGAACAGCAGGGCGGTGGCCTGCGTCATCCCTGGGCGGATGAAGACTAGGGGCGCGTGGGATCACCTCGTGTGACGCCACGGAACAACTGTCGGTCGGACGGTTTTTCGTAGGGTGTGCCGTGTGCACCAGGCAAGCACTACGGTCTTCGCGGTGCGCATGGCGCACCCTACGGTCTAATCGTTCAACGCTCGCTGACGATGCTCAGGCGACCCAGCAGCGGCAGTTTGGCCAGGCGTGAGGTGATCGGCAGGGTGATCTTCTCCAGCCATTCGCTGGCGTGGTAGCCGAGTGGGGTGTAGCAAGCCCAGGCCAGCGCCAGCAGACTGAGGAATACGCCGCCGACGAAGGCATCCGAGCCCCAATGGGCGCCGGCCACCAGGCGCGGCAGCATGCCGATCACGGCAATTACCCAGACCAGCAGCAGGCGCCAGTTGCGCGCGAAGAAGGTCATGAACAACGCCCAGATCAACAGCACCGAGGCATGATCGCCAGGGAAGCTGCGGCTGGCGCTGTCCTTCAGATCCCAGCGCTCCTCCCAGTCCGGGAACAGTTCGGTCAGGCGTGCGCTGCCTTCGACCACCAGCGAGGCGCTGGGGCGCTGCCAGCCCATGGCCTTGACCAGTTCGGCGAAGCCTACGCGCAGCAGCAACAGGGTGATCAGGGCGGTAAGGAAGGCGTACAGCGCGCGGCGCACCTGCGGGCCTTCGAAGACCAGGCCGGCCTTGAGCATCACCGCCAGCATCACTACGCCAACACCGGCATCGACGGGGCGCATGCTGCCGATGGCCCAGATCTTGGCCCACAGCCCGGCGGCATGCACGGGGTCGTTGAGCAGCTTGAACAGCCATAGATCGGCGGCGTCCCACAGATCACGAGTGGGCTGCCACACCCAGCTGACGAGCAGCACGATGGCCACGATATGGCAGACCAGCATGGCCCGCGGATGCCAGTGGCGATTGATGAACGTGCTCGACATGGAAGATCCCTTTGCAAATTTATGACAGGCCTACTCCAGGCGCGCGGATGATAGGCAGTGTTGGCGCCAGCACAAGGGCAGCAGCACGGTCGTTCAGTCGGCGTTCAGCGGTCGTTCTGGGTTACGTGACGAAGGTCACATGACGTTCGGGCCTTGGTTGTGCTGGCATTTGTGCATAAAATCGCCAGCCTTTTTTACAGACCCTGGGCCAGCCGCCATGAACGACTTCAGTCAACGCTTTCTCTTCGACGACACCGATGTGCGTGGTGAGATGGTCGCTCTGCGTGAGAGCTACGCTCATGTGCTGGCCAAGCACGCCTACCCGCAGCCGGTGGCGCAACTGCTCGGCGAGATGATGGCTGCCGCTGCGCTGCTGGTCGGCACCCTCAAGTTCGACGGCCTGCTGGTGCTGCAGGCGCGCGCCGAAGGCCCTTTGTCGCTGCTGATGGTCGAGTGCTCCAGCGCCCGTGAGTTACGGGGTATCGCCCGTTACGACGCCGAGCACATCGGTGCCGATGCCGATCTGCAGAGCCTGATGCCTAACGGCGTGCTGGCGATCACCATCGATCCGACCCGCGGCCAGCGCTACCAGGGCATCGTCGACCTCGACGGCGTCGACCTGGCCGAGTGCCTGTCCAACTACTTCGCCAGCTCCGAGCAGTTGCCGACTCGCTTCTGGCTCAAGGCCGATGGCCAGCGCGCGCGCGGCCTGTTGTTGCAGCAATTGCCGGCCCACCACCAGACCGAGCCCGAGGCGCGCCAGGAAAGCTGGAACCACGTGCTGACCCTGGCCGATACCCTGACTGCCGAAGAGCTGCTCGGCCTGGACAACCCGACCCTGCTGCACCGCCTTTACCACGAAGAGAACGTACGCCTGTTCGACGAGCAGGCACTGCAGTTCCGCTGCAGCTGCTCGCGTGAGCGCTCGGCCAGTGCCCTGGCCAGCCTGGGCCAGGCCGATGCCGAACTGCTGCTTGCCGAGCAAGGTGGCAGCGTGGTGATCGACTGTCAGTTCTGCAACGAGCGTTATGCGTTCGACGCTGCCGATATCGCCCAGCTGTTTGCGGGCGCTGGCAGCGAGGCGCCATCGCAGACGCGTCATTGACGCTTTTTTCGGAACGATAGGCGTTCTCTATCAGATCGGAGGCTGCCAAGCAGTTCGCTTTTCTGGCATACTCCCGCGACTTTTTTACCGTGTAGCGTAGTTGCCCCTACGCTACACAACGTTCGGAAGACTCGGCCAGCGGCCGACGGGGACCCTCATGACGCAAGCCAACAACGCCGTGTACACCGACATCAGCGCCGCGCAACTGGTCGAAGAAGCCATTCGCCGTGGTGAAGGGGAACTGGCCGCCAATGGCGCGCTGGTCGTACGTACCGGTCATCGCACTGGCCGCTCGCCGGCTGATCGCTTCATCGTTCAAGAGCCGAGCACCGAGGCGCAGATCGCCTGGGGCAACATCAATCGCCCGTTCCCGGCCGACAAGTTCGATGCCCTGTGGGATCGCGTCGAAGCCTTCAACGCCGCCCAGGATCACTTCGTATCCTATGTGCACGTCGGCTCGGCCGAAGAGCACTACCTGCCGGTCAAGATGACCACCGCGACCGCCTGGCAAAACCTGTTTGGCCGCCAGCTGTTCATCAACCCGCAAGCCTACAACCCGGCTGGCCGTACCGAGTGGCAAGTGCTCAACGTCGCCAACTTCGAGTGCGTACCGGAGCGTGATGGCACCAACTCCGATGGCTGCGTGATCATCAACTTCGCCGCCAAGAAAGTGCTGATCGCCGGCATGCGTTACGCCGGTGAAATGAAGAAAGCCATGTTCTCCGTGCAGAACTTCCTGCTGCCAGAAAAAGACGTGCTGCCGATGCACTGCGCCGCCAACATCGGCGAAGAAGGCGATGTCACCCTGTTCTTCGGCCTGTCCGGCACCGGCAAGACCACCCTGTCCGCCGACGAGTCGCGTTACCTGATCGGTGACGACGAGCACGGTTGGGGCGAAGGCGTGGTGTTCAACGTCGAAGGTGGCTGCTACGCCAAGTGCATCGACCTGTCCGAGAAGAACGAGCCGGTGATCTGGAAAGCCATCCAGTTCGGCACCGTGCTGGAAAACGTCGTGCTCGACGAAGAGCGCGTTCCGGATTACGCCGACGACAGCCTGACCCAGAACAGCCGCGCGGCCTACCCGCTGGAGTACGTCGAGAAACGCAGCGAGAAGAACCTGGGCGGCGAGCCCAACGCTGTGATCTTCCTGACCTGCGACCTGACCGGCGTACTGCCGCCAGTGTCGATCCTCAACAACGAGCAGGCGGCCTACCACTTCCTGTCCGGCTACACCGCTCTGGTCGGCTCCACCGAAATGGGCTCCGGCGGCGGTATCAAGTCGACCTTCTCCACCTGCTTCGGCGCGCCGTTCTTCCCGCGTCCGGCTGGCGTTTACGCCGAGCTGCTGATCAAGCGCATCAATGCCTTCGGCTCCAAGGTCTACCTGGTCAACACAGGCTGGACTGGCGGTGGCTACGGCGTCGGCAAGCGTTTCAATATCCCGACTACCCGTGGCGTGATTGCCGCCATCCAGAGCGGCGCGCTGATCGGTACCGAAACCGAGCACCTGCCGATCATCAACCTGGATGTGCCGAAGTCGGTTCCGGGCGTCGAGACCAACCTGCTCAACCCGCGCAACACCTGGGCTGACAAGAACGCCTACGACGAAGCGGCCAAGGGCCTGGCCAAGCTGTTCATCGACAACTTCACCAAGTTCGATGTCAGCGACGCCATCAAGAACGCCGGCCCGCAACTCTAAGTTCACGCCGCGTTCAGACAAAGCCGCCTTCGGGCGGCTTTGTCATTTTCGAAGCAGGGTGCGCCGTGTGCATCGGCCTCATGCGGCAACATATCGGTGCGCATGGCGCACCCTACGCGACCGCGTTATGGCCAGCGAAGTAGGGCGTACTCGCCGCAGGCAGTACGCCATTGCTGCACTAGGCGCAGGTTATGCTACCGAACCTGGCATGGCTGGCGGGCTGTTCGCTGGCGCTCCTGAACCCGCCCTACGCACTGCAACACTTCGCTGCGCATGGCGCGACCTATCGAACCGCGTTATGGTCAGTGGCCATTCAGCGGTCAATGGAGTGACAGCTCATGTCCACCCTCAAGCGTGTCTTCGGTTTCGATCATCTGCGTCCTGGCCAGGAAACGGTGATCAGTGCCGTGCTCGCCGGTCGTTCGGTGGCAGCGATCTTTCCCACCGGCTCGGGCAAATCGCTGTGTTACCAGTTGCCGGCCCTGCACCTGCCGCACCTGACATTGGTGATCTCGCCCCTGCTGGCGCTGATGCAGGATCAACTGGCCTTCCTGCATGCCCACGGCATCGCGGCGGCCAGCATCGACTCGGCGCAGAGCCGTGAGCAGGCAGCCGAGGTGATGAATCGGGCGCGATCCGGCGAGCTGAAGATCCTGATGATCTCGGTGGAGCGCCTGAAGAACGAGCGCTTTCGCAATTTCATCGCCCAGGTGCCGATCTCCCTGTTGGTGGTCGACGAGGCGCACTGCATCTCCGAGTGGGGCCACAACTTCCGCCCGGATTACCTGAAGCTGCCCGACTATCAGCGTCAGTTCGGCATCGGCCAGGTGCTGCTGCTCACGGCGACGGCGACGCCCAAGGTGATCGCCGACATGCGCGAGAAATTCGCCATTGCCGAAGCAGACGTGGTCACCACCGGCTTCTATCGGCCCAACCTCAATCTGCTGGTCGAACCCGTGCCAGGCGGCGCCAAGGCGCAGCGCCTGCAGCAATGGCTGGCGCCGCGCCGTGGCCAGGCGAGCATCGTCTACGTCACCCAGCAGAAGACCGCCGAGCAGGTCGCCGAGCGTCTGCAAGGCCAGGGGCTGGCGGTCAGCGCCTATCACGCGGGCATGGCTCATGACGTGCGCGAGTCGATCCAACGGCGTTTCATGGCCGGCGAGCTGGAATGCATCGTCGCCACCATCGCCTTCGGCATGGGCATCGACAAGCGCGACATCCGTAACGTGGTGCACTTCGACCTGCCCAAGTCGGTGGAGAATTACAGCCAGGAAATCGGCCGCGCAGGGCGTGACGGCCAGCCCTCGGACTGTCTGGTGCTGGCCAGTCGCGACGGTCTCAGCGTGCTGGAAAACTTCGTTTATGGCGATACGCCAGAGCTTTCCGGCATTCGCGCCGTACTCGATGACCTGCGTGCGGTGGGGACGGGTGGGCAGTGGGAGCTGATGCTCGGGCAACTGTCGGATCTGAGCAATATCCGCGCGCTGCCGCTCAAGACCTTGCTGGTGCAGCTCGAACTGCGCGGCATCATCGCACCGCGTTATGCCTACTTTGCCGAGTATCGCTTCAAGCTGTTGCTCGAGGACGAGGCCTTGCTGGCGCAGTTCGAGGGGGAGCGACGCCAGTTCGTCGAGGCAATTCTTTCCAGCTCACGGCGCGCGCGTACCTGGAACACTCTGGATTTCGATGTGTTGTATCGTGACCACGGCGCCGAGCGTGCGCGGGTGGTCAAGGCGCTGGACTACTTCCAGGAAAAGGGCTGGCTGGAGTTGGAAAGCAAGCAGATGACCGAGGTCTACGCCGTGCTCGATGGCGGGTTTGACGTCGAAGCCTTGGCGGATGATCTGCACGCACACTTCCGCGCCCATGAGGCCAGCGAGATCGCCCGCATCCAGGCGATGCTCGGTTTGTTCGAGAGCCGTGAGTGCCTGAGTCGGCGCCTGGCGCTGTACTTCGGTGATGAGCAGGCGCCCGAACGTTGCGGGCATTGCTCGGTGTGCCAGGGCCGCGTCGCCAATTTGCCGCAGCCGCCGGAGCTGCCGCCGTTGAGCGGTCGCGATGCGCAGGCGTTGTGCGCCGCCTTTGTCGAAAAGCATCTGCA
The DNA here is from genome assembly GCF_014109765.1 of Pseudomonas berkeleyensis. Taxonomy (NCBI): domain Bacteria; kingdom Pseudomonadati; phylum Pseudomonadota; class Gammaproteobacteria; order Pseudomonadales; family Pseudomonadaceae; genus Pseudomonas; species Pseudomonas berkeleyensis. The sequence goes on from NZ_CP059139.1 coordinate 459,317, forward strand.
GCATGCCGGCCACAGACCGAGCCACGAGTGCCTGACGCGTTTTCTCTGTGGCGTGACCACGCCCTTGTTCACCAAGCTCAAGGCGCGTCAGTTGGCCGGATTCGCGGCGCTGGAGGATTATCCCTACGCCGAGGTACGCGAGTGGTTGGCTGTGTAGGGAGCGGATAAGGATTGGTGCGCACGGCGCAACCTACGGTTTTCGCCAATTGTGTAGGGTGCGCCGCGCGCACCGAGGGCTGCGTGGGAAATGCCTGGTGCACGCAAGGCGACCCTTTATTGGGTCGCGCGTTGCCCTTCAGCCAGCGTCCAGTCCACCAGCTCGCGGGACAATCGATCGCCAGCCTGACCGAAGGCTTTCACTACTGAAGCAATCGAAGTATCACTCGCCGGCTGGCTGACGCTGAAACGGCGGCTGGCCAGGATGCGCTGATCGCGCGCGTCGACCAGGCGCGCGTCGAGCTGGATCAATGCCTCGGGAACGCCATCACGATACTGGCTATGGAAGCTGCGCAGGTCGCTGACCAGTTCCAGGTCGGCCTGCAGGCGCTGTTCCTCGTTGCTCAGCGCCTGAATCCGCCCGTCGTCGTGGAAGGCATCGAGCAGGCGCCCGCGCAGCAGTTGCGGTGTGCGCTCGCTCCAGCGTACGCCCTGGTAGGTGTTGATCCGATCCGGCTCGGGCAGCACGACAATGCGCGTGCCATCGAGCAACTGGTTGCTGACCGGGCTGTTGACCCGCAATGACCAGTCGACACGCTGGGTTTGTGCAGGCAGTGCGGTGCTTGGCAGCAGGTAGATATCCAGCGGTTCGCTCTGCGGCAGGATCGAGCAAGCGCTGAGCAGGCCCGCGGCCAGCAGCAGGGACAGACGCTTCATGGTTGGAACTCCTTGATGCTGTCGTTGCGCAGCAGGTAGCCAGTCGGATCCTGCTCCAGGCGGCGGGAGAAACCGCGCAGAGCGCCGAGGGTGTCGCGTAGCTCACCAATCGCCGGGCCCAGTTCGCCCAGACCCTGCATGCCGCTATCCAATGCGCTGTGGTTGCTCTGCAACAGCTCTTCGATATTGCGGCTGCTGCGCTCCAGCGAGGCCATCAGGCGTTCGGCGTTTGCCAGTACCTGGCTGCCTTGGCCATCGAGCAGGCGGTTGGCGGTGCGCATCAGTTCGGCCGCTTCACGCGTCGCGGCGCCGGCCTGTTGCAGGGCGGCGCTGAGATCGTCGCGCTGCGCGGCGATGCCGGCGGTGGCCTGCTCCAGATTTTCCAGCGTGCGTGACACACGGTCGGCGTTCTCGCGCGAGAGCATGCGGTTGGCGCGATTGAGCAGGCGGGTGATGTTGACCACTAGGTCTTCGCCGTTGGCCATCAGTCGTGACAGTGGCGAGCGGTCGGCGATGATGACGCCCGGTTGGCCGTCCTGGCCTTCCAGGGGCGGGCTTTCCGGGCTGCCGCCGTGCAGCTGGATCACCGCCAGACCGGTGATGCCGGTGATCGCCAGACGGGCTCGCGTGTCCTGCTTGATCGGGGTATGGCCGACGATGCGGATACGCGCGCGCACGGTGCGCGGATCGTTGGGATCGAGCCCCAGGCTGATCACGTCGCCGACCTTGATCCCGCTGTATTGCACGGCGCTGCCCTGTGACAGGCCAGTGACCGCTTCGTTGAAGATCACCTCGTAATCGGTGAAGGCGCGATCAGCCCCGGCCTTGTTCAGCCACAGGCCGAACAGCATTGCGGCGCCCACCGTGAGCACGGTGAACAGGCCGATCAGCACATGATGGGCTCTGGGTTCCATTCATTGACTCCCTGCCGCCGTGGCGGCCTGTGCGGCCGCGCGTCCACGCGGGCCGTGAAAATACTCCTGAATCCAGGCGTCGTCGGTGGCAGCCACCACATCCAGGCGGTCGGCCACCAGTACCTTCTTCTGCGCCAGCACCGCGACTCGGTCGCAGATGCTGTAGAGCGTATCCAGATCGTGAGTCACCAGAAATACACTCAGACCCAGACTGTCGCTGAGGGTGCGGATCAGTTGGTCGAAGGCCGCCGCGCCAATCGGATCGAGGCCGGCGGTGGGCTCGTCGAGAAACAGGATGTCCGGATCGAGCGCCAGGGCGCGAGCCAGGGCGGCGCGTTTGACCATGCCGCCGGACAACGAACTGGGGTACTTGCTGCCGGCATCCTGCGGCAGGCCGGCCAAGCCGATCTTGACCCTGGCCAGGCGCTCGGCCGCTGCGCGCGACAGGCCGGCGTGCTCGATCAGCGGCAGGGCGATGTTCTCGCTGACGGTGAGCGAGGAGAACAGCGCGCCGCGCTGGTAGAGCACGCCGAAGCGTCGCTCCAGCTGCGAGCGGCGTTCGGCGGGCAGGCTCAGCAGCTCTTCGCCGAAAACGCGCACGGTACCGGCATTGGGACGGCGCAGGCCGACGATGCTGCGCAGCAGCACCGACTTGCCGGTGCCAGAGCCACCGACCACGCCGAGGATTTCGCCGCGATAGAGGTCGAAATCCAGGTGTTCGTGCACCACCTGGCTGCCGAAGCGGTTGCTCAGGTCGCGTACCTCGATGACCTTGTCCCGGCTCACCAGCCCATCTCCATCAGGAACAACGCCGCCAGGGCGTCGAGCAGGATGACCATGAAGATCGATTGCACCACTGCCGAGGTGGTGTGCTCACCCACCGATTGCGCACTGCCGCTGACCTTGAAGCCTTCCAGGCAGCCGATCAGGGCGATCAGAAAGGCGAAGATCGGTGCCTTGAGCAGGCCGACCAGAAAGTGCCGCAGCAGGTCGCTTTCCTGCAGGATCGACAGGTACATGGCCGCCGGAATATCCAGTGACAGGGCGCAGACCAGGGCGCCACCGAGCATGCCACTGAGCATGGCGATGAAGGTCAGGATCGGCAGGGCGATGAGCATGGCGAACACCCGTGGCAGCACCAGCAGTTCGATGGGGCTCAGGCCGAGGGTGCGGATGGCGTCGATTTCCTCGTTGGCCTTCATCGAACCGATCTGCGCGGTGAAGGCGCTGGCGGTGCGGCCGGCCATGAGAATGGCGGTGAGCAGCACGCCGAACTCGCGCAGGAAGGAAAAGGCCACCAGGTTCACCGTGTAGATGCTGGCGCCGAAGTCGGCGAGGATGGTCGCGCCGAGAAAGGCCACCACGGCGCCGACCAGGAAGGTCAGCAGGGCGACGATGGGCACGGCGTTCAGCCCGCATTGTTCCAGATGCGCGGCCAGCGACGTCAGGCGCCAGCGCCTGGGGCGTACCAGTATCGCCAGCATGCTGGCCAGGGTCAGCCCCATGAAACCGAGCAGGGCGCGGCCCTGGTGCCACAGGCTTTCGACCACTTCGCCGATATGCCCGAGCACTTCGCGCAGCACGGATGGCTCCGGCGGCGTTTGCGCCTGCTGGCTGTCGGCCATGGCATTGGCCACCGTCAGCAGCAGGGCGCGGCGTTGTTCGTCGAGTTCGGCCTGCTGGATCAACTGGCGCAGGCGCTCGCTGCCGAACAGCTCCACCAGCAGCGCCGCGCCAGCGGTATCCAGCGCGGCCAGATCGCTCAGGTCGACGGACTCCTCGCCACGCAGGCGTTCGCGCAGGGCCAGCACCTGGGGTTCGAGCTGGCTGTAGTGGGCCAGCGTCCAGTCGCCACCCAGGCGCAAGCCGCTGGCGGCATCCGTGCTGCTGGTTTGCTGCGTGGTCAGGTAGGGAGTGGTCATCGCCACAGCTTAGCGCCGCACAGGCGCCTCAGGCCAGTCGCGCTGCTCACACGGGGTTCTGCGCTTCTTCCTGGGCGAGTTGCTGGATGTAGGCCGCGAAGCCCGGATCCTCGCCGCGCAGCAGCTGTGGCAGGCGTTCACGGAAGTCTTCGCGGCGGCTCCATTCGCGCATGTAATCCTCCCAGGAGTGCCAGCGGCGCCGGCGTTTCTCGTCCATCTTCGGCTCATAGAGCAGCAGGTAGGCGCGCTCGAACAGCGAGACCAGCATGTCGAAGATCACCAGCATGCGCTCCTGCTGCTCCTCACTCAGGTCGGTCGTGGCGTGCTGGCTGCGCAGACGCAGATCGGGGTTGGCCAGCACCACTTCGAGAAAGTCGATGTAGGCGTCGGACACCTGCTGCCAGGTGGCGTCTTCCTCGTTCTGCCGTTCCTTGCGCTGCTCGAAGAGAAATACGGCGATGGCGAACGGCAGCGCCACCACGGTGACGATGTAGGACAGCAGTTCCCAGGTGGCCGTGTTCATGAGCGCTCCCGCTGGTTGTTCATGGCCACTCTAGCCACACTAAAGAACGGATGACAGCGCTCTCGACTAAGGTGAAGCTCAGCATTCATCTCTCGCGAGTGTCTCTCATGTCCGTGGAACACCTGGATGTCCTGATCATCGGCGCTGGCCTGTCCGGTGTCGGTGCTGCCTGCCACCTCAAACGTCTGTGCCCGGACAAGCGTTTCGCCATTCTGGAAGGGCGCGAGGCCATGGGCGGCACCTGGGATCTGTTTCGCTATCCGGGCATCCGTTCCGACTCGGACATGTATACCCTCGGCTACAACTTCAAACCCTGGAGCGACCCGCAGGCCATCGCCGATGGTCCGTCGATCCGCCGCTATATCGTGCAGACCGCCGCCGAGCATGGTGTCGACCGGCTGATCCGTTATCGGCACAAGGTGCTCAAGGCCGATTGGTGCAGCACCAGCGCCACCTGGCAACTGCTGGTACAGCGTGGCGACGACAGCGAACCGCTGCGCATGAGCTGCCAGTTTCTGATGATGTGCACCGGCTACTATCGCTACGAGGCCGGCTACACCCCGGAATTCACCGGCCGCGAGGAATACCAGGGTACCTTCATTCACCCGCAGCTGTGGCCGGAGGGCTTCGATTGCTGCGGCAAGCGCGTGCTGGTAATCGGCAGCGGCGCGACCGCCGTGACCCTGGTGCCGGCGCTGGCCGAGCAGGGTGCGCAGGTCACCATGTTGCAGCGCTCGCCCAGCTACGTGATCAACCTGCCGCAGCGTGATGCACTGTCCAACGCGCTACGTCGCGTCCTGCCCGAAACCTGGGTGTATCGCCTGGCACGCGGACGCAACGTGACCCTGCAACTGGTCTTCTACAAACTGGCCAAGCGCTTTCCCAATCTGGTTCGCCGGGTGTTGCTGGGGCTGGTGCGGCGACAGCTGGGCGGCGTCGACCTGCGCCACTTCAGCCCCCGCTACAAGCCTTGGGATCAGCGCGTCTGCGCGGTGCCGGACGGTGATCTGTTCCGTGTGCTGCGTCAGGGCAAGGCGCAAGTGGTGACGGCCGAGATCGAGCGTTTTACCGCGCAGGGCGTTCGCCTGAAGAGTGGCGAGGAGCTGGCCGCCGATGTCATCGTCAGTGCCACCGGCCTGCAACTGCAGCTGTTTGGCGGTATCGCCGTGAGCGTCGACGGTGCGCCCTTCGAGGCGCCGAATAGCATGGGCTACCGAGGCATCATGCTGCGTGACTTGCCCAACCTGGCAGTGGTGATGGGTTACACCAACGCCAGCTGGACACTCAAGGCCGACCTCTCCAGCGAATACTTCTGCCGTCTGATCAATCATCTGGATGTCATCGGCATGCGCCAGGTGACGCCGCGTGATCGCCATGGCGAGGTGCACCCGGAACCTTTTCTCGACCTGCAGTCGGGCTATATCGAGCGCGCCTCGCATCTGCTGCCGACGCAGGGCGACCGCGTGCCCTGGAAGCTGCACCAGAACTATCTGCTCGATCTGGCATTGCTGCGCTACGGCAAGCTGGAGGACGACTACCTGATGTTTTCCGCGCCGCAGAGTGCAGAGCAAACGGTGCTGATGCAGCCCTGATTGCTAGGAAGGTATAGCGAATGTCCTACAAAAAAATGCACAATCGCGCCGCTTACTTTTCTGGCATTGCGCCACTACACTTTTGCGATCTGTATCACGGATGAACCAGCGCGTGCTGCGTCACCCTTTCAACGAGAGGTCGGCTATGAAGGAACAGCGCCATCTACCCGCTCTGCGGGCTCATATCGAGCAATTGCTGAGCAAAGGCTGGATCATCGCCAGCCGCAGCCCTCTGACCCTGCAGAACGGTCATCGCTGCTATCTCGTCTCCCACGGCATGTTGATCAGCGACTCTGCTTCGCGCGCTGCCTGATCGGGGTTTCCCGACCGCTGCGTCGTTCCCCGCCTGACGCAGCGGCGTTTTTGGTTACCGGATATTGCGCTGGTAACCCTCCACATTTCCCCCTTCCTCCCGCCACAGCGGCTCTGTAGCCATTTGGCTGTCTGATTCTCATTCCCTACGCTGACTCCGCAGTGGATGTAACGCCTTGGTCTGAGCGCGGTCTGTGCCTATAACGAACCGACCCCCTTCGTCGTTCCCAAAGGAGCCCAGCCATGCCCAGTCGTCGTCGATTCCTGCACGGCAGCGCCAGCCTGGCGGCATTCGCCGCCCTGATGCCCTGGTTACCGCCATCCGCTTTCGCCGCGGCGCCCTTGTTGAAAAGGGCGATACCCAGTAGCGGTGAAATGTTGCCGGCCATTGGTCTGGGAACCTCGCGAACGCATGATGTGGCGATGGACGACAAGGCGCTGAACCTGCTGCGAGCGGTGCTGCGCAATCTGGTCAATGGTGGCGCCAGCCTGGTCGACACCGCACCCAGCTATGGTCGGGCCGAGGCGGTGTGCGGCGCGTTGGCCGCCGAGGATGGCATGCGCAAGCGGTTGTTCCTGGCCAGTAAGGTTTCCTCCACGGGACGTGAGGCAGGTGAGCGGCAGGTCGAGGCGAGCTTCGCCGCCCTGCGCACCGACACCATCGACCTGATGCAGGTGCACAACCTGCAGGACACCAGCACTCAGCTCGGACTGTTGCGCGAGCTCAAGGAGCAGGGCCGCGTGCGCTACATCGGCGTGACGCATTATCTGGATTCTGCCCATGAGCGCCTGCTCGAGGTGTTGCGCAAGGAACCGGTGGATTTCGTCCAGTTCAACTACTCCATCGGCGAGCGCAACGTCGAGCGTGAGCTGTTGCCCTACTGCGCCGACAAAGGCATCGCGGTGCTGATCAACCGGCCGTTCCAGCGTTCCGCGCTCTTCGACCGGGTGCGCGGCAAGAGCCTGCCCGACTGGGCCACCGTGGATCTGGATGCCACGTCCTGGGCGCAGCTGATGCTCAAGTACATCCTCGCCAACCCGGCGGTGACGGCAGTGATTCCGGCCACCTCCAACCCGCGTTACATGGCCGATAACATCCTCGCCGGTCAGGGGCGGCTGCCAGACGCGGCACAGCGCCAGCGCATCATCGAGCTGTTCGCCTGAGATGCAGGCGCTCACCCGGCGCCTGGCGCGGGCGATCAATGCCGAAGGTGAAGAACTGGCCGCGGTGCTGGCCGGCTTCGCCCTGTTCTTCTGCCTGTTCGCCGGTTACTTCATGCTGCGGCCGATCCGTGAGGCGATGGGCATCACCGGCGGGGTGAACAACCTGCAGTGGCTGTTCACCGCCACCTTCGTCGTCATGCTGCTGGCTGTGCCGATGTTTGCCTGGCTCAACTCGAAAGTCCCGCGCATCCATTTCATCGACTGGGTGTACGGCTTCTTCTGTCTCAACCTGCTCGCCTTCGTCCTGCTGTTTCGCGTCGATCACGACAGCGTGTGGCTGGCGCGGGTGTTCTACGTGTGGATCTCGGTCTACAACCTGTTCGTCGTTTCCGTGGCCTGGAGCCTGATGGCTGACGTGTTCGATGGTGCCCAGGCGCGCCGGCTGTTCGCCTTCATCGCGGCAGGAGCCAGTGTCGGCGGGCTCTGTGGGCCGCTGTTGAGTGCACTGCTGATCGGGGTTGTTGGCGAGTCCGGATTGATGCTGATGGCCGCCGTGTTGTTGGGTGTGTCCATGGCACTCAAGCGTTACCTGATGGGCTGGCGCGAGCAGCAAGGTGCCGGCCGCCCAGGGGCGGTGAGCAGCGAGAGCCCGCGACGTCCGGTGCCGGGCAATCCCTTCAGCGGCCTGACGCGCATGCTGGGTTCGCGCTACCTGCTGGGTATTGGCGCGTTCATCCTGCTGCTGACGTCGGTCAGCACCTTTCTCTATTTCGAGCAGGCTCGGCTTGTCGCGGAGCTGTTTCCGGATCGCGCCGCGCAGGTGAAGGTATTTGGCGTGATCGACTTTGTCGTGCAGGCCGGCGCCTTGGCTGCGCAGTTGTTCATCACCGGGCGGGTGGCGCAGAAGCTGGGCGTACGCGTGTTGTTGTCGATCGTACCGGCGCTGGTGTGCCTGGGCTTTATCGGCCTGGCGCTGGCGCCGACTTTCGCCATGCTGGCGGGGCTGATGATCGTGCGCCGCATTGGCGAATACGCCTTCGTCCGGCCGGGGCGGGAAATGCTCTTCGCCCCGCTGGATGCCGAGAGCAAGTACAAGGCGAAGAACTTCATCGACACAGTGGTCTATCGCGGTGGTGATGCCCTCAGCGGTTGGGCCAAGGCCGGACTGGACATGCTCGGCCACGGCGCCTGGCTGGTGGCCATGGTCGGTGCGCTCTGTGCTGCGCTATGGGGCGTACTCGGCTGGTATCTGGGCGGCCGCGCCGATCGCCAAGTCGAGAGGTAGGGTGTGCTGTGCGCACCGACATTGCATCACCCGTAGATTGAAGAATGGCCGGTGCGCACCCTACGGGTTGGCCACCGCGGCGATCTCCTCGATCAGCCACTGCAGCGCGGCATCGCGCTGGCGCTGCGCCAGGCTGACCACCTCTAGGTGGAACGGGCCGAGGGTGAAGGGCAGGTCGAACAACTGCAGCGGCAACAGCGTGGCGAAGTGTCGGGCCAAGGCGGTGGGCAGCACGGCGGTCAGTTCGCTGCCAGCGACGATATGCGCCGCCTGCAGGTAGTTCGGCGTGGTGTAGAGAATCTGCCGCGACAGGCCCTGTTCGCCCAGCCACTGATCGACCATGCCGCGGGTCTGTCCACCATGTACCCAGAGGTGGCGCAGGCGTAGGAAGGTGTCCAGATCCATGTTGCCCTGGCGCAGCAGCGGATGATCGCGGCGTACCGCCAGTTTGAGCGTCTCGCTCATCCAGTGGCGACGGGCGAAGCGCGCTGGCATCTCGTCGAAGCGGCCCAGCACCAGATCCAGATCGCCCTTGTCCAGCGCCTCCATTGGTAGGCTCGGGCTGAGGTGGCGAATGTCGATGCCAATGCCCGGCGCCTTCTGGCTCAGGCGGTCGAGCAGGCGCGGCATGCACACCAGCTCCACGTAGTCGGTGACGGCGATGCAAAAGCGCTGGCGGCTTTCGCCCGGCTCGAAGGTCTCGCCAGCGCTCAGGCTCTGTTCCAATTGGCGCAGTGCGCTGCGGATCGGGGCTTCCAGCGCCAGTGCACGTGGCGTGGGTTGCATGCGCCTGCCCACGCGCACCAGCAGCGGGTCGCCGAGCAGCTCGCGCAGACGACCCAGCGCATTGCTGACCGCCGGCTGACTCAGGGACAGGCGTTCGGCGGCGCGCGAGACGTTCTGTTCGCGTAGCAGAGCGTCCAGCACCCGCAGCAGGTTGAGGTCGAAATTGATGAAATTCATCTGCTGAATACGTCGTATCACAAGACTAAATTTCAAAAATAGTAGCGGCTTGCTTATCGTGAACCAAGTCTCTGGGTGCCCTTAAAAACGTAGGCGAGGCAGTCAGCGCGAGGCGAAAACAGGCGAAAAAGCGCAGTTTACGAGTTGTAAATGAGCATTTTTAGCCTGTTTTTAACGCAGCGATGACAACGCAGGTAGTTTTTAAGGGTGCCCAGCCTGTTCGTGCACGAGAGGAACAAAAATGAATAAAGTCGTCTCGCCGCTTCGTTGTGCCGCCGTGATCGGCGCCGGCACCATGGGCCGCGGCATTGTCATCAGCCTGGCCAATGCCGGCCTGCGCGTGCTGTGGCTGGACAACAACCCGCAGATGGTCGAGCAGGGCCTGGCGATGGCCGAGGAAACTTGGACGCATAACGTCGCCAAGGGGCGTATCGATGCGGCGCAAGCGGCTGCGCGACGGGCACGTATCGAGGCGGTGGACAGCTACGCGGCCCTGGCCGACGCCGATCTGGTGATCGAAGCGGTGTACGAGAACCTCGACCTCAAGCAACGTATCTTCCGTGAGTTGGACGCGGTGATGAATCCTGGTGCGATCCTGGCCAGCAACACTTCGGCGTTGGATATCGACGCCATCGCTGCCGTCACTTCACGGCCGGAGGCAGTGCTGGGCCTGCACTTCTTCAGCCCGGCGCACATCATGAAGCTGCTGGAGATCGTCCGCGGCGCCAAGACCGCGCCAGCTGTGCTGGACTCAGCTCAAGAACTGGGCGCGCGCATGGACAAGGTGGCGGTGGTGGCCGGTAACTGCCACGGTTTCATCGGCAACCGCATGCTGCACACCTACGTTCGTGAGGTACGCATGCTGCTGCTCGAAGGCGCCTGGCCGCATCAGGTGGACGCGGCGCTGCAGGGCTTCGGCTTCGCCATGGGGCCGTTTCGCATGTACGACGTGGTCGGCATCGACCTGGAATGGCGTGCCCGTGAACTGTCCGGCCAGGGCCAGGACGACCCGGCGGTACAGGTGGACAACCGCCTGTGCGAACTGGGCCGCTTCGGCCAGAAGAGCGGCAAAGGCTATTACCTGTATGCGCCGGGCAGTCGTCAGGCGGAGCACGATCCCGAGGTGGACGCGCTGGTGCAAGCCGAGTCCGAGCGCCTGGGCTTCAGTCGCCGTGATATCGGCAACGAGGAGATTCTCGAGCGCTGCCTGCTGGCACTGGTCAACGAAGGCGCGAAGATTCTCGAAGAGAACATCGCCGCTAACAGCCGCGACATCGATCTGGTCTATCTCAATGGCTACGGTTTCCCTGCCGAGCGCGGCGGCCCGATGGCCTGGGCCGATGGCGAGGGTGTCGCGGCCATCCGTCAACGCCTGCTGCAACTGAGCGAGCGTTTTGGCGGCCATTGGCAGCCGGCGGCGCTGATCGAACGCCTGGCCTCGGCCGGCAAGCAGTTTTCCGACATACAGGAGGGCCGGGTATGAGCTATCAGGCGCCATTGCGCGATATGCGCTTCGTCCTGCACGAACTGTTCGACGCTGCCGGTCACTGCGAGCGTCTGGGCAACGGCCTGGATCGCGAGCTGATCGACGGCGTGCTGGAGGAGGCTGCGGCCTTTGCCGCAGGCGAGGTCGCGCCGCTCAATCGCAACAGCGATGAGGAGGGCTGCCACCTGGAAAACGGCCAGGTCAGCACGCCCAAGGGCTTTGCCGAGGCCTACCGGCAGTACGTGGACAACGGCTGGGCGAGCATGACCGGCCCGGTGGAGTACGGCGGCCAGGGCTTCCCACAACTGGTGGCCTTCGCCTTTCACGAGATGCTGATGGGCGCGTCGTTGTCGTTCCGCGTCTACTCCGGGCTGACCGAGGGCGCGGTGCTGGCGCTGCACAGGCACGGCAGCGAAGCGTTGAAGCAGCAGTATCTGGGCAAGCTGGTCAGCGGTCAGTGGACGGGCACCATGTGCCTGACCGAGCCGCAGGCCGGCACCGACCTGGCGCTGCTGCGTACCCGCGCCGAGCCGCAGGCCGATGGCAGCTACCGTGTCAGCGGCAGCAAGATCTTCATCAGTGGCGGCGAACAGGATCTGTCGGAGAACATCATCCACCTGGTGCTGGCGCGTCTGCCGGATGCACCGGCGGGCGTGAAGGGCATCAGCCTGCTGCTGGTGCCTAAGTTCATCGCCGCCGCCGATGGCTCGCCGGGTGAACGCAATACGCTGTCGTGCGGTGCCATCGAGCACAAGATGGGCATCAAGGGCGCCTCCACCTGCGTGATGAACTTCGACGGCGCCACCGGTTGGCTGGTGGGCGAGGCCAATCAGGGCCTGGCCTGCATGTTCACCATGATGAACGACGCGCGCTTTCAGGTCGGCCTGCAGGGCCTGGGGATCGGCGAGGCGGCGTTCCAGGGCGCGCTGCGTTATGCCCGCGAGCGTTTGCAATCGCGGGGGCTGACAGGGGCGCAAGCGCCGGAAAAAGCGGCCGATCCGATCATCGTTCACCCTGACGTGCGACGCATGCTGCTGACCCAGAAGACGTTGGTCGAGGGCTGCCGCATGCTGGCCGCCTACACCGCACGTCAGCTCGACCTCGAGCATGGCGCCGACTCGACCGAGGCACGCAAGGCCGCTGGCAAGCGCGCGGCGCTGCTGATCCCCATCGTCAAGGCGTTCTTCACCGACATGGGCCAGGAAGTGGCCAGCCATGGCGTGCAGGTTTACGGCGGGCACGGCTTCATTCGCGAGTGGGGCATGGAGCAGCTGATGCGCGACAGCCGCATTACCCAACTCTACGAAGGCACCAACGGCATCCAGGCGCTGGATTACATCCGTCGCAAGCTGCTGGGCGACGGCGGTGCCGAACTGTCTGCGTTGCAGGCCGAGTTCAGCGACTTGTGCGACACCCAGACCGGTTGCCCGGCCCTGGCGGAGATGGCGAGTGCTGTGCAGGCCCGCCTGGGTGAATGGCGCGACCTGGCTGCTTCTGTGCTCGCGGCCTGTCAGCGCGATCCGCAGGAGATTGGCGCCACGTCGGTGGATTTCCTCCAGTATTCGGCTTATCTGCTGCTGGCCGGTTTCTGGTTGCAGGCGGCGGCGCGAGCGCAGGATGCCCTTGAGGCTGGTAGCGGCGAGGTGGATTTCTACCAGGCCAAGCTGCACAGCGCGCAGTTCTACCTGCGCCGCGTGCTGCCGCGTGCCAGTGCCCATCGCGAGTCTCTGTTGGGCGGTGCTCAGTGCCTGATGGCCATGGCCGAGGAGAGCTTCGCGCTGTAAGGCGAAGGTGAATCGCAGGGCGGGCAACCTCGCCCTGCAAACCCAGAGGCACAGATGAAAACAACAAGAATCGTGCTGAGTGTCGTGTCGCTGATCGGTGTACTTATCGCCGGCCTGTACGGCTATTACCTCTACACGCCCGCACCGGCGCAGCCGGCTCTGAGCGCCACCCTGCAGCACGGGCGGATCACCGTCGGCGAGCGCCAGCGCGACTACGCCTACTACATCCCCGCCCAGCGGCCGGCCAAGGCGCCGCTGCTGTTCGTTCTGCATGGTTCGCTGCAGACCATCGATGACATTCGCCGTTACAGCGCCTACGAGTTCGAGCGTTTGGCCGACGAGCACGGTTTCATCGTCGTCTACCCACAGGGCTTCGAGCGCAACTGGAACGACTGCCGGCGCGCCGCGGACTATCCGGCGCGGGCGCAGAACATCGACGACAAGGGACTGATCGCCGCGCTGATCCAGCGCTTCGCCAGCGACCATGACGGCGATGGCCGCCGCGTCTTCCTGACCGGTTATTCCAACGGCGGCCAACTCGGCCTGCGCATCGCTCTCGAACAGCCGCAACTGCTGGCCGGTGTGGCCGCCTTCGCCGCGAACCTGCCGACCGATGACAACCTGGACTGCAGCCCCAGCGGCCAGCCCGTGCCGGTGCTGCTGATGAACGGCACCCGCGATCCGATCAACCCCTACCACGGCGGTGTGGTCACCCTGTTCGGCGTGGGCAATCGGGGCACCGTGCGTTCGGCCGTTGAGTCGGCGAATTATTTCGCCGAACTCGCCGGCTACCCTCGCGACGCCGGCCTCAGCAGCACAATCTGGCAGAACCCGGACGATGCGGCGCAACGTGCCCAACTCGTGCAATGGCAGGGGACAGGTCGCCCCGAGGTGGCGCTGTACAGCCTGATCGGCGGCGGTCACCTGCTACCTCAGGCCGGCTTCCGCGCCCCACGCCTGCTCGGCCCGACTCTGTCCAGTTTCGACGGCCCCCGGGTCATCTGGGACTTCTTCGCCCGCCAGCGTCCGACGCCGGCCCCGCTCTGATCCATTGGGAGGAATCACCATGCATCCCTTCAGCTTCGCCACCACTGCGCAGCTCCTCTGCGAATCCGGCGCCAGCCTGCGCCTGGCCGAACTCTGCCGTGAGCGCGGTGCTCGCCGCGTGCTGATCGTCACCGACCCCGGCATCACCCGACTCGGCCTCCTGGAACCGTTGCTGCCGGGCTTCATCCGTGCCGGCATGGCGGTGCAGGTGTTCGACCAAGTGCTGGCCGATCCGCCCGAAGCGGTGGTGCTGGCCGCTGTGGCCCGGGCCTGTGAGTTGCAGGCGGAACTGGTGGTCGGCTTTGGCGGCGGCAGTTCGATGGATGTGGCCAAGCTGGTGGCATTGCTGGCGCATCCCGAGTGCAGCCAGGCGCTGGGCGACATCTACGGTGTGGGCAATGCGCGTGGCCGGCGTCTGCCGCTTATCCAGGTGCCGACCACTGCCGGTACTGGCTCCGAGGTCACGCCAATCGCTATCGTCACCACTGGCGAGACCACCAAGATGGGCGTGGTCTCGCCGCTGCTGTTGCCGGATCTGGCCCTGCTCGATGCCGACCTGACCCTCGGTCTGCCTGCGGCAGTCACGGCTGCCACCGGCATCGACGCCATGGTGCACGCCATCGAGGCATACACCAGCGCCTTGAAGAAGAACCCCATCTCCGATCTGCTGGCGCGTGAGGCGCTGCGTCTGTTGGCGACCAACCTCGATGAGGTAGTGCGCAACGGCAGCAATCGCCAGGCGCGCCAGGCCATGCTGCTCGGCGCCTGCCTGGCCGGTCAGGCGTTCGCCAATGCTCCGGTGGCGGCGGTGCATGCGTTGGCTTACCCCTTGGGCGGCCACTTCCATATCCCTCATGGGTTGTCCAACGCCCTGGTGTTGCCGCAGGTGCTGGCGTTCAACGCGCCGGCGGCTGCGCCGCTGTATGCCGAGCTGGCGCCGCTGGTAGTGGGGGATCGTTTACGGGCAGGCAGTGCGGCGTTGCAGACCGAGCAACTGATCGAGGCGCTGGCCGGCTTCAGTCAGCGCAGCGGCCTGCCGACGCGGCTGCGCGATGCGGGTGTGAGTGAGGCGATGTTGCCCACGCTGGCGGCGGACGCCATGCTGCAGCAGCGTCTGCTGGTGAACAATCCGCGTGAAATGAACGAGCAGCAGGCGCTGGCCATCTACCAGGCGGCTTACTGATTTAGGTCGCGGCTAAAGCCCCTCCCACAGATCCGCAAGCTTTGTGGGAGGGGCTTTAGCCGCGATTCCAACCCAAGGATCATCGATGAACCAACCCCAACACCTGCGTGGCGACTACCGCCACTTCCAGCCGATCACCACGCGCTGGCACGACAACGACATCTATGGCCACGTGAATAACGTGACCTACTACAGCTACTTCGACAGTGCGGTGAATGCCTACCTGATCGCCGAAGGCGGCCTGGATATCCATGGCGGTGCGGTGGTGGGTTTCGTGGTCAGCTCCAGCTGCGACTACTTCGCCTCCATCGCTTTCCCCGATGCCATCGAGGTCGGGCTGCGGGTTGGCAAGCTGGGTAACAGTTCGGTGCAGTACGAGCTGGCGATTTTCAAGGCAGGCGAGGAGCAGGCCTGCGCCGCCGGGCGTTTCGTCCATGTGTTCGTCGACCGGGCGAGCAATCGTCCCGTCGCGATACCCGAGACCTTGCGTGCAGCGATGGCGGCATTGCTGATGGATTGAAAGTGGTGCGCACGGCCTATCCAATGGCTCACCGGCGTAGGATGCGCCGTGCTCACCTTTGGGGCCGGAGTGCTAGGCTGAGGGGCAATCATTCGCCAGGAAGTGCCCATGTCCGATCTCGAGCGCGAACAGGCGCAGCAGCGCGCCGCGCGCATCGCCGCCTTCCGCGAGGAACTGGCCGAATTGCGCCAGGAGCAGGTGTTGCAACTGAACGAGGCGCAGGAGCAGGCCGTCGCCAACCATCATCGCCAATTGCTGGCGCACTTTCGCCAGACGCTGGATATCGACGCCGATGACCGCGCTCGCCAGTTGTCGTTGGGCATGCGCTTGGCCTCGCTGTTCGGCGCGCTGGCCCTGGCGGCCGGGCTGTTCTTTCTGTTCTACCAGTTCTGGGGATTGTTCGACGCCTTCGCGCAGGTCGCCATCCTGGTCGGCAGTGCCTTGGGCAGCCTGCTGCTGTGCTTCTGGCTGCAGGCGCGTGATGCTTCTGGCTACTACGCCAAGCTGGCCGCCGTGCTGGCGTTCGTCTGCTTCGTACTGAACCTGTCGATGCTCGGGCAGATCTTCAATATCACCCCTTCGGACAAGGCCCTGCTGCCCTGGGGAGCGTTGGCCCTGCTGCTGGCCTACCAATGCCGCCAGCGATTGCTGTTGCTGGTGGCGCTGCTTTGCTTCGGTCTGTTCATAGCGGCACGCATGGGCGATTGGGCGGGTTGGCACTGGTGGTCGCTGGGTGAACGGCCGGAGCTGTTCATGCCGCTGGTGGTGCTTCTGCTCGTGCCGCAGTGGTTCGAGCAGCAGCGTTATCCGGGGTTCGCTGCCTGCTACCGGGTCATGGGGTTGCTCTACCTGCTTGGCCCGATCCTGGCGCTGTCCTACTGGGGGCGTGGCAGCTACCTCGACTGGTCGACGGGCTGGATCGAGGCGTTCTACCAGACGCTCGGTTCCCTTCTGGCTGGGTTCACGGTATGGCTGGGCATTCGTCGTGGCTGGGGCGAAGTGATCAATACCGGCCTGGTCTTTGCTCTGATCATGCTCTTCGCCAAGCTGTTCGACTGGTGGTGGCAACTGCTGCCGCGCTACCTGTTCTTCCTCCTGCTCGGTTTGATCGCCGTGCTGTTGCTGGTGGTGTTGCAACGCTGGCGGCGCAGCGCGCCTGGAGGTGCGCAATGAAGCGGGCAGTGTGGCTTGGTCTCGGCGTGGTGCTGCTGAGCAATGCCGTCGCCCTCGGCGGCGTCTGGTACAACCGCAGCGGCGAGCCCGAGGCGCAACTGCTGCTCAGCGAGCGCGAGCTGCAGCGCGTCTACGGTGGTTGGTTGCGTGATGAGGACGATGGCGTACTGCGCCTGCAACTGAGCTGGCAACGCCTAGGTGATGACTGGCAACTGCCCTGGCTGGACGAGGCCAAGCTGCACGAGCTGGGTTTCTCTGCCACCGATGAACAAGCCCTGAATAGACAGCCAGCGCGTGAAGTCTGGTTGGTTCTGGAGCTGGATGGAGCGCTGTATCGCCGTCAGGTCGAAGAGGCGCGGCAGGCTCTGAGCGTGGCCGAAGCTGAATTACGCGCCAAGCCTGAGAGCGAGGTGTTGCAGCAGGAGCGTGACGATCGTCAGCGACGCCTGCAATTCGTCGAGCAGCAGGCCAGCCGTCTGATGCTGGTGGATGCGGGTGTGGATGAGCAGGTACTGCGCCAGCGTTGGCCGGATCGGCAGCGTCAGGTCTTACTGGCCGGGCGTATCGAGCCCTATCGCCACGGTGAGGAGGCCGGCTATGGCGCCACCATTCGTCTGGAGAACGACCGCCTGAGCGTGCCCTACGCCTATCGCGAGCTGGCGCGCGGCTGGGAGCGCAGCTACGAACAGACGGGGTTCAAGGCGCAGGTCGAAGTTGCCTTCGGTCGTCGCCATGAACCCTGGGTGCTCAGCATCCGTCAGTGACGGCGCCAGTGCTTGCCGTGCTTCTTGTGTTTCTTGCCATGGTGGTGCTTGCCGCGACGATCATCGTCGTAGCTGGCGTTGCCCATGTAGTTGCCTAGCGCGCCACCGGCGCCACCGCCAACTGCCGCACCGACCACGCCGCCGGTGTTACCACCGACCTGCTGACCGACCACGTTACCGCCAGCCGCGCCCAGAGCGCCGCCAATGGCGGCTTCGGTACGACTGCGGCGGTCGGCGCCAACCATGCTGCCGGCTGCGCCACCGAGACCCGCGCCAACTGCTGCGCCGGTGTTGCCTCCGACCTGCTGGCCAACCATCGCCCCCACGGCACCACCCAGTGCGCCGCCTAGGCCGGCCTCGGTATTGCCGGCAAAGGCAAAACCGCCGCTGGTCAGGCCAAGGGAAAGAAAGAAGAGTTGCAGAGACTTCATGGACACCTCGATTACAGAAACCGCCAGATGGCGAGCGTTACGCCATTGACCGGCGATTCCTGTACGAGGTTCCTGGCCGCCGGTCAGCTCGCTGCGCTGCTGCCCAGCAGATTGCCGCCGCTGGCCGCCTGCAAACGGATGGCGACGAACTTGCTGGTCGGTGTGCTGCTGCCGACACCGGCACTTTCCAGCGGCACCAGCGGGTTGGCCTCGGGGAAGTAGGCCGCTGCCTGGCCTGCCGGAATGTCGAAGGCGAGCAGGGTGAAACTGCTCACCCGGCGCTCGATGCCATCGTTCCACAGCGAGCGGATGTCCACCTTCTGCCCGGGCTTGAAGCCCAGACGGAGGATATCCGCTTCGTTGGCGAAGAGCACGTCACGCTGGCCACGCACGCCGCGGTAACGGTCGTCGAGACCGTATACCGTGGTGTTGTACTGGTCGTGCGAGCGCAGGGTCTGCAGGATCAGATCCGGTGTTTCACCGCTTTCGCGTACCTGCGGTGGCAGCAGGTCGGCGAGCAGCGCATTGGCCTTGAAGTTGGCCTTACCGGACGCCGTCTTCCACTGCCGAGCCCCGGCCGAGTTGCCAAGGTAGAAGCCGCCAGGGTGAGCGACGCGCTGGTTGAAGTCGTGGAAGCCGGGAATGGTGTCGGCGATCAGGTCGCGGATGCGGTCGTAGTCGGCGATCAGCGCGTCCCAATCCACCGGGTGGTTGCCCAGGGTGGCCTTGGCAATGCCGGCGACGATGGCCGGCTCCGAGCGCATCTCGCTACCGGAAAGCGGTTCGAGCTGGCCATAGGAGGCGTGGATCATGCTGAACGAATCTTCCACCGTCACCGCCTGCGGGCCACTGGCCTGATGGTCGATGTCGGTACGACCCAGGCACGGCAGGATCAGCGCATCGCGGCCGACAGTGAGGTGGCTGCGGTTGAGCTTGGTGCTGATCTGCACGGTGAGGTCGCAGCTCTGCAGCGCCTGATGAGTGCGTGGGCTGTCCGGCGTGGCCTGGGCGAAGTTGCCGCCGAGGCCGATGAATACCTTGGCCTGACCGTCGATCATGGCGTTGATCGCCTCGACCGTGTTGTGACCGTTCTCGCGAGGCACCGTGAACTGGAAGCGCTTTTCGATGGCATCGAGCAGCGCCACCGGTGGGCGGTCGTTGATGCCCATGGTGCGGTCGCCCTGCACGTTGCTGTGGCCGCGCACCGGGCACAGGCCGGCGCCGGGGCGGCCGAGGTTGCCGCGCAGCAGCTGCAGGTTGACGATTTCCTGGATGGTGGCCACCGAATGGTGGTGCTGGGTGATGCCCATGGCCCAGCAGATGATCACCCGCTCGGCGCGACGGTACATGCGCGCGGCCTGTTCGATCTCCAGCAGGCTCAGGCCGGACTGGGCTTCCAGCGCTTGCCAACTGGTGTCGTCGAGCAGCTTCAGGTAGGCATCGACCCCGTCGGTGTGCTCGGCGATGAAGGCATGGTCGAAGACCGCCGGCTCACCTTTGGCTTGTGCCTCGCGCTCCCACAACAGGAGGAACTTGGCGATACCGCGCATGGCAGCCATGTCGCCACCCAGGGCTGGGCGGAAGAACGCGGTATTCAGTGGTTCGGAGCCGTTGGTGAGCATCTCCAGCGCGTGCTGTGGATGCTGGAAACGCTCCAGACCGCGCTCCTTCAGCGGGTTGAAGCAGACCACCTGGGCGCCGCGTTTGACTGCTTCACGCAGCGGTTCGAGCATGCGCGGGTGGTTGGTGCCGGGGTTCTGGCCGAGCACGAAGATGGCGTCGGCATGTTCGAAGTCGGCGAAAGTCACGCTGCCCTTGCCGATACCCACGCTCTGGCCCAGGGCGACGCCGCTGGCCTCGTGGCACATGTTCGAGCAGTCGGGGAAGTTGTTGGTGCCGTAGGCGCGCACGAACAGCTGGTAGAGAAACGCTGCTTCGTTACTGGCGCGGCCGGAGGTATAGAACTCGGCGTGATCCGGGCTTGGCAATGCTTTGAGGTGCTGGGCGATCAGGGCGAATGCCTCGTCCCAGCTGGTCTGCACGTAGCGGTCGGTGGCGGCGTCATAGCGCATCGGGTGAGTCAGGCGACCCTGGTATTCGAGCCAGTAGTCACTCTGCTCACGCAACTGGCTGACCGTGTAACGGGCGAAGAAGGACGCGTCCACGCGGCGTTTGGTGGCTTCCCAGTTGACCGCCTTGGCGCCGTTCTCGCAGAACTTGATATGGCCGTCCTCGGGCGAATCGCCCCAGGCGCAACCGGGGCAGTCGAAGCCGCCGTTCTGGTTGGTCTTGAGCAGCGCGCGCAGGTTCTTGAACGGCTGTTTGCTGTCCAGCCAGAAACGGGTGACGCTCTTCAACGCGCCCCAGCCGGCGGCCGGGCCGCTGTAGGGTTTATAACGCGGGTCGATGGGTTGCAGGCTCATGGTCGTTCTTCTTCGTCAGGCGCAGGGCTATAGACCCGCGGCGTGCTGTGATGAGGCAGGTGGATCAGGTTGAGGCGATGGCGCCGCGCCCATTCCACGGTCAGGGCGGTGGGGGCGGACAGGCTCACCAGGGTGCCGATGCCAGCGCGTACCGCCTTGTGCAGCAGCTCCAGGCTGCAGCGGCTGGTGACCAGGGCAAAGCCACCGTGAATGTCGATACGTTCGCGGGCGATGGCGCCGATCAGCTTGTCCAGGGCGTTGTGGCGGCCGATGTCTTCGCGGCACAGACGAATCTCGCCGCTGGCGTCAATGAACAGAGCGGCATGCAGCGCGCCGCTGTGGCGTGCCAGCTTTTGCTGATCACCGATACGTTCGCGCAGGCCTTGCAGGTGTTCGAGTGGCGGCAAGGTTGCGCCAGGCAGTGCCTTCAGTGCCGGCAGTGCCTGTTCCAGCGCATCTACGCCGCACAGGCCACAGCCGCTGGTGCCAGCCATCTGCCGGCGTTGCTGCTTGAGCGCCCAGAAGGCACGACTGCTGACCTGCAGGCGCGCTTCGCGACTGTCGCCGATACCGCGCAATTGGATGTCATAGATGTCGTCGATTGACTTGATCAGGTCGTTGCCGAGACTGAAACCTACGGCAAAATCTTCCAGGTGATGTGGTGAAACCATCATCACCGCCTGGTTCAGGTCGTTGTAGCTGATCGCCAAGGCACATTCTTCGGCCAGAGCAGCGTGCTGCGCGCGACCGTCACCGAGTTCGGCGTATGCATAGGCACTGGCGATGTGCGGCTGGGCGGCTGGCTTGGCCATCGAGGCACGCTCTGTGACAGATTGACACAGCTAAGCCTAGGCCCATGGGCGGTGAGCGTCTAATCGTTGGCTTTGATGTTCTGATCGATGGGCTCTATCGGTTGTTGGCCAACCACTCCCGTGCTTCTTCGAAGCAGGCTTGCGCGAGCGGCGAGGCAGGGGCGCTGCGACGCAGGATCAGGCCCTGCGGCGCCAGCGTATGGGCATCTTCTATCGGCAGTAGGCGTAGGTGACCGTCGGTCGGTGAACCATTCGCCGGCAATGGCATGACGCTGCAGCATAGGCCAGCACTGACGGCCTGGGTCAGGTGGTGGACGGCATCGGCCTCCAGGCGCACCAGCGGGCTGAGGCCGCGGGCACGGAAGCTGTGGTCGATGGACTGGCGAAAGTGCATGCCGGTGGAGAGCAGGCCCAGAGGCAGACTGGCCAGTTGTTCCCAGCGCAGACTGCTGCTGGTGAAGTGGAAATGGCGCTGATCGTAGAGCAGCCCCATGCGCGCTTCGGCCAGTTCCAGGCTGGTGAAATGCTCACGGTCGAGGCGGTCGAGATAGGACAGGCCGAGGTCGAGCTGATTGCGAACCAGGCGCTCGAGAATCTGGTCACTGCTCAGCGCGTGCAGTTGAAAGCGCAGCCCTGGATGACGTTCGGCGAACAGGCTGACCAGGCGCATGGGGTCGAAGCTGGCCAACGGCACTACGCCCAGACGCAGTGTGCCCACCAGATGACCGCGGCAGGCGGCTGCTTCGGCGAGCAGGCCATCCTGTGCGGCCAGCACGCTGCGCGCCCAGGCCAGGATGCGTTCACCCTCGGCACTGAAACCCTCGAAACGCTGCCCGCGGCGCACCAGCTCCAGGCCTAGCTCGTCCTCCAGCTGGCGCAGGCGCATGGACAGCGTCGGCTGGGTCACGTGGCAGCGTGCAGCGGCCTGGCCGAAGTGGCGGGTTTCGTCGAGGGCGACGAGAAATTTCAGCTGCTTGATATCCATGGGCGCTCCTGGTCTGCCCGGATTCTAATGCGCGAACGCTAATCAGGGGTGTTTCCTGAACTAGACTTTGGTCTCCGGGCGATTTGCCCGGTCATTCACAAGGAACGAGAGGAATCGCCATGAGTCTGTTTGCCTTTGTCAAAGACGCCGGGGTCAAGCTCTGGGAGTCGCTGGTGGGTCAGGAGGCGCAGGCCGCCGAATCGCTCAAGGAGCATGTCGCCAAGGTTGGCCTGGGCAACCCGAACATCGAGGTCAGCGTCGAGGGCGACAAGGTCATCGCGCGCGGCGAAGTGGCCAGTCAGGAAGAGAAGGAAAAGATTCTCCTGGCGCTGGGCAACGTCGCTGGTGTCGGTGAGGTCGATGATCAGATCAGCGTGACCACGCCCGCGCCCGAAGCGCGCTTCGTCACGGTGAAGAAGGGCGACACGTTGAGCGCGATTGCCAAGGCCGAGTACGGCAATGCCAATGCCTACATGAAGATATTCGAAGCCAACAAGCCGATGCTCAGTCACCCAGACAAGATCTATCCGGGGCAGGTGTTGCGCATTCCCGAATAGGCTCTGGCTTGGCTGCAATCCGGGGCGCTATGTCAGATTGTCCTGATTGCAGCCAGCTACAGGTCTTGCAACAGCTCCTGGTAGTTTTCCACCGCAGCGAATTCCTCGGTGTCCTTCGGGTCGGCCTGGCTGTCCGGTTGACGTACGGCGAGCAGATGAGCGACGCCAAAGCGTCCGGCGCTACGCAGGATCGGCAGGCTGTCGTCGATGAACAAGGCGCGCGCCGGATCGAAGTCGACATCCTGGCGCAGAGCGAACCAGAACTGCTGATCCTCTTTGGGGAAACCGTAGTCATGGGAGCTGATCAGGCGCTCGAACCAGGGCGCCAGCTCGACGCGCTCCATCTTCAGTGACAGCGAGTCGCGGTGCGCGTTGGTGATCAGCACCACGCGTTTGCCGGCGTCGCGCAGGGCGCGCAGGAACAGCTCGGCATCCGGGCGCAGGGCGATCAGGTGAGCGACTTCTCGCTTGAGGTCGCGGATCGACAGGCGCAGCTCGCGGCTCCAGAAGTCGGTGCAGTACCAGTTCAGTGTACCGGCGTGCTCTCGAAACAGCGGCAGCAGTTCGGCCTGCGCCAGTGCCAGGCTGACACCATGCTGCTCGGCATAGCGTTGCGGCAGGTGGGTGAGCCAGAAGTGATTGTCGAAGTGCAGGTCGAGCAGGGTGCCGTCCATATCCAGCAGGACGGTGTCGATCTGCTGCCAAGGTAGTACGGGCATGCTCATCTCTCTGACCGGGGAAAAACGATTCGTGGCCTGTTTCGCCTTGATGCAATCTCGGCCACGGATAATGGCGAAAGCCGCTGTATGATAACCCGCTCGGTCCCGCCAAGGAGTCGCCTCATGCGCCAAAAGCCCACGGTTCTCGCTCGCGAAATTGTCGCCAGCAGCCGTTTGTTTCGTGTCGAGGAAGTGCAATTGCGCTTCTCCAATGGCACGGAGCGCACCTATGAGCGACTGGTCGGCAAGGGCTCGGGCTATGGTGCGGTGATGGTCGTGGCGATGCTCGACGCCGAGCACGCGGTACTGATCGAGGAGTACTGCGGCGGCACCGATGACTACCAGCTGTCGTTGCCCAAGGGCCTGATCGAGCCGGGTGAGGACGTATTGGTGGCGGCCAACCGTGAACTCAAGGAAGAGGCCGGTTTCGGCGCGCACGAGCTGGAGTACATCACCGAACTGAGCCTGTCGCCCGGTTACATGAGCCAGAAGATTCAGGTGGTGCTGGCGCGCAATCTGTACGAAGAGCGCCTGCCCGGCGACGAGCCCGAGCCGATGCGGGTCGACCGCATCAGCCTGCGCGAGCTGTCCAGCCTGGCCCAGCACGAGCAGTTCAGCGAAGGCCGTGCATTGGCGGCGCTGTACCTGGTGCGCGACCTGCTGACCCAGCGCGGGGAATTCAGCCTGTGATGCATCCCTATATTGCGCAGGTGATCGAGTTGGTACGCGCGGCTGGCGCAGCGACCCTGCCGTACTGGCGCAGCGGTGTCTCGGTGACGGAAAAGGCCGATGCTTCGCCGGTAACCGCCGCCGACCTGGCTGCACACCATATCCTGCTCGATGGCTTGCAGGCGTTGGCGCCGGATGTGCCGGTGCTGTCGGAGGAGGCTGCAGATATCCCGCTGGCCGAGCGTGCCGCCTGGACGCGCTGGTGGTTGGTCGATCCGCTCGATGGCACCAAGGAATTCATCGCCGGCTCCGAAGAGTTCACCGTTAACGTCGCTTTGATCGAGCAGGGCCGTGTGGTTTTCGGCGTGGTCGGTATTCCCGCCAATGGCCGTTGCTATTACGGCGGTGCCGGCCTCGGTGCCTGGTGCAGCGACGCGCCGGGTTTCGAACAACCGATCAGGGTGCGTCTGGCGTCTGCGCAGGGTTTCACCCTGGTAGCCAGCAAGCGCCACTCCAGCCCGGAGCAGGAGCGTTTGCTCAGCGGCTTGGCCGCGCTTTTCGGTGAACCGGCACTGGCCAATATCGGCAGTTCACTGAAGTTCTGCCTGCTGGCCGAAGGCAATGCCGACTGCTACCCGCGTCTGGCACCCACCTCGCAGTGGGATACGGCAGCGGCGCAGGGCGTGCTGGAAGGGGCGGGTGGCGAAGTGCTGGATCTGGCCGGCGCGCCGCTGACCTATGCGGCGGGTGAATCCTTCCTCAATCCGTCTTTCCTCGCTCTGCCGGCTGCCGCCGAGTGGCGTGCAGAGTTGATCGAGCTGGCGCGGGCGCTTTAATCGTAGGGCGGGTGAAACCCGCCGTGATATTGGCGGGTTGCACCCGTCCTATACGGGAGCGCGACAGGCTCAATCGAGCATATCGCTGTAGCGCTCGTCCTTCTTGAACACCAGTGGCTGGTCGAAGCCCGGCACCTTCACTTCTTCGGTGGTGATGGAGATCGCCTGGTCGTCGATCATGTCGTTGCCGAAGTTGTAGATGATGTCCAGCTTGCCCTGCAGAGCCTGTTGGTCGTAAGCGGCAGCAGCAGTACGAGTGCCTTCACGGCGCGCCAGGTAGGCATCGAAAGCGGCCTGGCCGTGACGTTTGCGCAGCATGCGCTCGGTTACGTGCGGAGCCAGCACCAGGGCGCTGGCGTTGTTGCCGCCGAAACCCTTGGAGTTGATGAAGGCCACGTCCAGCGCTTGCTCGCCGACCTTGCGGTCGTCGGTGGACAGGCTCAGGTGCTGCTGATGCACGTCACCGGCGACGGCGTCGATGGTTTTCAGGCCAGGCACGATGCCGTACTTGAAAGCGCCGAGGGCGCCGATCACCTGGTCGCCGCTGGCGGTGGCCAGGGAATGGCCGACGAAGGCTTTCACTGCGGTAACCGGCCATTGCTCGATACCGAAGGCCGCGGCGACGCGGTCGAGGATTTCCGACTCGGTGACGCGGTTGGCCGGGGTGCTGGAACCGTGGGCGTGGACGAAGCTGCGGTTGCGCACTGCGTCCAGGCCGAGCAGTTGCACAGCGCTGGCTACGGCTTTGGCCACGGTCAGGTAGTTGCCCGGGCCGGGGGCGGAGATGGATTTCTTGAAACCATCGGCGTTGATGAATACGTCCGGCACGGCGCCGTGGATGTCGGCACCCAGCTCCAGTGCCAGCTCGTCGTCCATCAGCACTACGAACTGGCAGGCCTCGGCCAGGGTGAACCCGCAGTTGTCGCCGAACGGGCGGCTGGCACGGCGGAAGTCCACCTCGCTCTTGCCCTCGATCTGGCGCAGACCTTCCTCGGTGGCCAGTGCGCCCATCGCGCCGTAGCCCTCGATGCACTCCTGGTTGATCGGTGCCTCGCTGCTGCCGACGATGACCACACGCGCCTTGCCTGAGGCGATCTGCTCGATGCCCTTCTGCAGGTTGTAGAGGAAGGTGGCGCAGGCACCAGTGATGCTGCCGGTGGTGCCGACGCTACCGAGCACGTAGGCGTTGATGAAGTCCGCCGGCATGGTGTTCAGGCCCAGGGCCAGTTGCTTGGCGGTGACGCGACCGCCCTTGAGGCGCGACTGCATCATGCCGCCGAAGCCGTTTTCGTCGAGCTGGCTCATGATGCAGCTGGCGAATACGGCGATCTCGTCCGGGGCGACGTGCTGGACGATGCGTTGCCAGTCGATGCCCACCGAGCGTAGCGCGTCGGTGACGCCGACCACGGTCATGGCCAGGCCACGTGGGTGGAAACGGGCGTTGTACAGTTCGCTCGGCTCGAAGCCGGTGGGCAACTGTCCGGCGGATTTCACTGCCAGCGGGCGATAGCTGTCGACCTTGAATTCGCAGCTGTCGTGCAGGGTGACGCGCACTTCGTTGCCTTCGAGCTCTTCGATCGACCAGTTGCTTGGCAGCGGCTCGGGCAGTTGCTTGCGCTGGGTGAGGAAGCTCAGGCTGGCGCCATCGGTGGGGGCGACGCCAATGCTTTTCTGCCAGTGAGCCGCGTCCGGATCCAGGTGCTGCTTCTCGATACGGCGCACCAGGGTGCCGGCGAGGATCTGCTTGGCATAGCGGCTCTCGATCTCGGCCAGGCTCAGCGGCTGGCCGTCCTGATCCTGGTACTGGCCATCGACCACGCGCACCAGTTTCATCATCTGTGCCAGCCCGGCCAGGGTTTCCTGGCGTGCCTGGGGCTCCAGCGACTCCTGCACGGTGCGACGAAAACCATGGTGGAAGGAGCTGCGCCCGGCTGCGTTGTAACCCCCAAAACCCACGATCACAGGTAAGCGCGACATAACTCAAAAGCTCCTGAACAAGGCCAGCGCGACGCCAGGCCGGCGCCTCAGGGCGCGAGCAGGGTCATAGGGCGGTGGCATTTGGAAAATTTCGGCTGCCTAACCTGACGTGGATCATGACCGTCGAGTCACTCATTCGTCCAATGTCGTGGCAGGTGAAAGGCGTGTCGCAGGTGGGAAGGTGCAGTAGGGTGCGCCGTGCGCACCAAGAGTCTGCTAGAGGCTGGTGCGCATAGCGCACCCTACGCGAGCCCGCCGATTGGCGGGCTCGAAGGGCTCAGCTCTGGTAGCTGATATGTCCATCGACCAGCGTGTAGCGCACTGCGCCGGGCAGGCAGTGGCCGATGAACGGGCAGTTGCTGCCCTTGGAGTACCACTGCTCGCCAGCGACGGTCGACGCTTGTGCATCGAACAGTACGATATCGGCAGCCCCGCCGACGCTCAGCTTGCCAGCCGGTAGACGCAATGCGGCGGCTGGGCCACTGGTCAAACGTGCCAGCAGGGTCGGCAGATCCAGCAGGCCGTCCTGCACCAAGCTCAGGGCCAATGGCAGCAGCAATTGCACGCTGCTGATGCCTGGCTCGGTGGCAGCGAAGGGCGCCAGCTTGGCATCGCGCTCGTGTGGCTGGTGGTGGCTGGAGATGGCGGAGATGACGCCAGATTTCACTGCATCACGCAGACCATCACGGTCGGCACGTGAGCGCAGTGGTGGCTGTACGTGATAGAGGCTAGAGAAGTCGATCAGCGCCTCGTCGGTGAGGATCAACTGGTACAGCGCTACATCCGCGGTTACCGGCAAACCGCGTGCTTGCGCGTTGGCGATCAGCTCGGCACCACGGGCGCTGGTGATTTGGCTGAAGTGCGCGCGGACGCCGCTCTGCTCCACCAGTAGTAGGTCACGGGCCAGGGCTACGGTTTCGGCGGTTTCCGGGATGCCGGCCAGGCCGAGAAAGCTGGCGGTCGGGCCTTCGTGTGCCAGGCCGCCTTCGGCGAGGTCGGCGTCCTGCGAGTGGAAGATCACCTGCAGGTCGAAGGTGGCCGCATATTCCAGCGCGCGGCGCAGGGTGCGGCTGCTGCGGAAGTTGTCCAGGCCGTTGCCGAAGGCCACGCAGCCGGCATCGCGCAGCGCAACGAGTTCTGCAAGCTGTTCGCCGGCCAGGCCCTTGCTCAGTGCGCCGATGGGGAAGACCTTGGTGTGCCCGGCTTCGCGGGCGCGGTCGAGGATCAGCTCGGCCACCGCCGAGGTATCCAGCACCGGTTTGGTGATCGGCGGGCAGCACAGGCTGGTGATGCCGCCGGCCGCAGCAGCCAGGGTTTCCGTGGCGATGCTGCCCTTGCGGCTGTAGCCCGGCTCGCGCAGGGCCACCGACAGGTCGACCAGACCGGGCGCGGCGATCAGGCCCTGAGCGTCGAAGGTCTTGTCGGCAGTGAAGCCGGCAGGTGCCTGGCCGGTGGCGACCAGTTTGGTTCCGTCGATATAAAGGTCGGTGACCTGATCCAGGCCGCTGCTGGGATCGATCACGCGGGCGCCGAGGATTGCGGTACGCATCAGTTGGCCTCCTCGGCGTTGAGTTGACGTTGGGCGTTCTGCCCGCTCATGGCCATCGACAGCACGGCCATGCGGATGGCGATGCCGTAGGTGACCTGGTTGAGGATCACCGACTGCGGGCCGTCGGCCACTGCCGACTCGATCTCCACGCCGCGGTTGATCGGCCCCGGGTGCATCACCAGGGCATCCGGCTTGGCCAGCTTGAGGCGCTGCTCGGTGAGGCCGAACAGGCGGTAGAACTCGCCCTCACTGGGCAGCAGGCCGCCCTGCATGCGCTCACGCTGCAGGCGCAGCATGATCACCACGTCGACGTCCTTGAGGCCTTCATTGGCATCGCTGAACACGCGCACGCCGTAGCTTTCCTCCAGGCCGATGGGCAGTAGGGTCTTCGGCGCGATCACGCGGATGTCCGGGCAGCCCAGGGTCTTCAGCGCCAGCATGTTCGAGCGTGCCACCCGCGAATGCAGGATGTCGCCGACGATGGCCACCGAGAGATTCTCGAAGTCGCCCTTGTGGCGGCGGATGGTGAGCATGTCGAGCATGCCCTGGGTCGGGTGCGCGTGGCGGCCGTCGCCACCGTTGATGATCGCCAGGTTCGGGCACACGTGCTCGGCGATGAAGTGCGCAGCGCCGGAGTCGGCATGGCGCACGACGAAGATATCGGCAGCCATGGCCTCGAGATTGCGCAGGGTGTCGAACAGTGTCTCGCCCTTGCTGGTGGAGCTGGTCGACACGTTGAGGCTGATGACGTCAGCCGACAGGCGCTGGGCGGCCAGCTCGAAGGTGGTGCGGGTGCGCGTGGAGTTCTCGAAGAACACGTTGCACACGGTCTTGCCGCGCAGCAGCGGGACTTTCTTCACCGCGCGCGCGCCGACTTCGAGGAAGGAGTCGGCGGTGTCGAGGATTTCGGTCAACAGCTCGCGGGGCAGGCCGTCGAGTGAGAGGAAATGGCGCAGCTGACCTTGGTCGTTCAGCTGCAGCGGGCGCTTGGCGGCGAGTGGCGTCATCGCAGGGAGTCTCAGTTGGCGAGCGTCTGGAGTTCGAGGGTCAGCGGCGTGGGGCCGGACAATTTTACCCGCTCGTTGGCCGCCAGCGACAGGGTGGCGCCGACCACGTCGGGGCGGATCGGCAGTTCGCGGGCATTGAGATCGAGCAGGCTGACCAGGGTTACGCTGGCCGGGCGGCCGTAGTCGAACAGTTCGTTCAGGGCGGCGCGGATGGTGCGGCCGCTCATCAGCACATCGTCGATCAACACCAGGTGCTGGCCTTCGATCTCGAACGGCAGCTCGGACGGCTGCACCTGTGGGTGCAGGCCGTTCTGGGTGAAATCGTCGCGGTAGAACGACACATCAAGGATGCCCAGGGCGTCATCACGTCCCAGCGCCTGCAGCAGGGCCTGGGCGACCCAGACACCGCCTGTGCGGATGCCGATGAAGCGCGGCTCACTGATCTGGCGCTGGTTGAGGTGCTGAGTCAGGGCGCTGGCCATGGCCGGCAGCAGGTCGTTGGGGTTCGGTAGCATGGCGAAACTCCTTGGTGCGGGCCGATTCGCTCAGCCCGTGCAGTTTTCCTCTAGCCAGCCCTGTAGCAACAAGGCTGCCGCAATGGCATCGACCGGGCGCTTGCGGTAGCCGCCGCTCTGGCCTTCGCGCAGACGTTGGCCCTTGGCCTCGAAGGTGGTCAGACGTTCGTCGTGGGTGTAGGCCGGCAGGTTGAAGCGGCCGTTGAGGCGGCGGGCGAATTTCTCGGCGCGGGCGCTCATCTCGCTGGGCGTGCCGTCCATGTTCAGCGGCAGGCCTACCACCACGGCGTCCGGCTGCCATTCCTTGATCAAGGCTTCGACTCGGTTCCAGTCCGGTACACCGTTCTGCGCCTTGAGCACGCACAGCTCGCGAGCCTGGCCGGTGATCACCTGCCCGACGGCGACGCCGATCTGCTTGGTGCCGTAGTCGAAGCCCAGCAGCAGGCGTAGTGGCTTGTCGCTCATCAGGCGTGCCCGACCTGCGAACTCAGCAGGCTGAGGTTGACGCCCAGGCGTGCGGCTGCGGCATTGAGTCGCTGGTCGAAGGGCAGGTCGAACAGAATGCTGCTGTCGGCGGGGCAGGTCAGCCAGGCGTTGTCGGCCAGTTCGGCTTCCAGTTGTCCCGCGTCCCAGCCGGCGTAGCCGAGGGTGATCAGGTAACGATCCGGACCGCTGCCATCGGCGATGGCGAACAGTACGTCCTGCGAAGTGGACAGACCCAGCTCACCCAGCTCCAGGGTCGCCTGGAATTGCGGGCCCGCGGGGTGCAGGACGAAACCACGGTCGGTCTGTACCGGGCCGCCGGCGAAGATCGGCAGGCTGTGGCACAGCGCCGCAGGCTCTTCGTCAGGGCGCAATTGTTCGAGCACGTCGGCCAGATTCAGGCCATTTGGCTTGTTGATCACCAGGCCCATCGCACCCTGTTCGTTATGTTCGACCAGGTAGGTGACGGTCTGCGCGAAATTCGGATCGGCCATATGCGGCATGGCGATCAGGAAATGGTGCTTGAGGGAGATGGGGGCTGAATTCTTCATGGCCGCTAGTTTCGGCTTTAAGCAGCCGGGCTTCAAGCCATAGGGCTGTTCAGCTGTGGGGCTGGCCGACCTGACAATCGTTCTTGGTACGTAGTCCGGATGAAATCCGGGTGCGGTGGTGAAATTCCCAGCACGGATAAAAGAGCGACGTAAGGTGCGCCGCGTGTACCGGGCTAGTTGCTCGACAGCCGATCACCGCGCTCGAAGCGCCAGGTGCGGATGATTTCCAGGCGGTCGATGTCAGCCAGGTCACCGGTAAAGGGGGCATAGGGGGCGGCCAGGCGCACGATGCGTTGTGCGGCCTGGTCGAGAACCGCCTGGCCGGAGGATTCAAGCACTTGCACTTCGTACAGAGAACCATCGCGGTTGATCGACACCAGCAGGCGCAGGCTGCCATAGATGCGCTGGCGACGGGCATCGTCCGGGTAATTGAGATTGCCGATGCGTTCGACCTTCTTGCGCCACTCGTCCTTGTACCAGGCGCCCTTGTCGCGCATGGTCGATGCGGCGTTGAGGCGATGGATCTTCGGACGCTTGGCGTAAGCCTGAACTTCCTGGGCCAGCTCGGCTTCCAGGCTGGCGATCTCCGCCGAGAGTTGCGCGGAGTCGAATACCGGGGCTGGCCGGGCTTGCGGCACGGGCTTGGTCTCTTCCCGCTTTACCGGGGTCTTCTGCTGTTGCGGGGCGCGGGTAGCGACTGCAGCCTTCGGTGCTTCCGGCTTGGTGGCCGGTTGCTGCGGCGTGGCGGGCGGGGTGACCTTGCGCACCTCGCTGTCCTGGAACAGTGCCTGCTCGGTGGTCTTGGGCGCCGCCGCGTGCTCCAGGGTGCCGCTGCCTTGCTGATTGTCCTGGGCGAGGAAGTCAGCCTCCTTGGGCTTTTCCTCGCTCTTGAAGGTAGACAGGGTGATTCCCAGCGTCTTGCTGATTTCCGGCGGTGGCTCGAGGGTGAAGCCGACGCCGAGTATCAGGGCAATATGCAGCGCTGTGGCCAGGAAAAGCGTGAACCCCAGGCGATCCGCCGGACGAACGTCGGCGGTGGAGATGGCGGGAGGGGTGGCTGCTGCGTTCATGACGTATCGGGTCTGCTTACGAATGACGCGCAGTCTGCGGCGCGGCGCTTCAGGCTGCAAGCCTGAAGTGCCAGGCTGTTAGCTGGTTCAAGCTTGTGGCGTTTATGTAATGCCGGCGTAGGGCGGGCGCAACCCGCCAGCCAGGCAGTGGCGGGTTGCACCCGTCCTACGATCCGCGCTTTGCCGCTATGCAATCCATCAGGCGCTCACCGATACGGGTGTCGAAGGCGGCATCGATTTCGCGAATGCAGGTCGGGCTGGTGACGTTGATTTCCGTCAGGTGTTCGCCGATCACATCGAGTCCGACGAAGATCAGTCCTTTTTCGCGCAGAGTCGGGCCGACGGCGGCGGCGATCTCGCGGTCGCGCTCGGTCAGTGGTCGGGCTTCGCCGCGCCCGCCGGCGGCGAGGTTGCCGCGGGTCTCGCCGGCTGCGGGAATACGTGCCAGGCAGTAGGGGATCGGTTCGCCGTCTATCATCAGAATGCGCTTGTCGCCGTCCTTGATGGCCGGCAGGTAACCCTGCGCCATGATCTGCTGCTGGCCGTGCTGAGTCAGCGTTTCCAGAATCACCGAGAGGTTAGGGTCGCCCTCGCGGTGACGAAAGATCATTGAACCACCCATGCCATCCAGGGGTTTGAGAATGATGTCACGGTGCTCATCGGCAAACTGGCGCAGAATGTCGGGGCGCCGACTGACCAGGGTCGGTGGTGTGTATTGGGGAAACTGGGTGGCGAAGAACTTTTCATTGCAGTCGCGCAGACTCTGCGGCCGATTGACCACCAGTACGCCGTCGCGCTCAGCCTGCTCGAGCAGGTAGGTGGAGTAGACGAATTCGTTATCGAAGGGCGGATCCTTGCGCATCAGGATCACGTCCAGTTCGGCGAGCGGCGTGTCCTGCTCGGAACCAAGGGCGAACCAGCGTTGAGGATCGTTGAACACTTCCAGAGGCCGCATGCGTGCACGGGCTCGGCCGCGGGCCTGGTAGAGATCCTGCTGCTCCATGTAGAACAGCGACCAGCCGCGTGCTTGAGCGGCCAGCAGCATGGCCAGCGAACTGTCCTTCTTGAAGGAAATGCTGGCAATCGGATCCATGACGATCCCGAGACGAAGGCTCATGGGGGTAACTCTCCGCGAGATAGAGGGCAAAGGCCCGGTAGTTGTGCCGAACGAGGCTTGTCAGGGTGGCGTCGACCGGGGCCTTGGTCAAGGGCCGGAGCTGCCCTGGCAGGCTTATAGATTGCATCTGGAGAGTGTGCTAAAAAGGCCCGACGATTGGGTCAAGCCCCATCGGCGACTGGGCCTCAGGCATACTGATAACGCGAAAAAATAACGACTCACCGAGGCGATGGTAGGGCGAAAATGGAACAGCATTCCGAGGGTTTGAAAGTGATGGTGATCGACGATTCGAAAACGATTCGTCGCACCGCGGAAACTCTGCTGAAAAAAGTGGGTTGTGAGGTCATCACCGCGGTCGATGGCTTCGATGCCCTGGCCAAGATTGCCGACACTCACCCCAGCATCATCTTTGTCGACATCATGATGCCGCGTCTCGATGGGTATCAGACCTGTGCCCTGATCAAGAACAACAGTGCTTTCAAATCCACTCCGGTGATCATGCTGTCCTCCAAGGATGGCCTGTTCGATAAAGCCAAGGGACGCATCGTCGGTTCCGATCAATACCTGACCAAGCCTTTCAGCAAGGAAGAGTTGCTCGGTGCGATCAAAGCCCACGTGCCTGACTTCACTCCGGTGGAACAAGCCTCCTGACGTGATGGCCTCAGGGCCTCGCGCCACTTCTGTATTGGGAAACACCATGGCTCGAATTCTGATTGTTGATGACTCCCCGACCGAGATGTACAAGCTGACCGCTATGCTGGAAAAGCATGGCCATCAGGTACTGAAAGCGGAAAACGGCGCCGACGGCGTGGCCCTGGCCCGCCAGGAAAAGCCGGACGCGGTTCTGATGGACATCGTCATGCCCGGCCTCAATGGTTTCCAGGCGACTCGTCAACTGACCAAGGACGCCGAAACCAGCCACATTCCGGTGATCATCGTCACCACCAAGGATCAGGAAACCGACAAGGTCTGGGGCAAGCGCCAGGGCGCCAAGGACTACCTGACCAAGCCGGTCGACGAAGATACCTTGCTGAAAACCCTCAATGCGGTGCTGGCCGGCTGATGCCGTGCCGTCCGCGTATTAAATAAGAAGAAGGCCACGGCTGGCATGTCGGACGCGCAGACTCCTTTCCAGATCCTCTTCGAGATCGACCAGCGTTGCCGAGTCCTGGCGGCCGGCTTGCCGTCGCAACAGGCGGCGGTGCAAACCTGGAGCGGTATCGGTTTTCGCATGGGCGAGCGATTCTTCGTCGCGCCGATGGGGGAAGTGGGTGAAGTCCTGCACGAGCCACGCTACACCCTGCTGCCGGGTGTGAAAGGCTGGGTCAAAGGGGTGGCCAACGTGCGTGGCCGCCTGTTGCCGATCATGGATCTGTGCGGATTCTTCGGCAATGAACTGTCGCCGCTGCGCAAGCTGCGGCGAATTCTGGTGGTCGACCACCAGGAAATCTTCGCTGGCCTGACGGTCGACGAGGTTTTCGGTATGCAGCATTTCCCCGTGGATGCATTTTCAGAACAACTGCCGCCTCTCGAGTCGAGCATTGCGCCGTTTATCCACGGTGTTTTTCAACGGGAACAGCCCTGGTTGGTATTCAGCCCTCATGCGTTGACGGCAGATCCAGGCTTTCTCGATGTTGCCTATTAAGCAGGTCGTTTAAAAACGCAGGTAGTTTTTAAGGCATCTGCAGATTTTCGGTTGGGCCGGCTCTGCCGGCTCTTTGGCGTTACATGGGAACCGTAGTGCGGTCGGTCCAGGCGGGGGCCAGATAATGAAAAAACTCAATGCAGGCAATTTGTTGGTCGGGGCACGCAGTAGCACGCTGATCGCGGCGCTGTTCGTCGTGCTCATCGTTTCCATCGTGCTGTTGTTCGCGAACTTCGCCTACATCAACACCCAGTCCAACTACGATACCGAGTACATCGGCCACTCCGGTGAGCTGCGCGTACTGTCCCAGCGTATCGCCAAGAACGCCACCGAGGCCGCGGCGGGTACCGCCGAAGCCTTCGGCCTGCTGCGCGACGCCCGTAACGACTTCCAGCAGCGCTGGGGTTACCTGACCGATGGCGATGCCAGCAGCGGCTTGCCGCCGGCACCCGAGTCGGTTCAGGCGCAGATGGCTGCCGTGCAACAGGACTGGGATAGCCTGCGGCAGAACACCGACGCCATTCTCGCCAGCGAACAAACCGTACTGTCGTTGCACCAGGTAGCCGCCACCCTGGCGGAAACCATTCCGCAACTGCAGGTCGAGTACGAAGAGGTGGTCGACATCCTGCTGGAGAGCGGTGCACCGGCTGCCCAGGTATCGGTCGCCCAGCGTCAGTCGCTGCTGGCCGAACGTATTCTCGGCTCGGTGAACAAGGTACTAGCCGGTGACGAAGACTCGGTACAGGCCGCTGACATGTTCGGCCGTGACGCCAGCCTGTTCGGTCGTGTCCTGGCGGCGATGCTCGAAGGTAACGCGGCGATGGAAATCAGCCAGGTGACCGACGAGGAAGCCCTCGAACGTCTGGCCGAGATTTCCGAGCTGTTCGAATTCGTATCCGGTTCGGTGGACGAGATTCTCGAAACCTCGCCTGAGCTGTTCCAGGTGCGTGAATCGGCGAACTCCATCTTCACCGTGTCGCAGACCCTGCTGGACAAAGCCTCTGAACTGGCCGCCGGCTTCGAAGACCTGGCTGACGGCCGTGCCATCAACACCCTGTTCGGCTATGTGCTGGGTGCCCTGGCGCTGGGTTCGATCATCCTCATCGGTCTGGTGATGGTGCGTGAAACCAACCGCCGTCTGGCCGAAACCGCTGAGAAGAACGAACGTAACCAGGCGGCGATTCTGCGACTGCTCGATGAAATCGCCGACCTCGCCGACGGTGACCTGACCGTGGCCGCGACGGTAACCGAAGACTTCACCGGTGCCATCGCCGACTCCATCAACTACTCCATCGACCAGCTGCGCGACCTGGTAGCCACCATCAACCTGACCGCCGTTCAGGTAGCCGGTGCTGCTCAGGAAACCCAGGCCACGGCGATGCATCTGGCCGAGGCCTCCGAGCACCAGGCGCAGGAAATTGCCGGGGCTTCTGCGGCGATCAACGAAATGGCCGTGTCGATTGACCAGGTATCGGCGAACGCCTCGGAATCCTCCGCGGTAGCGGAACGTTCCGTAGCCATCGCCAACAAGGGCAACGAAGTCGTACACAACACCATCACCGGCATGGATAACATCCGTGAACAGATCCAGGACACCTCGAAGCGGATCAAACGCCTCGGTGAATCGTCCCAGGAGATCGGTGACATCGTTAGCCTGATCAACGACATTGCCGACCAGACCAACATCCTCGCCCTGAACGCCGCGATCCAGGCGTCCATGGCCGGTGATGCGGGCCGCGGCTTCGCCGTGGTAGCGGACGAGGTACAACGCCTCGCAGAACGCTCCTCGGCGGCGACCAAGCAGATCGAGGCGCTGGTAAAAACCATTCAGACCGACACCAACGAAGCCGTTATCTCCATGGAGCAGACGACTTCCGAAGTGGTGCGCGGTGCTCGCCTGGCGCAGGACGCCGGTGTGGCACTGGAAGAGATCGAGAAGGTATCGAAAACCCTCGCGGCCCTCATCCAGAACATCTCCAACGCCGCCCGTCAGCAGGCCTCTTCGGCTGGCCACATTTCCAACACCATGAACGTGATCCAGGAGATCACCTCGCAGACGTCCTCGGGTACCACCGCCACCGCCAAGAGCATTGGTAACCTGGCCAAGATGGCCAGTGAGATGCGCAAGTCGGTGTCCGGCTTCACCCTGCCAGACGCCTGATAAAGGAGTGCGGTGGCTGGCTGCAGCCACCGCAACACAGCCATGACCCAGGGCGAAGGTATGCAGTCAGCGGGCGTGTGGGCGTTGCGCCCGGTGGCCGATATGTCGCAAGCCGATTTCCACGACTGGCAGACGCTGCTCGAAGCGCGAACCGGTGTGGTTATCAGCGAGCAACGCCGCGCTTTTCTGCAGACCAACCTGAGTGCGCGGATGCGCGAACTGGGCGTCACGGATTACGCCAGCTACTACCGTCAGGTCACCGATGGCCCGCGAGGCGCGGTGGAGTGGTCGACCCTGCTGGATCGTCTGACCGTGCAGGAAACCCGCTTCTTCCGTCATCCGCCGTCTTTCGAGGTGCTGACGCAGTACCTGCAGGAGCGACTGGCCGCGGGTTTGGGTAAGCCCTGGGAATTGTGGAGCGTGGGTTGCTCCAGTGGTGAAGAGCCCTATTCGCTGGCGATTCTGGCGGCCGAGGCATTGCAGGGCAGTGAGTTGCCCGAGCATTTCGCGGTGACGGGTACCGATATCAGCCAGGGGGCGTTGAGCAAGGCGCGTGAAGCCTGCTACTCGCAACGCCGCCTGGAGCAGGTAAGTGACGATCTGCGCGAGCGCTACTTTCTCGCTCAGGCCGATGGACGTTTCAAGGTGGTATCGAGCCTGGCGGCGCGGGTGTGCTGCGCCCGGCTCAACGTGCTGGAACTGGCCAAGGCGCCGATGTCCGGCATGGACGTGATTTTCTGTCAGAACTTGCTGATCTATTTCCGCCGCTGGCGTCGCCGCGACATCCTCAACCGCCTGGCCGAGAGCCTGGCGCCAGGAGGGTTGCTGGTGGTGGGTGTGGGTGAAGTAGCCGGTTGGCAGCATCCGGAGCTGGTACCGGTTGCCGACGAGCGAGTTCTGGCGTTTACCCGCAAGGGATAAGGCCAAGTTTATGAGTGGAGTGGCTATGGGTGATCGGCATGATTATGTCGCCCTGGAGTGGGTCAAAGGCGAAATCGCGGAAACCCTGAAGCAGGCGCGACAGGCCCTGGAGGCGTTCGTCGAGAACCCGCAGGATCCGACGCGCATGCGTTTCTGCCTGACCTACGTGCACCAGGTTCACGGCACCTTGCAGATGGTCGAATTCTACGGCGCCGCTCTGCTCGCCGAGGAAATGGAGCAGTTGGCCAAGGCGCTGATGGAAGGTCGCGTGGCCAACCAGGGCGAAGCCCTGGAAGTGCTGATGCAGGCCATTCTGCAGTTGCCTGTGTACCTTGACCGTATCCAGACCGCCCGCCGCGACCTGCCGATGGTCGTGTTGCCGCTGCTCAACGACCTGCGCGCCGCCCGCGGCGAGAAGCTGCTGTCGGAAACCAGCCTGTTTTCCCCCGACATGTCCGTCCGTCTGCCGGCGTTGTCCGAAGGTGGTCTTGCACACCTGCGTACCGCCGAGCTGCCGGTGCTGTTGCGCAAACTGCGGCAGATGCTGCAGATGGCACTGGTCGGCATCATTCGCAATCAGGATCTGGCCACCAACCTCGGCTACATGGCGCGTGTCTTCGCCCGACTGGAAAACCTGTGCAAGGAGGCCCCGCTGGGCAGCCTGTGGCAGATCGCCTCCGGTATGGTCGAAGGCCTGGCCAACGGCAGCGTGGTCAACGGCACGTCGGTGCGCACCCTGCTGCGTCAGGTCGACAAGGAACTCAAGCGTCTGGTCGAACAGGGCGCCGATGGCATCAACCAGGCCGCTCCCGATGAACTGACCAAGAACCTGCTGTTCTACGTGGCCAAGGCGCCGGCGCAATCGCCGCGCATCCGTGCCCTGAAGGAACAATACCGCCTCGACGAAGCCCTGCCGGACACCGAAGTGGTGGACGAGGAGCGGGCCCGTCTGGCCGGCCCTGATCGCGATGCCATGCGCTCGGTGGTGGCGGCGTTGTGCGAAGAGCTGGTGCGGGTCAAGGACAGCCTCGATCTGTTCGTACGCAGTGATCGTAGCCAGGCCAGTGAGCTGGACGGCTTGCTCGCGCCACTCAAGCAGATCGCCGACACCCTCGCGGTACTGGGCTTTGGCCAGCCGCGTAAGGTGATTCTCGACCAGATCGACGTGATTCATGGCCTGTCCCTTGGCCAGCGCGAGCCGAGCGATGCGGTACTGATGGATGTCGCCGGTGCGCTGCTTTATGTCGAAGCTACATTGGCCGGCATGGTCGGCCCGAGCGACGACAACCAGAACGAGCAGAGCCACCTACCGACCACCGACGTGGCGCAGATTCACCAGCTCGTCATTAAAGAGGCGCGCAATGGCCTGGAACAGGCCAAGGACGCGATCATCGAGTTCATCGCCTCGCAGTGGAACCATGAGCACCTGGCACGCGTGCCCGAGTTGCTCACCCAGGTGCGTGGCGGCCTGGCGATGATCCCGCTGCAGCGCGCGGCCGATCTGCTCAACGCCTGCAACCGCTATATTCAGGAACAGCTGCTGGCGCGCAAGGCCGTGCCCAACTGGCAGAGCCTGGATACCCTGGCCGACGCCATCACCAGCGTCGAGTATTACCTCGAACGTCTGGCTGAAGATCATGGTACCCAGGGTGACCTGATCCTCGATGTCGCCGAAGAAAGCCTGGAGACCCTGGGTTACCCACTCAAGGAAAAACCGTCGATTCTCGATCGCGTCGAACCGCCGGAGGAGCCCCTGGCGCCGTTGGCCGATCCGCTGCAGGAAATCGAACTGCTGGGTGCCGAGGACGATCACCTCGAAGAACCTTTGGCCGAGGTCGAACCACTGGCCTTCGAGCCGAGCGAATTGCTGTTGGAAACCGGCGACGATCTGCAACTGCTCGACGTCGAGCCGCAGCTGGACGATATGCCGTCGCTGGGCGAACCGGCGGACGAGCTCACCTTCGACCTGGGTGAGCTCGAAGAGCTGCCACCTTTGCAGGCTGACGACGAACTGCAGTCGCTGACAGTCGAGACCGTGCCCGATCTGGAATTCGAAGAGCTGAGTCTGGAGCAACTGGACGCTGCACCGCAGTGGGACGAGCTGGAGTTGGCCGAGCTGGAGCTGCCGGAGGTCGAGCTACCCGGCCTGCCCGAAGCCACTCTGGAGCTCGAAGAGCCGGCCGCGGAGAAGCCTCTGTCGATGGCAGACGTGATGGCCGCGCCCGTGCAGGCGATCAACCCGCCAGCCGCCGAGGTGCCGCCGAGCCTGCTACCGCCGCCGGCCGATGAAGCGCCGGTTGACGAAGAGCTGCTGGAAGTCTTTATCGAAGAAGCCGGCGAAGTGCTGGAAACCATCGCCGAGTACCTGCCGCAGTGGCAGGCCGACACTGGCAACAAGGATGCGCTGATCGAAGTGCGCCGTGCCTTCCACACCCTCAAGGGCAGTGGGCGCATGGTGCGCGCGCTGATCATCGGCGAGTTGGCCTGGTCGATCGAGAACCTGCTCAACCGCGTGCTGGATCGCAGCATCGAGCCGAACGAACCCGTGCAGCAGGTTGTGCTCGACGTGGTGGCGCTGATGCCGGCGCTGGTCGACGAATTCGCTGCCAAGGCGCAGCGCCAGCGTGACGATGTCGATCTGCTGGCTGCCACCGCGCATGCGCTGGCCAAGGGGCTGACGCCCCCAAAATCTGACGCCCCGGCCGCCCCACAGGTAGCCGAGCCCGCGGGCGTTATTGAAGCTACCGACACCGTCGAGGAGTCCTTGTCGCCTGACAATGAACTGCTCGATGGTGAACCCCTCAATGGTGAGTCCCTCGATAGCGAGCTTCTCGATGGCGAGCCCCTCGATCCGCAATTGCTGGAGATTTTCCGCAACGAGGCGGAAACCCATCTGGATACGCTGGTGGGTTTCCTCGCCGACTGCGCGCAGGAGCTACCACAGCCGGTCACCGACGATCTACAGCGGGCATTGCACACGCTCAAGGGCAGTGCCTACATGGCCGGTATCCTGCCGGTGGCGGAAATTGCCGCGCCGTTGGAGAAGCTGGTCAAGGAGTTCAAGACCAACCTGATTCAGGTAGATCTGAGCGCCGCAGAGTTGCTCAGCCGCGCCGAACAGCTTTTCCGTGTCGGTCTGGAAAACCTGGAGAGCCAACCGCTGGCGCCCATCGAAGGAGCGGAGGAATTTCTCGCCCGCGTGCAGGCGCTGCATCACGAGCGGCTGGCCAGTGCAGAGGGCGAGCGCCTGGCGCAGAGCGGCGAAAGTCGCGATCCCCAACTGATCAGCATTTTCCTTGCCGAGGGCATGGACATCCTGCTCGATGCCGAGGATCTGCTGCGCAAATGGCGCGAGCATCCTTCCGAGCGTCAGGAACTCTCCGCGTTGCTGGAGGAGCTGACCACCCTTGGCCGTGGTGCCGAGATGGCCGAGCTGCCACAGATCGATGAGCTGTGCGAAGCGCTGCTGGATCTGTACGGCGCCGTCGAGGAGGGCAGCCTGGCCGTCAGTGAGCGCTTCTTCGACGAGGCGGAAAAAGCCCACGAAGCGCTGATCGACATGATGGATCAGGTGGCCGCGGCGTTGCAGGTCACGCCGCAACCCGAGCGCGTACAGGCGCTGCGCGACCTGCTGAGTGAGGCCATCGATCCCGATACCCTGGCTCTGCTCGCGCCTGGTGTGCACGGGCTGGAAGTGATCGAGTTGGATCAGGCCACTGCCGAGCTGGAACAGTTCGAGGCATTGGCGAGCGAACCGGAAACGGCAGAGCCGAGCGCAGCCCCTGTTTCCTCCGAGCCGGCCGAAGATCTTGTCGAGGAGCCTGAGGCGCCAATCGGTTTCAGCCCTGCGGAGGCCGACCTCGACGAGGAAATGGTCGAGATCTTCCTCGAAGAAGCCGTCGATATTCTGGAAAGTGCCGGTCAGGCGCTGGAGCGCTGGCTGAGCGAGCCGGACAACACCCTGCCGCTGTCTTCGCTGCAGCGTGATTTGCACACCCTCAAGGGTGGTGCGCGAATGGCTGCTATCCGCCCGATCGGCGACCTGGGCCATGAGCTCGAGTCGCTCTACGAAGGGCTGGTCGACCGTCGTTACAACTACTCCGCTGAGCTGGGCAGTTTGCTGCAGCAGAGCCATGATCGCCTGGCGTTGATGCTCGATCAGTTGCAGGCTCGCCAGCCGCTGGCCTCCGGCGACGATCTGATCCAGGCGATTCGCCAGTTCCGCCAGGGCGGTAACCCGCAAAGTCTGTCGGCCGCGGCGGTTCAGTTTGAGCCGGCATTCGATGATGCGCCTGAGCAAACGCTCGACGTCCAGCTGGACGAGGCCGAGCTGCCGCCACTGGCTTTGGTCGAAGATGAAAGCGTGCTCGATCAGGTCGCGGAGGTACCGCTCGATGAAGAGCTTGGCTCATCCGATGACGCCCTGTCGGCGCCCCTTGCTGAAGAATTGCCGGCACTGAGCGAAGCCGTCGCCGAGCCCGAGCCGCCAGTCGCTGCGTCGACGAGCTGGCATGAGGATCGCGATCCCGAGTTGGTGGAAATCTTCCTGGAAGAAGGTTTCGACATCATCGATAGCGCCGGCTCTGCCTTGCAGCGCTGGATGGCCGACGTAGACAACAGCCTGGAGCTGGAAGCCCTGCAGCGCGACCTGCATACCCTCAAGGGTGGTGCGCGCATGGCCGAGATTCGCGAGATCGGCGATCTGGCCCATGAGCTGGAGTTCCTTTACGAAGGCCTCGGTGGCGGGCGGCTGCGTGCCAGCCCCGAACTGTTCACCCTGTTGCAGGCCTGCCATGACCGCCTGGCGGAGATGCTCGAAGCCGTTCGCGGCCAGCGTCCGGTGCCCTCGGGTGACGCGCTGATCGAGACCATCAAGCGCTTTCGCGCCAATCCCGATGAGCAGTTGAGCATGCCCTCGGCAGTGCAGCTCAAGGCTGTGGTCGAGAGCGATGAAAACGAGGAGGCTGACAGCGATATCCTCGACATCTTCCTGGAGGAAGGTGACGACCTGCTCGAAGCGATGGAAGCGGCCATCGGGCGCTGGGAAGAACATCGCGACGACGGCAATGCCATCGACGAGATGCTGCGCATCCTGCACACCCTCAAGGGTGGTGCACGACTGGCCGGGCAGAAACGTCTGGGCGACCTGAGTCATGACTTCGAGCAGCACCTCAGCGAGGCGCTGCAGCAGGGCGCTCCGTGGCCGGAAAGTCTGTTCCTCGACGTGCAGTCCGGTTTCGAGGGGTTGCAGCAGGAGCTCGATCTGCTGCGTCAGCGGCTCAGTGACAGCCTCGCCGATGAGCCGAGCTCGGTTGCCGAGCCCGTCGAGCCTGAGGTCGCTGTGCCGAGTCTGGTCACTCCGATTGTCGCGGCCAGTGAGCTGCCGTCGCAGGTGCAGACGCCCAAGGTGTTGCCATTCGTGCAGCGTGCGCAGGAGGCCGCTCAGGAAGCGGCTGCCCGCCGCGCTCCGCAGGAGCTGGTCAAGGTGCCGGCTGAGCTGCTCGAAGGCCTGGTCAACCTGGCCGGTGAGACCTCGATCTTCCGCGGTCGCGTCGAGCAGCAGGTCAGCGATGTCAGCTTCACCCTGAGCGAGATGGAAGCCACCATCGACCGGGTGCGCGACCAGTTGCGTCGTCTCGACACCGAAACCCAGGCGCAGATTCTCAGCCGATACCAGGCCGAGGCCGAACGCGCGGGTTACGAGGATTTCGACCCGCTGGAAATGGATCGCCATTCGCAGCTGCAGCAGCTTTCGCGCGCGCTGTTCGAGTCGGCTTCCGACTTGCTCGACCTCAAGGAAACCCTGGCCGCGAAGAACCGTGATGCCGAGACCTTGTTGCTGCAGCAGGCACGGGTCAATACCGAGTTGCAGGAAGGCCTGATGCGCACCCGCATGGTGCCATTCGACCGCCTGGTACCGCGTTTGCGGCGTATCGTCCGGCAGGTGGCTGGCGAGTTGGGCAAGCAGGTCGAGTTCGTCGTCGGCAACGCCGAAGGGGAAATGGACCGCACCGTGCTCGAACGCATCGTCGCACCGTTGGAGCACATGTTGCGCAACGCCGTCGACCATGGCATCGAGCCTGTCGAGGCGCGCCGCGCCGCAGGCAAGTCGGACACCGGCACCATTCGCCTGAACCTTGGTCGTGAGGGCGGCGATATCGTCCTGACGCTGGATGATGACGGCGGCGGTATTCGCCTGGAGGCCGTGCGGCGCAAGGCCATCGAGCGTGGCCTGATGGATGCCGACAGCGACCTCAGTGATCACGAGGTGCTGCAGTTCATCCTCGAAGCCGGCTTCTCCACGGCGGAGAAGGTCACGCAGATTTCCGGCCGCGGCGTCGGCATGGACGTGGTGCACTCGGAGGTCAAGCAGCTTGGCGGCTCGATGAGCATCGATTCGGCTGTCGGCCAGGGCACGCGCTTCACCATTCGCCTGCCGTTCACCGTGTCGGTCAACCGCGCGCTGATGGTGTACTCGGGTGAAGACCTGTACGCCATCCCGCTGAATACCATCGAAGGTATCGTGCGCGTTTCGCCCTACGAGTTGGAGGCTTACTACGCCCCCGATGCACCGCGCTTCGAATACGCCGGGCAGGCCTACGAGCTGAAGTACCTGGGCGATCTGCTGAACAATGGTCAGCACCCGAAACTGGTCGGTCAGAGTCTGCCGCTGCCGGTGATCCTGGTGCGTTCCAGCGAGCATGCCGTGGCGGTGCAGGTGGA
The DNA here is from genome assembly GCF_014109765.1 of Pseudomonas berkeleyensis. Classification (NCBI taxonomy): domain Bacteria; kingdom Pseudomonadati; phylum Pseudomonadota; class Gammaproteobacteria; order Pseudomonadales; family Pseudomonadaceae; genus Pseudomonas; species Pseudomonas berkeleyensis. The sequence goes on from NZ_CP059139.1 coordinate 503,973, forward strand.
CAGCCTGGCCGGTTCGCGCGAGATCGTGGTGAAGAGCCTCGGCCCGCAGTTCGCCGGGGTGCACGGCATCTCCGGTGCGACCATCCTCGGTGATGGTCGCGTGGTGGTGATTCTCGATCTGCTCGCCACCATCCGCGTGCTGCACGCGCATCTGCTGACTCAGCTGACTCCACGTCTGGCCTCGCGCCAGGTGGCGATCAGCGAAGAGGTGGAAATCGACCGGCCGACCCTGGTCATGGTGGTGGACGATTCGGTCACCGTGCGCAAGGTCACCAGCCGCCTGCTCGAACGTAACGGCATGAATGTGATGACCGCCAAGGACGGGGTGGATGCCATCTCCCAGCTGCAGGAGCACAAGCCCGACATCATGCTGCTGGACATCGAGATGCCGCGCATGGACGGCTTCGAGGTCGCCACGCTGGTGCGCCACGACGATGGCCTGAAGGATCTGCCGATCATCATGATTACCTCGCGTACCGGTGAGAAACACCGCGAGCGCGCCATGGCCATCGGCGTCAACGAATACCTCGGCAAGCCCTATCAGGAGTCCTTGCTGCTCGACACCATTGCACAGTTGGTGGATAGCCACCGGGTCAAACGGACATGACAGAGAAATCCGCGGCACGTATTGCAGTGATCGCCGACACCTCGCTGCAGCGCCATGTGTTGCAGCAGGCGCTGGCTGGCAGTGGTTATCAGGTGGTGCTCAACAGTGATCCGGCGCGCCTCGACGAGGACGCCCTGGCCGCCTGCGAGACCGACCTGTGGCTGGTGGATCTGGCCCAGTCGGAAGATTCGCCGCTGGTCGACAGTTTGCTGGAGCATGCCAGCGCGCCGGTGCTGTTCGGCGAAGGCCATGCGCCCGAGCGTCATTCGGAAAATTATCCGCGCTGGGAGCGACGCCTGTTCGGCAAGCTCAAGCGTCTGGTCGGTGATCCGGCGGAGGCGGTTGGCCCGAGCCTGCAGGCATTGCTCGACGAGGCGCAACGCCCAGCCCGTCTGGAACTGCCACAAGCCTTGGCAGACACGCCACTCAAGGCCGGCGAGCCGGCGCGCCAAGTCTGGCTGCTGGCGGCATCGCTGGGCGGCCCGGCAGCGGTCAAGGCGTTTCTTGACGCCCTGCCAGGTGGCCTGCCCATCGGCTTCATCTATGCCCAGCATATCGATGCCAGCTTCGAAACCGTGCTGCCGCAGGCGGTTGGCCGGCATAGCCAATGGCATGTCAATCCGTCGCGCCAGGGTGATCCGGTACGTTGCGGCGAAGTGGTTATCGCGCCCATCGTTCGTGAACTGGGCTTCGCCGAGGACGGCACCATGCAGATCAGCGAGCGCGGTTGGCCGGAACCCTACAGCCCGTCCATCGACCAGATGATGCTCAATCTGGCGCAGCAGTTCGGTGCCCAGTGTGGGGTCATTGCCTTCAGTGGCATGGGCAGTGATGGCAGTGCCGCGGCCGCCTACGTCAAGCGCCAGGGGGGGGTGATCTGGACGCAGCGCGCCGACAGTTGCGCCAGCCCGAGCATGCCGGACAGTCTGCGCGAGGGCGGTTACAGCAGTTTCAGCGCCGACCCGCGCGAGCTGGCCGTAGCCCTGGTCAACCATCTTGCCGAACACTGCAGTTGAGAGGGCCGCTGGCCCGTATAGGACATTCTCATGAGCCAAGCCGTCGCCACCCAGAACAGCGCCGCCAGCCTCACCGGTTTGCTGGTGCCTCTGGCCGACCGCACCCTGCTGTTGCCCAACGTCGCGGTAGCCGAGCTGATTCCCTACCGCGCCCCGCAGGTCAGTGAAGGCACGCCGGACTGGTTTCTCGGCCAGATCGCCTGGCGTGACCTGCGTCTACCGCTGTTGTCCTTCGAAGCTGCCAGTGGCGGACAGGTGAAGGTTGCCAGCGGCGCGCGGGTGGCGGTGATCAACGCATTGGGCGGGCGGCCCAAGGTCAAGTTCATCGCCCTGTTGGTACAGGGGATTCCGCGTTCCTTGAAGGTCGGTAACGATCTGGCTGCGGCCGATGTCGATCTGGCACCGCTGGAGCTGGGCGCCGCGCGCGTCGGGGAGGATGTGGTGCGGATTCCCGACCTGGTGGGGTTGGAGCAGTTGCTGGCGGATGCCGGGTTGATCTGACTCCTGATCACCGCATTAGCCGGTAGGGTGCGCCATGCGCACCAAGCGTTCCCGCATCTGAAACTTTTCATGATTGGTGCGCGCGGCGCACCCTACGGGGCTTGTGGTCGCGTTTCCCATGCCCCGAACGGCTCTGGATTGCACCCGAGCTACAGATCCCCCCACAGTTGCTGCGCTACGGTCAGCGCCACCACTGGTGCGGTCTCGGTACGCAGCACGCGCGGCCCCAGGCGGGCGGCGTGGAAGTCGGCGCTTTGTGCCTGTTCGACCTCCGCATCGCTGAGGCCACCCTCCGGGCCAATCAGGAAAGCCAGGCTCTGCGGCGGCGCATGGCTGACCCAGGGCGCCGCCACCGGGTGCAGTACCAGCTTCAGTTCGGCTTCGGTCTGCTGCAGCCACGCGTCCAGTTCCAGTGGCGGATGGATCACTGGCAGTACCGAGCGCCCGCATTGCTCGCAGGCACTGATTGCTACCTGGCGCCAATGGGCCATGCGCTTGTCGGCGCGTTCGTCCTTCAGGCGCACCTCGCAGCGGGCGGAGACGATCGGGGTGATTTCCGCTGCGCCCAGTTCGGTGGCTTTCTGGATTGCCCAGTCCATGCGCTCGCCACGCGACAGGCCCTGGCCGAGGTGAATACGCAGCGGTGATTCGGCCAGGCCGTCGATGGCTTCACGCAACTCGACGCGCACGTTCTTCTTGCCCACCTCGATCAGCTCGCCCAGGTATTCCCGACCGCTGCCGTCGAACAGCTGCACGGCATCGCCGACCGCATGGCGCAGTACGCGGCCGATGTAATGGGCCTGCGCCTCGGGCAGCTCGTGCTGGCCGAGGGAGAGCGGGGCATCGATAAAGAAGCGGGAGAGGCGCATGACGTATCAACCTTGAACAGAGGCGCGAATTCTAGCCGTAGGGTGTGCTGTGCGCACCTCAGCCCGGATCGCGATGATCGGGATAACGGTTGTCCACCGCCACGCTGACGGACGAGCGTGTGGCGATATCGATGCCTTCACTGGCCACCTCGGCGAGGAAGTCGATCTCTTCTGGCTTGATCACGTAGGGCGGCAGGAAATACACCACACTGCCCAGTGGGCGCAGCAGCGCACCGCGCTCCAGTGCGTGCTGGTACACGCGCAGGCCACGCCGCTCCTGCCAGGGGTAGGCTGCCTTGCTGGCCTTGTCCTGCACCATCTCGATGGCCAGGGCCATGCCGGTCTGGCGCACTTCGGCGACGTTAGGGTGATCGATCAGGTGGGCGGTGGCGCTGGCCATGCGCGCGGCCAGGGCCTTGTTGCGCTCGATCACGTGGTCATCGCGGAAGATGTCCAGCGTCGCCAGGGCCGCGGCGCAGGCCAGCGGGTTGCCGGTGTAGGTGTGCGAGTGCAGGAAGGCGCGCAGGGTGGCGTAATCGTCATAGAAGGCGCCATAGACCTCATCGGTGGTCAGCACCGCAGCCATCGGCAGGTAGCCGCCGGTCAGCGCCTTGGACAGCACGAGGAAGTCCGGGGTGATGCCGGCCTGCTCGCAGGCGAACATCGTGCCGGTGCGGCCGAAGCCAACGGCGATTTCGTCATGGATCAGGTGCACACCGTAGCGGTCGCAGGCGTCGCGCAGCAGCCGCAAGTAGATCGGGTGATACATACGCATGCCGCCAGCGCCCTGGATCAACGGCTCGACGATCACCGCTGCGACCTCATGATGATGGTCGGCCAGCGTCTGCTCCATATGGGCGAACATCGCGCGCGAGTGCTCTTCCCAGCTTATGCCCTCCGGGCGCAGATAACAGTCGGGGCTCGGTACCTTGAGCGTGTCGAGTAGCAAGGGTTTGTAGGTGTCGGTGAACAGCGACACGTCGCCTACCGACATCGCGGCTACCGTTTCCCCGTGGTAGCTGTTGCTCAGGGTGACGAAGCGCTTCTTGCTCGCCTGGCCGCTGTTGAGCCAGTAGTGAAAGCTCATCTTCAGCGCTACTTCGATGCCCGAGGAGCCATTGTCGGCATAGAACACCTTGTTCAGGCCGGCCGGGGTGATCTGCACCAGGCGCTCGGACAGCTCGATGACCGGTTGATGGGTGAAGCCGGCGAGCATCACGTGTTCGAGATTTTCCAGCTGATCACGGATGCGCGCGTTGATGCGTGGGTTGGCGTGGCCGAAGACGTTGACCCACCAGGAGCTGACCGCATCCAGATAGCGTTTGCCGTCGAAGTCCTCCAGCCATACGCCGGAGGCCTTGCGGATCGCCACCAGCGGCAGGCGCTCGTGATCCTTCATCTGGGTGCAGGGGTGCCACAACACGTCGAGGTCGCGTTGCATCCAGTGGTCATTGAAGCTCATGAGAAATCTCCCTGTGTTCGGCGGCACAGCCTACCAGAAGCGGCCTGTGGGACGCGGTCGATGCCGTTGGTCTGCCGCAATATGCCGTCTGCTCCAGAGGTGACGAACTTTGCCACGCAGGCTTCGTACTAAGCTCATCGACCTGAATGCGCCAGGATGAGATATCGCATTTCTCGATGTTTCATAGCGAAATTTTCCGCTTTAAATCGATATATTTGCCGTTAGTCTTGCTCGGACACTGAATTAGGGAAGCCCCCCATGCAATGGCGCAATACCTCTGCTCGTTATGGTCTGGTCAGCGTCGTGCTGCACTGGCTGGTGGCGTTGGCCGTGTTCGGCCTGTTCGCCCTCGGCTTCTGGATGGTGGGGCTCAGCTACTACGACCCGTGGCGTCAGAGCGCACCTGATCTGCACAAGAGCATCGGTATCGTGCTGTTCGCCGTGATGCTGCTGCGGGTGCTATGGCGCCTGTTCAATCCGGCTCCGGCGGCCCTGGCCAGTCACGGCCAGCTCACTCGCCTGGCCTCCAAACTGGGCCACGGCGCTCTCTATCTCGGCCTGTTCGGCGTGATGATCTCTGGTTACCTGATTTCCACCGCCGATGGTCGTGGTATCGAGGTGTTTGGCCTGTTCAGCGTGCCGGCGACCCTGACCGGTATCGCGCAACAGGAAGACATTGCCGGTGCAATCCACGAATACCTGGCCTGGGGCCTGGTGATCTTTGCCGGGTTGCATGGCCTGGCGGCGATCAAACACCATTTCATCGACCGCGACAGCACCCTGCTGCGGATGTTCGGGCGCTGACGCATTCATAACCGGGCCAATGCCCACCTAGATCGACAACCTCGCAAGGAGAACACCCCATGTTGAAGAACGCCCTCGCTGCACTGGTTCTGGGCTCCGCTCTGATCGGCGGCCAGGCCATGGCGGCCGATTACGCCATCGACAAGCAAGGCCAGCACGCCTTCGTCAACTTCAAGATCAGCCACCTGGGCTACAGCTGGCTCTACGGCACCTTCAAGGATTTCGACGGCAAATTCAGCTTCGACGCCGCCAAGCCTGAGGCCAGCAAGGTCAGCGTGAGCCTGAAGACCGCCAGCGTCGATACCAACCACGCCGAGCGTGACAAGCACATCCGCAGTGCCGACTTCCTCAATGCGAGCAAGCATGACACGGCCACCTTCGAGTCCACCTCGGTCAAGTCCACTGGCGAAGGCACTGCCGATGTGACCGGTAACCTGACCCTCAACGGCGTGACCAAGCCGGTGGTGATCGCTGCCAAGTTCATCGGCGAAGGCAAGGATCCGTGGGGCGGCTACCGTGCCGGTTTCGAAGGCACCACCACCCTGAAGCTGAAGGATTTCGATATCTCCATGGATCTCGGCCCGGCTTCGGAAACCGTCGAGCTGATCATCTCGATCGAAGGTGTTCGTCAGTAATAAAAGGAGCGAGGCGGGTCATCGGTGCGCACGGCGCACCCTACGTAACTGACAAGCCAGCGCACCATGAAAAACGCCGCCCAATGGGCGGCGTTTTTCATTAGCGTGGCAGCTTACTCTTCGCGGTTGCGCGTCAGTAGTGCGGGTTTTTCACTGCGTGGACGCGTGCTGTTGCTCAGCTCGTCGAGCTGCTCGGCGCTGGGGAAACGATCCAGGCGCGAGCCTTTGTGCACGATGATCGGCTGCTTTTCACGTGGGTTACGTACGGCCGCTTCGGCACGTGGCAGTTCGTCACGATCCAGCGAGGTGATGCGACCATCATGTGCTGGTCGGCCACGACCACCGCCGTTGCGGCCTTGACCGCCCTGGCCACCCTGACGACGATTCTTGCCGGAGTTGCCCGGGTTGCCACCTGTGTTGCTGCGCGGTTGCCGGTTGTTGCTGTTGGCTTTCTGCCCCTGGCCCTGAGCGGCGCCGTTGCCGCCAGCGCCGCCTGAACGACGGCCGCGACCTTGCGGCTTGTTCTGCACCGGCACGTAGTCGGCACGGTTACCGAAATTGTCGATCTCGTCGTCGAGGAATTCTTCAGGGTCACGATCCGGCGGCAGCGCAGGAACGGCTGGGGCGGCGCCACGATTCTGATTGCGAGGCTGCTGACCACGACGGTTCTGCCCTTGGCCCTGACCTTGCTGTTGCGGCTTGGCTTTCTGATCCTTGCCGCCGTCCTTGCCCTTGTCTCTGCGGCCGCCGTTGTTGCGCTCGCCCTTGGGCTTATCGCCACCGCCTTCGGTTTTCTGCTTCTTCTGCCCGGCATTGCGCGGTTGGCGCGGCTCACGTACTTCCGGACGTTCCGCTTCCACAGCACTGGCGTCGAAGCCCATCAGATCGCCATCGGGGATCTTCTGCTTGGTCATCCGCTCGATGCTCTTGAGCAGCTTCTCTTCGTCCGGGGCGACCAGCGAGATGGCCTCGCCACTACGGCCAGCGCGGCCGGTGCGGCCGATACGGTGAACGTAGTCTTCTTCGACGTTGGGCAGCTCGAAGTTGACCACGTGCGGCAGTTGGTCGATGTCCAGGCCGCGGGCGGCGATGTCGGTGGCGACCAGAATACGTACCTTGTTCGCCTTGAAATCGGCCAGGGCCTTGGTGCGCGCGTTCTGGCTCTTGTTGCCATGGATTGCTGCAGCCGTCAGACCGTGCTTGTCGAGGTACTCGGCCAGGCGGTTGGCGCCATGCTTGGTGCGGGTGAACACCAGCACCTGTTCCCAAGCGCCCTGAGTGATCAGGTGGGCGAGCAGGGCACGCTTGTGGCTGGCAGCCAGGCGGAACACCCGCTGTTCGATGCGCTCGACCGTGGTGTTCGGCGGCGTGACCTCGATGCGCTCGGGGTTGTGCAGCAGCTTGCCGGCCAGGTCGGTGATGTCTTTGGAGAAGGTGGCCGAGAACAACAGGTTCTGGCGTTGTGCGGGCAGCTTGGCCAGTACCTTCTTGACGTCATGGATGAAGCCCATGTCGAGCATGCGGTCGGCTTCATCGAGCACGAGGATTTCCACGTGCGACAGGTCGATGGCTTTCTGATTGGCCAGGTCGAGCAGGCGACCTGGGCAGGCCACCAGGACATCGACACCTTTGGCCACGGCCTGAACTTGTGGGTTCATGCCAACGCCGCCGAAGATGCAGGCGCTGACGAATTTCAAATCGCGGGCATAGACCTTGAAGCTGTCATGCACCTGGGCGGCCAGCTCGCGAGTGGGGGTCAGCACCAGCACGCGGGGTTGTTTCGGGCCGTGGCGTTGTTCGCGATCCGGATGACCACCTGGGAACAGGCGCTCAAGGATCGGCAGGGCGAAACCGCCCGTCTTACCTGTACCCGTCTGGGCCGCCACCATCAGGTCGCGACCTTGCAACACGGCGGGAATGGCCCGCTGTTGCACCGGAGTGGGTTGGGTGTAGCCGGCGGATTCGACCGCACGGACTAAAGCCTCGGAGAGACCGAGGGAGGCAAAGGACATGAGCAATCCTGTACTAATTGAGGGCGTGGCCCTGGGGGTGTAGAGCCTGGCTTGAATCACGCTTTGGGGGGCATGATCCCGTCCGGTACTGCTGGCTTCTGAGCGCCAGCATCCGGGCGCAAGCCTGGCGGGAAGCCCCGAGTATAACAGAGCGCGAGGCTTGCGCACCTATCAGCCTGTCGGTTGGTTCACGGCTTGAGCTGCCGGGGATTGGCGTAGCGTTGTTGCAGGCGCGCATAGGCGGGTTCGCGCTTGAAGCGGCGCAGTTCGCGAGTGAAGTCACTGGCCAGCTGTTGTAAGGCCGGATCGCGGCGCAGCGCCAGGTACATAGGGTCACGACCGACGGCCTTGCGGTTGTAGTCGACTTGCTGCTGCATGCCCATCTGCCTGCTCAGATAGAGACCGGCGCGACGATCATTGACCACCAGATCGACCCGATGGCGCACCAGCTTGCCCAGGTTGGCCTCGTGAGTTGGCGCCTCCTCGCGGCTGAACAGGGCGGAAGTGCGGAATGTCTCGTCGTTGTACCAGTAGCCGGGTGAGATACCGATCACCAGGTCGCGCAGGTCTTCCAGGCGGCGATAGGGATAAGGGCGGTTGCGCGCGTAGAACAGCACGAACTCGACTTCGCTCAGCGGTTCTTCGACGAACAGCATCTGCGCTTCGCGTTCAGGCAGGTGGAAAATGTCGAGAATGCCGTCGGCGTGCCCCTGTTCCAGCGCCAGCAGACAGCGTTTCCACGGCAGGAATTGCAGCTCCAGATCGATACCCAGGCGGCGCAGAACCTCGCGGCTGATGTCGTAATCGAGGCCGGTGGCCTGACCGTCTACTTCATAGACATAGGGCGCCCAGGCATCCGTGACCAGGCGCAGCGTTTCACCGCGGGCAGTGAAGGCGATACAGCACAGTAATAGGGCGGCGATAATCTGGCGCTGTAATAATGGCATCGCGCCAGATTATCGATTTTACCTGTGCCGTAAAAGGGCGGGAGCGATCACTTTAGTCGATCACCCGATAGCAGGGCTCATAGGCGCTGCCGCCTGGCAGTTTCATCCGGTGTTGCTCGACGAAGGCCTGCAGCAGGCGATCCAGCGGACGCATGATGGTCGCTTCGCCGCGAATCTCGTAGGGGCCGTGCTCTTCGATCAGGCGAATGCCATTCTCCTTGACGTTGCCCGCGACGATGCCGGAGAAGGCGCGGCGCAGATTGGCAGCCAAATGGTGCAATGGCTGCTCGCGGGTCAGGTTGAGGCTGGCCATCGCGTCGTGAGTGGGCTCGAACGGGTGCTGGAAGCTTTCGTCGATCTTCAGCAGCCAGTTGAAGTGGAAGGCGTCGTTGCGTTCGCGGCGGAAGCGCTCCACCTCGCGAATGCCGATGTGCATCTGGCGCGCGACTTCGGCCGGGTCGTTGACGATCATGCTGTAACGCTGCTGTGCGGCTTCACCCAGGGTCGCGCCGATGAAGTCGTGCAACTGCTGCAGGTAGGTGCTGGCGCTCTTCGGTCCGGTGAGGATGACCGGGAAGGGCAGATCCTGGTTGTCCGGGTGGGTGAGGATGCCCAGCAGGTAGAGGAACTCTTCTGCGGTGCCAGCGCCGCCCGGGAAGATGATGATGCCGTGGCCGACGCGAACGAAGGCCTCCAGGCGTTTCTCGATGTCCGGCAGGATCACCAGCTCGTTGACGATCGGGTTCGGCGCCTCGGCAGCGATGATGCCGGGTTCGGTCAGCCCCAGGTAGCGTCCCTTGAGGTTGCGCTGCTTGGCGTGGCTGATGGTGGCGCCCTTCATCGGTCCCTTCATCACGCCCGGCCCGCAGCCGGTGCAGATGTCCAGGCCGCGCAGGCCCAGCTCGTGACCGACTTTCTTGGTGTACTTGTATTCCTCGGTGCTGATCGAGTGGCCGCCCCAGCACACCACCATCTTCGGTTCGACGCCGGTACGCAGGGTGCGGGCGTTGCGCAGCAGGTGGAAGACGTAGTCGGTGATGCCTTCGGAGCTGTCCAGGTCGATGCGCTTGTTCTCCAGCTCGCTCTGCGTGTAGACGATGTCGCGCAGGGCGCTGAACAGCATCTCGCGGGTGCTGGCGATCATTTCACCATCGACGAAGGCGTCGGCCGGCGCGTTGATCAGTTCCAGGCGGATGCCGCGATCCTGTTGGTGAATCTTCACTTCGAAATCCGGGTAGGCCTCGAGAATGGTCTTGGCGTTGTCGCTGTGCGAGCCGGTATTGAGGATCGCCAGTGCGCATTGACGGAACAGGCGATAAACGCTGCCGGAGCCGGTTTCGCGCAACTGCTGCACTTCACGTTGCGAGAGCGTTTCGAGGCTGCCCTTGGGGCTGACGGAGGCGTTGATCTTGGGGCGTTTGAGCATTGAGTGTGTCCTGGCGGCAAGGGTGCGCCGAAGGCTGGCGCGCAAAAGTTCTGAAATCGTTATCGAGAATGTGTGGTGCGAGTGTCGACGATGGTCATGGTGGATTGGATGGCGTGGTGCTGACGGAGTCGCTCGGGTTCAGCAGAAATACCACATAGCCGCGAAACCATGGGCTGCTTTGCAGGTAATCCGGCGGCTGCCACTCGCCGTTTTGTATCAGACCGATGCGAAACGGCAGCTGCAGCCGCCCGATACTCGGCAGGTAGCGCTGGTAACCGGCGATGCTGTGGCGGCCCTGGTAAGTCTGCATCACCACTTCGTCGACGACTCCGCCCAGACGGTTCAGCGCTGCCGGGTCGGCATTGCTGGCCCAGTCGAGCAGGCCGGTGATGCTCAGACGGTAGTGTGCGGGCAGACGCTGACGTAGGTCTTCGAGAAAGGTGGCGTAACGATCCAGGCGCAGGGTCTGCGCATCGAAGTCGATCTGCACACCCGTCACTCGGTTGCCAGCGCGCTGCCAGCGTTTCAATTGCGCCAGCAGCAGTGCGTGAATGTCCTCGTTCCAGTCCAGGGTATGCGCGCGGTATACCAGCCAGAGTTCGATATCCTTCGACAGCCGAGGCGTTGCCGGGTTCTGCGCCAGCATGCGTGCGGACGGCTCACCAGCACGGCGCGGGCCGTCGATCTGTCCCTGTAACACATACAGGGTGTTCGCCTGGGCCAGCACTGGCTGCGGTTTGACACCGCCCCATAACCAGAAGGCCTGGTAATCGGCGGCGTCGACTCGCCCGGCCTGAACCGGCAAGCAGGCGCCGAAAAACAGCAGGCCTACCAGTAGTACTTGAGCCGCTGCGCCCACTGGGTATCCGCGTAGCTTCGCTTGAGGGTCTGGAACCACTGTTTGCGCTCGTCCTTGGCGATGTCCTGATCGTCGCAACTGTTGAAGCCACTGGGGGCGTAGCAGTTGATTGCACGAAACAGGGCGTAGGCCTTGTCGTCATGACTGGCCCGAGGGGTATTCATCAGTTTCTGGTAACCGGCCAGACGCGAATAGGGAGTGCCTTGGAACTGACTTGGCGCGCTGCCCAGTTCGCCAGCGACGGGCGCACGATTGAGTTGGTGACCGTCGAGACCGTTGACGCGGATGAAGTCGCCCAGGCACAGCGTGCCTTGTGCGTCTTCGGGGTTGGCGGCGAGGCGTTCAGCGACCTTGGCCAGGCTCGGGCAGACATAGCCGGCACTACTGCCACCGGCCCAGGTGAACAGGCTCGGGTCGAGCCGCTCAGTGGGCTGGGCTGGCTTGTGAGGGAATTTCGCGAGGTCGCTGATGAAGTCGGCATAACGGCCGTAATTCAGATCACGGTAGAGCAGGGTGTAGAGCGCTGTGGCCCGCTCATCCGCTGCCACCTGTGTGTTGCCTGCCTGTTGGCGCAGCAGTTCGGGGCCGGCACCGTAGGCCAGCAGGCGTTCGCGGATCGGCGCCGTGGTGATCGGCGAGTCGGCGGCGAACACTTTCTCCAACTGACCGCTACGCTCGTAATTCAGGGCCAGGGCCAGTTGCAACTGGGCCTGCTGCAGCGGGTCGGTGCTCCGCGCGAGCAACGCCTGCCAGTGCTGCAGCGCTGTAGCCGTCTCGCCTTTGCTTTCCAGTGCCAGGCCGCGCAGGGTTTCCTGGCTAAAGGTGACGGCGTTCATCGGCCCACTGGCAGGTTTTGGCAGTGCGGCGAGGGTCTGCTCGGCGTCACCTGCGCGATAGAAGTGCCAGGCTGCGAGCAGGTACGCGTGCAAGTCAGGCTGGCTGGCGAAGCGCGGTTGCTGCGCTTGCAGTTGTTCCAGGCTGATTTGTGGTGCACGTTCTTTGCCGGGGTCGCGCAGGCGGATCAGATCGGCCATGGCCAGCAGAAGCGGGTCTTCGATTGCTTCAGGTTTGAGGCTGGGCAGCAACTTGCCGTCCAGTTCTTCGATCAGTGCGTGCATGTCTACTTGCTGTTCGCCCTGCTCGAACTGTCGGGCGAACGCCTCGGCAAAGCGGCTGGTGTCGCCCTTGAGCCAGTACACGCGGCGTAATAGGCCGCGTGCCGAATCGCTGTACAGACCCTGTGGGTAGTCCTGTAGATACTGGTCGAAAGCTTGCTCGGCCGTTGCAAGGCTGGCTTGCTCGACGCTTTCCTGGGTGAAAAAACCATATTCGTCGAAAGCGTTTTGCTGGGCCTGGTTCAGCGCCACACGACCGAGCAGGTAGCGAGCGGTTTCTCGTAGCCAGGGCTGCTCGCTATCGGCGAGTGTGGCGAAGTGCTCGTGGGCGCCGCTGAAGTCGCCGCGGTAGAAGGCGTCGGCGCCGCGCAGGTAGCGGCCGTAGGCCTGGCTGGCGGGCGATTGCAGATGCGCCGCCTGCGGCAGGATATCGTCCGCTTGTGGGTCGCCTTCGCCGCACAGGCTCAGCAGACTGCGGCGTGAGCGCGCCAGGGCCTGTGCTTCGCTTGCGGCCAGAGTTGGTGTGGCGGTCAGGGCATCGACGAAGCCGCGCATGGCTTGCAGATCGTTACTACGGCAACGATTACCTTCACCTTCGGCGAAGTGGTGCACGGCAAAGGCGTCCGGCTCGCTGGCGATGCCTAGGCGTTGCAGGGCATCGTTGAGATAGACCACATTCGGGTCTTGTGCGGGCTGCTCGTCATTCTCGGGTGTTGTCTGGCTACGGCTTGGGTCGATCATGCCGAGGCTGAAGGGCACCAGGCCATAGCCGTATTCGTAACCTTCGATGGCCTTCGGCTTGCGGGTTAGGCGCAGGTAGCCAGCGTCATCGAGCAACAGCTGAAGGTTGACGCGACTGTCGTTGCCGGGGCTGAGGAACGCAAGGTTGTTACAGCCGGAAAGGCCATCGCTGACCAGTTTCCAGCTTGGCTGACAGGTCATGTCGGCGCTGGCCAGGACTGCATTGGCATGCAGTCCGGCAAGCAACGTGAAGGGAAGGAGGTGCTTGAGTGTCATGGGCTCATCCTTGAGCAGGAGCCGCTAGGCGGCTCCCTGCCTGTCAACGTTTGAGGTTGAGGTTCTTCCAGATGGCCAGGCTGGGGTCGGCCTGGTTCAGGGTATAGAAGTGCAGGCCAGGTGCGCCACCCGCGAGCAGGCGTTCGCACATTTCGCTGATCACCTGTTCGCCGAAGGCCTGGATGCTGTCGATGTCATCGCCGTAGGCTTCCAGCTGCTTGCGTACCCAGCGCGGAATTTCCGCGCCGCAGGCGTCGGAGAAACGTGCCAGCTTGCTGTAGTTGGTGATCGGCATGATGCCCGGCACCACCGGGATATTCACACCCAGTTTCTGCACGCGCTCGACGAAGTAGAAGTAGCTGTCGGCGTTGAAGAAGTACTGGGTGATGGCACTGTTGGCCCCGGCCTTGGCCTTGCGTACGAAGTTGGCGATGTCGTCCTCGAAGTTGCGTGCCTGCGGATGCATTTCCGGATAGGCGGCGATTTCGATATGGAAGTGATCACCGGTCTCAACGCGGATGAACTCGACCAGCTCGTTGGCGTAGCGCAGCTCGCCGCTGGCCATGCCCATGCCGGACGGCAGGTCGCCGCGCAGGGCGACGATGCGCTTGATGCCGGCGTTCTGGTACAGGTTGAGCAGCTCGCGCAGTTCGGCCTTGCTGTCACCGACGCAGGACAGGTGCGGTGCGGTGGGCACCTTCACGTCGCCATCGAGTTGTAGCACGGTATTGACGGTGCGATCACGAGTGGAGCCACCGGCACCGTAGGTGCAGGAGAAGAAATCGGGGTTGTAGCTCGCCAGCTGGCGCGCCACGTTGAGCAGTTTTTCGTGCCCGGCTTCGGTCTTGGTCGGGAAGAACTCGAAGCTGTAACGGCGTTCTTGAGACATGGGAAAGCCCCGTAGGGTGGGTTGGCCGAAGGCGTAACCCACCTGTGAAATGGCTGGTGGGTTGCGCCGATGTACGGCTAACCCACCCTACGGTTGTGGATCAGTAGCGGTAGGTGTCCGGCTTGAACGGGCCTTCCACGGTCACGCCGATGTAGTCGGCCTGCTGCTTGGTCAGCTGGGTGACCACGCCGCCGAAGCCCTTGACCATTTCCAGTGCGACTTCTTCGTCCAGCTTCTTCGGCAGCACTTCGACGGTCAGGCGCTCGGCCTTCTTCTCGGCGGAGAGGTCGGCGAACTTCTGCTCGAACAGGAAGATCTGCGCCAGTACCTGGTTGGCGAACGAGCCGTCCATGATGCGGCTTGGGTGGCCGGTGGCGTTGCCCAGGTTCACCAGACGGCCTTCGGCCAGCAGGATCAGGTAGTCGTCGTTGGTCGGATCGAAGCTGCCGGCGCCGGTGCGGTGGATCTTGTGCACCTGCGGCTTGACCTCTTCCCACACCCAGTTCTTGCGCATGAAGGCGGTGTCGATCTCGTTGTCGAAGTGACCGATGTTGCAAACCACGGCGCGTTTCTTCAGGGCCTTGAGCATGCCGGCGTCGCAGACGTTGACGTTACCGGTGGTGGTGACGATCAGGTCGATCTTGCCCAGCAGCGCAGCGTCGACACTGGCCTCGGTGCCGTCATTGATGCCGTTCTTGTACGGGGAAACCAGCTCGAAGCCGTCCATGCAGGCCTGCATGGCGCAGATCGGGTCGACTTCGGACACCTTGACGATCATGCCTTCCTGGCGCAGCGACTGGGCCGAGCCCTTGCCCACGTCACCGTAGCCGATGACCAGCGCCTGCTTGCCCGACAGCAGGTGGTCGGTACCGCGCTTGATGGCGTCGTTGAGGCTGTGGCGGCAACCGTACTTGTTGTCGTTCTTGCTCTTGGTCACGGCGTCGTTGACGTTGATCGCCGGGACTTTCAGGGTGCCGGCCTTGAGCATGTCGAGCAGGCGGTGCACACCAGTGGTGGTCTCTTCGGTGACGCCGTGGATGCGCTCGAGCATCTGCGGGTATTTCTTGTGCAGGATCTCGGTCAGGTCACCGCCGTCGTCCAGCACCATGTTGGCGTCCCACGGCTGGCCGTCCTTGAGGATGGTCTGCTCGATGCACCACTCGTACTCTTCTTCGGTCTCGCCCTTCCAGGCGAATACCGGGATGCCGGCGGCGGCGATGGCGGCAGCGGCCTGATCCTGAGTGGAGAAGATGTTGCACGACGACCAGCGCACTTCGGCGCCCAGGGCGGTCAGCGTCTCGATCAGTACGCCGGTCTGGATTGTCATGTGGATGCAGCCGAGGATCTTCGCGCCTTTCAGCGGCTGGCTGGCGGCGTATTTGCGGCGCAGGCCCATCAGTGCCGGCATCTCGGACTCGGCGATGATCAGCTCTTTGCGGCCCCAATCGGCCAGGGAAATATCGGCGACTTTGAAATCATTGAAAGACATGCAATAGCACTCCATTCGTTGTCTGCGAATGGGCGCCGTTGATGCGTATGGTTAACGCCCCATCCGAGCCTGACAGGTTGCCCTGCTGCAGCGCCCCTCGGACAGGTGGCGGGCGCAACCGGAGCGGTGCCGGTTGCGTGAAACCGGCAAATTATAGCCTTGTGCGCAGCGCAGCCCAAGGCTTTCCGTCGCATTTGCCTGACTATGACTGTCATAGCCAGGCATGCCACGACAAGCGCAGCGTTGCGGGCGCATCATGGGCGTCCAATCTGGCACGGAGGACACTGCATGAATTTCCATACTCGCAAGTGGATCAAGCCCGAGGATCTCAACCCCAATGGCACCCTGTTCGGCGGCAGCCTGCTGAAATGGATCGACGAAGAAGCGGCGATCTACGCCATCGTTCAGCTCGACAATCAGCGCGTGGTCACCAAGTTCATCTCCGAGATCAATTTCGTCAGCTCGGCGCGCCAAAGCGACATCATCGAGCTGGGCATCACGGCCACCGAGTTCGGCCGTACCTCGCTCACGCTACGCTGCGAAGTGCGCAACAAGGTGACCCGCAAGAGCATCCTGACCATCGACAAGCTGGTGTTCGTCAACCTTGGCGAGGATGGCCAGCCAGCGCCACATGGCAAGACCGTGATCACCTATGCCAAGGATCGCTTCCAGGAGTGAGCGATGCTGGCCGGGATCGCCGCAGACTTGGCCGAAGCGCCGGCATGATTGGCGGACGCGGCCATGGACGCCACGACACTGCTCGCCCAGGCTTGGCTTCCCGACCTTTCGAGTGAAGCCAAGCCATGACCCTCGCCTACTGGTGCGTTCTGATCGCCATCCTGTTGCCTTACCTGGGCACCGCCAGCGCCAAGTTCCTCGGCCCTGGCTACGGCCCGCGTGCCAATCAGGATCCGCGCGCCTTTCTCGGCACCTTGGAGGGCTGGCGCAAGCGGGCCAACAATGCTCAGCTCAACGGCTTCGAGGTCACCCCGGCATTCGCTGCGGCAGTGATCATTGCCCACCAGGTCGGTGGTGCCGAGCAGGCGTTGCTCGATCAGTTGGCCGTGGCATTCATCGTCAGCCGTGTGCTGTATTTCATCTGCTACCTGGCCGATTGGGGGCCGCTGCGCTCGCTGGTATGGTTTGCCGGCATGGGGCTGATCGTGTCCTTGTTCGTGGTCTCCGCTTGACCTGCTCGGCTGAGAGCTGGCGTGTTGCAAGCCTGTTGTAGGCGATGAGTCAAAACGGCGCGTGACCGTTTGCTCGTTGCGCCGTTCTGGTGCGTTTGTCGCGAGCAATCGGTCTGCAGTGCGCTTGGCGCCTGGCCATGTTCTTGCTTGCTCCTCATCATTTGGCGGGGATTCCCGCCGACTGCCAGGGAGCCCGCCATGTTCGTCAGTACTTTCTTCGACCGTTTGCTCAGTGCCATTGGCCTGCGCACGCTGAATCAGCAATTCCTGTTTTCCTACGCGCTGATGTTCCTGCTTGCCGTGGTCGCGTCGGTGGCGCTGTACCTGAGCATGTCGGTGTCGCCGGAGACCATCAACGTGGCCGGTGCGCAGCGCATGCTCAGCCAGAAGATGACCAAGGAAGCGCTGCTGCTGCGCGAGGGTGTGCTGCCCGCCGCGACGCTGGAGGCGACCATGGCGCAGTTCGATGCGGCCCATCGCGACCTGCTGAGTGGCAACGCGACACGCAATATCAGCGCCATTGCCGAGCCGAGCGTACAGGCGCAGATGAACAAGGTCGGTGGTCTCTGGCAGGGTTTTCGCGGCCAATTGCAGCGCATGGTGTCCGGCGATACGGCCGTCGACCTCAAGGCGCTCGAGCAGCAGTCGGTCGAGTTGTTGCGGGAGATGAACCAGGCCGTCGGCCTGATGGCCGCCCACGCCGAAGGTAGCCAGCGCCGGCAGATGTGGCTGGCGTTCGGTTGCGTGCTGGGCATCCTGGCGTTGGTGGTGCTGGGCCGTCAGTTCGGCCTGCGGCCGCTGATGCACAACCTCAAGGCGGTGGAAGGTGCGCTGACGCGAGTCGGCTCCGGCGATTTCACTCGTAGTCTGGATGGCCATCAGGGCGACAACGAGATCGGCCGTATCTTTGCCGGCTACAACCGTATGCAGGAACAGGTGCGAGGCCTGCTGGCGGAGGTCAAGCGCAGTGGCGAGCGCACTGGTGAGCATGTCGGCAGCGTGGTCGGTGCAGCGCAGTCCGCCGGTGATGGTGTACGTCGTCAGTACGAGGATCTCGATCAGGTGGCAACGGCGATGAACGAGATGAGTGCCACCGTGGCCGAGGTAGCGCGTCACGCCGCTCACGCTGCCGAGTCGGCACGCAGCGCCGATGATCGTGCGCAGAGCGGTCGGCAGGTGGTGCAGCGCAGCTCTGCGCAGATAGCCGAGCTGGTCGAGCAACTGCGACGCAGCGGCGAACAGGTGCAGCGTCTGGAGGCTGAAACCGGTGGTGTGGGCAAGGTGCTCGAAGTGATTACCGGGATTGCCGAGCAGACCAACCTGCTGGCGCTCAATGCGGCCATCGAGGCCGCGCGTGCAGGCGAGGCCGGTCGCGGTTTCGCTGTGGTCGCCGATGAGGTGCGCACGCTGGCCAGTCGTACCCAGCAGTCCACCGGTGAAATCCAGGCGATCATTCAGCGCCTGCAAGGCGGTGCGCGCGATGCGGTGCTGGCGATGCAGCACAGCGCGGCACTGGCCGATGACAACCTGAGCCATATCCGCCAGGCCAGCGAAGTGCTGGAAACCATCGTCGGAGCGGTCGATGGCATCAATGCGCTCAATGCGCAGATCGCCACTGCGGCCGAACAACAGAGCCAGGTGGCGCAGGAGATCGACCAGCGGGTGACGAATATCTCCAGCCTGGCCGAGCGCAGCCAGGGCGAAACCGAGAGCGTGGTGCGGGTCAGCGCGCAGATTCAGGGCGAGGTGCAGCAGCTCAATAGCCAGTTGGGACGCTTTCGTACCTGAACCCCGGCTGACTGGCGCGGGTGAAAGATCGGTGTTGTGACAAGAGGTCGCTTGGCCAGGTGGGGGCGAGCCGCGATACTGGCGGCCCTTTGTCGCCCGGAAGTCGTGTCGATGACCCTGAAGAAACTCCTGATGCTCACCTGCGTCTGCCTGGCCCTGGCTGCCTGTGGCGGAGTCGATCCCAACTCGCCACTGGGTAAACGTCAGGCGCTGTTCAAGGAAATGCTCAAGGTCAGCGAGGATCTGGGTGGGATGCTGCGTGGTCGCATTCCCTACGATGAAGCCGGCTTCATCAGCGGCGCTGCCGAGCTCGATCGCTTGTCACGCGAGCCTTGGCAGCATTTTCCGTCGGTGGCGGATGATGAGCGCAGCAAGGCCAGTCCTGAAGTCTGGCAGCGTCAGGAGCAGTTCCAGAAGATGGCGCGCGACCTGGAGCAGGCCACCGCTGCACTGGTGCAGGCCACGACCGCTAAGCCGTTGCGTCGCTCTGCGCTCGAACCCGCTGTGCAGGCCGTCGAGGACAGCTGCGAGGCCTGCCACAAGGCCTTCCGCGCTTACTGATCGGCGCGCGCTTCAGCCTCGGCCTGTTCCAGTTCGGCGCGCGACTCGGCTAGCTTGGCCTGACGCTTGGCGATCTTCTCCTGGTCGCCCTTGTCCATCGCTTCGCGCAGATCCATCTCGCGCTCCTGCACTTCCTGGCGAGCCTCTTCCACGCTGGCCAGGCGCTCCCTGTGCAGGGTGGCGTCATCGCAATGGGCTTCGACGTTGCCCAGAGCCTTCTGCAGCCCTTCCAGTTCGCGCGAGTTGCCGCTCTGGCGGGCGGCCTCGATCTTCTCCTCGATGACCTGGCGCTTGGTGGCGCAGCCGCTGGCGGGTTCGGCGGCCAGGATCGGCACGGCATTCAGATTGGCGGCCAGCAGCAGGCCGAGTAGGGCGGTTTGACGAATCATGGTGTTTCCTCGTGGGGGCCTCTTTCGAACTGACCCTGGTCGGTGCGCGAGGTTCGACCTGCGTGGCCGATCTGCTGATCCGGATCAGCCTTGCGGCGATTTCCCCCTGCCTGAAAACTGGCCACGCCAGCGTGCTGCAACTGCCTGCCCAGGCGCAGGATCTCGGGGTGGCTGAAGAATGCCAGTAGCCGCTCCGCGCTCTTCTGGCCAATGCCAGGCTGGCGCAGCCAGTCGTCTCGCTGGCGTTCGGTCAAGTTGCGCCAGTCATCCAGCTCGCCATTGTCGAAGCCCGGCGGCGCACCGAGGGCACGCAGCCATTGTTGCAGCGACCTGTCATGGGCCTGGCTGAATGCCTGCTGCAATTGCCCGGCGCGGCGCGGGCCGATACCTGGCAGGCTTTTCAACTGCTCGGCGTCCAGCTCCAGCCAGTCGAGCAGGCCGTCGAGGGGCAGGCGGCTCCAGGTGCCAGGGCCGACGCCGGTCAGGGCCAGCCCTTGCTTGCCACTGAGCCAGGCCAGGCGGGCCTGGAACTGTTGTTGGCATTGTGGGCTGCTGCGCCAGCAGCTCAGCGCGTGGTAGTCCGTTGCTCGCGGCACCGCCACCGAGGGCCGCTGCGGGCTGCGCCAGATGACCTGGTCGAGTCGAGGAATGGTCAGCCCGGCCAGGCGGATTGCCACCTGGTCGCCGGGCCGTATATCCAGATTCTCCCAGGTTTGCAGCGAACCCAGGGCAACGCGACTGATGCGGCGCTCGTCGAGGTCGACCGGCTGTAAGCGCAGTACAGGTGTGATGCGTCCGCTGCGGCCGATGTTGAAATCTACCGCCTGCACCACGGCCAGCGCCTGGCTGGCCGGATACTTCCAGGCAATCGCCCAGTGCGGTGCTTCGGCCTGCCAGCGCTGGCCCGGTGGTCGCGTACCCTGGCGCAGCACCACGCCATCGCTGGCGAATGGCTGTGGCTCGCTGAACCAGCGCTGGCGCCAGCGGCGGGCGTCCTGCGCATCCGTGAGTGGCTGGGTGTACTGCAGGCTGTCGCTGAAGCCCAGTGTGTGCAGTGCTTTCAGGCGTTCGGGCATTTGCGCCGGGCCGTCGGGCCAGTCCCAGACGAACAGGCCAATGGTGGCGGCCTCCTGCTCGTTCAGGGTCTGCCGGGCCATCATCCCGGCTACCTTGCCACGGGCTCCGGCGCCGCCAGCATGCGCTTGCACGTGGCCTTCCATGCGCCAGTAGAGTTCGCCCTGCAAGACCAGGTCGCGCGCTTCGGGCAGGCGTGAAGGGACGGCGGGTAGTTGCCTGGCGCGCGCTGTCCAGTCCTGCCCGTGGCGTCCATCGCCGCGGCTGATGGCCTGCTGCAAGATGCCCTCGCGGTAGACCAGGGTGACGGCGACACCGTCGACCTTGGGCTGAATCCACAGGTCGTCGCGGCTGGCGACCCACTCGCTCACGGCTGCATCGTTCAGCTTGCGTAGCCCGGTCTGGACAACCGGATGCGCGAGTGCGCCGGTGCTGCCAGTCAGTGGCTCTGGCATCGTCTTGCCGCTGGTCGGGAAGCATCGGTGCCAGGTCTGCAGACGCTCGCGCGCTTGATCGTAGAGGTCGTCGGCGACCAGCGAATGGCCCTGGTTGTGGTAGGCGTCGTCCCATTGAGCGATCTGCTGGCCAAGGGTGTCGAGCTCGACCCTGGCGCGATCCAGCGGCCAGTCGGGGCAGGAGGTGGCTTGGGCGGTCAGCGGGAAAAGAAGCAGCGCAATCCAGCGTTTCATGGCAAGCGTCCGTGCTTGAAGGGATGAAGTCAGCCTAGACGAATTAGTGGCCTGCGCTGGGAGGATGGTGTTCCGTTCGTCAGCCGCCGCAATGAAAAGCCCCGCACAGGGCGGGGCTTTTCGTGTTGCGACTTAACCTTACAGGCCAGCGGCGGCGCGCAGGTCGGCAGCCTTGTCGGTGCGTTCCCAGGTGAAGGTGGTGAAGTTGTCGTCGCCGACGGTCTTGGATTGCGGCGTGCGGCCGAAGTGGCCGTAGGCAGCGGTTTCCTGATACATCGGGTGCAGCAGGTCGAGCATCTTGGTGATGGCGTACGGACGCAGGTCGAAGACTTCACGCACCAGCTGGATGATCTTCTCTTCGGCGATCTTGTGGGTGCCGAAGGTGTTGATCGAGATGGAGGTCGGCTGGGCCACGCCGATGGCGTAGGACACCTGAATCTCGCAGCGTTCGGCCAGGCCGGCGGCAACGATGTTCTTGGCCACGTAGCGGCCGGCGTAGGCTGCCGAGCGGTCGACCTTGGATGGATCCTTGCCGGAGAAGGCGCCGCCGCCGTGACGGGCCATGCCGCCATAGCTGTCGACGATGATCTTGCGACCGGTCAGGCCGCAGTCGCCCACCGGGCCGCCGATGATGAACTGGCCGGTCGGGTTGATGTGGAACTGGGTGTCCTTGTGCAGCAGTTCGGCCGGCAACACGTGCTTGACGATCAGTTCCATCACGCCATCGCGCAGGTCGTCGTATTTCACTTCCGGGTTGTGCTGGGTGGACAGCACGACTGCGTCGATAGCCGCGACCTTGCCATTCTCATAGCGGCAGGTGACCTGGGATTTGGCATCCGGGCGCAGCCACGGCAGCAGGCCGGACTTGCGTGCTTCGGCCTGGCGCTCGACCAGGCGGTGCGAGAGCACGATGGGCGCCGGCATCAGCACGTCGGTTTCGTTGCTGGCGTAGCCGAACATCAGGCCCTGGTCGCCGGCACCCTGATCTTCCGGCTTGGCACGGTCGACGCCCTGGTTGATGTCCGGGGATTGCTTGCCGATGATGTTGAGCACGCCGCAGGTGGCGCCGTCGAAGCCGACATCGCTGCTGGTGTAGCCGATGTCACAGATGACGTCACGGACGATCTGCTCCAGATCGACCCAGGCGCTGGTGGTCACTTCGCCGGCGACGATGGCCACACCGGTCTTGACCAGGGTTTCCACGGCCACGCGGGCGTGCTTGTCCTGGGCGATGATGGCGTCGAGCACCGCATCGGAGATCTGGTCGGCGATCTTGTCCGGATGCCCTTCGGACACGGACTCGGAGGTAAACAGGGAATATTCGCTCATCTATCGGTTCCTTTCTTGCCGGAGGCTGAAGGCGCTGTGCGCATCGGGTTTGGCAAAGTGCCGTAATTGAATCTGAAAGCCGTTTTTCAGGCCTATGTAGAGGCTTTCGCCGGGCGTCAGGCCGGCGGCCGTCGCCCAGCGCGCCAGGTCTTCCTGTTCGAAGCCGAGCCACAGGTCGCCGCAGGCTTCGCGCGCCCAGCTCTGGTCGTGGCTGCACAGTTCGCTGAGCAGCAGGCTGCCGCCTGGTGCGACCAGTCCGGCAAGCTTGCGAAAGGCTTCGGCCGGCGTGGCGAAGTGGTGCAGCACCATGTTCAGCACCACGCAATCGGCGGCAAGCTGTTCATCCTGCAGCGCATCGGCCAGCTTCAGTTCGACGTTGTGCAGACCTTCGGCCGCGCAGCGTTGGCTGGCCAGTTCGAGCATAGCCGGGCTGTTGTCCAGCGCGGTGACATGAGCGAAGCGACTCGCCAGCTCGGGCAGGAAGGCGCCGTCGCCCGGGCCGATCTCCAGTGCTGTGGCGCTGGGGGCGAAGCCCAGCGCGTCGAGCAGCGCCAGCAGACTGTCGCGGTA
The DNA here is from genome assembly GCF_014109765.1 of Pseudomonas berkeleyensis. Taxonomy (NCBI): domain Bacteria; kingdom Pseudomonadati; phylum Pseudomonadota; class Gammaproteobacteria; order Pseudomonadales; family Pseudomonadaceae; genus Pseudomonas; species Pseudomonas berkeleyensis. The sequence goes on from NZ_CP059139.1 coordinate 527,211, forward strand.
CTGCGGCAGGCCGGCGATCAAATCCTGCTGGGCCTGGAAGCTGGTGGCCATGCGCGCGAAGAAATCGCGGCTGACGGTGGCGCGCTGCTGGTGCACGGTGGCGATACGCGCCTGCACTTCACCGGGTAGCGGCAATTCGTCGATGTCTTCCAGCATGGCGGCGTGCAGGCGGCCGTTGGGCAGGGCGCGGCGATAGAAGATCGCGTTGCCCTCGCGGCGCGTGGCCACCAGGCCTGCCTGGGCCAGCACTTTGAGGTGATGACTCATGCCTGACTGGCCAATGGCGAAGATCTGCGCCAGTTCCAGCACTCCGAACGAATCGTTGCTCAGGGCGCGCAGAACGTTCAGGCGCAACGGGTCACCGCCGGCCTTGCACAGGGCGGCGAGCTCGTCGCAGGGATCGAATTCCAGCTGGGAGGCGCGCAGGGTCATGGTGGCGCAGTCTAGTCGGTCATTTTTCATACAGCAATACCAATATCAAAAAGTTTTGATATTGGTATTGTGGCTCGTCTGATCACGGTTCAGAAACCTGGCGTGACGAGGCGCCTTGCCTGGATAGGGCGGGTAGTCCTGTGGTGGGCATTCTGAGTGAGCAGGCAGGTTGATTTAGTCTCTACGACCATCTGTCATTGCCCCGCGGGGGCGGCTGGGCGAAAATGGGCGCCTTTTTTCGCCCCCTTCATTCAGAAGCAGCCCCCGTAGGAGATTCAGCGATGCCCAGCCGTCGTGAGCGAGCCAATGCCATTCGTGCCCTCAGCATGGATGCTGTGCAGAAAGCCAACAGCGGCCACCCCGGTGCCCCCATGGGTATGGCGGATATCGCCGAAGTACTGTGGCGCGACTACCTCAAGCACAACCCGAGCAACCCGAACTTTGCCGACCGTGACCGCTTCGTGCTGTCCAACGGCCATGGTTCGATGCTGATCTACTCGCTGCTGCACCTGACCGGCTACGACCTGTCCATCGATGACCTGAAGAACTTCCGTCAGCTGCACAGCAAGACCCCGGGTCACCCGGAATACGGCTACACCCCGGGTGTCGAGACCACCACCGGCCCGCTCGGCCAGGGCATCGCCAACGCCGTCGGTTTCGCCATCGCCGAGAAGGTGCTGGGCGCGCAGTTCAACCGTGAAGGCCACGATATCGTCGACCACAACACCTACGTGTTCCTCGGCGACGGCTGCATGATGGAAGGCATTTCCCACGAAGTCTGCTCGCTGGCCGGCACCCTGGGCCTGGGCAAGCTGATCGCCTTCTACGACGACAACGGCATCTCCATCGACGGTGAGGTCGAGGGCTGGTTCACCGACGACACGCCGAAGCGCTTCGAAGCCTACGGCTGGCAGGTGATCCGCAACGTCGACGGCCATGACGCCGAAGAGATCAAGATGGCCATCGAGACCGCGCGCAAGAGCGTGGATCAGCCGACTCTGATCTGCTGCAAGACCACCATCGGCTTCGGTTCGCCGAACAAGCAGGGCAAGGAAGAGTGCCACGGCGCGCCGCTGGGTAACGATGAAATCGCCCTGACCCGCGCCAACCTGGGCTGGAGCCATGGCCCGTTCGAAGTCCCGGCTGATATTTACGCCGAGTGGGACGCCAAGGAAGCCGGTGCTGCCGCCGAAGCTGCCTGGAACGACAAGTTCGCTGCCTACGCCGCTGCCCATCCCGAGCTGGCTGCCGAGTTCAAGCGCCGTATCGCCGGTGAGCTGCCGGCCGACTTCGCCGAGAAGGCCGCTGCCTACATCAAGGATGTCGCCGAGAAGGGCGAAACCATCGCCAGCCGCAAGGCCAGCCAGAACGCGCTGAATGCCTTCGGCCCGCTGCTGCCGGAGCTCCTCGGTGGTTCGGCCGACCTGGCCGGCTCCAACCTGACGCTGTGGAAGGGCTGCAAGGGTGTATCCGCTGAAGACGCATCCGGCAACTACATGTTCTACGGCGTGCGCGAGTTCGGCATGAGCGCAATCATGAACGGCATTGCCCTGCACGGTGGTTTCGTGCCGTACGGCGCGACTTTCCTGATCTTCATGGAATACGCGCGCAACGCCGTGCGCATGTCCGCGCTGATGAAGAAACGCGTGCTGTACGTGTTCACCCACGACTCCATCGGTCTGGGCGAAGACGGCCCGACCCACCAGCCGATCGAGCAACTGGCCAGCCTGCGTGGCACGCCGAACCTCGACACCTGGCGCCCGGCCGATGCCGTAGAATCCGCCGTAGCCTGGAAACATGCCATCGAACGCGCCGACGGCCCCAGCGCCCTGGTGTTCAGCCGCCAGAACCTGCCGCACCAGCCGCGTGATGCCCAGCAACTGGCTGATGTCGCGCGCGGCGGCTACGTGCTCAAGGACAGCGCCGGCGAGCCGGAGCTGATCCTGATCGCCACCGGTTCGGAAGTCGGTCTGGCTGTGGCTGCTTACGACAAACTGACCGCTGCCGGCCGTAAGGTGCGCGTGGTGTCGATGCCGTCCACCAGCGTGTTCGATGCCCAGGACGCCGCCTACAAGCAGGACGTGCTGCCGCTGCAAGTCGGTGCGCGCATCGCCATCGAGGCTTCGCACGCCGACTACTGGTACAAGTACGTGGGTCTGGAAGGTCGCATCATCGGCATGACCAGTTTCGGCGAGTCGGCCCCGGCCCCGGCGTTGTTCGAGCACTTCGGTTTCACTGTCGACAACATCGTCGCCACCGCCGAAGAACTGCTGGACGCCTGATGCGTTGACGCCCCTCTTCCGCCCGCGGGAGAGGGGGTTGAACTGCGAACCTGCGAGACGCCATGTCCAATCGCCCCTATCGTGTCGCCCTCAACGGCTATGGCCGCATCGGCCGTTGTGTGCTGCGCGCGCTGCACGAGCGTGGCAATTCAGCGAGCCTGGAAATCGTCGCGCTGAACGACCTGGCCGATCAGGCCAGCATCGAATACCTGACTCGCTTCGACTCCACCCACGGGCGCTTTCCCGGCGAGGTCAAGGTCGATGGCGACTGCCTGCATATTAACGGCGATTGCGTGAAGGTGCTGCGCCAGAGCGAGCCCGAGGCCATTGACTGGGCGGCGCTGGACATCGACCTGCTGCTGGAGTGTTCCGGGCAGTACGTCACCCGTGACCAGGCGCAGCGTTTCATCGACTCTGGTGCTCCGCGCGTGTTGCTGTCGCAGCCGATGGCCAGCGAGGCGGATATCGACGCCACGGTGGTCTACGGCGTCAATCAGCAGTGCCTCAGTGGTGCCGAACAACTGGTCTCCAACGCCTCCTGCACCACCAACTGCGGCGTGCCGCTGCTGAAACTTCTCGATGAGGTGGTGGGTCTGGAGTACGTCTCCATTACCACCATCCACTCGGCGATGAATGATCAACCGGTGATCGATGCCTACCACCACGAAGACCTGCGCCGCACGCGCTCGGCCTTCCAGTCGGTGATCCCGGTATCCACCGGGTTGGCGCGGGGTATCGAGCGCCTGCTGCCGGAACTGACCGGGCGTATCCAGGCTAAGGCCATCCGCGTGCCGACGGTCAACGTCTCCTGCCTGGACATCACCCTGCAGACCGCACGCGATACCTCCGCAGAAGAAATCAATCGCGTGCTGCGTCAGGCGGCAGAAAGTGGCCCGCTCAAAGGGCTGCTGGCCTACACCGAGCTGCCGCACGCCAGCTGCGACTTCAACCATGACCCGCACTCGGCCATCGTCGACGGCAGCCAGACCCGCGTGTCCGGCCCGCGCCTGGTCAACCTGCTGGCCTGGTTCGACAACGAGTGGGGGTTTGCCAACCGCATGCTCGATGTTGCTGAACACTTTCTCCTACAAGCTAATCCTGCACCGTGAAGGACTGATCCATGACCGTTCTGAAGATGACCGACCTCGACCTCGCCGGTAAGCGCGTGTTGATCCGCGAAGACCTCAACGTCCCGGTGAAGGACGGTGTGGTCAAGAGCGACGCGCGTATCCTCGCATCCTTGCCGACCATCAAGCTGGCGCTGGAGAAGGGCGCTGCCGTGCTTGTCTGCTCGCACCTGGGGCGCCCGGAAGAGGGCATCTACAGCGAGGAAGACAGCCTGGCACCGGTCGCGGCCTACCTGAGCAAGGCTCTCGGTCGTGACGTGCCGCTGATCAAGGACTACCTCGGCGGTGTCGAGGTCAAGGCCGGTGAGCTGGTACTGCTGGAGAACGTCCGCTTCAACAAGGGCGAGAAGAAGAACACCGACGAGCTGGCCCAGCAGTACGCCGCCCTGTGCGACGTGTTTGTGATGGACGCCTTCGGTACCGCCCACCGCGCCCAGGGTTCGACCCACGGTGTAGCCAAGTTCTCCAAGGTCGCCTGTGCCGGCCCGCTGCTGGCTGCCGAGCTGGATGCGCTGGGCAAGGCCCTGGACAAGCCGGCGCGGCCGATGCTGGCCATCGTCGCCGGTTCCAAGGTGTCGACCAAGCTGGACGTGCTCAATTCCCTGGCCGATATCTGCGACTCGCTGATCGTCGGCGGCGGCATCGCCAACACCTTCCTCGCCGCTGCAGGCCTGCCGGTGGGCAAATCGCTGTACGAGGCCGATCTGGTCGACACTGCCAAGGCCATCGCGGCCAAGGTCAGCGTACCGCTGCCGGTCGATGTGGTGGTGGCCAAGGCCTTTGCCGAAGACGCCGAAGCCACCGTCAAGGCGGTCAAGGACGTGGCCGAGGACGACATGATCCTCGACATCGGCCCGCAAACCGCGGCGATGTTCGCCGAGATGCTCAAGGCCTCGCAGACCATTCTGTGGAACGGCCCGGTCGGCGTGTTCGAGTTCGATCAGTTCGGCAACGGTACCAAAGCCCTGGCCCTGGCCATCGCCGAAAGCCCGGCGTTCTCCATCGCCGGTGGTGGCGATACTCTGGCGGCCATCGACAAGTACGGCGTGGCGGACAAGATTTCCTACATTTCCACGGGCGGCGGCGCCTTCCTCGAGTTCGTCGAAGGCAAGGTGCTGCCAGCTGTTGAGGTGCTGGAGCAGCGCGCGCAGTGATCGCCAGCTAGGGTGAAGGTAGTCACCCTACGCCGCGGCCGATAAAACCCTGACGTGAACGGGTGGTCTGTAGAAAACCGGATCATCGAACAAGGAGTCATGTCATGGGCAAGTTAGCCGCTTTGAGCGTCATTGGTATGTTGCTGGCCGGTTGCACCAGCGGTGGTCGGGAGGCGGCCTGCGAGGTATTCAGCCCTGCGCAGATCGAAACCCCGACCACTCAGGATGATCAGCGTGTCGAGGAGAGCACCGGGCAGCCTACTGGCCCGGCGCCGGAACAGCGTTGCTGACGAGGAGAAGCAATGAGCGGGATTAAACTGGCGGGGCTTGCCGCTATCGCACTGCTGCTTGCAGCGTGCAGCAGTCAGCCGGCGGCGCCGGATCACTGGAATCGCTGGGTTTGCGATAGCCAGGCCGAAGTGCAATGGCGCTTCGCCAATGGCGGTTTCGATCAGGTAGATGTACGCCTGGGCGGCGATGACATCGTCTACCGCCTGACCCAGGAGCCAGCTGCATCCGGCGCGCTGTACAGCGATGGGCGCCTGTCCTTCCACACCAAGGGTGAGGAAGGCCTGGTCTACTGGACGGCGACCGATGACCTGATCGGCCGTGGCTGCAAGGCGCCGTAACATCCTCGGCGACGTCGAGACGAGCACTGCGGGCATGCCCGAGCTTCACGAAACTTGAACAACGCCTGCCCCTGCGGCAGGCTTGCACGATTAACGACCTCCAAACCGGGAGACAGAAACACCATGGCACTTATCAGCATGCGCCAGATGCTCGACCACGCCGCCGAATTCGGCTACGGCGTGCCGGCCTTCAACGTCAACAACCTCGAGCAGATGCGCGCCATCATGGAAGCCGCCGACAAGACCGATTCGCCGGTCATCGTCCAGGCCTCCGCTGGTGCCCGCAAGTACGCCGGTGCGCCGTTCCTGCGCCACCTGATCCTGGCTGCCATCGAAGAATTCCCGCATATCCCGGTGTGCATGCACCAGGATCACGGCACCAGCCCGGACGTGTGCCAGCGCTCCATCCAGCTGGGTTTCAGCTCGGTGATGATGGACGGCTCGCTCAAGGAAGACGGCAAGACCCCGGCTGATTACGACTACAACGTCCGTGTGACCCAGCAGACCGTGGCGTTCGCCCACGCCTGCGGTGTGTCCGTGGAAGGTGAGCTGGGTTGCCTGGGCAGCCTGGAAACCGGCATGGCCGGTGAAGAAGATGGCGTCGGCGCCGAAGGCGTACTGGATCACAGCCAACTGCTGACTGATCCGGAAGAGGCCGCCGACTTCGTCAAGAAGACCCAGGTCGATGCCCTGGCCATCGCCATCGGCACCAGCCACGGCGCTTACAAGTTCACCAAGCCGCCAACCGGCGACGTGCTCTCCATCGAGCGCATCAAGGAAATCCACAAGCGCATCCCCAACACTCACCTGGTGATGCACGGCTCCTCCTCCGTTCCGCAGGAATGGCTGAAGGTGATCAACGAGTTCGGCGGCGACATCAAGGAAACCTACGGTGTGCCGGTCGAGGAAATTGTTGAGGGCATCAAGCACGGCGTGCGCAAGGTCAACATCGATACCGACCTGCGTCTGGCTTCCACCGGCGCCATTCGCCGCATGATGGCCGAGCACCCGAGCGAGTTCGATCCGCGCAAGTTCTTCGCCAAGACCATCGTCGCCATGCGTGACATCTGCATCGCCCGCTACGAAGCCTTCGGCACCGCTGGCAACGCCTCCAAGATCAAACCGATCTCCCTGGAAGGCATGTACCAGCGTTACGCCAGCGGCGAGCTGAACGCCAAGGTCAACTGAGCCTGATGCGTTACCCGGAGCCCCGCTTTTGCGGGGCTTTTTCATGGAGCAGCCGATGAAGAAGCTGGCGCTTGCCTGTCTAACCGCCACGGCGCTGGCCGGTTGCGCCGTCGCCCCGTCAGTACCCGCACCCAGTCCGGAAGTGGGCGCGTACGCCATCGACCCGCTGCGTTGTGATACCCGTGCCGAGTGCACCACCAAGGTGTCGCGTACCCTGCTGTTCGTATTCGACTATGCCGCTGCCGGCGCACCTCTGGTGCAGCGAGATGGACGCCTGCTGTTCACGCCCGAGGATGCGCCAGCGAGCGACTGGCCGGCACTGCGAATCGAGCTGGCCGAGCCCGTCAACGGTCGCTTTTCCCTGAGCAGCGAATGCCGTCAGGCTCCCTGCCGTACCTACCCCGCAGCCCTGGAGGAGGCCTATCGTCATTATCTGATGGGCGACAGCTGCACCTGGCAGGGTGGATTGTGCCTGCCTGCGCAGAGGTAAAACCCTGTAAAACTCCTGGAGCATGACGGCGGGCGTGGTACGCCATAATTCGTGGACTGTCGTTCCGGGAAACTGCCACCCATGTCCAGCAAGCCGCGCCTGTTGCTCGCTTTCATCCTCGCCGTGTTGCTGGCCTCGCTGCTTGCCTCGATTTTCCAGACCCAGACCAATCTTGCCGCCTTGCAGGCACTCGGTGCGCCCATGCCGATGGATGTGCGCCTCGGCACTACCTGCCTCGACCTGCTTGGTTTCGCTCCGACCTTCGCTCTGCTCAGCACATTGGGCTTCATTTTCGCCCTGCCGCTGGCTGCCTGGTGCGCTAGGCGCATGCCGACATTGCGTTGGGCGATCTTCCTGCTGGCTGGTGCCATCGCTATCTGGTGTGCGCTGGCGTTGGCCAACACGCTAGCGCCGATGCCGACGTTGATTGCGGCTGATCGCAGTTCGCTCGGCACACTTGGCCTGATGCTCTGCGGCAGCGTCGGCGCCTTGCTGTTCGGCTTGCTCGGCCAGTGTGCCGGTCACCCTGCGTCATCGACCTCTTCCGACTCCCTCTGACAAGGCGTGCCCATGTTGAGATTCTCCCGTGCGCTGCTGCTTGGCGCCCTGTTCGGCAGTGCTCCGCTGCTGGCTCAGGACTACCGCATCGAAACCTTCAGCGAGGGGCTGGAACATCCCTGGGCAATGGCCTTCCTGCCGGACGGGCGCATGCTGGTCACCGAGCGTGTCGGACGCCTGCGTATCGTCGAGGCCGACGGTAGCCTCGACCCCGAGCCGGTAGCTGGCGTGCCTGAGGCGTTTATCGCCGCACAGGCGGGATTGATGGAGGTGGCGCTGGATCCTGACTACACCGATAACCGCTGGCTCTACCTGAGCTATGCGCACGGTTCGCTGGAGGCCAACAACACGCGCCTGGCGCGTGCCCGACTGGTGGATGACGAACTGCACGACTTCGAAGTGCTGTTCACCGCCCAGCCGCTCAAGGCCGGCGCAGCGCATTACGGCGGGCGCATTGCCTTTCTCGCCGACAAGACCCTGGTGCTGACCCTGGGCGACGGTTTCGACTGGCGCGAAGAAGCGCAGAATCCGGCTAATCACCTGGGCAAGATCGTGCGGCTGAATCGCGACGGCAGCGTGCCGCAGAACAACCCGCTGCTGGGCAGGGAGGGTGCTGCCCCTGAGATCTACAGCCTGGGCCACCGCAACGTGCAGGGCATCTTTTTCGACGCTGAGAATGATCGCCTGTACAGCCACGAGCACGGCCCGCGCGGTGGTGACGAGCTCAACCTGATCGAGGCCGGCAACAACTACGGTTGGCCGCTGGCGACCTTTGGCATCGATTACACCGGCGCGCGCATCAGCCCCTATACCGAGCTGCCGGGTCTGAGCGCGCCGTTGTTGCACTGGACGCCCTCGGTGGCGCCTTCGAGCCTGACCCTGTATCGCGGCGAGCTATTCCCCAACTGGCGGGGCGATTTGTTCGCTGCCACGCTGGCCGAGCGTAGCGTCCGGCGCATCCGCGTGCTCGATGGCATGCTGGCGGGGGAAGAGGTGCTGTTCGAAGAGCTGGAAGAACGCATTCGCGACGTGCGCAGTGGCCCTGATGGCGCGCTCTATCTGCTCACCGACAGTGCCGAAGGGCGCGTGCTGCGGGTGGTGCCGAGCGAATAGCGCTGTATCCGTTACACTGGCGGCCCTGATGATTGTGGGATCGTATCGGTGAAGTACCTCCAGGGTTATCCCGTTGCCTTGCAGCAGCAAGTCCGCCAACTGATCGCCGATGACCGGCTGGCTGACTACCTGGCGCAGCGCTATCCGGGGCGGCATGAAGTGCAGAGCGACAAGGCCCTGTACGGCTATGTGATGGCGCTCAAGCAGGAGCACCTGAAGAACGCGCCGGCCATCGACAAGGTGCTCTACGATAACCGTCTCGACCTCACCCACCGTGCGCTGGGGCTGCACACGGCGATCTCGCGGGTACAGGGTTGCAAGCTCAAGGCGAAGAAGGAAATTCGTGTCGCGTCGCTGTTTCGCGACGCGGCGCCGGCCTTTCTGCAGATGATCGTGGTGCATGAGCTGGCGCATCTGAAAGAGAGCGATCACAACAAGGCGTTCTACAAGCTGTGCGACCACATGCTGCCGGGCTATGCGCAGATCGAGTTCGACCTGCGCATGTACCTGACCTGGCGCGAGATGAGTTCGTAGGGTGCGCCGCGCGCACCGATGCCTCGGCGATAGGGAAAAACGGTGCGCACGGCGAACCCCACCCGTCCGACCCGGTATTTGATGCCAGGCGCGGTATCAGCTGTGCAGGCGCAGGTTGAGTTGGTCGATCACCTCGGCCCAGTCGGCGTCTTCGAGTATCTCCTCGCGCAGCAGAGCGGCCTGGGCTGGGCTCCAGAACGCGGCATCGGCCAGCGAGCGGCCGGGCGGCAAGGGCGAGTGAGTGCTGATGAAGGCGTTGATGCTGGCGGCATCGTTGGGCAGGCCGAGTTGCTTGAACAGGGCGGGCAGGTCATGAACCGGGGTTTGCATGGCAGTCTCCAGGCGTTGAACGATCATTACTGATTACCAACCCTAGCTCAGATAGTTCCGCTCATTCGACTGCCAGTACCTCGAAGCACTGCTCGCCGAAGCGTACTTCGTCGCCCACTGCCTTGCCGAGCAGGGCACGCCCCAGCGGTGCGGCGCTGCCGAGCACCTGGATGGTGTGACCGGCCTGTTGCAACTTCATGCTCGCGCCCTGTGGGCCGAGGAACAGCCAGCGCTCTTCGTCCTGCTCGTCGAGTAGCTGGATCAGCGCGCCCAATTCGATGCCTTGCGCGTCATCGAACGGCCGTGGCCTCAACTGGCGCCAGGTGATCAGCGTCTGGCGCAGCTCCTCGACCCGCCGGGCCTGGCCGCTGGCCAGGTAAGCCGCTTCCAGGCCCAGGGTGTCGTACTTGTTCTCGGCGACGTTCTCTTCGTGGGTGGCCGCTTCGTGCGCGCTGAGGGCGGCGAGGGTGGCTTGTTCGAGGTCGGCCTGCAGGTGGGCGAGCACGTCTTGCAACAGCAGATTCTTGTCCATGGTGCGCTTTCGATTACGAGGTGAGGAGCTGGGCCACGGCCCATCTTCAATGGTCTAGGGGGCCAGCTGCACGCGGTTGCGACCTTCGGCCTTGGCCCGATACATGGCCGCATCGGCCTGGCGAATCAGCGTGGTGGCATCGTCGCTACCATGGCTCAGGACGATACCGATGCTGGCGCCGACGCGCACGGCACGATCCTCCAGGTACATGGGCGTGTCCAGCCCTTCCAGCAGGCGCTTGGCCAGATCGCGCGCGTGCTCGGCCGATTGCACGTTCTCGCAGATCACCACGAATTCGTCACCACCCAGGCGGGCGGGAAGGTCGGCGTCGCGCAGGTACTGGCGCAAGCGCTGAGCCACTTCGGCCAGAACCCGATCACCGAATTCGTGGCCATGCTGATCGTTGATCGGTTTGAATCCGTCCAGATCGATCAGCATCACCGCCAGCAGTTCATTGCGCCTGACGCTGCGCGCCAGTGCCTGATCCAGGTGTTGTTGCAGTGCAGTGCGGTTGGCCAGGCCCGTAAGCGGGTCTTGCAGTGCCAGTTCGCTGAGGCGCTGGTTGGCCTGTTCCAGCGCCTGGGTGCGTTCGGTTACCCGCTTGGCGAGGATCTGCTCGTTGAGCTGCAGCGCTGCCTCGCGCTGGCGTTTGAGTTCGTTGAAGCGTGCTGCCAGGGCGAAGGACAGCAGGATCATCTCCAGGCCCGAGCCGATCTGCATGGCATACAGGGTGAGGAAGTTCGAGGGGATCAGCGCGAAGTTGCGCAGCGCCAGCAGTACCGCACCGGTAAGCAGCATCAGCCAGGCCAGGGCGAACAGGCGGGCGCCGGGCACCCGGTAGCCGACGCAGACGAAGCTGGTGAGCAGCAGCGTCAGGGTGGCGATCAGGCCGGTCAGCGACATCAGTTGTAAGGCGCGCTGCACGGGCAGCAGGATGGTGGCCAGCACCGCAGCAGCGATGGCGATGCACAGCGCCAGAAGACCCTTGTCCCAGCGCGGCAGCCACTGGCGGGTGTCGAGGAAGCTGCGAGCGAATACCACCGACAGCAGCGCCGCCGAGGTCAGGCTGACCGGCAGCATGCGATTGCTCCAGGGCGCTGCCTGAGACCACAGGTACTGCGCGCCGAGGCCGTTGAGCGAGAGCACGCTGAGGGCGAAGGCGAACATGAACAATACGTAGTTGAGGAAGGGGCGTTCGCGCAGGGCGAGGAACAGCAGCAGGTTGTACAGGCCCAGAGCGATCAGCACACCGAAGTAGATGGCGTGCACCAGATAGCCGTTCTGGCTGTGCTGCTCGAAATCGCGCAGCGACATCAGCCCGCCACTCAGGGTCATGCTGCCGCGCGAGTCGACGCGCAGGTACAATGTGCGCTGTTCGCCCGGTTGCAGGACGATCTCGAACACCGGGTAACGATGGCCGATGCTGCGTTCGGCGTAAGGCACGGTATCGCCACTGCGCGACTCGCGTACGCCATCGGCGCCGACGTCATACAGACGTACTTCGTCGAGCGAGGCGTAGTTCAGCTCCAGGCGCCAGATGCGCGTTTCGCTGGCTTCGGACTGCAACGGCAGGCGCAGCCAGATCGCGCCTTGCACGTAGCCGAAGCTGAGGTCGCGACGGGTCAGCGAGGCACTGAACGGCGCGTTGGCCGCGCGCACGTCATCCAGGGTCAAGGTGCCTTGCGGGTCGGCGAGAAAATCGACCAGACCGTAGAGGTCCTGCGGTGCGGTGCTGTCACCCAGGCGGGTGTTCGCCTCAACCAGCTGGCTGTTCAGCGACAGGCAAAGCATCAGCAGCAGGCCCGGCAACGAGGCCAGGAAGGCGGAGGCAGTATGTCGGCTGGCTGGCATGGGAAGAGCCTGGGAAGTAGGCGTGCCTAGATAGTGGCAGAAAGCCCAGTCGCGCAGCTAGTGCCTGTCCTTGTGCAGATGCGCACCCAGGGTGCGCAACGGTGCAAGTTGGCGACAGATCAGCGCCAGTTGTGTCTGTACCAAGCGCTGGCGCTCGTCGGCGTCATCGGCGATCTGCTCCAGCTCCTGCGCCAAAGCCTGCTCCTCATCGCTATGAATGGCCACGGGATGTTCGCCACGCAAGCCCGCAGCGATTTCATCGAGGCTGCGGGCCAGCTTTTCGGCCTGTTCCAGCAGCTGTGCCTGGATCATCTGCGGCAGTTGCTCGCCGCGGTGTGCGCCCAGTGCGGAGAGGTAGCTGAGCAGGGTGTGCGACAGCACCAGGAAGCGAAAGCCCTGATCCGCGTCCTTACGGAAGTGGCCAGGCTCCATCAGCATGTTGCCGAGGGTGGTGGACAGCGCGGCGTCGGCGTTGTGCGCATTGCGTCGGGCCAGGCGATAGCCGAGGTCATCGCGCTTGCCGTTGGCGTACTGGGCGATGATCTGTCGCAGGTAGGCGCTGTTGCAGCTCAACGTGTTGGCCAGCATGCGGCCTAGGCGCCGGCCCTGCCAGTCCGGCAGGATCAGGAACACCGCCAGGCCGGCGATCAGGCCGCCGAGCAGGGTATCGACCAGGCGTGGCAGGAACAGCCCATAGCCATCGCCGATCTGGTTGAAGCAGAACAGCACCAGCAGGGTGATCGCCGCCGTGGCCAGGGTATAGCGCGTGGTTCGGGTGGCGAAGAAGGCGACGCCGGCGACCACGGCGAACAGCGCCTGCACGCGCGGATCCGGAAACAGGTTGAACAGCGCCCAGCCGATACCCAGCCCGAGCAGGGTGCCGCTGATGCGCTGCACCAGCTTGAGCCGGGTGGCGCCGTAGTTCGGTTGGCAGACGAACAGGGTGGTCAGCAGAATCCAGTAGCCCTGGGCCGGGTGGATCAGGTGCAGCAGGCCATAGCCGGCGGCCAGGGCGATGGACAGGCGCAGCGCGTGGCGAAACAGCAGCGAGGTGGGTGTCAGTTGCTGGCCGATGCGCTCCATCACTTCGCGCAGCGAATGCGGCTCGCGATCGAGCAGGCTGCTGTCCTGTTCATCGGCCAGGGCGTCGGGGTTGCTGGCGTTGCCAAGCAGCAGGTCGAGGCTGGCCAGGTTGCCAGCCAGGGCACCGAGCGAGCGCAGCAGGCGGCGCCAGGCTGGATTGCTCTGCAGGTGCAGGTGGTCGAGCGAGGCGTGCAGGTCTTCCAGAGCCTGGCTGCACAACTCGCGGTACTCGAACGGCTGGCGCAGCTCGATGGCACTGCCCAGGCGCTCGCACGCCTCGCCGTGCAGGCGCAGCAGGCGCTGGCAGCGAAACAGCACGTCGCTGTGGAAGAAGGCTTCGGCCAGCTCGTTGTAGGGGTAATGCGAGGAACTGGCGCGCTCGTGGATGTCCTGAGCGAGGAAATACAGCTTCAGGTAGCGATTGACCTTGGGCCCGGGGCGGCCGTTGCCGACGCGGTGCAGGATGATCTCCTTGGCCGCGTTGAGCGCCGACACCACCCGTCCGTTCTGCTGCGCCAGGGCCAGGCGTCGCTGCTCCACGTCCAGCTGACGCACGGGTTCGAACAGCGCCGCCTTGAGCTTGAGGTACTTGCCCAGCTCGCGGAACAGCCGGGCCAGGCTCTGTTGCACCGGTTGGTGAGCGAACAGGCCGTGCCAGATTACCGAGAGCAGGCCGTACCAGGCCGCACCGGCCACCAACAGCAGTGGCTCGAGCCATAGGCCGGCAACGCCGCCGCGCTGCTCGACACCGATCATGCTGTACACGGCGAGAATCAAGGTGCCCGAGCCCAGTGTGGCGAAGCGCTCGCCCAGGGCGCCGAGCATGCTCAGGCAGAAGGCTGAAAGTGCCAGGGCGACGACGAACAGCCAGGGGTAGGGAAAGAGGAATTCGACCGCATAGGCCGCCGCGCTGAAGCAGACCAGGGTGACCAATACGGTGCCCAAGCGGCCTTGCCAGCTGTCATCGGTTTCGGTCAGTGCGCTGGCGATGATGCCGAGAAACAGCGGGATCAGCCCATGTACCCAGCCTTGCCACCAGCACAGCGCCAGCGCACCAGCGAGAGCGATGAACACCCGCAGGCTGGCACTGAACTTGTCCAGCGCCCAGAGGCGGCGCAGTGATTGGCGAAGGTGAGGGCGGGGCATGGAAGGTCTGGTGAGAAAAGGATGTGAGAAGCCTACCGGAACTCGTTGGTCACTGGATATGCAATTGACCGCAACAGGCATGTCCCAGGGCTGTCCAGTTGGATTGACGGGGCATCCGTCTTCCCGCTGCCGGTGGAGCTGTCGCGCAGGATCGTGGACATGAAGGAACCCAAGTCTTGAATTTTGGAACTGATCGGTTCTAAATTCGCCGCATGACGACACGTGGACGCCCCAAAAGCTTCTGCCCGGATCGGGTTCTGGAAAATGCCATGCAGCTGTTCTGGCAGCGCGGCTACGAGGCCGCTTCGCTGCAGGATCTGCAGGTGGTCACCGGCCTGTCCAGGAGCAGCCTGTACCAGACCTACCCGAGTAAGCAGGCCTGGTTCGTCGCTGCGTTCAGCCGTTATGTGGAGCAGCGTCGCGCCCTGTTACTGGAACAGCTGGAGGCCAGTGCCTCGCCGCTCGGTTTCATTCGCGAGCGCCTGCTCAGTGTCCTCGATGATGGCGGCTCGGATGGCGTGCCGCGCGGTTGCATGTTGGTCAACGTCGCCAACGAATTCTCGCTGTCGGAGCCCGCGCTGGTGCCTGTGCTAAAGCGCGCCACGGCGGGGATCTGCCAGGTGTTCGAGCAGGCGCTGGTACGTGCCGTGGCCTGCGGCGAACTGCCCGCAGGAGACGACCTGCAAGCCCGAGCCGCCTATCTGCAATGCGTGATGAGCGGCTTGCGCACTCAGGTCAAGTCCGGGCTGCCGGCTGACTCGATCCGCGCCACCGTCGCCGTGGTGATGACAAGCCTGGGCGGGGCCTGAGTTCTGCGTCGGGGTGTTCTTTCGTTTATTTGTGGACTGATTGGTTCTGAAATGGGGGATGGGCATGCGGGAATTGTTCGAGCTGTGCGGGGCTGATCGCGAGCTGGTGTTTTCGCCTTACTGCTGGCGTGTGCGCCTCGCACTGGCGCACAAGGGGCTGGATTACCAGAGCCGGCCGACGCGCTTCACCGACAAGGCGCTGATCGCCTTTTCCGGGCAGAAACTGGTGCCGGTGCTTACCGACGACGGCGAAACGCTGCATGACAGCATGGCCATTTTCGCCTACCTGGATCGACGCTACCCGCAACATCCTCTGCTTGGCGATGCACTGGCTGCCGAGCGGGCGCGGCTGGTCGAGCGCTTGAGCTTTCACATGGTGCGCATGCCGCTGTTGAAGATCCTGATCCCGCGGGTCTGGCAGGTCATTGATCCGGCTGATCGTGAGTACTTCCGCAGCAGCCGTGAAAAGGCACTGGGCATGAGCCTGGAGGATTTCGCCGACCCGCAGGGCGGTGAGCGGCAGTTCCGCGACGGGGTGGCGCCGCTGGAAATGTGGTTGCGTGAACAACCCTTTTTCGAGGGGCCGGCGCCTGGTGGCTGCGATTACCTGCTGGCTGGCCTGCTGCTCTGGGCCTGGTGTCTGGGGGCGCAGCCATGGGCGGATGATTCGGCACTCGGTGCGTGGTTCGCCCGCATTCTGCAGACGTACGAAACTACTCACGGCCCGGTCAAGCGGGCCTCGATCCAGGCGGAGATGAGCAAATGATCGATCTGTATTACTGGACTACCCCCAACGGCCACAAGGTCAGCATCTTTCTCGAAGAGGCCGGCCTGGACTATCGCGTCATCCCGGTTCACATCGGCAAGGGCGAGCAGTTCGAACCCGAATTCCTCAAGATCGCGCCGAACAACCGTATTCCGGCGATCGTCGATCAGGCGCCGGCAGACGCTGGCGAACCCATTGCCCTGTTCGAGTCCGGGGCGATCCTCGAATACCTGGCCGACAAGAGCGGGTTGTTCCTGCCACGCGAGACCCGCGCGCGTTTCCAGGTGCTGCAATGGCTGTACTGGCAGATGGGCGGCGTCGGGCCAATGGCCGGGCAGAACCATCACTTCGTACGTTATGCGCCGGAGCCGATTCCCTACGCCATCGAACGTTACGTGAAGGAAACTGCCCGCCTTTACGGTGTACTGGATCGTCAACTGGCCGAGCATGAATATGTGGCCGGCGATTATTCGATCGCCGATATGGCCATCTATCCCTGGGCCACATTGTGGCAAGCCCAGCAGCAGAAGATCGAAAATTTCCCGCACATGGCTGCCTGGCTCGAACGCATTGCCGCGCGTCCTGCCGTGCAACGTGCCTACGCGCTGGTCGCCCAGGTGAACGAAGATCCGAAGGCGCTGCTGACCGCCGAGGCGCGGCGCTTGCTGTTCGGGCAGTGACGGACGGGCAGGTTTCTCGCGGATTTCCCGGTGAGGCGCGTGACGCTTTCCTAGACTTCAGGTGTTGATCCTGAACGCTGGGAGAGAGTCATGCGAATCGGCGTACCCAAGGAAATCAAGAATCACGAGTACCGTGTCGGCCTTACGCCTGCGTCCGTGGCCGAACTGAGCGCACAGGGGCACGAGGTCTGGATCGAGACTCAGGCCGGTGCCGCCATCGGTTTTGCCGACGAGAATTACCGTGAGGCCGGCGCGCAGATCGCCAAGGGCGCCGGCGAGGTGTTTCAGCAGGCGCAACTGATCGTCAAGGTCAAGGAGCCGCTCGCCGTGGAGCGGGCCAAGCTGCGCGCGCAGCACACCCTGTTCACCTACCTGCACCTGGCACCGGATCGGCCGCAGACCGAGGAATTGATGGCGAGTGGCGCCACCTGTATCGCCTACGAGACGGTGACCGATGCTCTGGGCCGCCTGCCATTGCTGGCGCCGATGTCGGAGGTTGCCGGGCGCATGTCGATCCAGGCCGGTGCCGGTTGCCTGGAGAAGGCGCGCGGTGGACGTGGCGTCTTGCTGGGCGGGGTACCAGGTGTGGCGCCGGGCAAAGTGGTGATTCTCGGCGGTGGCGTGGTCGGCAGCCATGCGCTGGCGATGGCGGTCGGCCTCGGCGCCGATGTGACGGTGCTGGACAGAAACGTCGATGCCCTGCGCCGACTCGATGCTCAGTACGGCAATCGCATCACCACGCTGTATTCGACCCGCGCGGCGCTGCGTGAGCAGGTGCTGGCAGCCGATCTGGTCATCGGCGGTGTGCTGATTCCCGGTGCGGCCGCGCCCAAGCTGATCACGGCGGACATGGTGCGGCAGATGAAGGCCGGCGCGGTGTTGGTGGATGTGGCCATCGATCAGGGCGGCTGTGCCGAGACTTCGCGCGCCACCACCCATGCAGAGCCCACCTATGTGGTCGACGAGGTGGTGCATTACTGCGTGGCCAACATGCCTGGTGCGGTGGCGCGTACCTCGACCCAGGCGCTGAACAACGCCACGCTGCCGTTCGTTATCGCCCTGGCGCAGAAGGGCACGCACTGCGCGCTGGAAGAAGACCCGCACTTGCTGGCCGGTCTCAATGTGGCTGGCGGAGTGATTACCTGTGAAAGTGTCGCGCAGGCTCACGGCCTGGTTTTCCAGCCTGCTGCCAGCGTTATCGAGCGGTTGTCGCGTTAGCGTCAGGCGTACTGCGCGGCGGCATAACCCGAGGCCCAGGCCCACTGGAAGTTGAAGCCGCCGAGATGGCCGGTGACGTCCAGCACCTCGCCGATGAAATACAGCCCCGGCACCTTGAGCGACTCCAGGGTCTTGGACGACACCTCGTCGGTGTTCACCCCGCCCAGGGTGACTTCGGCCGTGCGGTAGCCCTCGGTGCCGGCGGGCACCAGCTGCCAGTCTGACAGGCGCTCGGCAATCGCCTTTAATTCGCCTGGCGTGTACTGCTTCAGCGGCTTGTTGGTGAACCAGCTGTCCACCAGCAGGGTCGCCATCTTCTTGGTGAACAGCTCGGCCAGCAAGGTCTTCAGCTCGCTGTTACCGCGCTCGCGCTGTTGGGTCGCCAACCACTCGGGCAGGTCGATATGCGGCAGCAGGTCGATGTGCACGGTGTCGCCTGGTTGCCAGTAGGAGGAAATCTGCAGGATCGCCGGCCCGGACAGACCGCGATGGGTGAACAGGATGTTCTCGACGAAGCTCTGGCCATTGCAGCTCACCCGGCAGTCCTCCACCGAGGTGCCAGAGAGTTCGGTGCACAGCGTCTTGAGCTGCGGATCGGTGAGGGTGAACGGCACCAGCCCGGCGCGCGTTGGCAGCACCTCATGGCCGAACTGCTTGGCCACCTGGTAGCCGAAGCCGGTGGCGCCGAGGGTGGGAATCGACAACCCGCCAGTGGCGATCACCAGTGACTGGCAGGCCACGGCGCCGAGATCGGTTTGCAGCAGGAAACCGCCCTCGGTCTTTGCGATGTCCTGTACGGCGGTATCCAGGCGAATCTGCGCGCCCGCTTCGGCACACTCGGCCAGCAGCAGTTCGAGAATGTCGCTGGACTTGTTATCGCAGAACAGTTGGCCGAGTTTCTTCTCGTGATACGGCACGCCATGCTTGGCGACCAGGCCGATGAAGTCCCACTGGGTGAAGCGCGCCAGGGCGGATTTGCAGAAGTGCGGGTTGCCGGAGAGGAAGTTGGCCGGCTCGCAGTACATATTGGTGAAGTTGCAGCGCCCACCGCCGGACATGAGGATTTTCTTGCCGGCCTTGTTGGCATGGTCGAGTACCAGCACGCGGCGGCCACGGGCGGCGGCGGTGGCTGCGCACATCAGGCCGGCGGCGCCTGCGCCGATGATCAGTACGTCGGTTTGCAACACGAAATGTCCCCAAGGTGAATCGCTGGCACAAATGGTGCTGCGAGAAAACCTGTGAAGTTTACCCGAAGCCGCTCTGGGTCGCCGATTCTGCCCAGCGTGTGGCCGACGAATGTGGGATGCGACGATGCCTGTCTCAGATTTGAGACAGTGACGAGTGGCGCTGCGCCTGCTATCACTAGAACTGATCATTTCGGATGGATCGCCACCAATGCTCGCAGTGCGTGCCTGGCTATTGCTCTTGCTGCTGTCGCCGGCACTGGCCTCGGCCGAGTTGTTGCGCCTGGTGGCTGATCCCTGGCCGCCTTTCAATGACCGAGACCTGCCTGGCAATGGCCTGGCCAGTGATCTGGTGGAGCAGGCGCTGAAGCGTGCCGGCTACACCACCAGCTACGCCGAAGTGCCCTGGGAGCGGGCTGTGCTGGGGCTCAAGCGCGGCGATTACGATGTGTTGATCAATGCCTGGTACAGCGCGGATCGTGCCGAGTACGGCCACTTCTCCCGCCCTTATCTGGTCAATCGTCTGCGTTTCATGCAGCGCAAGGGCAGCAACATTCGTTTCGAAACCCTGGCCGATCTCTACCCGCACAGCATCGCCGTGGTGCGCGGTTATGCCTATTCCAAGGAGTTCGACAGCGACCCCAACCTACTCAAGGTGGGGGTTGGCAGCTTCGAGATCGCTGCGCGCATGTTGCACGCTGGGCGGGTTCAGCTGGCGCTGGAGGATGAACTGGTGGCGCGGTATCACATGGGTCTGGAGTTGAGCTCCATTCGCGGCGAGCTGGAGTTCCTACCGCTACCGTTGAGCGAGAACGGCCTGCATATCCTGATTCGGCGCAGTCGTGCCGACCACGAGGAAATCGCCAATCGTTTCGACAAGGCGATCCAGGCGATGAGCGACGATGGTAGCTATGCCGCGACGCTGCAGCGCCACGGCCCTTGATCAGGCCAGCACCGTACGGGCGCGGCCCTGCTGCTTGGCCCGGTATAGCCGGATGTCGGCTTCGTGCAGGAGGCTTTCCAGATCTTCCGGTTCGCCCTGATACAGCCCCGCGCTGAACGACAAGGACGGCGCGCCCACGGCGTAGTGCAGGCCAGCGCATTGCCGACGTAGCTTGTCCAGTGCCTGCACCACCTGCTCCGCATCATGCAGTGTGAGCAGGGCGAATTCCTCGCCTCCGAGTCGGCCCAGCAGCATATCGGGGAAGGCCACGCTCATTGCCCGGGCGAACACCACCAGGGCGCTGTCGCCGCTGGCATGGCCGAAGCCATCGTTGATCTGCTTGAAGTGGTCGAGGTCGAGCATCGCCACGCATACTTCGCGGTGCTCGCGTTGTGCCTGCTGCAGCATCTGCAGCCCCTGTTCGTAGAAAGCGCGGCGGTTGTTCAGGCCGGTCAGGGCATCGAATTGTGCGGCTTTCTTCAGGGCGCGTAGCAGGTCGCGTCGTTCCAGCGTCGACATCACCCGGCAATTCAGTTCTTCGGGGCAGAATGGTTTGCGCAGGAAGTCATCGGCCCCGTGCTTGATGAACTGCGCGCTGAGCGAGCCCTTGGGGTCGGCCGACACGCCGATGATGATCAGGTCGCTCAGGCGCAGCTTCTGACGCAGCAGTTTGACCAGCTCGAAACCGCTGACACCGGGCATGGCGTGGTCGAGCACCAGCAGGTCGAGATCCGGATGCTCGCCCAGTTGGCGCAGGGTCTCCTTGCCGTCGCTGGCCTCGATGATCTGATAGTGGTGCGGTTCGAGGATATGGCGGATGTAGTGGCGCTGGGCGTCTGAGTCGTCGGCGATGAGAATCTTGATATGGCTGTTGTGGTCGAGCCGGTGCAGCAGGCGGAAGGCATACTCGTAGGAGTGCTGACTTTCCTTGAGCACGTAGTCGACCACACCTTTCATCAACAGCTCGTCGCGGCGTTGCTCGTTGTAGCTGCCGCTGAGCACGATGCAGGGAAGGTGATAGCGCATCACCAGGTCGACACTCTCGCCGTTGGGGGCGTCGGGTAGATGCAGGTCGACGATGGCGGCGAAGAACAGGGCGGCCGAGGTCTCCAGCATCACCTCCGCTTCGGCCAGCGAGGCACAGAAGATCGGCTCGAGATCAGGTTCCTGACGGAACAGGTGTTCGAGAATCTTCAGTACCAAGGGGCTGTCTTCAATGACCAGAATATTGCGCATGGGTAACTCCGGCCCAGGCCGTTTGATCCTTTATATCAGCCTAAGAGCCAGTTCGCGATCTTGCGAGCCAGAACGATGCAAAACCGCTAGCGACCCCGCAAAAACAAGCGAACCGCGCCGACGCGCAGCAGATCGCCGAGCCGGTTCCTACAATAGACGCACGCGCAGAGTTCTACCCTTGATCTTGCCTTCGCTCAGGCGCTTCAGCGCCTGGCGAGCCACATCGCGGTGCACGGCAACGTAGGCCTGGTAATCGAACAGGGCGATCTTGCCGACCTGATCGCCCGGGATGCCGGCATCGCCGGTCAGGGCGCCGAGGATGTCACCAGGGCGCAGTTTCTCCTTGCGCCCGGCGCCGATGCACAGCGTGTGCATCGGCGGCAGCAGCGGTTCGCCAGTCGCCTTGGCCGCAGGCAGCGGATACCAGGCCAGTGCCTTGCCCTGAAGCGCTTCGATGGCTTGGGCGCGACCGGCTTCGGCGGGGGCCACCAGGCTCAGCGCCAGGCCTTTTTCACCGGCGCGACCACTGCGGCCGATGCGGTGGATATGCACCTCGGCATCACGCGACAGCTCGACGTTGATCACCATCTCCAGCCCGGCGATATCCAGGCCGCGTGCGGCCACGTCGGTGGCCACCAGCACGCTAAGACTGCGGTTGGCGAACAGGGCGAGGATCTGATCGCGATCACGTTGCTCCAAATCGCCATGCAGGGCAGCGGCGGAGATCTTCTCGGCTTCCAGCTGCGCGGCCAGTTCGTCGCACTGCTGGCGCGTGGCGCAGAAGGCGACCACCGGCTGTTTACGGAAATGCCGCAGCAGCGTGCTGACCGCTTCCATGCGCTGGCCCGGAGCGATTTCGTAGAAGCGTTGTTCGATCTGCCCGTCATCATGCTGCGCCTCGACCTCGGCCCGCTCGGGGCTGCGCAGGAAGCGCGCGGCGAGTTGTTCGATGCCGGCCGGGTAGGTGGCGGAGAACAGCAGGGTCTGCCGGCGCGCCGGGGTCTGTTCGATGATGTCGCTGATGCTGTCGACGAAGCCCATGTCGAGCATGCGATCCGCCTCGTCGAGCACCAGAGTATTGAGACCATCGACCTTCAACGTGCCCTTGCGCAGGTGTTCCTGCACGCGTCCAGGCGTGCCGACGATAACGTGCGCGCCGTGCTCCAGCGAGCCGATCTGCGGGCCGAAGGGCACGCCGCCGCACAGGGTGAGCACCTTGATGTTGTCGGCCGCGCGGGCCAGGCGGCGAATCTCTTTGGCTACCTGATCGGCCAGCTCGCGCGTCGGGCACAGCACCATGGCCTGGCAGCCGAAGTAGCGTGGGTTGAGCGGATGCAGCAGGCCGATGCCGAACGCTGCGGTCTTGCCGCTGCCGGTCTTGGCCTGGGCGATCACGTCGCGACCCTTGAGAATCAGCGGCAGGCTGGCGGCCTGGATGGGCGTCATCTCGGCATAGCCGATGGCGGCGAGGTTGGCCTGCATGGCGGCGGAAAGGGGCAGGCTGGCGAAGGCGGTAGCGGTCACGGCAAGGACTCGGGGCTGGTGAAACAGGGCGGCAGTGTATCAGGCCGCGTCAGTCGTCGGTCGGAACCTCGATATTGCGGCCGCTACGGCCCGCTTTCGTGTCCAGTTGCAGGAAGATCGCCGCTGCCAGCATCGATAGCAGGCCGACGCACAGGTAGGTGGCCTGGAACGCTTGCAACACATGGTCACTGCCGCCAAGGTCGCGGCTGAAGCCGCTGAGCAGCGCCGCTGCCGAGGCGACGCCCAGGCCCATTGCCAGTTGCACCACCACCGACAGCAGGCTGTTGCCGCTGCTGGCGTCGCGGTTGTCCAGGTCGATCAGAGTTACCGTGTTCATCGCGGTGAACTGCAGCGAGTTGCAGGCGCCGATCAGGCTCAGCTGGATAATCAGCTGCAACGTCGAGGTCTCGGCATCGACCAGCGCCAGGCTGGCGATCAGGGCGCCAAGCAGCAGGGTGTTGCTGGTGAGGATGTTGCGGTAGCCGAGGCGCTCGATCAGCGGCTTGGCCAGGGGTTTGGCTGCCATGGCGGCCAGTGCCAGCGGGATCAGGCTCATGCCGGCCTGAGCCGGCGAATAGCCCATCGCCAGTTGCAGCAGCAGTGGCGTGAGGAAGGGCAACGCGCCGCTGCCGAGACGCGCGAACAGGTTGCCGATGATGCCCACGGCGAAGCTACGGGTGTGGAACAGCGCTGGCGAGAACAACGGCTGTTCGATACGCCCGGCGCGCAGCCAGTAGGCGGCCAGGCAGGCCATGCCGCCGAGCAACAGCAGCACCACGCGCATGGTCGGCAGGTGCAGCTCGCCGAGTCCTTCCAGCGCCACGGTGATCAGCAACATGGCGGCGCCGAACAGCAGGAAACCCACGCTATCGAAGCGGCTACGCTCCGGCCCGCGCAGATCCGGCATATACCGTCGCGCCGCCCAGCAACCGAGTAGCCCCACGGGCAGGTTGATCAGGAAGATCCAGTGCCAGCTGGCGACTTCCACCAGCCAGCCGCCGAGGCTCGGCCCGATCAGCGGGCCGAGCAGGCCGGGCAGGGTGATGAAGCTCATGATCCGCACCAGCTCGGAGCGCGGATAGGCGCGCAGCACCACCAGGCGTCCGACCGGCATCATCAAAGCACCGCCGAGGCCCTGAATGACCCGCGCGCCGATCAGCATGCTGAGCGATTCCGATAGCGCGCACAGCAGCGAGCCGAGGCTGAACAGGGCGATGGCGCCGAAGAAGATGCGCCGGGTGCCGAAGCGGTCGGCGATCCAGCCCGAGGCCGGAATCAGCAACGCCACGGTGAGCATGTAGGCGATCACCACCGACTGCATGCGCAGCGGGTCTTCGTTGAGATCGCCAGCCATGGCGGGCAGGGCGGTATTGAGGATGGTGCCGTCCAGCGTCTGCATGAAGAAGGCGATGGCGACTATCCATGGCAGCAGGCGGGCGGTACGTGGGTCGAGCGGTGCGGGGATGGTCATGCTGTTCTCGTGGTCTTCGCGCTTCACTCTAGGCTGCTGGTGCGGCTCGGGCAAATCCTCATGAGCCAGGACGGTAAGTGCTACGCTGGAGCTACTGGCATATCGCCCTGTTCTGGGCTAAGGACGGTTTCATGCGCTGGTTACCTGTCTGGTTCTGCCTGTTCAGCCAGTCACTGCTGGCTGCCGAATGGTTTCCCTATCCGGTAGAAGCCGATGGCCGCATGCGGGATTACCGCCCTTTGCCTGTGGCCGACAAGCCCTGGCGCATCTGTGCGCTGTTGCCCCACGGCAAGGATCGTTACTGGTGGGGCGTGGCCTGGGGGCTGGATCAGGAAGCGAACCGGCTCGGCGTGCGCCTGGGCATCTATGAGGCCGGTGGCTACGAGCATGCAGCGGTGCAACTGGAGCAGTTCGACCATTGTGTGGCCGAGGGTGCCAATGCCTTCGTCGTGGCCAGCATCAACACCTATGACCTGTGCCACGCGGCAGAAGTGCAGACGAAGGCTGGTCGTCCGGTGATCGATCTGGTCAATCGCCTGGATTGCCCTGGCATCAGCGCCCATTCCCGGGTCGACTTCGCCGATATGGCACGCGCAACCCTCGAATATGTAGTGAAACGCAGCGCCGGTCGGCCGATTCAGGTCGGCTGGCTGCCTGGGCCGGCAGATGCCGGCTGGGTGCAGGATGCCGAACGCGGCCTGCGCGAAGCCATGCCGGGTAGCGCGGTAACGCTGGCTCATGGTGGCTACGGCCCGGTCGATCGCAGCCGTCAGGCGCAACTGGTGCGGGAGCTGCTCAAGCAGCATCCGCAGCTCGATTACCTGATCGGCAATGCCGAGGCGGCGGCGTTCGCGGCGCAGTTGGTGCGTAATGTCGGTTCGCAGGCACAGGTGCTGTCGTTCTATGCCACTGAACGGGTGCTGGAACAGATTCACGAAGGCCAGGTGCTGGCAGCGCCGACCGACTCGCCGGTGATTCAGGCGCGTGTCGCGCTGGATCTTGCCGTGCGTGCTCTACAGGGCGAGAAGGTTCCGCAGCTGATCAGCCCCAAGATCGAGATGCTCGATGTCGCCGCACTGGAGCGCTTTGACCTCGGGCGGCTGATGCCACCCGAGGGGCACTGGATGATCCGTCAGGAATTACCCGACTAGCCTGTCGTCCTGGCTACGCAGCGGCACACCCCGTACGGGGCGGTCGCCCGCGACGAAGTACGGCGCATTGCTGCGCGGCAATGGCTGACGCCCGCGGATTCGATCGGCGATCTTCTCGGCCATCATGATGGTGGTGGCGTTGAGGTTGCCGGTGATGATCTCCGGCATGATCGACGCATCCACCACGCGCAAGCCCTGCACACCGTGCACGCGGCCTTGCCCATCGACCACCGCCATGTCGTCTTCGCCCATCTTGCACGAGCAGGACGGGTGGAACGCCGTCTCCGCATGTTCGCGGATGAAGGTATCCAGCTCGGCGTCAGTCTGTACGTCGGCACCGGGACTGATCTCGCGGCCACGGTAAGGGTCGAGTGCTGGCTGCGCCATGATCTCGCGAGTGAGACGAATACCGTCGCGGAACTCCTGCCAGTCCTGCTCATGACTCATGTAGTTGAAGAGGATGCTCGGGTGCTGGCGCGGATCCTTGGACTTGAGCTGGATGCGACCGCGACTGGGCGAGCGCATCGAGCCGACGTGAGCCTGGAAGCCGTGCTCGTTGACCGCATTGCTGCCGTTGTAGTTGATCGCCACCGGCAGGAAATGGAACTGGATATTGGGCCAGGCGAATTCCGGGCGCGTACGGATGAAACCACCCGCCTCGAACTGGTTGCTGGCGCCGATGCCGTTGCCGGCGAACAGCCATTGCGCGCCGATACCCGGCTGGTTGAGCAGCTTGAGCGCCGGGTACAGCGACACCGGCTGGGTGCAGGCGTACTGCAGGTACATCTCCAGGTGATCCTGCAGGTTCTGGCCGACGCCAGGCAGTTCATGCACCAGCGGGATATCCAGCTCGCGCAGTAGCGCTGCCGGACCAACGCCGGAGCGCTGGAGAATCTGCGGCGAGGCGATGGCGCCGGCGCACAGCAGCACCTCGCGACGGGCGCGGGCTTCGGTGTCGTTGTTCGAGTTGCCGATCAGGTAGCTCACGCCACTGGCGCGTTTGCCGTCGAACAGAATGCGATCGGTGGTGGCGTGGGTGACGATGGTCAGGTTCGGCCGTGCCCGTGCCTGATCCAGATAACCGCGCGCGGTGCTGGCGCGACGCCCTTCCGGGGTCACGGTGCGATCCATCGGGCCGAAGCCTTCCTGCTGGTAGCCGTTGAGGTCATCGGTACGCGGGTAACCAGCCTGCACGCCGGCCTCGACCATGGCGTGGAACAGCGGATTGTTGCCGGCCTTGGGCGTGGTCACGCTCACCGGGCCGTCGCCGCCGTGGTAATCGTTGGGGCCGATGTCGCGGGTTTCCGCCTTGCGGAAATACGGCAGGCAGTCCAGATACGTCCAGTCCTCCAGGCCTTTGGCAGTGGCCCAGTTGTCGAAGTCCAGGGCGTTGCCGCGGATGTAGCACATGCCGTTGATCAGCGACGAGCCGCCCAGGCCCTTGCCGCGCCCGCATTCCATGCGGCGGTTGTTCATGTACGGCTCGGGGTCGGTCTCGTAGGCCCAGTTGTAGCGTCGGCCCTGCAGCGGAAAGGCCAGGGCGGCGGGCATCTGGGTACGGAAGTCGAGGCGGTAATCCGGACCGCCGGCTTCGAGCAGCAGCACGCTGACACCTTCGTCCTCGGTCAGACGGGTAGCCAGGACGTTACCGGCTGAACCAGCGCCGATGATGATGTAGTCGAATTCCTGGGGCATGACATCCTCCTGCTGCCCGGACGCAGTCCGGGAAAACACGGTGACTGTTCCCGGATGGCATCCGGGCTACGGGACGGCGGTTTTGCAGGAGCGGATTCATCCGCGATGTTTTTCGCGGCTAAAGCGGTGTGCCGCCTTGTCGCTCCTACAAGCTTGGCGCGACGATCAGAACACTGAGCTGTAGCCGCCGAGTTCGACCTGCACCGACTTGATGCGGGTGTAGTGGCCGAGGGTGACCAGACCGTTCTCGCGGCCGACACCGGACTGCTTGTAGCCGCCCACCGGCATTTCGGCCGGCGATTCGCCCCAGGTATTGATCCAGCAGATGCCGGCTTCCAGCTTGTGGATCACCCGGTGCGCGCGGTTTAGGTCGCGGGTGACCACGCCTGCGGCCAGGCCGTAGTCGGTGTCGTTGGCGCGGCGGATCACTTCCTCTTCGCTGTCGTAGATGAGGATGCTCATCACCGGGCCGAAGATTTCCTCGCGCACGATGGTCATGTCGTCGCGGCAATCGGTGAAAACGGTGGGGGCGACGTAGGCGCCCTTGGCGTACTCACCGTCGCTGACGCGCGCGCCGCCGACCAGCAGGCGTGCGCCTTCGCTGCGACCCTGCTCGATGTAGCCGAGCACGCTCTCCATGTGCGCGTAGCTGACCAGCGGGCCAAAGTTGGTGGCGTCATCCAGTGGGTCGCCGAGGCGGATGCGTTTGACCCGCTCCAGCACCTTGGCCTCGAAGCGCGCCTGCAGCATGCGTGGCACGAACACGCGTGTGCCGTTGGTGCACACCTGGCCGGAGCTGTAGAAGTTGGCCATCACCGCGATGTCGGCGGCGCGATCCAGGTCGGCGTCCTCGAACACGATCAGCGGCGACTTGCCACCCAGCTCCATGGTCACTTCCTTGAGGCTGGAGCTGGAGGCGCTGGCCATCACCTTCTTGCCGGTGACGGTGCCGCCGGTGAAGGACACCTTCTCGATGCCCGGATGCTCGGTCAGCCACTGGCCAACCTCGCGACCACTCCCGGTGAGCACGTTGAATACGCCGTCAGGCAGGCCGGCCGCGGTGTAGATCTCGGCGAGTTTCAGCGCGCTCAGCGAGGTCACTTCGCTGGGTTTGAAGATCATCGCGTTGCCGGCGGCCAGGGCCGGTGCGGATTTCCACAGGGCGATCTGGATCGGGTAGTTCCAGGCGCCGATACCGGCCACCACGCCGAGTGGCTCGCGGCGGGTGTAGACGAAGGAGGTTTCGCGCAGCGGGATCTGCTCGCCCTCGATGGCCGGGATCAGGCCGGCGTAATACTCCAGCACGTCGGCGCCGGTGACGATGTCGACGTAGCGGGTTTCCGACAGTGGCTTACCGGTGTCGAGGGTCTCCAGTTCGGCCAGCTCATCGTTGCGCTCACGCAGGATGTCCACGGCCTTGCGCAGGATGCGCGAGCGCTGCATGGCGGTCATCGCCGCCCACACCTTCTGCCCCTCGGTGGCGCTGGCCACGGCTTGCTCGACATCGGCCTGGCTGGCGCGCTGCACCTTGGCCAGCACCTCGCCGGTGGCCGGGTTGATGCTGTCGAAGGTTTCTCCACTGCTGGCGGCGACGTACTGGCCACCGATGTAGAGCTGTTGTTCGGCGAAACGGGGCATGGGCTGTCCTCTGAACTCGGTCAATCTGCTTAGAGAACAGCCTATTTTATTTAAATTGAACGATCAATCAACAAAAACGACAGCGCGCAGTCAAACGCGACATGCACGTCAGAGGCATGAGTCTCCGTAGGGTGCGCCACGCGCACCTAACGATCTAAGAACGTGTTCAAAGTCTGCTGCGCGTCGGCCATGCAGCGTTGAAATCAAGCTCAGAATGCTCATTTACAGCTCGTTAAGTCGAACGCGACTCCGAGCGTTCTTCGCTCGATTCGCGGGGCCGCCATCGGTATTGCCTGACTCTAGCTCGCGAGACTTTGAGCAGGCTCTAAATGATCAGAGAAAGGGGTTGTACGTGGTGCGCACAGCGCACCCTACGGAGCCTTGGCCAACTGCAGGTCGAGGTAGTCATAGGCAATGCGGCGCGCCTGCTCGGTGTCGAATGCTTCGCCGGAGAGGGCGCCGCGCAGCCACAGGCCATCGATCAATGAGGCCATACCGCGAGCGGCGAAGCGTGCCTGGTCTTGCGGCAGCACGCGATGGAACTGGCCGCACAGGTTGGAGTAGAGGCGGTGGTCGTTGACCCGTTGCAGGCGGCGCAGGGCAGGCTGGTGCATGCTGCTGGCCCAGAACGCCAGCCAGGTCTTCATCGCCGGGCCACTGACCTGGCTGTCATCGAAGTTGCCATCGATCATCGCCTTCAGATGCGCGCGCGGGCTGTCCTCGCGTAGTGCCTGGCGGCGCTTGCCCACGGCCTCGCTGAGCGCCTGCATCAGGTGACGCATGGTGGCTTCGAGCAGGCCGTTCTTGTCGTTGAAATAGTGGCTGATGATGCCGTTCGACACCCCTGCAAGGCGCGCGATATAGGCGATGCTGGCATCGGCCATGCCGACCTGGTCGACGGCTTCCAGGGTAGCGGCGATCAATTGCGAGCGACGGATGGGCTGCATGCCGACCTTGGGCATGGGGGTCTCCACGGGGAACGAGTGGGGCGCAGTCTAGGCGGATTTTGATCGATCGATCAATCAATGCCAGGGGATGGCATGCCGTTGTCGGCCCTGGCGTCGGCGTTACTCGAATAAGGCATTTGCCATGAACAACGCGCCGCTCAGCGCGATACCCAGGATCAGATGGCGCGCCAACAAACCGCTCACGCTGCGTCCGTCGTCGCCGTACTTCAAGGCAACGAGCACACCTTCGTTACGGCGAATGGAGAACAGCGCGACCAGCACAGCGGTCACGATGACCAGCAGGGTGCCACCAAGGCTGCCCCAGAGATTCCAGGTCGCTGGTGCAAGCCAGGCGGGAAGGTAAGGCAACAGCAACAGCTTGTAGCCTTCCGGGCTGTCGGCAATGGCCTGTATCCGCCGCTCAAGGCTGTTGTGAGGGGGGCGTCTACGGCGGCCTGGCTGTTTTCTCATCGCTGCATCAGGCGCCGTCGATCAGGGTTGAGGGGATTCGGCTGTATCCGAGGGCAGTGAGGTCAATTCGATGAGCGCTGCGACATAGAGCAACCCGACGGCCATTGAGGTGTAGAGATCGAAGCCGAACAGGCACTGGGTGAGTACTGCCGTCAACAGCAGGACGGCGATGGCCACGCCAGACGTTGCCGGTTTGCCGGGCGCGAGCAGGGCCGTTCCGATGGCGGCGGCGATCAGCAAGCCGGCGCAGGTGGCCAGGTAGCCGTAAGCTTTCGCGTCCCAGATAGCGAGGACATTGATGGACTTGGTGTAAACGAACAGGAAGGTCAGCAGTGCGAGGCAGCCGCTGAAGGCGAAGACGATGGAGGTATTTTTCATCTCGTGTGCGGGTTGGTTCATGGCCGGAGACGAGAGTCTAAGGGCCATGCCCGGCAAGCCCCAGCAGAAATGTCCCAAAAATTGATAGAGGCTGCATCACGAGGTCGTCAGAAACGACAAAGCGGGCCAGTGCCCTACTCAGAGTTCTTGGTAGTCGCTTGATTCGGTTTGGTGCATCTAGCTGGAGCCTGTTTTGCTGTCAAAGCCCAAGGCGTATTTCCCTAGAACCCTGATGACCCTGCTATCTGCATAGTGGGCTTCGAGTGTTCAGGCCATGCCTTGATCTTCGTGCCCATCAGTAAAGCCACCATGGAACTGGTGTACCGGGAGGCTGGCCGCACATCCCGATGGAGCAGAGCCGATTGAGGCCGGCTTCTGTCGGCAGAATACTTGCCTGAGCCTTCGAGTCGAAGGCGATGCGAAATCTTGCCGCTGAGCTACTCAAGATTGATGCCTGCAACCGATCCTTTCCGCACTCACCAGCATCTACGGACAGGGTGTAATTGCCCAGGGGCAGTTTAAAAATGGCTGACTCTTCAGGGTTGAGCCGCACGCTTAGCTGGTCGTCAATGTAGATTGCGGCATCACAGCTAATTCCCGTTAACCCTTTATCCCGGTTGATCACCAGGTATTGAAAGGGTTCGGATGGTATCTCCTGATAGCTCAACAGTCGCTCGGGGGATACCGGTATTGCGCGATTTGCTGGAACTGGTTGTGTTGCGCATCCGGCAAGCAGGGGAATGATGATTAGGGGCAGCAGGCGCATTCATGTCGTCCTTGAACTTGAGTTGGGCTCCAGCTTATCGAGGTGATCTGCAGAAAGCACTCAGGATTTAAGAAGGACAAAGTCGGCTCTGTAGCTGAACGACAAAGCGGGCCGAAGCCCGCTCTGTTATGTGACTGGAGGAGGCTTACTTCAGCCACTGTGCAACGCGATCCGGGTTCTTGGCGATCCAGTCCTTGGCGGCCTGATCCGGTTTGGCGCCTTCACGAATGGCCAGCATCACCGAACCGACTTCTTCGCCGCTCCAGGAAATCTTGCTGAGGAAGGCAGCTGCGTCGGCGGCTTTTTCTTTCAGTGCCGGGTTGGCCACGGTGTCGACGCGCTCGTCATCGCCGAAGACTTTCTTCGGATCTTCGAGGAAACGCAGTTTCCACTTGGCGAACATCCAGTGCGGAATCCAGCCGGTGACCACGATCGGTTTCTGCGCTTTCTCGGCGCGGGTCAGGGCGGTGGCCATGGCCGGGCCAGAACTCGGCATCAGCTTGATGCTGGCCAGGTTGTATTCCTTGATGGCCTCTTCGGTGCGACGCATCACGCCGGCACCGGCGTCGATACCGGTGATCTTGCCGTCGAAGTCCTTGGCGTATTTCTCCAGATCCTCGATGCTCTTGGCCTCGACATAGTCAGGCACGATCAGGCCGATCTTGGCACCGGCATAGTTGGTGCCGAGGATTTCGACCTTGTCCTTGAGCTTCTCGTAGTACTCGCCGTGGGTGGCCGGCAGCCAGGCGGAGAGGGTGGCGTCGAGGTCGCCGCGGGAGATGCCTTGCCACATGATGGCCGGCTCCACGGGCTTCAGTTCGACTGTGTAGCCGAGCTTGCTTTGCAGGATTTCACCGGCGACGTGGGTGACGGCGACGCTGTCGTCCCACCCGTTGACGTAGCCGATCTTCAGGGTGGGTTTCTCGGCAGCCAGGGCACTGCCCATACCGATGGCCAGGGCGGCGGCGCCGAGGCAGAGATTTTTCAATACGCGCATATCGTGGTGCTCCGTCAGTTGAGAGAAGGACTACAAACCGCTGCATGTGGTCATTCGGTGTTGAAGCAGGCCTCAAGACGCTTGTGTACGGCTTGTACACTCCGTGCTCTGGGTCGGTTTCGCCGTGCCTGACCATCGCTTGCTACGTCGCTGATCCTCCTGGAGTGGCAGTTGCAAAATCGTTGACTGGCTCGTTCTCATTGCGGGCCTTGCGAAACCGTGTTGCGCAGCAGATTGCCGGTTCGCGGGCAAAGTCTCCCCGTCACGGCCGCAAAGCGGCCGCGGGTGGTTGACGAGGAGGTTTCAAGCCCGAACCTTCGGTTGCGGGCCTGAATCGGGTCGCGGCCTGTTACAGCCCGACGTGTTTCTTGACGGCGGCTACGCCATCCTGACCGTCGAAGGTGGTCACGCCGCTCAGCCACTGGTCGAGGATCGCCGGGTTGGCCTTGATCCACGCCTTGGCGACGTCCTGCGGGTTTTCCTTCTCCAGTACCTTTTCCATCAGCTGGCTTTCGATTTCGACGGTGAACTGCAGGTTGCTCAGCAGTTTGCCGACGTTGGCGCAGCGCGCTTCGTAGTCTGGCGGTACCACGGTGTAGACCTTGGCGGCGCCGTAGTCGGGGCCGAACACATCGTCACCACCGGAGAGATAGGTGATGTCGTATTGGGTGTTCATCGGGTGCGGTGCCCAACCAAGGAAGACCACGGGCTCTTTCTTCCGGATCGCGCGCGACACCTGCACCAGCATGCCCGCTTCGCTGGACTCGACCATGCGGAAGTCGCCGAGGTCGAACTGGTTGTTCTTGATCATGCCGTCGATCAGCAGATTGCCGTCGTTACCCGGTTCGATGCCGTAGATCTTGCCGCCCAGCTGATCCTTGAACTTGGCGATGTCCTGGAAGCTCTTCAGGCCAGCCTCGGCCGCGTAGCTCGGCACCGCCAAGGTGTACTTGGCGCCTTCGAGGTTGGCTTTTTCCAGCACCTTGACGCCGTTGTCCTTGAGGAAGGGCTCGATCACCGAGTCCATCGACGGTGCCCAGTAACCGAGGAAAACATCGATCTGGCCGCTTTTTACGCCGGTGAAGGCGATCGGTACCGAGGCCATGATCTTGCGTGGCTGGTAGCCCAGCCCTTCGGCCAGGGTCATGGCCACGCCGGTGGTGGCGGCGATGTCAGCCCAGCCGATCTCGGCGAAACGCACCTGTTTGCAGCTCGCCGGCTCGGCAGCCATGGCACCCTGCATCAGCGCGCAGGACAACAGGCCGATGGCGGCGGTGGTCTTGATCGTTTTCATCTGCGGTTCCCTGTGAAGTGAAAAAACGGATTAGCTGGACTGGCGCTGCAGCTTGCCACTGAACCAGGCGAACAGGCCGCGTTTGGCCGTCTGCTTGGTGCCGAAACTTTCGGTGATGCGGTCGAGGATGATTGCCAGCAGCACCACGGCCATGCCGCTCTCGAAGCCTAGACCGATATCGAGACGTTGGATGCTCGCCAGTACGTCGTTACCCAGGCCGCCGGCGCCGACCATCGAGGCGATGATCACCATCGACAGGGCCATCATGATGGTTTGGTTGACCCCGGCCATGATCGACGGCATGGCGTTGGGCAGTTGCACCTTGAACAGCAACTGGCGCCCTGTGCAGCCGAAGGACTGGCCGGCCTCGACGATTTCCTTGTT
The DNA here is from genome assembly GCF_014109765.1 of Pseudomonas berkeleyensis. NCBI lineage: Bacteria > Pseudomonadati > Pseudomonadota > Gammaproteobacteria > Pseudomonadales > Pseudomonadaceae > Pseudomonas > Pseudomonas berkeleyensis. Next base: position 561,212 of record NZ_CP059139.1, read on the forward strand.
CACCTGGCGGATGCCCAGGCTGGTCAGGCGCACTGCCGGTGGCATGGCGAAGATCACCGTGGCGATGATGCCGGGGACGCGACCGAGGCCGAAGAGCATGGCCGCCGGGATCAGGTAGACGAATGCCGGCATGGTCTGCATGAAGTCGAGAATCGGCCGGATGATGGTGGCCACGCGCTCGCTCTTGGCTGCCCAGATACCCAGCGGGATGCCCAGCAGCAGGCTGATCAGCGTCGAGGAGAAGGTCAGGCCGAGCGTCACCACCGTCTGTTCCCAGAAACCGGTCATGACGATGAGGATGAAGGCCACCGCGGTGAACAGGGCGAAACGTGCGCCGATGCGCCACAGGCCGAGGGCGACGAATATGGCGATCAGCAGCCAGGCCGGCGGCAGCATGAGCAGGGCTTCGATGCCTTCGGAAAAGCCGCTGACCAGTTTACCGATGCTGTCGAAGGCGCCGCTGTAGTTGTCCAGCAGATGCTGGACGACGTCGTTGACCCAGCTACCGAGGTCGAGTTTCTTGTCACTCATGGGATTCCCCCTGCAGTCGGGTCAGCAGGCGGCCCTTGCTGATGGCGCCGCAGTAATGGCCGTCGGCGTCCACCACCGGGATCGGCCCCTCGTTGTCCACCAGGCGGCTGATGACGTCTTCCAGCGGCATGTCCTCGGGCACCGGCACGACCTGCTTGAGGGCGTTGGTTTCCAGTGGCTTGGGTTCGTCGCCATCGACCATCAGCGCGATCTTCTCCAGGCTGATGGAGCCCTGGAAGTTGTTCTGCTCGTCGACGATGAAGGCGTAGTGCTTGTCCAGCGCCTGCAGCTCCTTGCAGATTTTCGCCGCGTCCGGCGCCTTGCCGTTGTGTACGTAGGTCGGCACGCTGTCGGCCTTGAGCTGGCCGGCGGTGAGGTAACGGCTGGTGTCGACGGTATCGAAGAAGTTGCGCACGTATTCGTTGGCCGGCTTCTCGATCAGCTCCTGCGGGGTGCCGACCTGGATCAGCTTGCCGCCTTCCATGATGCCGATGCGGGTACCGATGCGCATGGCTTCTTCGATGTCGTGGGAGACGAAGATGATGGTGCGGCGATGGGTCTTCTGCAGCTCCAGCAGCACGTCCTGCATTTCACGGCGCTTGAGCGGGTCGAGGGCCGAGAAGGCCTCGTCCATGATGATCATCGAGGGGTTGACCGTCAGCGCACGGGCCAGACCGACGCGCTGCTGCATGCCACCGGAAAGCTCATGCGGGTACTTGTGGGCGAAGGTGTCCAGGCCAACCTGCTTGAGCACTTCCATGGCGCGCTTCTCACGCTCCTTGCGCCCGGTGCCGGCCACTTCCAGGCCGAAGGCGGCGTTGTCCAGCACGCTGCGCGAAGGCATCAGGGCGAAGGACTGGAAGACCATGCTCATGTCACGGCGACGCAGGTCGATCAGTTGCGACTGCGGCAGCTTGGCCACGTTCTGCCCGTCGATGTAGACATCACCGCCGCTGGGTTCGACCAGGCGGTTGATCAGGCGGATCAGGGTCGATTTGCCGGAGCCGGACAGGCCCATGAGAACGAAGATCTCGCCCTCCTCGACACTGAACGACACATCGCTGACGCCAATCACGGCGCCTTTCTCGGCCAGAATCCTCTCCTTGCTCCAGCCTTCCTTGAGCAGGTCGATGGCTTCTTGTGGGTTTGAGCCGAAAACCTTGTACAGGTGTTCGACCACGATCTTTCCAGACTGCATGGGACGTTTCCCCTTCAATCGGTATCCAGTTCGCGCTGGCACGGCCGGGCACGCATCGTCGAAGCGTAGATCAGCTGTGTCAGGCCTCTGATACCTGTGTGGGTGTTTGCTGAGTTTCGGGGCTGGCGAGCGCTTCGCTGCAGGGGTCGGCCGTGGCGCTCGGGCACACCGCAGCGCACGCAGCTGATGGCGATGCTTGCCCGCTGCGTCGTTGCGTCGTGTTCATGAGTGTCCATTGCCTTGCCGTGTTGCAAACCGCTTTCCAAACCCTCTGGCAGTGTTTCGAAGCCCATTCCCTTGGGGTTTCATACGCCGTCCTGGCGCATGCGTACATCCGAAATTTCTTGTTGGACTGGCGCCCTATCGATGGTGGGCCAGCGCTTGTCTGTTCTTCGGTCCGGGGCGGTGGGCCCTGGTCTGCCGTTCCCCTCGGGGCTCGGCAGCGACGTTATCGGCTGACTCAACGATATAGTCTTGGGGTCTGCGCAATTATCGGTTTGCGACCCTGACGTGTTGGGCGACGACATGGCCCACTACGCCGTGTGTTTTCACCTGTTTTCGCCGTTTTCCGGGCTCCTGAAAGCACTGCTCCGCTGTCGTTTCGAATAGGCCTCGGCGTGAGCGCCGAGGTGGGGTATCGAGAACGCGCTTTAAAAACCTTAACAGACTTTTTTGCCCCTTGGCCAAGCCTGCAAGCCGCGCCGGGCTTGGTTTCCAGCTCTGCAAGCGAGACGCAGGCGGCGTACCGCGGGGGCTGTGGCGATGTTGAAAAAAATTTACAGAAATGTGGAGATGGCGCACTTCGAGCGACGCAGGAAGAGGTGGCAGCAGACTGTGACTGGCGAGTCGGGGCAGCGTTCGTTGCGCATGGCATTCGACGCGTTCTGCTCAGTGGACGAATGCTCTCGACGAACGTCGAGGATTCTTTTTCTTTTGCCATTTTTATCGTTATTTCTTGGCTGTTTCGTCGAATTTATCAGTCATTTGCGGCTAGCGGTATGTCGAAGACCTTGGTGATGGGCGCGCCCTGATAGCGGGTCACGCCATCGAGCCAGGCCGCGATCATCTGCGGGTTGTTCTCGATCCAGTCCTTGGCCACACGGCGCCGGTTGGTATTGCCTTCCAGCACGGCGCTCATCAGCTGGTTTTCTGCGGCGATGGTGAAGGTCATGTTGCGAAACAGCCGAGCCAGATTGGGACACTGCTGGCTGAAGTTGCCACGCGCCACTGTATTGACCTGGGCCGCTCCATAGTTGGGGCCGAAATACTCGTCGCCACCAGCCAGGTAGTTCATCTTCAGACGCTCGTTCATCGGGTGCGGTTCCCAACCGAGGAAAACCGCCCACTTACCCAGGCGCTGAGCGCGCTCGACGTGGTTGAGCATGCCGCTTTCGCTGGATTCCACCAGGGTGAAACCGCGCAAGCCGAAGACATTGTCGCGAATCATGCCCTTGACCATTTCGTTGCCTTCGTTGCCCGGCTCGATACCGAAGATCTGTCCGCCCAGCTCGTCCTTGAAGCGATGGATGTCGGCGAAGTCCTTGAGTCCGGCGTCATAGCCGGGGGTGAGCACTGCCAGGGTGTAACGCACCGTTGGCAGGTTGGTATGCAGTTTCTCGATCTTGCCGCTGTCCAGGTGGGGCTGTACCTGCTCGCTCTGCGCCGGCATCCAGTTGCCGAGGAACACATCCAGCTGGCCTTCGGACAGGCTGCGGTAGGTGTCGGGTAACGACATGCGCTTGATCTGCGTGCGGTAGCCGATTTCGCCCAATACCAGGCGTGCCACGGCGGTGGTCATGGTGATGTCGGTCCAGCCGACATCGCTCAGGCGTACCTGCTCGCAGCGTTCGGCTTCGGCGGCCTGCAGTCCGGTGCTGGAGACAAGGGAGATTGCGAGCAGCCAGCGGGTGAGTCTGTTCATGAACCGTACCTGTGTCGATTGGCCAGTGGATGGAGTTCCTGCACAACGTGCGAGCGCGCTATTTCATAGCAAGAGGTGGGCCGCCCCAGGGCTGGGAAAACGACGCGGGCATGCCGAAACGAGACGTGCTCGTCAGAACCGTTGACGACGACGTGAATGGGCACGCACTGGTCGGTGTCAGACGCGGCTGCAATGGTGAAATCCCGATGATGAGCGGCGACTCATCCAGCGAGGTTTTCCAGCGTGGCTATCAGCGTTTTCGACCTGTTCAAGATCGGCATCGGACCGTCCAGCTCTCACACCGTGGGGCCGATGCGTGCGGCTGCATTGTTCGTCGCGACGCTGCGCGAGCGGGAACTGCTGGAGCGAGTGCGGCGTATCGAAGTGCGTCTGTATGGCTCGCTGTCAGCCACCGGTGTAGGTCACGGCAGCGACCGTGCGGTGATCATGGGTTTGATGGGGGAGTGGCCTGACAGCATCGATCCGGCGCAGATCGCCCCGCGCATAGCCACGCTGTTGGAGTGCGGTGAGCTGCTGCTCGACGGTCGCCTGCCTATCGCTTTCGACTGGGTGCGTGACATGCGCCTGCTGGACGAGAACCTGCCCTATCACCCGAACGCCATGACCCTGATTGCAGAGGGTGTGGACGGGGAACTGCACAGCGATACCTATTACTCGGTTGGCGGCGGTTTCGTGGTCGACGCGGCGCAGGCTGCCGGCGGTCTGCTCGATCAGGATCACACTGCGCTGCCTTACGATTTTTCCAGTGGCGCCGAGCTGTTGCGCCTGTGCCGTCAACATGGTCTGCGCGTGTCGCAACTGATGTTGGCCAACGAAAAAGCCTGGCGCAGTGAGGCGGAGATTCGTGCTGGGCTGCTGAAGCTGTGGCAGGCCATGCAGGATTGCGTGACCAACGGTTTGCGCGAGGAGGGCATTCTGCCTGGCGGGTTGAGCGTACGGCGGCGTGCCGCCAAGCTGCATCGCAGCTTGCAGGAGCTGGGCAAGCCCAACGTGATTGGCAGCACCATGAGCGCCATGGAGTGGGTCAACCTCTACGCCTTGGCGGTCAACGAGGAAAATGCCGCCGGTGGGCGCATGGTTACCGCGCCTACCAATGGCGCGGCCGGGATCATCCCGGCGGTGCTGCATTACTATATGCGCTTCAACCCCGATGCCAACGATGCCGATGTGGTCGATTTTCTGCTGGCGGCCGCGGCGATCGGCATCCTGTGCAAGAAGAATGCATCGATTTCCGGCGCCGAAGTGGGTTGTCAGGGGGAGGTCGGCTCGGCCTGTGCCATGGCTGCGGCAGGGCTTGCCGAGGTGCTCGGCGCCACGCCCGAACAACTTGAAAACGCTGCCGAGATCGGCCTGGAACACAATCTCGGACTGACCTGCGACCCGGTCGGTGGCCTGGTGCAGGTGCCCTGTATCGAACGCAACGCCATTGCAGCAGTGAAGGCGATCAACGCGGCGCAGATGGCGCTGCGCGGCGATGGCGAGCATCACATTTCGCTGGATCGGGTGATTCGCACCATGCGCGACACCGGTGCCGACATGCACGACAAGTACAAGGAAACCTCGCGCGGTGGTCTGGCCGTCAGCGCCATCGAGTGCTGACCTTTGCTGGTGCAACATCCGATCCGTAACGGCCGGTTCGCGAGCTTTTGGTGCGGCCAGAAATGGTCTTGTCCATGCTCGTGGTGACCGGTCGGTCGAGGTTGTTACCGTCCGTCCGTTACTGCCGCTGTTGGGCGTCGTAGCACGCCCCTCAGGCAGTGCTACCGAAATGCTCAAGCCCCCGTGGTACATGGGCTCGCGAGCGGTTCGCCGGCTTCTTTCTCATCCCTCAGAGCCCCGCCTGGTGCGCCACGCACCGATGGTCTATTTTTTATTGAACACGCATTCAATTTAGGCATGACCTTTGCCTAGATATGGATAGCGGCCCGGTTGCCGAAACCCGGGCGAGAACAAAACAGAGGCCCATTTCAAATGGGCTCATACCGTGCTTAGCGTGAGGGTTTCATCGATGTCGCAGTTCACTCAAGGGGCACAACCCCAGAACCGTGTCGCCCAGTCCATCGGCTTTCTCCTGCTGGACAACTTCACCCTGATTTCCCTCGCTTCGGCGGTGGAGCCCCTGCGCATGGCCAACCAGCTTTCCGGCAAGGAGCTGTATCGCTGGCACACCCTCACTCACGATGGCCTGCCGGTCAGTGCCAGCGATGGCTTGCAGATCACCCCGGACGCCGCGATGCAGAATGCCCCGGCCCTGGATGCAGTGATCGTCTGCGGCGGCGTGGATATCCAGCACAGCGTCAAGCGTGAGCATGTCAGCTGGCTGCAACTGCAGGCGCGCCAGGGCCGTCAGCTGGGTGCGGTGTGCACCGGCAGCTGGGCGCTGGCCAAGGCCGGTCTGCTCGATGGCTATGACTGCAGCGTGCACTGGGAATGTCTGGCCTCGATGCAGGAAGCCTTCCCACGTGCCGCCATCACCACTCGCCTGTTCTCCATCGACCGTAACCGCAACACCAGCTCTGGCGGCACTGCGCCGATGGACATGATGCTGCACCTGATCGGTCAGCTGCATGGCCGTGAACTGGCTGCCGGCATCTCCGAGATGTTCATCTACGAGCGCATCCGCAACGAGCAAGATCACCAGCGCGTGCCGCTCAAGCACATGCTTGGCAGCAACCAGCCGAAGCTGCAGGAAATCGTCGCGCTGATGGAAGCCAACCTGGAGGAGCCGATCGACCTCGACGAGCTGGCCTGTTTCGTCGACATCTCGCGCCGTCAGCTTGAGCGCCTGTTCCAGAAGTACCTGCACTGCTCGCCGTCGCGCTATTACCTGAAGCTGCGCCTGATCCGTGCGCGCCAACTGCTCAAGCAGACCAGCATGTCGATCATCGAAGTCGCGTCGGTCTGTGGCTTCGTGTCCACCCCGCATTTCTCCAAGTGCTACCGCGAGTACTTCGGCATTCCGCCGCGTGATGAGCGCGCCGGCCAGTCGGGTTCCAACCTGGTGGTGTTGCTGCCGATCCCCGAGCATCAGGTCAACTCAAGCGCCGTGCTGGCGCTCAATCGTGCTCAGGGTGAGTCGACCTTCGCCAGCGTGCGTATCTGAGTCGAGTCGCAATGAAAACGGGGCGCCAATGGCGCCCCGTTTCGTTGTGGGGTTGAGTTGGGCGTGAGTCGCTTCGGCCCAGCGTTCTTCTGTTGAGATAGGTGCGCACGGCGCACCCTACAGTTGTCCGTCCGTAGGGTGCGCCATGCGCACCGATAGATCAGGCGGGTTTCGGCACCAGGGCTGGCAGCAGATGCCGGCTGATGGCTTCACGCACGTTGGGCAGCAGGGTTGCGCTGCCGCCGAGCAACTCCTCGACTAGGCGACGCAAGGCGACGGCGCGCTCGGGGCTGAGGCCGCTGACGGCCAGCTCGCAGGCCTGTTCCGGCGAGGCGCCCGATGGAATGCTCAGGCCCAGGGATACCAGGCGCTCGCGAAAATCTTCCTGGTCGATCAGATCGGCATGCATCATGGTCGTGACTCCTTGTGGCAAAGCAGGCGTTTAAAAACGTAGGCGAGGCAGCCAGTACAAGGCAAAAACAGGCGAAAAAGCGGAGTTTACGAGTTGTAAATGAGCATTTTGAGCCTGTTTTTAACGCAGTAATGGCAACGCAGGTAGTTTTTCAACTGCCTGCTAGCGCAGGACGCCTTCCTCGATCAGTAGTTTGAAGATAGCTTCAGCGCCGTCTTGTGGCGAGACATCCTTGAGTATCTGACCGCCGCCACCACTGGCTTTGGCCGTGGCCGCCTTCATACGTTCCGCTCCCGTCTTGGCCTTGATCACCTTGAGGCGCTTGGGTCGTGGCTTGGCCGGTTGCAAGGTAGCGCTGGCCAGCAGCGGATCGTCTACCACCGTGACTTCATGAGCTTCGATCAGGCCGCGGCGGGCCGGGCCGAAGGCGCTCTGCCGCGCGACCGGCGCGGCGTTGTCGACACTGGCGACGCAGGGCAGGCGTACCTTGAGCCGGCGCCGCTGACCCCGTGGCAAGGCTTGCAATACCTGAGCCACGCCGTTTTCCACTTTCTCCACTTCGGCCAGGCCGACGACCATCGGCCAGCCCAGGCGCTCGGCCAGCAGGAACGGCAGCATGCCCGAACCCTCGCCGGTTTCCGCCTGGCTGCCGGTCAGCACCAACTGCGTGCGGCTGCCTTGCAGGTAGTCGACCAGTAGCGGCAGGGCGTCGGCGCTGTCTGGTTGCTCCAGCACATCGAGCTGTTCCAGGCCCATGCCCAAGTAACCGCGCAGGGCTTCGGCCTGCGGGTCGCCAGCGTGCAGCAATTGCAGGTTCTGCCCGGCCAGGCGCAGGCCGAGCTCCACCGCACGGGCGTCCTGCTCGGCGCGCCGTGGACGACCGGAGGTCGGGTGAGCGCCCACCGATACCAGGGCGACGATATTCAGATCAGTCATGGTGTCCCCGTAGCCCGGATGCAATCCGGGAAAAATGGTGGTGCCCCTTACGCCGCATCACGTTTGCCCTCCTGGCGCCAGGCTGCGACGCGCTCGATCAGCGCTTGCAGGATTGCCGCCGAGTCGCCGATCACCGAGAGGTCAGCTCGTTTGATCATGTCGCAGCCGGGATCCATGTTCACCGCCACCACCTTGTCGCAGGCGCCGATGCCCTGCAGGTGCTGGATGGCGCCGGAAATGCCGACTGCCAGGTAGACACGGGCGGTCACCCAGGTGCCGGTAGCGCCGACCTGACGGTTACGCGGCATGAAGCCATCGTCCACGGCCACGCGCGAGGCGCCTTCGGTGGCACCGAGGGCGACGGCGGCCTGGTGGAACAGCGTCCAGTCTTTCACGCCGTTGCCGCCGGAGAGAATGAACTCGGCTTCGGCCATGGGAATTTGTGCTGGGTTGACAGCCACCGGGCCTAGATCTTCGATGCGCGGCAGGCTGTGGGCGACCTTCTCGCCCAGTTCCAGCGCGCGAACTTCATGGCGAGTTTCGCTGACCGGCTCGGCGCATTCGGCGGCGGCCAGGATCAGCCGTGGCAGTGCGCGCTGAATGTCCTGCTGGCCGGCACCGGCGCGGCCGGTGGCTTGTTCACCGGCGACCTGCCAGACGCGGGTGGCTGGACGCTCACCGAGTTTGGCGGCCAGGCGCCGGCCCAGCTCGCCGCCACCGGTGCGGCTGTCAGGCAGCAGCCAGTGACGTGGCGCCAGCTGGCTTTCCACGGCGCTCAGTGCCAGTACACGGGCTTCCGGGGCGTAGCCGTCGAAGGCGTTGCCCTCGATGCGTAACAGGCGGTCGACGCCGGCTGTGTCGAAAGCGCTTTCCTTGTCCTCACCGAATACCACGGCTACGACGGCGCCGCTGTCACCGGCCAGCTTGCGGGCCAGGCCGAGCAGGTCCTTGTCGTGGCTGGACAGACGTCCGCCGACCATGTCCGGTACCACGCAGACGTGGAAGGCTGGTTGATCGAGGATATGCAGCGGCAGTTGCACTGCGACGCTGGCGCTGCTGCGTTTGCTGCTGGTGCCCTGCTGGGCGCCGCTGCGGTCGATGCGCTTGAGCCCGGCCGGGCCGATGAATCCAGCGGCGATGGCATGCGGGTTCTTGCGGATGATGCCATTGGGGCCCATCCAGCTGGTTTCGGCCTTCTGCATCGACGCATGCAACGGGTGCAGGCGGTTACGGGCGATCCACTCGGCGCGAGGGTCGCGGCGGATGATGTCGCTCATTGCATTGCCTCCAGGTTGAGCGTAGGGCGGGTGCAACCCGCCGGACAGGTGTTGGCGGGTTGCACCCGCCCTACATCCGTCGTGGTATGCAGTCGCTTCATCACTGCACCTCCGCCACTTCGCGCTTGGCGGCGGGCCGCTTGGCCGGCACCTCGGTGGCTTCGATCAGTACCTCGGCCACCAGCTCGGCGATGTCCTTGATCTCCGGACGCGGCGCGACCACACCTTCGAGCATCGCGGTGCACTGTGGGCAGCCGACGGCGACCAACTCGGCGCCCGTTTCCTTGATGTCGACCATGCGCATATCGGGGATACGCTGCTTGCCAGGAATGTCGGTGATCGGTGCGCCGCCACCGCCGCCGCAGCAGCGTGAGCGGAAGCCCGAGCGTTCCATTTCCTTCACTTCGATGCCGATGGCCTTCAGCACCGAACGTGGCGCTTCGTACTCGCCGTTGTAGCGACCGAGGTAGCAAGGATCGTGGTAGGTCACGCTGGCGGCCTTGCTTTGACCGAGGTTGAGCGAGCCCTTGCGCACCAGTTCGTCGATGAAGGTGCTGTGGTGCAGCACCTGATAATCACCGCCGAGCGCGCCGTATTCGTTCTTCAGCACGTGGAAGCTGTGTGGGTCGCAACTGACGATGCGCTTGAAGCGGTACTTGGCCAGGGTAGCGATGTTGCGCTTGGCCAGGTGCTGGAAGGTCGCTTCGTCGCCCAGGCGACGGGCCACGTCGCCGCTGTCGCGCTCTTCCAGGCCGAGCACGGCGAAGTCGACGTCGGCAGCCTTGAGGATCTTCACGAAGGCGCGCAGGGTGCGCTGATTGCGCATGTCGAAGGCGCTGTCACCGACCCAGAACAACACATCGGTTTCGCCCTTATCGGCGAGCAGCGGCAGGTTCAGGTCGGCGGCCCAGTTCAGGCGACCGCCGGGGTTGAAGCCGCCGGGGTTGTCGGTGGCGATCAGGTTATCCAATACCTCGGCGCCCTTGTTCGGCGTCGCCCCCTTCTCAAGCGTGAGATGACGGCGCATGTCGACGATGGCGTCGACGTGCTCGATCATCATCGGGCATTCCTCGACGCAGGCGCGGCAGGTGGTGCACGACCACAGGGTGTCGGCATCGACCAGCGCCTTGCCTTCGAGGGCGACGATTGGCTGGTGCGGGCCGCCACTGTGTTCGCCCAGCGGCTTGCCAGGGTAGGGCGAGCCAGCGAACTTGGCGTCGCTGCCGCCGGCCAGGCCGATGACCATGTCTTGGATCAGCTTCTTCGGGTTCAGCGGCTGGCCGGCGGCGAAGGCCGGGCACATGGCTTCGCACTTGCCGCACTGCACGCAGGCGTCAAAACCGAGCAGTTGGTTCCAGGTGAAGTCGGTGGGTTTTTCCACGCCCAGCGGGGCTTTGTGGTCGTCCAGATCGAGGGCTTTCAAACCGGTGGAGCGGCCACCGCCGAAGCGCTCGGCACGGCGGTGCCAGGCCAGGTGCAGGGCACCGGCGAAGGCGTGCTTCATCGGCCCGCCCCAGGTCATGCCCAGAAACAACTCGGACACGCCCCAGGCCACGCCCACTGCGAGGATGGCGGCGAGAATCCATCCACCAAAACCAGCGGGAAGAATCCCAGCAACCGGCAACGTGGCGATAAAGAAGCTGACGGCGAACATCAGCAGGCTTTTCGGCAGGCGCATCCACGGGCCTTTCGACAGCCGCGAGGGCGGATCGAGACGGCGCTTGGCGACGAACAGGGCGCCGACGAACATCAGCACCGTGGCGGCCAGCAGGGCAAAGCCGAGGATGCGGCTGTGCAAGCCGAAGCCGTGCACGACGATGGCCAGCACGGCGGCCAGTACGAAGCCACCGGCGGTGGCGACGTGGGTCTTGGACATGTATTTGTCGCGCTCGACCACGTGGTGCAGATCAACCAGATAGCGACGCGGCATTCTCAGCAGACCGCCGATCCAGTCGACCTTGGCTGGTCGGCCGCGCCGCCACATGAAGAAGCGCTTGGCCGCCCCGATGACCGCGAGGGCCAGGGCGGCGAAGAGCAGGATGGGGAGAATGGTGTTTAGCATGATGGCTCCTGGCGAACTCATCGAAACGCAGCGCAGTCCTGTAGGAGCGGCTTCAGCCGCGATGCCGTCGGCTCTCCGAGTGACATCGCTTCGCGGCTGAAGCGGATCGCCGTCCGGCCGCTCCTACGTGAATCAGAACGCCGTCAGAAGTCCTTGCACAGGCGCAAGGCGTCGTAGATCGCCGCGTGGGTATTGCGCTGGGCCACGCAGTCGCCGATGCGGAACAGCAGGTAACCATCGCCCGGCTCGCTCAGGCACGGCTGCGGCTTGATCGCGAACAGTGCGTCGACGTCGATCTGACCCTTGTTGCGCGAGCCTTCCTTGAGTGCGTAGTACAGCGATTCGTTGGGACGCACGCCGTTCTCCACCACCACCTGGTCGACCACGCGCTCTTCCTTGGCTCCGGTGTATTCGTTCTCCAGCACGGCGACCAGCTTGTCGCCTTCGCGGTAGACCTTCTCCAGCATCAGGTCGCCGGTCATGATCACTTCTTTCGGATACAGGCTGCGGTAGTAGGTCGGGAAGCTGGTGCCGCCGATGGCCACGCCCGGCTTGATGTCGTCGGTGACGATCTCCACCTGTGCGCCCTTGTCGGCCAGGTAGTCGGCGACCGACATGCCGGTGAACTCGCAGATGGTGTCGTACACCAGTACGTTCTTGCCTGGTTCGACCTTGCCTGAGAGCACGTCCCAGCTGCTCACCACCAGGCCTTCGTCGGCGCCCCAGTGCTCGTTTTGTTCGAGGAACGGATGGCCGCCGTTGGCCAGCACGATGACGTCCGGGCGCAGGTCGAGGAGGGTCGCCTCGTCGGCCGCGGTACCCAGGCGCAGGTCGATGCCCAGGCGCGCCAGTTCCAGCTGGTACCAGCGGGTGATGCCGGCGATCTGGTCGCGTTGCGGAGCGCGGGCGGCGATGGTGATCTGCCCGCCGAGGCTGTCCTGCTTCTCGAACAGGGTCACGTCGTGGCCACGCTCGGCTGCGACACGTGCTGCTTCCATGCCGGCCGGGCCACCACCGACGACCACCACCTTGCGTTTCACGCCGGTGGTTTTCTCGATGATGTGCGGCACACCCATGTACTCGCGACTGGTCGCGGCGTTCTGGATGCACAGCACGTCCAGGCCCTGGTACTGGCGGTCGATGCAGTAGTTGGCGCCGACGCACTGCTTGATCTGGTCGATCTGGCCCATCTTGATCTTGGCGATCAGGTGCGGATCGGCGATGTGCGCACGGGTCATGCCGACCATGTCCACGTAGCCGCCTTCGAGAATGCGCGTGGCCTGGTTCGGATCCTTGATGTTCTGCGCGTGCAGCACCGGTACCTTGACCACTTCCTTGATGCCGGCCGCCAGGTGCAGGAACGGCTCCGGCGGGAAGCTCATGTTGGGGATGACGTTGGCCAGGGTGTTGTGGGTGTCGCAACCTGATCCAACGACACCAATAAAGTCGAGCATGCCGGTGGCGTCGTAATAGGCGGCGATCTGTTTCATGTCCTCGTGGGACAGGCCGTCCGGATGGAATTCGTCGCCGGTGATGCGCATGCCGACGCAGAAGTCGTCGCCGACTTCCTTGCGCACGGCCTTGAGCACTTCCACGCCGAACTTCATGCGGCCCTCGAAGGTGCCGCCCCATTCGTCGGTGCGCTTGTTCACGCGTGGCGACCAGAACTGGTCGATCAGGTGCTGGTGCACGGCGGACAGTTCGACGCCGTCGAGACCGCCTTCCTTCGCGCGGCGTGCGGCCTGGGCGTAGTTGCCGATGATGCGCCAGATTTCCTCGATCTCGATGGTCTTGCAGGTGGCGCGGTGTACCGGTTCACGGATGCCGGACGGCGACATCAGGGTCGGCCAGTGGTAGCCGTCCCAACGCGAGCGGCGGCCCATGTGGGTAATCTGGATCATGATCTTGGCGCCGTGCTTGTGCATGGCGTCAGCGAGATTCTGGAAGTGCGGGATGATGCGGTCGGTGGACAGGTTCACCGAACTCCACCATTGCTGCGGGCTGTCGATGGCCACCACCGACGAACCGCCGCAGATGGCCAGGCCGATGCCGCCCTTGGCCTTCTCCTCGTAGTACTTCACGTAGCGCTCGGTGGTCATGCCGCCATCGGTGGCATAGACCTCGGCGTGCGCAGTGGAGAGCACGCGGTTGCGGATGGTCAGCTTGCCGATCTGGATCGGCTGGAACATTGCTTCGAAGGCCATGACCTTCTCCTCGATTCGGCTGCTACGCGCTCACGGTGCGCGGTGTTCTTTCGTGGGGTGGATGGCTTGCGCCACCCACCGTGGCGTTCGGCTTTAAAGCGGGCGGGTGACGAACAGGCCGTCGTCGTGGCCCTCTTCGGCGCCGCTGTATTCCTGCACGGTGACGGTGCGGATCGGGCTGCCCTTGGCGGCCAGGATCTGGTCGATGGCACCGGAGAACCAGCCGGTGAACATGTAATCCACCTTGCGATTCACCTTGCCGTAGACGTAAACGAAGGCCGAGTGCTTGAGCTTGACCTCGGCATGGCCGGTTTCCAGGTCGAGCTTCTGCGTTTCGAACAGGCCCCAGCCACGCTGCGACAGGCGCTTCATGTAGTGCTCGAATACGGCGGCACCTTCAAGGCCGTGGCACTCGGCTTCTTTCTCGCACCAGTGCCAGGCGGACTTGTAGCCGGCCTTGTAGAGAATCTCGGCGTACTTGTCGGCGCCGAGCACTTCCTCGATGCCCATGTGGTTGTTGACGAAGAAGTGGCGCGGCACGTACAGCATCGGCAGCGCGTCGGTCGTCCAGACGCCGGTTTCATCGTCGACCTGGATGGGCATTTCGGGGGCGTGGGTGGCCATGTACGCAAACTCCTGAGTTCGAATCGTAGGAGCGGCTTTAGCCGCGAAGCTTCAGGGCATACCGCCCCTTCGGGACGGATCGCGGCTGAAGCCGCTCCTACAGAAATTGGGGGGGAGGGGCTTACTCGCCCCAGACGTCTTTCAGTACGCGTACCCAGTTCTCGCCCATGACCTTGCGCACAACGCGCTCGGGCATGCCGCGTTTGAGCAGGGTCTCGGTAAGGTTGGGGAACTCGCCCACGGTACGGATGCCCAGTGGGTTGACGATCTTGCCGAAGTTGGTCAGGCGGCGGGCGTAACCCTTGTCGTGGGTCAGCCACTCGAAGAATTCCTTGCCGTGGCCCTGGGTGAAATCGGTGCCGATGCCGATGGCATCTTCGCCAACGATGTTCATCACGTACTCGATGGCTTCGGCGTAGTCGTCGATGGTCGAGTCGATGCCCTTGGCCAGGAACGGCGCGAACATGGTCACGCCGACGAAACCACCGTGATCGGCGATGAACTTCAGTTCTTCATCGGACTTGTTGCGCGGGTGTTCTTTCAGGCCGGACGGCAGGCAGTGCGAGTAGCAGACCGGCTTCTGGGATTCGAGGATGACCTCTTCGGAGGTCTTGGAACCGACGTGGGACAGGTCGCACATGATGCCGACGCGGTTCATCTCGGCGACGATCTCGCGGCCGAAGCCGGACAGGCCGCCGTCGCGCTCGTAGCAACCGGTGCCGACCAGGTTCTGGGTGTTGTAGCACATCTGTACGATGCCCACGCCGAGCTGCTTGAACACTTCGACGTAGCCGATCTGATCCTCGAACGCGTGGGCATTCTGGAAGCCATAGAGAATGCCGGTCTTGCCTTGTTCCTTGGCCTTGCGGATGTCGGCGGTGGTGCGTACCGGAATGACCAGGTCGCTGTTCTCGCGGATCAGGTTATTGCTGGTGACGATATTGTTCACCGTGGCCTGGAAGCCTTCCCACACCGACACGGTGCAGTTGGCCGCAGTCAGGCCGCCCTTGCGCATGTCTTCGAACAGTTCGCGATTCCACTTGGCGATGATCAGACCGTCGATGACGATGCTGTCGGCGTGTAATTCGGCTGGGCTCATCAGGCTTGTCCCCTAAACGGATGCACCGAGTCGGTTGTCGGTGCTTTGGGGAGAGCTTATCCCTGGGGGACTGGGCGACCCGGTGCAAAAACGACTGGGGGTTTGCCGAAAGCGTCAAGCCGAGGTCGTGGACGGATATGTCGTCGCTCCGACCGCTTATACGCAACTTGGATTGGACGGTAGGGTGGGCCGTGCGCACCGCGAATTGCACGGTATTGAGTTGTGTACACGATATGGGCAGCCCTGCGGCATCCTACGAAGCTGGCCGCTCGTGGCGATCCTGGCTGGGGCTGGCGGTGAAGCGTTTGCGGTAACTGCGCGAGAAATACGAGGCCGAGTCGAAGCCGCAGGCCAGGCTTACCTCCAGCACGCTGAGATCGCTCTGGCGCAGCAGCTGGCGCGCCTTGTCCAGACGCAGGCCGAGGTAGAAGGCTGACGGCGTGGTAGCCAGATGATAGCGAAACAGCCGCTCCAATTGACGTATGGTAATGCCTACCCGTTCGGCCAGTTCTTCGCAGGGCAGGGGCTGTTCGCATTGGCGCTCCATCTCGCCGATCACCCGCACCAGTTTCTTGTTGTGCAGGTCATAGCGGCTGGCGATCTGCATGCGCTGGTGATCCAGGCGGGTACGGATGCGGCTGACCACGAACTGTTCCGACACCTGCACGGCCAATGGCTCGCCATATTCCTGGCCGATCAGGCCGAGCATCAGATCGAGGCTGCTGGTGCCACCCGCGCTGGTGATGCGCTTGCCGTCGATCTCGAACAGTTCCTGGGTGACCAGCAGTGCCGGGTAGCGTTCCCGAAAGGCGTCGATGGCCTCCCAGTGCAGGGTCAGGCGCTGATGCTGGAACAGCCCGGCTTCGGCCAGCACGAAGCTGCCGGTATCGATGCCGCCCAGAATCGCCAGTTCAGGCTCGCGCCGTTGCAGCCAGTGCGCCAGATGCGCGTCGTAATGGGCCAGTGGCTCGAAACCGGCGATCACGAACAGCGCGCGCGCCTCCTCAGGCAGCTCCAGGCCGCCATCGACGTTGAGCGACATGCCGTTGCTGGCCTGCACGGCGTTGCCGTCCTGGCTGAGCAGGCGCCAGCGATAGAGTTCGCCACGAAAGCGATTGGCCACCCGCAGCGGCTCGATGGCCGACATCAGACCCATCATGGAAAAGCCGGGTAGCAGCAGGAAGCAGAAGGTCTGGGGCATACGCTTATTGCGCCAGTACTGGAGTGGTCGGTAGCCCGGATGCAATCCGGGAGCTGGATTCCCGGATTGCATCCGGGCTACGGCATGTTCGATCCAAATAGGAACGGCCAGACATTAATACGCCAGTACGGCCCCTGTGCAAACAAGTGGTCGACATAGGTCAATCAAGCGTCGTCCAAGTGCGAATAACCCACTGGAGCGAAGCGTAAGGTGGTTTCATCGGGAGACAAGGTTCCCGAGCACGGTGGGGGCCAAGAACCTATCCACGATCTGCTGCGCGTCGGCGCTACTGCGTTAAAAACAAGCTCGAAATGCTCATGTACAAAAGTACAGTCGCCCGCGACTCCGACCTTTCCTCGCTTGTTTTTGCCTTGTATTGCTCTAGCTCGCGAGATCGTGAACAGGTTCTGGGTCTCTAGAAAAAAGAAATAGAACCGCTGTGACACGATGAGGAGCACCCAGATGAAAGGTCTTACCGCGCTGGCCGCGTGCTGCACCCTGAGCCTGTTCAGTACCTCCCTGCTGGCCGATGATGCCAGTTGTAAAACCGTTCGAATCGGCGCCGTTGGCTGGACCGACGTGGTTGCCACCACCGCTGTCGCCAGCGAATTGCTGCAGGGGCTCGGTTACGAAACCAAGCAGACCCAGGCATCGCAACAGATCATCTTCGCCGGTATCCAGAAGGGGCAGATCGACGCCTTCCTCGGCTACTGGAAGCCGATCATGGATGACAACATCAAGCCCTTCCTCGACGCTGGCGCAGTCAAGGTCGCCGCCGAGCCGTCGTTGAACGATGCCGTGGCGGTACTTGCGGTACCGAGCTACACCGCCGACAAGGGCCTCAAGACCCTGGCCGATATCGCCAAGTTCAAGGACGAGCTGGACGGCAAGATCTATGGCATCGAAGCCGGTTCGGGCGCCAATACGGCGATCCAGAAGATGATCGACTCCAACCAGTTCGGTCTGGGTGGCTTCAAGCTGGTGGAGTCCAGCGAGGCAGGCATGCTCGCCGCCGTCGGCCGCGCCGCGCGTAACGAGAAACCCGTGGTGTTCTTTGGCTGGAAGCCGCACCCGATGAACCTGTCGATGCAGATCACCTACCTGACCGGAACCGAGGACGTGTTCGGCCCCAATGACGGCGCCGCCACCGTGTCCACCGTCACTGCACCGGACTATGCCGAGCGCTGCCCCAACGCCAACCGTCTGCTCACCAGCCTGCGCTTTACCAGCGAGCAGGAGGCCGAGCTGATGCAGCCGATCATGGATCGCAAGGCGCCAGCGCAGGTGGCGCGTGACTGGATCAAGGCCAATCCGCAGGTGGTCGAAGCCTGGCTCGATGGCGTCACCACCCTCGACGGCAAGCCGGCCAATACGGCACTGGTCGCCGGCAACTGACATCAGGGAGCCGGGTTGCCCGGCGCCCATTCCCCCTATTCAAGGTCTGCGGCCATGCCGTCGGCCCCCGTTCGCCCCTGGAAAGGACAGTCGAAGATGAATTACGAAGTTATCGTCACCTGCGCGGTGACTGGTGCTGGCGATACTGTCGGCAAACACCCCGCGATCCCGGTCACGCCCAAGGAAATCGCCGCCGCCGCCATCGAGGCAGCCAAAGCCGGCGCCACCGTCGCCCACTGCCATGTGCGCGACCCGCAGACCGGCAAGCCAAGCCGCGATGTGGCGCTGTACCGTGAGGTGGTCGAGCGTATTCGTGAAAGCGATACCGACGTGATCATCAACCTCACCGCTGGCATGGGTGGCGATCTGGAGATCGGCAAGGGTGAGCAGCCGCTAGAGTTCGGAACCGGCACCGATCTGGTCGGGCCGATCACCCGGCTGGCGCACGTCGAGGAACTGCTGCCGGAAATCTGCACCCTGGACTGCGGCACGCTGAATTTCGGCGACGGCGACTTCATCTACGTCTCCACCCCTGCGCAACTGCGTGCCGGCGCCAAGCGCATTACCGAACTGGGGGTGAAGGCCGAACTGGAAATCTTCGACACCGGCCACCTGTGGTTCGCTAAGCAGATGATCAAGGAAGGCCTGCTGGACGACCCGCTGATCCAGCTGTGCCTGGGCATTCCATGGGGCGCGCCGGCCGATACCACCACCATGAAGGCCATGGCTGACAGCCTGCCGTCAGGCATCACCTGGGCCGGCTTCGGTATTGGCCGCATGCAGATGCCGATGGTCGCCCAGGCCATGCTGCTCGGCGGGCATGTGCGCGTTGGGCTGGAGGACAACATCTGGCTGGATCGCGGCGTGCACGCCAGCAACGGCCAGTTGGTCGAGCGCGCCATCGAGATCATCGAGCGCCTCGGCGGCCGCGCCCTGAGCCCGGCCGAGGGCCGGGAAAAGATGAAGCTCAAACCCCGACGCTGATACCGCTTTCTCCCCTCTCCCGCTTGCGGGAGAGGGGCAGGGGCGTATGCCCAGCGCCCCGTAGCCCGGATGCAATCCGGGGCATTCCCTACGCCAATCCCCGGATTGCATCCGGGCTACATACAAGGAACCCGAGATGACCTTCGTCACCGATATCAAAACCTTCGCCGCCCTTGGCACCGGCGTGATCGGCGCCGGCTGGATCGCCCGTGCCCTGGCCCATGGCCTCGACGTGATCGCCTGGGATCCGGCGCCTGGCGCCGAGCAGGCGCTGCGCACGCGTCTGGCCAATGCCTGGCCGGCGCTGGAAAAACAGGGCCTGGCGCCCGGTGCTTCGCTGGATCGCCTGCGTTTCGTCGACAGTATCGAGGAATGCGTGCGCGATGCCGACTTCATCCAGGAAAGCGCGCCCGAGCGCCTCGACCTCAAGTGCGAGCTGCACGCCAAGATCAGTGCTGCGGCACGCCCCGACGTGCTGATCGGCTCCAGCACCTCGGGACTTTTGCCCAGCGAGTTCTACGCAGATTCCACGCATCCCGAGCGCTGCGTGGTCGGTCATCCCTTCAACCCGGTGTACCTGTTGCCGCTGGTGGAAGTGGTGGGCGGGGCGAAGACTGCACCCGCAGCGGTGCAGGCGGCGATCACGGTGTACGAGTCGCTGGGCATGCGCCCCTTGCATGTGCGCAAGGAAGTGCCAGGGTTTATCGCTGACCGTCTGCTCGAGGCGTTGTGGCGTGAGGCGTTGCACCTGGTCAACGACGGCGTGGCGACCACAGGCGAGATCGACGACGCGATCCGCTTCGGCGCCGGTCTGCGCTGGTCGTTCATGGGCAGCTTCCTGACCTACACCCTGGCCGGTGGCCCAGCTGGCATGCGCCACTTCATGGCCCAGTTTGGCCCGGCTTTGAAGCTGCCCTGGACGTACCTGGAGGCACCGGAACTGACCGAGGGGCTTATCGATGCGGTGGTCGAAGGCACTGCCGAACAGCAGGGCGAACGCAGCCTGGATGCCCTGGAGCGCTATCGCGATGATTGCCTCTTGGCGGTGCTGGAAGCGATTCGCCAGACCAAGGCCAAGCATGGCTTTGAATTCGCCGAGTAACCGAGTCATGCCCGGTGCGCACGGCGCACCCTACAGACCGACTCCTATCTAGCTCCCCTCTCCCGCTTGCGGGAGAGGGGCTTATCGGAAGACGAACATGAGTCTGCCAACCTATCGCACCGCCATCGCCCCCGATTGGGTCGACTACAACGGCCATCTGCGTGATGCTTTCTATCTGCTGATTTTCAGCCATGCAACCGATGCGCTGATGGACATGCTGGGCCTGGACGAAACCGGTCGCGCTCGCACCGGCCACACCCTGTACACCCTGGAGTGCCACCTCAACTTCCTGGCGGAGGTGAAGGAGGGCGAGCGCGTGGAAGTTCGTACTCAACTGCTGGCCCACGACGCCAAGCGCCTGCATATCCATCATGGCCTTTATCGGCCGGGCGAAGAGGCCAGTCTGGCGGAAAGCGAACAGATGCTGATGAACATCGACATCGCTACCGGCCGCGCCGCGCCTTTCGATGAGCAGGTGGCCGAGCGGGTGGCGCGCCTGGCTGCCGAGCAGCAGAACCTGCAACGCCCTGCCTGTGTCGGGCGTGTCATTGGCCTGCGCCGCGCTTCGTAGGGGGTCGCGGGGCCGCCCAGGTTGCGCGCACCAGCGTCACTGCCCGCGCAGCAACCCTTATTTGGGCTTATACGCGCAATACCCCGGCCGTGGGCCGACCTTGGGATGATGGCGGCAGGTGTCCGGGCGTTTGTCGTAGACGGTGCACAGGCGTGTCTTGCGATCCAGGAACAGGCAGTCGTTGTTGGACATGCGGATCAGGGTGAAGATGCCTGACTTCTGATTGAAGCGCTCGACGATGCCGTCTTTCTGCAGACGCTTGGCGATGTTCTTCGGCGGTTCGCTGCGCTCGAATTCGTCCACCAGCTCCAGGCGAATCAGGTCGTTCAGGCGCACCTCCACTGGCATAGTGCAGCAGCTGGACATGCAGCTGTGGCACATGTCGGCAGTGTATTTGGCCCAGGTTTCCAGGCGGTCGATCTCTGCTGCGGCTATCAGGCGGGGTTTTATCATGATGCTCGGGAGGCCTGTCTTCTGCGGCGGACTGTTCGCTTCGCGCCCGAGTCCGCCCTACGGTCACGGGGCGGCGATAATAGCGGGCGCGTGGCGTTTGTGAAGCACCGGCTGGCGGTTGCGTCTTTTCCGTTGTGCCTGTGAACCGTTTAGCAGTCGTCTCTCTGGGTGTTGATAGATGCGCCCTCTATACTGGTGCCCGCCTCGGGTGGCCGGCAGGAGTGCGAGGCGACATCTACCTCAGGATTGGGACATAACGCATGCAATGGATTTTCATGCTGGTCGGTTTGGTGCTCGGTGCGGGTGTCAGTGAATCGGCCACCGGAGCGCTTCTCGGCGGCCTGATAGGCCTCAGCCTGGGCCAGGCGCTGCGTCTGCAAGGGCTGGAGCAGCGTAATGCTCAGCTGGCTGCGCAGCTCAAGGAGTTCGCCGCGCGTTTCGAGCATGGTACTCGCGCCATTCACGAACGGCTGGTCAAGGTCGAGCAGGGCGAGCGAGGTGAGCCAGAACCAGCCCCGCCTCAAGCGCCTGTCGAACTCGTTGCCAGCTCCGCGCCCGAACCCCAGCCCGAGCCGGTCGTTGCCGAAGAGCCTCTGCCGGAACTGGACTGGACGCTGGAACCGTTGCCGGAAATCGAAACGCCTCCTGCCACTGAACCTGTGCCGCTGGCTGCCCAGGTCGCCCTCGAACCTCAACCAGCAGCGCAGCAAAGCCCTTGGCGCGAGCAAGCGCCGCGTGAGCCGAACCTGATCGAGCGTGGCATCGCCGCGGCCAAAGCCTGGCTATTTGGCGGCAACACCGTGCTGCGGGTCGGCGTGGTGTTGCTGTTCCTCGGTCTGGCCTTCCTCCTGCGTTACGCCACCGAAGGCGTCGAGGTGCCGGTAGAGTTGCGTTACATGGGCGTAGCCGCCAGCGCTCTAGCGTTGCTTGGCCTGGGTTGGTGGTTACGTCGGCGTAATCGTAATTACGCCCTGGTGCTGCAAGGCACCGGTATCGCCGTGCTGTACCTGACGGTGTTCGCCGCGATGCGTCTGCATCCGCTGCTCGATCCGGGCATGGCGCTCGGCCTGCTGGTGGCGGTGACGCTATTCTCGGCGGTTCTCGCCGTGCAGCAGAATGCCCTCGGCCTGGCCGCTGCTGCTGCGCTCGGTGGCTTTGCCGCCCCGATCCTCACGTCTACCGGCAGCGGCAACCATGTCGCGTTGTTCTCCTACTTCGCCCTGCTCAACGCCGGCATCTTCGCTATCGCCTGGTTCAAGGCCTGGCGCCTGCTCAACCTGATCGGTTTCGTCGGCACCTTCGGTATTGGTTTCGCCTGGGGCTTGCGCTCCTATACGCCCGAGCTGCTGGGCAGCACCCAGCCGTTCCTGATCCTGTTCTTCCTGATGTACGTGGCCATCGGCCTGCTGTTCGCCCGGCGTACCCTGCGTGATGCGGCGGATGCGCCCGAGTCGCGTGGCGAGTTGCTGCGTTGGTCGCTACGGCGTGGTGACTACGTCGATGCCACCACGCTGTTCGGCCCGCCACTGGTCGGTTTCGGCCTGCAGGTAGCGCTGGTGCGGCATATCGAATTCGCCGCCGCGTTCAGCGCCCTTGGACTGGGGCTGTTCTATCTGCTGCTGGCGCGGGTACTCAAGGCACGTGCCGGTGAACGTGCGCTGCTGCTGGTGGAAACCTGCCTGGCGCTTGGCGTGGTATTCGCCAGCCTGGCCATTCCGCTCGGGCTCGACGCCCGCTGGACGGCGGCGGCCTGGGCAGTGGAGGGCGCCGGTATCTATTGGCTGGGCTTGCGCCAGGGCCGGCCGCTGGCGCGCGCTTTTGCCCTGCTGCTGCAGGTGGGAGCGGCTCTGGCCTTTATCAGTGGCCTGGATTATGGCTACGGCAGCCTGCTCGACGGTTCGCCGCTGGGCGCGCTGATGCTGGGGGCGGCGCTGCTGTTCAGCTACTGGCAGTTGCGTCAGGCGCCGCAGGCTGCCAGCCCCTGGGAAAACCGCCTGCTGCCCTGGTTGGGGCTGGCCGGGCTGGCATTCATCTACCTGATTGCGCCGCTGCTGTTCGAGGCGCCCGGCACTGCCATCGCCTGGGCGCTGGCTGGGTTGGCGACCCTGTTCATCGGCCTGCGTATCGCCGCGCCGAGCTTCGTCTACAGCGCTTTCGCCATCCAGTTGCTCGGCGGCTTGCTGTTCCTCGGGCAGATGGCGCTGGATTCGCTGTTTGGCAGTGGCGGTTTCAGCGCCGGCTGGTTCGGCCTGCTGGCGGCGTCGATGGTGGGCTTCGGCCTGATCGCCGGCATGCTGCTGGCGGCGCGTGATCCACATATTCGTGAGAATCGCCGACTGCTCGGCGCACTGTCCATGGTGATGCTGGTGGGCCTGGTGTTCATCAATCTGGCGGTGCTGTTCGTGCTGCCCTGGGTGGCGGCTGCCGCAGTCTGGGGAGGTACGGGATTGCTGATTCTCTGGCTGGCGCTTTATCTGCAGCAGCGCGCGGCTTTTCTGTTCAGCCTGGTATTGCAGGTGTTCGCTGGCCTGGCATTCCTGGCGGCGGGGCCGTTGCTGCTGTCGGGAGTCAGTGGCGAGGGCCTGTCGCCGCTTGCGCACACCGGTTTCTGGACGCCTGCCGTACTCGGCCTGGCTGCGCAGGTCGGCGCCTGGCGATTGCACAGCCTGAAACGCAATGGAAGGGATACCGGGTTCGATGGTGCCAGCCTGCAGCGTTTGGGCCAGCTGTTGCTGGCCTGGGGCGCCGCCTGGTGGGCCATGGCCCTGGTCAGTGAGGTGGTGCGCTTCGTGACCGCGGAGCTGCAGAGCAGCGTCCTGCTGATACTGGCAGCCTTGTCGACATTGATCTGGATGCTGCTGGCACTGCGCACCCGCTGGCGCGAGTTGGCAGTCTTGTGCAGCCTGCTGGCACCAGTGGCCGGGTTGATCCTGATCCATGCCTGGCATCCCCTCTATCATCCAGCCGCCAATTTCGGCTGGCTGGGGTGGGCTGCCGTGATCGCGGTGCATCTGCTGGTGCTGCGACGACTGACCGATCTGTTGCCGAGTACGCCTGCCAGTGTTGCCCATGTGCTCGGTTGCTGGTTGCTGCTCGGGGTGTTGGCGTTGGAGCTGCGCTATCTGTTGCTGAGCCTGTCCGATCATTACAACGCCTGGCGCTGGCTGGGCTGGGCGCTGCTGCCTACCGCCTATCTGTGGGCGATGGCGCAGGCACGTCGCTTGCCGTGGCCGGTGGCCGGTTTCGAGCGTGAGTATCGTCTGTGGGCGGCGGCACCGCTAGCGGCGATGATGCTTGTCTGGTTCTGGCTGGCCAATGCCAATAGCGCCGGCGACAGCGATCCGTTGCCCTATCTGCCGCTGATCAACCCGCTGGAGCTGGGTTTGCTGCTGTGCCTGGGTGCATTGTTCGTCTGGGCGCGCGATGCCTTGCCGCGCTTTGGTCTGGAGCCGACGCGGGCTCTGCAATTGGTGCAGGGCGTTGCAGGGCTGTCGCTGTTCGCTCTGCTGACGGTGATGGTGATGCGTACGGCGCACCACTGGGGCGACGTGCCTTGGCACAGTTCGGCCCTGTTCGATTCGATGTTGGTGCAGGCAGGTCTTTCAATCGTCTGGACGCTGATCGCCCTGGCACTGATGCTGTTCGGTCACCTGCGCGTGCATCGCGAATTGTGGCTGGTCGGCGCTGCGCTGATTGCCCTGGTGGTGGCCAAGTTGTTCTTCGTCGAGCTGGGTAATCGTGGCGGGCTGGAGCGTATCGTGTCGTTCATCGGTGTCGGCGTGCTGCTCCTGGTGGTGGGTTATTTCGCACCGTTGCCGCCACGCAAGGCTGAGGAAGCCTCCCCGAACAAGGAGTCGTTATCGTGAGAATCATCGCTGCGCTTGTGGCCCTGAGCCTGTCGCTGATCGCCGCTGTACAAGCCGAGGAGCGCCAGCAGGATTATCGTCAGCAGCTGCCGCTGGTGCTGGAGGGCGCAGGCCCCTGGTATCGCGTCGAGCTGCCGATGGCCGTGCATTCCGCTGCACAGCATGCCGATCTGCGCGATCTGCGTATCTTCAACGCTCAGGGGCAGGCGCAGGCTTATGCGCTGCTGGCTAGCCAGCGTGAATCACGTGATGAAGAGCAGGAGCACGGCGTTCGCTGGTTTCCGCTGTATTCCGATGGTCAGCAGAGCGGCGTGCCCCGCTTGCGCGTGCAGCGCAGTACCGACGGTACGTTGATTGAGCTGAGTGGCGATGAGCCTGCTACGGCGCAGCGCCAACTGCGTGGCTGGCTGCTCGATGCCAGCGCCATCGACGCGCCGCTGGTGCGTCTGAACCTGAGCTGGAGTGGTGGTGAGGAGGGTTTTCAGCGCTTCTCCATCGAGGCCAGCGACGATCTGCAGCATTGGCGTGCCTGGGGTGAGGGGCAGGTGGCGCGTCTGAGCTTCGGTGAAGAGCGCATCGATCAGCGTCAGGTGGAGCTGCCGGCCCAGTCTGCACGTTATGTGCGCCTGCTCTGGCACAGCCCGCAAAAGGCCCCGGAGCTGGATGTGGTGACATTGCGCAGTCGCCGCCAGTCCAGCAGTCCGGCGCCTTTGGTCTGGTCTCAGCCCATGCCCGCGCAAGCGCTGGGCGACGGCAGTTATGAATGGCAATTGCCGCAGGCGCTGCCGCTGGAGCGCCTGCGCATCAGCCTGGATGAGCCCAACACACTGGCGCCGGTCTGGTTCGAAGCGCGTTCGCGTGAGCAGGATCCCTGGCGTGCATTGACCAGCGGTGTGCTCTACCGCCTGCCGCAGGATGGCCGTGAAGTGCGCCTGGACGAGCTGGCCTTGCCTGGCTCGCCAGTGCGTCAGTTGCGGCTGAAGGTCGATGCACGCGGTGGTGGCCTGGGCCAACAGCCGCCGACGGCAGCCTTCGCTGTGCGAGCCACCCAGTTGGTATTCCTTGCCCGTGGCGAGCCGCCTTACCGATTGGCCGTAGGGCGCGGTGATGCCACTTCGGCAGCCTTACCCATCAGCACACTGATTCCCGACTATTCGACCGAGCGCCTGGCTTCGCTGGCCCGTGCCGAGGTCGATGTCAGCGCCGCTCAAACGGTCGTGGAGACCGCGCCGGCTACGGCAGGCACGGACTGGAAGCGCTGGGGACTCTGGGCCGTGTTGCTGCTGGGCGTGGCGTTGCTGGCCGCAATGGCGGCGAGCCTGCTGCGGCGCCCTGAAAAAGGCTGAGTCGGCAGTCGAGAATGCACGTCATTACTGTCTAAGCGGATCTTTTGCAGTATCGTAGGCAGCGTTCACGGTTTCGTCGGTCGGGAAGTATCGCCGCGTTGTGGGGCGTGAGCAGTTTCGGGCGCCCCGCGCCCTCTACTCTGGTCAGGAAGGCCCGCTTGCGTACCTCGACTCGCTTCCTCGTCCCCGCTGCCAAGTGTGTCCGTCGACGGAGGCTCCGTTGATGCAGGCCTGTCTGGCACCGGGCTGGTCACCGTCGCCACCCGTTCTCGTCACCTTGCTGGTGTGCTTCGGCGTCATCCTGCTCGCCCACTGGATGACCCGCCAGCGCGATTTTCCCGGACGTGACAGCTTTATCCTGCTGCACCTCTCCAGTCTCTGGTGGATGGCCTGCGCGTCGCTGGAACTGAGCGTGATGTCGGCCGAGTGCAAGATGTTCCTCTCCGGCATGGCCTGGCTGGGCATCCTGTTCACGCCGACATTCTGGGCCGTGTTTCTCTGGCAGTACGTCAACAGCGTGCGTACGCCAGTGCCGCGCGCGGGTGTCCTGGCGCTGAGCCTGATGCCGCTGTTGGTGTGGATCATCGCGCTGAGCAACCCCTGGCATGGCCTTTTCTACCTGGCCAGTAGCGGGCCGATCGACGACAGCCCTGGCGCCCCGGTGCGCTATCAGCATGGCCCGCTGTTCTATGCCACGGCAGTGTACGTCTACCTGTTGATGGCCTTCTGCATGGGGGTGGTGGTGCGGGCCGCTGTGCTTAGCCAGGGCCTGCATCGACGGCATTACCTGGGCTTCGTCCTGGTCACGGCGGCACCCTGGACGGCCAACGTCGCCTACGTCGTATTTGGTTGGACGGTCTTTGGCGTCGATCCCACCCCCTTCTGTTTCGCCTTCACGCTGGTGGCTTTCGCCTGGTTGATCCTCGGTGTGCGTCTGTTCGATCTGTTGCCGGTGGCTCGTCACCTGCTGCTGGAGGCGTTGATCGATCCGGTGCTGGTGGTCGATCCGCGTGGTCGGGTGATCGAGGCCAACCCGGCAGCGCTGAAACTGGCGGGCCTGCAACAGGGCTGGCAGGGACGAACGCTGGTCGACTGGCCGGTATTCGGTGCCGATTTGCAGCGTTTGCTCGAGCAGCACGAAGCTGAGGCGAGCGAGCAAATGCTCACCCTGACCAGCGCCGCACGTTATTACGAAGTGCGCGTGCGGTGGATCGAGCGCACCACGCGCAACGGCCCGGTGCTGCTTGGGCGCATGCTCTACATCCGCGATGTCACGCTGCGGCACCTGGCCGAACTCAAGCTGGCCGAGGCGCTGGCGCTCAGCGAAGAGCGCCTGAGCACCATCTCCAGCCTGCATGAGCAACTGCGCGAGCAGGCGCTGTGCGACCCGCTCACCGGGCTGTACAACCGGCGCTACCTGGACGAGTTCTTCGCCCGTGAACTGGCGCGGGCCCAGCGCGAGAAGCTCCCGTTGGCCCTTGCGTTGATCGATCTCGACCACTTCAAACGACTCAACGACGAGTGTGGTCACCTGGTGGGGGACGATGTGCTCAAGGCCGTGGCCCAACACCTGCTGGACAACCTGCGTAGCACGGATGCGGTGTTCCGTATCGGTGGCGAGGAGTTTCTGCTGATATTGCCGGGGGCCGATTCCGCAGAGGCGCGCAATCGTTTGCAGAACATCTGCTCGCAACTGGCGCAGCAGGAGATCGCCACCCGTGGTGGGCATCAGCGTGTGACGCTGTCGGCTGGCTTGGCCCATTGGCCCCAGCAAGGGCAGACGCTGGATGAACTGTTGCAGGCTGCCGATGCGGCGCTTTACCAGGCCAAGCGTGGTGGGCGTAACCGAGTCTGTTGCCTGGCGTCGAACGCTGAGGCTGGCCATCCATCCCGCTAGGCAGCATTCAGCGGCGACTCGGGTTAAACTGCGCGCGTTTTTTCCCCTTTCCGGAGCCGTCCATGTCCCGCGTCACCCTGAGCCGCTACCTGATCGAGCAGACTCGCAGCCATAACACCCCGGCCGACCTGCGTTTCCTTATCGAAGTCGTGGCGCGGGCCTGCAAGGCGATCAGCCATCAGGTCTCCAAGGGCGCCCTTGGCGGCGTGCTGGGCAGCCTGGACAGCGAGAACGTGCAGGGTGAAGTACAGAAAAAACTCGACGTGATCTCCAACGAAATCCTGCTGGAAGCCAACGAGTGGGGCGGCCACCTGGCCGGTATGGCGTCCGAGGAAATGGACAACGCCTACCAGATCCCCGGCAAGTACCCGAAGGGTGCCTACCTGCTGGTATTCGATCCGCTGGACGGCTCCAGCAATATCGATGTCAACGTCTCGGTCGGCACTATCTTCTCCGTGCTGCGTTGCCCTGATCGCAACGGCCAGACCGGCGACCTGGGCGAGGAAGCCTTCCTCCAGCCGGGCACCCAACAGGTCGCTGCCGGTTATGCCATCTATGGCCCGCAGACCATGCTGATGCTGACCATGGGCGATGGCGTCAAGGGTTTCACCCTGGATCGTGAGCTGGGCAGCTTCGTGCTCACCCACGACAACATCAAGGTGCCGGAGTCCACCAAGGAATTCGCCATCAACATGTCCAACCAGCGCCACTGGGAAGCCCCGGTGCAGCGTTACGTTTCCGAACTGCTGGCCGGTGAGACCGGGCCGCTGGGGCGTAACTACAACATGCGCTGGATCGCCTCCATGGTGGCCGATGTGCACCGTATCCTCACCCGTGGCGGCGTATTCATGTACCCGCGCGATGCCCGCGAGCCGGATAAGCCCGGCAAGCTGCGTCTGATGTACGAGGCCAATCCGATGTCGATGATCATCGAGCAGGCCGGTGGCGCTGCCACCGATGGCAGCCAACGCATTCTCGACATCCAGCCCACCTCTCTGCACCAGCGTGTGCCGGTATTCCTCGGTTCGAAGGAAGAAGTGCTGCGCATCACTGCCTACCACCGCAGCTGATGCAACCCTGGCAGCCGCTGCTTGACTGGTGGTTCGGTGCCGATCACGGCACGGCCTCCGAGGTGGCAGCGGCGCGTCATCAACTCTGGTTCGGCAAACGCGAAAGTCAGGATCAGGAGGCCAGCGAGCGTTTTGGCGCGTTGGTCGAACAAGCTCTGGCCGGTGGACTGCAAAGTTGGCGAGAAACTCCGCAGGGCTGGCTGGCCTTGCTGATTCTGCTCGACCAACTGCCGCGTATGATCTTTCGCGATACGCCGCGCGCCTTCTCTGGCGATGTCCGGGCCCGGCCGTTGTTGCGCGATGGCCTGGCGAGTGGTCTGGATTGCGGGTTGGCGCCAATCCAGCGCGTGTTCGCCTACCTGATTTTCGAGCATGCCGAAGAACTGGCCTTGCAGGATCGAGCGGTCGAGCTTTTTCGCCAATTGCTCGATGAAGCCGATGCCGATGAACGTGCGCTGTTCGCCAGCTATCTCGACTTCGCCGAGCGTCATCAGCAGGTGATCGCTCGCTTTGGTCGTTTCCCTCATCGCAATGCCATTCTCGGCCGTGCGTCCACTGACGAAGAACAGGCCTTTCTACGGGAACCTGGCTCGCGTTTCTGAACTCCAAGCGGGCAAGTCGTCGCCGGCTATGCCAAGCTTGCTGGCACCTTCCCATCAGGAGTTTCACTTCATGTCGATGCGTATCGTCGCGTTGCTCGCCTGCTGCCTGTTGGCCGCCTGCAGCAAGATCAATCAGGACAACTATTCCAAACTCCAAGCGGGCATGAGCAAGGCCGAAGTGGAGAGCCTGCTCGGTGCACCGGGTGAATGCGCGGGCGCGCTGGGCATGACCAGCTGTACCTGGGGCGACGACAAGGCTTATATCAGCGTCCAGTACGCCGGGGACAAGGTGATGCTGTTCTCCGGAAAGGGCCTCAAGTAAACGGGAGATTCCATGCGTTCGATTCTTATCGCCAGTGCCTTTCTCGCCTTGGCCGGCTGCGCCAACTCCGGTACCGGCCGTATTCCAATGGAGCCGCCGCAAACCATGCAGGTCGACCTGCAGCGCTATCAGGGCACCTGGTACGAGCTGGCGCGTTTGCCGATGTTCTTCCAGCGCAATTGCGTGCAGTCCGAAGCGCACTACGGCCTGCGTGACGATGGGCGCATCGACGTGACCAACCGTTGCCGTGACGAAGATGGCGAGTGGCAGGAGGCCAAGGGCACCGCCGAGCCTCAGGTCGAGGGCCGCACCGACAAGCTGTGGGTGCGCTTCGACAACTGGGCCAGCAAGCTGCTGCCGATCAAGGGCGACTACTGGGTGATCTACCACGACGAGGATTACCGCGTGGCGTTGGTCGGCCACCCCGAGCGCAAGTATCTCTGGTTGTTGTCGCGCACGCCGGAGGTGGATCAGGAAACCCGTGACAAACTGCTGTCGGTCGCCCGCGAGCAGGGTTACACCACTGGCGATCTGATCTGGCGCAAAGCCGATTGACGACCTATTGGCCGTAGCCCGGATTGCACCGGGCTGCGGTTCACTCCCAGTCCAGGCGCGCCAGTTTCCAGTCGTCGCCGTCCAGCCACCATTCCAGTTTCACCGAATAATGCCGCGCACTGTCGGGGATCAGCCCCTCGGCACCGGTCAGGCCGACTTGCGCCTCGGTATAGCCCTTGCTGCTGATGGCCGGGTCGATCCAGCTGTTCTTGCCCAGAGCGATGACCTTGATGTTCTTGTGACGCAGGAACAGCAGCGCCATGGTGCGTTGTGCCCAGTTGCGATCCAGCTCCTGGCGGGCAAGGAATTCGGCATGCAGCTGATCCATCACCGCGCCGGTGCCTTTTGCTTCGATATTGTCCTGTAGTTTCTGCACGGCGGCTTCCAGTGCCGCCTGTGGGTCATCGCGACCGCCACAGCCAGCGAGCAGCAGAGTGAAAGACAGAAACAATGACCACGCTAGATGACGCATCGACATGCTGAACTTCCTTTTCATGGTTATGATGCCCGGCAGAGCGGAACACGGCAGCTGTAGCCCACTGATCAGGAGCCAACCATGCAGACTCTGTATCCGGAAATCAAACCTTACGCCCGCCATGAACTGGCGGTCGAGTCGCCGCATGTGCTCTACGTCGACGAGAGCGGCTCGGCGGACGGGTTGCCGGTGCTGTTCATCCATGGCGGCCCAGGCGCCGGCTGCGATGCTGCCAGCCGGCGCTATTTCGATCCGGCGTTGTATCGCATCGTCACGTTCGACCAGCGTGGCTGCGGCCGTTCGACGCCGCACGCCAGCCTGGAAAACAACACCACCCAGTCGTTGATCGCCGATATCGAGCGTATCCGTGAGCACCTGGGCGTCGACAAGTTCGTGCTGTTCGGTGGTTCCTGGGGCTCGACGCTGGCGTTGGCCTACGCTCAGGCGCACCCCCAGCGGGTACTCGGCCTGATTCTGCGCGGTATCTTCCTGTGTCGGCCGCAGGAGTTTCAGTGGTTCTACCAGGAGGGGGCCAGCCGGCTGTTCCCCGATTACTGGGAGGACTATCTGGCTCCGATTCCGGTAGACGAGCGGGGCGACCTGATGCAGGCGTTCTACAAGCGTCTGACCGGCGCCGATCAGATCGCTCAGATGCATGCCGCCAAGGCCTGGTCCACCTGGGAAGGACGCACCGCCACCCTGCGCCCCAACACCCAGGTGGTCGATCGTTTCAGCGATGCCCATCGGGCGTTGTCCATCGCTCGCATCGAGTGTCACTACTTCGTCAACGACGCCTTTCTCGAACCCGATCAGTTACTGCGTGACATGCCGAAAATCGCCCATTTGCCGGGCATCATCGTGCATGGCCGATACGACGTCATTTGTCCACTGGACAATGCCTGGGCGTTGCACCACGCATGGCCGAACAGCGAGCTGCAGATCATCCGTGATGCGGGGCACTCGGCGGCCGAGCCGGGTATCACCGATGCACTGGTGCGCGCGGCCGATGTGCTGGTGCGCCGCCTGCTCGATCTACCGCTGGAGGATGCGTGAAGCTGCTGATCCAGCGTGTCGCCAACGCGCGGGTCGAGGTTGCAGGTGAGGTGGTTGGCAGCATCGATCAGGGTTTGTTGGCACTGGTCGGTATCGAGCCGCAGGACGATCTGGCCAGCCTGGCCCGTGCCCTGCACAAGTTGCTGAACTATCGGGTGTTCAGCGATGACGCTGGCAAGATGAATCGCTCGCTGAAGGATGTCGGTGGTGGCCTGCTGCTGGTGTCGCAGTTCACATTGGCGGCCGAGACCAAGAGCGGTATGCGCCCCAGCTTCTCCAGCGCCGCGCCGCCAGCTCAGGGCGCTGCATTGTTCGATGGCCTGGTTGAACTGGCCAGAGCCGAGCATCCTCAGGTCGCCACCGGCCGCTTTGGCGCGGATATGCAGGTGCATCTGGTCAACGATGGGCCGGTGACTTTCCTGCTGGAAGTTTGAGGCGAGATGTAGGGCGTACTCGCCGCAGGCAGTACGCCGTTACGATCTCATGGAATGCATGGAGTACTAGTCGTGCCCTAGGCGGACTGTTCGCTGACGCTCCTGAGTCCGCCCTACAGCGGCCGGCGCTCCGAACCGCCCTACGTCCGCGAGCGTCTGCTGGGTCGTTCAGAACAACCTGGCCAGCAAAACCGGTACGGCCGTCTCCACCCGCAGGATACGTTCGCCAAGCTGTACGGGCTGCAAGCCTGCCGCCTGTTTCAGCAACTCCACTTCGTAGGGAATCCAGCCACCTTCCGGGCCTATGGCCAGGGTGACCGGCTCTGTGACCGCACGAGGGCAGGGGGGGAACTCGCCCGGATGGCCGACCAGCCCCAATGTGCCCGCCGCCAGTGCCGGTAGACGATCTTCGACGAAGGGTTTGAAGCGCTTCTCGATAACCACCTCGGGCAGCACGGTGTCGCGTGCCTGCTCCAGGCCAAGGATCAGTTGCTCGCGGATCGCCTCTGGCTCAAGAAACGGGGTTTGCCAGAAGCTCTTCTCCACGCGGTAACTGTTGACCAGCACCAGCCGCGGTACACCCATGGTGGCTACTGTCTGCAGCACGCGCTTGAGCATTTTCGGTCGGGGCAGGGCGAGCACCAGGGTCAACGGCAGCTTGGAGGGTGGCGTCTGGTTCAGCTCGACCTCGAGTTCGGCGTGCTCGCCGTCGAGGGTGAGCAGTCGACCTTGGCCCATCTGCCCGCCTAGCAGACCGACGCGCAGGCTATCGCCGGCTTGTGCGCGATGGACTTCATTGAGGTGTTTGAGCCGACGCCCGCTGAGGCGGGCGCGGCCAGCGCTGACGAAGTCAGCGTCTTCCAGCAGCAGCAGGTTCAAGACAGCGGTGCGGGAGGCTGGTCGGACGGGGTTTCATCCTCGTCTGGCGGCTCGCTCTGGCGCTTGCGGATCAGGCTGCCGGCCAGGATGCCCAACTCGAACAGTAGCCACATGGGCACGGCCAGCAGGGTCTGCGAGAAGATGTCCGGCGGAGTGAGGATCATGCCGACTACGAAGCAGCCGATGATCACGTAGGGACGGATCTTGCGCAGGTACTCGACGTCGACCACGCCGATCCAGATCAGCAGCACCACCGCTACCGGGATTTCGAACGCCACACCGAAGGCGAAGAACAGCGTCATCACGAAGTCGAGGTAGCTGGCGATATCGGTCATCATCGACACGCCTTCGGGCGTCACGCTGGCGAAGAAGTGGAAGATGATCGGGAACACCAGGAAGTAGGCGAAGGCCATGCCGGCGTAGAACAGGATGATGCTCGATATCAGCAGCGGTACGGCGATGCGCTTTTCGTGTTTGTACAGGCCGGGCGCGATGAAGCCCCAGACCTGGTGCAGGATCACCGGCATGGCCAGGAACAGCGCCACGATCATGGTCAGCTTGAATGGCGTCAGGAACGGTGAGGCCACGTCGGTGGCGATCATCGTCGCGCCTTCCGGCAGGTACTTGCGCAGCGGCGCGGAGACCAGGGTGTAGATGGTCTGGGCGAAGTAGAACAGGCAGAAGAAGATCAGGAATATCGCGCCCACGCAGCGTAGCAATCGGGTACGCAGTTCGGTCAGGTGCGAGACCAGGGGCATCTCCTGGTCGTTTTCAGGCAGGCGGCTCATGGTTTCGGCGTATTGTCCTGGCTGGACGCAGTGGTCGGCTGCTGCTGGGATGGGGCAGGCTGCGGCTCGGCTGGCGGCTGTTCAGCGGCTTGCACCTGTGCGGTTGCAGGCTGCTCAGTGTCGGCCGGCTTCTGTCCCATCAAGTCGTTCTTGGTAGCCTGCATTTCCCGCTCCAGTTGCAGGATCTGCTCGTTGTGCAACTGGCGACGAATCTCGTCGGCACCGATTTCCCTTTCGACTTCCGTCTTGATCGCATTGAAGCTGCGCTTGATGCGGCCTATCCACAGACCGGCCGTACGCGCAGCGCCCGGCAGGCGCTCGGGGCCGAGCACCAGCAGGGCGATCAGGGCGACCAGCAGCAGTTCGCTGAAACTGATACCGAACATGGCGTTATGTCAGTCCTTGCGGGAGGGCTCTTCCACCTTGGTCGCCTGAACGTCCACGGTGTGAGGTTGGTTCAGCGGTTGTTGCGCTTGTGGCTGCGGTGGTTGCTGTTGAGCGTCGGCTGGTTTGCCTTCTTCCTCGTTCATCGCCTTGCGAAAGCCCTTGATGGTTTCGCCGAGGTCGGAGCCGAGGTTCTTCAGTTTCTTGGTGCCGAACACCAGCACCACGACGATCAGGATGACTACCCAGTGTTTCCAGTCGAAAATACCCATGAAGCGAAATCCTCGCGATGATCAGTTGTTGTCTTGGCGCGCGGCTTTTTCCGTGTGTCCGGAAAGGCCGAAGCGGCGATCCAGTTCGTCCAGTACGGCCTGCGGATGCTGGCCGAGGGCGGCGAGCATGACCAGGCTGTGGAACCAGAGGTCGGCAGTTTCGTAAATCAGGTCGTCGCAGTCGCCACTGACGGCGGCATCCTTCGCCGCGAGGATGGTTTCCACCGACTCCTCGCCGACCTTTTCCAGAATCTTGTTCAGCCCCTTGTGGTAGAGGCTGGCGACGTAGGAGCTATCGGGCGCCGCGCCTTTGCGGGCCTCCAGCACTTCGGCCAGCCGGCTCAGGGTATCAGTCATGGCGCTGCTCCGCGGAATAGATTGCTGCCGGATCTTTCAGAACGGCTTCGACGGTTTTCCAGGTGCCGTCTTCCAGCACGCGGTAGAAACAGCTCTCGCGGCCGGTGTGGCAGGCGATGCCGCCCAGTTGCTCGACCATCAGCACGATGACATCGGCATCGCAGTCCAGGCGCAGTTCGTGCAGTTTCTGCACGTGGCCGGATTCCTCGCCCTTACGCCACAGCTTGCCGCGCGAGCGCGACCAGTAGATGGCGCGATTTTCGGCCGCGGTGAGCGCAAGGGATTCGCGGTTCATCCAGGCCATCATGAGGATGCGGCCAGTCTGGTGATCCTGGGCTATCGCTGGCACCAGGCCATCTTCGTTCCAGCGAATTTCGTCGAGCCAATCGTTCATCGGGATTCCGTGTCAGTTTCTCTGCCAAGTGTGCCAGTGCGGGTCGCCACTGGCTATCGGCGTACGACCAGATAGAGGCCGCCCGCAAGCATCAGCCAGGCTGGCCAGGCGACCAGCAAGGGCGCCAACCCCTGCACGGCACCGCCTGCGATCAGGGCTGCGCCGAGCAGGCGCAACGGCCACTGGCCATTCGTCGATTGCTGGCGCTGTTCGGGTTGCTGCAGGCGCTCCAGGGTTTCGCGGGCGATCTGCGACAGGTGCGGTACCTGTTCGGCCTGTTGTTGCAGGTTGCGCAGCAGGTGCAGCGGGCTGACGCGCTCGCGCATCCAGCGCTCGAGGAAGGGCTGGGCGGTGCTCCACAGATCCAGATCCGGGTACAGCTGGCGGCCAAGGCCTTCGATGTTGAGCAGGGTCTTTTGCAGCAAAACGAGTTGCGGCTGGACTTCCATGTTGAAGCGTCGAGCGGTCTGGAACAGACGCAGTAGCAGCTGGCCGAAGGAAATGTCTTTCAGCGGACGTTCGAAGATCGGCTCGCACACGGTACGGATGGCCGCTTCGAACTCGTTGACCTTGGTATCGGCCGGCACCCAGCCCGAGTCGATGTGCAACTGCGCGACCTTGCGGTAGTCGCGCTTGAAAAAGGCGAGCAGATTGCGCGCCAGGTAGTCCTGGTCTTCGTCGGTGAGGCTGCCGACGATGCCGCAGTCGATGGCGATGTACTGCGGACTCCAGGGCGTGCGGGTGCTGACGAAGATGTTGCCGGGGTGCATGTCGGCATGGAAGAAACTGTCGCGAAAGACCTGGGTGAAGAAAATCTCCACGCCACGTTCAGCCAGGAGCTTCATGTCGGTGCGCTGGTCGGCCAGGGTGGTCAGGTCGGTGACCGGGATGCCGTAGATACGCTCCATGACCAGCACTTGAGGGCGGCACAGATCCCAGTACACCTGGGGCACGTAGAGCAGCGGCGAGCCTTCGAAATTGCGCCGCAGTTGGCTGGCGTTGGCAGCTTCGCGCAGTAGGTCGAGTTCGTCGAAGATGGTTTTTTCGTAGTCGCTGACCACCTCCACCGGGCGCAGACGGCGGGCGTCGGCAGAGGCTTTCTCGGCGACGCGGGCGATCAGGAACAGCCAGGCCAGATCCTGGCGGATCACCGGCTTGAGGCCAGGCCTCACCACCTTGACCACCACTTCCTCGCCGCTCTTGAGCTGCGCGGCATGCACCTGGGCGACAGAGGCGGAAGCTAGCGGCTGGCTGTCGAAGCGGGCGAACAGCTCGCTCACCGGGGCGCCGAGCTGGCGCTCGATCAGGGCGATGGCCTGAGCTTCGGGGAAGGGCGGCACCTGATCTTGCAGGCGCGCCAGCTCATCGGCGATGTCCGGCGGCATCAGGTCGCGGCGGGTAGACAGCAGTTGGCCGAACTTGATGAAGATCGGCCCCAGGTCTTCCAGAGCCAGGCGCAGGCGTGCGCCACGTGACAATTGCGAAGGCTTGCGTGGCAGCCAGCGCCAGGGCAGCAGCCAGGACAGGGCGCGCAGCCACACTGGCAACGGGAGTTCCAGCAACAGATCG
Organism: Pseudomonas berkeleyensis; assembly: GCF_014109765.1. Classification (NCBI taxonomy): domain Bacteria; kingdom Pseudomonadati; phylum Pseudomonadota; class Gammaproteobacteria; order Pseudomonadales; family Pseudomonadaceae; genus Pseudomonas; species Pseudomonas berkeleyensis. The sequence continues at coordinate 598,569 of NZ_CP059139.1, forward strand.
TCCAGCTGATAGCGGACGATCACGCGCTGGATGCGCAGCAGGCGGCGAACGGCGAGTAGTTTCATGCGTCGGGCTTAGGTCGTTGGCTCAGGCGCTCAATGCGTGCTTCGAGGCGGTCGAGGGCGAGTTTGAGTTGATCGAGTTCGGCGAAGCGGGCGTCGGCCTCGCGTTGGCCGACCAGCGTACGGGATTCTTCGCTCAGGTAGTCGGCCAGATCCTGGCGCAGGCTACTGGCCGCACCGGCGGCGAGCCCCACGCGTACGCGCAGGTGGCCCGCGAGCAGGGTGCTGGCCACCGGGCCGAGCCAGCGCGACAGCTCGTATTCCCAGTCCAGCTCGAGATCCTGAAGAATCCCGGCCAGTTGCAGCAGCACGGCACTGTCACCATCGAGCGACACTTCCGGGCGATGCAGGACGGCTGTCTTGTCACGGCTCAGCGCCAGGCGGGCCAGGCTGGATGCCGGGGCGTTCAAGGTGCAGTCGGCTTCTGCATGCCACTGCGCGGCCAGTTGCAGGCCATCACCGCTCGGCAGGAGGAACAGCTCCAGAGCAGGGCTCTGGCAGCGCACGGCAATGACTTTGCCACTCAGTGCCTGCAAGCGCGGCAAGGCCGTGCCGTCGAGGCTGAGAACCCGGTTGAGGCCCGTTTCGACGCCTGCCAGCAGCCCTGTTATGAGCATTAAGGCTTGATGCCGCGGTGCAGGGCGACGATGCCGCCGGTCATGTTGTGATAGGTCACGCGCTCGAAGCCGGCATCGACCATCATCGCCTTGAGGGTTTCCTGATCCGGGTGCATGCGGATCGATTCGGCGAGGTAGCGGTAGCTTTCCGAGTCGTTGGTGATCAGCTTGCCGGCCAGCGGCATGAAGCTGAACGAGTAGGTGTCGTAGACCTTGGCCAGCAGCGGGTTGCCTGGCTTGGAGAACTCCAGCACCAGCAGGCGGCCGCCGGGCTTGAGGACACGCAGCATCGAGCGCAGGGCATCTTCCTTGTGGGTGACGTTGCGCAGGCCGAAGGCGATGGTGACCACGTCGAAGTGGTTGTCGGGGAAGGGCAGCTTCTCGGCATCGGCCTGGACGAACTGCACGTTGCCGGCCACACCCTTGTCCAGCAGGCGGTCGCGGCCGACCTTGAGCATGGAGTCGTTGATGTCGGCCAGTACCACTTCGCCGGTCGGCCCGACGATGCTGGCGAACTTGCGGGTCAGATCACCGGTGCCGCCGGCGATATCCAGCACGCGATTACCTGGGCGCACGCCGGAAAGCTCGATGGTGAAGCGCTTCCACAGGCGATGCAGGCCGCCGGACAGCACGTCGTTCATCAGGTCGTACTTGGCCGCCACCGAGTGGAATACTTCGGCCACCTTTTCCGCTTTCTGGCTTTCCGGCACGTCCTGGAAACCGAAGTGGGTGGTGGGTTCCTGCTCGTGGGCCTTGCGTGGATCGCTCATGTCGCTCTCACCAGGTAAAAAACCTGGCCATTCTAAAGCCGCCTGCTGCCTTTGTCTTGCCTGGGTGCCCGCTCGCCCGATGGGCTGGTAGAGTGATGTGACCTCATGCCGCAGCCATGCGGCGCGCTGCCAGTCCAAGGAGTTGCCATGTCCCGTATTCGTGTCGAACGATCCCACTCCCTCGGTCGCGAGGGGGCTCGCGAAAAGGCCGAGCGCCTGGCCGAGCGCCTGGCCAGCGAATACGACGTGCGCTATCGCTGGAACGGCGACACCCTGGAGTTCAAGCGCAGTGGCGCAGACGGCAGCATTGCCGTGGGCGAGGACACGGTGCGTGTCGAGCTCAAGCTCGGCCTGTTGCTGTCGCCCATGGGCGGGATGATCCAGCGCGAGATCGAGCAGGTGCTGGACAAGTCGCTGGCCTGAGAACGGTTGCCAGCCGGTAGGGTGCGCTGTGCGCACGGCCGCTGGTTCGCTTGAACAGGCGTGCTGTTGCCGGCGCCTAGTATGCGATTTCTAATTTTTCTCCTTAGGGTGTACCCAAGCCTGCATTCCGTGGGCGTTTCCGCTAACTGTCAAAGCGCGTGAGGTGCACCATGTCGAAAGTCGCCGTGAAGAAAAAAGTCGAAACCGTGGTCGAAGACAAAGCCGGCCTGTTCGAAGATGTGAAGGGCTATGCCCGCAAGATCTATCTCGCTGGTCTGGGTGCTTACGCCAAGGCCGGTGCAGAAGGCTCCGAGTACTTCAAGGAGCTGGTCAAGGCCGGCGAAGGCGTTGAGAGCAAAGGTAAGAAACTGGTCGATGAGCAGGTCGAGGCTGCCAACAGTCAGATCGAGTCGGTGAAGAAAACCGTCAATAGCAACGTCACCAGCGTTAAAGGCAAAGTCGAAGTTCAACTCGACAAGATCGAGAAGGCTTTCGATACTCGTGTGGCTTCCGCTCTGAACCGTATCGGCATTCCGTCCAAGCAGGATGTTGAAGCACTCTCTGCTAAGCTGGATGAGCTGAGCGCGTTGCTCGAGCATGTCGCGCGTACCAAATAAGGAGATCAGGATGGCTGTTAAGAAGAAAACCGAGAAACAGACCAGCTCCTGGATCGGCGAGGTCGAGAAATACTCGCGTCAGATCTGGTTGGCAGGCTTGGGCGCTTACTCCAAGGTCAGCAAGGACGGCACCAAGCTGTTCGATACGCTGGTCAAGGACGGCGAGAAGGCTGAGAAACTGGCCAAGAGCGAAGTCGACAAGCAGGTTGGCGCGGTGAAAGCCGGCGTTGGCAGCAAGGTCGGCTCCGCCAAGTCCAAGGTCGATGAGGTCAAGGACAAGGCAATTGGCAAGTGGGGTGAGCTGGAAGAGGCTTTCGACAAGCGTCTGAACAATGCCATCTCGCGTCTGGGCGTGCCCAGCCGCAATGAGGTGAAGGCATTGAACGACAAGGTCGACAGCCTGACCAAGCAGCTGGAAAAAATCACCGGTGTATCGGCGAAGTCGGTGGCCAAGCCCGCAGCCAAGGCTGCGCCTAAGCCTGCCGCGAAAGTAGCTGCCAAGCCGGCTCCGAAAGCTGCTGCCAAACCCGCTGCTAAACCTGCGGCCAAGCCAGCAGCGAAAGCAGCCGCTAAGCCCGCAGCCAAACCTGCCGCGAAACCGGCAGCTGCAGCCAAACCGGCAGCCGCCAAACCTGCAGCCAAGCCCGCTGCTAAACCTGCTGCGAAGCCGGCAGCCAAGGCCGCAGCGAAACCCGCTGCCAAGCCAGCGGCAGCCGCCAAACCAGCCGCTAAGCCAGCAGCCAAACCGGCGGTGGCGAAGAAGCCGGCCGCGAAGAAACCTGCTGCTCCCAAGGCAGTTGCGCCAAAACCGGCAGCACCGGCACCTGCAGCCGCTGCTACCCCGGCCGCTGCACCGGCTCCGGCTGCCACTCCGGCGACCCCAGCCACTCCATCCTGAGTTTCTCGGGATCACAAGCGCCCGGCCTAGTGCCGGGCGTTTGCGTTTCTGCTCGTAGGGTGGGCCATATGCATCAACCGTGGATGCGGCTCAGCTTTGTAGGGCGGGTGTAACCCGCCATTTGCGCTCTGGTGGGTTGCATCCGCCCTACATTCCCAGCGTGTCATTGGCGTGCGCACGGCTGCGCATCAGGCTTCCAGGTAGCGCTGCGCCAGATGCTCGACGGTGCCGCGTGATGGCTGATTCAGATGGGGCGCGACCAGCATCATGATCTGGTACACCACCAGGCGCACTTCACCTTCCTGGCCAAGAATGCGTTGGTAGTCGAGAGAGAACAGCAGGGTCAGGGTGATCTGTTCGACCAGTTGACCGAGTGACCGAGTGTCACTGCCCAGCTGCCCATCGGCCATCAGGCGGGCGAGCAAGGCAGCCAGGGTGCGTTTGAGTGCGTTCAGCCAGTGGCGAATGCCACGCGCCAGTTTCGGCAGGCGCCCTGCCAGGTTGGACATGTCCTGGAAGAGAAAGCGGTACTGCGACAGACGCTCGACGATCAGGTGCAGGAACAGCCAGTAGTCTTCGACGTCCAGTTGGGCTTCGGCGGGCGGGTCGAGCAAAGGCGCCATCTCGCTCTGGAAACGTTCGAACAGCTCCAGTACCAGCGGCTCCTTGCCGTGGAAGTGATAGTAGAGATTGCCCGGACTGATCTCCAGCTCGTTGGCGATCTCCAGGGTCGAAACGTTGGGCTCGCCCTGCTCGTTGAACAGCAGCAGGGCCGTTTGCAGAATGCGTTCGCGGGTTTTCATCCGTGGTTTCTTGTTCGACTGGGCGCGAAGGTCTGACGATAACTGGCCGGCGTGCTGCCGGCCACCGCTTTCAGCGGATATGCACGTAGGTGCCGGGCGCCGCCTCCATGGCCGGATGGTTCTGATTGCCCAACGCGACCAGAGTCTCGCGTTGTGCGCCGGAGCGTGCCTGAATCCACTCCAGCCACTGCGGCCACCAACTGCCCTGCTGGTGCTGGGCATCGTGGTACCAGGCACGTGGGTCTGAGGTGAGCTTGGCGTTCTCGTAGTAGTTGGCCTTGGGGTTGCCCGGCGGATTGAGAATGCTCTGGATATGCCCGCTGTTGGACAAGATGAAGCGGCGGTTGCCACCGAGCAGCAGGGTCGAGCGGTACACCGCGTCCCAAGGGGTGATGTGATCGTTGATGCCGGCCACGCTGAAGCTGTCGACGTTGACCTTGGCCAGATCCACCGGTGTACCGCAGACCTCCAGACCGCCGGCACGACTGAGCGGGTTGTGCTTGAAGAAGTCGATCAGGTCGCCATGCAGTGCGGCGGGCAGGCGGGTGCTGTCGTTGTTCCAGTAGAGGATGTCGAAGGCCGGAGGCTGCTTGCCGAGCAGGTAATTGTTGATCCAGTAGTTCCAGATCAGGTCGTTGGGACGCATCCAGGCGAACACCCGGGCCATGTCGCGGCCGTCCAGAACGCCTTGCTGGTAGGAGCGGCGCTTGGCCGACTCGAGGGTTTCCTCGTCGGCGAAGAGCATCGCCGGGCTGTCGATCTGGCTGTCGAGCAGGCTGACCATGTAGGTGGCGCTGGAAATCTTGCGCAACTGGCGGCGTGCCTGCAGATGCCCTTGCAGGGCAGCGATGGTCAGGCCGCCGGCGCAGGCACCGAGCAGATTGACATCCTTGCTGCCGGTAATCGCGCGGCAGGCGTCGACCGCTTCTTCCACCGCTTGCACGTAGCTCGACAGACCCCACTCGCGGTGCCGCGGGTCGGGATTGCGCCAACTGATCATGAAGGTCTGCAGGCCGTTCTTCAGTGCGTACTGGACGAAGCTCTTGTCGTTGGACAGGTCGAAGATGTAGTACTTGTTGATCTGCGGCGGCACGATCAGCAGCGGCCGCAGGTACTGCTTCTCGCTCATCGGCTTGTACTGGATCAGCTCCAGCAGCTCGTTGCGAAACACCACGGCACCCGGTGTGGAGGCCAGATTGCGACCGACCTCGAAGGCGTGCTTGCTGACCTGACTGGGCAGGCCATCGTTGTGCAGCAGGTCATCGAACAGATGGCGCAGACCTTTGAACGCACTGCTGCCGCCGGTGTTGAACAGTTCTTTGAGTGCCTGCGGGTTGAGCGGGCTGTTGGAAGGCGACAGCGCGTCGCTCACCAGAGAGGCGAGAAAGCGCGCGCGGGCGCGGTCATCGGCTGACAGATCACTGTCGTCGATCCATGCCGCCAGTTGCTTCTGCCACGCCAGATAGGCTTGCAGGCTGCGTCGATAGAAGGGGTTGAGGTGCCAGGTTGGATCGGCGAAACGTGCATCCTGTGGATTGACCTTGTGCAGCGTGTCGCCGAGTAGTACCCGGCCAAGCTGGCCGCCGAAGGCAAGCAGGTGACGGCCGCTGCGTACCGGGTTTTTCAGGCCCTGGGCGGCCAGTAGGCGCATGGTGGACAACAGATCGCGGCCGCGTACGCCGACCACGGCGCTCTGGGCATTCATGAAGCTGGCAGGTGCCGGCAGTGAGGCCGGGTTCGACTTGTCTCGCATGGTGTAACACTCCATCGTCAAACCGTCTGGCAGGTCGTTGAAACGACTTGCAAGAGACTTTTATGGCGCGGACTGCCTGACGCGCACCTTGTGCTTGTGCATGCTACTCAGCAAGCCCTGTACCAGGCGCGCAGGAAGTGCATTCCAGAGCGCCGCGTCGAAAATGCAAGAGGCCGCAAGCGGCCCCTTTGTCGAGCATGTAGAACATTGCGCACTAAGCTGGTGCGGTCAATGCTGGCGTACTGGCGTGGGCTGCGGATGCATCACCGCGCGCTGCCGCTCCTCCTCGAGAAACTTCATGATGATCGGGGCCACCGCTTCGGCGCGGGTCACCAGGAACAGGTGGCCGTCGTCGATCACGTGCAATTCCGCGTTGGGAATGCGCCAGGCCAGCAGGCGCATGTTGATCAACGGAATCAGCGGGTCGTCGTCACCAGCCATCACCAGCGTCGGTTGGCGAATCTTGTGCAGCCAGTGGATGCTGGTCCAGCCGAGGCCAGCGAAGAGCTGCCAGTAGTAGCCCATCTTGCCGCCGGAGCGCACCTTGCTCGCGTGTGCCATGGCTAGCTTGGGATCGCGACGGAAGGCGCCACCGTAAATGTCCGGGGCGATGCGCACGCCGTAGGACGGCTGCACGTAGCGCCGCGGGCTGGCCATGCGCCAGAGCACCTTGGGCTTGCCCGGAACCATCACCGCGCCCGCCGAGGTGGCGGCAAGGATCAGTTTCTTGCAGCGCTCGGGATAGTCATGGGCGAACTGCTGGGCCAGGGCACCGCCCCAGGACACGCCGATGGCATTGACCTGACCGTAGTCGAGGTAATCCAGCATTCGCGCCGCCAGCTTGGCCAGGCCGGGAAACCGGTAGGGCGTGGCCGGAGTCGATGAGCCACCAACGCCAGGAACGTCGAAGGCGATGATTTCCAGCTCCGGATCGAGGGCGGCGACGAAGGGCATCACCAGCTCCAGGTTGGCGCCAATGCCGTTGAAGATCAGCAGCGGCACCAACTGGCTGTTGCCCGGCCGCACCGCGGTGCGGATGGTCTGCCCATCGAGATCGATGGTGCGGAATACGAATGGTTGCGGCATGGGCGCAGCCCCTATGGAGTTGAGCGCTGGAGGCGGCCGTCCGGGCTACCTCCAGGGTTACCAGGATGAACCTGGTTAGCCACGTCCTAACTGGCGCGTGGCGTGCGGCACTTCCCGGTGCCGCTGCGGTTGATACTGACGATCAGCGTTCATGTACATAGGTGCCCGGGGCGGCTTCGCCGGCCGGGAACTTCTTGTTGCCCAGTGTGGTGGACGCATTCTTGGTCTTGCCTGAGCGCTCGGCCAGCCAGGTCTGCCAGTGCAGCCACCAGGAGTCGGCGTGCTTGGTCGAGCTTTCCTGCCAGGCCTTCGGATCCAGCGGCATCTCGCTGTTGGTCATATAGCGCGCCTTGGGGTTGCCTGGCGGGTTGAGGATGCTCTGGATATGGCCGCTGTTGGACAGCACGAACTCGCACTTGCCACCGAACAGGTGGGCCGACTTGTAGCAGGAGTCCCACGGCGTGATGTGGTCGGTGGTGCCGGCGACGACGAAGAAGTCGCAGGTGACCTGCTTGAGGTCGATCGGCGTGCCGCAGACTTCCAGCGCGCCCGGACGGGTCAGCGGGTTGGTCTGGAACATCTCGATGAACTCGCCGTGCAGGGCGGCAGGCAGGCGCGTGGTGTCGTTGTTCCAGTAGAGGATGTCGAACACCGGCGGCTCGTTGCCGAGCAGGTAGTTGTTGACCCAGTAGTTCCAGATCAGGTCGTTGGGGCGCATCCAGGCGAACACCTTGGCCATGTCGCTGCCTTCCAGTACACCGGCCTGGTAGGAGCGACGTTTGGCCGCTTCCAGGGTTTTCTCGTCGGCGAACAGGGCGACCTGGGTGTCGAGTTGGGTGTCGAGCACGCTGACCAGCAGGGTCAGGGCATTGACCTTCTGCTGGCCGAGAGCGGCGTAATGGCCGAGAAGAGAGGCGGTGGTCAGGCCGCCGGAGCAGGCGCCGAGCATGTTGACGTCCTTGCTGCCGGTGATGGTGCAGATGACGTCGATGGCTTCCTTGAGCGCCTCGATGTAGGTGGACAGGCCCCACTCGCGTTGTGCCTTGGTCGGGTTGCGCCAACTGACCACGAAGGTCTGCACCTGGCTGCGCAGGAGGAAGCGCGCCAGGCTCTTGTCCGGCGACAGGTCGAATACATAGAACTTGTTGATCTGCGGCGGCACCACCAGCAGCGGGCGTTCGTGCACGCTCTCGGTGATCGGCTTGTACTGGATCAGTTCCAGCACGTCGTTGCGAAACACCACGGCGCCATCGGTGGTGGCGAGGTTCTTGCCGACCTCGAAGGCTTCCATGTTCACCTGGCTGGGCATGCCGCCGTTGTGCACCATGTCCTTGGCCAGATGCGAGAGGCCGTCGAGCAGGCTCTTGCCGCCGGTTTCGAAGAAGCGTTTGACCGCTGCCGGGTTGGCCATGCTGTTGCTTGGTGCCATGGCTTCGGTCATCAGGTTGATCACGAAGTGGCCGCGACTGGCGTCCTGCTCGGACAGCGAGCTGTGCTCGATCCAGTCGTGCAGCTCCTTGCGCCAGGCCAGGTAGGTCTGCAGGTAGCGGCGATACAGCGGGTTCTGGCTCCAGGCCGGGTCGGCGAAGCGGCGGTCGCCGTCTTCAGGCTTGAGCGCGGATTGGCCGAGCATGACGTTCTTCAGCTCGAGGCCGAAATGGGCGACGTGCTTGACGCTATGAAAGGGTTGCTTGAGTGCCTGGGAGAGCACCATACGGGCAGATGTCAGGAGATCCTTGCCGCGGATACCAATCACCGGGTTGAGTCCCAGGGTGTTTTCCGAGGCCTGGCGTTTCAGGTCTTCGTTATTCTTATCACTCATCTACGACGCTCCATTGTCCTGAGACGAATACCGGCCTGCGAGGGCGCTCGGCGACACAGGGCCTGGTACTGCTCGGGTTACCGGGGGCGGATCGAGTCCGCGTATTTCGTTGCACCTGGCACAGCCAAATGCAGGGAACCTGCCAGTTCCTTGGTTACCCGAGTTTTTGAAGTTAAGCAAGCTGCTCGATGGCGCAGGAGTATGCCGCGATAGATTAGAAAACGCGCTCTAACTGTCGCTAACGTGACTGCATGTGTGGAGGGCGGACGCTCTGCGACGAGGCTTTTGCCACGGTTCAGAGCATCAGGCGGACGACTGACTCGCTGGGGTCGCGAGATTTTCCGGCAGCGCTGAGTTCGGCCAGATAGTCGGCCCACAGCGCGTCCTGGCGTGTGGCCAGTTCGTACAGGTATTCCCAGGTGAACAGGCCGCTGTCATGGCCGTCGTCGAAGCACAGTTTCAGTGCGTAGTTGCCAGCCGGTTCGATGCGCTCGAGGCCGACGTTGAGCTTGCCCGTCTGCAGGATGGGTTTGCCATGCCCCTGTACCTCGGCCGAGGGCGAATGCACGCGGAGGAATTCGGCACTGAGCTGATAGCTCTGCTCGCCATAGCGCAGCTCCAGGGTTTTCGAGGCCTTGTGCAGTTTGATCGCGCTGGGGATGGGCATGGCTGATTTCCGTGATCTTTTCAGGCGCTACGCCCAGGTGAGTGATTGCACCGTCCTGTAGGAGCGGATTTATCCGCGAATATCGCGGCTGAAGCGGAATGCCGCCCAACCGCTCCTACAGAATGACGCCGGCCAGCGGCGACTGGATCGTGCTCCTGGGCTTACAGGATATAACGCGACAGGTCTTCGTCCTGCGCCAGCTCGCCGAGGTGGCCGTTGACGTAGGTCGCGTCGATGCGGATCGGCTCGCCGTTCTGCTGACCGGCCAGGTCGCCGGCGCTGAAGGAAACCTCTTCCAGCAGACGCTCGAGCAGGGTGTGCAGGCGACGGGCACCGATGTTCTCGGTCTTCTCGTTGACCTGCCAGGCGATCTCGGCCAGACGCTTGATGCCGTCTTCGGTGAACGCGATGTTCAGGCCTTCGGTCTGCAGCAGCGCGCTGTACTGCTCGGTGAGCGAAGCGTGCGGCTCGGTTAGGATGCGCTCGAAATCCTGCGGGCTCAGCGCCTTGAGTTCGACACGGATCGGCAGGCGGCCTTGCAGTTCCGGCACCAGGTCGCTCGGCTTGGCCAGGTGGAAGGCGCCCGATGCGATGAACAGGATGTGGTCGGTCTTGACCATGCCCAGCTTGGTGTTGACCGTGCAACCCTCGATCAGCGGCAGCAGGTCGCGCTGCACGCCCTCACGGGATACGTCGGCGCCACCGGTATTGCCGCGCTTGGCCACCTTGTCGATCTCATCGATGAACACGATGCCGTGCTGCTCGACCGCTTCCAGGGCGCGGGCCTTGAGTTCTTCCTCGTTGACCAGGCGTGCGGCTTCTTCGTCGCGCACCAGCTTGAGGGCGTCGGCGACCTTGAGCTTGCGGGATTTCTTCTTGCCCTTGCCCATGCTGGAGAACAGGTTCTGCAGCTGGTTGGTCATTTCTTCCATGCCCGGAGGGGTCATGATTTCCACACCCATGGGCGACTCGGCGACTTCGATGTCGATTTCCTTGTCGTCCAGCTGACCTTCGCGTAGGCGCTTGCGGAACAGTTGGCGGGTGTTGGAATCCTCGCTGCGCACCGGCTCGTCGCCGAAACCCTGGCGGGCTGGCGGTAGCAGGGCGTCGAGGATGCGCTCTTCGGCGGCATCTTCGGCGCGATGACGCACCTTGGTGATTTCCTGCTCGCGGAGCATCTTCACCGCGGCATCGGCCAGGTCGCGGATGATCGATTCGACGTCACGGCCGACATAGCCGACCTCGGTGAACTTGGTCGCTTCGACTTTCAGGAACGGCGCATTGGCCAGCTTGGCCAGGCGACGGGCGATCTCGGTCTTGCCGACGCCGGTCGGGCCGATCATCAGGATGTTCTTCGGCGTCACTTCCTGGCGCAGGTCGGCAGGCAGTTGCATGCGCCGCCAGCGGTTGCGCAGGGCGATGGCGACGGCGCGTTTGGCGTCGTCCTGGCCGATGATATGGCGGTTGAGTTCGTGGACGATCTCGCGGGGCGTCATGGACATGGAATTTGGCTCGCTATCGGAAAACTGTAAGAACCTGTTCTGCCGCATCGGGAACAGGTTCTGAGGCAGTGGACGCTACTCGGCAGCGTCCAGTTCCTCGATGGTCTGATGATGGTTGGTGAACACGCAGATGTCGCCAGCGATGCCCAGTGCGGTTTGTGCCACTTCGAGGGCGGACAGATCCGTCTTCATCAGCAGGGCGCGCGCCGCGGCCTGGGCGAAGTTGCCGCCGGAACCCATGGCGATCAGGCCTTCTTCGGGTTCGACCACGTCGCCGTTGCCGGTGATGATCAACGAGGCGTCCTTGTTGGCCACTGCCAGCATGGCTTCCAGGCGGCTCAGGCTGCGATCGGTACGCCAGTCCTTGGCCAGTTCGACCGCAGCACGCACCAGGTGGCCCTGATGTTTCTCAAGCTGGCCTTCGAAGCGTTCGAACAGGGTGAAGGCGTCGGCGGTGGCACCGGCAAAACCGGCCAGTACCTGACCGTGGTACAGGCGACGGACTTTCTTGGCGTTGCCTTTCATCACGGTGTTGCCGAGGGAAACCTGGCCGTCACCGGCCATGACGACCTTGCCGTGGCGGCGGACTGAAACGATGGTGGTCAAGGGGAGAGTCTCCACGCAGCGGGGCGAATTGCCCGGATGAACTCTCAGATGGGGTGCCCGCCGCGGCTTTTCAACCGACGGCGGGGAAAACGCCGATCAGCGTACCTGACGCTGCTGTAACAGCAGGTTGCTGAAGCCGCCGGCAGCCAGGCTCTTCTGCGCTCCGGCCAGTTGCTCACGACTGGCGAATGGGCCAACCAGTACGCGGTGCCAGGTCTTGTCCGATACCGTGCCGGACTCGACCCGCACGTTCTGCCCGAGCAAGAGGATTTGCGCGCGCATGCTCTCGGCCTTGTCCTTGCTGGGGAACGAACCCGCCTGCAGGAAGAACTGGGTGGTGACCGGTGCGACCTGCGCTGAGGCGATGACTGGCGGAGCGGGCGGTGGTACTTCACCGTTGAGCGCCGCCTCGGCGCGTGCAGCGTCGATCTTGGCCGCCTCTTCGGGAGTGACCGGCTTTGGCGTTGGTGCAGGCGGCGGTGTTTCCTCCAGCGCCTGCGGCAGGATCACCTCGGATTCCGGCAGCAGTGTGTAGAAATCGTACTTGGGCCTGCTCGGCTCGGGCTGCGTTGGCTTCGGCTCGGGCTTGGTGCTGCGCACCTGCTCGGTCTTGTCGCGCTTGATCTCGTCACGGCCGGGCTCAAGGCTGAACAGAAACACGAAAAAGCCGCCGATCACCAGGCCGCAGGCGAGCCAGATCCAACCCGGTACCGGCTTCTTCGCCGGGGCCTGATAGCGACTGGCGCCGCGTTTCGGTGCCGGCTTCTTGCGCGCAGCCATTTACATCCGCTCCAGGGTTTCCAGGCCGAGCAGCTCCAGGCCCTGCTTGAGCGTGCGGCCGGTCAGGGCGGCCAGGCGCAGGCGGCTCTGCTGGGTGGCTTGCTCTTCGGCGGTGAGGATCGGGCAGTTCTCGTAGAAGCTGGAGAACAGCCCGGCCAGATCATAGAGGTAGGTGCACAGGGTGTGCGGCGTACCTTTGTCGGCAACGTTGCCGAGCACTTCTCCGAACTGGGCGAGCTTGGCGGCCAGGGCCTGCTCCTGTTCGGCGACCAGCTGGATTTCGCCACCGATTTCGTCGACGCCCTTGCCCAGCTTGCGGAACACGCCGGCCACGCGGGTGTAGGCGTACAGCAGGTAGGGTGCGGTGTTGCCCTCGAAGCTGAGCATCAACTCGAAATTGAAGCTGTAGTCGCTAGTGCGGTGCTTGGACAGGTCAGCGTATTTCACCGCGCCGATGCCCACGGCGCGGGCGATCTGGCGCAGCTCGTCCTCTTCGAGGACGATGCCTTTGCTCTCGTTGAGCGCCTTGACCAGCGCATAGGCACGCTGTTCGGCTTCGTCGAGCAGATCAATCAGCTTCACCGTGCCGCCGTCGCGGGTCTTGAACGGACGGCCGTCGGCGCCGTTCATGGTGCCGAAACCCATGTGCTCCAATTGCATGCCGGCATGGACGAAGCCGGCGCGGCGCGCCACTTCGAAGGCCATCTGGAAGTGCAGGGCCTGGCGCTGGTCGACGAAGTACAGCACGCGGTCGGCCTTCAGCACTTCGCTGCGGTAGCGCATGGCGGCCAGGTCGGTGGTGGCGTAGAGGTAGCCGCCACCGGCTTTCTGCACGATAACCGGCAGCGGGTTGCCTTCGGCGTTCTGGTATTCGTCGAGGAAGACACACTGCGCGCCGTTGTCCTCGGTCAGCAGGCCCTTGTCGCGCAGGGCCTGGACGATGCCCGGCAATTCGGCGTTGTAGGCGCTTTCGCCCTTGACGTCGGCCATGCCCAGTTTGACGCCGAGGCGGTCGTAGACCTTCTGGCAGTGCGACAGGGAGATGTCGTTGAAGCGGTGCCAGAGTTTCAGGCACTGGGCGTCGCCGGCCTGCAGCTGAACGACCAGTTCGCGGGCACGGTCGGCGAATTCGGGGGAATCGTCGAAGCGCTTCTTGGCGGCGCGGTAGAAACCTTCGAGGTCGGCCAGCTCGCTTTCGGCGGCTGCCGGATTCTCTTCCATGAAGGCCAGCAGCATGCCGAACTGGGTGCCCCAGTCGCCCACGTGATTCTGGCGGATTACCTCATCGCCGAGGAACTCCAGCACGCGTGCCACGCCGTCGCCGATGATGGTCGAGCGCAGGTGGCCGACGTGCATTTCCTTGGCCAGGTTCGGCGAGGACAGGTCGATGACCACGCGCTGCTTGGCGCCGGTCTTGCGCACGCCGAGGTGTTCGTCGGCCAGGGCCGCTTCCAGGCGCTGAGCCAGGGCATCGCTGTTCTGAAAGAAGTTGAGGAAGCCTGGGCCGGCGATCTCGACCTTGCTGATCTGCGCGTCGACCGGCAGTGCGGCGATCAGTTTCTCGGCCAGGTCGCGCGGTTTCATGCCGGCCGGCTTGGCCAGCATCATGGCGATGTTGCTGGCGAAGTCGCCGTGGCTCTTGTCCTTGGTGTTCTCCACCTGGATGGCCGGCGTCAGGCCTGCAGGCAGCACGCCATCGGCGGCGAGGCGGTCGAGGGCTTGCTGGATCAGGTGGCGAATACTGTCTTTCATGGTCGGCTCGGTTGGCCCGGGGGCTTTAGTCGAAAACTGCGCATTATAAAAGCAGCGGCAAGCTGTAGGCCACAAGCGGCAAGGAAAAGCGTGCTGCGTTTAGTGGGTAGGGTGGGCTTCAGCCCACCAAGGCTGGCCGCTGTTGGTGGGCTGAAGCGGGACGCCGCCCGGCCCACCCTACGGACTGCCGGAGTTCGCTTGCGACGCTCGTTCCTACAAAAGCCGGCATGCAGTTCAGAACAGGTCGATAGGGTCGACGTCCAGCGACCAGCGTACCGCGCGACCGCTGGGCATCTGCTCCAGGGCATGCAGCCAGGGCGTGAGCAGGCGGTGCAGCGCTGCGCGGGCATTGCCCTGAACCAGTAGCTGCGCGCGGAAGCGGCCGGCGCGGCGTTCCATCGGGGCCGGCACTGGGCCGAGCAGTTCGATGCCGGAAAGGCCAAGTTCGTTCAGCAGCAACTCGGCTTCATGGCAGGCTTCGTCGAGAAAACCTTCGGCCTGGCCCGGCTTGTGCGCCTCGGCGCGCAGCAATGCCAGGTGACAAAACGGCGGCAACCCGGCAGCCCGACGCTCGCTCAGGGCCTGCTCGGCGAAGGCGAAGTAGCCTTGTTCGGTGAGCTGAACCAATAGCGGATGGTCGGCCAGGTGGCTCTGGATGATCACCTTGCCGGGTTCCTCGGCACGCCCGGCGCGGCCAGCGACCTGGACGATCAGCTGTGCCATGCGTTCGCTGGCGCGGAAGTCGGCGGAGAACAGGCCGCCGTCGGCATCGAGGATGGAGACCAACGTGACCCGCGGGAAGTGGTGCCCCTTGGCGAGCATCTGGGTGCCGACCAGGATGCACGGTTCGCCTTTGTTGATGGTGGCGAACAGACGATCCATCGCGCCTTTTCGCGAGGTACTGTCGCGGTCGATGCGCAGCACCGGGTAGTCGGGGAACAGCACGGCCAGGCGTTCCTCTGCGCGTTCGGTGCCTGCGCCGACCGGGCGCAGGTCGACGTGCTGGCATTTGGGGCAGTTGCTCGGCTGACGTTCGACGTGGCCGCAGTGGTGGCAGCGCAGTTCCTGATAGCGCTGATGCACGGTCATGCGGGCGTCGCAGCGCGGGCATTCCGATAGCCAGCCGCAGTCGTGGCAGAGCAGGGTCGGGGCGAAACCGCGGCGATTGAGGAACACCAGCACCTGCTGGCCGGCCGCCAGGGTCTGGGCGATGGCCTGCTGCATCGGCCCGGATATGCCCGAGTCCAGCGGCCGGCTTTTCACATCCAGGCGCAGGAAGCGTGGCTGGCTGGCGCCGCCGGCACGTTGGGTCAGCTTGAGCAGGGCGTAGCGGCCGCTGTGGGCGTTGTGCAGGCTTTCCAGCGAGGGCGTGGCCGAGCCGAGCACGATCGGCACGTCTTCCTGGCGTGCGCGTACCAGCGCCAGATCGCGGGCGTGGTAGCGCAGGCCTTCCTGCTGTTTATAGGAGGCGTCGTGTTCTTCGTCGACGATGATCAGTCCCGGATTCTTCATCGGCGTGAACAGTGCCGAGCGTGTACCGATGATGATGTCGGCCTCGCCATCGCGTGCCGCCAGCCAGGCGTCCAGGCGTTCGCGGTCGTTGACTGCCGAATGCAGCAGGGCGATGCGTGCGTTGAAGCGACGCGCGAAGCGGTCGAAGGTCTGCGGGCCGAGGTTGATCTCGGGGATCAGTACCAGCGCCTGCTTACCGGCCTGCAGGCACTGATGGATCAGTTGCAGGTAGACCTCGGTCTTGCCGCTGCCGGTGATACCGGCGAGCAGAAAGGCATTGAACTGGTTCCAGCCCGATGCCACGGCATTCACTGCGGCGCGTTGTTCGCCGTTCAGTGGTAGTTCAGGCTGTGCCAGCCAGTGCGCCGGTTTCGCATGGGGTTGGGTACGGCGCACCTCGACTCGTACCAGGCCCTTTTCATGCAGCAACTGCAAACTGTCGCGATTGAGTTGCAACTGGCTGAGCAGGCCGTGAGCCACGCCATGCGGGTGTTGTGCCAGCGCCTTGAGTGCGTCGCGCTGGCGCGGTGCGCGGGCGAGGCGCGGGTCGTCGACACTTGCACCGGCATTGACCAGCCAATAGCGCTCCTGGCGGGTCTCGGCAGGTTCGCCCTGGCGCAGCAGCACGGGCAGTGCCCAGCTCAGCGTGTCGCCGAGGCTGTGCTGGTAATACTGAGCTGTCCACAGGCACAGCTTGAACAGCGCCGCCGGAAGCGGTGTGCGGGCGTCGAGCAGCTCCAGAGCCGGTTTGAGCTTGTCAGCCGGCACCTCGCTCTGCGTGTCGGTCTCCACCAGTACCCCGATCATCTCGCGCCGGCCAAAGGGCACGCGCAGGCGCACGCCAGGTTGTAGCGCGCTGCGTGGCACGCCGGCTGGGGCGCGGTAGTCGAACAGGCGGCGCAGCGGCGAGGGCAGGGCGAGGCGCAGGATCAGGTCGGGCAAGCCAGAAGCTCCATTGACAGGCGGGCGATCTTAGCACGCGACGGCCGGCGCCTTGCGTGGCTTGCATCGCTGTACGCGTCTGGTAAGATGCGCGGCCTATTTCTGTGCGGTGCCTGACATTGGTCGGGTGGCGGCACGACTACCCCGAGGAAAGCACCATGAAAGCCGATATCCATCCGAACTACGTCGAAATCGATGCTACCTGCTCCTGCGGTAACGTGATCAAGACCCGCTCCACCCTGGGCAAGAACCTGAGCCTCGACGTTTGCTCCGAGTGCCACCCGTTCTACACCGGTAAGCAGAAAGTGCTGGACACCGGCGGCCGTATCGATCGCTTCAAGCAGCGTTTCGGCGTATTCGGCGCCAAGTAAGCGACCGAACGAAAACGGAATCTGGCATGCGCCACTCCGTGATACTGAAAAAGGCGTCCCTGGTGGGCGCCTTTTTCGTTTCTCTGCTGTGTGTCGAGCTGGCCCAGGCATTCTGCCCGCTGCGTGCAGATCTTGCCCAAGTCGCCGTGCGCCAGGTGGTCGATGGCGACACCGTGCGTCTGGTCGACGGGCGCAGCATTCGTTTGATCGGCATCAATGCGCCTGAGCTGGGGCGCAAGGGGCGCAGCGACGAGCCTTTCGCCGTGCAGTCCAAGCGCCGCCTACAGGCGCTGGTCGATGCCAGTGACGGGCGTGTCGGCCTGCTCTACGGCAAGCAGCGCAAGGATCGTTACGGGCGCACGCTGGCCCATCTTTATGATCGTCAGGGGCGTAACCTCGAAGCGCAGCTGCTGGCCGAAGGGCTGGGCTTCATGGTGGCCGTGGCTCCCAATAACGAGCTGGTGCGCTGCCACACGGCGGCCGAGCGCCAGGCCCGCAGCAAGCACCTCGGCTTGTGGCGCGACGAGCAGCTGAAGACGGCTGGTCAGCTACGCAGTGGTGGCTTCGCTTTGCTCGGCGGGCGCGTTGCCAGCGTACAGCGCAATCGGGGTGGTCTCTGGATTGATCTCGATGGCGGTCGGGTGCTTCGGGTGGCGCCTGAGTTGCTTGGTGAGTTCGATGTACGCGCTTTGCAGCAGCTCGAAGGGCGGCAAGTGGAGGCGCGTGGCTGGGTCATCGATCGCCAGCGTCGCGGTGGCTTGAAATCCGGACAGGCACGCTGGATGCTGCCGATTACCGATCCGGCGATGTTGGAGGTGGTTCGATGATGCGTGTTCTCGTGGCTGGCCTGGTGTTCTCGTGGTTGGCCGGTTGTGCGGTCAATCCGGCCACTGGCCGCAACGACTTCGTGATGATGAGCGAGCGCCAGGAGCTGGATCTCGGTGCCCGCTACAACCAGGAAATCGCCAAGGAAAATCCGCGCTACAACGACGCCAAGCTGCAGGCTTATATCCAGCGCGTTGGCGAGCGGGTGGCGCGTGCCAGTCACCGCAATCAACTGAACTACGTGTTCACTCTGGTCGATAGTCCTGATGTCAACGCTTTCGCATTGCCCGGTGGCTACATCTATATCCATCGTGGCCTGCTGGCGTATCTCAACTCCGAGGCTGAGCTGGCAGCGGTGCTTGGTCATGAGGTCGGCCACGTCACGGCGCGCCACAGCGTGCGCCAGCAAAGCCAATCCACGGCCTGGGGCTTGCTGGGACAGGCGGCGGCCATTGGCACGGGTGTAGGCGCGCTCGGCGATCTGACCAGTGTGATGGGCAATGCCTTCGTCCGTGGCTACGGCCGTGATATGGAGCTGGAGGCCGACGGCCTCGGGGCTCAATACCTGGCGCGCGGCGGCTATGACCCGCAGGCGATGATCGAGGTGGTGCGCGTTCTGAAGAATCAGGAAGACTTCGCGCGTGATCAGGCGGCCGCGCGCGGCGAGGCACAGCCTGCAGGCGGCTACCACGGTTTGTTCAATACCCACCCGGACAACGACCGGCGCCTGAAAGAAGTGATCGGCCCTGCCCAGGCGCTGGTCGGCGGCTCCCAGGAAGTGGGGCGTGACACCTTCATGCAAATGATCGATGGCTTGGTGTTCGGCGACTCGGCCGACAGTGGCATTCGTCGTGGACGGAGTTTCTATCACGGTCCGCTGGATTTCACCCTGAGCTATCCGCAGGGTTGGCAACTGGTCAACCGTCCTGATGTGCTGATTGGTCACACCGAGGACGAACAGGCTTTCATCGCCATGACTCTGGAGGCGGCCGACAAGGCACTGACACCGGCTGAATACCTGCGCAAGCGCGCTGGCAACCAGCGCCTGGTGGCGGGCGAAGAGCTACGCCTGGGTTCGCTGCAGGGCTACACCGCAGTGTTGCAGGGACAGTCGGCCAGGCGAGTGGCGGTGATCTATCGTGGCGACGGAGCGTACCTGTTCGTGGCCGGTTTGAAAGGGCAGGCATCACTGGAAACCGAAGACGAGCGTTTCCTGTCGGTCATCCGCAGTTTCCGTCCGCTCAAGGCCGAGGAGCGCAAGCTGGCTGAGCCGGTGCGCCTGCACACGACGCGCGCCAAGGGCGGGCAAACCATGGCCGCGCTGGCCAAGGAAAGTCCGTTGCAAAGCGGTGCAGAAGGGCAGCTGCGACTGCTCAATAATCTCTACCCAAGTGGCGAGCCGAAGGCGGGTGAGTGGCTGAAAATCCTCCGCTAATGGCTTGTAGTAAAACTACAAAATTGGCTATAAGCGGCTCTGGCCGTGCAGTCCGATAGCGACCAAGCTGTCTTGTGCAGCTGTATACAACTTGCGTATCCTCGGCCGCGCCCGTTCAACAAGCCTCATAAAAGCGGAAATGCCACTATGTCCGATCTAAAAACAGCCGCTCTCGAATATCACGCTCAGCCCCGTCCCGGTAAGCTGAGTGTCGAGCTGACCAAAGCCACTGCCACTGCCCGCGACCTGTCCCTCGCATACAGCCCAGGCGTAGCCGAACCGGTACGCGAGATCGCTCGCGATGCCGAACTGGCCTACCGCTATACCGGTAAGGGCAACCTGGTCGCCGTAATTTCCGACGGTACTGCCATCCTCGGCCTGGGTAACCTCGGCCCACTGGCTTCCAAGCCGGTAATGGAAGGTAAAGGTGTACTGTTCAAGCGCTTCGCTGGCATCGACGTGTTCGACATCGAAGTCGACGCTGAAAGCCCGCAGGCCTTCATCGACACCGTCAAGCGCATCTCCATCACCTTCGGTGGCATCAACCTGGAAGATATCAAGGCGCCTGAGTGCTTCGAGATCGAGCGCGCGCTGATCGAGCAGTGCGACATCCCGGTATTCCACGATGACCAGCATGGTACCGCCATCGTCACCGCGGCTGGCATGCTCAATGCCCTGGAAATCGCCGGTAAGACTCTGGAAGAGGCGAAGATCGTCTGCCTGGGCGCCGGTGCAGCTGCCATCTCCTGCATGAAGCTGCTGGTGAGCATGGGTGCCAAGGTCGAGAATATCTTCATGATCGACCGTAAGGGCGTGATCCACGCTGGTCGTGACGACCTGAACCAGTACAAGGCCGTGTTCGCTAGCGAAACCGACAAACGCAGCCTGTCCGACGCCCTCGACGGTGCCGATGTATTCGTCGGTCTGTCTGGCGCCAACCTGCTGAGCGCTGAAGACCTCAAGCGCATGGCGGCCAACCCGATCGTCTTCGCGTGCTCCAACCCGGATCCGGAAATCAGCCCCGAGCTGGCGCATGCCACTCGTAATGACGTGATCATGGCCACTGGTCGTTCCGACTACCCGAACCAGGTCAACAACGTACTGGGCTTCCCCTTCATTTTCCGTGGGGCGCTGGATGTTCGCGCTACTCGCATCAACGAAGAAATGAAGATTGCTGCAGCCCTGGCCCTGCGTGACCTGGCCAAGCTGCCGGTGCCGCAGGATGTCTGCGACGCCTACGGCGGTATCAAGCTGGAGTTCGGTCGCGAGTACATCATTCCGAAACCGATGGATCAGCGTCTGATCAACGTCGTTTGCGATGCCGTGGCCAAGGCTGCCATCGAATCCGGCGTGGCGACTCTGCCGTATCCGAAGCACTATCCGCTGAATTCGGTGGATGAGGTGTTCAACGGCTAAGCCGCTGGATGCAATAAAAAACCCGCCTAGGCGGGTTTTTTATTGTCTGCGCTGAGTCAGAACAGATCGATCGGTGCCATCTCGTCGGCAGGCAGTGGGCTGCCGGGTGCCCCCATGCCAGGTTCGAACTCGCTCATGGGCGGTGGCGAATCCTCGCTCTTGAACAGCTCGAAATAGGCATCTGGAGTGCCGGGGCTGGCAGCGCGACCGCTGACCGGATCGACTCGCAGCGTCAGCAAACCCTTGGGTTCTTTCGGCAGGTGGTTAGGGCGATCCTTGAGTGCAGCGCCCATGTAGTTCATCCAGATCGGCAGTGCCACAGTGCCGCCATACTCATGGCGACCCAGGCTTTCCGGCTGATCGAAGCCCGCCCAGACAGTGGTCACATAATCGGCGTTGTAGCCAGAGAACCAGCTGTCCTTCGACTCGTTGGTGGTGCCGGTCTTGCCTGCCAGGTCATTGCGACCAAGGGCGAGGGCGCGTCGGCCGGTACCACGCTTGATCACGTCCTGCAGCATGCTGGTCATGATGTAGGCGGTGCGCTCGTCGATGATCTGCTCGGCGACTTTGGGTTCCTCCAGTGGCAACTCATCGGTCGTGTTGACGGCGAGGTTGGCGTTCTCCTCGGTCGGCGCACTGCCTGGCACGCGAGCCGGGTTGGCGCGGAACAGCGGTTTGCCATTGCGATCATCGATGCGTTCGATCAGGTAAGGCTCGATCTTGTAGCCACCATTGGCGAACGTGGCCCAGCCTTCGGCAATTTCCATCGGGGTCAGGCTGGCGGTGCCCAGGGCTAGAGAGAGGTTGCGCGGCAGATCTTGCGGGGCGAAGCCGAAGCGCTCGATGTAGCGCAGGCTACGGTCGATGCCCATGTCTTGCAGCAGGCGGATCGAGACCAGGTTGCGCGATTTGTACAGGGCTTCGCGCAGGCGGATCGGGCCGAGGAAGGTGTTGTTGTCGTTCTTTGGTCGCCATTTCTGCGACAGGTAATCGTCGGAGAGGATGATTGGCGCATCGTTGACCAGCGTCGACGCCGTGTAACCGTTATCCAGTGCGGCGCTATAGACGAAGGGCTTGAAGCTGGAGCCGGGTTGGCGCTTGGCCTGTACGGCGCGGTTGTAGTTGCTTTGGTCGAAGGAGAAACCGCCAACCAGTGCCTGGATCGCTCCGCTGTAAGGGTCGAGTGAGACCAGGGCGCTTTGCGCGGCCGGCACCTGCATGAAGCGCAGGCTGCCATCTTCCTGACGTTGCACGCGCACGATGTCGCCGACTTGAGTGACGTCCGCCGGCTGTTGCGGACGAGGGCCCAGGCTATTGGTATTGAGGAAGGGGCGCGCCCATTTCATGCTGTCCCAGGAAACGGCTTGTTCTTCGCCGTTACGAGTCAGTACCAGAATGCCGCTTTTCTCTACCTGAGAGACGACAGCGGGTTCCAGCCCACCTATGGAGCGGAACTTGCTCAGCTCGCTGAGCCAGGTCTCGCGCGTCATGCCGGGCAAGCGGCTCTCCGGGCCGCGATAGCCGTGGCGCTGGTCGTAGCTGATCAGTCCTTCGCGTAGCGCGGCATTGGCCACTTCCTGCAAGTGGCTGGGAACCGTCGTGGTGACATTGAAACCTTCGGTGTAGGCCTCGCTGCCGTAGCGTCCGACTATTTCGGCGCGTGCCATCTCGGCTATATAAGGTGCGCTGAGCTCTGGGGCTGGAACATGGTGGCGGGCGTCAACCACCTCGGCCAGTGCGCTCTCGTAGGTGGCTTGGTCGATGCGGCCAAGGCGATACAGGCGACCGAGGATCCAGTCGCGGCGCTCTTTGGCGCGTGTCGGGTTGACCAACGGGTTGTAGCGCGAGGGGGCTTTCGGCAGACCGGCGATCATCGCCATCTGCGCCAGGTTCAGGTCGCGGATCGATTTGCCGTAATACACCTGAGCGGCAGCCTCGATGCCGTAGGCGCGGTTGCCCAGGTAGATCTTGTTCACGTAGAGCTCAAGGATTTCATCCTTGCTCAACTCGCGTTCGATCTGCAGAGCCAGGAGAATTTCAGTGGCCTTGCGCGAGAAGCTGCGCTCGCTGGTGAGGAAGAAGTTCTTCGCCACCTGCATGGTGATGGTGCTGCCGCCGCTCTGAATCTGGCCGCTCTTCAATAATTGCGTGGCAGCGCGCATCAGGCTGGTCACATCGACGCCATAATGATTAGCGAAATTATCGTCTTCTGCTGCGAGCAGGGCGCTGATGAATTCCTTGGGGATTTCGTCGAAGCGAATGGGGGAGCGGCGCATTTCGCCAAATTCGGCGATCAGCTTGGCATCGCTGCTGTAGACGCGCAGGGGGATCTGTAGCTGTACCTGGCGCAGCGACTCGACGGAAGGAAGGGTCGGGCTAAGATAAAGAAACGCGCCGCTCAAACTGAGCAATAGCCCACAGAAAACGGCAACGCAAGACCACCAGAAGAACTTCAGCAGGCGTATCAAAATGTTCGGAATTCCAAGTAAAAGAATGAGTTAAGCAGGAGCCGAGGCTAAAAGGGAAAAGCTGATCACATTATAAGCGTTTTTTTTCCCGGGGAGCCATTTGCGCTTCTGTCAAGACTGATATTTAATGTGGAAAAACATAAATAGTCCGTAAGTCGCGGATGCCAATAGGAAAACGGTCGTGCTAGGGCTCTTCACTAAGAAAGCGAATACGCTGCTGGGGATCGATATCAGCTCGACTTCGGTCAAGCTCCTGGAATTGAGTCGCTCGGGAAGCCGCTACAAGGTAGAGGCTTACGCAGTCGAACCGCTTCCGCCGAATGCAGTGGTCGAGAAGAACATCGCCGAGCTCGAGGGGGTCGGGCAGGCGCTGTCACGGGTTCTGGCCAAGGCCAAATCTGGCGTCAAGACTGCGGCTGTGGCCGTGGCTGGGTCTGCGGTAATCACCAAGACCATCGAGATGGAAGCTGGCCTTTCCGATGATGATCTGGAAAACCAGCTGAAGATCGAAGCCGACCAGTACATCCCCTACCCGCTGGAAGAAGTTGCCATCGACTTCGAGGTGCAAGGCCCCGCACCGCGCAATCCTGAGCGTGTCGAAGTACTGCTGGCGGCCTGCCGTAAGGAAAACGTCGAGGTTCGCGAGGCTGCACTGGCGCTTGCGGGACTCACCGCCAAAGTTGTCGACGTCGAGGCCTATGCGCTGGAGCGTGCCTATGACCTGCTCGAGGCTCAACTGGGCGCTGGTCACGACGAGCTGACCGTTGCTGTGGTCGACATCGGCGCCACCATGACCACCCTGAGCGTGCTGCATAACGGCCGCACCATCTATACCCGCGAGCAGCTCTTCGGCGGTAAGCAATTGACCGAAGAGATTCAGCGTCGTTATGGCCTGTCCGTGGAAGAAGCCGGGCTTGCCAAGAAACAAGGTGGTCTTCCGGATGACTACGACAGTGAGGTTTTGCAACCGTTCAAAGAAGCTGTCGTTCAGCAGGTTTCTCGCTCGTTACAGTTCTTCTTCGCCGCTGGGCAATTCAATGATGTTGACTACATCTTGCTGGCTGGTGGTACCGCATCCATTCCTGATCTCGATCGGCTGATTCAGCAGAAGATTGGTACGCAGACACTTGTGGCCAACCCCTTCGCCGATATGGCGCTGAGCGGCAAGGTCAATGCCGGTGCGCTGGCCAGTGATGCGCCGGCACTGATGATTGCCTGTGGTCTGGCGATGAGGAGTTTCGACTGATGGCGCGGATCAACCTACTTCCTTGGCGCGAACAGCTGCGCGAACAGCGTAAACAGCGTTTTCTGGTCAGTCTCGTCGGTGTCCTCGTTGTTGCAGCAGGCCTCGTATTTCTCGGCGATCAGATGCTTAGCGCGGCGATTGATAATCAAACTGCACGCAATGACTTCGTTAAGAAGGAGATTGCTGTTCTTGATGCTCGAATTCAGGAGATTAGCGAGCTGCGCACACGTAGGCAGCAATTACTAGAGCGTATGAAAATCATCCAGGACTTGCAGGGTAACCGGCCGATCATCGGTCGGGTATTTGATCAGTTAGTGAGAACGCTGCCGGATGGTGTGTATTTCACCAGCGTCAAAATGGCTGATAAAAATATCGCCATTGTTGGTGCTGCAGAGTCGAATAATCGCGTCTCGAACCTTATGCGTAACTTGGATAGTTCGGAGTGGTTAACCGCTCCTAATTTGACTGAGGTGAAAGCTGTCACGGCAGGCGCCTTGGATCAGGCAAACGTGTTTCAACTGAACGTTCAACAGACTCAGCCTGATCACGAGAAAGCGGAGGCCGGGAAATGAGCATTCGAGACTCTCTGGAAAGCCTGCGTAGTGTCGATCTGAATGATCTTGATCTCAATAATGTGGGATCTTGGCCGGGGGCAGTCAAATTCATTGCAGGTCTATTGCTACTGATAGTTGTTTTAGGGCTTGGCTATAATTTTCACTTGAAAGATTTGCAAAGTATTTTGGAGCAGCGCCAGCAGGAAGAGCAGACTCTTAAGGAGCAGTTTTCTACTAAAGCTTTTCAAGCCGCGAACCTGGAAGCCTACAAAGAGCAGATGAAGGAAATGGAAGTTTCCTTTGGTGCTCTTCTTCGTCAGTTGCCAAGCGATACGGAGGTTCCAGGGCTGCTGGAAGATATTACCCGTACTGGTTTGGGTAGTGGTTTGGAATTTGAGGAAATCAAGCTTCTTCCTGAGGTCGTGCAGCAATTTTATATAGAGTTGCCAATCGAGATAAAAGTTACTGGTGCATACCATGATTTAGCGACTTTTGTGAGTGGGGTCGCCAGTTTGCCTCGAATTGTGACTTTGCATGACTTTGAGTTGACTCCTGTCAAGTCCGAAGGTGGGAGTGCTCTTAGTATGCATATTCTGGCCAAGACTTATAGATATAATGACAAGGGTGTTCAGTAATGATGCGATCTCCTTTGCTCTTTATTTTTAGCCTTTTTGTTCTGTCAGGGTGTGGTTCAGATAATGGATTTTCGGATCTACAGTCTTACATGGACGAGGTGCGCGCGCGCCCCAAAGGCTCCATAGAGCCTTTGCCCAAATTTCAGCCGTATGAAAGTTTTACTTACCGCGCTGCGTCGTTGCGCAGTCCATTTCAGCCGCCAGTTAAGGTTGATATGGTAAGTCGACAGAAAGGTTCTCAGGAGGTTAAGCCTGATGAGGGTCGAATTAAGCAATTTTTAGAAGGTTTCAATATCGAGACTTTTGAAATGGTGGGGACTTTGGGGAACGCTTCAGGCCTTTCTGCTCTTGTCAGTGGAGCAGGAGGAGTTCATCGAGTGAGGGTTGGTGACTATCTTGGGCGGAATCATGGTCGTATTACATCTATTGATGGTTCGAAAGTGGATGTAATGGAAATTGTTCCTGATGGTGAGGGGGGGTGGCTTGAACGGCCGCGAAGCCTCTCCCTTAAGGAGCGCTCTTGAAGGGGCGGTATGTATATAATGAATATAACTACTCAGTCTGTCCGGCGGAATATGAGAATGAATAGCTCCCTGTCGCGTTTCAGCGTTGCATTGTTGATTTCGCTATCGTCTCCTTTTTTATTGGCCGCAAATCTACAATCTCTAGATGTAGCAAGTTTGCCTGGGGATAGGGTTGAGCTCAAGCTTGCCTTTGATGAGCCAGTTGTGGCACCGCGCGGCTATACAATTGAGCAGCCTGCACGGATCGCCATCGACTTGCCAGGCGTATCCAATAAACTTGGTGCCAAGAATAGAGAGCTTGGAGTGGGTAATGCGCGAAGCGTTACCCTTGTGGAGGCTAAGGATAGAACCCGTCTAATTGTCAACTTGATGAGTCTTGTGCCGTATGCGACTCGAGTCGAGGGCAACAATCTTTATGTTCTGATCGGTGTTGCAGAGGCGGCAAGTTCTGTGGCCTCTGCTTCGACTCCAATGGCGAAACCTTTGTCTGCTCCTCGTCAGCCTGCAGGCGTGTCCGCTGGTAAATCGGTAAGTAATATCGATTTTCAACGGGGTGAGCAGGGGGAAGGGAATGTGGTTATTACCCTCTCCGACTCTTCTGTAAGCCCAAATATTCAAGAGCAGGGTGGAAAAATCCGCCTTGACTTTGCTAAAACGCAGCTGCCTGAGTCCTTGCGTGTAAGGCTGGATGTAAAAGATTTTGCTACTCCTGTGCAATTTGTTAGTGCTAGTAGCGTGGATGGGGGGGCTAGTGTGGTGATTGAGCCGGTTGGGCTCTATGACTATCTCGCCTACCAGACAGAGAATAAGCTGACTTTGAGTGTGAAGCCTCTAAGCCAGGATGATGCAGAGCGCCGAAAGGTCGAGCGTTTCTCGTATACAGGCGAGAAGTTATCGCTGAATTTTCAGGATATTGACGTTCGGTCGGTTTTGCAATTGATTGCAGATTTTACTGATTTGAATCTTGTGGCTAGTGATACGGTATCTGGGAGTATTACTCTGCGACTGCAGAATGTGCCATGGGATCAGGCTCTGGATCTTGTGTTGAAGACCAAGGGATTGGCTCAGCGAAAAATTGGTAATGTTTTACTCGTTGCTCCTGCGGATGAAATAGCTGCGCGTGAACGCCAGGAATTAGAGTCGCAAAAGCAGATTGCGGAGTTGGCGCCGTTGCGTAGAGAACTGATTCAGGTTAATTACGCCAAGGCGTCTGATATGGCTACACTCTTTCAGTCGGTTGCTAACATTGAAGAGGGCGGCGGTGATCGAGGGTCAATTACTGTTGATGATCGCACTAATAGCATTATTGCGTATCAAACTCAGGATCGGCTGGATGAGTTGAGGCGAATTGTTGCTCAGTTAGATATACCTGTACGTCAAGTCATGATTGAGGCTCGAATTGTCGAGGCTAACGTTGACTATGATAAGGCCTTGGGTGTGCGTTGGGGGGGGACGAAGGTATTTGGTGGTGGTAAGTGGGTCGGTTATGGGAACGATGATAGCGGTGATGAGGGGGGGAATTCAGGTGATGACTCGAATGGTAATTTCCCCTTCGTTGATCTTGGTGTGGCTAATCGAACCTCTGGCATAGGTATCGGTTTTGTTACTGATAATACCATTCTCGATCTTGAGCTTTCTGCAATGGAGAAGACTGGTAATGGTGAAATTGTCTCTCAGCCAAAGGTTGTAACAGCGGACAAAGAAACAGCCAAGATTCTCAAAGGTACTGAGGTTCCATATCAGGAGGCAAGTTCGAGTGGGGCAACCACGGTTTCATTTAAAGAGGCTGCCTTAGCTCTTGAAGTGACCCCGCAAATTACGCCTGATAACCGAATTATTATTGAGGTGAAGGTCAATAAGGACGAGCCTGATTACAATAATGCGGTTTTAGGTGTTCCGCCAATTAAGAAGAATGAGGTTAATGCTAAGGTTCTTGTTTCGGATGGTGAGACGATTGTTATTGGGGGGGTTTATTCCAATACCCAGTCGAAGACAGTTGATAAGGTTCCGTTCTTGGGCGATTTACCGTACGTCGGGAGAGTATTTCGTCGAGATTCGGTCACCGATCAAAAATCGGAGCTGCTTATCTTTCTGACGCCGCGTATCCTAAATACTCAAGCCATTGCCGTGAATCGATGACCTAAGTGCGGAATGTAATCCTCATTGGCCCGATGGGAGCTGGAAAGAGCACCATCGGGCGTTTGCTTGCAAAAGAACTGCGTTTGCCTTTCAAGGACTCCGACAAGGAGATCGAGCAGCGCACGGGTGCTGATATCCCCTGGATCTTCGATGTCGAGGGGGAGCAGGGCTTTCGTGAGCGAGAGCAGGCGGTGATCGCCGAGCTTTCTGCGCAGGACGGCCTGGTGTTGGCAACCGGTGGCGGTGTAGTGATGCGCGAAGCGAATCGTCAAGCGTTGCACGCTGGCGGGCGTGTTGTGTATCTGCATACGTCCGTTGAGCAGCAGATCGATCGGACTTCGCGTGACCGTAATAGGCCCTTGCTGCGCACTGCCAATCCGGCGCAGGTGCTGCGAGATCTGATGGCGATGCGTGATCCTCTGTATCGAGAGGTCGCCGATGTCGTGATCGAAACGGACGAGCGTCCGCCGCGGATGGTCGTTCAGGAAATTCTCTCGCGTCTGGAAGCCTTGTCGCCCCGTTAAAGCACGGGGCGAACTGCGTTATCCTAGAGCCCTTTTTATCCTGGGGGCCTCATGCAGACTCTTCACGTTGAACTCGGCGAGCGCAGTTATCCCATCTATATCGGTAGTGGGTTGCTGGCGCGCCCTGAGTTGCTGGCTCGGCACATTGCCGGTCGACAGGTGGCGATAGTGACCAATGAAACTGTCGCACCTCTCTATCTGCAGCCTCTGAAGCAGGCGCTGGAGGGCTTTAATATCGCCGCGGTGGTGTTGCCTGACGGTGAGGCCTTCAAAAACTGGGAAACGCTACAGCTGATCTTCGACGGCCTTCTATCCGCTCGTCACGATAGGCGCACCACTGTGATTGCGCTTGGCGGTGGTGTCATTGGCGACATGGCCGGTTTTGCGGCGGCTTGCTATCAGCGAGGTGTTGATTTCATTCAAGTGCCGACGACGCTGCTTTCGCAAGTCGATTCTTCCGTGGGCGGCAAGACCGGCATCAATCATCCGCTGGGCAAGAACATGGTCGGCGCTTTCTATCAGCCCAAGGCCGTTCTGATCGATACCGCAAGTCTGTCTACATTGCCGGCTCGGGAGTTGTCGGCCGGGTTGGCCGAGGTGATCAAGTACGGTTTGATCTGCGATGAGCCATTTCTCGGTTGGCTCGAAACCAACATGGCGGCATTGCTCTGCCTTGATCAGGCAGCGTTGACCTATGCAATCGAGCGTTCGTGTGTTGCCAAGGCGCGTGTGGTCGGAGCTGATGAGCGCGAGTCAGGTGTGCGTGCGACGCTCAATCTTGGCCATACCTTCGGCCATGCGATCGAGACCGAGCAGGGCTATGGTGTCTGGTTGCATGGAGAGGCTGTTGCCGCCGGAGCGGTGATGGCGTTGGAAATGTCCTATCGTCTTGGCTGGCTGTCGGCTGCCGAGCGTGATCGAGGTGCTCGCCTTCTGCAGGATGCCGGTTTGCCAATCGTCCCTCCGCAGGACATGACGCCCGAGCAATTCCTCGAGCACATGGCAGTAGACAAAAAAGTGCTGGACGGGCAATTGCGTCTGGTGCTGCTAAAACGCCTGGGTGAGGCCGTGGTAACCGCCGATTACCCGCGTGAAATTCTCGACGCCACGCTACGTAGTGATTACGTGGCCCTGGCTCAGTCGTTCAACTCTTGAAGAGTGATCCATGACCAGTTTGCATGCTGACGAAGCTTTTCTGGCGCATTACCAGTTCAGTCACGACCCCTTTGCGCCGCGAGTGCCCGGTTTCAAGTTTTTCCCTGCGCAGCGTAAGCCGGTGCTGGGGCAACTGCATCACCTTGCGCGCTATAGCCAGTTGCTGCTGGCGGTGGTTGGCCCGCATGGTAGCGGCAAGACCTTGCTGCGCCAGGCTCTGGTCGCCAGCACCAACAAGCAGGCGGTGCAGAGTATCGTTATTGCTCAGGGCGTAAGTGGTAGCGAGGCATTGCTGCGTCAGGTGGCTCAGGGGCTTTCCATTGCGAATGCTGACGTGCGTTCGATTCTGGCGCAGGCCGGGCAGTTGGCGTTGACCGGGCAGGAAGTGTATCTGCTGATCGATGATGCCGATCAACTGGACGACTCGGCGCTGAAGAGCGTTCTGGCTCTGGCTGCTGGTAACTCCGAGGGGCGGCCTCATGTGTTTCTTTTCGCCGAGCATGAGCTGCTCGACCGTCTCGAGGCATTGAGTGGTGGCGAGGAGTCCTACCATGCCATCGAATTGCAGCCCTACAGTGAGGATGAGACTCGCGAGTACCTCGCGCAGCGCCTCGAGGGTGCGGGTCAGGACATCGAGGTGTTGACGGAGGAGCAGATCGAGGACATCCATCAGCGCTCTGGCGGTTGGCCGGGCTCCATCAATACCGAGGCGCGTGAGTTGTTGGTTGAGCAGATGCTGGCGCAGCGTTCCGTGGGGCGTGCGGGTGGCTTTTCGTTCGCGCTGCCGAAAAAGCATGTGCTCGCTCTGGGTGTGGTGTTGATTGGCGTTGCGGCGGCGTGGCTGATGCAGGGTCGTGATTCGCAGCCTTCGACTGAGGTGTCGACTGGCTCATCGCTGCCGTTGCAGTCCTCTGCACCTGCCGCTGAGCAGGAGAAGGCTGCCGGAGCGCAAGAGCCGGCTCAGACGCCAGCTATTGAATTTGCCGGTAGCAGCCAGCCTCTGCCGTTACCCTTGGTTGGTGAATCGCAGGCGGTCATTCGGCAGCCGCTTGCTGAGGCGGCGGGCGAGGAGCTGGATAATTTCGAGCCGCCGGCTTCGCCTGCGCCCTCGACCGTTACCGCGCCAACGGCTCCAATCACTGCTGCACCTGCACCTGCACCTGCACCTGCACCTGCACCTGCACTCAAGCAGCCTGAGCCTGCGGCAGCCAAACCGCCGGTTTCCACTCCGGCCCCTGCTCCAGCGCCTGCAAAGCCCGTAGCCTCAAGTGCGGCTGGTGGTAACTGGTATGCGCAGCAGCCAGCCTCGCGTTTTGCCTTGCAGATCGTCGGATCGCGCTCTGAGGCCAATATCCAAGCGCTGGTGCGCGAGGGCGGTAGCGAGTACCGCTACTTCAAGAAGGTTCACCAAGGACAGCCGTTGTATGTGCTGACCTACGGTAGCTTTGCTAGTCGCGATGCGGCTCAGGCTGCGGTGAAAACCCTGCCGGCCAAGCTGCAGGCGGGCAAGCCCTGGCCGCGTACGCTGGGCAGCATCCAGCAGGAGATGAGCCGCTAGAAGTCTCCTTCCTCAGTATGACTGCATGGTCGTTAGCACGACCTTGCAGTCTTATCCTTCGTTTTTGCGACATAAATTTTCACCCCCTCGTCACGAAAATTTGTGACGGGATGGGTGGATATGTACAATGACCTCCCTTTTGCCCTGTGCAAAGCTGGCCCGTGCCCGCTTTTCGGGTTTAAGTAATTGAATTAGAAAGTAATTTGCCTGAAGTCTAGGCAGCCTGGTGAGAGTTTCCCCTATGAAAGCAGGTTTGTACCGTCCTGATGAGTTCAAGGATAACTGCGGCTTTGGCTTGATCGCCCATATGCAAGGTGAGGCTAGTCATCACCTGCTCAAGACCGCTATTGAGGCCCTCACCTGCATGACTCACCGCGGCGGTATCAACGCCGACGGCAAGACCGGTGATGGCTGCGGCCTGCTGATCCAGAAGCCTGATCAATTCCTGCGCGCCATCGCTCAGGAGCAATTCGGTGTCGAACTGCCCGGGCAATATGCCGTGGGCATGGTGTTCTTCAATCAGGATTCGGCCAAGGCCGAAACCGCGCGCGAGAACATGAACCGCGAAATTCTCGCAGCCGGCCTGCAACTGGTGGGCTGGCGCAAGGTGCCGATCGATACCAGCGTACTCGGTCGCCTGGCGCTGGAGCGCCTGCCGCAGATCGAGCAGGTGTTCATCGGTGGTGAGGGCCTGAGTGATCAGGAATTCGCCATCAAGCTGTTCAGCGCGCGTCGTCGTTCGTCGGTGGCCAATGCCGACGACAGCGATCACTACATCTGCAGCTTCTCGCACAAGACCATCATCTATAAAGGCTTGATGATGCCGGCGGACCTGCAGCAGTTCTACCCGGACCTGGGTGACGAGCGCCTGCAGACTGCCATCGCGGTCTTCCACCAGCGCTTCTCCACCAACACCCTGCCGAAGTGGCCGCTGGCACAGCCTTTCCGTTATCTCGCGCACAACGGCGAGATCAACACCATTACTGGCAACCGCAACTGGGCGCAGGCCCGTCGCACCAAGTTCGCCAACGAGCAGATCCCCGA
Organism: Pseudomonas berkeleyensis; assembly: GCF_014109765.1. NCBI lineage: Bacteria > Pseudomonadati > Pseudomonadota > Gammaproteobacteria > Pseudomonadales > Pseudomonadaceae > Pseudomonas > Pseudomonas berkeleyensis. Next base: position 631,075 of record NZ_CP059139.1, read on the forward strand.
TCTCGACGAGCTGGGCCCGCTGGTCAACCGTGTCGGTTCCGACTCCTCGAGCATGGACAATATGCTCGAGCTGATGGTCACTGGCGGTATCGACCTGTTCCGTGGCCTGCGCATGATCATTCCGCCAGCCTGGCAGAACGTCGAGACCATGGACGCCGACCTGCGTGCGTTCTACGAATACAACTCCATGCACATGGAACCGTGGGACGGCCCGGCTGGCGTGGTACTGACCGATGGTCGCCATGCCGTGTGCCTGCTCGACCGTAACGGTCTGCGCCCGGCGCGTTGGGTCACCACCAAGAATGGCTACATCACCCTGGCGTCGGAAATCGGCGTGTGGGATTACCAGCCCGAGGACGTCATCGCCAAGGGCCGTGTCGGCCCGGGGCAGATCCTCGCCGTCGATACCGAAACCGGCCAGGTGCTGGACACCGAGTCCATCGACAGCCGCCTGAAGTCGCGCCACCCTTACAAACTGTGGCTGCGCAAGCATGCCCAGCGCATCAAGGCGACGCTGGAAGACCGCGACCATGGTTCGGCTTTCTACGACCCGGATCAGCTCAAGCAGTACATGAAAATGTTCCAGGTCACCTTCGAGGAGCGTGACCAGGTGCTGCGCCCGCTCGGCGAGCAGGGCCAGGAAGCCGTGGGCTCCATGGGCGATGACACGCCGATGGCGGTGCTGAGCCAGCGCGTGCGTTCGCCCTACGACTATTTCCGCCAGCAGTTCGCGCAGGTCACCAACCCGCCGATCGACCCGCTGCGCGAAGCGATCGTCATGTCCCTGGAGATCTGCCTGGGCGCCGAGCGCAACATCTTCAGCGAGTCGCCGGAGCACGCTACCCGCGTGATCCTCAGCAGCCCGGTGATTTCGCCGGCCAAGTGGCGTGCGCTGATGAACCTGGATCGTCCGGGCTTCGACCGTCATGTCATCGACATGAACTACGACGAGTCGCTGGGTCTGGAAGCTGCCGTGCGCAACATGGCCGATCAGGCCGAGGAAGCCGTGCGTGCCGGCAAGGTGCTGCTGGTACTGACCGACCGTCACATCGCTCCTGGCAAGCTGCCGGCGCATGCTGCGCTGGTCACTGGTGCCGTGCATCACCGCCTGACCGAGAAAGGTCTGCGCTGCGACTGTAACATCCTGGTGGAAACCGCCACTGCGCGTGACCCGCACCACTATGCCGTGCTGCTGGGCTTCGGTGCCTCGGCGGTCTACCCGTTCCTGGCTTACGAAGTGCTGGGCGACCTGATCCGCACCGGCGAAGTGCTGGGCGATCTGTACGAAGTCTTCAAGTACTACCGCAAGGGCATTTCCAAAGGCCTGCTGAAGATCCTGTCGAAGATGGGCATCTCCACGGTCGCGTCCTACCGCGGTGCGCAACTGTTCGAGGCGGTCGGCCTGGCCGATGAAGTCACCGAGCTGTGCTTCCGGGGTGTGGCCAGCCGCATCCAGGGCGCGCGTTTCGTCGACATCGAAAGCGAGCAGAAGCTGCTGTCCTTCGAGGCCTGGAACAACCGCAAGTCGATCCAGCAGGGCGGCCTGCTCAAGTTCGTCTACGGCGGCGAATACCACGCCTACAATCCGGACGTGGTGCGCACGCTGCAGGAAGCCGTGCAGCAGGGTAACTACGCGAAGTACAAGGAATACTCGACGCTGGTCGACACCCGTCCGGTGTCGATGATCCGTGACCTGCTCAGGGTCAAGGAGTCCGCCACGCCGATTTCCCTGGACGAAGTCGAGCCGCTGCAGTCGATCTTCAAGCGCTTCGACGCCGCCGGCATCTCCCTCGGCGCACTGTCGCCGGAGGCGCACGAGGCGCTGGCCGAGGCGATGAACCGCCTGGGTGGTCGCTCCAACTCCGGCGAGGGCGGCGAAGACCCGGCCCGCTACGGCACCATCAAGAGCTCCAAGATCAAGCAGGTGGCCACCGGCCGCTTTGGCGTGACCCCGGAATACCTGGTCAACGCCGAAGTGCTGCAGATCAAGGTGGCCCAGGGTGCCAAGCCCGGCGAGGGCGGCCAGTTGCCGGGTGGCAAGGTCAACGGCCTGATCGCCAAGCTGCGCTACGCGGTGCCGGGCGTGACCCTGATCTCGCCGCCGCCGCACCACGACATCTACTCGATCGAAGACCTGGCGCAGCTGATCTATGACCTCAAGCAGGTCAACCCGAAGGCGCTGGTGTCGGTCAAGCTGGTAGCGGAAGCCGGTGTCGGCACCATCGCCGCCGGTGTGGCCAAGGCCTATGCAGACCTGATCACCATTTCCGGTTACGACGGTGGTACCGGTGCATCGCCGCTGACCTCCATCCGTTATGCCGGTGCGCCGTGGGAGCTGGGCCTGGCCGAAACCCACCAGACCCTGCGCGGCAACGACCTGCGCGGTAAGGTGCGGGTACAGACCGACGGTGGTCTGAAGACCGGCCTGGACGTGATCAAGGCAGCCATCCTCGGCGCCGAGAGCTTCGGCTTCGGCACCGCGCCGATGGTGGCCCTGGGCTGCAAATACCTGCGCATCTGCCACCTGAACAACTGCGCCACCGGCGTGGCCACGCAGAACGACAAGCTGCGCAAGGATCACTTCATCGGCACCGTCGAGATGGTGATGAATTTCTTCACCTACGTCGCCGAGGAAACCCGCGAGTGGCTGGCCAAGCTGGGCGTGCGCAGCCTGGAAGAGCTGATCGGGCGTACCGACCTGCTCGAAGTGCTGCCGGGCGAAACCGCCAAGCAGGGTAACCTGGATCTGTCGCCGCTGCTGGCCAGCGCACACATCCCGGCTGACAAGCCGCAGTTCTGCCAGGTGCCGAAGAACCCGCCGTTCGACGAAGGCCTGCTGGCCGAGAAGATGGTGGAAATGGCCAAGGACGCCATCGCCGGCAAGACCGGTGGTGAGTTTGAGCTGAACATCGGCAACTGCGACCGCTCCATCGGTGCGCGCATTTCCGGTGAGATCGCTCGTGTGCATGGCAACCAGGGCATGAACGGCGCGCCGATCACCTTCCGCTTCAAGGGTACTGCTGGTCAGAGCTTCGGCGTGTGGAACGCCGGTGGTCTGCACCTGCGCCTGGAAGGCGACGCCAACGACTACGTCGGCAAGGGCATGACCGCAGGCAAGATCGTCATCACCCCGCCTGCGGGCAGCCCGTTCGCCACCGAGGACAGCGCCATCATCGGCAATACCTGCCTGTACGGCGCTACCGGCGGCAAGCTGTTCGCCACCGGTACCGCGGGTGAGCGTTTCGCCGTGCGTAACTCCGGCGCCCACGCCGTGGTGGAAGGCACTGGTGACCACTGCTGCGAGTACATGACCGGTGGTTTCGTCTGCGTACTGGGCAAGACCGGCTACAACTTCGGCTCGGGCATGACCGGCGGTTTCGCCTACGTGCTCGACTTGGACAACGGCTTCTACGACCGCGTCAACCACGAACTGGTGGAAATCCAACGCATCAACAACGAAGCGATGGAGGCCTACCGTAGCCACCTCGAAAGCGTGCTCGCCGAGTACGTTGAAGAGACTGGCAGCGAGTGGGGCCAGAACCTGCTGGAGAACCTGGACGATTACCTGCGCAAGTTCTGGCTGGTGAAACCGAAAGCGGCCAGTCTGAAGTCGCTGCTGTCCAGCACCCGTGCCAACCCGCAATAAGAATGCGCCTGAAGTGGTTTGATGAGGTAATGCAATGACTGAACGTCTGAATAACGACTTCCAGTTCATCGAAGTCGGGCGCAAAGACCCGAAGAAGAAACTGCTGCGTCAGCGCAAGAAGGAATTCGTCGAGATCTACGACAATTTCAAGCCGGCGCAGGCTGCAGACCAGGCGCATCGCTGCCTGGGCTGCGGCAACCCGTATTGCGAGTGGAAGTGCCCGGTGCACAACTTCATTCCCAACTGGCTCAAGCTGGTGTCGGAAGGCAACATCCTGGCCGCCGCCGAGCTCTCGCACCAGACCAACACCCTGCCGGAAGTCTGCGGCCGCGTGTGCCCGCAGGATCGCCTCTGCGAAGGTGCCTGCACCCTCAATGACGGCTTCGGCGCGGTGACCATCGGTTCGGTGGAGAAGTACATCACCGACACCGCCTTCGCCATGGGCTGGCGCCCGGACATGTCCAAGGTCAAACCGACCGGCAAGCGCGTTGCAGTGATCGGCGCCGGCCCGGCCGGCCTGGGTTGTGCCGACGTGCTGGTGCGCAACGGCGTGACCCCGGTGGTGTTCGACAAGAACCCGGAAATCGGTGGCCTGCTGACCTTCGGCATTCCCGAGTTCAAGCTGGAAAAGACCGTGCTCAGCCGCCGTCGTGAAGTCTTCACCGGCATGGGCATCGAGTTCCGCCTGAACACCGAGATCGGCAAGGACGTGACCATGCAGCAACTGCTGGATGAGTACGATGCCGTGTTCATGGGCATGGGCACCTACACCTACATGAAGGGTGGCTTCCCAGGTGAAGACCTGCCGGGCGTCTATGACGCGCTGGACTTCCTCATCGCCAACGTCAACCGCAACCTCGGTTTCGAGAAGGCGCCGGAAGACTTCATCGACATGAAGGGCAAGCGCGTCGTGGTGCTGGGCGGTGGCGACACCGCGATGGACTGCAACCGCACCTCGATCCGTCAGGGCGCCAAGGCCGTGACCTGCGCCTATCGTCGTGACGAAGAGAACATGCCGGGCTCGCGCAAGGAAGTGAAGAACGCCAAGGAAGAGGGCGTGAAGTTCCTCTTCAACCGACAGCCCATCGCCATCGTCGGCGACGGCAAGGTGGAAGGCATCAAGGTGGTCGAGACCCGTCTCGGCGAACCGGATGCCCGTGGCCGCCGCAGCCCCGAGCCGATCCCGGGCTCCGAGGAAGTCATCCCGGCCGAGGCCGTGTTGATCGCCTTCGGTTTCCGTCCGAGCCCGGCGCCCTGGTTCGAGCAGTTCGAGATCCAGACCGACAGCCAGGGCCGCGTCGTGGCGCCCGAGCAGTCGCAGTTCAAGCACCAGACCAGCAACCCGAAGATCTTCGCCGGTGGCGACATGGTGCGCGGTTCTGACCTGGTGGTGACGGCGATCTTCGAAGGCCGTAACGCCGCCGAAGGCATCCTCGACTACCTCGGTGTCTGATTCGTCTCGTATCTGCGCGGCTGCGACCTCCCCGGTCGGTAGTCGCGCGGGTCGATGGCGAAGCTCTCCAGGCGTGAGCGCAGGGTTGTTGGCTTCAGCTCCAGCAACCGCGCCGCGCCGTCCTTCCCCGATATCCTGCCTGCGCAGGCCGTCAGCGCCGCGATCAGGTTTTCGCGCATCTGCCGGCGTTGCTCGCCCTGGGTGAAAATCCGCATTTCCTGTTCGACAGGTGGCTGCGATGGCGCGTCGTTGCCATAGTCGTTGGGCAGATCCAAACGCAGCCGGGTGCCGGGTGAGATGATCACCGCGCGCTCGATCAGGTTCTCCAATTCACGAATGTTGCCCGGCCAGGAATAGGCCTGCAGGCGCTGGATGTCGGCCAGGCGCAGGCTGGGCTCAGGGCGGTTGAGCTGGCGGCAGGCGCGGCTGAGAAAGTGCTGCGCTAGCGGCGGAATGTCTTCCGGGCGCTGACGCAGCGGCGCCGACTCGATGGGGAAGACGTTGAGGCGAAAGTACAGGTCTTCACGGAAGCGGCCGGCGCGCACTTCCTGGCGCAGGTCTCGGTTGGTGGCAGCGATCACGCGTACATCCACCTGACGGGTACGGTTGTCGCCGACCCGCTCCAGCTGCTGTTCCTGCAGCACGCGCAATAGCTTGCTTTGCAGCTCCAGGGGAATTTCGCCGACCTCGTCGAGAAACAGCGTGCCGCCGTCGGCCAGTTCGAAGCGCCCGACGCGGTCGTTCAATGCGCCGGTGAAGGCGCCGCGGATATGGCCGAAGAACTCGCTCTCGAACAGTTCACGCGGCACCGCCGCGCAGTTCACCCGGATCAGTGGGCGGCGGCTGCGTCCGCTGTTGTCGTGAATGGCGCGGGCGATCAGCTCCTTGCCGGTGCCTGACTCGCCGGTGATCAGCACGTTGGCGCCGGTGGGGGCGACCAGTTCGATCTGGTGGATCACCTGCTGCATGGCGGCGCTGCGCCCGACCAGATCGTGCTGGGCGTACTCGCCACGAATTTCCTCCTGCAGGTAGGCATTCTCCAGCTCCAGGCGTTGCTTGAGTTGCTGCACCTCGCTCAGTGCCTGGCGCAGCCGGCGCTCGGTTTCCAGGCGCTCGCTGATGTCGCGAAACACCACCACGGCGCCGACCAGTTCGCCGTCGTCGCGCAGCGGCGTACTGGTGTAGTCCACCGGGATCGGCTTGCCGTCCTTGTTCCAGAACACCTCGTCGGCCACCTGGTGCACTTCGCCGTCGTTGAAGGCGGCGTAGATCGGGCAGGTGTGACCGTCGTAGGTGCTGCCGTCGGGATGATGGTGGTGGATCAGGTCGTGAATGTTATGGCCGATCAGGTCATCGGCCCGCCAGCCGAGAATGCGTTCGGCCGCCGGATTGACGAAGGTGGTCTCGCCATTGCGGTTGACGCCATAAATGCCCTCGCCAGCGGCGCCGAGGATCAGCTGATTCTGCCGCTCGAACTGGCGGAAGATGCGTTCCACGCCCTGCCATTCGAGCAGCCCCTGGCGTTGATAGCGCTCGGCTTCGGCCAACCCGCGCAGGGCGTCGAGGCGGCGGCGCTGCTGGATCAGCAGGCCGAGCAGGGTGGTGCCGTCATGCTCCAGTCGGCTGCCGTCGATTTCCACTTCCAGGCGCTCGCCGTCGCGACGCAGCAGCCCGAGGCCGTCGCGCCAGGCATTGCCGCGCACCTGCACTTCTTCGGTGAAGGTGACCAGTGCTCCAAGGTCATGCGCCCAGAGACGGCTGGCGCGCAGTGCGAGCAGTTCATCCTGCGGCCAGCCGAGCAGGGCGCAACAGGCTGGATTGGCATGCAGGATGCGGTCGTGGATTGGATCGATGACCAGGCTGGCGCTCTGCATGTGTTGCAGCAACAACTGGCTGGCGGCATTGGGATCGGGCATCGCTGAGCTCTCGGGATTGACCTTTCAGTTCGTCATCCAAAGGGCGTGCCAGTTGACGAAATATCGTTTTTTAGGATGACGAATTCTCGTGAATGACGAGAATTCGTTTTTCATTTATTGGATAAAAATCTTTATTTTTCAATTGCTTATTTTTGTTTTTGAGCTGGTACAGCTCCTGCAGTAGCTGACATGAACCGGCCAGCAATGGCCCAGCCCAGTCAGCGTCCGCCTCACCAATCTGGGGCAGGCCATCGCAGGAGTGATCACGATGAGCGTCAACAGCCTGGACGATCCATTCAGCCCCGACAGCGAGCTTTCCCATGCCGCCGGGTGTGCTTGCCAGCGTTGCACGCCGAGTGCCGCTGCGCTGCCCGATAGCAGTGAAGCCATGCTCGATCGCGCGGTGGAGAACGCCATCGTGCGCGGCGTGTTCGGCCACAACGATTTCTCCCGGCGCAGTTTCATGGGGATGATCGGAGGCGGTGTCGCGGCGGCGATTCTGGGCAGCCTGATCCCGTTGGATGCGGTCAAGGCGGCGGTCAAGGACAGCCTTGGCCCGCTGGAAAAGACCAAGCTGAAGATCGGCTTCGTGCCCATCACCTGCGCCACGCCGATCATCATGGCCGAGCCGATGGGCTTCTACGCCAAGTATGGGCTGGAAGTGGAAACGGTGAAGACCGCCGGCTGGGCGGTGGCGCGCGACAAGTCGCTGGCCGGCGAATACGACGCCTCGCACATGCTCTCGCCGATGCCGCTGGCCATCAGCCTGGGGCTGGGTTCGACGCAGACACCCTTCGTCATGCCGGCGCTGGAAAACGTCAACGGCCAGGCCATCGTGCTCGGCATGCAGCATCAGGACAAACGTGATCCGAAGCTGTGGAAGGGCATGCGCTTCGGTGTGCCGTTCGAATACTCGATGCACAACTTCCTGCTGCGCTATTACGTCGCCGAGCATGGCCTGGATCCGGATCGCGATATCCAGATTCGTGTGGTGCCGCCACCAGAGATGGTCGCCAACCTGCGCGCCGGCAACCTCGATGGCTTCCTCTCGCCGGACCCGTTCAACCAGCGCGCGGTATGGGAAAAGGTCGGCTTCATCCACCTGCTGACCAAGGAGCTGTGGCCGGGCCACCCGTGCTGCGCCTTCGCTTGCAGCCAGCGCTTCGCCAGCGAGAATCCCAATACCTATGGCGCGCTGCTGCATGCGCTGATCGATGCCACGCAATATTCCTCCAAGGCCGAGAACCGCAAGGCCGTGGCTGAGGCAATCTCCACCCGCAACTACCTCAACCAGCCGGTTCCGGTGGTGCAGCAGGTGCTCAGCGGGCGCTATGCCGATGGTCTGGGCAACATCCATGACGAGCCCCAGCGCATCGACTTCGATCCGTTCCCCTGGCAGTCGATGGCCGTGTGGATCCTCACCCAGATGAAACGCTGGGGCTATCTGCAGGGGGATGTCGACTACCGCGACATCGCCGAGCGGGTGTTCCTCGCGGCTGACGCCGGCAAGGTGATGACCGAGCTCGGCCTGCCGGTACCGGCGGATGCCTACAAGTCCTTCAGCGTGATGGGCAAACCCTTCGATCCGGCTGATCCGGACGGTTATCTGGCCAGCTTCGCCATGCGGAGGTCGTGATGAAAACGTCCATTTCCATGCGCGCGGCACTCCTCTCCGCGGTGCTGTTGGTGCTGCTACTCGCCATCTGGGAGGTGCTCTGCCGAGTGCCCGCCAGTGCGGCAGTCAGCGCCGATGACGAATACGCCCTGCTCATGGGCGAGGCCGAACAGGAGGCCCGCGTGCCGCCGCCTTCGGTGGTGCTGGCGCATGCCTACGCCGAGCTGAGCCAGCCGTTCTATGACAACGGGCCGAACGACAAGGGCATTGGCATCCAGCTCGCGCATTCGTTGTACCGGGTACTGACCGGCTACCTGCTGGCGGCGCTGGTAGCGATTCCCATCGGTTTCGTCATCGGCATGTCGCCGCTGATGTACCGCGCGCTCAACCCCTTCATCCAGATTCTGCGGCCGATCTCGCCGCTGGCCTGGATGCCGCTGGCGCTGTTCGTGATCAAGGATTCGCAGACCTCGGCGATCTTCGTGATCTTCATCTGCTCGGTATGGCCGATGCTGCTCAATACCGCCTTCGGGGTGGCCGGTGTGCGCCGCGACTGGATCAATGTTGCCCGTACCCATGAGCTGAGCCCGCTGCGTACGGCATTCAGCGTGATCCTGCCCGCTGCCATGCCGACCATCCTCACCGGCATGCGCATCTCGGTGGGCATCGCCTGGCTGGTGATCGTCGCCGCCGAGATGCTCGTTGGTGGCACCGGTATTGGCTACTACGTGTGGAACGAGTGGAACAATCTCAACCTGGCCAGCGTGATCTTCTCGATCCTGATGATCGGCGTGGTCGGCATGCTGCTCGACCTTCTGCTGGGCAGCGTCGCCCGTCTCGTCAGCTACCAGGAGTAATGTCATGTCCCGCTATTTTCTCGATGCCCGCCGCTTGGCCAAGCGCTTCCCGCAACCTGGCAGCGAGCCGCTGACGGTCTTCGAAGACGTCAGCTTCGGCCTCGACCAGGGCGAGTTCGTCTGCATCATCGGCCACTCCGGCTGCGGCAAGTCGACCATCCTCAATGCACTGGCCGGCCTGGACAGCTTCAGTGAAGGCACGCTGGAAATGGCCGGCAAGGAGGTTGCCGGGCCCAGCCTCGAACGCGGTGTGGTGTTTCAGAATTACAGCCTGCTGCCTTGGCTCAGTGCGCTGGAGAACGTCGAGTTTGGTGTACGTGCACGTTTTCCAACGTGGTCGAAGGAGCAGCGTCGCGCGCATAGCCGCAAGTACCTGGAAATGGTCGGCCTGGGCGGCTCCGAGGCGCGCAAGCCGGCGCAGCTGTCCGGCGGCATGCGTCAGCGCGTGAGTATCGCCCGCGCCTTCGCCACCCAGCCGCAGTTGCTGCTGCTCGATGAGCCCTTCGGTGCGCTGGATGCCCTGACCCGGGGGGTGATCCAGGACGAGTTGATCAAGATCTGGAGCGCCACCAGGCAGACGGTGTTCATGATCACCCATGACATCGATGAAGCAATCCTGCTTTCCGACCGCATCCTGCTGATGACCAACGGCCCGCAGGCACGTATCGCCGAGTCGGTGCGCATCGACCTGCCACGGCCACGGCAGCGCGACCAGGTGATTCATCACCCGGCGTACTACCGCATCCGTAACCACCTCGTGGACTTTCTGGTGAACCGCTCGCACGAGCTGCGCGGCTGCACCGTGGCCGACGAGCAAGGCTTCCCGCCCGAAATCAACCCCGCCCTGGACGAGCCAGCACCTGCCGCCAGGGTTGTCCCTCTGACCCCCGTGAAGGAGTTTCACCATGGATAAGCAACAGATGCGCACCACCATCACTGCCGCCAAAGAGCGCCTTGGTCTGGACTGGGCTGCGCTTGGCCAGGGCATCGGCATGTCGCCGGTGTGGACGACGTCGGCCTGCCTGGGCATGAACAGCATGCCCAAGGCGCAGGCCGATGCCCTGTGCGAGATGCTTGAGCTACCGGAGGAGGTCTCCACCGCACTGCAGGCGTTCCCGCACAAACACTGGGACAAGGCCGTGCCCACCGATCCGCTGATCTACCGCTTCTACGAGATGATCAACGTCTATGGCGAGACCATCAAGGAACTGATCCACGAGGAATTTGGCGACGGCATCATGAGCGCCATCGACTTCAGCATGGACATTTCCCGCGTCGCCGACCCCAAGGGTGACCGCGTGCAGATCGTGCTCAACGGCAAGTTCCTGCCCTATCGCAGCTGGTGAATCGTCGCGGCATATCGTCGCGACGGACAAAAGGCACGGCACCCGCCGTGCCTTTTGTTTTGCGCTCTGCGAAAATGCCCGCACTTTTTTCTAGGACTCTGCCATGACCGCCCTGAAGAACGACCGTTTCCTTCGTGCCCTGCTCAAGCAACCCGTGGATGTCACGCCGATCTGGATGATGCGCCAGGCCGGCCGCTATCTGCCGGAGTACCGCGCGACCCGGGCCAAGGCCGGCGACTTCGTGAGCCTGATGAAGAACCCGGAGCTGGCCTGCGAGGTCACCATCCAGCCACTGGATCGCTACCCGCAATTGGACGCGGCGATTCTGTTCTCCGACATCCTCACCATTCCCGATGCCATGGGCCAGGGCCTGTACTTCGAGACCGGCGAAGGACCACGCTTCAAGAAAGTGGTCAGCAGCCTGGCCGACATCGAGGCGCTACCAGTGCCGGATCCGGAGAAGGATCTGGGCTACGTGATGGACGCTGTGCGCACCATTCGCCGCGAGCTGGGTGGCCGCGTGCCGCTGATCGGCTTCTCCGGCAGCCCGTGGACGCTGGCTACCTACATGGTCGAGGGCGGCTCGTCGAAGGACTTCCGCAAGACCAAGGCCATGCTCTACGACCACCCGCAAGCCTTGCACGCGCTGCTCGACAAGCTGGCGCAGTCGGTCACTGCCTACCTCAACGGGCAGATCCTGGCCGGTGCGCAGGCGGTACAGATCTTCGATTCCTGGGGCGGCGCGCTGTCGGCTGCGGCCTATCAGGAGTTCTCCCTGGCCTACATGAAGAAGATCGTCGATGGCCTGATCCGCGAGCACGACGGGCGTCGTGTGCCGGTGATCCTGTTCACCAAGGGTGGTGGCCTGTGGCTCGAATCCCTGGCTGACACCGGCGCCGAAGCACTGGGTCTGGACTGGACGTGCGACATCGGCAGCGCCCGCGCCCGTGTCGGTGCCAAGGTTGCCCTGCAGGGCAACATGGATCCGGCGGTGCTCTACGCCAAGCCGGCGGCGATTCGTGCCGAGGTGGCGCGCATCCTGGCCGCCTACGGTGCAGGCAGCGGCCATGTGTTCAACCTTGGCCATGGCATCACCCCGGAAGTCGACCCGGCCCACGCTGGCGCTTTCTTCGAGGCCGTGCACGAGCTGTCGGCGCAGTATCACCAGTAAGCCGCAGCCGAGCGGCCAGGTCTTTACGCCTGGCCGCTAGCGATCCCCGGCGCGTGGTGCAACGGGGGCCAGGCGCTCCTTGTTCTTGCGCGGTGGAATCAGGCGCACGCTGATCACGCTGTCCGTCGTGCCGTGCTCGAACAGGCTGTCGCTGGGTTTGGGTTTGCCGCCGAAGAGCGACGGATTACCGGAGAACCCCACGGGTTCCTGCGGGATGCCACGCGGGCTGAGATCCAGCTGGCCGTTACCGTTGCTGTCCTGGAACACCTGTATGGCATAGCGGCCGGGCGGCAGATCGCTCAGTCGCAGTGGTGTTTGCGTACCCTGCAGTTCGAGCAGGCTGGGCTGCCAGTCCTGCTGGTCGGCGGGTACCAGCGCCAGGTACAGATTTGCCTGATCCTGCTTGCCTTCTACCTGGATCAGCAGGTCGCCTGCCTGGATCGACTGGCAAGCGAGTAGCGGAACCAATAGGCAAAGTTGGCACAGGCGGGTTACGGTTTGAAGAAGTCTCTGTGGCATAATTTGCACATTTTGCAGGGAATGCGCCGCGAATGCGTCATGTTTTAGTCGTCCACTTCTCACAGACTGGCCAATTAGACCGCTTGGCGCAATCGGTCTGTGCGCCGCTGCGCGAGTGCGACGGCATCGAAGTGGATTTCCTGACGCTGCAACCTGCCCAGCCTTTCCCCTTTCCCTGGCCCTTTCTCGGTTTCTTTCGCATCTTTCCCGAAACCGTGCTGATGAAGCCGCAGCCCTTGCTGCCGCTGGCCGTGGATGCCGACAAGCGCTACGACCTGGTGATTCTGGCGTATCAGGTCTGGTTCCTCTCGCCCTCGCTGCCCTGCACCAGCTTTCTCGCCTCACCCGAGGCCGCCCGTTTGCTGAAGGACACGCCGGTGGTCACGCTGATCGGTTGCCGCAACATGTGGCTGATGGCGCAGGAGAAGGTCAAGGCGCGCCTGCAGGCGCTGGGCGCGAAGCTGGTGGACAACGTCGTGCTGACCGATGCCTGCGGTACGGCGGCGAGTTTCCTGGCCACGCCGCTGTGGATGTTCACCGGCCGGCAGAAGCCCTATAGCTGGGTACCGCGCGCAGGCATCGACGAGCGGGAATTGGCGGCAGCCAGCCGTTTCGGCGACGCTATGGCGCGCCGGCTGCTCGCTGACCAACAGCCCATCGAGACACCGATGCTCGCTGGCTTGGGCGCGGTGAAAGTGGATGAAAAACTGATCGCCAGCGAAAAGGTCGGCAACCGTAGTTTCACCCTGTGGAGCCGACTGCTCTCGGCGCTCGGCCCGCAGCAGAGTCGCCGTCGCGGCGCCGGGCTGGTGCTGTATATCGTGTTTCTGATTTGCCTGATTCTGACCGTGGTGCCGATCACGGCGGTGTTGAAAAAATTGCTGGCGCCGCTGTTCAAGGGGCGTATCCAGAGAGAGAAGGCCTACTTTGCCGGCCCATCCGGCGAGTGAAGTGACCCGAGGTAAGACCGTGGTAACCCCTGTATTCATCAACCGCATCAGCGCCTGCCTGCCGCACGAGCCTGTGGATAACGAGCAGATGGAAGCGCGCCTGGGCATGGTCGGCGGCAAGCCGTCGCGCGCGCGCAAGCTGGTGCTGCGCCGCAACGGCATCGTGCAGCGTCACTATGTCATCGACCCGGCGACCGGCGAGCAGAGCATGAGCAATGCGCAGCTCAGCGCCGAAGCGATACGTGGCTTGCAGGGCGAGGGTTTCGAGCTGAACCAGCTCGACTGCCTGGTGGCCAGCACCTCATCACCGGATCAGGTGATGCCGGGCCACGCGGTGATGGTGCATGGCGAGCTGGGCAATCCGTCCTGCGAGGTGGCGACCACCGCCGGTATCTGCCTGTGCGGCATGACTGCGCTGAAATACGCCTGGATGAGCGTGGCCAGTGGCGAGAGCCGCACGGCCGTGGCCTGTGGTTCGGAGGTCGCATCGACCCTGATGCAGGCGCGCAACTTCAACGCCGAATACGAAAGCCGTGTCGATGAGCTGGAAAAGCATCCGGAGATCGCTTTCGAGAAGGATTTCCTGCGCTGGATGCTGTCCGATGGCGCTGGCGCCGTGCTCCTGCAGGATCGCCCGAATCAGAACGGCCTGAGCCTGCGCATCGACTGGCTGGATATCTACTCCTTCGCCGATCGGATGCCGCCCTGCATGTATGCCGGTGCCGACATGCAGGACGACACCCTGCGTGGCTGGAGCCGCTACGACGCCGACGAGCGCGCGAAGCAGTCGGTGATGGCGATCAAACAGAACGTCAAACTGCTCAACGAGAACATCGTCAAGTACACTGTGGAAGAGGCGCTGCGCCGGATCATGGCGCGCCGCGAGCTGCGCGTGGCGGATATCGACTGGTTCCTGCCGCACTATTCCTCGGAGTTCTTCCGCGAGCCGCTGGCCGTGGGCCTGGCCAACGTCGACCTGCCGATTCCGATGGAGCGCTGGTTCACCAACCTGACCAGCAAGGGCAACACCGGCGCGGCATCGATCTTCATCATCCTCGAAGAGCTGTTCAATGGCGGGCGCCTGCGCAGCGGCCAGAAGCTGCTCTGCTACGTGCCCGAAAGCGGGCGCTTTTCCAGTGCGTTCATGCACCTGACGGTGGTTGGCGATGAAGCTTGACGAAGTTCCGCAGGATCCCGGCTCCGCGTATGGCGGGCACAGCAAGCTGCTTTACGCGGTCGATGAAAGCGGCCATTACCAGGGCGCGCAGAGCGTCGGCTGGGATCCCGAATCCTATGCCACGCAATTGGCCGTCGCCGAGCTGGAGGCGCAGGAGGCCGAGGCTCTGGCGCTGTGGCAGCGTGGCGAGTTGTCGCCGCTCAAATGCCTGATGTACCGCTACCGCATGGACGAGCCGGCGCTGTCGCAGATCACCGGCCTATGGCAGTGGCGGGTGCGCCGGCACTTTCGTCCGGAAATCTATCGCTGCCTGAGCGCCTCCGTGCTGGCGCGCTACGCCGAAGCCTTCGGCCTCACCGTCGACGAGCTGCGTCGCTACCAGAGAGAGTTGCCATGACCGCGTTCCAGCACCGCCAGAGCGCCCACTGCGAAAGTGGCGTCATGGCCAGTCTGCTCACCCATGCCGGTTTGCCAATGAGCGAGCCGATGGCATTCGGCCTGGCGTCTGGTCTGGCCTTCGCCTACCTGCCCATCGTCAAGATCGGCGGCATGCCGCTGATTGCCTATCGCATGCCGCCGCGCCACCTGATCAAGACGCTGAGCAAACGCCTGGGCGTACGTCTGACCAGCCGCACCTTCGCCAAGCCCGAGCAGGGTCGTGTCGAACTCGACCGGGTGCTCGACAGTGGCCGGCTGGCTGGTCTGCAAAGCTCGGTGTTCTGGCTGCCGTACTTCCCGCCGGAGATGCGTTTTCACTTCAATGCGCACAACCTGTTGGCCTACGGCCGCGAGGGTGATGAGTATCTGCTCAGCGACCCGGTGTTCGAGGAGCCGGTGCGTTGTGCCAGCGCCGATCTGCAGAAGGCGCGCTTCGCCAAGGGCGCGCTGGCGGCCAAGGGCCTGATGTACTACCTCGACGACGTGTCGCCGGAGCAGGATTGGGAACGCCTGATTCGGCAGAGCGTGCTGTCCACCTCGCGTATCCTCGACGGCATGCCGCTGCCGTGGATCGGCATTCGCGGCATCCAGCACCTGGCCAAATGCGTCGAGGCGCTCGACCCGGCGCAGAACAAGTACAACCGCCTGTACCTCACCCATATCGTGCGCATGCAGGAAGAAATCGGCACCGGCGGTGCGGGCTTCCGCTTCATGTATGCCAGCTTCCTGCAGGAGGCCGGCGAGAAGATCGGCGACGCCAGCCTGCAGGAGGCTTCGTCGCGTCTGACGGCGGTGGGCGATGACTGGCGCCAGTTCGCCTCGGCCTGCGTGCGCGCCAGTCGCAGCAAGGGTGAGACGCCGGACTTCCGGCCGATCGCCGAGATGCTCCGCGGCATCGCCGGGCAGGAGCGGGTGCTGATGAAAGAGCTGGGCGCCTGGGCCAAGCGCAAGGGTTGAGGCAGGTGCGGTGGGCTGAAGCCCACCCTACGGAGGCGCATCTCAGCACTGTAGGGTGGGCTTTAGCCCACCACCACCATCAACAAACCAGGTTAAAGCTGCAGATGCAGCACTTCGATTTCTGTCGTCAGCTCGGCAAAATCCTGGGCTTTCGTGGTCGCTTCGACCAACACAGCCTGCGCCTGAAAATCCCCGTTCTCGTCGATCACCACCAGCAACGCCTGGCTGATGGTGCCATCGGCCAGATCCAGGGCGGCCAGCATCTGTAGCTGTTTCCACACGTTGGCCCCAGCGCCGATAAACAGGTTCGGCCCTTCCAGCCCCAACTGCGAGGCGACATGGAAGCCGGCCGCATTGCTCACGCTGTTGACGAACTCGAAGGGCTTGGGCTGGCGCTGGTGTACGCAAACGGCATCGAGCAGCGCGCCCATGGTGGCGCGGGCCGGGTGACGCGAGGCCAGGTAGAGGCCGCAGTCGCTGCGCACCTGCGCCCTGAGAGGCGCGCTGCACAGCAGTGCCTGCAGGATCATGCGGTCGATGCGCCGTGGCGGCGCGGCCAGCCACTGGCCTAGTGCGGCTTTGAGATCCTTGTCGGAGCAGCTCGCATTTCCGCGAACGCTGCAGGCGGCGATGACCTGCTTCATGTCTGGCTCTCCGCGCAGCGTTGCAGTACCAGGCTGGCGTTGTTGCCACCGAAGCCGAAGAAGTTGGCCAGCAGCAGGCTGTCCGCTGCCACGCAGGTCGGCTCGGTGCTGAGTGGCAGCAGGGCTTCGGCGGCATAGTCCAGGCCTGGCAGGTTGGCGAGGTTCTCCATCAGCAGCAGGGTCTCGCTGAGGCCGCAGGCGCCCAGGGTATGGCCGAGCCAGGGCTTGAGCACGGACAGTGGCGGCAGGTCGTCGCCGAACAGCAGGCGTACGCCATTGCTCTCGGCGCGGTCGTTGGCACCGGTGGCGGTGCCGTGCAGTTTCACCAGGCCGATCTGCCTGGCGTCGACGCCAGCGCTGCGCAGGGCCTCGCGCATCACCCAGTCGATATGGCTACCGTCTTCGCGGGTGGTGGTCAGGTTGCTGGTGTCGCAGGCGCTGAAGCCGCCGAGCAGCTTGGCCAGTGGCGCCTCGCCGGGTTCCCGTGCAAGCAGCGTGGCTGCATAGGCCTCACCGAGAATCAGGCCATCGCGCTCCGGATGGAAGGGGCGGTAGGCGCCACTTGGGCTGGTCAGGTCGAGGGCGCCGAAGCCTTGCTGGGCGATGGCGCTGGGTGTCTCGAAGGCCAGGACTAGCACACGTTCGTAGAGGCCGGCAGCTAGCATCCGCGCGCCATACAGCAGGCCGTTGGCTGCGCTGGTGCAGGCGGTATTGAGGGTGAAGGCATCGGCGAAGCCCCAGCGTTGGCGCAGGTCTTCGGCCAGCAGGTCGAGTGAGGTCGAATGTTCTGGGCGAAAGCCGCCTTCTGCGGCGATCAGTTGTTCGAGGTCGTCGATATCCAGGCTGGTGCTGGCGATGATCAACAGGCAGTCATCCAGCGCACCTAGCTGTTCGCCTAGGGTTTCGCCGAGCAGTCGGTCGCAGCGCTGCTGGCGGCTTTCAGCGCTGCGGTTTACGGCCAGGTAGGGGCGCGGCTGCTGCAGTTCATGCAGCTGGAACGAGCTCGGCACAGGCAGTCGGCCGGCTCGCAGGGCCGCGCTGGCGGCGTGCAGGTCGGTGCCGAGGGCACTGTGCAGAGCGCCGCGCTGGAGGTAGATGGGCGTCACTGCTTCTGCCTGATAAAGGCCGCGATGCTGGCGATGCTGCCGAGGATACGCCGTCCGTCCTTGGCCCCTTCGATGCGCACGCCATAGTGTTGCTGCAACGCCAGGGAGACCTGCAGGGCATCGAGGCTGTCCATGGCGATGCGGCTCTGCTGACCGAACAACGGTTCGTCATCGGTGATGCTCTGCCAGTCGATGTCGTCTTCCTTGTCGCACTCACGGATCAGCAATTGCTTGAGTTCTTGTTCTAGTAGTGTGTCGTCCATTGCGTTTGCTGCACTCGTTTGCGGAACAGGTAAAGCCCGCCACCGCCCAGCACCAGGGCGAACAGCAGAAGACGGGCACAGTCAGGGGCGATATCGGCCAGGCTGCCCTGGCCCACCAGCAGGGTCAGGAAGGCGTCCAGCGCCCAGCTCATCGGTGAGATCTCCGCCAGTTGGCTCATGGCTTCGGGCATCACGCTCTTGGGCACCATGATGCCGCCGATGGCGGCGAGGATGATATTGAGACCGCCGCCGAGCAGCAACGCCTGTTCGCCGCTACGCGCCAGGGCTGCCAGCAGCAGGCCCAGGCTGCAGGCGGCCAGGCTCAGGCTCAGCGCCAGCAGCACGTAGGCCAGTGGCGAGCCAGGCAGGCTCAGGCCGCTAAGCCCGAGCAGCGGTAGCACGTATACGCCGATGGCCAGCAACAGAGCGAACTGCAGCAGGTTGATCGCCAGATAAGGCAGCAGCTTGCTCAGTACTAGGGTGGTGGGGCTCAGGCCCAGCGCGCGAAAGCGCAGCAGGGCGCCGCTCTGCTGTTCACGCTGGAAGCCGCCGGCCATCGGTAGGGCGACGAAGAACATGCCGAAGATCAGCCAGGCCGGCACGCTCAGTTGGCTGGCGTTGG
Organism: Pseudomonas berkeleyensis; assembly: GCF_014109765.1. Lineage (NCBI taxonomy): Bacteria > Pseudomonadati > Pseudomonadota > Gammaproteobacteria > Pseudomonadales > Pseudomonadaceae > Pseudomonas > Pseudomonas berkeleyensis. The sequence continues at coordinate 649,755 of NZ_CP059139.1, forward strand.
CCTTGCCGCTCAGTTCGCCGCTGGCCAGCATCTGCCGTTCGCTGATCTCGCTCTGGGTGCGCTGGCGGATCAGTTGCCAGCGTTGTTCGGTGCTCATGCCCGCATCCAGCGCGTCGCTGTCTTCCAGGTAGGCCAGCAGGCGGGTCTGCGCCAGGGCGATGTTCAGCGCTGCGCGCAGGCGTTGGCGTGTCTGGCCATCGGTACGCGGGGGAAAGCTCAGCGTGGGGCCGATGTGAGGCGTTTCCAGCAAGGTCTCGGAAAAGTTCCTGGCCAGGCTGATGCGTGGCAGGGGTTCTTCGCTGCTGGCGAGCAGGTGGCTGCCCGGCAACTGTTCCTGCAGCGAGTGCTGGAAGAACGCGCTGGCTTCACTGCCTTGCTCGATCTCCAGCACCAGGCTCAAGGGGGGCGGCTGGTCACGCAGGTAGTTGGACAACGCGGCGGCCATCAGCACGAGAAACAGGATCGGCATGATGAACAGCACAGCCAACGCATGCGGGTCGCGAAGCAGTAGCAGGTATTCCTTGCGCGCCAGCGCCAGTAACGGGCTCACAGGCGGCCTCCGTTGAGGCTCAGGTAGAGCTGTTCCAGCGAAGGTCGGCCGAAGCGTAGCAGGCTCGGTGGGGTCGGCTGCGTGGCGAGGAACTGGGTGATCGCCAGCAGTTGCTGGCTGTCCAGATTGCCGATGCGCAGGCCGTCGGGCAGCGTCTCGGCGCTCAGTTGCAACTGGTCGAGCAGTTCCTGAAAGCCAGCGGGAACCTGCTCCGGCCATTCCAGCAGCAGGCCGTGGCCGCCATCGAGCAGTTGCTGCTTGTCCACATCGAGGCGCACCTTACCTTCGTGCAGCAGCAGGATGCGCCCGGCCACACGCTCGACCTCGTCCAGATAGTGGCTGGTGTAGATCACCCCATGACCTTCAGCGGCGAGCCGCTCGACCGCATCGAGCAGCATCTGCCGGCTGGCGGCATCGACGCCGACGGTGGCCTCATCGAACAGGTACAGGCGCGCGGGCTGGAGCAGGCCGATGGCGAAGTTCAGGCGGCGCTGCTCGCCACCGGACAGGCGCGCGGCGCGGCGTTGCAGCTTGTCTTCGAGAGCGCTGCTGGCGATGCACAGCTCCAGACGCTGGCGGCGCTGGGCACCGTGCAGACGGTAGAGATCGGCGAACAGCGCGAGGTTCTCGGCCACCGTGAGTTGGGCGTAGAACGCCAGTTGCTGTGGCACCAGGCCCAGGCTGCGCGGGCCGTGCCAGCGGATCTCACCTTGTTGCAGGGTCAGCGTATCGCTGAGCAGGGCCAGCAGCGTGGTCTTGCCGGCGCCGTTACTGCCGAGCAGGCCCAGGCATTGGCCTTCCTGCAGTTGCAGGTCGATGCCATGCAGGGCGAAGGTGTCTGCGCCCGGATAGCGGAAGCTGACGTCACGCAGCTCAAGCACGGACGAGTACCAGCAGCAGTTTGCCATCCAGCAGCGGCTGCGTACCGGCATGGATGGCGAAGGCATAGAGTGCGCCAGCCGGGCTCAGCGCCTCCTGTTGGGCGCTGACCAGCAGCGGTTCTGCACTGCGTGTGACCGGGTGCAGATTGAGCTGGGAAAGTTTGCCGACCAGGGCCATTTCAATGGCATCCGCTTCGCCGTATAGGGCACCATGTGCGGCGCAAAGCTGGGCCGCGGCTTCGAACAGCAGGCAAGGTGAGGCATTTTTGCCAAGCTTGTCGAGGTGATGCCAGGCGCTGAGACCGCGGATAGTGAGTTTGTCGTGATCGACCAATGCATCCAGCCAGAGAGCATCGCCCTGGTGCGGCAGCAGTGTGTGCAGTTGGGTGCGATCCATGGCGGGCGGTCGGTACGTACGGGCGACGCAGTGTAACAGAGGCAGGGATAGAGGGAGGATGCAGTGACGATCTGGCAGTTGGTGGCTTTTGTGATGCTCAGCGCAGTGCTGGTGGGAATTTCCTGGCGCACACTGGGCAATCCGCGCAGTCACGGTTTCTATCGTTTCTTCGCCTGGGAAGCGATGGCGCTGATGCTGGTGCTCAATGCGCCGTCCTGGTTTGGCGACCGTGGCGAGCTGAATCAGCGCATATCCTGGGTACTGCTGAGCCTTTCACTGTTGGTGCTGTTCGCTGGCGTGTACCAGATGCGCCGTTTCGGACAGGCCGGTACGCAACGTCAGGATGATGAGCTATTCGCCTTCGAGCGCACGTCGCAACTGGTGACGGGCGGTATCTTCCGCTACATCCGTCATCCCATGTACTGCTCGTTGCTGTTGCTGGCCTGGGGCATCGCGTTCAAGCGCATCGATGCGCTGATCGTGCTGCTGGCGGTGCTTTCCAGTGTGCTGCTGTGGTGTGCGGCGCGCTGCGAGGAGCGCGAGTGCCTGGCCTATTTCGGCGATGCTTATCGCCAGTACATGGGCCGTAGCTGGATGTTCCTGCCACTCGTGCTCTGAGTGGCTGCCGAGAGCAGGAACTGCTCTCGGCCATGCCCTTTGCTTACTTGACCTTGGCGTACTTGGCCTTCAGCGCGACACCGGCCATGATGGCGCCGGCGTGGCATTCGTATTTGCTGTCGTCGCGGTATTCCTTGTTCTTGTAGTTGCTGGCCAGATCGACCACGGCGTTGGCGCCTGCGGCCTTGGCCGAGTTCTGCAGTTTGATCAGCGCCGATTGCAGCGCCCAGCTGCAAGCCGCTTCATCGGTCTTGTTGAAGGCGTTGGTCTTCTGGCTGGTGGTGACGTTGGCGTTGATGATCTGTGCGCCAGCCGGCGTCTTGTTCAGGAAGAACTTCACCGAACCGTCGAGACGACCGGCCTGGGTGGCTTCGTTGACTACCGACTGGAAGTCGAGGAAGTGAGCGGTGTCGCGCGCCTGGCTGAGGCCGGGCAGCAGGGCCACGGAGAGAAGTGCGGCAGTGGTCCAGACTTTTGCTTTCATGGTTATCTCCTTGAATATCACTGTTGCAGGGATGTCAGTTTCTAGAACGAAGGTTTGCTCAATTCCTGCTGGATGCTGCGATCCAGATTATGGATCCACTTGTTGTAATTGCGATGGATCTTGCCGTTCTTGTAGCCGAGGTTCTGGCTGTCGCGATAGCGGATCGAATAGCTCGATGCGCTATAGGGAATGGTGATCTCGGCCTGGTGGCTACGGCGCTCGATCAACGCCATGATGTTCCCCGGATCGGCCCGCTCGACTGTCCATTGGCGGCTGTGCAGCGCAGCGAGGATAGCTCGGCGCATATCATCCTCACTCCTGACCGCCGAAGCTGGTGTACGGTTCTCAATGTTCATCACCGGTTTCGACGTACAGGCCGCGACGCCCAGCAGCAGGGCAGCGATAAGGCCAAATCGAGTGAAACGAGACATCATCCGTGTTCCTTGTCTGTTGAAAATCAGTGCCAGCGCTTGAAGATCAGCGAGGTGTTGACGCCACCGAAGGCGAAGTTGTTGTTCATCACGTACTCATGGCTCATCTGGCGGAACTCGCCGCGTAGATAATCCAGCTCACCGCAGGCCGGGTCGATCTCGTCCAGGTTCAGGGTGTAGACGTAGCTGTCCGAGTTCATCATCTCGATGCTGAACCAGGACTCCAACGCCCCGCAGGCGCCCAGGGTGTGGCCGAGGTAGCTCTTCTGCGAGCTGATCGGCATCTGCGGGCCGAACAGGCTGCTGGTGGCCAGGGTCTCGGCGACGTCGCCCTGCTCGGTGGCAGTGCCATGGCCGTTGACGTAGCCGATGGCGGAAGGTTCCAGGCCGGCGTCATCGAGCGCCAACTGCATGGCGCCGCGCATGGTCTCCTGCACCGGTTTGGTGGCGTGCTGGCCGTCCGAGTTGCAACCGAAGCCGACGATCTCGGCATGGATGGTGGCGCCACGGGCGAGGGCGTGTTCCAGCTCTTCGAGCACCAGGATGCCGGCGCCTTCGCCGATCACCAGGCCGTCACGGCCGCTGTCGTAAGGGCGCGGGCTGGTGTGCGGGGCGTCGTTCTTCAGACTGGTGGCGTAGAGCGCGTCGAAGACCATGGCCTCGGTCGGACACAGCTCCTCGGCACCGCCGGCGAGCATCATCTTCAGGCGGCCGAACTTGATCGCCTCGTAGGCATAGCCGATGCCCTGGCTGCCGCTGGTGCACGCGCTGGAGGTGGGGATCAGACGACCCTTGAGGCCGAAGAAGATGCTGATGTTGGCCGCCGTGGTGTGCGGCATCATGCGGATGTAGGAGTTGGCGTTGAGGCCGTCGGCCACCGAGTTCAGCAACATGTTGCCGAAGGCCTTGACCTCCTCGGTGCTGCCGGTGGACGAGCCGCAGGCCACGCCCATGCGGCCATCGGCGATGCACGGATCGCCGAGCAAACCGGCGTGTTCCAGCGCGCGTTCAGCCGCGAACACCGCCAGCTTGGACACCCGGCCCATGCTGCGGGTCTGTTTGCGATTCCAGTGCTTGGGCTGGACGAAGTCATCCACCGGCCCGCCCAGGCGGGTGTTGAGCTCGGTGAAACGATCCCATTCGTCCATACGGCGGATACCACTCTGGCCAGCCTTGAACGCGGCCGAGATGGTTGGCCAGTCGCTGCCCAGCGAGGTGATGCCGGCCATGCCGGTGACGACTACACGTTTCATCAACACAAACCACCATTCACCGCGAGAACCTGGCGGGTAATGTACGCCGCCTCGTCGGACATCAGAAAGTTCACCGCACCCGCCACTTCTTCCGGGGTGCCCATGCGCGCTGCCGGGATCATCTTGAGAATCTCCTCCACGGGTACCAGCTCATCGAGGATCTCGGTATCGATCAGCCCCGGCGCCACGCAGTTGACCGTGATCTTGCGCTTGGCCAGCTCGATGGCCAGGGCCTTGGCGGCGCCGATCACGCCGGCCTTGGAGGCGCTGTAGTTGACCTGGCCACGGTTGCCGACCAGCCCCGACACCGAGGTGATGCAGACGATGCGGCCTGGCGCACGGCGGCGGATCATCGGCATGGTCAGAGGGTGTAGCACGTTGTAGAAACCGTCCAGGTTGGTGCGCAGCACCTGATCCCAATCTTCCTCGGACAGCGCCGGGAAGGCGCCGTCGCGGGTCAGGCCGGCGTTGCATACCACGCCGTAGTAAGCGCCGTATTGCTCGACATCGGCTTCTAGGGTGGCGCGGCAGGCGGCGCGGTCGGACACGTCGAATTGCAGGATGCGCGCCTGGCGTCCCAGCTCGGCGATCTGCGTTTGCACGGCTTCGGCCTCATCGCGGCGCGAGCGGCAATGCAGGACGATGTCGTAGCCGGAACGCGCCAGACGCAGGGCGATGGCGCGGCCGATGCCACGGCTGGAGCCGGTTACGAGAATGGTTTCAGTCATGGGCTTGTTCTTGCGGTTCTTGTAAATAGACCGCCGGTTCAGGCGGGCGGAAAACGTTGAGGCGGGCTTCGGCCTGGATGTCCGGGCCAGTCAGATGGCACTCGAACACACCCATGCCGTTGTCGTCCTGCAACGAGCACAGGGCGCGGATATGCAGCTCGCTGCCGGCGGGGAAACGCTCGACGTTGCAGGCGTACTTGCGCGTGCCGAGCAGGAAGCCCAGCTCTACCGGCAAACCGGCGCGTTTGGCCTGGATGCCGGCGAAGGCGGCAATGGCCTGGGCCATCAATTCGACCCCGCTCCAGGCCGGCAGGCTGCCGTCGGCAGCGCTGAGCAGGCCGTCGGGGCGCACGATGAGGCGCACTTCGATTGCTTCGCTGTCGCAGCTCAGCACTTCATCGAGCAGTACCATGTTGCCCGCGTGGGGCACCAGCTCTGCAACGGGCCACAGGCTCATGGTGCATCTCCCAGGATCAGCGCGACGTTGTTGCCGCCGAAGGCGAAGGAGTTGCTCATCAGGTAGCGACCTTGCTCGCGGGTGAGACGCGCACCCGGCGGGACGAGTTCAAGGGGCGCCAGCTCGGGATCGTGCTGGCCATCCCAGAGGTGTGGCGGCAGCAGGCCGTCACGGTTGTATTCGCTCAGGGTCAGCCAGCAGAAAGCCGCTTCCAGAGCGCCGGCGGCGCCCAGGGTGTGGCCGGTCATGGGTTTGCTCGAGGAGCAGGGCAGGCCATTGGGGAACAGGGCGCGCACGGCTTTGCTTTCCATCGAGTCGTTATGCCGGGTGGCAGTGCCATGCAGGTTGAGGTAGACAATTTCGCTGGCGGCGATGCCGGCGCTGGTCAACGCCTTTTCCATGGCCGCACGGGCGCCGAGGCCTTCCGGGTGCGGTGCGGAGATATGGTGGGCGTCGGACGTGGCGCCGCCACCGAAGAAGGCGATGGGGGCGGGCTCGCGGGTCATCAGGAACAGGGCCGCGGCTTCACCGATGTTGATGCCGTGGCGATTCACCGAGAACGGATTGCAGGGCTCGGCGGAAACCGCCTCCAGCGACGAGAAACCATTCAGGGTCAGGCGGCACAGGCTGTCGACGCCGCCGCAGATCACCGCATCGCACAGGCCCTGATTGAGCAAACGATGGGCGCTGAGCAGGGCGCGGGCGCTGGAGGTACAGGCCGTGGACTGGCAATACACCGGGCCGCTCAGGCCCAGCCAATCGGCGAGGAAGGTGGCTGGGGCGGCCATCTCCTGCTGGGCGTAATCGTATGTGGCGGGCAGTTCGCCTTCGTTGACATGGCGGGCGATGCTGTCGCCGGCCTCGCGGATGCCCGAGGTGCTGGTGCCCAGTACCAGGCCGACGCGATGGGCGCCGTAACGGGCGATGGCTGCCTGCAACTCGGCTTCTATCTGCTGCGCGGCGGCCAGCAGCAACTGGTTGTTGCGGCTGTGCGAGGCCTCGAAACCGGCCGGCATGGCGGGCAGATCGGCATGCACGGCGCCTACCGTCAGGCAGCGCTCGGGTACCCAGCCGGCTTCAGCGCGCATGCCGCTGGTGTCACCGGCAAACAGCGCATCGGCCACGGCCTGCTTGCCTTCGCCGAGGGCGCAGAGCAGGCCGAGTGCATTGAGATAGCCGGGGGTGGTTGAGCGGGGCATCAGTCGCTTTCTTCCAGGGTCAGTGCGCGTATCCGGTAGTTCAGGCCGGTCTTGCCAAGGGTGAAATCCAGGGGGGCCTGGTAGTGGATGTTCCAGTCCGGGCTCAGGCGGCGCTGGTTTGCGCCATCCTGATGCCAGCTGCCGGTCGGGTAGCCCTGCAGTGCGTCGGCGCGAGCCAGGGCGAACAGCAGTGCAGCGAACAGCTCACGTGCCTCGGTATTCGGCGGCAGCAGGCCGTCGCCGCGCCACTCACCGGCTTCCAGCAACTGGCGAGCCAGGGGAATACCGAGCGGGTCAAGCAGCGACCAGCGCAGGGCCGGGCCTTCCTGCTGGATCACCAGTAGCCAGTCCTGACGCACGTCCGCCTGCTCACGCTGGATCTGCAGGGTGAGCGGCAGCGCGAAGGCCAATGCCGGGGCCGCTTGCGGCACGGGGGTGCGTGCGGCGCAGGCGCCTAGCAGCAGGCTGGCGACGAGCAGGAGTATGCGTGGCATCACGGCTTGCGCGCCACCACGTTGAGCAGCGTTTCGTCGCGTTGTCCGACCGGCTTGGGTCGCATCAGCCCCCAGCGTTCCAGCAGGCCGAAGTCCTTGGCGCGGCTCCACCACAGGTAGGGGTAGGAAATACTGCTCTCTTCGAACTGGAAACCCTGCGCGCTGAGCATGTCCAGGTACTGCTCGGCGCTGCGTTGCACGTGCATCGGGTGACGGAACAGCCAGCGGATCACCCAGGTGTCGATGTAGTACTTGGTCGACTCGGCCAATAGCAGCCGGCCACCGGGCTTGAGCACGCGCCAGAACTCGGCGAGTGCCTGCTCCTGTTCCACCAGGTGGTGCAGGGTCTGGTGACAGAACAGCAGGTCGACGCTGGCGTCGGGCAGGTCGATGGCCGCGCAGTCACTGGCGATCAGTTCGACCTCCAGGCCCAGGCGCTCGGCCTCGCGGCGCGAGCATTCGAGGCTGTGCGGATCGGCGTCGAGACCGATCATCCGCGCCGGTGCGAAGGCGGCGTTGAGCAGGCCGAAGGAACGGCCCTGGCCGCAGCCGGCATCGAGCAGCACTGGCGCTTGCGGCAGCGGGCTGCCGCTCAGGCGCACCAGGTCGTTGATCGCGACCCGCAGTACATGGTGTTGCCAGACATGGCTCTGCAGGAACCAGAAGCCGAAGCGGGTTTCTTCGACGTAGGTGGGCGAGACGGGGCGCAGGGCGTTCATCGACTGTCCTTGTCAGGGCTGTGAACAAAGCTCGGCCAGCACGCGCAGGCGCCGGCGAGGTTCGGAAACATAGGGATTTTTACCGTCCCAGGCGTAGCCGGCAAGGATCGAGCTGATCATGCGGCGAATCTCCGGCGAAGCGTTCTCGTAATAGATCACGTCCTGGAAGGAGCCCTCATACCAGCCTTCGACGTAGACGCGGAAGGTATCCACGCCACGCTTGAGCGGGATGGCGAACTCGGTTTCCCAGTCCACCGTTTCGCCACCCAACTGACGATGCAGCAGCCCGGCGGCCATGCTCGCCGAGCGCATGGCGATGGTCACGCCCGAGCTGAATACCGGGTCGAGGAATTCGGCGGCGTTGCCCAGCAGGGCGAAGCCCGGGCCGTGCAGGCTCTTGACGTTGGCCGAGTAACCGTTGATCTCGCGTGCCGGGGTGTCCCACACGGCATTGCCCAGCACCTTGCTCAGCGATGGGGTCTCGGCGACGAACTGCTTGAGGCAGGCATCGAGATCCTTCGGGTAGTTCTCGTAATGCTCGGCCGCGGCGACCACGCCCAGCGAGCAGCGGCCGTTGCTGAACGGAATGGTCCAGAACCACACGTCGCGCAGAGTCGGATGGGTGGTGATGAGGATCATCTCGCGGTTGAAAGCGGAGGCCGGATCGATGTTGTCCTCGATGTGGGTGAACACCGCGCGGCGTACCGGGAAAGCCGATGGCGTATCGAGGTCGAGCAGGCGCGGCAACACGCGGCCATAACCACTGCCGTCGAGAACGAAGGCGCACTCGACCTGGTATTCATGACCGTCGGCCAGGCGGCGTACTGACAGGCGCGGGCAGTCGCCGCTGAAGTCGGCAGCGAAGATTTCTTCCTCGTAGCGAATCTCCACGCCCTGGCGCTCGGCCTCGTCGGCCAGCAGCTTGTCGAAGTCGGCACGGATTACCTGGTAGGTCGAACCCTTGCCCTCGGTGAATTTGTCGCGGAAGTCGAAGCTGGTGTAACGCTCGCCCCAGGCGAACGCGGCGCCGTGCTTGGTCTGGAAACCGGCGGCCTGAACCGCTTCGAGCATGCCGGCCTCTTCGACGAAGTCCAGGCAGTGCGACAGCAGACTCTCGCCGATGGAGAAACGCGGGAAACGCTGGCGCTCCAGCACCAGTACGTCATGGCCCTGGCGCTTGAGAATGGCGGCGGCGATGGCGCCAGAGGGGCCGGCACCGATGACGACGATCTGACGTTGTTCGAGTTCAGGAGATTTCATAGCGGGCTTTCGCTTCATGATTGGCCACGTGCCGGCCCAGCAGGGCAGGCAACAGAGTAGAGAACAGACTCATCAGCAGCAGGCCGAAGTACACCGTTGAATCAATCAGCTGGAGCTGCAGGAGCAGGTTGAGGAACACGATTTCAGTCAGGCCACGGATGTTCAGCAGCAGGCTTTCGCGCCACTTGATCCGTGCCGATGCGGCCGGGTCTGCCCAATGCAGGCCCAGCCAGCTGCCAAGCACCTTGCTGATGACCGGCAGCGCCAGCAGGGTACCCAAGACCAGCCAGGAGAGATGTTGATCCAGGCCATGGAAATCTACCCGCAGCACGCCGTAAGTGAGGATCAGCGGCACTGCGATGCCATTCATCAACAGCTTCCAGTGACGCTGTGCCAATGGCAGGACGAAAGGCTGCTTCAGGTAGCCCAGGCAGAGCATGTAGGCGATGCCGAACACCAGCGCGTTCAGCCCCAGTTGCTGGAACAGCACCATTAGGGCGAAGAACGGCAGGCTATAGAACGACGGGTGATTCAGTCTGACTGCGCGCAGCACCAGAGGCAGCAGTGCTGCCAGCAGCGGCCACAGCAGTGTCGCGGGTTGGCTGCTGCCCTGGGCCAGGCCGAACAGGCTCCAGCACATGAAATCCATCAGGATCGCTGCGTGCAGCAGGCGTTTGGTAGCGGCGGCTGGGTAGCCGATGCTCTGCAGGAACAGATAGAGCACCGGAATGGCGGTGATGGAGAACAGCAGGCCGATGCCCACCGCACTCAGCCAGCCGCGCTCGTCAGGCAGCAGCCAGAGTGAGCAGGCCAGGCCCGCCAGCATCGGCACGAGAAAACTCGGCAGGGCGATCTTCACGCAGGCCGGGCTGAGATCGAGGTCGATCACGTCGCTGAGGATGTAGCCGAGTAGCAGCGCAAAGCACAGGCCATAGGCGAGGTTCAGCCAGCCGGGCGCGAGCAGGTCGCTGGCGCTCAACTGCCAGTGCGGCTCGGCCCATAGCAACAGCAGCGCCGGAATGGCCAGCGCGGCCACCAGCAACTGACCGACGATGGGAATCAGGCGGCGTCCGCCGATGACTGCGACCAGTGCGTAAATGGCCAGGGCCAGCAGCCAGAACAGGGCGACGGTCATGGCTGCGGCTCCTTCGCAAGCGCGTCACCTGCCCAGGGCGCGAGGAGGAAACTGAAGGCCAGGCCGATGCTGATGGTCAGGCCGAAATTACTGACTGCCGGTGTGCTCGACACGGCCAGCAGACCGAACGACAGCCAGGTGGTCAGCGCCGACAACAGTGTGCCGAGCAGGCTGGTGGCGGCGCCGCCGACCCGTTCGCGGATCAGGATGGCGTAGTCCACGCCGATGGCGGTGACCAGCAACAGGCCGAACAGGCTGAACAGGGTCAGCGGCTGACCGAGCCAGCCGAGGCTGGCCAGGCTGGCCAGCGCGGCCAGCAGCGATACCGCCAATATGCGTGCTGCCCCGCGTGCGCCGAAGGAGATGCACAGCACGGCGAAGATCAGCAGGCAGGAGGCCAGCTTGAGTTCGGCGGCGCTGACCTGGGTAGCGGCGAACAGGCGATTGAGTTCACCGAGGCGGTCGACCAGCTTCACGCCGTCCAGCCCCTCGACCTGGGCTGCCAGCAGATTGCTGTTGGTCAGGCCTTGCAGGCTGATCAGCCCGGCGACCTGGCCATCATCGGCGTTGCCCAGCCAGAGCGGGCGCCAGGGTTCGCTCAGCGGCGCGGCGAGCACCTGCTCGATGTTCAGGGTGGGCAGGGTTTGCAGGTGTTGCGCCTCCTGCTCGATGGCCTCGGCAGGAATGCCCAGTTCGGCGAGCGCCGCACTGTGGCGTGGGAGTTGTGCCAGCGCCAGGCGCAGTGTGTCCTGCTGCGTGGCCGGTGCGACCAACTGGCTCAGTGCCAGATAGCTTTTGAGCTGGCCTTGTTCCACCAGCGTGTCCAGGCGCTGACTCAGTATCAGCTGGCGTTGCAGGAGTTGCTCCTCATCGGCGCCGCGCACCAGGAAGAACTGACTGGTCGGTTGCATGCCGGCGATCTGGCTGATGGCTTTCGATTGCTCCAGCAATTGCGGCGGCACGCTGGCCCACTGACGCAGGTCGTCCTTGTGCGAGAGCTGCATCAGACCGCCTGCGCAGAACAGGGCGAAGATCAATAGTAGCCAGGGAGTTGGCAGTTTGCGCAGCAAGGCTTCGCGCCAGTCGAGCAGGCGTTGCGCCAGAGCATGAGGCGGCTGCCAGGGACGTATCTCGGCCTTGCCGAGCAGGGTTGGCAACAGGAACAGTGTGCTCAGGTAGGCGCCGAGCAGGCCGGCGGCGGAGAAGATCGCCACTTGTTTCAGCGCCGGGAATGGGGTGAAGGCCAGGGCCAGGTAGCCGATGACGTTGGTCACCAGACCGAGGCTCAGGCCGAGCAGCGTCGCGCGCAGGGCACGCCAGCTGTCCCAGGGTTGCAGCGTCCAGCTCTTCGACAGCAGGTGCAGGGGATAGTCGATGGCCACACCGATCAGGCTCGCACCCAGCACCAGCGTCATCACATGGATATGGCCGAACACCGCGACACAAGCCGTGAGCCCGGCGAACACGCCGATGGCGGCGGGGATGAAGGCCAGCAATACGCGTACCCGGCGAAACACCAGCAGCATCAGCAGCAGGGCACCGGCACTGGCGATGCCACCCATCAGGCTGATTTCACGCGTGGCTTCGCGCTGGCCGTGGGCGGAATACAGCAGCCCGCTACTGGCGAGCAGCTGGCCGCCGCGTGCTTGCACCTCGTCACGGGCCTGGGTGACCAGATCATCCACGGCCAGTGCCAGGTTGCCGTCGAAGGCATCGGCATTGGTGCGGGCGCGCAGCAGTGCCCAGGTGGTGCCTGCGCTTTCGGCGATCAGTGCGCCGCTGAGATCGACCTGGACATTGTGGTGATGGGGAAGACTCTTCTCCACCAGGGTGCTGAGGCCGAGCAGGTCATCATTGGTGGCGACCACGCCCTGGCTGCGGAAGGGGTCGAACAGATCCTGAACGCGTCTTGCGATGAAGGCGGCCGGATTGTCGATCAGCAACTGACGATCAGCCGCCGGCAGTAGTGCCAGGCGTTGATCCTGCAATTGCTGGCGTATGCTGGACAGGTCGGCCTGCGGATCCCACTGCACCTTTTCGAACAGTGCCTGCTGCTGCCAGTGCGCGCCCAGCTCAGCGGCCAGCGCCAGGGCTTGCTCGCGCTGCGGGTGGCTGATCAACACCAGCAGTTCGCGGTTGAGTGGCTCCTGCATGCGTTGCACGGCCTGCTGTTCGAGCGCGTCCGGCTTACCGCTGGGCACCAGCTCCAGCAGGTTGGCCGAGACAGGCGCACCCCCGCGCCACTGCCAGGCAGCAACGAAAACGAGCAGGAGCAGGGCGAGCGGGAAAAGCCGTGAACCCCAGTATTCAACTCTGGAAGTCATGTCGCTCCGCATCGCTCAGGGACTGATCGGCCTGATTGTCTTCCAGGCGCAACACGGTGCTGTCGCCCTGGGTTTCCTGCAGTTCGATGCGCTGCACCAGTTCACCGCCACTGATGACGATGGCCTTGAATACCTGCTTGAGCAGGACGCTGCGAGGCGTCAGATCAAGCTGCCAGGCCTCGGCACTGCCGCTCAGGCTGAGTTCGAAGTCCTGACGCAGGCCGCTGCTGTCGCCCTTGAGCACGGCGAGAAACAGGCGGTTCTGCTGGGCGGTGGCGCTTTGCTGGGCGACGAACTGCCAGCCTTGCTCACCGCGCCGGGCGATGCCTTGCGCGTCGATGCGATAGTCCTGTTGCAGCGGGCGTTCGAGCAGCCAGAGCAGGCCGTAGTCCTTGGCCAGGACGAAGCGGCCGCGGCTGGTCAGCGGTTGCGGCAGTGCGCGCAGGTGCTTTTCCTGGATGAAACTGCCGCGCACCACTTCAGGTTCGCCGAGCTGCTCGCTGAGCTGGTCGAGGTCGAAGGCCATTGCCAACTGGGCAATGCCAGCCAGCAGTAGCCCGGATGCAATCCGGGAGAGGTAGCGGGTAATGAAGTGCCTCCCGGATTGCATCCGGGCTATGCATTGACCTTGTCCTTCCGCTTGGCGGTGGGCGCCCGGATGCATGCTGTTCACGCGATGGCCCTCTGCACGGCATCGATGAAGACCTGTGGCGAGGCGAACTGCATTTCTCGCGTGGCGATTTCCACGGCCACCTGCACGGTGCTGCCACGGGTCATGCGCTCGCCCGTCTCGGCATCGCTGATCAGGTAGTTGATCTTCAGGCGGCTTTCCCACTCCACCAGGTCGGCGCGCACGATGATGCGTTGGCCGAACTGGGCGCCACGTACGTAGCGCACCTGCAGGTCGATCACCGGCCAGGCGTAGCCGGAGTCGCGCATCTGCTTGTAGTTGTGGTCGAGCTTGTCGAGCAGGGCGCAACGCGCCTGCTCGAAGTACTTGACGTAGTGGCCATGCCAGACGATTTCCATCATGTCGACGTCATAGAACTGCACTTGCAGTTCGATCTGCGCCTGCAATACGCCCTTGCTACGCATGGCGAATACTCCCGTAGGGTGGGCTTCAGCCCACCAGTAAATGTCACAGTCGGCGGTTGCGGTGGGCTGAAGCCCAGCCTACAGGCTGCCTACGCATACAGCCTCCAGTGCTGGTTGCGAATACGCTCCAGGCACAGACGCAGTTCGCCTTCCAGGGCGCGATCCTCGATCACTGGCGGGAAGTCGCTGGCCAGTTGTTCGCGCATGGCGGCCAGCGGCGCGGGAATGTCCTGCTTGCCGGCGCGCTGGCGCAGCCACACGCCCTGGTTGGCGGCCAACAGGGTGGCGGCGGCGACCTGCTCGGTCAGCTCCAGGCTGCGCAGGGCGTCACGCGCGGCGATGGTGCCCATGCTCACCTTGTCCTGGTTGTGGCACTCGGTGGAGCGCGAGAACACGCTGGCCGGCAGGGTGTTCTTCAGCGCTTCGGCAGTCCAGGCGCTGGCACCGATCTGCACGGCCTTGAAGCCGTGGTTGATCATCGCCGTCTCGACTGGCGCGCCGGACAGGTTGCTCGGCAGGCCGTGGTTGTAGCGCGTGTCGACCAGCAGGGCGAGCTGGCGGTCGAGCAGGTCGGCGACGTTGCCGACCAGGTTCTTCAGGCTGTCCATGGCGAAGGCGATATGCCCGCCATAGAAGTGGCCGCCGTGCAGGGTGCGCTCGGTCTCGGCGTCGAACAGCGGGTTGTCATTGGCGCTGTTGAGTTCGGTCTCGATGAACTGGCGCAGCAAACCCAGGCTGTCGGCCAGCACCCCGAGCACGTGCGGCGCGCAACGGATCGAGTAGCGATCCTGCAGGCGGTGCAGCGGCGGCAGTGGCGCTTCGACGGCCAGATCCTGGCGAATCCAGGCGGCGACCTGGGTCTGGCCCGGGTGCGGTTTGGCGGCGAACAGGCGCTCGTCGAAGTGCTCCGGGTTGCCTTCCAGGGCGATCACGTTGAGTGCGGTGATGCGCGTGGCCAGTTTCAGCAGGTAGTCGGCACGAGCGTAGGCCAGGCAGGCCAGGGCGGTCATCACGGCGGTGCCGTTCATCAGCGCCAGGGCTTCTTTCGGGCGCAGGGTCAGTGGCGCCCAGCCGAGCTCTTCATGGATCTCGGCGGCGCTGCGGCGTTCACCCTTGTACAGCACCTCGCGTTCACCGCTGAGGGTGGCGGCGACGTAGGACAGCGGCGTGAGATCGCCGCTGGCGCCGACCGAGCCTTCTTCCGGGATCAAGGGCAGCACGTCGTGATCGATGAACGCCTGGATACGCTCCAGCAGTTCCACGCGCACCCCGGAAACGCCATGGCACAGCGACTGCAAGCGGGCAGCTAGCACGGCGCGGGTACTTGGCGCGTCGAGCAGTTTGCCCAGGCCGCAGCCGTGGAAGGTGAACAGATGCTTGGGCAGTGCCTCGACCTGATGCAGTGGCACGGCTACCACGCAGGAGTCGCCATAGCCGGTGGTGACGCCGTAGATCACGCCTTCCTTGTCCAGCAGGGTGTCGAGAAAGCGCGCGCCCTTGGCGATTTTTTCCCGGTAGGCGGCATCGTCCTGCAACTGGGCGCGGGCCTGGCGCTGCGACAGGGCTACGATGTTCTCGATGGTCAGGGCGCGCTCGCCGAAGATCACCGGCTCAGGCTGGTATGTCGTCATCTCGCTTCCAGAAAGGGTAGAAGTTGAACCATTGTTGCGGTGCGTCCAGGCAGTGTTCGCCCAGGCGCTGCGCGTAACGTTGTGCCCAGCCATGAACCACCTGGTCGCGCTCGCTGCGCTTCCAGCTCACGGCATCGGCGAAATGCTCCAGGCGCACCTGGTAGCGCCCGTCGATCTTCAGGCAGTGCATCAGCCCGACCGGGCATTGCAGCAGGCCGGCCAGCAACCAGGGACCTTGCGGAAACGCTGCCGGCAGACCGAGGAAGTCGACCACCACGCTGCGCCCGCCATGCAGGGGCACACGGTCGCCGGCGATGGCCAGCCACTCGCCGCGCTCCAGGCGTTCGGCCAGTTGCAGCATGATCGCCGGATCCAGCTCGCTGACCTGAATCAGGCGCAGGTGGCTGGCGCCGGACTCGCCCAGCAGACGGTTGAAGCGCTCGGCGTGCTTGGTGTGCACCAGTACGTTCATGCATACCTGCTCGCCGAGCTCGGCGAGGGCGCGGCAGACCTCCAGATTACCCAGGTGCGCGCCGACCAGCAGGCGTCCGCGGCCACCTTTATGCAGTTGCCCACGGATGTCGTCGGGATCGTCCAGTTGCAGCTGCTGCAGTGGCAGACGGCCGTTCCACACATCGAGCTTGTCCAGCAGACTGTCGGCGAACGCGAGGAACTGACGCAGCACGGAACTGCGGCTTGGGCGCAGATCGGGGCGTGCGCTCCAGGCGGCCAGGTTGTTCTGGTACTGATGAATGCTGGTGCGTGCGCTACGGCCGAAGAGGTAGAAGTACAGCACGATCAGATACAGCAGCGGCACCAGGGGGCGACGGCCGAGCAGGCGCGCGGCCGCGACGGTGAAACGCATCAGCAGGAAACTGCCGCGCTCCTTCTGCCGGGCCCAGTGCTCGTTGTGCTCGGCAGTGCTCATGCGGCCAGCCTGCGCCAGAGGATGCGCGGTGCGCGCAGCAGCATGCCGAAGAACAGCCGCGCATGCATGCCGGAGATCAGCAGGTTGTCGTGCCACAGACGAAAGTGCGAAAGCCCATCGGCCGGGTAGTGCACGCGGGTCGGTAGCCAGTGCATCGGCTGCTCGCGCCAGGCCATGCGTACCAGAATCTCGGTGTCGAAATCCATGCGCCGGCCGAGCTTCACCGTATCGAGCAGGGCCAGGGTGGGCGGCAGTGGATAGACGCGGAAGCCACACATGGAGTCGCGCACCTGTAGCGACAGGCAGTTGATCCAGACCCAGACATGGGTCAGGTAGCGGGCGTACAGGCGCGACTTGGGCACGCTCGCATCGTATTGCGGATAGCCGCAGACCAAGGCCTGCGGATGCGCGCGGGCGGTGGCGATGAAACGATCCAGGGTGCTCAGGTCGTGCTGACCGTCAGCGTCTACCTGCAATGCATGGCTATAGCCGAGGCGTGCCGCTTCGCGCAGGCCAGCCATCACCGCGCCCCCTTTGCCCAGGTTGGCGGACAGGCGCAGCAGATGGACGTCCGCTTGTTGCGCCAGTTCGTCCATGACTGCGGCGCAGGTCGCGTTCGAGCCGTCATCCACCAGCAGGCAAGGCAACCCAGCGCCGCGCAGTTCCCCGACCACGCCGGGCAATGGCCGCTCGTGGTTGTACACCGGAATCACCGCGCAGGGATTGAAGCCAGACTCAGCCATGGGCCTGCTCCAGCAGAACGCGCCCGGACGAGCAGGCAGCCTCACCATTGCGGTAGGCGAAGTAGAGCTTGCCGCGTTCGGCATCGAAGCGCAGCGACAGCTGCAGGGTATCGCCGGGGCGCACCAGTTGCTGGAACTTCAGCACTTCCATGCCGGCGAAACGCGGCGGCAGCTGGGCGATCAGCTGGCGAGCCAGTTGCTGTGCCCAGTCTATCTGCACCACGCCCGGCAGCACTGGTGTCTGCGGGAAATGACCGGTGAAATGGGCCAGATCCAGCGGTACCTGCAACTGCAGCAGCCATTCGCCGTCGCGCTCTTCGGCGCTGATCGGTTCCACTCGCGTCGGCCGTGGCTCTGCCAGCAGGGCTTCGACCTGACTCTGCGCCAGCTTGCCCTGGCTGCTGTAGGGTAATTCCAGCAGCAGACGCCAGCGGCGCGGCAGGGCGATGGTTTCGCAGTGTTCGGCCAGGTGCCGGCGCAGGGTTTCGGTCACGCTGCGGCGGCCCTGGTTGCGCAGGGCATGCACGCCGCTGGGGCTCAGCGCCAGCAAGGCACCGAGGAAGGCGCGGCCTTCCTGAATGACACCCAGGCGCGCATCGGTAACCCAGTCATGATTGATCAGCGCCTGCTCGAGCATGGGCAGGGAGATGCGTTTTTCTTCCAGCTTGACGATGCGGTCGAGACGCCCGCGCAGGACGAAACGACCATCGTCACCGATCTCGGCGGCATCCGCACTCTGTTCGATATGTCCGGCTGGCAAGTACGGCGAGGCGATGCGCAGGGCTCCGGCCTCATCGAGGCTCAGCTCGACGCCTGGGAATGGCTGCCAGGGCGTGTCGCCCTGACGCCAGCCGATACCGCCGGTTTCCGAGCTGCCATAGATTTCCGTCGGCCACTGGCTCAGGCGTTCGTGCAGGGACTCGGCCGCTTCACCAGGCAGCGCGCCACCGGAAGAGAACACCTGCTTCACGCGGCTCAGCGCCGGCCAGTCGAGGTTGTCACCCATGCGCTTGAGCAGGGCGGGACTCGCTATCCAGGCGAAGCCAGTCTGGCTGAGGCTTACTTGTTGCAGATCTTCTGGGAAAGGCAGTGCGCGGCGATACAGGGGGCGGCCTGCGCACAGTGGCCACAGCAGGCGGAACAGCAGGCCGTAGATATGCTGGCAGGCGACGCTGCCGAGGATGGTCGCCTGGCCGAGGTTCGCTCCCCACAAGCGTTCCAGCGCCTCGACCTCATTGGCCAGTTGCGCCAGGCTCTTGTCGATCAGCTTGGGTTCGCCGCTGGAGCCTGAGGTGCACAGGGTCAGACGGCAGTGCTCGGGGTCGAGAGCGGCAGCGGGCAGCGCCTCGGCGTCCAGCCCAGCCAAATCGTCCAGCCACAGATCGACCTGGGCCGCCAGACGCTGGCGGGTCTGCGCCTGGGCATCGGCCGGCAGCAATACCTGCACCCCGGCGCGCCAGGCGCCGAGCAGGGCGATGGCCAGTTCAGCGGCATCTTCCAGATACAGCGCCACGCGTTGTACGCCGCGCGTCTGTAGGGCTGCAGCCAGGCGCAATGCGCGCTGGTGCAGCTCGGTATGATCGAGTGCGGGTTCCAGGGCGATCTGACGGCCAGCGTGAGCCTCCAGCAATAGGTCGGTGAGGGGCAGCCAGGTCATTCGTGTTTCCTTACCTGCTGGCGAACCAACCATTCGCCAGCGAACAACAGGCCAATCAGGCCGTAAGAGATGAATCCGGTGTAAAGCGTCCACCAGGAGAGCGGCGCCCACATCGCCAGCGCCATCAGCAAGAACGTGTTGCCGAGGAAAAACAGCGTCCAGACCAGGGTGACCTTGCGCGTGTAGCGCACGGCGACTTCTGGCAGCTGCGGCTCACGCAGGCGTGCCATGCGTTCCACCAGCGGTGGGCCGAATTTCAGGCTGAGGCCGAACAGCGCCAGCAGCATCAGGTTGAGCAGCACCGGATACCAACGCAGCAGAGTGGGCTCGTTCGCGATACCGAGCAGCAAGCAGAACGCCAACGCCGCAACGGCCAGCCACAGCCCGCCCGGCCGGCTGCGTGCCGTCAGCACACGGGCCAGCCAGAGTCCGCCCAGCAATGCGGCGAACAGACGTGGTGACCAGTGCTCCATGCCGTAGTAGACGGCGAAGGGATAGAGCACGCCGGCTATCAGCAACAGCAGGCCAAACAGGCGAGCCATCGGGTCAGTCTTGAGTCTGAGGAACGTCGTTGATCAGGCGGTAGACGGCCTCGACCACATCGCCGACGCTGCGCACGCTCTTGAACTCTTCGGCGGCGAGCTTGCGCCCGGTCTGGCGCTTGATGTGGTCGATCAGGTCGACGGCATCGATGCTGTCGATCTCCAGGTCTTCATACAGGCTGGCGTCCAGGGTCACGCGCTCGGCATCCAGCTCGAACAGTTCCACCAGGGCGCTACGCAGGGTGACGAAGATTTCTTCACGGCTTTGCATCGGTGAAATCCTCAAGCAGCTTTCTGAGCAGAAACGAATGCAGCCAGGCTCGCTACGTTGGCGAAGTGCTTGCGCGTGTCCTTGGCTTCGGCGTCGATCTTGATGCCGAAACGCTTCTGGATCGCCAGACCCAGTTCGAGTGCGTCTACCGAGTCCAGACCGAGCCCTTCGCCAAACAGCGTCTGCTCAGCGCCAATGTCGTCGGCGCTCATGTCCTCTAGGCCGAGGGCATCGATGATCAGGTTCTTGATTTCAAGTTGCAGATCGCTCATCTGAGGCGAGCTCCTTCATAAAGTGTTGATGCAGATGGTCGTTGAGCTTGCGCGAGGCAATCGGCAAAGGGGCCTGCTCGGTGAATTGCCGCGGATCGATATCCTCACCGACCCGCAGGCGAAAGTGAAAACGACGCGACGGAATGCTGTACCAGGGTTCGGCCTTGGTCAGGGTGGTGGGGGTCACGCTGATGACCACCGGGGTCACCACGCTGGCGCCGCGTACCGCAATCGCTGCTGCGCCACGGTGAAATTCCGGGTTGGTGCCGGGTACGGTGCGGGTGCCTTCGGGGAAAATGATCAGGGTTTCGCCACTTTGCAGGGCACCGGCGGCTTCGTCGAGCATGTCCATGCTGCCGCTGTTGCTGATGTATTGGGCGGCGCGAATCGGCCCGCGCATGCAGGGGTTTTCCCACAGGCTCTGCTTGACCACGCAGTTGGCGTCGCGAATGAAGGCGATCAGCACCACCACATCGATCAGCGAGGGATGATTGGCGATCACCACCTGTCCAGGGCGGCCCAGGCGTTCTGCACCCTCCACCTCATAGGTGAGCACGCCGGTGCGGTACATGAACTCGACGAACACGCGAAACGTCCAGCTGACCACTGCACGTGCGCGGGTGCGTCGGCGCAGGGTGTCGCCGGGCAGCAGGCTGAGCAGAGGAAATATCAGCACGCGCAGCAACACACCGCCGACGCCGAACAGGGCGAAGCTCAGAGCGGTGGCGACAAGCCTCCATGCATAAGGCGGGCTGTAAGGGCTCAGGCCTCGTTGCGTGACCAGGTCCATTGGCGGTCTTTCCAGTAGTGAATCAGCGTTCGTTGCCCACCATGCAAGGCGCGCAACAGGTTCAGGGGGTGTGGCCAGGCGGCGGCTAAGCCGGATTCGGCGGGCGCGAGGCTCAAGGTCCAGGTTTTGCCCGGTTTCAACAGCAGAGCCAGCGCGTAGGAGAAGGGTACGTCATCTATATAGGGCGTGTAGAGGTCAGGCGGTAATTCTTCTGCAATAACTAGTAACACTGCAGGAGCGCCTTCGGCAAGCAGGCCACTGGCTTCGAGCATGGCCTGTTCCAGACCGTCGCCGGCAGCGGCCATGGCGGTCATCTCGCTGGTGTCTTCACGCAGGATCGACCACAGTCCGATGATGGCGTTATGCACCGACAGGCTGAATTGGGTGGGCGACAGTGGTTCGCCTTTCGCCAGTTCGCTGAGGATGGCCAGCGTGCGCGGGGTTTCGCCATGACGCGAGGCGAATACCAGTGGCAGTGGGCCTTGCCCCTCTGCCAGCGGCCAGGCGACATGGAACAGCATGCGCGCCAGCCGACTGAGGCGACGCCGTTGCATGGCGGGGAGAAAACTTACGTCCGGCTGTTGTTGGTCGTCGGGCACGACCACGGGGGCGTTGCACCAGGCACGCCAATCATCCTCTGACTCCAGGCCGGGGGCCCAGGCGCGCAATCCTTCGATCTGGAAATTCATAGCACGAGGCTTTCGCCACTCCGGGCATACAGGTCGGCACGACAAGACGCCTGAAAGCGGCGGGGTCAGTCAGCGCCATGGCATAGTGCCGGTACTTGTTCGGTCGGGCATTATCTAGATGCGCGCGGTACTGTGCAAATGTTGCGCAGCTTCTTCTGATGGGCGGATGATGGCGTTGTGGCCTACGTCTCGTGCTTGTCATGGGCTTTGCATAAAATTCGGAATATTCGAGATCCAGGGAGAGCAGCGATGCGACGTGTGGTGTTCAACCAGAAGGGGGGCGTAGGCAAGTCCAGCATTGCCTGCAATCTTGCGGCAGTGAGTGCGGTGCAGGGATACCGGACGCTGTTGATCGACCTGGATGCTCAGGCCAACTCGACCCACTACCTCACCGGCCTGACTGGCGAGGACATCCCCATGGGGATCGCCGATTTCTTCAAGCAGACCCTGGCCTCAGGGCCGTTCGCCAAGAAGGGCAAGGTGGATATCTACGAAACGCCGTTCGACAACCTGCACGTGGTCACTGCCACCGCAGAGCTGGCCGAGCTGCAGCCCAAGCTCGAGCAGAAGCACAAGATCAACAAGCTGCGCAAACTGCTCGACGAGTTGGCCGAGGATTACGACCACATCTACCTGGATACGCCGCCTGCGCTGAATTTCTATACGGTTTCAGCCTTGATCGCGGCGGATCGCGTGCTGATTCCCTTCGACTGCGACAGCTTCTCGCGCAATGCGCTGTATGGCCTGCTGGCCGAGATAGAAGAGTTGAAGGAAGACCATAACGACGAACTGGAGGTGGAAGGCATCGTGGTCAACCAGTTCCAGCCGCGTGCCACCTTGCCGCAGCAACTGCTGGATGAACTGGTCGCCGAAGGGTTGCCGGTATTGCCGGTGAACCTGATGAGCTCGGTGAAGATGCGTGAGTCGCACCAGGTCTGCACGCCGCTGATTCATCTGGATGCACGGCACAAACTGACCCAGCAATTCGTCGAGCTGCACGATCTGCTGAACGCGGCTGATTGACGCCGACCAGCGCGGGTTAGTTGAAAGTCAGCACTCCCGCCAAACAAGAACGCCCCGATGATGTCGGGGCGTCCTTTTGTTTCAGTTTGAAGCTCATCAGAGCTTGTTGGCTGCTTCCTGAGCGATTTCCAGGAGGCCGGCTTCGGTGATTGCCTTCCAGTCGCTATCGGTAACGGCCTGCATGCCATCGCTTTTCAGCGTGACGATCTCCATGTTCGGCTGGCCTGCGGCTTCGATGTCCAGGCGCGACTTGTTGTTGACCGTCACGTAGAAGAAGCCTGGCGAGAACCATGACCAGAACTCCTTGACGCGAACCTTCACCTCGGTGGCCCCTGCGGCGTTGGACTCTGTCACCACGTCATAGCCGGCTTGTCGGTAGGCAGAGGCCACGGACTCTTCGACCAGGGCTGACACGGTTCGGCCAGATGGCAGCAGGACGTCTCCGAGCGCCTTGCCATAGCCATTTCTCTTGCGGCCGAAGGCCCGCTCGGTGATCGAGCGATCAGTCGTTTCCGCATTCTTCAGTGATGGGATGTCGGCCTGACTCGGCTTGATTTCGAAAACGCGTTCATCAACTGCGCTGATGTACACCTTCTTGCCGTTACCGGCTTCAGGGTTACCGGTCTGCTCCAGCGCAGGAACCTTCACATCGATCTCGGAACGACTCGTTGCGCAGCCAACGCAAAGCGCCAGCAGGAAGGTAACGGCGACCAGTCTGAAGGTCTTTTCCATACTCATAGAACTATTCCTTGTATGCATCGGTTTGGCCATTAGGCGGGGCGATTCTACAAGGGTGATGGCGAATTGGCATCTATGCTGCTGCGCCCAGGCATCGAGTTAGGAGGGCTGGGTGGCGTCCAATTCTTCTGGTCGGCAGACGAGACAAAGGGCGGCCGATGGGCCGTCCTGAGTGAGAGCAATGGCGGGGGCGGGGCTGGTCGCGCAGATTCTCGTGATCGGTCTAGCGCACCACGAACACGTCGCAGGGCGCCTTGTGCAGGAAGTGCTGCGCCAGGCTGCCCAGCAAGGCCTGCGAGAAGGCGCTGCGGCCGTGGCTGCCGAGCACCAGCAGTTCGCCGCGGCGGGTCTTGATCTGCTCCTGCAGGCTGCGCAGGATGCCGCCTTGCAGCACCTCGTGGCTCAGTTTCGGGCCGTCATCCGGAAGCTTTTGCGCTTCGTCATGCAGCAGTTGATCGATCAGGCCCTGTTGCGTCTGCAACTGCAACTCGACCTGCTGCGGCGTGCCTTTGTCCGGCTCGAACACATGCAAGGCATGCAGCTCGGCATGGCTTGGCAGCAGTTGATAGGCCTGGCCCAGGGCGCTGCAGGCGCACAGTGAGAAGTCGATGGCGGCCAGCGCCCGCTGGTAGGGCTGGAAATCGTTGCGTGCCACCAGCAGCAGCGGCACGGTGCAGCGACGCGCGATGCGGTCGAGGCTGGTGCCGGAGAAGAAGTCGTGGCGTTTCTGGTGCCCGCCCAGCACCAGCAGGTCGCAGCCGCTGTCCTGCACCTGTTGCAGCACCACTTCCGAGGGCTTGCCGCTGAGCATGCGCAGTTCGGTGCCGACCGGTGCGTACTGGGTCAGGCTGCGATCCAGGGCTTGGCGGGCTTTCTCGTGCTGGTCGCTGCTCTGGCTCGGGTCGAGCACATGGAGGATGGTCAGACGGGCGTTGTGCTGCTGGGCCAGCTGGGTGGCGCGGCACAGCGCCATGTCAGCGGTGTCGCGCAGGTCATGGGCGATGAGGATGTGCTTGAACATGGTGACGGCTCTCCTGCCGATACCCCTCGGCAATTTTATTGTGCCTGTTCAGATAGCCGCTCTTTTGACCTGTGGCAAGGTCAGGGACTGTTACCGAGTACGAATGCAGGCAGCGGCGTCATTCAGCGTAAACGCAATTGGTAGTGGCCGCGACTTTCTGCGACCACTTCGCCGCTGCCGTCGGTCAGTTGCAGTTCCAGCAGGTACTCGGCCTTGCCCTGTTGGCTGGCTTCCTCCTCCAGGCGGGCGATGTCTTCGGCGCAAAGGCGCGCCTCGACCTGAATGTCGCCCGTGGCTGGACGGCGAAAACGCAGGTTCATTTCCTTGATGATGGGATAGAAGCGCTGCGCATCGAAGCTGGTCAGGAACAAGGCGCCGCCCGGAATTTCCGCCAGGGTGAACAGGGCGCCGGCGTACATGCTGCCGATGTGGTTCTGGTTGCCTTGCAGGGGCATGCGCAGGCGCACGAAGCCAGGCTCCAGAACCTCCGCCTTGAGGCCGCTGCGTTTGACGAAGGCGATCTGTTCCTCGGTGAGTTGGCGAGCGATTTCCACGGGCAGTGGCATGGCGGGACTCCTTGGGTGGGCGTCCCGCCAGACTAAGAGTTGCTCGTTGCCGTGCAATTGACCGTAGTGACCGCCGTGACTGACTGAAACGCTCAGGCGGCGTAGCCAGGATGCAATCCGGGAATGGCTGGAACCTCGGTTTCCCCGGATTGCATCCGGGCTACAGAAGCACTCTAGATACCTTGCCCGCGCAGCCATGCCTGCAATTGTGGCAGCGGCATGGCACCGCTCTGGCGTGCGACTTCGATGCCTCCCTTGAACAGAATCAGGCTGGGGATGGAGCGAATGCCCAGTTGCGCGGAAAGGTTCGGATTGGCCTCGCTGTCCAGTTTACCCAGTCGGCAGCGCCCTTGCAGTTGCGCGGCAGCCTGCTGGAAGGTCGGCGCGAAGGCCTGGCAGGGGCCACACCAACTGGCCCATACATCCACCAACAACGGCAGGTCGCCCTTGAGCTGGCTGGGGAAGTTGGCTTGCGTGAGAGTGATCGGCGCGCCAGGCAGCACCTCGCTCTTGCAGCGGCCACAGCGTGGGGCATCGTCCAGGCGTTCGGCGGGAATGCGGTTGAGCCCGTTGCAGTGCGGGCAGGGGATCAGCAGGGGATCGCTCATGATTCGGCTCCAGCGGCAATGACAGCTATCTGGAGCCGAAGCAGCGGTTTTTCAAGCGTTCAGCCGCGTGCAGCCTCGAGTGCCTGGGTCAGGTCGGCGAGGATGTCGTCGATATGCTCGATGCCGATCGACAGGCGAACCATGTCGCGCGGCACTCCGGCCTTCTGCAGTTCCTCGTCGCTGAGCTGGCGATGGGTGGTGGAGGCCGGGTGACAGGCCAGCGATTTGGCGTCACCGATATTGACCAGGCGCACCACCAGTTGCAGGGCATCGATGAAGCGTGCCCCGGCTTCCTGTCCGCCCTGGATGCCGAAGGAGAGGATCGCCGCCGGTTTGCCGCCGAAGTAGCGCTGGGCCAGTTCATGTTCGGGGTGATCGGCCAGTCCGGCGTATTTCACCCACGCCACTTGCGGGTGGCTTTGCAGGTACTGCGCGACTTTCAGTGCGTTCTCGGTGTGCCGCTCCATGCGTAGGGCCAGGGTTTCCAGGCCTTGCAGGATGAGGAAAGCGTTGAATGGCGATAGCGCCGCGCCGGTGTTACGCAGCGGTACCACGCGGCAGCGGCCGATGAAGGCGGCAGGGCCGAAGGCTTCGGTGTAGGTGACGCCGTGGTAGGACGGATCGGGCGTGTTGAGCAGCGGGAAGCGCGCCTTGTTATCGGCCCAGGGGAACTGGCCGGAGTCGACCACGATGCCGCCGATGCTGGTGCCATGGCCGCCGATGTACTTGGTCAGCGAGTGCACGACGATGTCCGCACCATGTTCGAAGGGGCGGCAGAGAATCGGCGTAGCCACGGTGTTGTCGACGATCAGCGGCACGCCATGACGGTGTGCGGCGTCGGCCAGGGCCTTGAGGTCGACGATGTTGCCGGCTGGGTTGCCGATGGACTCGCAGAACACCGCCTTGGTGCGCTCGTCGATCAGCGCCTCCAGTGCGGCGATGTCATCGTGCGCGGCGAAGCGGGTCTGGATGCCGAAACGCGGCAGGGTGTGGGCGAGCAGGTTGTAGGTGCCACCGTAGAGCTTGGCCACCGAGACGATGTTGTCGCCGGCCTCGGCCACGGTCTGGATCGCATAGGTGATGGCCGCCATGCCGGAGGCCACGGCCAGCGCGCCAACGCCACCCTCCAGCGCCGCCACGCGTTCCTCGAGCACGGCGTTGGTCGGGTTCATGATGCGCGAGTAAATGTTGCCGGCGACCTTCAAGTCGAACAGGTCGGCACCGTGTTGGGTGTCGTCGAAAGCGAAGGAGCTGGTCTGGTAGATCGGCACCGCCACCGCCTTGGTCGTCGGGTCGGGGCTGTAGCCGGCGTGAATGGCCAGGGTTTCCAGTTTCATGCGTGCGTTCCTTCAGGGCAGATTGAAGGCTCGCAGCATGGAGAAAGCACCGCGGCCCGGTCAATGCGCTGGCGCAATGAACCGAGCCGTTGCCTAGACCGAAGCGTTAGAAGCTTATGCCAGGGCGCTGTGCAGGTTGTAGGCGCTGATCAGGGTGATCAGGCAGCCGACGATGGTCAGCAGGGTCTTGGCTGACAGCTTTTTGCACAGCAGGGCGGCGAAGGGGGCAGCGAACATGCCGCCGAACACCAGGCCGGCCACCAGCATCCAGGTACCCGGATCACCTGCCAGCAGGATGAAGGAGGTGGCACTGGCGATGGTCAGGAAGAACTCGGCGAAGTTGACCGAACCGATAGTGGTGCGCGGATCCGAGCCCGAGCCCAGCAGGCTGGTGGTGACCACCGGCCCCCAACCGCCACCGCCGGCCGCATCGACGAAACCACCGAACACGGCCAGCTTGGCCACGTGTTGGGGTTCGCGGGTTTTCAGCACGCGCTGGCGATAGGCCTTGCTCAGGATGTACAGGCCCATCAGCAGCAGATAGGCGGAGATGAAGGGTTTGAACACGGCACCATCGACCTGGGTGACCAGGATCGCCCCGAGCACTGCGCCGATGATGCCGGGCAGCAGCAGGCGCAAAAACAGCGCCTTGCGCACGTTACCCAGCTTGACGTGGGAGATACCCGAAAGCCCCGTGGTGAACACTTCGGCAATATGCACGCTGGCACTGGCGGCCGCTGGCGAGGCGCCTGCGCCGAGCAGGAAGGTGGTGGCGGTGATGCCGTAGGCCATGCCCAGTGCGCCGTCGATCATCTGGGCGAAGAAACCCACCGCAACCGCACTCCAGAATACCGGGCTGGTCAGCGTGTCTTCGATGATCTGCATACCGGTGACGCCACCGTGATCACCGAAGAACAGGCGCCAGGCGAGAAACAGCAGCAGGCTGACCAAGGTCGCCACGGCGAACCACATGGCGGCGCGCAGGACGGGATGGTTATCGGGGTGGCTGACGTAGTCTTCTACAGGGGGTAACCCCAGCGCTTGGTGCTCGGAGTTGACCGGGCTCTGGCTGAGGTCGAGATCGCGGATTTTCATTGAAAAGCTGGCCTGACAGTCGGTGGTAGAACAGGCTGGAATAAGCAGGAGGGCGAAGATAATCGGCTTTTCTTATGCCGTCTAAGAACGTTTGGGTAGATAGATATGCCTTTTCGGTTTATTCGATAAGGATGCGTACAGGCTTTGCCGATAGGGGCATGGGAGTCGGGACAAGGTAGACCCCGTCGGTGAGAGCACGCAGTGGAGGCTCTGCGAGCACATGCCGAGTGGGCTTGATCCAGTTGCTGATGTAGCAGGATGATGGCAAGGACTCGATCGGGTGGCGTGGCCCATCCTCCGGCTTGCAGTCGAACCGTCGTGGAGAGCTCCATGCAGGAAAGCACATACGATGAGCTGGTATCG
The DNA here is from genome assembly GCF_014109765.1 of Pseudomonas berkeleyensis. Lineage (NCBI taxonomy): Bacteria > Pseudomonadati > Pseudomonadota > Gammaproteobacteria > Pseudomonadales > Pseudomonadaceae > Pseudomonas > Pseudomonas berkeleyensis. The sequence goes on from NZ_CP059139.1 coordinate 678,054, forward strand.
CTCATTTACGATTGTGTGTTGGATGAGTGCGCCTGGCTCAGGTTGCTGGGCCGCCTAGCCGTGGTCACTGGACACCGTGAAGGTACCTTGCTGTTCTGGGATCGCCACGGCGATGTGGGGCCGCAAATAAGTGCGATCAGCTTGTGCAGTCCCGAGCTACAAAGAAGTTATGACAGTGATTACGGCCGTTTGGATCCTACTCAGCGCTTCATGCTGGGGCGGCGGGTTGGTGACTGGTATCACGATGTCCACGAGTACGGAAAGGAGAGCATGGCGCGTGACCCTTTCTATCAGGAGTTCTTTCGTGATCATGGTTTGCAATCCACTTCCAGCATCAAGCTCTACGAGCAGGATGGCGCGGCGGCCTACCTGTCGTTACTGACGGCGCTGGACGCTCCCGCGCCGAGCGACGCACAGCGGGCGATGGTGGCACGGCTCGCGCGACATCTGCAGCAGGCGGCCGGCATGTCGAGCAGCATCAGGCGGCTGGAGCTTGGGCTGGCGCAGCGAGAGTTGTTACTGGAGCAGAGCGCTACCGCGCAGTGGCTGGTCGAGGCCAATGGTCGCGTCGTGTTGTGCAATGGTGTGGCCGAGCGACGGATGGGGGAGGTGTTGTTCCCGTTGCGCATGCGTCAGGGGCGGCTATTCGCCGATGCCATACCGAAATTGGCCGTTACTATCCGCATGGCTTGCGGCAGAGACGGCCCGGCTCGGGCTGGATGGTTGCGTTTGCCGGAGGCAGGCGCGGAGGTGTTGATCACGCCGGTCAAGTCCGAAGAACGTTTCACGCTGGAACACCAGCCTTCGCTGGCACTGGTGGCGCTGCTGGAAAATCGCCCTCGAGTCGAGCTGCTGGCTGAGCTGTTCCGGTTCACCGGCGCCGAGAGCCGGCTCGCCGAGCTGATTGCTCAGGGACTGAGTCCGGAGGATTGCGCCGGCCGACTCGGAGTGTCCATCAATACCGTGCGCAGTCAGTTGCGCTCACTGTTTGGCAAGACCGATACGACGCGGCAGAGTGAGCTGGTTGGTTTGCTCACCCGGGTGAGATGACGATGAGCGACCCTGAGGCGCGGTACGACGAGTTGCTGGAGCTTGCCTACGCCTGTGTCCTGGAGCGTTCGGCATGGTCTGACTTGTTGGGGCGGGTCAGCGAAGCCTGTGGGCGCCAGCGCGGCATATTGATGATGTGGGACGCGCAGCAGCCGTATGCCCAGATCGCCTTGTTTCATCAGAACGAGGCCGCTGCCGCTGAAGCGTATAGCCGCCACTTCTACGAGCTCGATCCCACCGGGCCGGCGATGGAGCATCGCGACCAGGGTGTTTGGTACCACGACTATCTGGAGTTGGGCCCCGAGCGCATGAGTCGCAGCCCGTACTATCAGGAGTTCAAGAGGCCCTATGGCATGCGTGGCGTGTCTTGCCTGAAGCTGCAGCACGACGCAAACCACAGTGCTTACCTGTCGCTCCTGACCAATCAGGACGCGCGCGACCCGCAGCCGGATCAACAGCGGATGCTGGACAGGATCACTCCCCATCTGGTGCGTGCGTCGCAGATGGCGAACATGGTTGAAGGCCTGAAGTTGCAGCTTCAAACGCGCCAATTGCTACAGGAACAGCATGCGACGCCGCTCTGGCTGGTCAATGGCGAGGGGCGAGTACTGTTCTGCAACACGGCTGCCGAACAGCGGTTAGGCGAACCTGGCTTTCCTCTGTGGCAGCGCAACGACCGGCTTTCCCTGAGCCTTCCCGGGCTAGAGTTGCTGGCATTGATACGCCAGGCTTGTGGTCGTGCAGGCCCAGCCCGGCCGGGGTGGGTGCGATTGCCAGGGGTGGAACCTGCTCAGCTACTGGTCACCCCGGTGAGGGCCGAGGCGCGTTTCAACCTCATCCATCAGCAACCCCTCGCGTTGGTGACCCTGCTCGACGCACGTCCCCGGGCTGAGCTGCTCACCGAGCTGTTCCTGTTCACCCCGGCCGAATGCCGACTCGCCGAACTGATTGTCCGCAGCCAAAATCCAGAGGAATGTGCCAGGCGCCTCGGTGTGTCCATCAATACGGTGCGTAGCCAACTGCGCGCGCTGTTCGCCAAGACCGGGACGCAAAAACAGGCGGAGTTCGTTGGGCTGATTTCCCGTATATCGAGATGAGTTTCTTATACTGTGTGCGAGTCTTGCTTGGCAGTGGATTAGCTGTCCGGATCAGTACTTGAGTACTTCCTTTTTCAACTCACAGATCCCGTCTAGGCTGGAGTGGGTTTCATAGGCGCCCTGGCGGATTTCGTCCTCATAGAATGTTCCATTCGTTCTGGAAATAACCAGTTTCCTCTTCGTCTTATTGTCGCTGTACTCATATATGTAACTTCCGCCGCTTGCGGATAGACTGCTCTTGTCTATACGAAAACGCTGGCACTCAACTATATGCGGCTCAATCTTGCAATTAATGTCGTAATCGGTAGAGCCTCCGCTTCCAATGGCGTAGCTCTTGGCGGTATATGGTTGGCATGAAAAATACTCATTTGCCGGCTCGGCATATGCCAGGCTGCTTATCAACGTAAGAGCTATTGGATACATACTCTTGTTCATGTTTGCCCCTGATTTTATTTGTCTTCGAACGTGCCGTTGACTGCACACATCCAACGCCCCTTGGATACAGGGCCGTCCGGATCCTTTGAGCAATCGCAGTTGCCCAGACTCACGAGTTTCTGAACACCAGTCTGAACGCTGACGTTGTTCTGCAACTGTTTGCCGGCGTTGCTGCAGGCGACGGCCCGGTTTTCATCACTCGCCTGAGCCGACTTGATTTCCCGTTCTGCCGCATTGACCGTTGAGATCACAACAAGTAAGGCGGCGCCAAAAAGTGGAGATAAGCGCATGTATGGAACTCCTGTTGATGGGAGACCCGATCATGCGAGCGCCGTTTCACGTTCGCATCATTCAAATGGATGATGCGAACCTCATATCGCCCCCGATAGTTTTTCAGGCCTGAGCGCGCACTGGAGAGCGCGACGTTGCTGCTGATGCATAAGCAATGTGCCAGGCGTGCAGGTGTCTTAAGTGAGCGGGGGAGTTAGGGCGTTATGAACAAAGCGGTGTTTGCGTATTTATGGATTGCCCTCTTGCCGGGCTGCATGACGATGGACATGTTGAAAACGGCGGGCAAGGGCTACATGGATGGTGAGTACGGCATGGCGACCACCGCGTTGGCATTTGCGCCGCTGATGTTGGTGCCTGATGCCATCGATGTCGTTACCCTGGGAGCTGCCTCTCGACCGCGGGAGAGGTCGGCTGAGCCGGTGGAAAGTAGCGGCCAAACCAGTGCCATGTTGGGTAGCCTGCTACAGGTAGCGGGACAAGCTGCACAGGCGTCAGGCCCGGGGCCGGGCTATGAGAGTGGTGTGTTGATGGCCGGAGTGGGTGCAGCTCTGGCAGGAGATAACGTATCTGCGCAACAAGTTGGTATGAGCCAAGACAGTGCATACTCAGCAGGGATGACGTCCCTCCAAACCGACGCGCAAGTATCGACTGCGATACCGCGTGAAAAGGGTTGGGTGTACAGGGATCCTATATCCGAAAAATGCGTGTATGTATCCCCACCCAACGGGCCGGGAAACTCTCATCAGTTGCTCAATAAATGCGGCTATGAGGTGACGGTATTCGTCTGTTATCAGGACAGTGGCAATGAGCGCTGCGCAGAGGGCGGGGGCGCAGGTACCCATTCGATAAAGCTGACGAATGGCGAACAGGGCTATGTGGTTTTCCCCCAAAGGCCACTTCGAGCGGTCGTGTGCAAACACTCCGTTGGTAATTACTGGTATTACCCCAACGTGGTTTATTCCGCAGGTGGGTTCTCGGCCAACTGCCGCGCTCCGGGCTGAGTGATGGATTCATCACTGTGCTACACGACAATCTGAAGGCGAATGCCTTCGACCGCGAATAATCCTAGGACGAACAACTGATCTCCAGATGCTTGCCCCACTCCGGCGGGCGCTCAGCATAGCGTTCGAACCCCGGCTGTTCGTCGAACGGTCGCGACAGCACCGAATGCAGCTCGCGCACCGGCGCATAGTCGCCTCGCTCTGCCGCTTCGATGGCGTGCTGGGCGAGGTAGTTGCGCAGGATGTACTTGGGATTGACTGCGTGCATGCGCACCTGGCGTTCGCTCTGTTCCCCACCCTCCAGCTCGCAGCGGGTCAGGTAATCGCGTCCCCAGGCGTCGAAACCGGGGAGGTCGACGAAATCATCGCGCACAACCTCCAGCGCCTCGGCGGGCGCTCGCTCGCCGAGGCGGCGGAAAAACAGGGTGTAGTCGGTGGCCTTGCCCTGTTGCATCAGTTGCAGCAGGCGCTGAATCAGTGCGTCGTCATCGTCTTGCGCACGGGTAAAGCCCAGGCGCTTGCGCATCAGATCGAGGTAATGCGCCTGGTACAGCGGCAGGAACAGCTCCAGCGCTTCGCGCAACTTCTCGACGGAGGCGAAAGGGGTCAACGCCTGGGCCAGGGCGGCAAGGTTCCAGTGGGCGATGGGCACCTGGTTGCTGAAGCTGTAGCGGCCGGTGTCATCGGAGTGGTTGCAGATGTGGTTGGCGTCGAAGTCGTCGAGAAAGGCGTAGGGGCCGTAGTCGAAGGTGATGCCGAGGATCGACATGTTGTCGGTGTTCATCACCCCATGGCAGAAACCATAGGCCTGCCAGTGAGCGATCATCGACGCAGTGCGTTCGATGACCTCGCCCAGCATCGCCAGCCAGGGCTCGTCCTGTTCCAGCGCTGCCGGGAAGTGGCAGGCCATCACATGCTCGCCGAGGGCTTTCAATTGCTCGTGCTGGCGCGTGTAGTAGAAGTATTCGAAGTGGCCGAAGCGCACATGGCTCTGCGCCAGGCGCAGCACCATGGCGGCGCTTTCCTGTTTCTCGCGCCATACCGGCGTGCTCGAGCCGGTGACGCACAGTGCGCGCGAAGAGGGGATGCCGAGTGCGTGCAGGTGCTCGCTGGCGAGGAATTCGCGGATCGATGAGCGCAGCACTGCGCGGCCGTCGCCCATGCGCGAGTAAGGCGTCATGCCGGCGCCCTTGAGGTGCAGATCCCAATGCTCGCCGGCGTCGTTCACCACTTCGCCAAGCAGCAGACCACGGCCATCGCCCAGGCGTGGCGTGTAGCCGCCGAACTGGTGTCCGGAGTAGACCATGGCGCGTGGCTCGGCCTGTTCCCAGAGTTTGTGCCCGGCGAAGAGTTCGGCGAACTCCGCACGTTGTGCTTCGTCCGGTGCCAGGTCGAGCAGGGCCATGGCCGCCGTACTCGCTACCACCAGGCGCGGCTCCTCGATGGGGTCAGGCAGCACTTCGGTGGAGAAGGCGTCGCCCAGGCGCGCGAAGCGGTTGTCGAATTCGAGGTCAGCGAGGCTTTTCACGGCAAACTCCGGGATACATATCCGAGCATTCTGCTAGGAATAGGCCGGTGCCGCCAGCCGCGAGTTCCCTCTTTCGAGGGCGCGCGGCTCATTGTTCCGGTTCGGCTTCGATCTTCACTTCACCTTTGCCGTCGCGGCGTTGCAGGAAAATATCCATCTTCGGTACGCCGGAGATGTTGATGCCATGCTCGCTGAACAGCTGGTCGACACGGCGGTTGAGCTCATCGGTCGCCGGGCCGCGGTCACCCAATTCACGTACGAATACCTTCAGCTCGAAGGTCAGGGTGCTGGCGCCGTACAGGGTCAACTGCGAGCTGGGCAGTGGATCACGCATCACCCGCGAGTTTTCATGCGCAGCCTGCAGCAGCAGTTCGCGCACCTGTTCCAGGTCGGCGCCGCGGTTGACCACGAAGGTCAGGACGACGCGGGTGACACTGTCGACCAGGGTCCAGTTGATCAACTGCGTAGTGATGAAGATCTGGTTCGGCACGATGACCGCTTTGCGGTCGCCGTCGATGATGTGCGTGGCGCGGATATGAATGCGCTTGACCGTGCCGGTGACGCCACCGACCGTGACCAGGTCGCCGATACGTACCGGGCGCTCGAAGAGAATGATCAGGCCGGAAACGAAGTTGGCGAAGATCGCCTGCAGGCCGAAACCCAGACCCACCGACAGCGCTGCGACCAGCCATTGCAGCTTGTCCCAGCTGACGCCCAGTATGCCCAGCGTGGTGACTGTGCCGATGCCAATCAGCACGTAGGAGAGCAGGGTGGTGGTGGCATAGGCGCTGCCTTGTGCCAGGTTCAGGCGTGACAGCACCAGGACTTCCAGCAGACCAGGCAGGTTGCGCGCCAGGGCGACGGTCAGGGCGACGATGAGCAGGGCGCCGAGTACGTCGAGCAGGCTGATGGGGAGCAGGCCGGTAGCGCTGGTGTATTCGTACAGGGTGATGTTGTTGAGGTAGGTGAACACGCTGAGCAGATCGGCCCAGACCCAGTAGAGGCCAACCAGGAAACCACCGAACAGCGCCAGGCGGATCAAGCGTAGCGATTGCTGGTTGACCTGCTGCATGTCGAGGATCGGTGACTCCACCACCATTTCACTATCGCCATGCTCGCGGTTCTCGGCTTCCGCTTCGGCTTGGCGCTGCGCCTGGGCGCGCTGGTAGGCCAGACGGCGCGCGGCCACGGCCAGGCCGCGAATGAGACTGGCCTCCGCCAGGAGCCAGATCAGCAGCAGGTAAAGCGTTTCGATCAGGCGGTCGGTGAGCTTCAGGGCCGTGTAGTAGTAGCCGAAGAACAGCGCCGCGATCAGTACCAGCGGTAGCAGGCTGAAGGCGATGCCGGCCGTCGAACGCAGCGCGGTGAGGCTTTCCCGCTCGGGATTCTTGAGCAGCAGGCGCAGCATCAGCCAGGCGACCAGCGCGTAGCAGATGATCACGACGACGATGCCGATCACGTCCTCGGCCAGATTGGCCGGCTGGTGTTCGGCGAAGCTGACCACCGCTACCAATGCCATCACCACCAGGCCCAGGTAGCGCACCTGGGTACGCAGGAAGGTGACGGTCGGGCGTGTCCAGCGGAAATGCAATTCGGCAACGCCACTGGGTGCCAGCACGCGATACAGGGTGTAGAACACCAGCCAGGCCTGGGCCATCTGGAACAACGCCGCCGAGAGGTTGGCGTTGTGTCCGCGCAGATCCTGTTGCAGGGCGTAACCGCACAGTGCCAGGAACAGCGTGCCGGGCAGGGCGAGCAACAGGGTCAGCAGCAGCGCCAGTGGCGTGTGCAACTGGCTGTCGAGTTTGTAGTGGCCGATATCGGCGTGCAGCGCCGAGAGTTTTTCGAACATGTAGCGGCGCTGCCAGAGCAGTGCCGCGATCATCAGCAGCAGCGGCAGGAACAGCAGAGGACGTTGCAGCAGGCTGGCGCCGATTTCCTGTATCGCCGTGCCCCAGGGGATGTCGTGCAACTGCTGGCTGACGCGTTGGGGCGCGGCCTTGAGCCATTGCAGATCCAGCGGACGGTTGCTGGGTAGCCAGAACATCTGCTCGTCCAGGGTGGCGCGCAGGGTGGCGGCGGTGGTTTCCAGTTCCGTGCGATTGAGCTGCAGGGTAATGGATTCGCCGAGCAGGGCGTCGAGCTCACGGTTCAGGCGGTCGAGCAGTTCTCGGCGCGTGGCCAGTTGTGCCTGTAGTGCGCTGCGCAACTCGGCGTCGGCCTCTTCGCTGGGGCGGTTGGCGAGCAGTTGATCGATATAGCGCTCGGGCTGAGCGACGGCGTCGCGCTGCTGGCCAATCTCGAACTGATTCAGCCGCAGGTCGGCGATTTCGTTGGTCAGGTTGCTGCGATCCTGGGGAACATTGGGCAGCGCCTGTTTCTGCTGGTAGAGAATCTTCGAGAGCAGCAGGCTGCCCTGCAGCACGCTGATCTGTTCATCCAGGGCCTGGCTGGTCTGGTTCAGGCTATCGAGCTGCTGCTGGGTCTGCAGGTTCTGCTGGGTGCGCTTGTTGAGGCGCTCGGTGACTTCCAGCAGGTAGTCGGAGAGTTTGAGGTTGAGCGCACTTTCCTGGGCCAGCAGGCTACCGCCGGAAGTGGCGCGGCGGACTTCCTGCGATTGTTCGTCGACCGCTTGCTGCGACTCGGCGCGGCGCTTGTCGTTGATCAGGTTCTGCAGCTCCAGGCGCTCCTGCTCGACCCGGCGGATGCGTTCGTCGAGCAGCTCGCGACGGCTGTTGCCGAGATCCTGCAGCAGGCTGTTGCCGGCCAGCTCCTGGCGCCGCAGGTTGGTCTGTGCGGCGAGCAGGGCCAGTTCGGCATTCAACTGGTCACGCAGCTCAGGCGTCAGGGGCTTGTCGTCCAGGCGATCGCTCTTCAACGCGAGGTTGATCTGCTGGGTACGAACCTGGTTATTGCCGATTTCCGTCTGGGCGCGCTCGGGGCGGGTCTGCGCATTGATCACCAGGCTGTTGGCCTCGATGATCTGCTGTTGCCAATCATTCAACTGGCGGCTGCGCTCGGCGAGCAACTGATCCAGCTCCTGCGGTGCGCTTCTGGCATAGACCTTGGCCACGTCGGTCGAGGCACTTCCCTGCAGGCGCGCCAGTTGGCTGCGGGCTTCTGCGATTTGCCGTGGCGCTTCCTCGAGCTGCTGGTTCAGTAGCTTGAGGCGCTGCTCGCTGGCGTCGCGATCCTGCAGCAGGCGCAGGGTCTGCTCCAGCGTCTTCTGTATCGCCGTTTGCTCGGGCTCGGCTAGCTTGCGTTCGGCCAGGGTATCGAGGCTGCGCTGTACGGCATCGATCTTGGGCGGCTCGCCCGCGTGCAGCGGCAGGTTGAAGGCAAGCAGGGTGACGGCGAGAAGGAGGCGCAGCAGGGGCATGGTCGAGGATCTGTGATTGGACGGGCAGGCGACGGTGACGAATGTCGAACCGCGGTTGGACGTTACTCCCGGCAGTTGGTTTCCTGCAAGGCTGATGCATTGCACGTCAGCTTAGGGATCGAGTGGGCTCGGGAAAATCAGTGCGTAGGGCGGGTTGGGCGCCGACCGGTAGTGGCGCCAGCGAACAGTCCGCCGTGTTTGGGCGCCGCACAAATCCAGCGGCGACTGCTGCACGAACGGATCGCCGCCCGGTACGCCCTACGTTCTGTGCAGCGTGCCCTACCGCTCCCTATCTAGAACCACTCGTTTTGCATGCCCAGGCAGGTATTGTCGCGTGCTTCGAGGATGGCCAGATCGTGGTGGCAGCTCGGCACTTCCCAGGTCAGGAAGTAATGTGCCGCCTGCAACTTGCCACGGTAGAAGGCCTGCTCCTCGGCATCGCTCGTGCGCGCCAGACCTTGCTCGGCGCGAATCGCCTGTTCCAGCCAGCGCCAGCCGATCACCGTGTGACCGAATGCCTTCAGGTACAGCGCCGAGTTGGCCAGGCCCTGATTGACCTTGCCGCTCATCAGATCGCCGAGCAGCGCCAGGGTCACTGCCTGCAGGCGTGCCAACAGTTGCTCCAGCGGCTGGCGCAGGGCGGTGAGCGATTCATGAGCGCTGGCGCGCTGGCAGCAGTCGTTGATCAGCTTGAGCAGTTGTTTGAGTGCAGCGCCGCCGTTCTGCGAAACCTTGCGCCCAAGCAGGTCGAGCGACTGGATACCGTGGGTGCCTTCGTGAATCGGGTTGAGGCGGTTGTCGCGGTAGTACTGCTCCACCGGGTATTCGCGGGTGTAGCCATGGCCGCCGAGAATCTGGATGGCCAGTTCGTTGGCCTTGAGGCAGAACTCCGACGGCCAGGACTTGACGATGGGGGTGAGCAGGTCGAGCAGTTCCAGGGCGCGGGTGCGCTCTTCGGCGGTTTCCAGGGTGTGGGTGTCGTCGAACAGGCGCGCGGCGTACAGCCCGAGGTCGAAGGCGCCTTCGACGTAGGCCTTCTGCGTCAGCAGCATGCGACGTACGTCGGCGTGCTCGACGATGGAGATCTGCGGGCTGGTCGGATCCTTGCCATCGGGCTGGCGGCCCTGTGGGCGGTTGCGCGCGTAGTCCAGCGAATACAGGTAACCGGCGTAGCCGAGCATGATCGCGCCCATGCCGACGCCGATACGCGCTTCGTTCATCATCTGGAACATGTAGGACAGGCCTGCGTGCGGCTTGCCCACCAGGTAGCCGACACATTCACCGTTGTCGCCGAAGTTCAGCGCCGTGGACGTGGTGCCGCGCCAGCCCATCTTGTGGAACAGCCCGGCCAGGGTCACGTCGTTGCGTGCGCCGAGGCTGCCGTCGTCGTTGACGTGGAACTTGGGCACCAGGAACAGGCTGATGCCCTTCACCCCAGGCGGGGCGTCCGGCAGCTTGGCCAGCACCATGTGCACGATGTTCTCGGAGATCGGCTGGTCACCGCCGGAGATGAAGATCTTGTTGCCCTTGATCCGGTAGCTGCCGTCGGCGTGCGGCTCTGCTTTGGTGCGGATGTCCGACAGCGACGAGCCGGCGTGCGGTTCGGTCAACGCCATGGTGCCGAAGAAGCGGCCGTCGATGATCGGCTGCAGGTAGCGGGACTTCTGCTCTTCGTTGCCGAAGGCTTCGATCAGGTTGGCCACGCCCATGGTCAGCATCGAGTAGGAGCTGGTGGCGATATTGGCCGACTGGAAATGCGCGAAGCAGGCCTGTGACAGCAGGTTGGGCAGCTGCATGCCGCCGTGCTCGAAATCGCGGGTGGCATTGAGGAAACCGGCTTCGTGGAAGGCACGCAGAGCAGGCTCGACCTCAGGGATCAGCACCGCGCCACCATCGACGTACTGCGGCTCGTTTTCGTCGTTCTTGCGGTTGTGCGGAGCAAACAGCTCTTCGGCGATGCCGCGCGCGGTGCTGACCGCCGCGTCGAAGGTCTCGCGGTTGTGATCGGCGAAACGCGGGCGCTGGGTCAGGGCTTCGGCGTCGAGCACTTCATAGAGTTCGAACGCCAGGTTGCGGGAGCTGAGCAGGGTCTCGGACATGGAACGGGCCTCTAGATGATCAATCGAGTCTAGGCAGCCAGCACCCTGGCTGCCCAGTACCATCATCGGCCGTGATAAAGCGTTAAATCCTGCCGCCAATGTCCGTTCGTAGGAGCGGCTTCAGCCGCGAACCTCAACCTCGAGCGAAGCCCCGCGCCAGTTCGCGGGTCAGCTCGGCGGCGGGCATCGGCCGGCAACCGGCGACGTTCTGCCCTGCCCACAGCGGTGAGAAATCACCGCTGCCCTGCGCTTCGGCCGCCGCACGCAGCGGTGCGATGGCCGCAGTCGCGAGGGGGAAGGCGGGTGCCTGTTCGCTGAGTGGGCCCAGTTCGCGCATCAGGCGGTTGACGATGCCGCGTGCCGGGCGACCGCTGAACAGATTGGTCAGCGCCGTGTGGCGCGCCGCTGGGCTTTGCAGGGCCGCGCGGTGGATGGCGCTGGTCGTGGCCTCCGGACAAAGCAGGTACGCGCTGCCGATCTGCACGCCGGCCGCGCCAAGGGCCATGGCCGCAGCCACAGCACGTGCGTCGCTGATGCCGCCGGCAGCGATCACCGGCACCGACAGGGCATCGACCAGTTGCGGCAGCAGGGCGAAGGTACCGAGTTGGCGGCTCAGGTCGTGATCGAGAAAATGTCCGCGATGGCCGCCGGCTTCCAGACCCTGCGCGATCACTGCATCGACGCCACGCTCTTGCAGCCACAGTGCTTCATCCAGAGTGGTGGCGCTGGAAAGTATCTTCGCCCCGCTGCGCCGTACCCGCTGCAGCAACGACTCTTCCGGCAGACCGAAGTGAAAACTCACGACCGCCGGGCGGAATTCCTCTACCAGGGCGGCAGCCTCTTCGTTGAATGGCAGGCGCCCTGGCCCGCCTGCGATGCTGGCCTGCTCCGCCCCCAGTTCGCGGTAGTAGGGGGCCAGGGCTTTGCGCCAGATCGTTTCGCGCGTCGCGTCCGCTGCTGGTGATACATGGCTGAAGAAGTTCAGGTTGAACGGGCGCTCGGTCAGGCCATGCATGGCCTCCAGTTCCTGGCGCAGGGCGGCGGGCGTGAGCATGGCGCAGGGAATCGAGCCGAGACTGCCGGCCTGGCACACGGCGGCAGCCAGTCGGTGATCCTGCGAGCCAGCCATTGGCGCCTGGATCAGAGGGAGTTCGCTGCCGAGCAGGGTGGTGAGAGGCATGGAATGGCTCCGTTTCAGCGGTTGGGTTGCGGTTCGGCCACGTGCCAGGCCCAAAACAGGGCCCAGAGCAGCGCAGCCGCGCCAATGGAAAAACTGCTCGTGAGGCTATGGCCGGCGGCTGTCCAGTGTTCCACCAGCCAGGGGCCGAGCAACTGGCTGCCGCCATAGAGACTGATCAGCAGCGCCGCCAGACGCAAGCCCTGGCCGGGGTTGAGCGCGCGAGCCAGGCGCTGGGTCAGCAGCACGGTACCGAGAAAGGTGCCGCCCACCAGTAGGGCGCAGGTCATCACACCGATGGGGCCGGGCAACAGGATGGGCATGGCCACGCCGAGCAGTTGCAGCAGGTAGTTGGCCAGCAGGGCGCGACGATCGCCCAGCCAGGCACCTGCGTGGTTCCACAGGGTGGCCGATACCAGGCAGGCAAGCGCTGTCCACCACCAGTTGCCGATCAGCAGCGGATGGTCGGCGGGCAATTGCTCCCGAGCCAGTGCCGGCAGGAAGGTCAGCGGCAGGATGTACCCCAGGCCGGCACCGAGGTAGGCCATCAACAACGGTAGATTGCGCCTGTCGAGCAGTGGCGTTTGAGTGGTGACGTGGGACTTTTCGGGTAGATCCAGCGCCAGGCGTCGCAGCATGGGTGCGCAGAGCAGCGCCAAAGGCAGAGCGCAGAGGGCCATCGGCAACCAGCGCATCGGCCCTTGCCAGGGCGTGATGGTGACCAGTACGCCGCACAACAGCATGCCGCCACCCAACCCCAGGTACACCAGGCCGCTGAGTGCCGTCGCTTGGCGCAAGGCCAGCCACTCCAGAACCAGTGCCGGTGCGAGTACGAAGACAACGCCGTTGCTGATGCCATTGGCCAGGCGCAGCGCCGCGAGGCCGGTGAAGTCATGAACGAACACCTGGCCCAGGGTCAGGCCGGCGTTGATCAGCAGGGCCGCTGGCAGGCCCAGGCGCAAGCCACGTGGATTGGCCATGGGCAGTGCGAGCAGGGCGCCGAGCAGATAGCCCAGGTAGTTCCAGGTCGCCAACTGGGCGCCTTCGGCCAGGTCGAACAAACCGTCATCGAGCAACAGGGGTAGCAGCGGGGTATAGGCGAAGCGGCCGAGAGCGTGCACGACCACCAGCGCCAGGGCGGCGGCGAGCAGGGCGGTGAAGTGGCTGCGGTCGAATCTGGGCATCTGGCCTCCGGTCGTACCGCGCACCTTAGTCGTTGTCACCAACTGATCGTTAGTGAAAAATACTGCGGTCAATTTTCACTTTTGGTGAAGTTAATGGGTGCCTGGCAGCGACTCAATCCTCAGTTATTCCGCTACTTCCTCGCTGTAGCGCGTGAGGGCTCGTTGAGTGCTGCTGGCTTGCGCCTGAGCTGCGTGCCGTCGAACGTCTCGGCGCGCCTGCGACAACTGGAACAACAGCTCGACGCGCGACTGTTCCTGCGCCAGGGTCAGCGCTTGCGGCTGACGCCAGCGGGTGAGCGCCTGTTGCCCCATGCCGAACATCTGGAGCAGCTCTGCCAGAAGGCCTGGCGCAGCGTGCAGGAGGATATCTGGAGCGGTGATCTGCGCCTGGGCTCGATGGAAACCACCGCGGCGGTGCGTCTGCCGGAGCTGCTCGCGGCATTTCACCAGCGGGCGCCGCGGGTCAACCTGCAGCTCAGCACCGGGCCGAGCCGGCGCCTGGTCGAAGGCGTGCTATCCGGAGTGCTGGACGGCGGATTGATCGGTGGGCCGTTCGAGCATCCCCAACTCGACTGCCTGCCCATCTGGCAGGAGGAGCTGATGCTGGTACTGCCGCCCGCACAGGATGCCTCCAGTCTGGAGAGCCGGCCGCAGACCTTGCTGGGTTTCCCCGAGGGCTGTCATTACCGAGAGCGCCTGGAGCGCTGGGCGGTCAGTCGTGGTTTGCAGGTGGCGGCGCGGCAGAGCTATGGCTCCATCGACGCCATCTTTGCCGGCATCGCTGCCGGCATGGGTATTGGCCTGTTGCCACGCAGCCTGCTCGAAAGTCACCCGCGTGTGCATCTGGTGCAGTATCAGGCCATTGCCCCTGAGCTGGGGGCGACCACCACGCTGTTGGCGCGTCGTCGCGATGCCGGCGAGCATCCGGCGCTGGCGTTGCTGTTGGAGCTGATGCGCGCGTAAAGCCCGCTCAGCGGGTAAACTTGGCGACCGCTTCGGAGACCCCCATGAACTACCGCCACGCCTTCCATGCCGGCAACCACGCCGATGTGCTCAAGCACCTGGTGTTGACCCGCCTGATCGCCCTGTTGTCACGCAAAGAGGCGCCTTTCGCCTATCTCGATAGCCACGCCGGACTCGGTCTGTACGATTTGCAAGGCGACCAGGCCAGCCGTACCGGCGAGTATCTGGACGGCATCGCTCGCCTGTGGCAGGCCGAGCAGTTGCCGGATGCGGTCGAGGCCTACCTGGAGGTGGTGCGGGCGATGAACCCGGACGGTGAGCTGCGTTATTACCCGGGCTCGCCTGAATTGGCGCGCCTGCTCAGCCGTGAACAGGATCGCCTGCAGCTCAACGAGAAACATCCGGAAGACGGGCGATTGCTCAAGGACAACATGCGCGGTGACCGTCGCGTGGCCGTGCACCTGGGCGAGGGCTGGCACGTGCCGCGGGCGCTGATGCCGACTCGCGAGAAGCGCGTGCTGCTGCTGATCGACCCACCATTCGAAAAGGCCGATGAACTGCAGCGCTGCGTCGAGGCGCTGAACGAGGCGCATGGGCGCATGCGCCAGGCCATCGTGGCGATCTGGTACCCGATCAAGGACGAGCGCCAGTTGGCGCGCTTCTATCGCGACCTGCAAAAGAGCGCGGCGCCCAAGCTACTGCGCGCCGAGCTCTACGTGCATGCACCGGACGATGCCACGCGCCTGGCAGGTTCGGGGCTGGTGATCAGCAACCCGCCATGGGGGCTGGAAGATGAACTCAAGCAGCTTCTACCCTGGCTGGCCGATGCGCTTGGCCAGAGCAAGGGCGGCTGGCGCCTGGATTGGTTGATCGAGGAAAAACCGGCGGGTTGAGCGTGCCCTGAGGGAGTGTTACGCGCGGCGCACCCAGCAGCGCGTAGCCTGACTGAAATCCGGGAACCGTAGTCCCGATCCCGGATTGCATCCGGGCTACCAGTGTGTAGGGCGTACCGGCCGGCGATCCGTTCGCGAAGCAGTACGCCGTATGCCGTACACGCGGCTTGCCAGTGCGATGGAAACAGGTTGTTCAACCCGGCTTGTGGTTGGGCTCGATGTGATAGCTCAGGTTGCGCCGCGGGCTGAGGTATTCCAACACCTCCAGCGGTAGCTGCGAGGGGCGCAAGCTGCGCGCGATGGCCAGCTTCGGCTCTTCGGCCAGATCGACGATCAGTGCCTCCTGCTTGGGTGTATCGGCATCGTAGAGAATCAGTGTCGGTTTCAACGCCTGGGTCGGGTTGATGCCCAGCACCAGCGCATAACGCTCATCTTCCAGCTGCACCAGGCTACCCGGTGGGTAGACGCCCATGACGCGGACGAAGGCCTTCAGCGCCACGTCATCGAAGCGCTCACGCTGTTGCTTGAACATCAGCGCCAGTGCCTCGTGCGGGCTCAGGGCCTGGCGTGGATCGAGTGGGTTGCACAGGCCATCGAAGTGGTTGGTGATGGCCACCAGGCGGCTCAGCCGTGCGATGCCGGCTTCGCGCAGGCCGCGCGGGTAGCCACTGCCGTCGCAGTATTCGTGGTGCTCGTGAATGATGCGCAGCACTTCGTCATCGAGCATCAGTTTTTGCCCCATGCGCAGGCCGAAGTCGGTGTGCATCTGCAGCAGCTGTTGTTCCGGACGGGTCAGCGGCTCGGGCTTGAGCAGCACCTTGCTGGGCACTTCCAGCTTGCCGATGTCGTGCAGCAGGGCGCCGAGGCCCAGGCTATGGCAGGCCTCGCTGTCGAGGCCGAGCTGACGCCCGAGCAGCAGGGACAATACGGTGACATTGAGGGCATGGAAGTAGCTGTCCTCAGCCGCTTTGCCGGTAATGCCATGCAGCACCACGCCGGTGGCACCGAGCAATGTCTCGACCATCTCACCGACGATGGCGCCGGCCTGGCGCATGGCATCTTCCGGTCGACTGCGCAGGGTCTGGTTGAGCGCTTTGATGCGCTGGCTGGCCTCGATGAAGCGTCGATCCACGTCGGCCAGCCGAGTTCGCAGGTGGCGCAGCTTCTGCGCACGTTCCTGGCGGGCCTGGCTCTCGGGATCGACGGGCGGCTCTTCCGGGATCGGTGCGGGCGTATCGTCGGCCAGTTCCAGTGGCGGGCAGTCGCTGCGCACCGGGTCGTAGCGCAGTTGTTTCAGCTTCAGCGCGCGCAAGGCGCGAATCTGCGCTTCGTCCTTGATCTTGAAGTTGCTGAAGGCGAAGTCATGCTCCCACCAGCTCAGATCCAGATGAACGTAGAGACCGACGCAAAGCTGCTCGGGCGTGATGTAGAGAGTGTTGGCGGGCATGCCGGATCCGCTGGCTGATAGCTAATGGCCTGCAGTTTAGTCCGGGTTGAGCCCTTGCGGCACCTGTTCTTCGGACGGCTCTTCAGGCCATCACGTCGACGCTGTTGCCCAGGTTTGGCGGATTGCTCGGTGCACTGGCCGGTGCAGCGGACTGCACCAGGCCGGTGATGTTGGCGGCCTGCAGCTCCAGCGTCTTGCGCAGCAGCAGGAGCGACATCTGCGCGGAGATCTGAGCAGACGCCTGACTCGATACCTGGCTGGAAATGCTGCTCAGCTCCACGACTGTCTACCCGTGCTCAAGATTCAGGGGGTAGACATACGCCTGTTCCGCCCAGGCCGCAATAGCCGCCCGGGTTCTTCGCCAGATATTGCTGGTGATAGGTCTCGGCGTAGTAGAAGGTCGGCGCTTCGCTGATTTCAGTGGTGATGCTGCCCATTGCTGCCTTGTCCAGCTCCGCCTGGAAACGAGCCTGGCTGGCCTGCGCTGCATGCAGCTGCGCTTCGTCCTGGCAGTAGATCGCCGAGCGGTACTGTGTGCCCTGGTCGTTGCCCTGGCGCATGCCTTGGGTCGGGTTGTGCACTTCCCAGAACACCTTGAGCAAGGCTTCGAAGCTGGTCTGTTGCGGATCGAATACCACCAATACCACTTCGGTGTGCCCGGTCAGGCCGGAGCAGACTTCCTCGTAGGTCGGGTTGGGAGTGAAACCACCGGCATAGCCTACGGCCGTGCTGAACACGCCAGGCTGCTGCCAGAAGCGCCGCTCGGCACCCCAGAAGCAGCCCAGGCCGAACACCGCCTGCTGCAGGCCGGCCGGGAAGGGCGGTTTGATCGGGTTGCCGTTGACGTAATGAGTGTCGGCCACCGGCATCGCTTCGGCGCGACCAGGCAAGGCCTGCTCGGCGGTCGGCAGTGCATGTTTGTTTACGAGAATCTGGGAACGCAGAACCATGGCGGTCTCCTGAAAGTGGGTGAGTTGTGGACTATGCGCAGGGCGGCGTATTACGTCCGTTGGTCGGCCTGTGGCCGGCAGGGATAGCGGCGCAGGCTGTCGATCAGGTCGCGGCCGGGAATCGGCTTGTCGAACAGGTAGCCCTGGCCGACATCGCACTGCTGGCGGCGCAGGAAACCAAGCTGGGCGCCGGTCTCGATGCCCTCGGCGACCACTTTGAGCTTGAGATTGTGGGCCATGGCGATCACGGCGGAGGTGATTTCCATGTCGTCCTGATTATCCGGAATGTCCTTGATGAAACTGCGATCGATCTTGATCACGTCGATGGGGAATTTCTTCAGGTAGCTGAGCGATGAATAACCGGTGCCGAAGTCGTCCATGGCCAGGGTCAGGCCCAGGCTCTTCAGGCGGCCGAGCTGGTGGCGGGTGTCGTCGGTGGCCTCCAGCAGCAGGCTTTCGGTCAACTCAAGCTCCAGCAGCCTTGGGTCGAGTTGCTCTTCGTGCAGGATAGCGGCGATGGAACCAACCAGATCCGGATCGGAGAACTGCTTGGGCGACAGGTTGATCGCCACCTGCAATTCACCCAGGCCGATGGCGGCAATCTGCTTGCTCATGCGGCAGGCCTGGCGCACCACCCATTTGCCGATGGGGATGATCAGACCGGTTTCCTCGGCGACGCCAATGAACTGATCCGGGCGAATCATGCCCTTTTCCGGATGCTGCCAGCGCAGCAGCGCTTCCATGCCCAGCAGTTGCCCGCTCTTGAGGCACAGCTTGGGTTGGTAGAAAACTTCCAGTTCGTTCTGGGTCAGTGCACGGCGCAGGTTGTTCTCGACGAACAGCTTGTAGTTGGCCTCGGCGTTCAGTGCCTCGGTGAACAGTTGCACCTGGTGTTTGCCATTGGCCTTGGCCTTGTGCAGGGCGAGCCCGGCGTGCTTCATCAGCGTCTGTGGATCGTCGCCATGCTCGGGGGCGATGGCCAGCCCGACCGAGCCGGTGATGCTGATCAATTGGTTGTCGACGAACAGGGGCTTGTCCAGGGTCTGCAGTATTTGCTGGGCGGTACGCTGGCCAATCTCCTGGTCGCAGCCATCGAGCAGGATGGCGAATTCGTTGCTGGCGAAGCGCGCCAGGCTGCCCTTGGCACCCAGGCTGTTGCGCAGGCGTCTGGCCAGTGCCGAGAGCAGCTTGTCACCGGTCTGGTGGCCGAGGCTGTCGTTGATCCGCTTGAAGTTGTCGATGTCTACCAGCAGCAGGCCCATGGATTGCTGGGTGGTGCGGGCGAAGCGTTCTTCGAGGCTGCGGATGAAGGCCGGACGGTTGCCGAGGTTGGTCAGGTTATCGGTGTAGGCCAGGCGCTCGATGCGTTGTTGCGCCAGCTTGGTCTCGGTGATGTCTTCATAGATACCGATGTAGTGGGTCAGCTCGCCATCGTCGCCGTATACCTTGGAGATCGACAGGTGGCCCCAGTACGGCTCCTGATTCTTGCGCCGACTGCGGAATTCACCCTGCCAGCTGCTGTGTTCGGCCAGGCTGGAGTGAGCATCGAACAGCAGATCACTGAGGTTGGCCATCGCCGGCAGCTCGGACAGGCGGTGACCGCAGACCTCGTCACTGCTGTAGAGGGTAATGGCGGTGAAGCTGGGGTTGACGTATTCCACCCGGCCATCACGGTCGACCAGCAGGAAGGCACTGGCACTCTGTTCCACGGCGCGCTGGAAAAGATAGAGCGCGTGGGTGGCGCTGCGCTTCTGCTGATTGATCAGTACCTGGGCGAATTGGTCGGCCAGTTCGCCAGCGAAGGCAATCTCGTCGGCCTGCCAGGTGCGTTTGGGGCCGATATGTTCGAGGCAGAGAATGCCCACCACTTCGCCTTCGATACGAATGCTGGCATCGAGCATCGAGGTGATGCCCTGTGGTTCCAGGTAGGCGTGTGCCAGTTCGCGGGTGCGCAGGTCATGCAGGGCATCGTGGGCATCGATCGAGCGGCCGCTGTGCAGGGCTTCGAGGTAGTGCGGAAAACTGTGCGCTTCTATCGACGGCAGTTGTTCGTGTCGCTCCAGGTCGCGGCGGTACAGCGAAACGCACTCGAGACGTTGGCTGTTCAGCCTCCAGATGCCGGCGCGGGCTACGCCGTAGACTTCGCAGGCGGCCTGGGTGATGAGCTCGGCGGCTTCCTGTTGCGGGTTGCTGGACACGTAGCGCTGGCGCGCCAGGCGCACGATCAGTTGCTGCTGGGTACGTGAACGCGCCAGGTGCTGCAGGTGATCATCCTGAGTGCGCTGATATTGCAGCAACGCCGTGCTCAACTGCTGGTTCTGGGTCTGCAGTTCGAACTCGGCCGGTGCGTGTTGGGCGAGACTCTCGTCGGTGACCAGCAGGTAGCCGCGCAGCAACTGGCGGTTGCGCTGTTTGAAGGGCTCGCCTACCTCCAGCAGGTTCAGCGGCCCTTGTGGTGTATGCAGGGTATAGCGCACCAGATACTGCGGGCCCTGCAGCAGTTGCTGCTGGATGGCGTCATGCAGTCGGTAGCGTGCCTCGGGCTCCATCAGGCTGGCGTAGGGCGCATCGACCAATGCGCACAGGTCGGCAGCGCTGATACCGAGCCTGCGTTCGCAGGCAGGGTCGAGAAACAACAATGCCCAGCTCGGCTCATTCAAGCGCTCGAAACGCAGCATGCCGAGCCGCGAGGGCACTGGCAACTGCGTCACAACCTCGGCTGCCGGGCGGGTGCCGGCATCGGGATGGCTTTTCATTGGGCGTTGGGCTTCCAGTATGCTGACCAGGCGAGGCATCCGTTCTCGGTACAGGGCCGCTGCGCCAGAAGGCGTATCGGCTTGGACGGAGGCTAGGGCTCAGGCCTACTTCACTATAGCGTTCGGCAAGGGTGCATCATGCAAACGATACTGACAAGGAAACTGATGGCCATGCTGTTGGGCGGGGCTCTTCTCGCCTGCGCATCGGCTGTCTCCAGTGCCGATGATGCCGCGGCACTTCAGGGTGCCGAACAGCGTACCTACCTCGATGGCCTCAAGCGTTTGTACCTGACCGACAACGAGCGTCAGGCGCTGCTGGCGCACAGCAACGCCCTGCTGGAAACCTACGCCCTGCGCGCCGGTTATCAGGTTGGCCAGGCGCAGCGACAAGACTTGCTGTACCGCTTCAGTACCGGCAATAGCGGCGAGCTGATCCTGCGCGAAGAAAGCCGCGGTGCTCAGGGCACTGCCATTGCCGTGCGCAATCAGCGTGTCGCGGTGTTCGGCATCGATCCGTTCATCCGCTACGAATGTCCGACCGATGGTATTCGATGCGTGTTGTTCAACCCGGCTGACAGCAGCCCGTTGCTGAGTATCGTTCGTGATCATGATGGCGCTGGCGAACTGGCCAAGGCGTTGAGCTTCCTCATCCGTAACGTGCAGAAGGGCTGATCCATCGTTCGCAAACTGGCGTTACAGGTTTAGCAGGAACATTGCCTTGGCCAGGAAGATGATGGCCAGCATCTGCAGCAGGACGCTCAGGTGGATGCGTCGCGAGCGTACCGGCGTCATGCGGCCGCTGCGCATCAGCGCTACCACCAGCAGGAAGTGGCCGAGGATGCTCAGGGCCAGGGCGATCTTCAGGCTGAGCAGGAGGCTGAAACTGCTGGCCAGGGGCGCATGCAGCGCGGCGCGATAATGCCAGGCGAGGCCCAGGCCTGCTCCGTAAAGCGCCAGCACGACCCAGTGCATGACCTGCCGGGCGCGTTGTCCAAGTGCGCGTGAGAAGTCTGCGCGGGCGTCATCTGGCAGCGTCCTGGTCGCACGGCTGAGAATCATCACCTCGAAGAACACACCACCGATAAAGAACGCGGCAGCGGTCAGGTGGACGAATTTCAGCAGGAGATAAAGCATGCGGTTGGCGCCGGGGCGGTTGATATGCCCCGATCATGACGTGCGTGCCGACACCTGACATGACCGGGGTCAAGCCAATCGCGTCTTTGTCGACATGCGCCTGGCCAGAATGACCTGACACACTCCTGGCTGAAAAAAATGCAAAAAAAACCCCACCCATAATGGGCGGGGTTGAGGATGCGAGCGTGGCGTGCTCGAAACGATTTACAGCAGGATGGTGCGGATGTCCGCCAGCAGCTGCGACAGGCGCTGAGTGAAGCGTGCGGCAGCCGCGCCGTTGATTACCCGATGGTCGTAGGACAGCGACAGCGGCAGCATCAGCTTGGGCTGGAAGGCCTTGCCATCCCAGACCGGCTGGATGGTCGCCTTGCTCACGCCGAGGATCGCCACTTCCGGCGCGTTGACGATCGGCGTGAAGCCGGTGCCGCCAATGTGGCCGAGGCTGGAGATGGTGAAGCAGGCGCCCTGCATGTCGTCAGCCGAGAGCTTCTTGGTGCGTGCCTTTTCCGCGAGGGCGGCGGCTTCGGCAGCCAGTTGCAGTAGGCTCTTCTGATCGACGTTCTTGATCACCGGCACCAGCAGGCCGTCCGGCGTATCGACGGCGAAGCCGATATGCACGTACTTCTTGCGGATGATCGCCTTGCCGCTCGGGGCCAGCGAACTGTTGAAGTCCGGCAGCTCCTTGAGCAGATGGGCGCAGGCCTTGAGCAGCAGTGGCAGCACGGTCAGCTTGACGCCGGCTTTCTCGGCGACCGCTTTCTGTGCGACGCGGAAGGCTTCCAGGTCGGTGATGTCGGCCGAGTCGAACTGAGTCACGTGCGGCACGTTGAGCCAGCTGCGGTGCAGGTTGGCAGCGCCGACCTGCATCAGGCGGGTCATCGGTACTTCTTCGATTTCGCCGAACTTGCTGAAGTCCACGGTCGGAATCGGCGGGATGCCGGCGCCACCAGTGGTGGCAGCGGCAGCCTGCGGCGCAGCCTTGGCCTTCTGCATCATCGCCTTGACGTGTACCTGCACGTCTTCCTTGAGGATGCGACCCTTCGGGCCGGTACCGGCGATATCGGCCAGTTCCACGCCGAAATCGCGAGCCAGCTGGCGCACGGCAGGGCCGGCGTGAACCTTGGCGCCGTCGCGCTTGGGCGCGGAGGCGGTGGCTGCAGCGGCGGCTGATAGCGAGGCGATGGCGCGTACTTCGGCAGCCACTTCAGGCGCAGCGCCTTCCGGCACGCGGTGCACTTCCTGGCTGGCCTGAGCCGGCGCAGCAGCCGGTTGGCCGGCCCCGGCCACCTTGAGCTTGAGGATCAGGTCGCCAGTGCCGACTTCGGCGTCCAGCTTGACCAGCACTTCTTCCACCACGCCGGCAGCCGGCGAAGGGATTTCCATGGAAGCCTTGTCGGACTCCAGGGTGATCAGCGACTGGTCGGCCTCGATGCTGTCGCCGGCCTTGACCATGACTTCGATGACCTTGACCTTGCCGGACGTACCGATGTCCGGCACGCGCACTTCCTGTACCGAGGCAGCCGCCGGTGCGGTCGCCGCGGGGGCCGGTGCGGCGGCTGGGGCTGCCGCGGGAGCTGCGGCTTGAGCTGGAGCAGCACTGGCGGTTGCGCCGCCAGCGGTACGCAGTTTGATGATCAGGTCGCCAGTGCCGACCTCGGCGTCCAGCTTGACCAGCACTTCTTCCACCACGCCGGCAGCCGGCGAAGGGATTTCCATGGAGGCTTTGTCGGACTCCAGGGTGATCAGCGACTGGTCGGCCTCGATGGTGTCACCCACCTTGACCATGACTTCGATGACCTTGACCTTGCCGTCGGTGCCGATATCCGGCACGTGCACGTCTTGCACACTGCTGCTGGCAGCAGCGGCGGGTGCCGCTGCCGGAGCGGCTGCTTTCGGTGCTTGGGCAGGGGCGGCTTCGGCTTTCGGCGCAGGCGCCGCTGCGGCGGCACCTTCGACTTCCAGTACCAGCAGCTCGTCGCCTTCTTTCAGGCGGTCACCGATCTTGACCTTGATTTCCTTGATCACGCCGGCTTTGGGCGAGGGCACTTCCATGGAGGCCTTGTCGGACTCCAGGGTCAGTACGCTTTGGTCGGCTTCTACACGGTCGCCGACCTTCACCAGCAGTTCAATGACCTCGCCTTCACCGCCGAGGTCGGGTACGCGAATCAATTCACTCATCGCTACGCTCCTTAGCAGTCCAGGGGGTTGGCTTTGTCGGCGTCGATGCCGAACTTGGCGATGGCATCAGCCAGCACCTTGGCTTCGATTTCGCCACGGTCTACCAGGGCTTCCAGGGCGGCGAGCACGACCCAGTTGCGATCCACTTCGAAGAAGTGACGCAGTTGCTTGCGGCTGTCGCTGCGGCCGAAGCCGTCGGTGCCCAGCACCTTGTATTCCTTGCTCGGTACCCACTGACGAACCTGTTCGGCGAACAGCTTCATGTAGTCGGTAGAGGCAATGACCGGACCCTTGCGACCGTTCAGGCACTCTTCGAGGTAGGTCTGCTTGGGCTTCTGACCCGGGTGCAGGCGATTGCTGCGCTCCACGGCCAGGCCGTCACGACGCAGTTCGTTGAAGCTGGTGACGCTCCACACATCGGCGCCGATGTTGTACTCGTCGCGCAGGATCTTCGCCGCCTCGCGCACTTCGCGCAGGATGGTGCCGGAACCTAGCAGTTGCACGTGGTGCGCGGCTTCCTTCTTGTCTTCCTCGAGCAGGTACATGCCCTTGATGATGCCTTCCTCGATACCCTCCGGCATGGCCGGCTGCTGGTACGACTCGTTCATCACGGTGATGTAGTAGAAGATGTCCTGCTGCTCTTCGGTCATCTGGCGAATACCTTCGCGGATGATCACGGCGAGCTCGTAGCCGTAGGTCGGATCGTAAGTGCGGCAGTTGGGGATGGTCGCTGCCAGCATGTGGCTGTGACCGTCTTCGTGCTGCAGGCCTTCACCGTTGAGGGTGGTACGGCCGGCGGTGCCGCCGATCAGGAAACCACGGGTGCGGCTGTCGCCAGCGGCCCAGGCCAGGTCGCCGATACGTTGGAAGCCGAACATCGAGTAGAAGATGTAGAACGGCAGCATCGGCTGGTTGTGGCAGGAGTACGAAGTACCCGCGGCGATGAAGGAGCTCATGGCGCCGGCTTCGTTGATGCCTTCCTCGAGGATCTGACCTTTCTTGTCCTCTTTGTAGAACATCACCTGGTCTTTATCGACCGGCTCGTACAGCTGGCCGACCGAGGAGTAGATGCCGAGCTGGCGGAACATGCCTTCCATACCGAAGGTACGGGCTTCGTCCGGGATGATCGGGACGATGCGCTGGCCGAGTTCCTTGTCCTTGACCAGCTGCGCGAGGATGCGCACGAAAGCCATGGTGGTGGAGATTTCGCGGTCGCCGGAGCCGTCGAGGATAGCCTTGAGGGTATCCAGTGGCGGCGTCGGGATGCTGAAGCTCTGCTGACGACGCTGCGGTACGAAACCACCCAGCGCGTTGCGGCGCTCGTGCAGGTACTTGTACTCGGCGCTGCCTTCTTCCGGACGTACGAACGGCAGGTTTTCCAGCTCTTCGTCCTTGACCGGGATGTCGAAGCGGTCGCGGAACTGACGCAGGCTGTCGACATCGACCTTCTTGGTGTTGTGTGCGGTGTTCTTCGCTTCACCGGCGCCGGTACCGTAGCCCTTGATGGTCTTGGCCAGGATCACGGTCGGCTGGCCGCTGTGGTTCACGGCCTGGTGGTAGGCCGCGTAGACCTTGTACGGATCGTGACCGCCACGGTTGAGCTTCCAGATCTCGTCGTCGGACAGGTCTTTGACCATGTCCTTGAGTTCTGGGGTGTTGAAGAAGTTTTCGCGAACGTAGGCGCCGTCTTTGGCCTTGTAGTTCTGGTATTCACCGTCGACCACTTCGTCCATGCGGCGCTGCAGGGCGCCGTCTTTGTCCTTGGCGAACAGCGGATCCCAGAAGCGACCCCAGACCACCTTGTTGACGTTCCACTGAGCACCACGGAACACGCCTTCGAGTTCCTGGATGATCTTGCCGTTGCCGCGAACCGGGCCGTCGAGGCGCTGCAGGTTGCAGTTGATGACGAAGATCAGGTTGTCCAGCTTCTCGCGGCCGGCCAGGGAGATGGCGCCGAGGGATTCCGGCTCGTCGCACTCGCCGTCGCCCATGAAGCACCAGACTTTCTGCTTGCCAGCGGGGATGAAACCGCGGGCTTCCAGGTACTTCATGAAGCGCGCCTGGTAGATCGCCTGGATCGGGCCCAGGCCCATGGATACGGTCGGGAACTGCCAGAAGTCCGGCATCAGCCAGGGGTGCGGGTAGGAAGACAGGCCTTTGCCGTCCACTTCGCGGCGGAAGTTTTTCATCTGGTCTTCGCTGATGCGGCCTTCCATGAAGGCGCGGGCGTAGACGCCAGGCGAGGCGTGACCCTGATAGAACACCAGGTCGCCGCCGTGTTCTTCGGTCGGGGCCTGGAAGAAGTAGTTGAAGCCGATGTCGTACAGCGTCGCCGAGGAAGCGAAGCTGGAAATGTGGCCGCCCAGATCCGGGTCGTCCAGGTTGGTGCGCATCACCATGGCCAGGGCGTTCCAGCGTACCAGCGAGCGGATACGACGCTCCATGAACAGGTCGCCGGGCATGCGCGCTTCGTGCGTGACCGGGATGGTGTTGCGGTACGGCGTGGTGATCGCGTAGGGCAATTGCGCACCGCTACGGGTGGCCAGCTCGCCCAGACGGGTCATCAGGTAATGGGCACGGTCTTCACCCTCACGGTCGAGGACGGATTCAAGGGCGTCCAGCCATTCCTGGGTTTCGATCGGATCGAGGTCTTGCATGGCTTGCTCCAGGGCGGAAAGGCTTCCAGAATCGGAGGCCAGTTGGGGCTCACCGGCTTTTTGAGCGGGTGAGTTGAAATTCTTGGATTTACCGGGGATAGGTCCGGCGCCTTGTAGTTTTACTACATTTCGACGACGGATTCAGCCCTCTGGATACAATTCTTCAGTAGTAAAACTACAATTCGCGGCACTGCCGGCCGCGCGCGCCCTGCCGCAGCGGGGTTCCGGGCGATTGCACCGTGCGTCTGGCAGTCCGCCCAAAAGGATAGACCATGAGCCTGCCGTCGCTGGTCGAGTTGCCCCCCTCTCTGCTTTCCCTGGCCGAGCGAGCCGAAAAATCCCTGCAGATGGCCATGGCCGAGCATGATGGTTTGTCCGCCCAGGTAGCGGCCTGGCCGTCAGCCCGCCTGGAAAGCTGGCGGCAGGTGACGGCGCTCAGTGACTTCGTTGCCGATCAGGCCCAGCGTGATCCGCAGATGTTCGTTGCGCTTGGCAACTCCGGTGAACTCGAGCGCAGCCTGGCGCCGGGCGAACTGCGTGAGCAACTGGTGGCCTGGCTGGCCGACTGCACTGATGAGGAGACGCTGGCGCGCTGTTTGCGGCGTTTTCGCAATCGCCAGCAACTGCGCATCATCTGGCGCGACTTCAGTCGCCAGGCGGCGCTGGCGGAAACCTGTCGCGATTTGTCAGATCTCGCTGACGCCTGTATCGATCTGGCCTATCAATGGCTCTATCCGCGTCTCTGTGCGCAGTTCGGTACGCCGGTCGGGCGACGTAGCGGCCAGCCGCAGCACATGGTCATCCTGGGTATGGGCAAGCTCGGCGCGCACGAGCTGAATCTTTCCTCTGATATCGATCTGATCTTCGGCTACCCGGAGGGCGGCGAGACCGAGGGCGTCAAGCGACCCCTGGATAACCAGGAGTTCTTCATCCGCCTGGGGCAGAAGCTGATCAAGGCGCTGGACGCGATTACCGTCGATGGCTTCGTGTTCCGTACCGACATGCGTTTGCGCCCGTATGGATCGAGCGGCGCGCTGGTGTTCAGCTTCAATGCTCTGGAGCAGTACTACCAGGATCAAGGCCGCGACTGGGAGCGCTACGCCATGATCAAGGCGCGTGTGGTCGGTGGCGATCAGGCCGCTGGCGCCGAGTTGCTGGAGATGCTGCGCCCCTTCGTCTATCGCCGTTATCTGGATTTTTCCGCCATCGAAGCGCTGCGCGCGATGAAACTGCTGATCCAGCAGGAGGTGCGGCGCAAGGGCATGAGCGAGAACATCAAGCTCGGCGCGGGGGGTATTCGCGAGATCGAATTCATCGCCCAGGCCTTCCAGCTGATCCATGGTGGACGCGACCTCAGTCTGCAGCAACGGCCGCTGCTCAAGGTACTGACCACGCTGGAGGGGCAGGGCTACTTGCCGCCGGCAGTCGTCACTGAAATGAAGGAAGGCTACGAGTTCCTGCGTTACACCGAACACGCCCTGCAGGGCATCGGTGATCGCCAGACACAGATGCTGCCGGCCGATTCGCAGGATCAGGCGCGGGTCGCGGCAATCATGGGTTTTGCCGATTGGGCGAGTTTCCACGAGCGGCTGATGCATTGGCGCGG
Source organism: Pseudomonas berkeleyensis (assembly GCF_014109765.1). Taxonomy (NCBI): domain Bacteria; kingdom Pseudomonadati; phylum Pseudomonadota; class Gammaproteobacteria; order Pseudomonadales; family Pseudomonadaceae; genus Pseudomonas; species Pseudomonas berkeleyensis. Next base: position 705,879 of record NZ_CP059139.1, read on the forward strand.
GCGCATCGAGTGGCACTTCCAGCAGGTGATCGCTGATCCCGATGAGGATGAGGCGCAGAGCGGCGAGACCTGTGTCGGTGCCGAATGGCTGCCGCTTTGGGAGGGCGCGCTGGACGAGGAAGCCGCGGTGCAGCAGCTGCAAGAGGCGGGGTTCAGCGAGCCGGCGACAGCGTTCAAACGTCTCGTCGACCTGCGTAATGGCCCGCAGGTGCGTGCCATGCAGCGCCTTGGCCGGGAACGGCTGGATGCCTTCGTTCCGCGCCTGCTGGCGCAAACCATCGAGCACGACAAGCCTGACCTGGTGCTTGAGCGGGTCTTGCCGCTGGTGGAGAAGGTGGCGCGGCGCTCGGCCTACCTGGTGTTGTTGAGCGAGAACCCCGGAGCTTTGTCGCGACTGACCACGTTGTGTGCGGCCAGCCCGTGGATCGCCGAACAAATCGCTCGCTTCCCGTTGTTGCTCGATGAGTTGCTCAACGAAGGGCGCCTTTATTCTCCGCCGCAGGCGCCGGAGCTGGTGGCCGAGTTGCACGAGCGCCTGATCCGTATTCCCGAGGAGGATTTGGAGCAGCAGATGGAGGCGCTGCGTCACTTCAAGCTGGCGCACAGCCTGCGTGTAGCCGCTTCGGAGATCGCCGGCACCTTGCCGTTGATGAAGGTCTCGGATTATCTGACCTGGCTGGCCGAGGCGATCCTCGACCAGGTGCTGGCACTCGCCTGGCAGCACACGGTGCAACGCCATGGGCGGCCGCGCCGTGCCGACGGTTCTCCGTGCGATCCTGATTTCATCATCGTCGGCTACGGCAAGGTCGGTGGTCTGGAGTTCGGCCACGGCTCGGATCTGGATCTGGTGTTCATCCATGGCGGTGACCCGCAAGCCGAGACCGATGGCGCCAAGCCCATCGATGGCGCGCAGTTCTTCACCCGTCTGGGGCAGCGCATCATCCATCTGCTGACCACTCAGACCACTTCCGGTGCGCTCTACGAAGTGGACATGCGCTTGCGTCCATCCGGTGCGGCGGGGCTGCTGGTCAGTTCACTGGGGGCTTTTCAGCGTTACCAGGAGAGCGAGGCCTGGACCTGGGAGCACCAGGCATTGGTGCGTGCGCGAGTCCTGGTTGGCTGTGCGAAGCTGGGTGGCGAGTTCGCGCGCGTGCGGGCCGAGGTTCTCGGCCGGCAGCGCGATATCGAGGCGCTGCGCGTCGAGGTCAGCGAGATGCGCGCGAAGATGCGCGACAATCTTGGCAACAAAAATACCGCGGCCGGTACGGCGGCAAATGCCTTCGAGGCCTCGTCTTCCTTCGATCTGAAGCAGGACGCCGGTGGTATCGTCGATATCGAATTTATGGTGCAATACGCGGCTCTGGCCTGGTCGTGGCAACATCCGCAGCTACTCGAATTCACCGATAACATTCGCATTCTGGAAGGTCTGGAGCGAGTCGGTCTGATGTCCGCCGAGGATGCCGTGCTGCTGCGAGAGGTCTACAAGGTTTATCGCTCGGCTGCCCACCGCCAGGCGCTGCAGAAGCAGCCTGGTGTGGTGCCTGGCGATCAGTTCCAGGATGAGCGCCGCGCCGTGATGCGCTTGTGGCGTGAACTGGGGCTGAGTTGAATGACGGGGCTGCGGCCCCACTTACTATGTTCGAACCGTGAAGCGAATTTGAGGAGCAGGCAAGATGTCGATGTCCGACCGTGATGGCGTGATCTGGTACGACGGCAAACTGGTGCCGTGGCGCGAAGCCAACACCCATGTGCTGACCCATACCCTGCACTACGGCATGGGCGTGTTCGAGGGCGTGCGCGCCTACAACACTCCGGACGGCACCGCCATCTTCCGTCTACAGGCGCACACCGACCGCCTGTTCGACTCCGCCCACATCTTCAACATGCAGATCCCTTACACCAAGGAAGAGATCAACGAGGCCCAGCGCGCCGCGGTGCGTGAGAACGGCCTGGAAAGCGCCTACCTGCGCCCGATGGTGTTCTTCGGCAGCGAAGGCATGGGGCTGCGTGCCGCGGGTCTGAAGGTACACGTGATCGTTGCGGCCTGGCACTGGGGCGCCTACATGGGCGAAGCAGCGCTGGAGAACGGCATCAAGGTACGCACCAGCTCCTACACCCGTCACCACGTCAACATCTCCATGACCCGCGCCAAGGCCAACGGCAACTACATCAACTCGATGCTGGCCCTGCAGGAAGCCATTTCCGGCGGCGCTGACGAGGCCATGCTGCTGGATCCGGAAGGCTACGTGGCCGAAGGCTCGGGCGAGAACATCTTCCTGGTCAAGGACGGCGTGGTGTACACCCCGGAAGTGACCTCCTGCCTCAACGGCATCACCCGCAGCACCATCCTGACCCTGGCCGAAGAGCACGGCATCAAGGTGGTCGAGAAGCGCATCACCCGCGACGAGGTGTACATTTGCGACGAGGCCTTCTTCACCGGGACTGCTGCTGAGGTCACGCCGATCCGTGAAGTCGATGGTCGCCAGATCGGGATCGGGCGCCGCGGGCCGATCACCGAGAAACTGCAGAAAGCCTACTTCGATCTGGTCACCGGCAAGACCAGTGGTCACGCCGAGTGGCGTACTCTGGTTAAATAAGCCGGTCATCTAGGCTATGACGGGGAGGCTTCAGGAGTCCGCCAGCAAGCTTGCGAGCTAGGGTCAGGCCAGGATAGGCAGGGGCGTAGGTGCGAGATTTACTGCGGTAGATCAGCGCCGAACCCAGGCTTTGAGGATGCATGACTGATGCGCAGCAGGTTGCAGGTGGGCTCCGGGCCTCCCCGGTCGTTTCTGGAAAGAATATGAAGATACTTATCGTTGGGCCGAGCTGGGTAGGCGACATGGTGATGGCGCAGACCCTGTTCCAGTGCCTGAAGCAGCGCCACCCAGAGTGCGAGATCGACGTGCTGGCGCCGGAGTGGAGTCGGCCGATTCTCGAGCGCATGCCCGAGGTGCGCGCCGCGCTCAGCCTGCCGCTCGGTCATGGCGTGCTCGACCTGGCCACGCGTCGACGCATCGGCAAATCGCTGGCTGGTCAGTACGATCAGGCGATCCTGCTGCCCAACTCGCTCAAGTCCGCGCTGGTGCCCTGGTTCGCCGGTATTCCCAAGCGTACTGGCTGGAAAGGCGAGATGCGCTATGGCCTGCTCAACGATATCCGCACGCTGGATAAAGCGCGCTATCCGCTGATGATCGAGCGTTTCATGGCGCTGGCCTATGAGCCCGGCGCCGCGCTGCCGCAGCCCTATCCGCAGCCGCGTCTGCGCATCGATGAGTCCAGTCGTGAGGCAGCCCTGAGCCAATTCGGCTTGCAATTGGATCGCCCGGTGCTGGCGCTGTGCCCGGGCGCCGAATTCGGTGAGGCCAAGCGCTGGCCGGCCGAGCACTACGCCAAGGTCGCCGAGATCAAGATTCGCGAAGGCTGGCAGGTCTGGGTGTTCGGCTCGAAGAACGACCACGCTGGCGGTGAAGACATTCGCATGCGGCTGATTCCCGGCCTGCGCGAGGAAGTCAGCAACCTTTCCGGGCAGACCAGCCTGGCCGAGGCCATCGACCTGATGTCGGCGGCTACTGCCGTGGTCTCCAACGATTCCGGGCTGATGCATGTAGCGGCAGCCTTGAACCGTCCTCTGGTCGCTATCTATGGCTCAACGTCGCCGGGCTTTACTCCGCCATTGGCTGATCGTGTCGAAATCGTTCGTCTGGGCCTGGACTGCAGCCCCTGTTTCGAGCGTACCTGTCGCTATGGCCACTACAACTGCCTGCGCGAGTTGAAGCCGAGGCCGGTGATCGAGGCGCTGGATCGGCTGGTTGGTGAAACCTTGACCCTGGTCGAGGGCGATTGATTTGCGGGTGCTGATCATCAAGACCTCGTCACTGGGCGACGTGGTGCATACCCTGCCAGCGTTGACCGACGCCGCTCGCGCCATTCCCGGTATCCGCTTCGATTGGGTGGTGGAAGAAGGTTTCGCCGAAATTCCAGCCTGGCACCCGGCGGTTTCCCAGGTCATTCCCGTCGCGATCCGCCGCTGGCGCAAGCATCCGCTGCGTACCTGGCGCAGTGGCGAGTGGGCGCGTTTCAAGCAGCGCCTGCGCGAAACCCGTTACGACCTGGTGATCGACGCCCAGGGACTGCTCAAGAGTGCCTGGCTGACGCGCTATGTGTCGGCGCCCGTGGCGGGGCTTGATCGCGATTCGGCGCGCGAGCCGCTGGCCAGTCGCTTCTATGATCGTCGCTACGCGGTAGCCAATGATCAGCATGCTCTGGAACGGGTGCGCCAGTTGTTCGCCAAGGCGCTCGGTTACACGCTACCGTCCGGCACCGGTGACTACGGTCTCAACCGCGCGGCGATGATGGATGCGACTGCCCAGCCCTATCTGGTGTTCCTGCATGGCACCACCTGGGCCAGCAAGCACTGGCCCGAGGCCGATTGGCGCGCCCTGGCCGAGCGCATGGACGAACTGGGTTGGGCCGTCCGCCTGCCCTGGGGCAGCGAGGCGGAGAAGGCGCGTGCCGAGCGTATCGCTGCCGGTCTCACTCATGCCGCCGTGTTGCCGAAGTTGAACCTGGCTGGCGTGGCCAAGGTCATTGCCGGAGCCAGCGCCTGTGTCTCTGTGGACACCGGGCTCGGTCATCTGGCTGCGGCGCTGGATGTACCCAATATTTCCCTCTACGGCCCGACGCTGCCCGGCAAGGTGGGTGCTTACGGTCGTAGTCAGATTCACCTGTGCGCCAGCGGCCCGGGAGCCGGCAGCGGCGACCGCGATAAGCCCTGCTTCGATGGTCTCGGCGCCGAGCGCGTCGGCCTGGAACTGGAGGCGCTGCTGCTTGCGCCTCCCGGCACCCTATAAAGGAGCGGCTATGCAACTGGCCTTCGTTCTCTACAAATACTTCCCGTTCGGCGGGCTACAGCGCGATTTCATGCGCATCGCCCTGGAATGCCAGGCGCGCGGTCATGCCATCCGTGTCTATACGCCGATTTGGGAGGGCGAGAATCCTGCTGGCTTCGATGTGCGCGTGGCGCCGGTACGCGCGTTGTTCAACCATCGCCGCAACGAGAAATTCACCGCCTGGTTGCAGGCCGACCTGAAGCGCGACCCCGTAGACCGGGTGATCGGTTTCAACAAGATGCCGGGCCTGGATGTCTACTACGCCGCCGACGGTTGTTTCGAGGACAAGGCGCAGACCCTGCGCAACCCGATTTATCGCCGCTGGGGCCGCTACAGACATTTCGCCGAGTACGAACGTGCGGTATTCGCGCCGGAGTCCAAAACCGAGATCCTGATGATCTCCGAAGTGCAGCAGCCGCTGTTCATCAAGCACTACAAGACCCCGCAGCAGCGTTTCCACCTGCTGCCGCCGGGGATCGCCTTGGATCGTCGCGCCCCGGCCAATGCCGCCGAAATCCGCGCCGAGTTTCGCCGTGAGTTCAAGCTAAACGACGATGACTTGCTGCTGGTGCAGATCGGCTCCGGCTTCAAGACCAAAGGCCTGGATCGTAGCCTCAAGGCGCTGGCTTCGTTGCCGCGCGAACTGCGCAAGCGCACCCGCCTGATCGCCATCGGCCAGGACGATCCCAAGCCCTTCCTGCTGCAGATCAAGGCGCTGGGCTTGTCCGGCCAGGTACAGATTCTCAAGGGTCGCAGCGACATCCCACGTTTCCTGCTTGGCGCTGATCTGCTGATCCATCCGGCCTATAACGAGAATACCGGCACGGTGCTTCTCGAAGCGCTGGTTTCCGGCTTGCCGGTGCTGGTCACCGATGTGTGCGGTTATGCCCACTACATCGCCGATGCCGATTGCGGCCGGGTGCTACCCAGCCCTTTCGAGCAGGAGCAGCTCAACCATACTCTTGCCGATATGCTGGCCGATCCGCAGCAGCGCGCTTTCTGGGGGCGCAATGGGCTGGCCTATGCCGACAGCGCCGACCTGTATTCGATGCCGAAGAAGGCTGCTGACGTGATCCTTGCTTCGAGGTGCGCGTGAAACTGATTCTCGCTGAACCCTTCAAGAGCCTGTGGGCCGGTCAGGATGCCTTCGAGGCTGTCGAGGCGTTGCATGGCCAGGTCTATCGCGAGCTGGAGGGGCGGCGCACCCTGCGCACCGAAGTCGATGGGCGCGGTTACTTCGTCAAGATCCACCGCGGTATCGGTTGGGGCGAGATCGTCAAGAACCTGCTGACCGCCAAGGCGCCGGTGCTCGGCGCTGCGCAAGAATGGCAAGCGATCCAGCGTTTGACCGAGGCTGGCGTGCCAACCATGACTGCGGTGGCTTATGGCGAGCGCGGCGCGAACCCGGCGAGCCAGCATTCCTTCATCGTCACCGAGGAACTGGCGCCGACCGTCGATCTGGAACAGCTCAGCCTGAACTGGGCGCAGCAGCCGCCGAAGCCCGCACTCAAGTGGGCGCTGATCCGTAAGGTTGCAGAGATGACGGGCGCCATGCACCGTGCCGGGGTCAATCACCGTGACTGCTATATCTGCCATTTTCTGCTGCATACCGATCGGCCGATCCAGGCCAATGATCTGCGACTGTCGGTGATCGACCTGCATCGCGCCCAGGTGCGTGACGCAGTGCCCCGCCGCTGGCGTGACAAGGATCTGGCCGCCCTGTATTTCTCTGCACTGGATATCGGTATGACAGGCCGCGACAAGCTGCGCTTTCTGCGCACCTACTTCCGGCGTCCGCTACGTCAGGTGCTGCGCGAGGAGGCAAGCTTGCTCGTTTGGCTGGAGCGCAAGGCGGCGAAACTGTATGAGCGCAAGCAGCGTTATGGAGAGGCGCTTTGATGGCTAGCTGGAGCCTTGCCCCGGAATATCATTCACTGTCAGAGGATTTAGGCTCTCTGGAGTCTGTTTTCGAACTCCAAGGTGAGCGGCTGACCAAGGATCCGTTGTCGGAGGTCATCCGTATCGAGCGTCACGGCGTGCGTTACTACGTCAAGCGCTACTGGGGGGCGGGTAAAGGTCTGCGCCGCTATCTGGGGCGTCCTCGTGTGAAGGCCGAATGGCAGAATCTCAAGTTGTTCGCCAAGTGGGGCATACCGACTGCACCGATCGTTGCACATGGTCTTGAGCGCAAGACTGGGGCTTTCGTGCGCGGGGCGTTGGTAACACGCGAACTGGAAAATACTCTCGACCTTGCTGAAGTCGCCAACCGTCAGGATGTGCGTCTGACTGATCAGGAATGGGTTCAGGTCATTAGTCAGCAATTGGCCAAGAGTACGCGGACAATGCATGACCACCACTTCACTCATAATGATTTGAAGTGGCGAAACTTGCTGGTCAATGAAAAGGCCGAGTTGTTCTTCATCGATTGCCCTACTGGTAGTTTCTGGTGGGGACCTTTGTTGCGCTACCGCATCGTCAAGGATCTGGCATGTCTCGACAAGGTTGCCAAGCGGGTGTTGTCGAGAACGCAGCGTTTACGTTTCTATTTGCAGTATCGGGGGCGTAACCGCTTGAGTAGCGGTGACAAGCGACGTGTACTGCGGATCCTTAAATTCTTCGAGGGCCGCGAATGAGCGACTTCATCGCGGCGCAGGATCGTGCCCTGCTTGAGCGTCACGGACTCGCCAGTTTCGATGCGCTTTGGGCGCTGAAACTTGAAGCAGTTGATGAGCCCAACACCGAGCGTGGCGGTTGGAGTAGTGTCTATCGTCTGGAGTTGGACGAGCGTGCCTTCTACCTGAAGCGGCAAAGCAATCACCTGACGCGTAGCCTGCTGCACCCATTCGGTGAACCGACCTTCGCGCGCGAGTTTCGCAATATTCGTCGCTATGCCGAGCTGAACATACCGGCCCTGCAGGCGGCGTTCTTTGCTGAACGCCGTTTGCCGGGTGAGCGCCGTGCTGTCCTGCTGACCCGCGCGCTAGATGGATGGCAGGATCTGGAACATTGGTTGACGCAATGGGCCGCACTCGACGGTGCCGCGCATGTGTCCATCCTTCGTGCTTGTGGCCGTCTTGCGCGTTGCTTGCACCAAGCTGGGCAGATGCACGGCTGTTTCTATCCCAAGCACATCTTCTTGCGTGAACAGGAAGGTGGGTTCGAGGCGCAGTTGATCGATCTGGAGAAAACTCGTCCATTGCTATTAGGGCGGCGTGATCGGATCAAGGATCTGGAGCCTTTGTTGCGCCGTGCCAGAATCTGGAACGAGGTCGAAGTGCGCGAACTGCTGGTGGCCTACCTCGGGGATGGAGGTGACGTCGATGCTTGGTGGCGGCAACTTGTTGCCCGGCAGTGCAACAAGGAGGCGCGTTGATGCGGTTAGGTGAATTGAGCCAGGCCGGCCGCACGCCTGATTTGCCGCTGACGCTGCACTTGGTGGGTGATCAGCTGGTGCTGGAGCGCCTGCTACGTGTGTTGCCTGGGCAGCGTTATGTCGCACTTGCACGTTGGCAGGGGCGTCCGGTGCTGGCCAAATTACTGGTCGGTAGCAAGGCGCCGCGCCATTTTCAGCGTGAGCTGGGGGGCGCTGAGCTGATGGCTGGTCAAGGACTCACCACCCCCGAGCTGCTTGCTCAAGGCTTCATCGATGGGCAGGGCGGTTGGTTGCTGTTCGAGTACCTAGGTGGCGCGCAGAGCCTGTGGGATGTCTGGTGCGAAGCAGCGCGCGAACCACTGTTGAACGACGACCAGCAGAACGTACTGGCCGCAGCGCTGGCAGCCATCGGACAGATGCATGCCCAGGGTCTTTGGCAGGCCGACCTGCATCTGGACAACCTGCTACGGCATGAAGGTCGTTTGTACCTGATCGACGGAGGAGGCGTGCGCCGTGAAACGGCCGGGCAGCCGCTGTCGCGGGCGAGGGTGTTGGAAAACCTCGGTGTCTTCTTCGCCCAACTACCCGCCGAGCTGGATTCCTACTTAGAAGAGTTGCTGATCCACTACCTCCTCGCCAACGGTGAACACGCATTACCGCTGGAAATGCTCCAGGCCGAAATAGCCAAGGTACGCCGTTGGCGTCTGCGTGATTACCTGAGGAAAACAGCTCGTGACTGCAGTCTGTTCGCCGCTCGAATCGGTGCTTTTGGCCTGCGCGTGGTGCGTCGCGAGGCCGAGCCGGAACTGCAGCCGTTGCTGACTGATCTCGATGCTCGGATCGACGCTGGACATATCTACAAGACCGGTGGTGCAGCCACGGTGGCGCGGGTCGAATGTGGAGGCCGCTCACTGGTGGGCAAGCGTTACAACGTGAAGAACCTGCTGCACTGGTTCAAGCGTTTCTGGCGCCCCAGTCGTGCTTGGCATAGCTGGCGCGAAGGCAACCGCCTGCGACTGCTGGGTATCGTCACGCCGACACCGCTGGCGGTGATCGAGCAGCGCTGGTGCTGGCTGCGCGGTCGTGCCTACCTGATTACCGACTATTGCGACGGGCAGGATATAATCACGCGTTTTGAAGCGTACAAGCAGGCCACGCCCCCGGAAAACGAGCTGCTGGCGCTGGATCGGCTGTTCGCTGCCCTGCTGCGCGAACGTATCAGCCACGGTGATTTCAAGGGGCACAATCTGTTCTGGGATGAAAAGCAGGGTGCCTGGTCGCTGATCGACCTGGATGCCATGCGACAGCATCGCAATGCGCGCAGTTTTGCCCGGGCCTATGCCCGCGACCGCGCCCGTTTTCTGCGCAACTGGCCGGTGGATTCCGCCCTGCACCAGTTGCTCGACCAACGTTTACCGCAGGTGCCTGGCACCTGCCCGAATTAGAGGCTCAAACCTGTGGCACTGACCATTCTCGGCCTGTCCGGCGCCCTCAGTCATGACCCCTCCGCGGCGTTGTACATCGACGGCAAGTTGATTGCAGCGGTGGAAGAGGAGCGCTTCGTGCGCGACAAGCACGCGAAGAACCGCATGCCCTACGAATCGGCCAAGTTCTGCCTGGAACAAGCCGGCATCAAGCCGTCGGATGTCGATGTGGTGGCCATTCCCTTCGCCCCCATCAGCATCTTCGAGAAGGCCCGCTGGCAGTACGCCAAGCGTTACGCCTACGCGCCGGATCGCGCTCTTGATGCCATCCTGTTCGGTAACCGCCGTTACAAGCGCTACAAGAAGCGTATCGAGTGGTGCCTGGTGCAACTCGGCTTCGACCTGAAGAAGGTCAAGATCGAGCCGGTCGAGCATCACCTGGCGCACGCCTCCAGCGCCTATCATTGCTCGGGCTTCAAGGAGAAGACCGCGATCCTCGGCATCGACGGCAAGGGCGAGTACGCCACGACCTTCTTCGGCTATGGCGAGAACGGCAAGATCCACAAGATCAAGGAATTCTACGATCCGGATTCGCTCGGCGGCCTCTATGGTGCGATCACCGAGTATCTGGGCTTCGAGATGCTCGATGGCGAGTTCAAGGTCATGGGCATGGCGCCTTACGGTGACGCCGCCAAGTACGACTTCTCGCGTCTGGCCAAGTTCGAGAACGGCGAGCTAATCATCAATACCGAGTACGCCAACGTCATCGGTTTCCGCCGTTACAAGGAGAATGGCAAGGGCTACTACTTCTCGCCCAAGCTAATCGAATGGCTCGGCCCGAAGCGCGAGGGTGATATCGCCGACGACCCGTACATCCACTACGCGGCTAGCATGCAGGCGCTGTTTGAGAAGCTGGCGCTGCAGATGATGGAGCACTACCTCGGCGACATTCTCAAGGAAACCGGCAAGATCGCCTTCGCTGGCGGCTGCGCGCTGAACGTCAAATTGAACCAGAAGATCATCGCCCGTGATGATGTCAAAGAGCTGTTCGTCCAGCCGGCCTCTGGTGATGCCGGCACTGCCGTCGGCGCTGCGGCTTACGTCTCGCACAAGCGTGGCGTGCCGGTGGAGAAGATGGAGCACGTCTACCTTGGCCCTTCGTACAGCAACGAAGAGGTCATCGCTGCCTGCGCCAAGCACCCGAACCAGCCTGTGTTCAAACTCATCGACAACACGTCTGAGCGCATCGCAAAAATCATGGTCGACGGCAACCCGGTAGCCTGGTTTCAGGGCCGCATGGAGTTCGGGCCGCGCGCCTTGGGTGGCCGCTCGATCATCGGCTGCCCGAGCGTGCCGGGCGTGGCCGACCGCATCAACGAGCAGATCAAGTTTCGCGAGCGCTGGAGACCCTTTTGCCCGTCGATGCTCGATACCGTGGCGACGAAGATGCTCAAGGTGGATCACCCTAGCCCGTTCATGACCTTCACCTTCGAGGTGAACGAGGAGTGGAAGGAGCGTGTCGGCGAAGTGGTGCACGAGGATGGCACCTCGCGCGCTCAGGTGCTGGAGCGTCGCTTCAATCCGCGCTGGTACGACCTGATGCTGGAGCTGGAGAAACTGACCGGCAACGGCGTGTCGCTGAACACCTCGCTCAACCGCCGTGGCGAGCCGATGATCTGCTCGCCGACCGATGCTCTGAACATGTTTTACGGTTCGGATCTGCAGTACCTCATCATGGAAGATGTGCTCGTGGTCAAGGATGGCAAGGATTGGTATGACGGCGTCTGAGCAGGCAGACGGCCAAACGCAGCGCTGGGTTCTGCAGTTCTGCCATGGCTATGACGGCCCCTTTCTGGATTGCGCACGGCAGTACGCCGTGCTGTTCAAAGGTACGCCCTACAAGGTCTGTACGGTCTACCTGACCGGCAAGCCGTCGGAGGAGGTCGAGCGCGGCTCGGCTTCCGACGAGGTGATCTTCCTCGGCTATTCCAGTGCCCAGGTGCGCGGCCTGAAACTGGGTGCCATCCGCGATTTCCGGCGGATCGTCGCCTCGCGCGACTTCGCCCTGTGCATCGCGCACCGTTTCAAGCCGATCTACGTTGCTCTGCTGGGCAGCAGCCTGCCGGTGATTGGCGTGCACCACGCCTTTGGCGACTACAAGCGTCGTTCTCGCCAACTGTTCGCCAACTTCTTCCGCAAGCGCTTGATGCTGCTTGGTGTTTCCAATGCCGTGCGTGACGACATGCGCAGCTGTTTGCCGGATTGGCCAGCAGAGCGTATCGAGACCCTCTATAACCGTATTGACGTCGAGGCGGTGCAGGCCGAGCAGGTTGCCCGCGAAGCGGCCCGTAAGCATCTGGGGTTGCCACAGGACGCCTGGGTGGTCGGTAATGTTGGCCGCCTGCATCCGGACAAGGACCAGGCCACACTGATTCGCGGTTTTGCCCGGGCTCTGCCGCAACTGCCAGCAGGCAGCTTGCTGGCGATCATGGGTAGTGGCCGTCTGGAGTCCGCACTCAAGGCGCTGGCGGCTGAGCTGGGCGTTGACGACGCGGTGCGCTTTCTCGGCCAGGTGCCCAATGGGCGAGGCTATTTCAAGGCTTTCGATGTATTCGCCCTGACCTCCGACCACGAGCCGTTCGGCATGGTATTGCTGGAGGCTATGGCGGCTGGAGTACCGGTGCTGGCAACTGATTGCGGTGGTGCCAGAGAGGTTGTCGAGGCTGCAAGTTGTCGTTTCCCCCTGGGGGATCACGACATGTTGGCACAACGCTTGATTCACTGTTCCGATGCAGAGTTCTTATCTGAACTCGATAACCTTCAGCGACGATTCAGTGACTTGGCAGTAAAAGAAACGTTCTGGCAGTTGTCAATGCCGTCTCGCTTGAAACAGTGTTTCTGACGAACCAGTGATTTTCAGGAATAGTTATCGTGATCAAGATGCTGAAGGCGTCTCGTTGCAGGTATTGGTTGCGCCAGCGGGGTATCAAATTAGGGATTGCAGTCCCCGATTTCCCAAGAGCCGCTGTGTTGCAGCTGGAGGAGGGCTGCGCCATCTCCGGGGTGCAGGCGGCTTTCACGACTCTGCATGTCGGAACCATGACCTATATTCGCAGTGAGTCCGAGTTGCTGAACGTGTCGCGTATCGGACGTTTCTGCTCGATCGGTAACTCCGTGGTCATTGGTCAGGAGAAAGCGGGGCATCCGCTGGATTGGGTCAGCACGCATCCAATGCAATATACAGGGACGTCCTTGCACTATATTGAGCGGGGTGAGCCAGCCGAAATAGGACATGATGTCTGGATTGGTCGTGAGGCGATGATAATGGAGGGAGTCAAGGTCTCGACGGGGGCGGTCATTGCTGCTCGTTCCCTGGTGACGTGCGATGTTCCCCCCTACGCTATCGTGGCAGGAACGCCGGCCCGCATTATCCGGTATCGACACTCGGAGCAGGTGATCAACGATTTGTTGGGTAGTGCCTGGTGGGAGCTTCCCGTTGACGTGTTGCAGCGTCTGTCCCTCGACGTTCCCGAGCATTTCCTTCGCCAATTTGCCGAGTTGCCATCACGTGAGCCTGCTATCTACAGGCAGGTCGAGGTCAGTCGCCGTGGGTGCCGTGAACTTTCAGGTGGCCTGGCTTCCGGGCGAGTCGGTGAAGTCCAATGAAAGTCTTGTTCTTGGTACAGGGCGAGCAGCGGGCCATTCTGGATCGCTTGTATGAAGGCGTTCAGCGCAACTGTGACTGCGAGGTTCGTTGGCTGGGGCGCGACGATCAGGCCAACCTGCGCCGGTATTTCCGGGATCATGTAGACGTTGCACGTTACGACCGTATCCTGTTTTTCCTGCGCTTCAAGCAGGAGATACGCCAGGTCTCTTTCCTGCGGAGCGTGCCGAACAGCGTGATCCTCGAACACGATGCCTACCAGAATTACATCGCGTGCAAATACACCGGCAAATTCAGTGCGCATTACCGCAAACTGCCCTGGGTGAGAGTGATCAGTTCAGGTTATGTAGTGAGCCAGCGCTTGCGCCAGGAAGGGTTCGATGCCGTATTCGTTCCCAAGGGCTACGACCAGGCGTTGCTGAGTGATCAGGGCAGAACGCGTGACATTGAGCTGGGTTTCGTCGGCAGTACCAAGAGCGTGGCTTACAGCGGGCGCAAGGCGCTTCTGGACGAGTTGGCGAAGGTCGAGAATCTGGTAGTCACGCGCACCAAATCAGGTGAGGAATACCTCAATACGCTCAATCGCATTCGGTTCTTCGTCAGTGCCGATGTCGGTATGGGTGAATACATGATCAAGAACTTCGAGGCCATGGCGTGTGGCTGCGTGTTGCTGGCTTACGATCATGGTGAAGAGGAGAGTCGTGCACTTGGCTTCGTCGATATGGAAAATATCGTGTTGTACCGGAGTGTCGACGATTTGTGTGGCAAGCTGGCTCAGTTGCGTGCCGATCCGATCTGGGCTGAGCGGATTGCGGCCAATGGCAAGGCGCTGGCGGTATCGCGTTATGGATTCGATCAGATCGGTGCGGAAATAGTTCGTGCCATGCGGCCCCCACTGCGGCCCGCTCCGACTCCAGGTTGGTTCTGCCGTCTGCGCAACCGGTTCGGGGTTTGATTTTGAGTAAGCCGCGCCTACTATTTCTAGTCCCTTATTTTGGTCGCTGGCCGTTCTGGATGCCCTTTTTCCTGGCAAGTTGCCGATTCAATCCGGACGTACGCTGGCTATTTTTTACCGATTGTGGCGTTCCGAAGGATGCTCCGGACAACGTTCGGTTCCGGAGCATGAGTTTTGCCGATTACTGCTCCAAGGTGTCGGCAGCGCTTGGGGTCGACTTTCAACCTCGCAACCCTTACAAACTCTGTGACTTGAAGCCGGCATTGGGTTATATCCATTGCGCTGAGTTGGAGGGGGTGGATTTTTGGGGCGTCAGCGACATTGATCTGGTGTATGGCGATCTCTGTAGCTACTTCACCAGCGAGCGTCTGGAACGTTTCGACTTCCTCTCCACCCATGAGCGACGAGTGTCCGGGCACCTGTGCCTGTTTCGTAACAACGAGCGAATGCTCACTGCCTTCATGAAGGTTCCGGGCTGGCAGGCGGCGTTGTCTTCTGATCAACATAGAGCTTTCGACGAAGGGGCTTTCAGTCGCTTGTTCATTCGCAATAAAAATTGGCCGGCACCTTTGCGCAGGCTTTCCGATGCATGGAATCCCTGGCGGCATCGCTGTGAATTCAGTGAGGCGTTCAGTACACCGAATGGCCGCATACCCTGGCACGATGGCAGTTTTGAATTTCCGCAACGCTGGATCTGGCGTGAGGGACAGTTATTCAATGACCGCGATGGTTCGCGGCAGTTCCCGTACTTCCATTTCATTGGCTGGAAGTGTGACGCTTGGCCCACTTGCAGTGAACAGGAGCTCATGGAGGATGCCGCGCTGGCCGCGATGGATTCCTGGAGCATTACTCCCAAGGGTTTTCGAGAGGTTTAGATCTTGATTTTTTCCAAGGACAGTGACGTCACTCTGGTAGTCACCAGTTGCGGGCGTTTCGACCTTTTGAAGAGGACGCTTGCCAGCTTCGATGCTTTCAATCGCTCACCTATCCGTGAGGTTTTCATCACCGAGGACTCGGGTGATGAGGCGGTAAAGGCTTGCATTCCCGAGCACTGGCATGAGCATACGACGTTCTTCGTCAATGTGCCTCGGTTGGGGCAATTGCACTCCATCGATCTGGCCTACTCGCACGTCAAGACCCCCTGGATCTTTCATTGTGAGGATGACTGGGAGTTCTATCGGCCAGGCTTCATCGAGGACTCGCTTGTGTTCCTGAAGGCCGATCCCCAGGCCTTGCAGGTATGGCTGCGCAGTTTTGCCCATGATCTGGCGCTTCATAGTCCATACGTGTACCTGGGGGAGCGTGAGGTGGTCGAGGGGATCGCGGCTTATCGCGTCGGCTCGCACAAGGAAGACTGGCAGGGCTTTTCCTTCAACCCCGGGTTGCGTCGCATGGTCGATTATCAGCTGCATGCCCCCTTCGGCCAGTATGATGGTGAAAAGGACTTGTCCCGGCTGTACGCCAACGATCAGCGGCATGCGCTCATTCTGGAGAACGATGCTGTCCTGCATACCGGATTCGGCGAGCATGTCAGTGTGCCCGAAGAGCGGGCCAAGAAGGCGAAGCGAAAGAAACGCGAGCGTCTACGCCTGGGGCTGGTCTTCTTCATTGGTTTGTTGATTGGAGTATTTCTATGAGTGCCTTGCACGGCATGCAGCGATGGCACGAGCGGTACGGTTATTTCACGTTCGCACTGCTGATCTTCATCGCCAGCTTCCTGTTGCTTCCTACCAGCAAGATGGTCAATAACGTCTATTACGTGCTGCTGGCACTGCCTGCGTTGGTGTTCCTCGTGGTGCGCCTTGGTCGTGATATTCGTCCGTCGCCCGCCTTGTTGCTCTGGGCAGGGTTATGTGCCTGGTACCTGCTGGTCGGCGCACTTTCAGGTAGCGGTCAGTATTTCAAGCATGTGCTCTATCTTGCGCTGTTCGTTCTGTTGGTGAGCCAGTTGGTCGATCCACGGATTTTTCGTACCGCGCTTTTCGCACGTGGCCTGTTCTGGGTGGTGGGCATATACGTTCTGGGGTCGGCAATCGTCTATTGGATCATTGGACGTTACGCTCCAGGCGAACGAATCATTTGGCTGCCGGGGCGGATGGCGGGCCCGATCTATACCAGCATGTGGCTGGCCTGCTGCTTTGCCCTGGCGTTGCCGACCTGGATCGCTCAGCGGCGTTGGCTGGAGCTGGCGGCTGCTTTGGCGCTGGCAGTTTTTTGCATGGCTTATGTACTTCAGAGCCGCTCAGGGCTTGTCGGCATGTTGGCGATCTGCGCGCTGATCTGCGCATGGCACGCGATGCGCCATTTGCGCTACTTTCTGATACTGGCCGTTGCCGCGATGATCGTGGTGGGAGTAATTCTTTTCGCCGTGACTGAAGTGCCCGTGATGAGCCAATTGTTCGCTCGGGCCGACTCAGGGCGTTTCGAGCTATGGCGCGTGCTCGCGGGTGAATGGCAGGCGTGCGGGATATGGTTGGGGTGCGGTGTGCACTATACGACTAGCTCCACCATCATGGGGGGCGTTGCGATTCAGCATCCCCACAATATCTACCTGGCGCTGGGGTTATACAGCGGCCTGGTGTCACTGCTTCTGTTCATGGCCTTGGCGATTGTCGTTCTCCGGCACGCCTGGCTGCAGCGTGACCCCTGGGGGTTGTACTTGCTCGTGGCTCTGATCGTGCTGAATTTCGATGGCAGCAAGCTGGTGGGTAACCCTGATGAGCTCTGGATGCTGGTGTTGCTGCCGATAGCGTTGATCCCCAACGAGCGTCGGACGCAACCCTGAGGCTGGCAAGGCGCCTGTGTGTCAGGCGCCTTGCCGAATTTTTTCGCAATGGGCCCACAGCTGAGCGGTATCCAGGACGATATTTTCCTTTCTCAGGTATTTGTCGAAATGCTCCTGATTGCGGCGAATCCTGCCACGGCCCAAGGCGCGCCGGCGGATCTGAAGATCTGCAATGTCAATAAGGCCGAACGCCCCGTCCGGGGTCTTGACTATGTTGCCCAGGTGCAGGGAGCGGAAATACACGCCGCTTTCGTGCAGATGATTGATGAAGCGTGCCAGGGGAGGCAGCAAATCCAACCAGTCGGCTTTGCCTTCACATAACAAGGTAAACAGTGTTTCCCCTGGCAGGGGGCAATAGAGAACTGCTGTCCTCGACGCATCATCCAGACGGTACAGCTGCAGTGGCGTCAGGGTCGGTATGCCTCGCTTTTTCAGCGCCTCGGCATTGGCGCAGAAACGCAGTGACTGCGGGCGTAACAGCGCAGAAGAGAGCAGTCGCTTGCGACGAAACAGCTTAAGCATATTGCCATCAGTCAGTGCGTAGACCTTTGGGCCGTAGCTGTCCTGTTCCAGAATGCTCGCACCCTCGATCATTTTGTTCAGCGTGGTGACGGGAAGGTGATTGAAGTTCAGCACGTCCTGGACGCTCTCTGGTTGCGGAAGTGCATATGATGCCCGATCTTGCAAGGGCGCGGCCACGATATTGGGAATGCTAAGATTGCCATTCTTATTACCGGTGAAAGCGGACATGACCGAAGTACCCCAGCAGAACGCTGCTTCCAGCCTTACTATTTATTTCCGGTTGCTGGCTTATGTCAGGCCTTACATTGGTTTGTTCCTGCTAAGCCTACTGGGCTTCCTGATTTTCGCCTCTACCCAGCCGATGCTGGGTTACATGCTCAAGTACTTCGTCGATGGTTTGTCCAATCCGGATGCCAGTTTGTTCGCCGGCGTGCCCTGGTTGCTGGAATCCCTCCCCTGGCTGGCACACTTGAAGCTGCTGCAGGCCGTGCCCCTGCTGATCGTACTGATTGCTGTGTGGCAGGGCATCGGCTCCTTTCTCGGCAACTATTATCTGGCGAAGGTCTCGATGGGGCTGGTGCAGGATCTGCGTATCGCGCTGTTCAACAACCTGCTGACGTTACCCAATCGCTACTTCGATAATCACAACTCCGGACATCTGATCTCGCGTATTACCTACAACGTGACCATGGTCACCGGCGCGGCTACCGATGCGATCAAGGTCGTTGTGCGTGAAGGCATGACGGTAGTGTTCCTGTTTGCCACGCTGCTTTGGATGAACTGGAAATTGACCTTGGTGATGGTGGCAATCCTGCCGGTCATCGGCCTGATGGTGACCAGTACCAGCAAGAAATTCCGTAAGCAGAGTAAGAAAATCCAGACCAGCATGGGCGACGTCACTCATGTGACCTCCGAAAGCATTCAGGGCTATCGGGTTGTACGGAGTTTTGGTGGTGAGGATTACGAGAAGAGCCGTTTTCTTAAGGCGAGCGAGGAAAACAAGCTCAAGCAATTGAAAATGGTCAAAACCAATGCCGTTTATACCCCCAGCCTGCAACTGGTGATCTACAGCGCTATGGCGGTGCTGATGTTCCTCGTACTGTTGTTGCGAGGCGAGGCGTCGGCAGGTGACCTAGTGGCCTACATCACGTTGGCCGGTTTGCTGCCCAAGCCGATCCGTCAGTTGTCCGAGGTCAGCTCGACGATTCAGAAGGGCGTCGCGGGTGCCGAAAGCATTTTCGAACAGCTCGACGAGGAGCCGGAGGTCGATCATGGCACCCAAGAGCGCGAGCGCATCAGTGGTCGGCTGGAGGTGAAGAATTTGAGCTTCAGCTATCCGGGATCGGAAAAACCGGTGCTGAATGACATCTCCTTCGTTGCCGAGCCTGGGCAGATGGTGGCGCTGGTCGGGCGTTCCGGCAGCGGCAAGTCGACCCTGGCGAACCTGATTCCGCGTTTCTATCACCATGAGCAGGGGCAGATCCTGCTCGATGGCCTGGATGTCGAAGACTACACCCTACGTAACCTGCGCAGGCACATCGCTCTGGTGACCCAGCATGTCACTCTGTTCAACGATACCGTACGCAACAATATCGCCTACGGCGATCTGGCTGGCGCGCCGCTCGCAGCGGTGCAGCAGGCAGCCGGTGATGCCTATGCCGCTGAGTTCATCGAGAAGATGCCGCAAGGCTACGACACCCTGGTCGGCGAGAATGGCGTGTTGCTCTCCGGCGGACAGCGCCAGCGCCTGGCCATTGCTCGCGCTTTGCTCAAGGATGCACCGCTGCTGATCCTCGACGAGGCCACTTCGGCTCTGGATACCGAGTCCGAGCGGCATATCCAGGCGGCGCTGGATCAGGTGATGCAGGGTCGTACCACGCTGGTGATCGCGCACCGCCTGACCACTATCGAGAAGGCCGATCTGATTCTGGTGATGGATCAGGGGCAGATCGTCGAGCGTGGCAGCCACGCCGAACTGCTGGCGCAGAACGGCTACTACGCGCGCTTGCACGCCAAGCAGTTCGAGGAAGACGACGATTCCGTCGTGGCCGAGCAGAACGCCTGATGTTGAGTCGTCTGCAATTCTGGCGTGAACGTGGCTGGACGCCTATTTCCGCCGCCGACTATGCCGCGACCTGGGCCCGTTTCGGCGGCAGCGTTGCCACCCATCCCCAGGTGGTCGTGCGCCTGGCTGATCTGGCCGGTATCCCGGTGCGTTACCTGGGGTGGATGATCGATGGCGAGCTGCAAGCCGCTATCCCGACCTGGGGGCGACATCTGGCCTTGTCCAAGGATGTGCTCAAGCTGCGGGGTAAGCGCGGTCTGTTCGACCTGGGCAATGCCGAGATCATTCTGCCGCTGGCAACTGGTGCGCAGGTTGCGCTGCGCCATCGTGCTCGCTACCTGTCCGAACTCAATGCGACCGGGCTGATTGGCATCAGCGAGCAGCCTGAAGGCCTGGCGCTGGCTCGTGAGCCGGAGCAGTACAGCAAGAAATTCCGCTATAACCAGCGCCGTGAACAGCGTTTGCTGGAAGAGGCGGGTGGGGTGATCCGGCCGATGCTTGAGCTGACACCGCAGGAACAGGCGCGCATCTACGCTGACCTGTTCCAGCGCCGTTGGGGCTTCGAGGCCACCGGGAAGGATCATCTGGCGGAGGTATTCGCTCTGTTGCGCGAATTCATGACCGGTTCCTTGATCTATCTGAACGATGAGCCGGTGGCGATCCAGGTGCTCTATCGTGTCGAGGCGCCGCAGTGGGTCAGCCTGGAATACATCAACGGCGGGGTCGACCCGCAGCAGCGCGAGTTCAGCCCCGGCAGCGTACTCAGCTTCGTCAATACGCAAGGTGAATGGGAACATGCGCGCGCGCTGGGCAAGCCGCTGCGCTATTCCTTCGGTCGCGCCGACCGCGAATACAAGGATCGCTGGTGCAACCGGGTGCCGGTCTATCAGGTGTAAATCGATGAACGGACGCAAGCAGCAACTGCTCAAGCGCCACCGGCGTAACAAGCGCATCGCCATGCTGGTAGCCCTGCTGGCTTTGCTCGCGCTCGGTGTGCTGGTCGCCTGGTGGCTGCCGCCTCTACTGCTGGTGCTGGGCTGGGTGGCGCACGAGGCCTGGTTTGCCGATCATCTGTTCTATTCGCCGCGCGACGATTACCGCTACGACTTCCCCGATGACTGTCTCAGCCTGCCGGCGCGTATCGAGCGGGGGGCGCTGCAGGTCGAAGCCGATCTAGATGACTACGACACCCTGGTGCTCGAGCTACGACTGACGGCGACCTGGCTGGGGCGTTGGCTCGATCCCTATGTACTGGTGGGCGATGATCGCCAGGATTTCGAGCGCGGCGTCGCCGGGCGGCGCTACCTCAACCTGTCCGGCGTGCAGGCCAATGGCCTGAACATCGTGTCGCGCTTCTGCCGCATCGAGGGCGAGCTGCGCTTGCATGCCATGCATAACCCGGACTATGCCGCGCAGCGCATGCTGATCATCGCGCCGCATGCCGACGACGCCGAACTGGCCGCCTTTGGTCAGTACAGCCGCTCGTCCGACACCGCCATCGTCACCCTGACTCAGGGTGAGATCGAGGCCGAAAACTATCAGCGGCTGGGGTTGGACAAGGCCGCCGCCGCTCGCCTGAAGGGCCGCCTGCGTGCCTGGGACAGCCTGGCCGCGCCGCTCTGGGGGGGCGTGCCGCAGCAGCGCTGCGTGCAGCTCGGCTACTACTGCCTGCAACTGCCGGCCATGGCCGAGCAACCGCAAGTGCCCTTCGGTTCCCGTGAGTCGGGGGAAAGCGATGTGCGCCCTGTGCGCCGTCACAACCCGCTGACTCTGCCGGCCGATGCCGACGGTCTGCCGACCTGGGACAACCTGATCGCCGACCTGGTCGCAGTGATCGAGCATTACCGCCCCGAAGTGCTGCTGACGCCGCATCCGCAACTCGATCCACATCACGACCATGTTGCCAGTACGCGTGCCGTGCTCGAAGCCTGCGAGCGCAGCGGCTGGAAGCCACAAACCCTGTTGCTCTACGCCAATCACCTGCATGACAACGACCGCTGGCCCATGGGGCCGGCGGGTAATGGCATCGCCTTGCCGCCGGCGATCACGCCGTTGCCGGCCGACCGCCTGTGGAGCCCGACGCTGGATGCCGAGCGGCAAATGGACAAGGCCATGGCGCTGGGCCTGCAGCATGATCTGCAAGGCCCGCTGCCGCTGAAAAGGCGTCTGCGTCGCCTGATTCAGTGGGCCCTGGCCGGGCGCCGCTGGCCGGCCACGGGCGAAGACGAGTTCTTCCGCAAGGCCGTGCGCCGGCATGAGTTGTTCTGGGTTCGCCCGCTCTGAACAGCTCGTCGTACTCGTCATGCTATGATTTTTTCCGTTTTTCTCCCCTTCTGGAGCCATCATGAAACTGACCATGCCTCGCTATGACCAAGCCGCCGTTCTGGTGGTGGGCGATGTGATGCTCGATCGCTACTGGCACGGCGGCACGTCGCGGATTTCCCCGGAGGCTCCGGTGCCCGTGGTGCGTGTCGACCAGATCGAGGATCGTCCCGGCGGTGCCGCCAACGTGGCGCTGAATATCGCGGCGCTCGGAGCGCGCGCTCTGCTGGTTGGCGTTACTGGTGAAGACGAGGCGGCTGAAAGTTTGAGCGACAGCCTGCGTGGGGTCGGTGTGGAGACGCATTTTCAGCGCCTCGATGGCCAACCCACCATCGTCAAGCTGCGCGTGATGAGCCGTCATCAACAATTGCTGCGCATGGATTTCGAGGAGCCGTTCAACACCGATACCGCTGCGCTGGCTCGGGATGTCGATGCGCTGCTCGATGGGGTCAAGGTGCTGGTGCTGTCAGACTACGGCAAGGGCGCACTGCAGAATCACCAGACGCTGATCCAGGCTGCACGCAGGAAGAACATTCCGGTGCTGGCCGACCCGAAGGGCAAGGATTTCTCCATCTACCGTGGCGCCAGCCTGATCACGCCGAATCTGCACGAGTTCGAAACCATCGTCGGTGGCTGTGCCGATGAGGCCGAACTGGTCAGCAAGGGTGCCAAGCTGATGACCGAGCTGGAGCTGGGTGCCCTGCTGGTGACGCGCGGCGAGCATGGCATGACCCTGCTGCGTCCGGGGCATGCGCCACTGCACCTGCCGGCCCGTGCCCGTGAAGTGTTCGATGTGACCGGTGCCGGTGACACGGTAATTTCCACCCTGGCGGCGTCCATCGCCGCAGGCGAGGAGTTGCCGCAGGCCGTGGCCCTGGCCAACCTTGCTGCCGGTATCGTCGTGGGCAAATTGGGTACCGCTGCTATCAGCGCACCGGAGCTGCGCCGTGCCGTACAGCGTGAAGAGGGATCCGAGCGTGGCGTGCTGAGCCTGGATCAGTTGCTGATCGCTATCGAGGATGCGCGTGCCCATGGCGAGAAGATCGTCTTCACCAATGGCTGCTTCGACATTCTGCATGCCGGTCACGTGACCTATCTGGAGCAGGCGCGTGCGCAGGGTGACCGTTTGATCGTGGCGATCAACGACGATGCCTCGGTCAGCCGTCTGAAAGGCCCGGGTCGTCCGATCAATGCCGTAGACCGTCGCATGGCGGTGCTGGCGGGGCTCGGTGCGGTGGATTGGGTCGTGAGCTTCGCCGAAGACACTCCTGAGCGTCTGCTCAAGCAGGTGCAGCCCGATGTGCTGGTCAAGGGCGGCGACTACGGCATCGAGCAGGTAGTAGGTGCTGATATCGTTCAGGCATACGGCGGCGAAGTGCGCGTGCTCGGTTTGGTGGAAAACAGCTCCACCACCGCGATTGTCGAGAAAATTCGCAGCAAGTGACACGTCAGAGGACATGACGTCAGTCATGTCCTGTCCGCGCCCTTCCAGGAATACGGCTTGACCTGATTGCCGCAGCGCTGCGTCTTGAGGGTCATAGTCGCTTGTCAGTCGGCGGCGCATCATCGGTGGCACCTCTCATGTGGAGCGAGATGCCATGACCGTCGATGTACAGGGCCAGGCCCTGAGCGTACTGAGCAAACTGGCCCAGGCCGACTGGCCAGACCGCCTCAATGTGCGCAAGTCCTTCGAGAAACTCGTCTATAGCGGTAGCCGCGCCAGCTTTCGCCTGGCTGCTGGCCGTGCCAGCAGCGCGCCGCGTGAAGCGCGCCCGGCTGCCGATGACTTGTTCGACCTGTCACTGACTGAAGAACAGCAGATGCTGGTGGATATGCTTCAAGGCTTCGCCTTGGAGGTTCTGCGTCCGGCTGCGCATGAGGCAGACGCTCAGGCGCGCGTGTCTGCTGCACTGATCAATCAGGCACGTGAACTGGGCTTGGCCCACTATGGTGTGGGTGAGGCGCATGGTGGACTGGCCGGAGAGCGCACCGTACTCAGTAATGCGCTGATCGCCGAAAGCCTGGCGCAGGGAGATTTCTCCCTGGCCGCTGCGCTGCTGGTGCCGCTTTCCGCCGCCAACTGCATCCGTCGTTGGGGCTCGCCTGAGCAACAGGCGGCCTGGCTACCGGCTTTCGTCAGTGAGGAGGGGCCTCGGCCCTTCGCCTTGGCAGTGTGCGAGCCAGGCGTGTTAAGCGATGCGCGTCAGCCCACCACGCGAGCGCGCAAGCGTGGCAAGCATTACCTGCTCGATGGCGAGAAGGCACTGGTCATCGGCGGTCTAGGTGCCAGTCAGTTGATCGTCAGCGCTCAGGCCGGTGATGGCCCGGCGTTGTTCATCGTCGATGCGGCGAGCAAGGGTGTCACCCGCCGTGCCGAGCCTGCGATGGGGCTGAAGGCCTGCGGCCTGGCGCGCATTCAACTCAAAGGTGTGAAGGTACCGCTCGAGTCTCGGCTAGCTGGTGAGAACTTCGACTTTCAGGCCTTTCTCGATTGCAGCGCGTTGGCGCTGTGCTCGCTTGCTGTCGGTTCGGCGCAGGCGGCGCTGGACTACGTGACGACCTACTGCAATGAGCGCCAAGCCTTCGGTGAGCCGATCAGTCATCGTCAGGGCGTGGCCTTCATGGTCGCCGACATCGCCATCGAACTGGATGCCATGCGCTTGCTGCTTTGGCGTGCCTGCGCGCGTGCCGAGGCCGGCTTGCCATTTCGCCGTGAGGCGTACCTGGCGCGCCTGCTCTGCGCGGAGAAGGCGATGAAGATCGGCTCCGACGCGGTGCAACTGCTCGGCGGCCATGGTTTTACCCAGGAGCACCCGGCCGAGCGCTGGTATCGCGACCTGCGCAGCGTCGCCGTGCTCGCTGGCGGCCTTCATCTATAGGGTGGCAACGATGAATCTGGAAACTCCGAAGAAATTCCGCGGCCTGCAACACCAGGCTGGACAGGTGGCCAAGCACTATTTCCGGCCAATCTCGCGCAAGTATGACAAGGCCGAGCACGCCTATCCCAAGGAGCTGGATCTGCTTGCCGCGCTGCTCGACGGCATGAACGAAGGCTCTCCCGAGGCCGTCGGCGCTGGTTCGGCCAGCAAGCGTGGTGCGGCTCGCGAGCAGCAGGACGGTATCAAGAACGGCGGCAATATGGCGGCGCTGCTCGGTGTGATGGAGCTGTGCTGGGGCGACGTCGGTCTATTGCTGGCCATGCCCCGCCAGGGCCTGGGCAACGCGGCTATCGCGGCGGTGGCCAATGACGAGCAACTGACACGCTTCGGCAGAACCTGGGCGGCCATGGCCATTACCGAGCCGGGATGCGGCTCCGACTCGGCGGCGATTCGTACCACTGCAGTGAAGGATGGCGATCATTACATCCTCAATGGCGAAAAGATTTTCGTCACTTCCGGCGAGCGCGCGGATTCGGTGGTGGTCTGGGCCAGCCTGGACAAGAGTCTCGGACGTGCAGCGATCAAGTCCTTCGTGGTGGAGAAGGGCACGCCTGGCATGACGGTCACCCGTCTGGAAAAGAAGCTGGGCATCAAGGCATCGGACACCGCCTCGATCAGCTTCAGCGATTGCCGTGTACCGGCGGCCAATTTGCTGGGCAACGCCGAAATCGATGTGCAGAAGGGTTTTGCCGGGGTCATGGAGACCTTCGACAACACTCGGCCACTGGTCGCTGGCATGGCTGTCGGCGTGGCTCGTGCAGCGTTGGAGCGCACCCGTGAGTTGTTGCTCAAGGCGGGTTGCCGTTTCGACTACGCCAAGCCGCTGCTGGCCGTTACTCACGCCGAGGCGACGCTGTATCGGCTGGAGGCTGAGTGGGAGGCGGCGCGCCTGTTGACGCTGAAGGCTGCATGGATGGCTGACAACAAGCTGCCCAATTCGAAGGAGGCCTCCATTGCCAAGGCCAAGGCAGGACGCGTGGCCAGCGAGGTGACGCTCAAATGTGTCGAGTTGGCCGGTGCGATGGGATATGGCGAGGACGAGTTGTTGGAGAAGTGGGCGCGTGATTCGAAGATTCTCGACATCTTCGAAGGCACCCAGCAGATTCAGTTGCTGATCGTCGCTCGGCGGTTGTTGGGCAAGAGCTCCAGTGAGCTCAAGTAAGACACGCGAGTTGCATCCTACAAGCAAAAAGCCCGCATTTGCGGGCTTTTTGCTTAGAAGCGGAAGACTTCCGTATCGATCTTGATGGGTTCTGCCACCGGAATCTTCGGCCCGGCAGCGGCCGGTTCTTGCGGTTTGGCCTTGGCCACCGGAGGTTTCTTGCGTACTGGCTCGGGTGTCGGGTCTGTAGCCGCTGCCACCGGCTGGATGGCGGTCGCCAGTTGTGCTGCCAGACGCTGTACCAGCGCGCTCTGTGCCTTGACTTGTTCTGCCAGGGGGCCGCTGTGAGGCTCTTCCAGGCGGATCAGACGGCTATCGCGCAGTTGCCCGCGACGGTCGAGCAGACGCCACTGTGCTTCCAGAACGGCGGGTTGGGTCGGGCCGGAGTCCAGTCGGGTAATGGTCAGCATGACCTGAGCGTCAGCGCTGAAGCCCGGAGCTGCCGGGGCCAGCACCAGGCGCTGGCTGTCAAGGCGCCAGGCCAGTTGACGCAGCATCTGCTGGTCGATGTCGTTGGCCAGGCCGCTGGCCCAGCGAGCGTTCTGGGCAGCGACCAGGCTGCCATCGGCTTGGCGTTGCAGCAGGTTCTGCTGACGCAGGTAGTCGGCCACGCTGATCGGACCGACCAGTACGGTGACACCATTGTCCTTGGTTGGCGTCACGGCGCTGCCGCTATCCAATTGGTAGAGGGGCACCGGCTTCTGCTGCAGCAGGCTGCAACCGCTCAGCATGAGCAGCGTGGTCAGAAGTAGAGCCACAGGGCGTACTACAGTCATCATTCGTTCCCGGCAGCTGCTTATGGGGCAACCGCACATCGATCCCATATCATGCAGTGGGGCCATGCACATGACCCAGGGCGCGTATCATCCGTCAAACCGCGCTACGACTCCAGCCTTGACTGCCTGCCGGTAGCGCGGATATCCCGGAAGAACGGGGCGTGTTGCCGACGCTATTCCACCAGAAGCTGGTCGACGCGCTGGAACCCGCGCGGCAGCTTGTTGCCACGGCGGCCGCGCTCGCCCTTGTAGTGCTCCAGGTCGTCGGCTTTGAGTGTCAGGGTACGCTTCCCGGCCTGCAAAACCAAACTGGCGCCGCTGGGCAGCACGGCCAGATCGGTCAGATACTCCTCACGCGAGGCCACACGTTCGCCAGGAATACCGATGATCTTGTTGCCCTTGCCTTTACCCAGTTGCGGTAGATCCGTGACCTTGAACAGCAGCAGACGACCCTCGGTGGTCACTGCGGCCAGCCAATCGTCTTCCAGATTCGTTACTGGTTTGGGGGCAACGACCTTGGCGCCATTGGGCAGGCTCAGTAGCGCTTTACCCGCTTTGTTCTTGGCTTGCAGATCCTCGCCCTTGACCACGAAACCGTAGCCGGCATCGGAGGCAATGACGTACAGGGCACTGTCTTCCGGCAGCATTACGCATTCGAAGGTGGCGCCCGGCGGCGGTGTCAGGCGGCCGGTCAGCGGTTCGCCCTGGCCACGGGCCGATGGCAGCGAGTGGGCTGCCAGCGAGTAGCTGCGCCCGCTGGAGTCGATGAACACGGCGTACTGATTGGAGCGGCCTGGTGCGGCGGCCTTGAAGCCGTCGCCGGCCTTGTAGGACAGGCCGGTGGCGTCGATGTCATGGCCCTTGGCGCAGCGTACCCAGCCTTTTTCCGAGAGCACCACGGTGACCGGTTCGGTCGGCATCAGCTCGGTTTCCGACAGGGCCTTGGCTTCGGCGCGGGCGACGATCGGCGAGCGGCGGTCATCGCCGTACTTCTCGGCGTCCTCGATGATTTCCTTGCGCACCAGCTTCTTCAGCTTGGCTTCGCTGCCGAGCAGAGCCAGCAGTTTCTCGCGTTCCTTGGCCAGTTCGTCCTGCTCGCCACGGATCTTCATTTCTTCCAGGCGTGCCAATTGGCGCAGGCGGGTGTCGAGGATGTAGTCGGCCTGCACGTCGGTGAGGCCAAAGGTGTCCATCAGCACCGGCTTGGGCGAATCCTCGGTGCGAATGATGCGAATGACTTCATCGAGGTTGAGGAAGGCGATCAGCAAGCCTTCCAACAGGTGCAGGCGTTTCTCCACCTTGTCCAGGCGGAACTGCAGGCGGCGGCGCACGGTGCCGACGCGGTACACCAGCCATTCGCTGAGCAGGGTGCGCAGATCCTTGACCTGCGGCTTGCCGTCGAGGCCGATGACGTTGGTGTTGACCCGGTAGCTGGACTCCAGATCGGTGGTGGCGAACAGGTGGGTCATCAGTTCGTCGGCATCGACGCGGTTGGAGCGTGGGATGATGACGATGCGGGTCGGGTTCTCATGATCCGACTCGTCACGCAGGTCGGCGACCATTGGCAGCTTCTTGGCCTGCATCTGTGCGGCGATCTGCTCCAGCACCTTGGCGCCGGAAACCTGATGGGGCAACGCGGTGACGACGATGTCGCCGTCTTCCACGCGATAGACGGCGCGCATGCGCACCGAGCCACGACCGGTCTCGTAGATCTTCAGCAGGTCAGCCTTGGGTGTGATGACCTCGGCTTCGGTAGGGAAGTCCGGGCCTTGGATATGTTCGCAGAGCTGCTCGACGGTGGCACCGGGCTCGTCCAGCAGGCGCACGCAGGCGGCGGCGACTTCGCGCAGGTTATGCGGCGGCACATCGGTGGCCATGCCCACGGCGATACCGGTAGTGCCGTTGAGCAGCAGGTTGGGCAGACGTGCCGGCAGGGTCGCCGGCTCGTTCATCGTGCCGTCGAAGTTCGGTACCCAGTCGACGGTGCCCTGGCCGAGTTCGGTGAGCAGCACTTCCGAGTAACGCGACAGACGCGCTTCGGTATAGCGCATGGCAGCGAAGGACTTGGGATCGTCCGGCGCACCCCAGTTGCCCTGGCCGTCGACCAGCGTGTAGCGGTAGCTGAACGGCTGCGCCATCAGCACCATGGCTTCGTAGCAGGCGCTGTCACCGTGCGGGTGGAACTTGCCGAGCACGTCACCGACGGTACGGGCGGATTTCTTGTGCTTGGAGTCGGCGTCCAGGCCCAATTCGCTCATGGCATAGACGATGCGGCGCTGCACGGGTTTCAGGCCGTCGCCGATGTGCGGCAGGGCGCGATCCATGATCACGTACATGGAGTAGTTGAGATAAGCCTGCTCGGTGAAATCGGCGAGTGACCGGCGTTCAACGCCTTCCAGGCTCAAATCGAGGGATTCGCTCATGCGGGCCTCATTGCAAGGTTGATTGGCGCAGCACCAGGGTGCCGCCCTTTTGACTGAATTCGAGTTGTTTCAGGGCGCTCATGCCCAGCAGCACTTCGTCGCCGTCCATGCCGGGGGCGATCAATGCTGCGACGTCACGCAGTTCGATATCGCCCAGGCGCAGGCTGTCCAGGCGTGTACGGTGCCCGGTGGCACGGCCGTTGGCGGTGCTGATGATGATCGGCGCACCACGTTGCAGGCCAAGACGTTCGGCCACTGCGCTCGGTATCGCAACCTGAGTGGCGCCGGTGTCGAGCAGAAAGGTCACGTCATGCCCATCGATCTGGCCATTGACCACGTAATGCCCCTGCCGGCTGCTGGCCAGGCTCACTTCGACGAAACCATCACCATGCACCGACTGCGGTATCTGGTTGGGGTTGCGCTGGCTATCTTCCCAGTTTCCGAAGAAGTGCGTGGCCAGCAGCAGGCCGGCGCCCCAGGCGAGCACCAGCATGACTCGTCCGGCACGACGACCAGGTGCCTGTTCGCTCACGGACGCCGGCTCCAGCCGCCCTTGGGCGCAGCGAAACGCCAGACGATGGGGCGCTCTTCGCCATCGGCGCGGGTCTGGCTGCCATTGTCGACGCCAATCCAGGCACCTTCCTTGTCGACCCACAGCGCTTCGGCCATGCCGTAGTTCGGCGTGTAGCGGCGTGGCTCCGTCAAGGCTTCGGCTGCGAATGACCAGCAGATTTCTGCTACGCCATCGCTCAGCGTGCGTCGGCAGACGCGATGCGCCTGACGCTCGAGGGTAAAGAGTTTCTCCTCGAAGTAGGCCAGGCCGGAGAAGTCGCGCGGTGCCATATGGCCGCCCAGGGCTTCTGGAGAAGCCTCGGTACCGCTTTCGCTGTTCAGCACGCAGCCCCCGGTGCAGCGCCAGCTGCTGCCGCGACGATGCAATACGGCGAGGCCGCGGCGGCGCTGTTCGGCGGCTAGCCACAGGCGATCACCTGTCGGGTCGATGGCAATGCCCTCGAAACCCTGATTGAAGTGCAGCAGCATACCGCTGGCGCGTGCCTGGCGAACCAGCCCGCTGGGCAGGTTGAGCCACTGTGCGCTGCCATTGCTGGCGATTTGCAGCACGGTGGCGCGGGTTTCGCTGACCAGGTAGCGATTGCCCTGCGCGTCGCAGGATATGCCCTCGAAATCCAGCTTGCCGCCACGCACCAGGCTGGCAGCCCAGTTGCGCATGCGCAGGCCCCAGGGCAGGGCGCTCTCGGGTGGCTCGGGGGGGATGAAGGTTTCCGCTTCGGCGCGTAGCAGGCCCTCTTCGCGATGCAGTTGATAGATGCGGTCGTCATCGCGGTCGGACACTGCCCACAACGTTTCGCCGCACATGGCCAGGCCCGACAGGTTGCCACTGGGCATTTCCGTCACCGGGTATTCCGCCTGCAGCTTCAGCTCTTCCAGCACTACTGGCTCGGCGTTCGCGGCGCCAGCCAACAGACCGAGTGCAAGGAGGTGATTGCGCATCAGGCCAGTACCTCGGCCAGGTTACCCTTGGTTTCCAGCCAGCTCTTGCGGTCGCCAGCGCGTTTTTTCGCCAGCAGCATGTCCATCACTTCGCGGGTGCCTTCGAAGTCTTCCAGCGTGAGTTGCACCAGGCGCCGCGTATTGGGATCCATGGTGGTTTCGCGCAGTTGTGGCGGGTTCATCTCGCCGAGACCCTTGAAGCGGGTGACCTGCGGTTTGCCGCGGCGCTTTTCGGCTACCAGGCGATCGAGGATGCCGTCGCGCTCGGCGTCGTCCAGGGCGTAGAAGATCTCCTTGCCCAGGTCGATGCGGTACAGCGGCGGCATCGCCACGTAGACGTGACCGGCATCCACCAGCGGGCGGAAGTGACGGACGAACAGGGCGCAGAGCAGGGTGGCGATGTGCAGGCCGTCGGAGTCGGCATCGGCGAGGATGCAGATCTTGCCGTAGCGCAGCCCGCTGAGGTCGCTGGAGCCAGGATCGATACCGATGGCCACGGCGATGTCGTGCACTTCCTGGCTGGCCAGCACTTCGCTGCCATCGACTTCCCAGGTGTTCAGGATCTTGCCGCGCAGCGGCATGATCGCCTGGAATTCCTTGTCGCGCGCCTGCTTGGCGCTGCCGCCGGCGGAGTCACCCTCGACCAGGAACAGCTCGCAGCGCAGCGGGTTCTGGCCCGCGCAGTCGGCCAGCTTGCCGGGCAGTGCCGGGCCCTGGGTGATTTTCTTGCGCTCGACCTTCTTGCCGGCCTTGAGGCGGCGGCCAGCGTTGCTGATTGCTAGTTCGGCCAGTGCCAGGCCGGTTTCCGGGTTGGCGTTGAGCCACAGGCTGAAGGCATCCTTGACGACGCCGGAGACGAATGCGGCCGCCTCGCGCGAGGACAGACGCTCCTTGGTCTGCCCGGAGAACTGGGCGTCCTGCATCTTCATCGAGAGGACGAAGGCGATACGTTCCCAGACGTCTTCCGGGGCCAGCTTGACCCCGCGTGGCAGCAGGTTGCGGAACTCGCAGAACTCGCGCATGGCGTCGAGCAGGCCCTGACGCAGGCCGTTGACGTGGGTGCCGCCCTGCGCGGTGGGAATCAGGTTGACGTAGCTTTCCTGCACCGCGTCGCCGCCTTCGGGCAGCCACAGCAGCGCCCAGTCCACGGCTTCCTTGTTGCCGGCCAATGCGCCACAGAATGGCTCTGCAGGCAGGCGCTCGAACTCGCTGACGGCATCGACCAGGTAGGAACGCAGGCCGTCCTCGTAGTGCCATTCGACCTTCTCGCCGGAGGCCTTGTCTTCGAAGCTGACGTTCAGGCCTGGGCACAGTACGGCCTTGGCCTTGAGCACGTGCTTGAGGCGGCTGATGGAAAACTTGAAGGAGTCGAAATACTTGGCGTCCGGCCAGAAGTGCACGCTGGTGCCGGTGTTGCGTTTGCCCACCGTGCCGATGACTTCCAGCTCGCTGGCCTTGAAGCCATCGGCGAAGCTCATCTGGTATTCGTTGCCGTCGCGTTTGACGGTGACCACCACGCGAGTCGACAGGGCATTGACCACGCTGATGCCGACGCCGTGCAGACCGCCGGAGAACTGGTAGTTCTTGTTGCTGAACTTGCCGCCGGCGTGCAGCTTGGTGAGGATCAGTTCGACACCCGGCACGCCTTCTTCCGGGTGGATGTCCACCGGCATGCCACGGCCATCGTCGAGCACTTCCAGGGAGTTGTCCTCATGGAGGATCACCTGGATCGATTTGGCATGGCCGGCCAGGGCTTCGTCGACGCTGTTGTCGATGACTTCCTGAGCCAGGTGGTTGGGGCGTGTCGTGTCGGTGTACATGCCCGGGCGCTTGCGCACCGGGTCGAGGCCGGAAAGGACTTCGATGGCGTCTGCGTTATAGGCGTTCTGCTGGGCCATAGGGTCTCTTGTTCGTCAATTGAATGCGGAAAAGTCGATATCGCGCCAGAGTGTGGCGTTAATACCGGCAAAAGCGAAGAGTATCGGAAGGCGTTCGGCGAAGCCTTGGAAACCATGGTCGCCACCCGCCTGGATGCGCAGCGCGCAGGCGCGGTAGTAGCGCTCGGCGTCGCGGTAGTCGAGGGTCTCGTCGGCGGTCTGTAGCCAGACCTGATAGCGAGTCGTGTCGGTGGGCGGCGCAACGTCGAATTCAGCCAGGGCATCGACGTGATCCTGGGTGAGCTCCCAGGTTTCATCGCTGTAGTAGTTCTTCTGCGGCCCCAGATAACCGTCGAAACGCAGGTGCGGTCTTACGGCCGGGTTGATCAGCAGTGCCTTGAGGCCATGTTGCTCGGCCAGGTAGGTGGCGTAATAACCGCCCAGGGAACTGCCCACCAGAAGTGGCGAACCCAGCTCGCTGACAAGTGTTTGCAACTGGGCCATTGCCTGGCGCGGATGGTGATGCAGGGGCGGCACGCGCAGTTGCTCTGCCAGGCCCAGATGGGCCATGGCGCGGCTCAACTGGCTGGCCTTGTGCGAGGCTGGCGAGCTGTTCAGCCCATGTATATAGAGGATGGATGCGGTCATGGAGCGGGAGGCTACTCGTCCGGGGCCTCAAGCTGCAAGCTTCAAGCTGATTGGGGGTATGTCAGTAACCCTTGACGCTGTAATCCACTTCGAAATGGATGCCGGTGACACGTGATACGCCGGTCTCCAGCGTGCCGTCGGCATGCAGGCGCAGCCAACGGTAACCGGGGGCTTCGTTACTGACCTGGAAGTCTTCGCTACCCGGCGTGAACTGCACGCAGGTCGAGGGCGAGGCGAGCAGGCGCAGGTTACCGCGCATCTGGTCGAACTCCTGATGGATATGCCCCCAGAGCACCGCGCGCGCCTGTGGGTGGCGGCCCAAGATGGCGAACAGCACATCGGCGTTGCGCAGGCCAATGGGCTCCATCCATTTGCAGCCGATGGACACCGGGTGGTGGTGCAGGCAAATCAGGTGATGGCGTTGCGGGGCTTCGCTCAGGGCGCGTTCGAGCAGTTCGAGCTGGTTGTCGGCGAGGAAGCCGGGCACTGCGCCAGGGATCGAGGAGTCGAGCATGACGATGCGCCAGGCGCCGAGGTCGATTACCGGCTCCAGTAGCGGGCTGCCTTTACAGGCTGACTGCATGGGTGGCGTTTCGTCATGGTTGCCGGCCAGCCAGCGGCTAGGCGCACCGATGCCGCTGATGAGCTGACGAAAGCGCTGATAGGAGGCTTCGCTGCCATCCTGCGAAAGATCGCCCGTGGCCAGGATCAGGTCGATCTGCGGCTGTTCCTGCAGTACCCGTTCGATCACCCGTTGCAGGCTGTCGCGGGTATCCATGCCCAGCAGCTTGCCGTCCGCTTCGGCGAACAGATGACTGTCGGATAGCTGCACCAGCAGAACCGAGTGATTCGTGGATGGGGTGGACAGGCTCGGCAAGACCATCTCCTAAGGCATTATCGAGTGAATTATGGTGGTTGCCGCGGCAAAGGGAAAACCCGGCAAGCGGACGCAGATCACAGAAAAAAACGCCGAGGGCATTTTTTGCGCACCTTCGCGCTGATCCTTGTGAGTTGGAGGCAAGAACAGCGTACGGGGCGCTATCGGCAGGGGGGGGAGAAAGCTTGATCGCTTGTCGTAAGGTGTTATATCACCGGCTGTGGTTCGTGACCGCAGGCCAGGCAATGACTGAGCCATTCGCCGAGGAACAGATTGAGCTGGCTCTTTTCGTCCGGCTGATGCATGGCGGCGTTGGGGTAGGGGTAGCGAATGTGCAGGCGCCGGGCGTTCTCGGCGCTCACCACCTCGGCCATGCGGGCGTCGTGGTACACCCGTACCTCCAACTGCGGCACCGGCAGCCAGGGCAGGCTGTGTTCCTGGCGTACACGCAGCGTCGTGGTGTAAGGGCAACTCTCCAGCACATCTAGGGCCAGCACGCCGAGCAAGTGTTCGCCCTGGCTCAGGGCGACGCGGCGGCTCTCGGTGTGCTCACGCATGCGCGGTAGCAGGCGCATCAGGCGCGCATAATTGGCTTCGCAAGCCGCTTGCAGCTCGACCAGGTCGACCCGATAGCGCTCGCGCAGCAGATTCACGACCACATTCCCCGCACTTCTTCGCGGTTCAGGGCCAGCCACTGCAGGGCAATGATGCTGGCAGCATTGTCGATGCGTCCGTCGCGTACCGCGCTCAGAGCGTCCTCCAATGCCATCACCTGCACACGGATGTCTTCGCCTTCTTCGGCCAGGCCATGTACGCCGCCGGCACCTTCGCTGCTGCAGCGGCCGACGAACAAGTGCACGCGCTCGTTGGAACCGCCTGGCGACGGGAAGTACTGGGTGATCGGCCACAGAGAGGTGAGCGTCAGGTCGGCTTCCTCGATGGCTTCGCGGCGCGCAACCTCCTCAGGCTCTTCGTCCTTGTCGATCAGGCCTGCCACCAGCTCCAGCAACCAAGGATTGGCGACCTTCTCCATGGCACCCACGCGAAACTGCTCGATCAGCACCACTTCATCACGTTGTGGATCATAGGGCAGCACGCACACGGCATCGTGGCGCACGAACAATTCACGGGTGAGTTGCGGGCCCATGCCTCCAGCGTACTGACGATGGCGCAGCTTGATCCGTTCAAGGCGATAGAACCCGCGGAAGCAGGTCTCGCGCTCGATGATGTCGACCGCATCAGCGTCGGGCTTGAAGGTTTCGCTCATTGTGTTTCCCCCACTGCAGGCGCGCTGGAATACGCGCCTTACAACATCCTAGCGCGCCTGCGGCGTGGAAACAGCCCCCTGATCAGCGCCCCTGTTCGATACGTGTCTCGCCACCGGAGCGAATCGTTGTGGCGCTGCTGCCCTTCTGGCTGCCCACGTTCACCGAGGCTGCTGCCGAGCTGCCGCCGCTCTCTTCGCCCTCCTTGTCCTTGCTGGCCTTGGCCGAGAAGCCTGCCTGTACGCCCACTTCGGACGAGCTGCTCTCGGCTGACTCCATGCGCACCTGGCCGCCAGCGGACAGATTGGTATCGCCTGTCGACTGCACCTGAGTGCCTTGCAGCGTAGTGTCGCCGCCGGAGGTTACCGTGACGTTGCCGCCGGAGTTGATCGAGCCTGTGCGTGCCTGGTTCGAGTTGCTGCGACTCAGACCGCCACCTATGGAGCCTTCGCCGCTCTGCTCGCCTTCGCCGTCATCGGAGGCGGAAACGCTCAGCGACAGGTTGTTCGACGAACTGCTGGAGGTATCACGCGCCGCCGCGAACTCGACGTTGCCGCCGGCTCCGATGGTCGTGTCGCCACCGCTGTTGAGTTCCGTTCCTTCGAAGCGTGCATCGCCCGTGGTGCTGATGTTCAGCTTGCCGCCAGCATTGAGGCTCGCAGTACGGGCGGTGGAGGTGTTTTCCTTGGCGTTCTCTGCCTCGAGGCCCGCTTCGACGCTGGCGCCGTCGGTACCGACCTTCACCTCCGCGTTCAGCGACTTGCTGCTGCTCGAACTGCTGCTGGTGTCGCGAGCGGCCTGGATATCCAGCGAGCCGGCCTGGATATTGATGTCCTCACCAGCTTCGAAGCTGGTACCGACCAGCGTGGTATTCTCCGTGGAACTGGAGGAGATGCTGCCGCCGGCCTTGAAGCGGCTGGTGACGGCGGTGCTGGATTGCTCGGAGGCCTTGTTGTCTTCGCCCTCCACCGATGCCTTGGCGCCGTAACCGGTGCCGGCGCTGGCGCCTTCATCGGTGCTGGCCTTGGCTTCGGCGCCGACATAGGCACCCACGCGGGCGTCGTGGCTGTAAGAGCTTTCCGACGAGTAACTCTGATCCGACACCGCCTCGTCGCGAATCTCGCGGGCGGACTGGCTGATATTGCCGGCCGCTTCGACCTGGGTGCCCTGGTCGACGATGGTGTTCTGCGCGGTGCGGTTGAAGTTGCCGCCGGAGGTGAAGCTGTTGGTCACCTGGGTGATCGAGGTGCTGCTGTTGTTGGATTTTTCGGTCGCCTGGCGCACACCAGCGCTGGCTTCGGCACTGGCGCTGGCCGATGCTTTGGCCTGGCCGTTCTTGTCGACGCCGGCTTCGGTGCTGGCCTCGGCACTGGCACCCACATAGAGGCCGGCAGTGTGGGTTTCGGCACTGCTGCTGCTGGTGCTGATGTCCTGAGCGGCGACGTTGCGGATGTCCTGCGCTTCGATGTTCATGTCGCCGCCGGACGATACCTGGGCACCCTGGAAGGTAGCGGTGTCGCTGGCCTTGAGGTTCATGTTGCCGCCGGACTTCAGGCTCGATGCGCTATTGACCAGGTCGTAGCTGGAGGACTGCTCACGCTCGTGGCGGGCGCCGGCCGTGGCGGTGGTTTCAGCCTTGGCTTCGGCTTTTGCATTGCCGGTACCATCGCTGTTGGCATTGGCCGAGGCCTCGGCGCCAGCCTTGGAGTCGACGTAGATGCCGATCGAGGTGCGCGTGGTGTTGCTCTCGCTCCAGCTTTCATTGCGCCCGGTGAGCACGTTGATGTCTTTCGCATCAACATCCAGATCGCCGCCGGCTTCGACGTTGGAGCCTTGAACCGTCACGGCCCCTTCACTGCGCATCGACAGGTTGCCGCCAACATTGAGATTGGACGCCACACTGGTGTTGCTGCCGGTGTTGGTCACCGTGGTGCTGGTTTCCGCCAGCTTGACGTTGGTGCTGTTGTTGGCGCTGGCCTGGGCGCTGGCACTGGCACCCTGACGACTGGCTGCGGTCTCGGTGCCGGCCGATGCCCCGGAGGAGCTATCGATCTTGAGGAACGTAGTGGTCTCAACCTTGGTGTCGGTACGGCGTTCGTCGAGACCGTCGAGGATAGCGATGCCTTGCTTGCCGTCGAGGCTGGCATCACCGCCGATATTGACTTCCGAGCCCTGCACGACGATCTGCTCGCTGGCCTTGACGTTGGCGTTGCCGCCGACGTTGAGCGTGGAGCCGACGTTGGTGCCGGTGAAGTCGTTGACAGTGGTCTTCTGGCTGCCATACAGGCCGCCACCGACGCCAAGGCCGGACTTCGAGGTTTGGGTATCGACGGTCAGCTTGTCCTGACGGGCAACGACGTTGAAGTTGCCATCGGCCTCGGCATCCAGGTCGCCGCCAACATTGACCTCGCTGCCGGCGATGGTGGTGTCGCCACCGCTGCGGGTCTTCAGATCACCCTTGATGTTCAGGCCGGAGCCGATGTTGGTCTCGCTGCTGACCGAGGTGCGGGTGCTGCTGGAACTGAGGAATCCGCCGCTCTCGGTGTAGCTGGTGGTGGTGTTCTTGTCGACGATGGTGTCGACGGTGATGTCGCCACCGGCATTCAGCGAGGCATTGCCTTGTGAGCTGATATCGGCACCGATCACTTCGATGTTGCGCGCCGCGTCCAGGCTCATATCACTGGTGGACTGGATGCTGCCGGTCTTGCCGATAGCGGTGGTGTAGGTGGTGCCGTCGCCCTGGCCGACGGCCAGGGTTTCGTTGCGGATGCTGCCCTCGGTGGACTTCAGATCGACATTGCCGCCCTTGATAGTGCCGCTGGTATTGGTGATGTCGCCACGGGTTTCCACCGTCAGGCTGCCGCTGCCGGAGATGGTGCCGCCGGTGTTGCTCAGGCCTTCGCCGCTGATGCGGGTGTCACGTGCGGCGATCACCGCGCCCGCCTCGAGTGCTGCCACAGTGCTGGCGGCCAGGTAGACCTTGGGTACGAGAACTTTCTGACCTTCGACGACGGACTCTTCCATCCAGACGATGTCTTCGGTCAACCCTGCCAATTGCGCGGCGGTCGGGGTCTTGCCGAATTCCAGGCCGAGTGACTTGCCCTGGGCATAGGCCTGATCCATCAGGCGTTTCATCTGATCCGCTTCGTTGTCATAGCCGGCGATCACGTTGTTGTTTGTCTGTTGGATCAATTGCTGCCGTATCAGGTAAGCCTCGTAGTTGGCATCGCCCAGGCGCGTTTGCACGGTGTCCGGGTTGAAGCCATAGCGCTCGGCCAGGTAATCGGAGCCGACGAAGTTCGAGCCCACGGCGAAGTTCGGGTTGGTTTCCACCAGGTATTTGGCACCCGGCGTTTTGTTGGGGACGTAGTAGCCGTTGGGGTTGGTCGGCAGCGTGATGCTCGGAGCACCGATGCCAGGATTGTTGACGCTGGTGCCTAGCTGGCTGCCGAGGCGGGCCTTGCCCTCATCCTCCGGCCAGGGCGAGCCGACGTTCTCCAGCGTGCCACTGGTGAAGTTCAGGCTGGTGGCGTAGATGCCGGCACCGCTGCGGCCGATCACTTCGGCGTCACTGAAGACGCCCCCGCGGATGCCCTCTGCATAGGCTTGGCTATCGGGTACGCGTTCCCATCCCCAGCCGGGATTCCAGTCGCCCCAACTGGTGC
Source organism: Pseudomonas berkeleyensis (assembly GCF_014109765.1). Lineage (NCBI taxonomy): Bacteria > Pseudomonadati > Pseudomonadota > Gammaproteobacteria > Pseudomonadales > Pseudomonadaceae > Pseudomonas > Pseudomonas berkeleyensis. The sequence goes on from NZ_CP059139.1 coordinate 745,022, forward strand.
CGTCGTCGTCAGGACTGTTGGGCAGCCCGTCGTCACGACCCACACAGTTTGCCGGGCCGCCGTCATAGCAGAAACGATCGGGGTCGACACGAACCCAGCCAACACTGCCGTCATCGTTATCGATCCAGCGCAGCACCTTGGTGTAGTGGTAGAGCGCCAGTTCTTCGTTGCGGAAGGTGCCGCTGCCGCCGATCTCGACATTGGCTGCGGAGATGACGCCGACCTTGTTCTGGCCGCTGTTGCCATAGTCGATGGTCAGCTTGCTGCCGGCACCATTGGAGATGATCTGGGCTTTCTGCAGCGCCTGTAGCTGGGTCAGGGTCAGGCCGACCAGTTGCTCGTTGTAGGTGTACTGGACGTCATACATCCAGGCATCGATGCCCTTGCAGATGCCCAGAAAACACCCGGAGTTGGCGATCTTGTCTGAGCTGATGACGTTGCCATAGGTCGGCGAACCATCCTGTTTGGTCAGGCTACCACCGCTCCACAGGGTTTCGTTGACGAACGACTGGCTGGCCTTGATGTGGATATCGCCAACGCCGACGACGGCGCCGTTGTTGATGAAGCGCGCACTGTCGGTGGCCATGCTGCCGTTGCTGTCGACAGTGCCGCTGCTATGGTTCTGCACCTTGTCGCCAGCCTTCAGCGACAGATGCTCGCCAGCGTAGAAGGCTCCTGAGTTGTCGATATTGGTAGTGGCCTCCAGGCTCAGTTCCTGTAGTGACGACAGGCCGGCGGTACTGGTGTTGTTGATCGAACGTGCCTCGACCTTGAGGTCGCCGCCCGCATGCAGCACGTTGCTGTTGGTCAGACTACCACCGGCCTTGATCTGGCCCGCTGTGGCGCCGAGCAGCTTGCCGGCATTGTCGATGGCGCCGATCGCTGTCACGTCGTAGTCGCCGACACTCTTGATCTCGGTGTTGCTGCCTGTGTTCAGGGCCGCGGCGGAGTCGAGCTTCAGCTTGCCGTTGCTTTGTACCTTGGCATCGTTCAGGCGCAGGTTGCCGCTGGTGGTGGTCAGCGTCAGGGACTTGCCGGTCGCCTGGGCATCGGCACCGCTGTAGAGGTTGGCCCCATCGTTCACCGTCAGGCTGGCGGCACGGATGGCCAGGTCGTCGCCGGCGCCCCAGGTGCTGCCGGTGATCTGTGTGCTGTCGGTGGTTTCGATACGCGCATCACGCCCGGCGTAACGCTTGTCGCCCGTGCCACTGTCGTTGAGGCTGGCGGCGGTCAGGGTGAGGTCGCGACTGGCGGTCAGGGTCGACTCGTCCAGCACCACTTGGCCTGCCTGGGCCGTGATGACCATGTCGCGCTTGGCGGTCAACTGGGTGCTCTCGCCTTCGACGCGAATCGATTCGCCGGAGGTCGAGCTGCTCAGTGTGATATCGCGTTCGGCGCTGATGCGCGTGTTGATTTCGATCTTGCCCGATGCGCTGAGCACGAAGTCATCGGCGCTGGCCGCCGCTTCGCCGCGCATGCGCACGCCGACGCCGTTCTCTGTGGCCAGTAACTGAATGCGGTTGGCGTACATGCCGCCCAGGGCGGTGGAGTCGATGGCGTACAACGGCGTATCGCCGGTTGGAGCCTGAGCCGTGGTGCTGCGGTCGGCATAGCCGTAGGTGTTGCTGCCGGCCACCACGGCCACGTCCTGGCCGTTGATCTGGCCATCGATCTTCACCGAGCGTGCCACCAGATCCAGCACTTTCTGGTTGCGGCCATCGAGGCCGGTGCCTTCGACCAGGATGTCACCCCGGTTGACGTTGAAACCGGCCACGCGGCCGTCGCCACCGATGGTGGGTACACCGGTGGTCAGGGTGGCACGGTCGGTGTTGATGAAGCCGCAGCCCGAGCAGGTGATGCCGTAGGGGTTGGCCACGATCACGTCGGCCTTGCCGCCGACCACCTCGGTGTAGCCCTTGAGCGAAGAACGATTGGGCGCGACCACTTCGTTGAGGATCACCCGCGCTTCGTTGGTCAGGTTGACGTTGGGCACGATCTGCCCGCCGAGCTGCGATTGCAGCGCGCCGGCACGGGTCAGTGCCGAGTTGTTATTGAGAATCTGGCCGCTCGGATCGACGTTGTAGTGGATGTAGCGGTTGTGCGAGACACCGGCCTTGTTGGCGGTGGCTATGTCGATGACCTGGACGCCGTTCGGCGCCTGGAAGACTTGGGTATTACCGCTGGCAACCTCGACGCCGGCTGCATGTACCGAGCCGACGAAGATCGAAGCGCCAAGTGCGCTGAGTGCGAACAGGCCAACCGAGCCCACTGGGCCGCGACCCGAGCCGCTGGCGCTGCGGCCACCGCTGCCGACGTTCTCCGCCACCACCATGAAGGCGTTGCGAACCCTGTTCCAGACGATGCGATAAATATGGTTCATGTCATCTTCCTTCAGAGGGAAAGGCTGAGGCTGAAGGCCAGGGTGTCGCCCTGATCCGTTTCATATTTGGGGGAGTCGAGCGGGTGCGCCAGCGTCAGGTTGAGGTTGACCGGGCCGGTCATGACGCCCACGCCGAGTGAGGCGCTGCTGAGGTCGCCAGCGGATTCGTTCTCGCGGTTCCAGGCTTTGCCGTAATCGAGTCCGACGAAGGGGCGCAGCAGCGCAGGGCGGCCATTGGGCAGGCTGAAGCGATGGGTCAGGGCCAGCTCGTTGCGCCAGTAGTAACCGTGATCGCCGGCAATCGACTCCTCGTTGAAACCGCGCACCGTGTAGAGGCTGCCGAGGGAGATGCGCTCCGAGCCGTAGAGCACGTCGCGGGCATGCTGGCCGCTGAACTGGCTGTTGAAGCTCAGCTCCTGGTTAAGCAGTTCGAAGGGGCGGTAGTAGCCGAACCCGTACTTGTATTTGGTGAATTGCGCGCGTGGTGCCCAGTCGGGCAGGTTGGAGGCGTCCTTGAGCGAACTGAACAGGTGCAGGCCACGGGCCAAGCCAAGGTTCAGGCTGAGGGCGCCGCCGAGTACGCGCGTGGTGTAGCTGGAGTCGAGGTCGAATACGCTCAGGCGGCGGCTGCTGACCTCCAGCAGGATGTCTTCGAGGTAGTTGCCCTGTTCTTTCTGGGTCAGTGCGCCAGACAGGTTCCATTGGCCGGACTGGCCGCGCCAGAGCACGCGATCCATCTGCAGGGTGTAGGTCTGCGAATCGCCGTTGGTTTTCAGCTTGGTGCCACTGGGGGCTTTCAGCAGGCTGGCGTACTCGGAATCGGAGAGGCTCAGGCTGAAGGTGTTGTAGCCCCAGGGCAGGACGTAGGTCAGGTTGTTGAAATAGGACGAGCGTTTGCCGCTTTCGTAGGGCTGGGCGCGGCGGTGGGTCAGGCTGAGGAAGTCGTTGAAGCCCAGCAGGTTGTCCAACCCCAGGTTGACCCCCAGCTGATTGCGACCGGTAGCCTTCTGACCGTTGTTGTCATACGTGAGATTCAGGTGGTACGGCTGCCCCGGATCGTTGTTGAAGCGCACCAGGCTGTCGCCTGGCTGGGTGCCTGGCAGGATTTCCATGGTGGCGTTGTTCGACGACAGGCGATTGATCTGATCCAGCGCCTGCTCCAGGTCACGCAGGTTGAGCGGTTCGCCGACCTTGCCGGGAAACACGTTGCCGGGTGAGATGGAGCGCTTGTCACCATCGTTGATGTCGATGCGCTCGAGTTGGCCTTCTTCGACTTCGATGATCAAGGTGCCCTGGCTCAGATCCTGGCCTGGCAGGTAGGCGCGTGCGGCCACGTAGCCACGTGTCATGTACGCGGCGGTGACGTCGGCCAGCAGTTGCTCGATCTCGGCGACGCCCAGACAGCGGCCTTGATAGCTCTCCTGAATGTCGCGACGAACGCGCTCGGGCAGCTGTTCGGCGTTCTGAATCTCGACCACGCTGATGTCCCGGCAAGCTGCCGAGTCGCGTGGGCGGGGCGTAGGTGGCACTACTTGCAGGCGAGTGGGGGGCTGATCCGATTGCAGATCCTGCAGGCGCTGCTGCTGGATACGTTGGTTCATCTCGTTCTGCAGGCGTTCGGCCTGGCGTGCCGCGGCCTCCACATCACTGGGCGTCTGCGCCAAGGCGGTTGCGCTGGTGGAGCTGAGCAGCAGGATGAACAGACCGTTAAGCAGCGTGGAGGTCGATTGGCGTGTACGTGAAGCGGTTGTGGAGGGCATGCCGGAAAAGCGGCATGAGGGGACGTGGAGATTCGGCATGGCAGACCCGCTCGCTCGTACTACAAGAGTGATGGCAATTTGCGATGAGTCTATTGGTCTTTGGTAGCGGGGGGCTGAGCAAATCTGAGCAGTAGTTGATTATTCTGCTTGGTTATTGAATGGCTGGGGTTTTCGGCAGACGCAGACGGAAGCAGACGCCCTGCTCACCGCCTGCCGAGAGCAGGGTCACGTCGCCGCCGAGCATTTCGCTGATGCGTTTCACCAGATACAGACCCAGCCCCGCGCCTGTAGCGTGTTTGGCGTTCTGTCCGCGAAAGTATTTGCGGAACAGACGTTCCCGCTCGTGCGCGGGAATCTTGCTGGATACGTTGCAGATGTCGATGAGAAGGAAGTCGCCGTCTTCATTGACCTCGACTTCGACGGTTTCATCGCTGGGCGAATGGCGGTCGGCATTGGCCAGCAGGTTACGCAGGGCAATATGTAACAGGCCCACATCGGTGACGAGCCCTTCGGGCCGGTAGTTGAAGCGATTACGAATCCTGCCCGGTGCGAAGTCGCCGCTGAGCTCATGCAGCAGTACGGGCAAATTGTAAGGCGCGTGCTTCAACTCGACGATCGACTCGCTCATGCGGTCGTCGTTCAGGTATTCGTCGACCAGTGCCAGCAGGCGCGAGGCCGCGTCGCGTATCTGCTGGCAGCGCTCAGTATTCTTCGGTGTCTGTGGCGGTGTGCTCTGTTCGATGCGCTGCGACAGGGTGGTGATGATCGCCAGTGGCGTGCGGAATTCGTGAGACACCATGGCGACGAAGTCCTGTTGCTCGGTGCGCACGCGTTGTTCGAGCTCCAGCGCATTGCGCAGTTCCTGTTCGAGCAACTCGCGACGGTGTATCTCCTTGCGCAGGTCAGCGGTGCGCTGTTCCACTTCACGGGTCAGTTCCTGGCTGTGCTGCTGAGCCATGTTGGCGGCACGGTTGGCCTGCCAGCGTTCGCGCGAGCGGCGCTTGCGCTCGTAGCGAGCGATCAGCCACAGGCTCAGCAGAATCATGTGCAGCATGGTGGCGATCGTCGTCGCCAGTTCGGTTCCCGGGTTGACCGGCAGGTAGCCAAGGTTGCGCAGGAAGCCGATCAGCAATCCTGCATAGAAGACGCCGAACGCCAGGGCAAAGAACCTGGCATGTCGATAACCGCGTATCAGCAGCCGGATGCACATGCCGCTGAAGCCGACCATCATCACCAGACCCAGGAGCAGAACCGGCACTACGCTCAGGGCGTACTGGTTGAGCAGGGCCATGCTCAGGCAATAGAGCGCTGCGACCTTGATGGCGTGATCCATCCACCGGCTGGTTCGTGGATAGAGTATCGGCATGCCCAACTGCTGCATCGATACGCGAAATCCGACCAGCAGGTTGCAGGCGAAACCGGCCCCGAGGATGCGATCGCTCCATGTCACGGGCAGGCCGCTGATCTGTTGAATCAGCCCCAGGCTCAAGACTTCGTTGAGCAGGCTGAGGCTGACGTATAAGAGAAACAGGCCGCTCATCTTGCTACGGGTTGTAGCCCAGAAGATCGCGTGCAGGCCGATCAGCAGCAGGTAGAATCCGAAATGCAGGCCGAAGAACAGGCCCTCGCGTCGAGAGTTGTCATCGAAGGCCAGGCGCTGCCAGATCTCCACGCGCGTCGCCAGCGAGTTCTTGCTTTCAAGCCTGATGAGCAATGTATGTTGGCCCGCCTCTGTCGGCTCGAACGGGATCACTGCACTGCGGTAGTCGACAGGCCACTCGCTGCGAGACACGTTCTCGCCGCTGAGCCCGAGCAGCTGCCAGCCGCTGGGGCGCCAGATGTAGATGCGCACATCGTCCAGTAGCGCGTTGCTCAGATGGAGCATCCATCCACCTGGAAGGGGTTGGGGAACGTCCAGTTGCAAGCGCAGCCAATAGGTGTCTGGCGTATAGCCGGCATTGAGGTTGCTGGGCAGTTTCTGCCACCCTTGCGCGGCATTCGCCTGGGCGACATCGAGCTGTCCACCCGGGTCTGCCAGGCCCTCGAGGTAACCTGCGGTACTGAACATCGGTTTGGTATCGTCCAGGTGCAACGCGGCAGCCTGCAGCGTCGACGGCAACAACAGGATGAGCAGCAATAGCAGAGGAGGGAGTCTGAACATGCCTGGGGGTGAGGAGTCTCAAGGCTTGAGGATCATGGGCGGCAGGGCTATGAAGCCGCCAGTGAATGAGTTTGGCAAGTATGATCGATCTGATTTTTCTCGAAGACGACCCCGTGCTGGGGGCTGAGCTTGCCGATTTTCTCGGTGAGATCGGCTATCGCGTGACCTTCGTGACCTCCCTGGCGGAATTCGACGCGGCCTTCGAGGCCGGACGCCATCGCCTGGCGGTGATTGATGTTGGCCTGCCTGATGGCAGTGGTCTGGCGCTGATCGAGCAGTTGCGCAACGCTGGGGATCGGCTTGGTGTGGTGGTCTTCAGCGCACGCGGCTCCACCCTGGACAAGATCGAAGGACTGGGTATCGGTGCAGATCATTACCTCGCCAAGGGGTGTGACCTGGGAGAACTCTCCGCAACCCTGGAAGCGTTGTGCCGCCGTCTGGAGTTGAGCCACAGCCAGCTGGCATGGTGCCTGGAAATCGGCCCGCGCCGCCTGCGTCTGCCTGATGGCTCGCAGGTGTCGCTGTCACAACAGGATATGCTGGTGCTGCGTTGTCTGATGGCTGCTCCCGGTGAAAGCATCAGTCGTCGGCAGATCATCCAGGCACTGGGCGGCGATTACCTGAGCTACGACCAGCGGCGTCTGGATACTCAGATGAAGCGGTTGAGGCGCAAGGTGTTGGACAACGCAGGAACGGAGTTGCCCATCAAGACCCTGCGTAACAGTGGTTACTGCTTCTATGGCGGGGCGTCGGTGCGATCCTGAAAGAAAAAGCCCCTTTGCATGAAAGGGGCTTTGGCAGGCTGATCGTCAGACCTGTCGGTAAATCACCGCGCCTTCTTCCTTGAAGCGCTCGGACTGCTCGGCGAAGCCAGCCTCGATGGCCTTCTGTTCGTCGGTCAGTCCATTTTCCTTGGCGTATTCACGCACTTCCTGAGTGATCTTCATCGAGCAGAACTTCGGTCCGCACATGGAGCAGAAATGTGCCACCTTGGCCGATTCCTTGGGCAGCGTCTCATCATGGAATGCGCGCGCGGTGTCCGGGTCGAGGCCGAGGTTGAACTGGTCTTCCCAGCGGAACTCGAAGCGCGCCTTGGACAGTGCGTTGTCGCGGATCTGCGCGCCGGGATGCCCCTTGGCCAAGTCGGCAGCGTGCGCGGCGATCTTGTAGGTGATGATGCCGGTCTTGACGTCATCCTTGTTCGGCAGGCCCAGGTGCTCCTTGGGCGTGACGTAGCAGAGCATGGCGCAACCGAACCAGCCGATCATCGCCGCACCGATGCCGCTGGTGATGTGGTCATAGCCCGGCGCGATATCGGTGGTCAGCGGGCCGAGGGTGTAGAACGGCGCCTCGTCGCAGCATTCGAGCTGCTTGTCCATGTTTTCCTTGATCAGTTGCATCGGCACATGGCCAGGGCCTTCGATCATGCACTGCACGTCGTGCTTCCAGGCGATCTTGGTCAGCTCGCCGAGGGTTTCCAGTTCACCGAACTGTGCGGCGTCGTTGGCGTCGGCAATCGAGCCGGGGCGCAGGCCATCACCCAGAGAGAAGGACACGTCGTAGGCCTTCATGATTTCGCAGATGTCTTCGAAATGGGTGTAGAGGAAGTTTTCCTTGTGATGCGCCAGGCACCACTTGGCCATGATCGAGCCGCCACGGCTGACGATGCCGGTGACGCGCTTGGCGGTCAGCGGCACATAGCGCAGCAGCACGCCGGCGTGGATGGTGAAATAGTCGACGCCTTGTTCGGCCTGCTCGATCAGGGTGTCGCGGAACAGCTCCCAGGTCAGGTCTTCGGCAATGCCGCCGACTTTCTCCAGTGCCTGGTAGATCGGCACGGTACCGATCGGTACCGGCGAGTTGCGGATGATCCACTCGCGGGTTTCGTGAATGTGCTTACCGGTGGACAGATCCATCACGGTGTCCGAGCCCCAGCGGATGCCCCAGGTCAGCTTGGCCACTTCTTCCTCGATGGAGGAACCCAGCGCCGAGTTGCCGATGTTGCCGTTGATCTTCACCAGGAAGTTGCGGCCGATGATCATCGGCTCCAGCTCCACGTGGTTGATGTTGGCCGGGATGATGGCGCGGCCACGGGCGACTTCGCTGCGCACGAACTCCGGGGTGATCTCTTTCGGGATGGCGGCGCCGAAGCTGTGGCCAGTGTGTTGTTCGTTGAGCAGGCCGGCTTCACGGGCCTCGGCCAGCTTCATGTTTTCGCGGATGGCGATGTATTCCATCTCAGGCGTGATGATGCCCTTCTTGGCGTAGTGCATCTGGCTGACGTTATGCCCGGCCTTGGCCCGCCGCGGATTGCGCACGTGGGCGAAGCGCATCTTAGTCAGCTCGGCATCGTTCAGGCGGCGCTGGCCGAACTCGGAAGACAGGCCCGGCAGTTTCTCGGTATCACCGCGATCTTCGATCCAGGCGCTACGCACATCGGCCAGGCCCTTGCGCACATCGATGGTGACGTTCGGGTCGGTGTAGGGGCCGGAGGTATCGTAGACGGTGACAGGCGCGTTGATCTCGCCGCCGAAGTCGGTCGGGGTGACGTCCAGGCTGATCTCACGCATCGGCACGCGAATGTCCGGGCGTGAGCCCTGTACATAGACTTTCTGCGAACGGGGGAAGGGCTTTACCGACTGTTGATCGACCTGTGCAGATTCACTCAGGTTCTTTTGTTGTTGTGCGCTCATCAAGGCTCTCTCCGGGATGGTTGTCGGAGCAGAACCTGAAAAGAGGAGGGGCGAAGGCGCACCACTGGCGGTGCCGAGAGGACTCGCCGGTCTACTGGCGAGGACATCTTGTTCCCTACGCAGGCCTTAACCTGATCAGGTTCAACGGGATCCGGCAGCTGCCAATCTCAGCCCCGCATTTGGGGCACCCCGACAAGAACTCGGGCAGTCTAAACAAGCTGATGAGAGAAAACCAACTCGGCGGTCAATAAAGTTCGACCCGTGCGTCGGAAAGCGACTAATGCTGCTGATGATGGCGGATTGTTCCCGACGAGCAACATAGCTTGCCGCCAGCTAGACTGATGCCATCCATGGCGCGCTTGACCCCCGCCTGTGGCGCCCCGTAGCCTTGCCGATTACCGCCTATTCAAGGATCGACATCCATGTTGCGCAGACTTTCCCTGGCCATTGCCGTGGCCGCCGCTTCGGTCGGCCTGGTTCAGGCCGAAGAGGCCCCGCTGTCCAGCAAGACCGACCTGGTCACCGTGTATCAGGAAGCGGCGAAGAACAATGCCGATATCGCCGCCGCCCGCGCCGATTATCAGGCCCGTCGCGAAGTGGTACCGCAGGCGCGTGCCGGCTTGCTGCCCAACCTGTCGGCCGGCGCCAACTACGGCGACACGCGCACCGAACTCGACTCCCCCAGTGCGACCATTTCGCGCAGTGGCCTGGTGTACCAGGCCAACCTCAGCCAGCCGCTGTTCCGCGCCGACCGCTGGTTCCAGCTGCAGGCGGCCGAGGCTACCAGCGAGCAGGCTTCGCTGGAGTTGTCCGCTACGGAGCAGAATCTGATCCTGCAGAGCGCTGAAACCTACTTCGCCGTGCTCCGCGCTCAGGACAACCTAGCCTCGACCAAGGCCGAAGAAGCCGCATTCAAACGTCAGCTGGATCAGGCCAATGAGCGTTTCGACGTTGGCCTGTCTGACAAGACCGATGTGCTCGAAGCGCAAGCAGGGTTCGATACCGCACGCGCCAACCGCCTGCTCGCTGAGCGCGCGGTGGATGATGCCTTCGAAGCTCTGGTGACCCTGACCCACCGTGATTATGTGGCTGTCGAAGGGATCGTCCACAGCTTGCCGGTGCTGGCGCCGACGCCGAACGACGCCAAGTCCTGGGTCGATACCGCCGCCGCGCAGAACCTCAACCTGCAAGCCAGCCTTTACGCCGTGACGGCTGCCGAGGAAAACCTGCGTCAGCGCAAGGCCGGCCATGCGCCGACCCTGGATGCGGTGGCCAGCTACCAGCAGGGCGACAACGACAGTTTGGGTTTCACCAATTCCGGCGGGCTCCCTCGTTACAGCGGTGACGTTTCGCAGCGCTCCATCGGCCTGCAACTGAATATCCCGATCTACAGCGGTGGCCTGACCAGCTCGCAAGTGCGCGAGGCCTATCAGCGTCTGGGCCAGACCGAGCAACTGCGTGAGAGCCTGCGTCGCCAGGTGGTGCAGAACACCCGCAACCTGTTCCGCGCGGTGAACACCGACGTGGAAACCGTGCAGGCGCGTCGTCAGTCGATCATCTCCAACCAGAGCGCGCTGGAAGCCACCGAGATCGGTTACCAGGTCGGTACCCGCAACATCGTCGACGTGCTCGATGCCCAGCGCCAGCTGTACAGCGCCGTGCGTAACTACAACGATGCACGCTACGACTACATCCTCAACAACCTGCGCCTGAAGCAGGCCGCCGGCACCCTCAGCCCGGCTGACCTGGAGGCCCTGGGTAGCTTCCTCAAGCCGGACTACAACCCGGACAAGGACTTCCTGCCGCCGGATCTGGCATCCGCCGCTGAAGAGCGCCTGAAGAACAATCAGGACTTCTGAGTCGCTCGTTGCAAGCCAAAAAGCCCGACGCAAGTCGGGCTTTTTGTTTATGGCGCTCATCCCGTAGGGTGCGCCGCGCGCACCGGCGATATCGGGGGTTCGGCTGCGGTGCGCGCGGTATTCAGCCGCTGATGCTCCCCCCGGATTGCATCCGGGCTACATCAGGCGGCGTAACCCCTCCAGCAGCCGCTCCAGCGCGCCCTGGTTGGCCTTGAGTACAGCCAGACCGGCCTGGCTCATGCGCTGCACCGCGTCAGGTTCGCTCAACAACTGCGCAACTTTTTCTGCCAGCTGCGTTTGGTTTTCGGCCTCGCCCAGCGCTCCGGCCTCACGCAACTGCGCGGCGATTTCCAGGAAGTTGAACAGGTGCGGACCGCTCAGTACCGGTTTGCCCAAAGCGGCTGGCTCCAGCAGGTTATGCCCACCGTTGACCACCAGGCTGCCGCCGACGAAGGCGATATCCGCCAGCGCGTAGAGAAACAGCAGCTCACCCATGGTGTCGCCCAGCAGCACCTGGTCGCCGGCCTGCACGGATTCACCCGTGGAGCGGCGGCGTGTCGTCAGCCCTTGCTTGATGCAGAGCTCATAGACCGAGTCGAAGCGCTCAGGGTGACGCGGTACCAGGAGCAGCAGCGCGTCGGGTGATGTGCCCAGTAGCTGGCGATGAGCGGCGAGGATGATTTCGTCTTCACCGGCATGAGTGCTGGCGGCGATCCACACCGGGCGTTGCTCGGCCTGCCACTGGCGGCGCAACTCGACAGCACGCTGCAACAGTTCGGCATCGATCTTCAGATCGAACTTGATCGAGCCGGTCACCTCCACGCAGTCAGGGCGTGCACCCAGGTCGAGAAAGCGCTGAGCTTCGGCCTGGGTCTGCACCGCGATCAGCGACAGCTCGGCGAGCATCGGTGCCGTCAGCTTGCGAAAGCGCGCGTAACCGCGTGCCGAGCGCTCGGACAGGCGCGCGTTGGCCAAGGCCACCGGGATGCCGCGCTTGGCACATTGATGGATATGGTTCGGCCACAGTTCGGTTTCCATCACCACGGCCAGGCGTGGCTGTACGCGATCGAGAAAGCGTGCGGCGGCCCAGGGCAGGTCATAGGGCAGGTAGCAGTGTTGCACGCTGCCGCCAAACATCGCCTGGATGCGCTCGGAGCCGGTCGGGGTCATGCAGGTGACAGTGATCGGCAGTTCGGGATAACGCGCCTGCAGCGCGCGGATCATGGGCGCAGCGGCGATGCTTTCACCGACCGATACCGCGTGTACCCAGATGCCGCCTGGCTTCATCGCGGGCAGGCCAAGGGAGAAGCGCTCCTTGACGCGGTGAGCGTAAGCCGGTGCCTTGCGCGCGCGCAGCGCCAGGCGCAGGGCGATCAGGGGCAAGGCCAGGTGCAGCAGCAGGGTATAGAGGAGTCTGTTCATGGGGGCGCAGCTTATCGCCGCCGGCGGTGCGCTGGAAGGGCGGTCATACCTGCGGACGCAGCAGTTCGCGCGCCAGACAATCAGCCAGCCAGTTGGCCGCGGGGCCGAGCGCCCCGTCACGTCGGCATACCAGCTCCACCACCAGCGGCAGCGGCGCCCAGTCGCTGCGCAGCTCCTGCAAGTGGCCCTGGTAGGTCGGATACTGCGCTACGTGTCGGGGCAGCCAGGCCCAGCCGAGGCCGCGGATGACCAGCTCGGCCATCACGTAGAAACTGTCGGCGCGCCACGCCAGCGGACTGATCTGTTCACCGCCGGGGTAATGGCTGTCTTGCGGGGTCATCAGCAACTGACGGTGTTCGGCCAGGTCGCGGCGCTCCACGCTATCGAGCCCCGCCAGCGGATGTTGCGGGCTACATACCGTGACCATCTCGATGGTGCCCAGGCGCTGGCTCTCCAGTTCCCTTGGCATCTGCCCGTGGTGAAACAGCAGGCCCAGGTCGGCCTGGTGCTGCAGCAGCTTGCGCGCCACGTCGCCCTGCGCGCCGCTGGACAGTTGCACTTCGAGCAGGGGAAAGGCGTCGGCGAGTGCTTCCAGGCTGGCCAGTACCGGTTGATAGGGCATGGCTTCGTCCTGCGCCAGGCGCAGACGTGCCTCCTCGCCTCGGGCCAGGCCGAGCGCGCGGCCATCCAGGCGTTCGCATTGCTGCAATACGCTACGGGCCTGCTCCAGCAGGGCCGTCCCCGCCTCGGTCAACTGAGGCTGGCGCCCGCTGCTGCGTTCGAACAGGGTGACGCCAAGATCGCTTTCCAGCAGGGCGATGGCGGTGCTGACGGCCGACTGCGCGCGTCCGACCTCACGCGCTACCGCTGAGAATGACCGGCATTCGGCGGTGCGGACGAACAGCTGCAGCTGATCGAGATTCCAGTTCATGGCCAGCCTATCTCAAATATAGATAGGTAATGACTTTATCCCATCATGGGAGTTCTTAGAATGGCGGCCATCTTTCAGGAGTCGCCGTCATGCCCGGATACCTCTATCTCGCCATTGCCATCGCGGCCGAAGTGGTCGCCACGACCTCAATGAAGGCTATCGATGGCTTCAGCAAGCCGCTGCCGTTGCTGCTGGTCATTGGCGGCTACGGTATCGCCTTCTGGATGTTGACCCTGGTGGTGCGCACCATCCCGGTGGGTATCGCCTACGCCATCTGGGCGGGGTTGGGCATTGTGCTGGTCAGCATCGCCGCTCTGTTCATCTACCAGCAGAAGCTCGATCTGCCTGCGGTGCTGGGCATGGGGTTGATTGTCAGCGGCGTGGTGGTGATCCAGCTGTTCTCTAGTTCCACCGGCCACTGAGTCCCGTGCGTACCTGAGGCCTTCGGTGCGTGCGACCTGGGCGACCCCGTGACAGCCTACGGGTGTTGCCTGAAGCCGTTATACTGCCCGCCTGTTTTTCGCCGAGGCCCGTTCATGTCCCAGTCTCTCAGCACCGATGTTCTGATTGTCGGCGGTGGTATTGCCGGCCTCTGGCTCAATGCGCGCCTGCGTCAGCAGGGCTTCGCCACCGTGTTGGTGGAGCGCGGCAGCCTGGGTGGAGGGCAGAGTCTGAAGTCGCAGGGCATCATCCATGGCGGTGCCAAGTACGCTCTGCATGGCGCGCTGACTGGCGCCTCTGAAGCCATCGCCGATATGCCGCGACGCTGGCGCGAGGCACTGGCCGGTAATGGCGAGCTGGATCTCTCAGGCGTGCGCATCCTTTCCGACGCTCATTACCTGTGGTCGCCCGGTACCCTGGCGGGCAATCTCACCAGTTTCTTTGCCAGCAAGGCTGTGCGCGGCAGGGTCGATCAGGTCAAGGGTGAGCAATTGCCGCCGGCGCTGCAGCATCCGAAGTTCAAGGGCAAGGTCTATCGCCTCGCTGAACTGGTGCTCGATGTGCCGAGCCTGATCGCCCGTCTGGCCGAACTCGCCGGTGATAGCCTGCTGGCTGCCGAGCGTATCGAACCGCTGCAGGAAAGCGGTGAGCTGTGCGGACTTATCGTCGACGGTCGTGAGATTCGCGCGCAGCGCGTGGTGCTCAGTGCCGGTGCCGGCAATGCCGAGCTGCTCGCGGCGCTGGGTATCGAGCAGCCCGCTCAGCAATTGCGTCCTTTGCATATGGTGCTGGCCAAGGGCCCGGCGCTGAAGCCGTTGTACGCCCATTGCCTGGGGGGCGGGCCCAAGCCTCGGGTCACCGTTACCACCCATCCGGCAGCCGATGGCCAGTGGGTCTGGTACCTCGGCGGCGATCTGGCCGAGGCCGATGGCGTGGCACGCGATGAAACGGCGCAGATTCAGGCCGCGCAAAAGGAAATGGCGGCGTTGCTGCCCTGGGTCGACCAGAGCCAGACGCGCTGGGCCACGCTGCGCGTGGATCGTGCCGAACCTGCACAGTCGGGCCTGGTACGCCCGGATAACGCCTTTCTTGCCGAGCAACAGCGCTTACTGGTGGGCTGGCCGACCAAGCTGGCACTGGCGCCGGACTTCGCTGACCGCGTGCTGGCGACCCTGCAGCGGGATAACCTGCAGCCGGTTGCACATACGCCGCTTCCCGAGTTGCCGCGCCCACCACTGGGACAGCCGGTGTGGGAGGCGTTGCTGCCATGAGCACCCTGCACGATCTGCATCGCCCATTGGGCTCCACCGGCTTGCGGGTTTCGCCGCTGGGCCTGGGGACGGTCAAGCTCGGTCGTGATCAGGGGGTGAAATACCCCAACGGTTTCACCATCCCTGACGATGCCCAGGCCCTGGCGTTACTGCGGCAGGCGCGCGAACTGGGCATCAACCTGATCGATACCGCGCCGGCCTATGGTGTCAGCGAGCAGCGCCTCGGCCCGCTGCTGCGCGGTCAGCGCGATGAATGGGTGATCGTCAGCAAGACCGGCGAGGAGTTCGAGCAGGGACAGTCGTTCTTCGACTTTTCCGCCGCGCATACTCGCCTGTCGGTGGAGCGTAGTCTCAAGCGTCTGGAGACCGATCGCATCGACCTGCTGCTGGTGCATTCCGACGGTAACGATCTGGCGGTGCTGCGTGATACTGGCGTTTACGAGACGCTCGCGGCGCTCAAGCGCGAAGGCAAGATCCTTGGCTACGGGATTTCCGGCAAGACCGTCGAGGGCGGTCTGCTGGCGCTGGAACACGGTGACTGTGCCATGGTCACTTATAACCTGAGTGAGCAAGGCGAAAAGCCGGTGTTGGACTACGCTGCCAGTCACGCCAAGGGAATTCTGATCAAGAAGGCGCTGGCCAGTGGGCATGCCTGCCTGGCTGATGGTGTCGATTCGGTACGTGCCAGCTTCGAGTTGATCTTCGCTCATCCCGGTGTCAGCAGCGCCATCGTCGGCACCATTACCCCCGCGCACCTGGCGGCCAATGTCGCGACCGTGGCGGCGGTGTTGCGAGGTAATCGCTGAGAACCTATTCACGATCTCGCGAGCTAGAGCGATACAAGGCAAGAGCAAGCGAAAAAGCGGAGTTTACGAATTGTAAATGAGCATTTTGAGCTTGTTTTTAACGCAGTAGCGCCGACGCGCAGCAGATCGTGAACAGGTTCTGAGGCTCTTGGTCACGTCCTCTTACAGGCCTGGGTTGTATTGAATGGTCGGCTTGGGGCAGCCTTGAGCGGTTTTCGCTTCAACCTGACCCTCGTGTGGACGCCGGCGGCCGAGTCGGCTTCATGCCCAGCTGGAACAAGG
This sequence comes from Pseudomonas berkeleyensis, assembly GCF_014109765.1. NCBI lineage: Bacteria > Pseudomonadati > Pseudomonadota > Gammaproteobacteria > Pseudomonadales > Pseudomonadaceae > Pseudomonas > Pseudomonas berkeleyensis. Next base: position 761,028 of record NZ_CP059139.1, read on the forward strand.
AGTCGAGATGCCGCGTACGCTGATCCGCAAGGACCCGAGTAACTTCAAGACCCTGCCGCTATTCGTCGAGGCCGGCCCCGACGGCCTGAGATACCAGAGCCTCGGGCAGCCGCTGAATTTTCGGCAGATGCTCGAGCGGCGTCGGCCAGTGGAGATCGCAGACAGTTCACGCTTCGCGGTGGAACTGGCCAACCTCGGCGTTTCCGTGCGCCTGACCCTGCGTCTGCACGGGCGCGACTACTGGCTGCTGGTGCGCCAGCACCGCCTGGATCGCGGTGACACCGTACTCAAGCTGATTTCTGGCTATGTGCCCGCGCATGAGCTGAACCTGCCGCTGCTGACCGCCATTCAGGAAGTGGCCGAAGAGTGTCTGCTGGAAAGTGCGGAGGGCTGGCTGGGCGGGCGTTTCGGCGATACCTGGCTGCCCACGCCGTATCAGGGAGCGCTGCGCTACCGCGAGTCGAGTCATTTCCGCCTTAGTCCGTTGTCCGGCGCCGCGCGTCCGGTGCAGTGCGGCAACCTGACCTTGCTCGAGCGGCCGCGTGCCTACGTGCATCTGCCCACGGCATCCTTGCAACTGGTCTACGACCTGAGCCTGGAATTGCCGCGCGATGCCCGTCAATTGAGCCTGTTCCACGTCGATGAGTGTCTGGAGGATGGCCAGTTGGTTGCACGTCTGGAGCGTCGTCGTCCGGACATCTACCTGTTGGCCTTGCAGCGCGGTGTGCCCAACGGTGGTCTGTTCACGCTGCGCAAGGGCGAGTTGCTGCCGGCCAGTACCCGAGGGGTGTGGTTGTCGGAGAGCTTTGCCGAGCAGGACGGCTGGCTGGTGCGTGACGAGCGGATTCGCTGGAAGGATTGGCTGAGCCGCTTCGCGGCATCGACGCAGCAGCGCGTCTCGGTTGGCGCGTAGGGCGGGGGCAACCCGCCGTTGGCCGTTTGGCGGGTTTCGCCCGCCCTACATGGGCTGCGCCGCTTTCAGACCCGGTTGTCGTGCATGCGCGTCAGTTGCCGCTCCAGCAGAGCTGGATAAGGATCGAGCAGACGCTCCACGCAGCTGGCACCTTCCGGGCTGGCGATCGGGCGGATGCGGGCGCGCTGGCGAGCCAGTGCATCCTGGGCAACCCGTTGTTCGACCAGCAGCAAGTTGCGGCTGTGCTGTGACAGGGCCAGAGCATCCAGGGCGCTGTCGCTGAGCAGCAATTCGGTCTGGCTCAGTTCCTCCAGCCCGCTGCCCAGGGTCAGCCCCAGTTGCAGCTGCAGGGTGATGCCACTGTCCGCCACTTCGATCTGCAAGGCATGGCCCAGGGCGCGCATCAGCTCGCCGCAGCAGATGGCGTGGGTCAGGTAGTCCTCACCGCATTCGCGCTCATGGAACAGGATCAGGCTGCTGCCGTCCTTGAGCGTGTGCAGTTGCCCCTGATAAAGCGCAGCAGCCTGTTCCATGCACGCTCGGTAGCGTTCCAGCAGATCCAGCAAGCGTGTGCGCGGCAGGCGTCGCAACTGCTCCTGAGCGCCAAGCTGGATCGCCAGAACGGCGCTGGTCTGCGAAGGCCGTGGCGGCTTGACGGCGGGGGCTGGGGCTTCAGACTCGTCACGCAGATCGGAGAAGGGGTCATCCGGTTCTATGGAGTCGGGCCATGGTTTGAGCGGCTCTTCGCCGTCATCGCCGAGATCGCGCTCGTCGAATGCATGCTCCGCAGTGGCCGCTTCATCGTCGCCCAGTTCGGAGAAGGCGTTTTCATCCTGCTCGTGCGGATAGTTTTCCGCATCATCGAAGACGGAGTCGTCGGGCTCTGGCTCCGGCTTCTCGGGCACCAGGCGCGATTGCAGCTGGCGCGCCAGATCACCGATCTCGTCGTTGCGCCCCGCACCAGGTGCAGGGTCGTCCGGGTCGCGTAGCCATAGGCGCAATTGCAGCAGTGGCGTGGAGATATGCCTGCCGAGACGCATGCTCAGCGATAACGTCAGCGCCAGCAGAATCAGGCTGAGAATGCCCATGCTCTGCAGGCTGATGGTCATCGGTTGCTGGAATTGGCGCATGTCCAGGCTGATGCGCAGTTGCCCGGCGATCACCTCCTGGAAGGTGATCGGCGTGGAGTACAGCCCCTCGGTTTCGCCTAGTACGCTGCGTGTCGGCCGTGCGCCTGCTTCGGCAAGGATGCGGTTGTCGACGCTGTAGATGGCGGCATGCGCCACCAGCGGATTCTTCGCCAGGTTATTGAGCAGCACGTTGAGGCTGAGGATGTCGTTGGACACCAGCAGTTCGGTGGCCGAAGCCGCCGTCTGGGTGATCAGCGCCTGGCCCAGCGCATCGGCCTGCTGCTGCATGGCCTGTTTGAACTGCATGCCCATGACCCAGGCGTAGATGACCATGGCCAGCGCCACCAGCAACAGGCTGTGGCTGGCAATACGCAGCACCAGGGGCACCCGCCGCTGACGCAGAGCGTGGAAGATCATGATGAAGAAATTATCGGGTTTGACGGGCGCAGGCCGGTTCACAGAGCACGGCTCTTGTCGACTGAAGTTGCCGCGCAGTATAGCGAGCGGTCTGGAGTGGGCAAAGCGCGTGGCTGCACGGATCGGGGGGAAACTGGGTAGAATGTGCGCCTTTTCGTCGGCCTGTGGCCAATTCGCCGCTTGCCTGCCTCAATCGTTTGCCTTGGAGGGTGCGTCTTGCGCGAAATCGTCCTGATCAATATCACCGGCGAGGATCGCCCCGGACTCACCGCAGCCATCACCGGCGTATTGGCGCAGGGCGGGGTGAATATCCTCGACATCGGCCAGGCGGTGATCCACGACACCTTGTCGTTCGGCATTCTCATCGAGATTCCAGACAACGGCCGTTCCCAGGCCGTACTCAAGGATCTGCTGTTCACCGCCTACGAACTCGATCAGCAGGTACGTTTCACCCCTGTGTCCGAAGACGACTATCGCCAGTGGGTCGGTGGCCAGGGCAAGGCCCGCCATATCGTGACGCTGCTGACGCGCAAGGTCAGTGCCGAGCAGTTGCAGCGAGTCAGCGCGATTACCGCCAAGTACGACCTGAACATCGACCATATCGACCGTCTTTCCGGGCGCATGCCGCTGGATATGCCGGCCGAGCAGGGCAAGGGCTGCATCGAATTTTCCGTGCGTGGCGAGCCTGCCGATCCCGCGGCCTTGCGTGCCGAGTTCCTCAGCGTGGCGCAGGAGTTGAACGTCGATATCGCCTTCCAGCGCGATTCGGTGTTCCGCCGCAACCGCCGCCTGGCCGTGTTCGACATGGATTCGACGCTGATCGAGGCCGAGGTGATCGATGAGCTGGCCAAGGCGGCTGGGGTCGGCGAGCAGGTGGCGGAAATCACCGAGCGCGCCATGCGTGGCGAGCTGGACTTCCGCGCCAGCTTCAAGGAGCGCCTGGGGCTGTTGCAGGGTTTGTCGGAAGACGTGCTGGAGGAGATCGGCGCCTCGCTGCGTTTGACCGAGGGTGCAGAGGTGCTGTTTGCCGAGCTCAAACGCCTGGGCTACAAGACCGCGATTCTTTCCGGCGGCTTCACCTACTTCGCCAAGCAGTTGCAGGCCAAGCTGGGCATCGACTACGTGTTCGCCAACGAGCTGCAGATCGAGAACGGCAAGGTCACCGGTGTTGCGGTCGAGCCCATCGTCGATGCTCAGCGCAAGGCGGACTTGCTGCGTGAGTTGGCGCAGAAAGAAGGGCTGCAACTGGAGCAGACCATCGCTGTTGGCGATGGCGCCAACGATCTGCCAATGCTGGGCCTGGCCGGCCTTGGTGTGGCCTTCCGCGCCAAGCCGCTGGTCAAGCAGTCGGCCAAGCAGGCGATATCCACACTGGGCCTGGATGGCATTCTCTATTTGCTGGGCTTCCGTGATCGCGAGGGGCAGGACTGAACCTCGGTTTCCCGAAAATGAAAAAGCCGCCTGAACAGGCGGCTTTTTATTGGGTGCGGGTTTATTCGTCGCCGGCGGAGAAGTCGTAGTCCATCGACTGGCTCGGGCCCTGCAGGTAGTAACCCTGGATAAAGTTGACCCCGGCCTGCCACAGCGTCGCCAGTACGCTGGCGCTCTCGACGAAGGGCACGATGGTCAGCTTGGCCTGGGCATGCAGGCTGCTGAGCAAGGTCTTCAGCGCCTCCTGGTTGTCGGCGTTGCTCAGATCCTGGGAGAAGGAACCGTCGATTTTGACGAAGTCCACCTGCAGGTGCTTGAGCGTGTTGAACGGGTTCAGCGCGCAGCCGAACTGGCTCAGGGCGATTTTGCAGTGCAGTTCGGCAAGGCCCTGGGTCAGGGTCTTGGCCTGCTTCAGGTAGGCGATGGCATCCGGTTCGCTGAACTGGAATACCAGCGAGTCCGACGGCAGGCGAGCGGCCTTGAGTGCCACGCTGAGCCAGGGCAGCAGGGTCTGATCCTGCAGGCTGGCGCTGGACAGGTGCACGAACAGGCGCGTGTTATGACCTTTGGAGCGGTGGTCGGCCAGAATCTTGATCGAGTTGAGGATCACCCAGCGGTCGATCTTTTCGCCCAGACCAGCGTCCTTGGCCGCCGCGAGGAACTGGGCGGGCGGTACTTCTTCACCCTGTGGGCTGAGCAGGCGCAGCAGCACTTCATAGTGTTCGTGGGCATCGCCGCGCAGGCTGATGATCGGTTGGAACAGCAGGCGGAAGCTGTTGTTTTCCAATGCCTGTTGCACCATCGCCAGCAGGTTGCCGCGGTTGGCGGCAGCGGCCAGCTCGTCGGCCGGATTGAACAGCTTCAACGCATTGCCATCGGCCAGCTCGTCGGCGCAGCGGTGGGCGCGGTCGATGACTTCCTGGGCCTTGGCGGTCTTCTCGCTAAGGCCGGCAACGCCTATCGACAGCGTGGTTTGCGCTGTGCGTCCGCTGACGTCGAACAGGTGGCCTTCGACCTTTTTCAGCAGTGCGGCCAGGTTGGCTTCGCACTGCTCGGGTGTCTGCCCAGGCAGTAGTGCGGCGAATACATCGTCACCGAAACGGGCCAGTTGGGTCTCGGTCGGGAAGTGCGCGCGCAGCAGGCCACCAAGGTCGGCTAGCAGCAGGTCGACACCGGCCAGACCGATCTCGCCCTGCATGCTGGCGTAGCGGTCGACGCGTACATAAGCCAGGGTCGACGGTTGCCCAGTGCTGACTGCACGCTCGGCAGCGCTGTCCATCAGTTCGAGGAAGTGGTTGCGGTTGAACAGGCCGGTGACCAGATCCTGGCTGCTGATCTCGCGAAGTTTCTCCTCCAGCTCGGCATTGGAGGTTTCCGCGCGGATCACCACCTGAATGCAGGGTTCGCCGTCGTAGGTCGCGGGCGAGAAACTCATTTGTGCGGCGAAACTGCTGCCATCGGCACGAATGCCCTGGCAGCTCAGTTCGGCATTGCCTTCAGCGCTCTGATAGTTCTTCAGAAAGTCCTTGAATGCGCTCTGGTCGGCACTGGCGATCAGGTCGATCATCGGCATGCCTTCGAGCTCTTCGCCATCTTCGTAGCGGAACAGTTCGAGGTAGGCGCGGTTGGCATAGATATGCATGCCATCGTGGACGTAGGTAATCGCGTCTACCGAGCTTTCCAGCAGCAGATGACAGCGTTTTTCTGCTTCGCGCAGGGCCACTTCGGCGGCGCGGCGGGCACGGCGTTCCTCGAGGTTGGCCAGTTCGCGCTTGGCCACCAGCACCAGACGCTCGTCCTCGCCCTGGGGCAAGGCATCCTGAGCGCCAAACAACAGGGCTTCGGTGATGATCTCGGGATCGTTGCCATCGACCAGCTGGATGACCGGAATGTCCTTGGCCTGGCGGCGGATGGCGGTAATCGCTTCGCTGGGATCAAGATGCTCGCTGCTCGGCGCGCAGATCAGCAGATCCCAGGTCTGTTGCAGGGTTTCTGCCAGGTCATCGCTGGAGATCAGGCGATGGACACGCGTGGCATGTCCGGCGTTGCGGAACAGACTGACCAGGCGCTCGGCTTCGTTCTGCGAATCCTCGAGAATCAGCAGGCGGATGGTTTTTTTTTCGATAGCCATAGGATGGATCAATACCGCGCCGAACGTGCGCGAAAAGGCGACAAATGGTGAGTTGGCCGCAGCCTACAGCGACTTCCAGAGTGAGTCAAAATCTTCCTCCCCAGCAGGCTTTTGGCTTTGCGAGGCTGTGACCGGCTTCCCGGCAGCGCCTTCTTCATTGCCCACGCGGCGATACTCGAACTGGCTGAAGCTACCGGTGCTGACCTGTTTGCGAGTCAGTACTGCGCGGTGCTCTTCGCCATGGTCGTTGATCAGTACCTTGCTGCCTTCCTGGAAAGGCAGGCGCGGCGTGATGAGACTGGCGGGGCGGGAGATGGCGCTGATCTCCGGCAGCAGCAGGGCGCGAAGATACTGGCTGTTCTGCTCGGCCTTGCGCAGCAACTGCAGGCCACAAGGGCGGGCATGCGGTGCGATCAGTTCGATACCCATTTGCGTGCCGCCGCCGCGTACCTGGCGAATCCAGCGCACGATGGCCACGCTCCAGCCCTGGCTGGGGCTGTCCTGTACGCCCAGTAGTTCACCTGCCTGCAACTGGCTGGGGACGTCCTTGGGCCAGGACAGGCAGTAGCCGCCGGGGCTGTGGTTGACGATCGCCAGTGGATAGGTGGGGTAGGTCTCGCCGCTGGTTTCCGGCGCGGCCTGCTCGCCAGGCGTCACCTTGGTGTACTGAATTTCCTCGAAGTGGATCTCGTCGGCAGCGCTGCGCTGCGCATCGAAGGCATTCGACCAGATGTCCGGTTCGCCAGTGGATGGCTTGAAGACGGCGGCGCCGATCTCGACCGGGTGCTTGAGCACTTCGGCAAAGGAGCGGCGCCCGGAGAGGAAGAAATGCAGCGCGGTCATGCCGATGCACAGGGTCAGATTGCCCTGGCCTGCGGTGCGCTGGAAGGTACGCTCGGCGATATCGCCCCAGGCCGCCGCCACGTGTTGCAGCAAGTCGAGGCTGATGCCATCGGGAATCATCAGGTGCGACTTGCTGCGCTCTTCTTCGGGGAGCTCGAGGTATTCCTTGATCGAATCGACCAGTGGTTGGGTATCGATACCCAGCAGGTTGTGCAGCTCACTGCTTTGGTACAGCGATTTATAGCGCGGAGGGCCGTCGACCTGGGGCGCGAGCACGAACAGGCTGTTGGGGTGATCGCCGGCTTGCAGTTTGACCAGCGTACTCCAGGGCTCCAGAGCCTCTGCCAGGCGGGCAATGCCGTTCTGGCGCATCTGGTTGGTGCGGGCGCAGCCGAGCAGAAGCGCGGTCACGTAGGTTTGCTCGAGGCTCAGGCCGGGGGTGTGGCGTGCCAGCGGGTCGCGGATGACCTGGCGTTGCAGGCGCTGCTCACAGGCGATCTGGTACAACTGGTGCAACTCCAGCCAGAGTCCTTCCGGAACCGGGCAGTACAACTGGCTGGCGCGGATCAGTGGGCTGCACAGGCTGTGGCTGGCGCGCTGCAGGGCAACGGCGAGGAGTTGCTCGCGCTCTTTGCCGCTGCGCGTCATGGCGCGCGAGATGATCAGCTTGTAACCGACGGCCAGGTGATTCTGCAGGGCCTGGCACAGGTTGGCGACCTTGCGCGGGCGTTCATCGAGGACGATGGCCTGGTTGAGGAAGTGGCGCTCCAGGTGCTGGCAGACGAAGCTGACTTCCGGGCGCAGCAGTTCCAGGAGTTGCAGGCGGTTTTCCGAGGGGGTCAGGAATTGGTTGAGTTCCACCAGGCTCTGGTACAGCTGGCGTGCGGTTTCACCGATGTTCGCTTTGGGTAGACCGGCGATCCAACGCTTGAGATCGCGGGGGCTGCCGTCGCAGAAGCTGAGGCTTTGCTTGCTCGGTGTGGGAACGCGCAACAACTGCAGGTGGGGACTCTGTTTATCCATCAAACTCGGATACTCCGGCCACACGGACCAGCGGCTCTAGTAATAGTCTTTCGAACTCTAGCAGCATCTTGCCGCGCTGGCAGCCGTTCTATGGAACGGCTGCCGTGTGAGCGTTCGGTTCTATGACCAGATGGTCGATGTTCGGGTTCAGGCGCCGAGCCTCAGGCTCGGGCATTGCCGAGCAACTGTCCCATGCGCACGGGGCTGCCGGCGCCCAACTCTTCGGCCCACTGCACCTGTTCCGGGCCGAACAGAACGATGGCGGTTGAGCCCAGTTTGAAACGTCCCAGCTCGGCACCCTTGGCCAGCTCGATAGGGCCGCGCGACTCGGCGTCGTAACGAGTGCTCTTCAGCTCGCGTTTGGGTGGTGTGACCAGACCGGCCCACACGGTTTCCACGCTGGCCACGATCATCGCGCCGACCAGTACCACGGCCATCGGGCCGCGCTCGGTGTCGAACAGGCAGACCACGCGCTCGTTGCGGGCAAAGAGTTCCGGTACGTTTTCCGCGGTGGTCTGGTTGACCGAGAACAGGCGACCCGGCACGTAGACCATCTCCTTCAGGGTGCCGGCCAGCGGCATATGGACGCGGTGGTAGTCCTTGGGGGAAAGGTACACGGTGGCAAACTGGCCACCCATGAAGGGAGCGGCGCGGCTGGTGTCGCCGCCGAGCAGTTCGGTGGCGCTGAAGCTGTGGCCCTTGGCCTGGAAGATACGGCCATGCTCGATGGCGCCCAGTTGGCTGATCGCACCATCGGCCGGGCTGAGAATTGCACCGGGGGTTTCATCCAGCGGGCGGGCGCCGTCTTTCAGTGCGCGGGTGAAGAAGGCGTTGAAGTGCTCGTATGCGCTCAGCTCTTCGACCTGGGCTTCGCTCATGTTGACCTGGTACTGCTTGGCGAACCAGGCGATCAGGCGATTCTTCAGCCAGCCGATGCGGCATTCGGCCACGCAGCCGATCAGGCGCGAGAGCAGATGGTGAGGCAGCAGGTACTGGCTGAGGATAAAAAGACGTTGTTTCATCGTGTTTCCTTGAAAGTTCGGAATCCGGCTGGCATGACCAGGCCGGCGTGCAACGGATTGTCGATCAGGCTCAACGTTCGATCGGCGTGTCGGGCAGGTTGCCCCACTCGGCCCAGGAGCCGGCGTAAGCCTTCACCCGCGGATAGCCCAAAGACTTGGCCACCACATAAGTGAAGCCTGAGCGACGATGGGTCTGGCAGTGGGTGATGATTTCCTTGTCCGGGGTGATGCCCAGATGCTGCAGGACATCGGCGATATCCTTACGGATGCGCATGCCGCGCTGCGCATCCATGCCGGCCGTCCATTCGAAATTGATCGCGCCGGGAATATGGCCGCCGCGTGCGGAACTGAGCTTCTCGCCGCGGTATTCATCTGCGCCGCGGACGTCCCAGATTGCCATGTCGGCATCCCCAAGGCGTGACCGGAGGTAGTCGCGCGTTGCCGTGGGTTCGTCGTGCAGCGTCAGTGATACCTGTGTGGGGTGTCGCGCTGGTGTGTCCTGGCTCAGCTCGCGTCCTTCGCTGATCCAGGCTTGCAGGCCGCCATTGAGGAAGTGATGGCGACTGTGGCCGATCACGTCGAGCAGCCAGATGAACCGTCCGGCCCAGGGGCCGCCTTCATCGTCGTACAGGACGTAGGTCGCGTCAGGGTGATGGCCGATATCGGCGAACAGCGCCTCCAACTGAGCGCGCTCGGGCAGCAGGCCGGGTGCGGGCGGCTGGCCCAGTTGCGTGCGCTTGGCATCGACCCACTGAGCGCCGGGAATATGGCCGGCGGCATAACGTGCGGCGCTACTGAGATCGATCAGGATCAGATCAGCGGCATCCAGGCGTTCGGCCAGTTCGGCGGGCTCGATCACCAGGGGCAGGTTTGCGAAGGCGGACATGACGGCCTCCCTATATGAAAAGAGGTCGATTGTAGCGGAATCCGAGTGGTTCAGCGCCCGCGGCGGGAAAAGCTGGCCAGGGCGCGTTCGATGCACTGCACGGTCTTGCCGAATGCTTGCAGGCAAACATCGTTCAGCGGCTGGCTACCTTGGTCGGCCACCACCAGCATTACCACGCGACCGTTGCTGGCGATGGAGCGCAGCAGAATATGCTCGCTGGGGAACAGGGCTTTCAGGTTGCCCGGCAGCAGTGCGGAAAACTGGGCCACGTTGGCGGGCGTCAGGCGCAGTTGTCCGGGCTGGCCAAGCAGGCGCCGCAGCATCTGACTCTGTGCCGGATCGAGTGCCAGGCCAAGCGCGCTGGCGTCGAGCCCGAACTGTTGCTGGGTTTGCAGGCGGCTATGTTGGCGATCGGCTAGCAGCAACAGGATGCGCTTGAGGCCGCAGGCTTGCAGGGCATCGCGCGCGCATGCGGTCAATTGCGGGACATTGGTGAAACTGCTGGGGTCTGCGAGCAGGCGAGCGCAGTGTTGGCGCCAGGCAGCGAGGTCATCGCGTTTGGGCGGCGGTGCCACGGTAATGGCAGGCGTCAGGCGATGGGCGTCCCATGGCCAGATCAGTGCCTGCGCCGGATGCCAGAGTGCGCTGTCATGGATCAGGCGGGCGCTGCTTACTGCGTGTTGGTGGACTTCCTGTTGCAGCTCGCTCAAGGGGAGCTGCAGGTAGAGGCCGGTGAGTCTCTGCCAACGCAGGCTGTGGTCGGTGTTCCAGGCATGGTGGGCGGACACGGCCAGGCCGTTGGCCAGCAATACGCAGTTGCTTGGTTGTGTCAGCCAGTGACGCAGCGGCGTATCGGCATCGAGCATCTGCTGCTGATGCAGTGGGTGTTCGTTGTCGCGAGCGATATGCAGCGCCTTGACCAACTGGCGCCGATCACGCTCCAGCAGGCGGTAGCCTCGTACGATCCACTCCGGCAAGCGCCAGCGCTCGGCCAGCTTGACGCACAGTTGGATCAGCGGAACGCCGAGCAACTCCTTCTCGACCTTGGCCGGACGTTCACCCTTGAGCAGAACGCGCTGCTCCCATGCCTCGAAAAGCTGAGGATGCGCGCACAGCAGCGGCCAGATCGGCGCGAGAAACAGCAAACTGCAACCGTGCAGCTCATTCCATAGGCGTGCCAGGCGTGCCCCAAACAGGCCGCGGGCTTGCTGGCTGGCATGCTGGCTGATCAACAGGATTTGTCGGAATGCCAGGGGAATTTCGTGCTCGGGCAGGGCTGGCGCCTGGTTCAGTAGCGCTTCGCAACGGCTCAGCCCTAGACGCGACAAGGCGGTTTCGACGCTTTCGGCCGGGTCGCTGAGGCTATTGCCTGACTGGTTGGCTTCGCGCAATACCTGCAGGGCGAAGGAGGGGCTCAGTTCGATCGCTTCGGCAATTTCGCGCCAGGTGCGGCGGCTGTCGGCAAGGATGCGACGCAGGCGCAAGTGCTGTTGCTGCTCGATTGGCAGTGGCAACTTGCCCAGTTGTTGTAACCAGGCGTCCAGAGTGCGTGGTAGAGACTTTGACGTCGACATATTGGCTCGAGTCGAACTGGCTTTTGACCATAACTGGCTATAGTCTGGCGTACAAGTTCCAATAATTAGAAGGGTTGTTTTTAATAACCCATCCTCTAGGCTCTGCAAGCGTCTCTTTCATGGCAAAAATCATAGGCATCATTGTCGTCTTTGGCTGCGTATTCGGCGGGTTCATGCTTTCGGGCGGGAAGCTGATGGCATTGGTGCACCCCTTCGAAGTGATGATTATCGGCGGTGCTGCGCTGGGTGCATTCCTGCAGGCAAACCCCGGCAGCATGTTCATGACGGTATTTAAAAAGTCGCTGAGCATGTTTGGCAGCCGTTTCACTCATGCTTATTACCTCGAAGTGCTCAAGCTTCTGTATGAAATCCTCAACAAGAGTCGCCGCGAAGGCATGATGGCCATCGAGGCGGATGTCGAGGATCCCAACGCCAGTCCGATCTTCAGCAAGTATCCAGGCGTACTCAAAGATGCGCGGATGACCGCGTTCATCTGTGATTACCTGCGCATCATGTCGTCCGGCAACATGGCCCCGCATGAGCTGGAAGGACTGTTCGACATGGAGCTGGCCAGCCTCAAGGAGGAAGTCGAGCACCCGGCGCATGCGGTAGCCAAGGTCGCCGATGGCATGCCGGCGATGGGTATCGTTGCGGCGGTTCTGGGTATCGTGATCACCATGTCGATTCTGGCCGAGGCGGACAACGCGCAGATCGGTGAGAAAGTGGGCACCGCACTGGTCGGTACCTTCCTCGGGATTCTTGCCTCCTATGGCTTTTTCGGTCCGCTTTCGGGCGCGCTGGAGCACGATGCCAAGGAGGAGCTGAACCTCTATGAAGCGATCAAGGCGACTCTGGTCGCTTCGGCCTCGGGCATGCCGCCGAGCCTGGCGGTGGAGTTCGGCCGCAAGGTGCTCTATCCGGCGCACCGGCCGAGCTTCAGCGAGCTCGAGCAGGCCATGCGTGGTAACTGAGCCGAGTCGCTGAATCATGGAAAACAACCAACCCATCATCGTCAAACGGGTCAAGAAGAGCGCTGGCGGGCATCATGGCGGTGCCTGGAAGATCGCGTTCGCCGACTTTGCTACCGCGATGATGGCGTTCTTCCTGGTGATGTGGCTGATGTCTTCGGCTACGCCGGAGCAGAAACGCGCTATTTCCGGTTATTTCCAGGATCCCGTCGGTTTTACCGAAAGTGCCAGCCCCTATGCCATCGATCTGGGCGGCACGCCGACGCCTGCGCCCGAGCGCACGCTGAACCCGGATATGTCGGAAACGCCTGAAAGCCAGCCGGATGAAGTCAACATCAGCTCCGACATGGTCGAGACCCTGGCGGACAAGATGGAGCGCGAACGCCTGGAGTTGCTGCTGCAGGAGTTGCAGAACAAGGTCGAGGAGAATCCGCAGCTGCAGCGTTTCAAGGATCAGATCCTGTTCGAGATCACCCAGGATGGTTTGCGCATCCAGATCATGGACGCCGAGAACCGACCGATGTTCGCCCTCGGTAGCGCCGAGTTGCAGCCTTATTTCGAGGACATCCTGCTGGCCATGGCCGATACCATTCGCGCGGTGCCGAACAAGATCAGCATCAGCGGCCATACCGATGCCAAACCCTTCGTGGGGCGCGGTGATTTCGGCAACTGGGAGTTGTCGGCCAACCGCGCCAATGCGGCGCGGCGTACGTTGATCGCGGGCGGTTATTCCGAAGGCCAGGTGGCGCGCGTGGTGGGCTACGCCTCGTCGGCGCTGTTCGATCGCGAAGACCCGCTCAATCCGGTCAATCGGCGTATCGATATCATCGTGCTGACCAAGAAGGCGCAGCGCGCCATCGAGGGCGAACAGGGCGCTGACGAAGGGGCGGCCGCTCCGGCTGCATCGGATGCGCCGCCTGCCGCCCAGGCGCCGAACGGTGCGCCAGGCGACCCGCTACCAGCTGACCAGGTGCGCCAGCGGCTGAATATTTTCGAAGATGGCGCTCTGCAGTTCGATCAACTGAACAATCAGTAATCATCTTCCGGCAGGCTGGCGAGGATGTGCCGGTAGCTGGCCATGCGTTGAGGTTGCACGCGGCCATCTTCCAGTGCCTGTAACAGCGCACAGCCAGGCTCGCGGTCGTGCTTGCAGTCGCGAAAGCGGCAGCGGCCGAGCAGGTCGTGGAATTCGATGAAGCCTGCCTCTACATCATCACGGCTGACATGGCCCAGGCCGAATTCGCGGATACCGGGCGAATCGATCAACTGGCCGCCGCCCGGGAAGTGGAATAGCCGCGCCGTGGTGGTGGTGTGCGTGCCCTTGCCGGTCAGCTCCGACAGCGCACCGACGCGGGTGTCGACGCCAGGCAGCAACCCGTTGACCAGCGATGACTTGCCCACGCCGGACTGGCCGACGAATACGCTGACATTACCGTCCAGGCGTTGCTTCAACTGCTCCATGCCATCGCCCTGATGGGCCGAAACCTCCAGCAGCGGATAGCCCAGTTGGCGATAGACCTTGAGCAGCGCATCGAGCGCTCCCTGATTCTGTTCGTCGATCAGGTCGGCTTTGTTCAGCAGCAGTAAGGGATGGATACCGGCGTGCTCGGCGGCTACCAGATAGCGATCGATCAGGTTGGCGTGCGGTTCGGGCAGTGGGGCGAAGACAATGACGATCTGGTCGACGTTGGCGGCGACCGGTTTGAGCTGGCCGCGCATGTCGGGCCGGCATAGCTCGCTTGTTCTCGGCAGTTGCGCGACGATTACGCCGTCGCCCTGATTGCCGGGGCGCCAGACCACCTGATCACCAGTGACCAGCGCCGGCAGGTTGGCGCGCAAATGGCAGCGGAATATCTGCCCGGCCAGTTCGCCTTGCAGGCCTTCGATTTCCACCTGGACGCCGAAGTGAGCGATCACCAGGCCGGTCTGCTCCGGTCCCAGGTCTCCTCCTTCCAATGCTTCCATTGCCCGCGACTCGCGCTTGGCGGCGCGGGCGGCGCGCTCGCCCTGAATCTTTTCGATCCGCCAGTTCTGGCGGCGATTGAGTTGGCGTTTGGCCATGGAGTTTCCGGGGTGGTGGAGAGTTGATCGCGGCGAGTTTAGCATGAGCGCTCGGCGGCCATTCGGCTGCCAGCAGCAGAGACTGGGAATGGCGATAGGCGAGGAAAGAGCGGTGCTGCGGTTACCGGTGTTGCGGGCCTTGTTGGCGCAAGGCCTGGCCGTGGCTCTGGTGGTAGTGTTGGTGTATCTGCTGGCGTTGCTGCCCTGGCGTATGTCGTTGCTGTCGGTGGCTCTTTTGCAGGGCGTTCTGGCAGCGGTGATTGGCTGGCGGCTTGGCCTGTCACGCTGGTGGTTATGGATCAACCTGGCTTTTCTGCCGGCTCTGCTCGTGGTGCAGCGCGCTGAATTGCCCGGCTGGCTGTTCCTCCTGGGCTTCGTGCTGTTGCTCCTAGTCAACTGGAACAGCCTGCGCGAACAGGTTCCGCTTTATCTGAGTGGTCGCAAAGCACAGCAACGCCTGCAGCAGTGCTTGAGCGAGCGCGAGTTGCCACTGCGTTTCGTTGACCTGGGGTGCGGTACAGCGGGCACGCTGCTACAACTCGCACGACGTTTTCCGCGTGGGCAGTTCGTCGGGGTCGAAACGGCGCCATTGCTCTTCGTCTTCGCCTGGTTACGCTGCTTGCTGCAGGAAAATTGCAGCATTCGCTATCAGAGCCTGTGGCAGGTCGATCTGGCGACCTTCGATGTCGCCTACTGCTTTCTCTCTCCGGTGCCGATGCCGCGGCTCTGGGCCAAGGCGCAAACCGAGATGCGCGCTGGTAGCTGGTTGATCAGCAATACCTTCGAGATTGCGGATGTGCCGGCCGACCAGGTATTCGAGATCAATGAAGGGCGCCAGACCCGATTGTTGCTCTGGCAGATGAAAGGGGCGGATATCCGCTAGACTTGGCGCCTGAGCCAAGGAGCCCTTCATCATGCAGAACCCCAATAACCTGATCTGGATCGACCTGGAAATGACCGGTCTGGAGCCAGAGCGCGACGTGATCATCGAAATGGCCACTATCGTCACCGATAGCGAGCTGAACGTGTTGGCCGAAGGGCCGGTCATCGCCGTTCACCAGAGCGATGAGGCCCTGGCTGGCATGGATGAGTGGAACACCCGCACCCATGGCCAGAGTGGCCTGACCCAACGCGTGCGTGAGAGCCGTATCGACACGGCAGCGGCCGAGGCGCAGACCATTGCCTTCCTCGAACAGTGGGTGCCGAAGGGCAAGTCGCCGATCTGCGGTAACAGCATCGGCCAGGATCGTCGCTTCCTCTACAAGTACATGCCGGCTCTGGAAGCCTATTTCCACTATCGCTATTTGGATGTCTCGACGCTGAAGATCCTTGCCGGCATGTGGGCGCCGGAGGTCAAGGACAGCTTCCAGAAAACCGCCACGCACCAGGCGCTGGATGACATTCGTGAGTCCATCGCCGAGCTTCGCCACTACCGCGAGCACTTCCTCAAGGTCTGATCCGGGTATCCCCTGCAGGGTGCGCCGTGCGCACCTAGCCCTGCCTCTGGCTCCGTAGCCCGGATGCAATCCGGGGAGGCGGACATCACCGCTCCCGGATTGCGCCACGGCTATAAGGCGCCGTGTCGATCCAGTGCCCACTCGACATGCTCGCGTACCAGCGCTGACGGGTGCTCGCGCCGCGCCTGCAAGGCTTCCAGTACCGGGATCGTCGAGGGTGCATTGCCCAGGCCGACCGCCAGGTTGCGCAGCCAGCGCTCGTAGCCGGCGCGGCGCAGCGGCGAGCCTTCGGTACGGCTGAGAAACTCCTCTTCCGTCCACAGGAACAGCTCGGCCAAACCGCTGTTGTCCAGGCCATGGCGTGGCTGGAAGTCGCCCTGTTCGGTGGGGCGGGCGAAGCGATTCCAGGGACAGACGATCTGGCAATCATCGCAGCCGAACACCCGGTTGCCGATGGGGGCGCGTAACTCCTCCGGGATTGGGCCTTTGAGCTCGATGGTCAGGTAGGAGATACAGCGCCGCGCATCCAGTACATAAGGGCCGACGAAGGCGGCGGTGGGGCAGATGTCCATGCAGGCGCTGCAGCGCCCGCAATGTTCGCTGCCGTGCGGGGCGTCGACCGGCAGCGGCAGATCGACGAACAGTTCGCCGAGAAAGAAGTAGCTGCCGGCCTTGCGGTTGAGCACCAGCGTGTTCTTGCCGATCCAGCCCAGTCCGGCCTGCTCGGCGATGGCCTTTTCCAGCACCGGTGCGCTGTCGACGAAGGCGCGGTAGCCGAATGGGCCGATCTGCTGCTGGATGCGCTCGGCCAGTTGCTGCAAGCGCTTGCGGATCAGTTTGTGATAGTCGCGGCCAAGGGCGTAGCGCGACACATAGGCCTGCTCTGGTTCCTTCAGGCGCTGAGCCATCTGTGTATCACCGGGTAGGTAATCCATGCGTAGCGACACCACACGCAGGGTGCCCGGCACCAGTTCCTGCGGGCGCGAGCGCTTGTCGCCGTGCGCGGCCATATAGTCCATCTCGCCCTGATAGCCAGCGGCCAGCCAGCGCTTGAGGTGCGCTTCGTGCTCGCCCAGCTCGACATCGGCAATGCCAACTTGCTGGAAGCCCAGCTCGCGCCCCCAGTCCTTGATGGACAGGGCGAGGGCATTGAGGTCGAGGGAGTGGTCGGACATGGGGCGGGCGCTGGCGTTGGACGTGCGTATAATTCTGCCAGACATCTGCCCTGAGCGAGCCATGCATCGACTTCCCGCTTCTCTGCCCTTGAGCCTGCACAGCGCCGAGCAAGTGCGTGCGCTGGATGCACAACTGATTGCAGCCGGTACGCCGGGCTTCGAGCTGATGCAGCGTGCAGCCCATGCGGCCTGGCGCGTTCTGCGCCGGAAGTGGCCGGAGGCCGGCGAGATCACCGTGCTGGCCGGGCGCGGCAACAATGCCGGGGATGGTTATCTGATCGCTGCCCTTGCACTGCGCGCGGGTTGGCGTGTACGGGTGCTGGCAGTGGGTGACGCTGCGGCCCTGGTCGGGGATGCCGCTCAGGCGTGCATGGAGGCCCGCAGTGCAGGGGGGGCTATAGAGTCATGGAGCGAGTGCGCGCCGTTGTCCGGCGTGCTGGTCGATGCCTTGCTCGGTACCGGCCTGGCTGGCGATGTGCGCGAGCCCTATGCCCAGGCTATACGCCTGATCAATCGCAGCGGCCTGCCGGTGCTGGCGGTGGATATTCCGTCAGGGTTGCATGCCGAGACGGGGGCACGGCTTGGTGTGGCGGTGCGTGCCGATCTGACCGTGACCTTCATCGCTCTCAAGTTGGGGCTGTTCACCGGGCTAGGGCCGGAGCTGTGCGGGGAATTGCAGTTCGATGACCTGCAGGGCGATGAGCGCTTGCTGGCGCATGCTCCCAGCCTGGCGCAGCGCCTCGATCCTGCCAACCTGCCGCGCCTGGCTGCTCGTTCGCCGGTCGCGCACAAGGGCCAGTTTGGTCATGTGCTGGTGGTGGGCGGCGACCTGGGCATGGGCGGTGCGGCGCTGTTGTGTGCCGACAGTGCCTTGCGTGCTGGCGCTGGCCTGGTGTCGTTGGCCACGCGTGCGGAGCATGTCACGGCGGCCCTGGTGCGCCGGCCGGAGGTCATGTGTGCAGCGGTGAACTCGGCCAATCAGTTGATCGCACTGATCGAGCGTGCCGATGTCTGCGTAGTGGGCCCTGGACTGGGGCAGGGTGCTTGGGCGCGTAGTGTGCTGTCTGCCGTCGCTGGTCTTGATCTGCCACAGGTCTGGGATGCCGATGCGCTGAATCTTCTGGCCGCCGGCCAGGTGTCTGCACCGCTCCAGGGCGTGCTGACGCCGCATCCGGGCGAAGCCGCGCGTTTGCTGGGCATCGATAGTGCAGCGTTGCAGGCGGATCGTCCTGCAGCGGCGCGTGCGCTGGCCGCGCGTTTCGGTCTGGTCGTGGTGCTCAAGGGCGCCGGCAGTCTTGTCGCGGCGCCGGATGGACGCCTGGTGTTGTGTGATCGCGGGCATCCGGCCATGGCTGGTGCTGGCCTGGGCGATGTGCTTGCGGGGCTGATAGGCGCCTTGCTGGCGCAGGGCATGGAGGCATTCGAGGCGGCCAGCCTGGCGGTCTGGCTGCATGCGCGGGCGGGTGAGATGCTCGCCGCGCAGGGACGTGGTCTGGCGGCAGGTGATCTACCCTGCGCCATTCGTCTGTTACTGGAGGAGTTGTGTCCTTGTGTGAATTGAAGCTCGAAGCCGCCGACGAAGCGGCGATGCTGGCTCTTGGTGCGCGTATCGCTGCGGTCAGCGGTGGGGTGGGCGTCATCTACCTGCATGGCGATCTGGGGGCAGGCAAGACCACGTTGTCACGCGGTATTCTGCGTGGCCTGGGCCATGCCGGGGCCGTGAAAAGCCCGACCTTCACCTTGGTCGAGCCCTACGAGATCGGCGCACTGCGGGCGTTTCATTTCGACCTTTATCGCCTGGTCGATCCGGAGGAGTTGGAGTTTCTCGGCATCCGCGACTACTTCGAAGGCGACGCGTTATGCCTGATCGAGTGGCCGCAGCGTGGCGAGGGCGTTTTGCCAAAGCCTGACCTGGACATTACCATTAGCCCCCAAGCGAGCGGCCGTTCGCTGTTGCTGCAAGGGCATGGGACTCGAGGGGATGCCTGGTGCAAGGCCCTGAGCGGCAAGGTTTAGATAAGAATCGATGGGGTTGGGTATGCGCATAGGCGCGCTGGTTACCGCAGTGGCAGTGTTGTGGGCTGCCCTGGCTGCCGAGGTACTGGCTGCCTCCGATGTACGTGGCGTGCGTTTGTGGCGTGCCCCGGACAACACTCGCCTGGTTTTCGATCTGTCCGGCCCGGTACAGCACAGTGTCTTTACCCTGGCAGCGCCTGACCGCATCGTCATCGATGTCAGTGGTGCCAAGCTGTCGACCAATCTCGAGCAGCTTTCGCTCGCCAATACTCCGATCACCGGTGTCCGCTCCGCTCAGCGCAGTGCCGATGACCTGCGGGTGGTCATCGACCTGTCGGCCCCGGTGACGCCGAAGAGTTTCTCCCTGGCGCCCAATCAGCAGTACGGGCATCGCCTGGTGGTCGACCTGTTCGACCAGGGCAGTGCGCCGCCTGCCCAGACGCCCAGTGTCGCCGCTACTGCACCACCTGTACCGGTGACACCGACCCAGCCGCCGCCCAAGCTGACGCCTGTGCCAAACGGCAAACGTGACATCGTCATCGCCATCGATGCTGGTCACGGCGGTGAGGATCCTGGGGCGCTTTCGCCGGTCAAGGGGCAGTACGAAAAGAACGTGACCCTGGCCATTTCCAAGGAGCTGCAGCGGCAGATCAATGCCGAGAAGGGCTTCCGTGCCGAGCTGGTGCGTACGGGGGATTACTTCATCCCGCTGCGCAAACGTACCGAGATCGCCCGCAAGAAGGGCGCCGATCTGTTCGTCTCCATTCATGCCGATGCCGCGCCGCGTTCTTCGGCGTTCGGTGCCTCGGTGTATGCCCTGTCCGAGCGCGGCGCCACGTCGGAAACCGCGCGCTGGCTGGCCGATGCCGAGAACCAGTCGGATCTGATCGGTGGTGCCGGCAACGTCAGTCTCGACGACAAGGACAAGATGCTGGCTGGCGTGTTGCTGGATCTGTCGATGACTGCTTCGCTGTCTTCCAGTCTCAATGTCGGGCAGAAAGTCCTGTCGAACATGGGCAGCATTACCCCGCTGCACAAGCGCCGCGTCGAGCAGGCAGGGTTCATGGTGCTGAAATCGCCGGATATTCCCTCGATCCTGGTGGAAACCGGGTTCATCTCCAATCCTAACGAGGCGAAGAAACTGCACACTGCCAGCCACCAGCAGGCACTGGCGCGCTCGATCACTTCCGGAGTTCGGCAGTTTTTCCACGAAAACCCGCCGCCTGGTACGTACGTGGCCTGGCTGCGTGACGAGGGCAAGATCGCCGCCGGCCCGCGTGAGCATGTGGTGGCTCGTGGTGAAAGCCTGGCGCTGATCGCTCAGCGCTACCAGATCAGCCTTGCCACCCTGCGCAGCGCCAACAAGCTCAATGGCGATGTGATCAAGGTTGGCCAGACATTACAGATACCTGCCACAGCGCTGGCGGCCCAGTAGTGAGTGTCATGTCCCGTATTCATTTGCTCAGCCCGCGCCTGGCCAACCAGATTGCCGCGGGCGAGGTGGTCGAGCGTCCGGCTTCGGTGGCCAAGGAGCTGCTGGAAAACAGCCTGGACTCCGGTGCTCGGCGCATCGATGTCGAAGTGGAGCAGGGCGGTATCAAGCTGCTCAAGGTGCGCGACGACGGTGGCGGCATCGCGGCCGACGACCTGCCGCTGGCCCTGGCGCGCCACGCCACCAGCAAGATTCGTGAGTTGGAAGACCTCGAAGCCGTGCTCAGCATGGGCTTTCGCGGCGAGGCGCTGGCATCGATCAGTTCGGTCTCGCGTCTGACCCTGACCTCGCGCACCACCGATGCCGAACAGGCCTGGCAGGTGGAGACCGAGGGTCGCGACATGGAGCCGCGGGTGCAGCCAGCTGCGCACCCGGTGGGCACCTCGGTGGAAGTGCGTGATCTGTTCTTCAACACCCCGGCGCGACGCAAGTTCCTGCGTGCCGAGAAGACCGAATTCGATCACCTGCAGGAAGTGATCAAGCGTCTGGCGCTGGCGCGTTTCGATGTCGGCTTTCATCTGCGCCACAACGGTAAGACCGTGCTCAGCCTGCATGAGGCGGGCGATGAGATCAGCCGTGCGCGGCGAGTGGCTTCGGTCTGCGGGCCGGCCTTCCTGGAACAGGCGCTGCCGATCGAGATAGAGCGCGGTGGCCTGCGGCTGTGGGGGTGGGTCGGTTTGCCGACCTTCTCCCGTAGCCAGGCGGATCTGCAGTATTTCTACGTCAATGGGCGCATGGTGCGCGACAAGCTGGTGGCCCATGCGGTGCGCCAGGCTTATCGCGATGTGTTGTTCAACGGCCGTCATCCGACCTTCGTGCTGTTTTTGGAAATCGATCCGGCGACAGTGGACGTCAACGTTCATCCGACCAAGCACGAGGTGCGTTTTCGCGACAGTCGCATGGTGCACGACTTCCTCTATGGCACTCTGCACCGTGCTCTGGCTGATGTCCGCCCGGAAGATCAGGTCGCCGCTCCAGCGGCCGTATCGCCCATGGTGCGCCCGACAGGGCTGGCTGCCGGTGAGTTCGGGCCGCAAGGGGAAATGGGCCTGGCCGCCAGCATTCTTGAAGCGCCAGCGCCCAGCGTGCAGCCGGCTTGGCGCGGCAGTGGCGCTGGCTACCAGCAGCCTGTAGGTAACCCTGGCGTATCGGCTGGCGAGGCCCAGGCTGCTTACCGCGAGTATTTTTCTCCGTTGCCGGCGGCGCAGCCTCAATCCCTGCCGCAGGAGCAAGGCGACATTCCCCCGCTTGGTTATGCTGTGGCGCAACTCAAGGGCGTATACATCATCGCCGAGAATGCTCAGGGCATGGTCGTGGTGGACATGCACGCCGCCCATGAGCGCATCACTTACGAGCGCCTGAAGCAGGCCATGGCCAGTGAGGGGCTGCGTGGGCAGCCACTGTTGGTGCCGGAATCCATCGCCCTCAGCCAGCGCGAAGCGGATTGTGCAGAGGAGCACGGCGAGTGGTTCCAGCGCCTGGGCTTCGAGTTGCAGCGCCTTGGTGAAGAAACTGTGGCGATTCGCCAGATTCCGGCCCTGCTCAAACAGGCCGAGGCCACCCAGTTGGTGCGTGATGTATTGGCCGATTTGCTGGAGTACGGCACCAGTGACCGTATTCAGGCGCATCTGAACGAGTTGCTGGCGACCATGGCCTGTCATGGCGCGGTGCGCGCCAATCGGCGCCTGACCCTTCCCGAGATGAACGCCCTGCTGCGTGACATGGAGCAGACCGAGCGCAGCGGCCAGTGCAACCACGGTCGTCCGACCTGGACTCAACTGGGCATGGATGACCTCGACAAATTGTTCCTGCGGGGGCGCTGATGGCTGCAGGTTTGCCACCCGCCATCTTCCTGATGGGGCCTACCGCTGCCGGCAAGACCGACCTGGCGCTCGAACTCGCCCGTCTGCTGCCCTGCGACCTCATCAGCGTCGACTCGGCATTGGTCTATCGCGGCATGGATATCGGCACGGCCAAGCCTGAGCGTGCCATTCTCGACGAATTTCCCCACGCCTTGATCGATATTCGCGACCCGGCCGAGAGCTATTCGGCGGCGGAGTTTCGCGCCGATGCGCTGGCGGCCATGGCGCACAGTGCTGAACAGGGGCGCATCCCGCTGCTGGTGGGCGGCACCATGCTGTACTACAAGGCCTTGTTGCAGGGACTGGCCGATATGCCCAGTGCCGACCCGGTCGTGCGCGCCGAACTGGAAGCGCGTGCCGCCGCCGAAGGATGGGAGGCTTTGCATCGAGAGCTGGCCGAGGTCGATCCTGAGTCGGCTGCGCGCATTCACCCCAATGATCCGCAGCGGCTGACGCGAGCACTCGAGGTCTACCGGGTCAGCGGTTTGAGCATGACCGAGCACCGTCGCCGTCAGGCAGCAGGAAATCCCGACGCGGGCACATCGGCCACCGGGCAATTACCCTATACTGTTGCTCAGCTTGCTATCGCACCGGCGCAGCGTCAGATTCTGCATGAGCGCATCGCACAACGATTTCGAGTGATGTTGGAACAGGGTTTTGTCGAAGAGGTCGAAGCTCTGCGCAGTCGAAGTGACTTGCACGCGGGATTACCGTCTATACGGGCAGTGGGTTATCGCCAGGTCTGGGAATATCTGGATGGCGATCTGACCCACGACGAGATGGTCGAACGCGGCATCATTGCCACTCGGCAGTTGGCCAAGCGTCAATTCACCTGGTTGCGCGGTTGGGACGATTTGCACTGGCTGGACAGTCTGGCCTGCGACAATCTGTCTCGCGTCTTGAAATACCTGGAAAGCGTCTCCATATTGAACTGAGACCTTGCCGCTGGCCGTCTATCCTTGGGGGTGAGGCGGTCTGAAGCCATTGTTTACTTACTAAAATTATTGAAATTGATCCTCGAAAGGAGTGCGGCACATGTCAAAAGGGCATTCGCTACAAGACCCTTACCTGAATACCCTGCGTAAGGAACGCGTCCCTGTTTCCATCTATCTGGTCAACGGCATCAAGCTGCAGGGCCAGATCGAGTCTTTCGACCAGTTTGTCATTCTGCTGAAGAACACCGTCAGCCAGATGGTCTACAAACACGCCATTTCTACCGTCGTGCCTAGCCGTCCGGTACGCCTGCCTAGCGCTGGTGATGCCGAGCAAGGCGATGCCGAGCCGGGTAACGCCTAAATAGGGGGTTGCATTGTTCTTCGAGCGTCATGAGGGCGGTGAGCGGGCCATCCTGGTTCATCTGGACGGCCAAGACTCCGAGGCGAGCGAAGATCCCCAGGAGTTCCAGGAGCTGGCCATGTCGGCAGGTGCCGACATGGTCGCTTTCTTTAGCGTGCCCAGCAGTCGCCTGACGGCCAAGTACCTTATCGGTAGTGGCAAGGTCGAGGAGCTGCGTGATCAGGTCAAGGCTGAAGAGGCCGATCTGGTCATCTTCAATCACACCCTGACACCGAGCCAGGAGCGCAACCTCGAACGTGCGTTCGAATGCCGCGTGCTCGATCGTACCGGGTTGATCCTCGATATCTTCGCCCAGCGTGCGCGTACCCACGAAGGCAAGCTGCAGGTCGAACTGGCGCAGCTCGACCATATGAGCACGCGTCTGGTGCGTGGCTGGACTCACCTTGAGCGGCAGAAGGGTGGTATCGGTCTGCGCGGCCCGGGTGAAACCCAGCTGGAAACCGACCGCCGCCTGCTGCGTGTGCGTATTCGCCAGATCAAGCAAAAGCTCGAGAAGGTGCGTAGCCAGCGTGAACAGGCGCGGCGCGGGCGCAAGCGCGCGGACATTCCTTCGGTTTCCCTGGTCGGTTACACCAACGCCGGCAAGTCCACGCTGTTCAACGCGTTGACCACTTCCGATGTGTATGCGGCCGACCAGCTCTTCGCCACGCTTGACCCGACCCTGCGTCGTCTGGAACTCGACGACCTCGGTCCCATCGTGCTGGCCGATACCGTGGGTTTCATTCGCCACCTGCCGCACAAGCTGGTCGAGGCCTTCCGCGCTACGCTGGAAGAGTCGAGCAATTCCGATCTGCTGCTGCACGTGATCGATGCCCATGAACCTGAGCGCATGGCGCAGATCGAGCAGGTGCAAGCTGTGCTCAAGGAGATCGGCGCGCACGAATTACCGATGCTCGAGGTATACAACAAGCTGGATTTGTTGGATGGTGTCGAGCCGCAGATTCAACGCGATGCAGATGGCAGGCCGCAGCGAGTCTGGTTATCTGCTCGTGAGGGGCGTGGCCTGGAATTGTTGCGTCAGGCTGTGGCAGAGCTGCTTGGCGATGATTTGTTCGTCGGCACCCTGCAATTGCCGCAACGCCTCGGACGGCTTCGTGCACAGTTTTTCGCCCTGGGCGCAGTGCAAAACGAAGGACACGATGAGCTGGGGCAGAGTCTGCTGTCGGTGCGACTGCCGAGAGTCGAACTCAATCGCCTGGTGTCCCGCGAGGGCTTGGAGCCTCAGGCGTTCATCGAGCAACATACTTTGCAATAAAGCCTGGGACAGTGGCTTTGCTGTCTCCATAGGGCTTTGGGTAGCATTGGCCGGCGCGCCGTGGGCGCGCCTTTGCTTTATCAGTACGGAGAACGCTATGGCTTGGAATGAGCCGGGTGGAAACTCGAACAATCAAGACCCTTGGGGCGGCCGCAAAGGCGGTGGGCGCCAGGGCCCGCCGGATCTCGACGAAGCGTTCCGCAAGCTGCAAGAAAGCCTCAATGGCTTGTTCGGCGGCGGTAAGAAACGTGGTGACGACGATTCCGGACGCAGCAGTGGTGGCGGTGGCTTCGGTCTGCTGTTCGTTGGTCTCGGCCTGTTGGCGGTGATCTGGCTTTACAGTGCGATCTATGTGGTGGACGAGCAGGAGCAGGCCGTGGTGCTGCGCTTCGGCAAATACCATGAGACCGTTGGGCCGGGTCTGAACATCTACTTCCCGCCGATCGATCGCAAGTTCCAGGAGAACGTCACTCGTGAGCGTGCCTATAGCAAGCAAGGCGCGATGCTGACCGAGGACGAGAACATCATCGAAGTGCCACTGACCGTGCAGTATCGCGTCAGCAACTTGCAGGACTTCGTACTCAACGTCGACCAGCCGGAAGTCAGCCTGCAGCATGCGACCGACAGCGCCGTGCGTCACGTCGTGGGCTCCACCGAGATGGATCAGGTGCTGACCGAAGGTCGTGAGCTGATGGCCACTGAGGTGCGTGAGCGCCTGCAGCGCTTCCTCGACAACTATCGCACCGGTATCACCATCACCCAGGTGAACATCCAGAGTGCCGCTGCGCCGCGTGAGGTGCAGGAAGCGTTCGATGACGTGATCCGTGCGCGTGAAGACGAGCAGCGTGAGAAGAACCAGGCCGAGTCCTACGCCAATGGCGTGATTCCGGAAGCGCGCGGCCAGGCCCAGCGTCTGCTGGAGGAAGCCAACGGTTATCGCGACGAGATCATCGCTCGCGCCCAGGGTGAGGCTGATCGTTTCACCAAGCTGGTGACCGAGTACCGCAAGGCGCCTGAGGTCACTCGTGAGCGTCTGTACCTGGACACCATGCAGGAAATGATGAGCAACACCAGCAAGGTTCTAGTCACTGGCGACAAGGGGCAGAACAACCTGCTCTATCTGCCGCTGGACAAGATGATCGACAGCCGTGGCGGTGCCTCTTCCTCCAGTTCTGCCAACAGCAGCAATTCGACAACGCGTGATTCGGCCGTGCCGCTGAGCAGCGATCTGTCGCAGCGTAACCTGCGTACTCGGGAGGGCCGTTGATGAGCAACAAGTCCCTGATCGGCCTGATCGTGGCCGTGGTTGTGGCCCTGGTGGCGTGGAACAGCTTCTACATCGTCGCGCAGACCGAGCGTGCGGTGCTGTTGCAGTTCGGGCGAGTGGTTCAGCCTGATGTGCAGCCTGGCCTGCATGTGAAGATCCCCTACGTCAACCAGGTGCGTATCTTCGACGGCCGTTTGCTGACGCTGGATTCGACGTCTTCTCGTTTCCTCACCCTGGAAAAGAAGGCGCTGATGGTCGACGCCTATGCCAAATGGCGGGTGAAGGATGCCGAGCGCTTCTATCAGGCCACCTCCGGCATGAAGCAAGTCGCTGATGAGCGTCTGGCGCGTCGTCTGGAAGCTTCGCTGCGTGACCAGTTCGGTAAGCGTACTCTGCACGAGTCGGTATCCGGCGAGCGTGATGCATTGATGGCTGACGTGACTGCGACCCTCAACCGTGCTGCCGAGCGTGAGCTGGGCATCGAGGTTGTCGATGTGCGAGTCAAGGCCATCGATCTGCCGCGTGAAGTCAACCGTAGCGTGTTCGAGCGGATGAGCACGGAGCGTGAGCGGGAAGCCCGCGAGCACCGCGCCAAGGGTCGTGAATTGGCTGAAGGTATTCGCGCTGATGCCGATCGTCAGCGTCGCGTACTTCTGGCTGAGGCTTATCGTGAGTCCGAAGAGCTGCGCGGTGATGGTGACGCCCAGGCTGCCGCCATCTACGCTGCCGCCTATGGTCAGGATCAGGAGTTCTACTCCTTCTACCGTAGTCTGCAGGCGTACCGCGAAAGCTTCGCTGACAAGCGCGATGTGCTGGTGCTTGACCCGAGTAGCGATTTCTTCCGCTACCTGGAAAAGTCCAAGCGTTGATCGGCAACCCTGGCGGCGCGATGCGTCGCCAGGGTGACCTCGAAGTAAAACGTGGTATCATGCGGCAGCCGGGAAAATCCCGGCTTTTTTGCGTCTGTGGGAATCATGTGGCAGGAACTTGGCATCGCACTGTGTCTGGTATTGGTGCTGGAAGGCATCCTGCCCTTCCTCTATCCGCGTCATTGGCGCGGAGCGGTATTGCAGGCAATTCGCCTGTCCGACCACCGACTGCGCCTGATGGGGCTGGCCAGCATGCTGCTGGGAACAGCTCTTCTTTATCTGCTTCACTGAAGGCTTGTGCCGCCCGGTTCAAGAGGGGAATGGCGAAATGGCAACGGTAGACCGCTGGCTGCTGCCAGATGGCATCGAAGAAGTACTGCCGCCGGAAGCGGCGCGCATCGAGGCGGCACGCCGCCAGGTGCTGGATCTGTTTCAACGCTGGGGTTACGAGTTCGTCGTCACCCCTCATATCGAGTACTTGGAATCCCTGCTCACTGGCGCTGGCCAGGATCTCGACCTGCGTACCTTCAAGGTCACCGATCCGCTATCTGGTCGGCAGATGGGCTTTCGTGCCGACATCACGCCGCAGGTTGCGCGCATCGATGCGCACACCTTGCGCCGCGAAGGCCCCAGCCGTCTGTGCTATGCCGGTAGTGTGCTGCATGCCAAACCGCGTGCATTGACCACTTCGCGCAGCCCGATTCAGCTCGGCGCCGAGCTCTATGGCGATGCCAGCCCGGCCAGTGACATCGAAGTGATCAGTCTGCTGGTGGAAACCCTGGAGCTGGCTGCGGTGCCGGACGTGCACATGGATCTCGGTCATGTCGGTATCTACCGTGGCCTGGCGCGCGCCGCTGGTCTGTCAGGTGAGGCCGAGCAGCAACTGTTCGATGCATTGCAGCGCAAGGCCATGGATGAAATCGAAACCCTGACCGCGGCTCTGCCGGCAGGGCTGGGCAGCATGCTGCGCTCGCTGGCCGAGCTGTGCGGTGGGCGTGACGTGCTGGATCTGGCTCAGGCTGCTTTGGTCGAGGCGCCCGATGAAGTGCACGCCGCGCTCGATGAACTGGTGGCCATTGCTGATGCTCTGGAGCTGCGTTATCCGGAGTTGCCGCTGTACTTCGACCTGGGTGAGTTGCGTGGCTACAACTATCACACCGGGGTGGTATTCGCTGCCTTTGTGCCTGGTGAGGGTGGTGCCATCGCTCAAGGTGGTCGTTACGACGACACCGGTGCGGTATTTGGCCGGGCGCGCCCGGCGACTGGTTTTTCCACCGACCTGAAGACCCTGGTGACCTTGGGTGACATGCGTCTGGATGAGGTGGTGAGTGGCGTCTGGGCGCCGGACAA
Source organism: Pseudomonas berkeleyensis (assembly GCF_014109765.1). Taxonomy (NCBI): domain Bacteria; kingdom Pseudomonadati; phylum Pseudomonadota; class Gammaproteobacteria; order Pseudomonadales; family Pseudomonadaceae; genus Pseudomonas; species Pseudomonas berkeleyensis. The sequence goes on from NZ_CP059139.1 coordinate 789,526, forward strand.
TCATGACCTCTATCTGTGGCAGGCCGTTCGTCGTCTGCGTGGTGAGGGCGAGCGCGTGGTACAGGCGCTGCCCGGGCAGAGCGAGGCGGATGCGCGCGAGGCAGGCTGTGACCGCCTGCTGGCGCTGCGCGATGGACGTTGGCAGGTGGCGCCCCTGGCGTCCTGAATTCATTTTCGCCGGCCCGCGGCCGGCATCGAAGCTTGCGCGAAGAGGACAAGTTTATGGGTAAGAATGTCGTCGTCCTGGGCACCCAATGGGGTGATGAGGGCAAGGGCAAGATCGTCGATCTGCTCACCGAGCAGGCTGCCGCAGTCGTGCGTTACCAGGGCGGCCACAATGCTGGCCACACCCTGGTGATCGATGGTGAGAAGACCGTCCTGCACCTGATTCCGTCCGGCATCTTGCGTGAAGGCGTCGAGTGCCTGATCGGCAATGGTGTGGTCGTCGCACCTGATGCGCTGATGCGCGAGATCACCAAGCTGGAAGAGAAGGGCGTACCGGTGCGCGAGCGTCTGCGCATCAGCCCGGCCTGCCCGCTGATCCTGTCCTATCATGTGGCCCTGGATCAGGCGCGCGAGAAGGCGCGTGGCGATGCCAAGATCGGCACCACCGGCCGCGGTATTGGCCCTGCTTACGAGGACAAGGTGGCTCGTCGCGGTCTGCGCGTCGGTGACCTGTTCCATCGCGAGCGTTTTGCCGCCAAGCTGGGTGAGTTGCTGGATTACCACAACTTCCAGCTGGTCAACTTCTACAAAGAGCCGGCCATCGACTTCCAGAAGACTCTGGATGAGTGCATGGAGTACGCCGAGCTGCTCAAGCCGATGATGGCCGACGTCACCGCCGTGCTGCATGACCTGCGCCGTGACGGTAAGGACATCATGTTCGAAGGTGCTCAGGGCTCGTTGCTGGACATCGACCACGGCACCTACCCTTACGTCACCAGCTCCAACACCACCGCTGGCGGCATTGCCACTGGCTCTGGTTTCGGCCCGCTGTACCTGGATTACATCCTCGGTATCACCAAGGCCTACACCACCCGTGTCGGTTCCGGCCCGTTCCCGACCGAACTGTTCGACGATATCGGCGCCTTCCTCGCCAAGCGTGGCCATGAGTTCGGTGCCACCACTGGTCGTGCCCGTCGCTGCGGCTGGTTCGATGCCGTGATCCTGCGTCGCGCCATCGAGATCAACAGCATCTCCGGCCTGTGCCTGACCAAGCTGGACGTGCTCGACGGTCTGGAAACCATCCGTATCTGCACCGGCTACAAGGATGCCAATGGTCAGGTGCTGGTCGATGCGCCGACCGATGCTGACAGCTACATCGGCCTGCAGCCGGTCTACGAGGAAATGCCGGGTTGGAGCGAGTCCACCCTGGGCGCCAAGAGCCTGGAAGAGCTGCCGGAGGCCGCTCGTGCCTATATCAAGCGCGTGGAAGAGCTGGTCGGTGCGCCGATCGACATCATCTCCACCGGTCCGGATCGCAACGAAACCATCGTACTGCGTCATCCGTTCGCCTGATCGACGTTTGTCGAGCTGAAAGAGCCGCCTTCGGGCGGCTTTTTTGTTGCCTTCCTGTTCGTGGTGTTTGTTTTGCTGGGCGGCGCCACTGGCGCGTTTTGCGCCCATACTGCTGGCTGTTGGTTGGTTTATCGCCGTTTTTCAGTGCGAGCCTGGGCATGCGCTTTGCTTGTGCTCAATAAATCCCGGAAGTCGCCGTTATAGCTGATACGGTCGTTGAGGAGTGTCCCCAGTGTTCGCCATCCTTTCCATGTTGCGCAGCCGCTTGCTGCGCCCTGTGTTCGTTGCGCTCGGTCTGGCCATGCTGGTGCAGGTCGGGCTGGCGGTGTGGTTGATGCGTGCTTCGGTCGACGGCATGGTCGAGGATCTGGCGCAGCGTCTGGGTGGTGAGAGTCGCCGCCTGGGCGAAGAGTTGAGCATGGCTGAGCGCGAGATGAGTCAGGGCCTGGCAGCGTTGGCCAGCAGTACCCGCACCCGTCTTGGTGAAGGGCTTTCCGGGCAATTGAAGGATGAGCAGCAGCAGCTTCGTGTCGTGCTTGAAGGCAATCTCAAGCAATCCGGCCAGGCGCTGGCGCAATTGCTCGCAGGCGTCGCTCCGAAATCCATCTGGGATCTGGATATTCCGGCGCTGACCGCGCTCACGCGTATCGCTCAGCAGGAACCGGCCGTGCTGTTCGCCATCATCTACGACGGTGAAGGCAAGCGGCTGACGCGCAACTTCAATCGCAGCAGTGCTCAGGTGCGCGAGCTGATCGCGGCGGGGCAGGGTGACTCGCCGTTGGACAAGCTGGTCGACGCGGCATCGCGTGATGCGCGCGTCTATGTGGTTGAGGCCAGTATCAATCCAATGGGCGCACAGATCGGCAAGGTGCAGATGGGGTTGTCGCTGGATGTGGTCGAAAAGGAGCTGACAGCGCTGGATGGTCGTTTCACGGCGCTGGTCGGCGGCGCGGGGGAATTGGTCGATAGCAGTCTGGCGGGTGCTTCCGAGGAGGCTACCCGGGCGCTGCGCGAGCGTTTGCAGTCGGCCGAGCGTTACACCCAGGAAATGGCGCGCAATGGTGGTGAGTCGGTGCGGGTGGCGGCGGATTCATTGCGCTGGAACATCGCTTTGGGCTTGTTGATCGTCGGGGCGCTGGCCATGGTCGTGGTGGCGCTGGTGCTTGGCTGGCGGGTGCTCAGCCGTTTGCGTCTGCTCAGCGCGGCGCTGAACGATCTGGCGGCGGGCGAGGGCGATCTGACCCGGCGTGTGAGTATCGATAGCCAGGACGAAGTGGGCGAGATGGCGGATGCGGTCAACCGTTTCATTGCCAAGCTGCAGCCTATCGTTCGTGAGTCGGGAGAAGTGGCGCTGCGTACCGGTGAGCAGATTCGCAGTCTGACCCAGCGCGGCGTAGCGGCTGAAGCGGCTGCTGGGCGTCAGCGCGACGAGGTGGCGGGCAGTCTGCAGGCGCTCGAGCGCATGGCCGATGAGGCGCAGGCGGAAAGCCAGGCCATGCACGAAGCGTTGCGGCGGGTGGACAGCATTCGCCAGGCCGCGCATGAGAACGCTGCTATCGCCCAGCGCTTGTCGTCATTGATCGAGGGCTTGGTGGCGCGCGTGGCTGACGGTTCGGCGGTAATCGAGCGGCTGGCCAAGCAGAGCGAGCAGATCGAAGTGGTGCTGACGGTGATTCAGTCCATCGCCGAGCAAACCAACCTGCTGGCGCTCAACGCGGCCATTGAGGCGGCGCGCGCGGGCGAGAGTGGGCGTGGCTTTGCTGTGGTGGCGGATGAGGTGCGGGCTCTGGCCAGCAAGACGCAGCAGTCCACTGGTGATATTCAGACTCATATCGCCGCTCTGCAACGTGGCGCGCGTGAGGCGGTGGCAGCTATCGCCCAGGCTGGTGAGCAGGGTAGCGAGGGGTTGGAGGTGCTGCGCGACAGTGCGCGCCTGCAGCAGTCGGTACAGCAGTCTGTCGATGATGTGCATGGCGCAATCACTACCGCCACTCAGGCAGCAGCGCATCAGGCGGAGGGGGCTGGTGCCGTACGCGGCAGGGTTGAGGTCATTCATGCTGAGGCGCAGCGTGCTGCCGAAGCCGTGGCGGCGATTGCTGGCAACGCGCGAGCGCTCGATGAGCTGGCGGCGCAACTCAAGGCCAGTCTGGGGCAGTTCAAGGTGTAGGGTGCGCTGTGCGCACCTCGCTGCTCTGCGGTCTTGGCGGTGCGTGCGAGGTGGGGTGCTTTTTTGCGGGCAATAAAAAACCGAGCCTTAGCTCGGTTTTTTGAAATTTGGTGCCCAGGAGAAGACTCGAACTTCCACGGCCGTTAAGCCACTGATACCTGAAACCAGCGCGTCTACCAATTCCGCCACCTGGGCACTGCAGCAATGTTCGTCGTTACCGACACGGAGCGTTGCATCCGTTATTTGCAAAGCAGGTTATCAAGCTGCTTCACGAAATTTGGTGCCCAGGAGAAGACTCGAACTTCCACGACCGTTAAGTCACTGATACCTGAAACCAGCGCGTCTACCAATTCCGCCACCTGGGCACTGAAACCGATGATTCCTCATCTGCTTCGTGTTACAACGTCTGCTCGACGCTGTGGGCGCGAACTATACGGGCGGGCATTTACCTTGTAAACCCCTGACCCTGAAAAAATTATTGTCGCCGGAAAAGCTGCCGCGAAAGTCGTTTTCGCGCTTCAATAGGCAAATGGCATACACCTCTATACATAAGCATAGGTAATCCTTCCTACATGGCCGATTGGCAATCCCTCGATCCCGAGGCCGCCCGCGAGGCGGAAAAATACGAAAATCCCATCCCCAGCCGTGAGCTGATTCTTTCGCACCTGGCCGAGCGCGGTGCGCCAGCCAGTCGTGAACAACTGGTCGAAGAGTTCGGCCTGCATACCGAAGATCAGCTGGAGGCCTTGCGCCGCCGTCTGCGCGCCATGGAGCGCGACGGCCAGCTCATCTATACCCGCCGTGGGACATATGCGCCGGTGGACAAGCTCGATCTGATCTGCGGTCGCATCAGCGGTCACCGCGATGGCTTTGGCTTCCTCGTGCCCGATGACGGCAGTGACGACCTGTTCCTCAGCCCAGCGCAGATGCGCCTGGTGTTCGACCGTGATCGCGCATTGGTGCGGGTTGCCGGTTTCGATCGCCGTGGTCGCCGCGAAGGCGGCATCGTCGAGGTAATCGAGCGCGCCCATGAGAGCATCGTTGGCCGTTACTACGAAGAGAACGGCATCGGTTTCGTGGTCGCCGACAACCCGAAGATCCAGCAGGAAGTGCTGGTCACCCCGGGCCGTACCAAGAACGCCCGCGTTGGCCAGTTCGTCGAGATCAAGATTACCCACTGGCCCACTTCGCGCTTCCAGCCGCAGGGTGACATCGTCGAGGTGATCGGCAACTACATGGCGCCGGGCATGGAAATCGACGTTGCCCTGCGCAGCTACGATATTCCGCATGTCTGGCCCGAGGCGGTGATCAAGGAAGCTCGCAAGCTCAAGCCCGAGGTGGAAGAGAAGGACAAGGAGAAGCGCATCGATCTGCGCCATCTGCCGTTCGTCACCATCGACGGTGAAGACGCGCGCGACTTCGATGACGCCGTTTACTGCGAGAAGAACAGCAGTCGCTGGAAGCTGTTCTCCGGCGGCTGGAAGCTCTACGTGGCGATCGCTGATGTGTCGCACTACGTCAAGGTCGGCTCGGCGCTGGACGCCGAAGCCACCGAGCGCGGCAACTCGGTGTACTTCCCCGAGCGGGTGGTGCCGATGTTGCCGGAGGAGCTGTCCAACGGCCTGTGCTCGCTCAATCCGCATGTCGATCGCTTGGCGATGGTCTGCGAAATGAGCATGTCCAAGAGCGGGCAACTGGTCGACTACCAGTTCTATGAAGCGGTGATCCATTCCCATGCACGCCTGACCTACAACAAGGTCAGCTACATGCTGGAAGATCCGAAGGGTGCCGAAGGCAAGGCCCTGCGCAGCGAGTACAAGGAAATCCTGCCGCACCTCAAGCAGCTCTATGCGCTGTATCAGGTGCTGCTGGCCGCTCGTCACGAGCGTGGCGCCATCGATTTCGAAACTCAGGAGACGCGTATAGTCTTCGGCTCGGATCGCAAGATCGACGAAATTCGTCCGACCCAGCGCAACGACGCGCACAAACTGATCGAGGAATGCATGCTGGCTGCCAACGTGGCCACCGCGCAGTTCATGCAGAAGCATGAAATCCCCTCGCTCTATCGTGTGCACGACGGCCCGCCGCAGGAGCGTCTGGAGAAGCTCAAGGCCTTCCTCGGCGAGCTCGGTCTGTCGTTGCAGCGTGGCAAGTCCAAGGACGGCCCGTCGCCCAAGGACTACCAGAAACTGTTGGAGAGCATCCGTGAGCGTCCGGATTACCACCTGATCCAGACCGTGATGCTGCGCTCGCTCAGTCAGGCGGTTTACAGCTCCGATAACAACGGCCACTTCGGCCTGAACTACGAGGCGTACACCCACTTCACCTCGCCGATTCGTCGTTATCCGGATCTGCTGGTGCACCGTGCGATTCGCAGCGTGATCCGCTCCAAGGCCGATACACCGCACGTGCGCCGTGCCGGTGCGACGATCATGCCGCGTGCACGTATTTATCCTTATGACGAAGCCGCGCTGGAAAAACTCGGCGAGCAGTGCTCGATGACCGAGCGACGTGCCGACGAGGCCACGCGCGACGTGGTCAACTGGCTCAAGTGCGAGTTCATGCAAGATCGTGTCGGCGAGACCTTCGCCGGGGTGATCACCGCCGTGACCGGCTTCGGTATCTTCGTCGAGCTGCGCGATATCTATGTCGAAGGCCTGGTGCATGTCACCGCGCTGCCGGCGGATTACTACCACTTCGACCCCGTGCATCATCGTCTGTCCGGCGAGCGCAGTGGGCGCAGCTTCCGTCTGGGCGATAGCGTCGAGGTCAAGGTCATGCGCGTCGATCTCGACGAGCGCAAGATCGAATTCGAGCTGTCCCAGGCCGCTGAGCGTGAGGCCGTTGGTCGTAGCGGGCGCGCTGGCAAGGCGCCGAGCATGGGCAATACCGACGTGCAGAAGAGCCGAGACGTGAAGAAGGCGCTCCTGGCCGGCGCCAAGGCTGGCAAGGGTGCGAGTGGCAAGTCGGCGAGCAAACCTGCCGGTGGTTCGCGCAAAGGCTCCGGGCGTGGCGACAGTGCCCCGCCACCTGCAGGCAAACCGCGCAAGCGTAAGGCCAAGTCATGAGTGATCTGGAAAAGATCTACGGCGTACATGCCGTAGAAGCCTTGCTGCGTCATCACCCCAAGCGGGTGAAGCAGGTCTGGCTGGCTGATGGCCGTAGCGATCCCCGGGTGCAACCCTTGCTGGAGCTGGCTGCGCAGTCTCGCGTGAAAGTGGGGCAGTGCGAGCGCCGTGAGATGGATGCCTGGGTCGAGGGCGTGCACCAGGGTGTGGTTGCCGATGTCAGCCCCAGCCAGGTCTGGGGCGAAGCGATGCTCGAGGAGTTGCTCGATCGCTGCGAAGGCCCGCCTTTGCTGCTGGTACTCGATGGCGTGACCGATCCGCACAACCTGGGGGCCTGCCTGCGTACGGCGGATGCCGCCGGTGCGCTGGCGGTAATCGTACCCAAGGACAAATCGGCAACCCTCAACGCCACGGTACGCAAGGTGGCCTGCGGCGCTGCCGAGGTGATTCCGCTGGTGGCGGTGACCAACCTGGCGCGCAGTCTGGAGAAGTTGCAGCAGCGCGGCTTGTGGGTGGTCGGTACGGCCGGCGAGGCCGAGCAGGAGGTCTATCAGCAGGACATGACCGGGCCAACGGTGCTGATCATGGGCGCCGAGGGCAAAGGCATGCGTCGCCTGACTCGCGAGCACTGCGACTATCTGGTCAAGCTGCCAATGGCTGGCAGTGTCAGCAGCCTCAACGTCTCGGTCGCCACCGGCGTCTGTCTGTTCGAGGCAGTGCGTCAGCGTCAGGCCAAGCGCAAGGCATAGGGCAAAGCGCTACGGTAGGGCGTACTCGGCTTTGGCATCCTGCGTCGCTCTACCTACTGCATCCATGCAGTGTGGTAGGGCGTACTCGCGAAGCAGTACGCCTTGCGGGCTGCAGGCTATGATTGGCGGACTGTTCGCTTCGCTCCTGAGTTCGCCCTACGTTTTAGCCTCCAGCTGTTGTTCAAATAATCGCCAATCCGCCTTGCGTGCGGCGAGGGGCTTCTCTAGAATGGCGCCCCTTGCCGTGACGGCAGGCCTTTTCGCGCCCACCGTCCAGCAAGCTCATCACGAGAAAACCCACTCCTTGCCTGACCACCTTTGTTGGCAGGCTACAACCCGTAAGGAGCATTTATGCGTCATTACGAAATCATCTTTCTGGTTCACCCGGATCAGAGCGAGCAAGTCGGCGGCATGGTCGAGCGTTACACCAAGCTGATCGAAGAAGACGGTGGCAAAATCCACCGCCTGGAAGACTGGGGCCGTCGTCAGCTGGCTTACGCCATCAACAACGTCCACAAAGCCCACTACGTGATGCTCAACGTAGAGTGCACCGGCAAGGCCCTGGCCGAGCTGGAAGACAACTTCCGCTACAACGACGCCGTGATCCGTAACCTGGTCATCCGTCGCGACGAGGCCGTCACTGGCCAGTCCGAGATGCTGAAGGCCGAAGAAAACCGCAGTGAGCGCCGCGAGCGTCGTGAACGTCCTGAAAACGCCGAGTCCAACGACGGCGATGACAGCGACAGCAACGACAGCGACAACGCTGACGAGTAATCCACGGATCTATTGAGGAGCCAATCACATGGCACGTTTCTTCCGTCGTCGTAAATTCTGCCGCTTCACCGCTGAAGACGTGAAAGAGATCGATTTCAAAGATCTCAACACTCTGAAAGCCTACATCTCGGAAACCGGCAAAATCGTTCCTAGCCGTATCACCGGTACCAAGGCTCGTTATCAGCGTCAGCTGGCCACCGCTATCAAGCGCGCCCGCTTCCTGGCCCTGCTGCCCTACACCGACAGCCACGGCCGCTGAGACCGGACGGTCGACAAGAGTTAAGGAATAGATCGCATGCGCGCCCTTGCTGAATACATCATGCGCGGCCGTATGCAGGCCACCCTCGTGGTGGTCGGGTCGGCAGCGATGCCGCTGTTGTTCTGGTTGAGTGCCGCCGCCGGGAGCCTGGTGCTGCTGCGGCGCGGAGCCAACGATGCCATCGGCATCCTGGCGTGGGCCATGCTACCGGCGCTTGTCTGGTGGTATTTCGGCGAACCCCGCACCTTGCTGGTGCTTGGTGGTGCGCTGGGGCTGGCGTTGTTTTTGCGCGCTGGCTGGTCGTGGAACCGCATACTGCTGTGCAGTGTGGTGCTGGGCCTGGTGTATGGGCTGATTCTTGGGGCGGTTTTCCGCGAACCCATCGAGGCCATGGCCGGTGAGCTGAAGAAGCTCCTGCCGACCATGCTCGACGGGGTTCACCAACAGATGTCGGTGGACGAACGCGCGCGCCTCGAGGGCCTGATTACACCGGTGCTGATCGGACTGATGGCGTCCTTGCTGCAGGTCGTCAGCCTGCTGAGCCTGATCCTTGGGCGTTACTGGCAGGCAGCGTTGTACAACCCGGGTGGTTTCGGGCGTGAGTTTCGTGCCCTGAGACTGTCTCTGCCGCAGGCGCTGTTACTGCTGGCGGGCATGCTGATCGGCCCTAATCTGGGGCCGGAAATGGGCATGCTGACGCCGCTGTGCAGTGTGCCGTTGCTGGTCGCTGGGGTCGCCCTGGTGCACGGCCTGGTGGAAAAGGGTGGGCTCGGCCGCTTCTGGCTGGTCGGGCTGTACGTGACGCTGCTGGTGGTAATGCACCTGATCTATCCGCTGCTGGTTGTCCTGGCCCTTGTCGACAGTCTGTTTGATTTTCGTGGTCGCCTCGCTCGCAAGAGTGGCCCCACGAACGGTGAAGGTTAAAAGTTAAGAGGTAAGACCCAAATGGAAGTCATCCTGCTGGAAAAAATCGCCAATCTGGGCAACCTGGGCGACAAAGTGAACGTTAAGGCTGGTTACGGCCGTAACTTCCTGCTGCCGCAAGGCAAAGCTACCGCTGCCACCGAAGCCAACGTCGCTGCTTTCGAAGCACGTCGCGCCGAGCTGGAAAAAGCCGCTGCCGAGAAGAAAGCTTCCGCTGAATCTCGTGCTGCTCAGCTGGCTGAGCTGGAAGTCACCATCACCGCCACCGCTGGCGATGAAGGCAAGCTGTTCGGTTCCATCGGCACCCACGACATCGCTGACGCCCTGACCGCCTCCGGCGTTGAAGTGGCCAAGGCTGAAGTGCGTCTGCCGAACGGCACCATTCGCCAGGTTGGCGAGTACGACGTAGCTGTGCACCTGCACACCGACGTCGAAGCCACCGTCAAGGTGATCGTGGTTGCCGCTTAATTAAGCAGCCGCCAAGCGGGCTTGCACTCCGGTGCAGGTCTGCTGACAATCGGGCACGGTATCGCTCTTGCGATCCGTGCCCTTTGTTTTTCTATCGCAGCATTTTTTTCCCGAGCCTATGAACGACATCACCATTCCCGAGCAATACGACCTGCAGACTGCTGCCCTGAAAGTGCCTCCGCACTCCATCGAGGCGGAACAGGCGGTGTTGGGTGGCCTGATGCTCGACAACAACGCCTGGGAGCGCGTGCTCGATGGGGTATCCGACGTCGACTTCTATCGTCACGACCATCGGCTGATCTTTCGCGCCATTTTCAAGCTGGCCGAGCGTAATGAACCGTTCGACGTGGTGACCCTGTCCGAGCAGTTGGACAAGGAAGGACAGTTGTCGCAGGTCGGCGGCCTGGCTTATCTCGCCGAGCTGGCCAAGAACACACCGTCGGTAGCCAACATCAAGGCCTATGCGCAGATCATTCGCGAGCGCGCCACCTTGCGAAAGCTGATCGGTATCAGCAATGAGATCGCCGACAGTGCCTACGCCCCGGAAGGCCGTACCGGCGAGGAGATTCTCGACGAAGCCGAACGCTTGATCTTCCAGATCGCTGAAGATCGACCGAAAACCGGTGGCCCGGTGGGCATCAATGACATTCTGGTCAAGGCCATCGACCGTATCGACACACTGTTCAACAACGGCGATGCGATTACCGGTTTGTCTACCGGCTTCGACGACCTGGACAACCTGACCAGCGGCCTGCAACCGGCCGATATGATCATCGTCGCTGGCCGTCCGTCGATGGGTAAGACCACCTTCGCCATGAACCTGGTGGAAAACGCGCTGATGCGCAGCGACAAGGCGATCCTGGTGTACTCCCTGGAGATGCCTTCGGAGTCCATCGTCATCCGTATGCTCGCCTCGCTGGGGCGTATCGACCAGACCAAGGTGCGTGCCGGCCAACTGGATGACGACGATTGGCCGCGGCTGACCAGCGCGGTCAACCTGCTCAACGACCGCAAGCTGTTCATCGACGATACCGCCGGTATTTCCCCGAGCGAGATGCGTGCGCGTACCCGCCGGCTGGCCCGTGAGCATGGCGAGATCGGCCTGATCATGGTCGACTACCTGCAGCTGATGCAGATTCCGGGTTCCAGTGGCGACAGCCGGGTCAACGAAATCTCCGAGATTTCGCGCTCGCTCAAAGGTCTGGCCAAGGAATTCAACTGTCCGGTCATCGCCCTGTCGCAGCTCAACCGGGGTCTGGAGCAGCGTCCCAACAAGCGCCCGATCAACTCCGACTTGCGTGAATCCGGTGCGATCGAGCAGGACGCCGACATCATCCTGTTCGTGTACCGCGACGAGGTGTACCACCCTGAGACCGAGTACAAGGGGGTGGCGGAAATCATCATCGGCAAGCAGCGTAACGGTCCGTTGGGTACGGCGCGTCTGGCTTTCCTCGGCAAGTACTCACGCTTCGAGAACCTGGCGCCGGGCAGTTATCAGTTCGACGACGAATAGATCCAGACCTCCTGTAGCCACTCTCACGAGCACATGGCCCCTTCGCTGGCTGTGTGCTCCGTGCGTCCTGCCCTCCCTGCGATGGTTTTCGCAGCCATGAGGGCGTGGCACAGATCAATGAAAACGGGCGTCCAGCGGTTAAGATGGGCGCCCGTTTTTCGTTCAGGCCTTCAGTCATGCGTCCGCTTGCCGCCATCGTCGACCTTTCCGCCATCGCCCACAATTACGCTGTCGCCAAGCGCTGCGCGCCAGGACGCCAGGCGTTCGCCGTGGTCAAGGCCAACGCCTATGGGCATGGTGTGCGTGAGGTGGTCACGGCGCTGCATGAGGTGGCTGACGGTTTCGCCGTAGCCAGCCTGGAGGAGGCGGCAGAGGTGCGTGCGATGCATGGCGAAGCGCGCATCCTGCTGCTCGAAGGCTGCTTCGAGGCCGGTGAATATGCCATCGCCGCCCAGCTCGGTCTGGACGTGGTGGTGCAGAGTGCAGTGCAGGCAGCGGCGCTGCTTGTCAGCGAGCTGTCGCGACCGCTCAACGTCTGGCTCAAGCTGGACTCAGGGATGCATCGCCTGGGTTTCGATGCTGCCGATTTGCGTCAGTGGCATGCGCACCTGCAAGGCGCTGCGCAGGTGGCCGAGCTCAATCTGATCAGCCACTTCGCCTGTGCCGACGAGCGCAGCCACCCATTGACCGAGCAGCAGGTCGAGCGCTTTCTCGATGTGCTGGATCTCGATTTCGATCACCGCTCACTGGCCAATTCGGCAGCCGTGCTCACTATCCCTGCTGCGCATATGGATTGGTTGCGTCCCGGCATCATGCTTTACGGCGCCACGCCTTTTGCCGACCTTGGCGTCTCTGCGCTCGGTCTGAAACCAGCGATGACCCTGGCAGCAAGGGTGATCGCCGTGCGCGAAGTCGCGGTAGGCGACAGCGTCGGTTATGGCGCGACCTGGGTGGCCGAGCGCCCATCGCGAATTGCCACGGTCAGTTGTGGCTACGCCGACGGCTACCCGCGCCACGCCCCGAGCGGTACGCCGGTGCTGGTGTCGGGCCAGCGTGCAGCGCTGGTTGGCCGGGTATCGATGGACATGCTGGCAATCGATATCACCGACTTGCCGGAGGCCGATATCGATTCGTCGGTGGAACTATGGGGGGCGAGCCTACCGGTGGATGAGGTGGCGGCCGCTTGCGGCACCATCGGCTACGAGCTGCTGACCAAGGTCACCGCCCGTGTGCCTCGTCGTTATATCGGCTAGTGGGCGCTCTGATAGGGCGGGTGCGACCCGCCCAGCGGAACTAGACCAGTCCGCTCGGCACTTTCAGCACATCGAGTTGCAGGCAGGCCTGTTCGCTCAGCTCACCATCGTCGCCGTGCACGCGTGCACCTGAGCGGCCCAGTTCCTTGACGCGGTAGAGCGCCTGATCGGCGATCTTGTACAGGCCGGTGAAATTGTTCGCGTGGGATGGATAGAGCGCGACGCCGATGCTGATGGTCACCCGCAGGCGTTCGGCGCCGTAGTGCACGGGTTCCGACAGCTCGGCCAGCAGGCGTGCGGCAATCTCGCGGGCCTGGCTTTCGGCATCGCTGCCGCAGATCAGTGCGGCGAACTCATCACCACCCAAGCGTGCCACTGCATCCCCCGCGCGGACATGTTCGCGCAGGCGTTTGGCGATCACCTGCAGCATCAGGTCGCCTGCCGCGTGGCCGAAGCGGTCATTGATCGGTTTGAAGTGATCCAGGTCGATCAGCATCAGCGCCACGCTTTCATTGTGCCGCTGCGCATGGGCCAGAGCCGACTCGCAGCGTTCGACCAGATAGCGGCGGTTGGGCAGCTCGGTCAGCAGGTCGTGGAAGGCGGCGTGCCTGAGCTCGCGCTCGCGCTCGCGAAGCTGGTCATTGGTGGCGGCCAGTTCTGCGGTGCGGGCGGTCACGGCAGCCTGCAGTTCGTCTGCACTGGCCTGCAGCTGTGCCAGACGTGCGGTTTTCTCGCGGTCGGCCTGCTGCAAGGCCACCGCGCGTTCCTGCTTGAGGATCTGGATGCGATAGGCCAGGGCGAAGGAGAAGAGTATCGACTCGGCAGCCACCGCCAGCGGGAACACGTAGGCATTCCATTCCGCCGGTTGCAATACGCCCGTGGTACGTAACAGCAGGATGCCGACGCTGCCGAGCACCAGGCCATAGCCGTAGAGATACAGCTGCGCAGGGAAGAAGCCCTGGCGCCAGCGGATCAATGCGCTGCCGAGTGCGGCGGGGATGCTGGTCAGCGACAGCAGGGCGATGGCCCAGGCGGCGAGGTAGCGTTCGCCGAACAGGTTCAGAACGATGGCGATGATGTAGATGCCGCAGGCCATGCTCAGCAGGTGGTGCGCCCAGCGCACGTAGACACGAGTCTGCAGCAGGGTCTGGGTGAAACGGCAGGCGAACAGCCCCCACAGCGAAGGCAGCGTGACGCGGTCGAGCCAGGGCGGCACCGCGCCATTGGGCCACAGGTACTGGGCACCATGACCGGTCATGCTGATGATGAATACCAGGGCGAAAGCGGTGGTGAGCACGTACCAGAAGTAGGCCTTGTCACGCAGGGAAATGAGGATGAACAGGTTGTACAACAGCAGCGCGAGGATGACGCCGTAGATGGTGCCGAGGCCGAGATTCTCGTGGGTGGCCAGTTGGGTGAGGTCGTCGAGCTGCCAGATGCGCATTGGAAAGGAGTTGCCGGCCGGATCGAAGACGCGCAGGTAGAGGGTCAATGGCTGCTCGTCCAGTGTGGGCAGCTTGAACAACATGCGTCGATACGGATGGTCGCGGCTTTCTGCGAAGGCGACACGCTCGCCGGACTGGCGTACATGCCAGCCACCCTGGCCGTCGGGCAGATACAACTGCAGATCCAGTTGCGTGACCGATCCCACTTCCAGCGCCCATTGCTCGGGGGCATCGGCGTCGCGCTGCAAGGTGAGTTTGATCCACCAGGGCGTCAGGCTCTGGCCGACGCTGGCGCGGCCATTGGCTGGCTGAAAGCGCGCCTGTATCTCGGCTGAATCCAGGTTGCCCGCATTGATCTCGCCTCGTGTATCCTCCAGCAACTCAATGTTTCCATTCAGTGCAAGGCCGCTGCTGCTCGGCGTCAGCGTGAATGGTGCTGCAGCCAGGCTCATGGCGCATGGCCCCAGCAGAAGTAGGATCGATAAGACGAGGCGCTGCAGCATAGGCATCCAGAAATGCAGTGTTCGAGTGATTGAGTATATGCACAGCTTTGTTATTGATCTAAAACAAATATGGCTCATGGCTAGTGCGAGTAAATGGCGGTTTTTTTCTCCTGTTTCATTCGGTTTCGAAGCCGATTGCGCTGGATGTGGAAAGGTGCATTTTTGAGCGGTTTGGCAGGATGCATGATGCAGGCGGTGGAGGCTTTAAACCCCAGCGCAGTAGTCTGGTTTGGTCAAAATTTGTGCTATAGTCCGCGCCCCTCGTGACCGCCTACTGATCAAAAAATATGCAAGCCGCCAAGCCGCTGTTCGACTATCCCAAATACTGGGCCGAGTGTTTCGGGCCTGCGCCCTTCCTGCCGATGAGTCGGGAAGAGATGGATCAGCTCGGCTGGGACAGCTGCGACATCATCATCGTGACCGGTGATGCCTACGTCGATCATCCTTCGTTCGGCATGGCCATTATCGGCCGCCTGCTCGAAGCTCAGGGCTTCCGCGTGGGTATCATCGCTCAGCCTGATTGGCGTTCGAAGGACGACTTCATGAAGCTTGGCGAGCCGAATCTGTTCTTCGGCGTGGCGGCGGGCAACATGGACTCGATGATCAACCGCTACACCGCGGACAAGAAGATCCGCTCCGACGATGCCTATACGCCCGGTGGCCTGGCCGGCAAGCGTCCGGATCGCGCCAGCCTGGTTTACAGCCAGCGCTGCAAGGAGGCCTACAGCCACGTGCCGGTGGTGCTCGGCGGTATCGAGGCCTCGCTGCGCCGCATCGCCCACTACGACTACTGGCAGGACAAGGTACGCCGCTCGATCCTGATGGATGCCACTGCTGACATCCTGCTCTACGGCAATGCCGAGCGCGCCGTAGTGGAGATCGCCCAGCGTCTGTCGCGTGGTGAGCGTGTCGAGGCGATCAGCGATGTGCGTGGCACGGCTTTCATTCGCCGTGACACCCCGGAAGGCTGGTTCGAGGTCGATTCCACCCGTATCGACCGTCCGGGCCGCGTCGACAAGATCATCAACCCCTACGTCAACACGCAGGACACCGAAGCCTGTGCCATCGAGCAGGCCAAAGGCGAGGTCGAAGACCCCAACGAAGCCAAGGTCGTGCAGATTCTCGACAGCCCGCGCATGACCCGCGACAAGACGGTGATCCGCCTGCCGTCGTTCGAGAAGGTACGCAACGACCCGGTGCTCTATGCCCACGCCAACCGCGTGCTGCACCTGGAAACCAACCCGGGCAACGCCCGCGCGTTGGTGCAGAAGCATGGCGAGGTGGATGTGTGGTTCAACCCGCCACCCATTCCGATGACCACCGAGGAAATGGACTACGTGTTCGGCATGCCCTATGCGCGTGTGCCGCACCCGGCGTATGGCAAGGAGAAGATTCCGGCCTACGAGATGATTCGCTTCTCGGTGAACATCATGCGTGGCTGCTTCGGTGGCTGCACCTTCTGCTCGATCACCGAGCACGAGGGGCGCATCATCCAGAACCGCTCGCACGAGTCGATCATCCGCGAGATCGAGGAGATGCGCGACAAGGTGCCGGGCTTCACCGGCGTGGTCTCCGATCTTGGCGGGCCGACCGCCAACATGTACCGCATCGCCTGCAAGGATCCGGAGATCGAGCGCCATTGCCGCAAGCCGTCCTGCGTGTTCCCCGGTATTTGCGAGAACCTCAACACCGATCACAGCTCGCTGATCGAGCTGTATCGCAAGGCGCGTGCGCTGCCGGGAGTGAAGAAGATCCTGATCGCCTCGGGGCTGCGCTACGACCTGGCTGTCGAGTCGCCGGAGTACGTCAAGGAGCTGGTCACCCACCACGTCGGTGGCTACCTGAAGATTGCCCCGGAACACACCGAGCGTGGCCCGCTGGACAAGATGATGAAGCCGGGGATCGGCAGCTATGACCGCTTCAAGCAGATGTTCGAGAAGTTCTCGAAAGAGGCGGGCAAGGAGCAGTACCTGATCCCGTACTTCATCGCCGCGCATCCGGGGACAACGGACGAGGACATGATGAACCTTGCCCTGTGGCTCAAGCGCAATGGCTTCCGGGCTGATCAGGTTCAGGCCTTCTATCCGTCGCCGATGGCTACGGCGACCGCCATGTACCACTCGGGCAAGAATCCGCTGCGCAAGGTGACCTACAAGAGCGACGGTGTCGAGATCGTCAAGAGCGAACAGCAGCGTCGCCTGCACAAGGCGTTTCTGCGCTATCACGATCCGAAAGGCTGGCCGCTGTTGCGTGAGGCGCTGGAGCGCATGGGCCGTAGCGATCTGATCGGCCCGGCCAAGCATCAACTGATCCCGGCCAATCAGCCGGCTGCTGATGATGGTTACCAGAGTGCGCGGCGCAAGAACTCCACGCCAGTCGGCAGCAAGAAGGCTGGTAATGCGGGCAAGATTCTCACGCAGCACACGGGGCTACCGCCACGTGGCAGTGATGGCAGCAAGCCCTGGGACAAGCGTGAGCAGGCCAAGGCGGCGGCCGAGGCGCGTAATCAACAGGCTGCGCGTGAGCGTGCCGGCGCGGGTAAAGGCAAAGGCAAGAAACCGTCGAAGAAGCCAGCAGTACCGCGCTGAATCATCGACAGCGCTCACGAGAACGCCAGCACCACGCTGGCGTTTTCGTTTCAGAAGCCCTGGCCTGCACTCGGTAGGGCGGGCTTCAGCCCACCGTTCACCATTGTCATCGTGAGGTGCGACAGCTTCAGTCCGCGCTGAAACGGCAGGTCAGGTAGCGGTTGCTGGGGCCGTAGCGCAGGATCGACCACAAACGCCTGAACAGGTACAGCGGGTGGCTGCGGTAGTACGCCAGCACGGCGTTGCCGACGCCTTCCGAGCGGTGCTGGCGGGCCTCTTTTTTCTCTGGCTTCTTGAACAGCCCCGAAAACTCCCAGCGTTGGATCTGTTCGAAGCGCTCATGCGGGCGCAAGCCATGGCGGCGGAACAGGCGGGCGAAGCTGGCTGGGCTGAAGTCATGGAGATGGTGCGGGTTGCCGTCGAGCGTTGGGGTGGTTGGCACCGAGGCAATGATGCGGCCACCCTGGGCCAGCAGTCGTGTGAGGTTTTCTATTAGGCGCACTGGGTCTGGCAGGTGCTCGATGGTTTCCAGGCTGACGATGCTGTCGAAGCCTTCGCTGGCGGCGAAGGTTTCGGCATTGGCGCACTGATAACGCAGATTCGGCCGCTGATAGTGGGCCTGAGCGTAGGCGATGGCTTCCGGATCAATGTCGATACCGGTGATCTGCTTGTCCGGATGACGCTCGGCCAGCAACGCACTGCCGTAACCACAGCCACACGCCATGTCGAGCACGCGCGAGCCTGCTAGCGAGTCGCTGGCGAACTCGTAGCGCTGCATGTGCAAGTCGAGAGTGGCCTGGTCAGCGGCCAGGCGCTCATCCATCTTCAACGGATAGATGCGTTCGAGGGTGTGCATGGCGGCCTGTCCTTGGGCTGTGGAAGGAAGATATGGCGGCCGTAGTCTGTTGTTTCCCGGTAAGGGCTGCAAGCGTCTCGCCTGGTTCATGGTTCGGCTTGTGATGCATGGCTGGCTTGGTTTGTTTTGATGTTGGTACTATAGTTCCAAAATATAAAAACAACATCGGAGTCCTACCATGCGCCTTGCTGCTCCCTCTGCCATTGCTCTGTCCTTATTGCTGACTGCATGCGGGGAGAGCGAAGCGCCGCCAGTGGCCAGTCTCGACTTTCAAAAGCAACTGCAGACGCAGTTGATCAAGGCCAAGCCGGGTGAGGTGATCGAGATTCCCGCTGGTACCTGGCAGCTCGACCGTAGCCTCAGCCTCAAGGTCAGTGGGGTGACGTTGCGCGGGGCCGGCATGGATCAGACCGTCCTCAATTTCAAAGGGCAGAAGTCAGGTGCCGAAGGGTTGCTGGTGAACGCTTCCGACTTCACCATCGAGGATCTGGCGCTGGAGGACACCAAGGGTGATGCGCTCAAGGTCGTGGGCGGTCAGAACATCATCATTCGCCGCGTACGCACCGAGTGGACGAATGGCCCGGCTACCGAGAATGGTGCCTATGGCATCTACCCGGTGCAGACCGAGAACGTGCTGATCGACGGCGTGGTGGCCATCGCTGCCTCGGATGCTGGCATCTATGTGGGCCAATCGCGCAACGTGGTGGTGCGCAACAGCCGCGCCGAGCGCAACGTCGCCGGTTTCGAGATCGAGAACACCATCGGTGCCGATGTTTACGACAACGTAGCCACCGGGAATACCGGCGGCATTCTGGTATTCAACATGCCCAACCTGCCGCAGCCAGGACACACCACGCGCGTTTACCGCAACAAGGTCGAGGGCAACAACCACAAGAACTTCGGTCACAAGGGCACGCCGGTCGCCAGTGTGCCAGCGGGCTCTGGAGTACTGATCAACTCCAACGACAAGGTGGAAATCTTCGACAACGATATTGGCGACCACCGCACTGCCAACGTCATCGTCAGCAGTTACTTCAGCACCGGTTATACCGATCTTTCCACGACCGATGATTTCGATCCCTACCCGGAAGCCATTCATATCCATGGCAATCGTTTCGGCCCGGGCGGTGACAGCCCTGACAACCTCGAACTCAAGGCACTGAGGCTGGCCAAGTTCGGGCTCAATGGGCGCCTGCCTGATATCCTTTGGGATGGCTACGTGAACCCTGAAAAACTGGTCGACGGCAAACTGCCGGTGGAACTGGCCATCTGCATCGACAATGGCGAGGCGGGTATCGTCAACGTCGATGGGCCAGGCGGCTACAAGAACATCAGCACCGACATCGAGCCCCATCGCTGCGAGTTGCCCCGCCTTCCTGCCGTCGAGCTGCGTGCAGCTCTGGCCGAGGCCGGTGAGTGAGCATGAAGCACGCCTGGCTGTTGATTGCCGCGGTACTGCTCGCTGCCTGCGAGCAGGCACGCACGCCTCTGTATCTGCTCAGTGGTGAGGACTATCCGCAGAAGCTTAGTGCTTGGGGCGTGCTGCAGCAGCGTGACGGCCAGTTGCAGCCGGTCGACGGCGTACAGCCCTACGACCTGAACACGCCGCTGTTCACCGACTACGCGCACAAGCTGCGTACCGTCTGGATGCCCGAGGGTAGCCAGGCTCGCTATGCCGACGCGCGCTTCGATTACCCCGTCGGCACCGTGCTGAGCAAGACCTTCTACTACCCGATCGATGCCCAAGGTCGACTGCTGCGTAGCGAGCAGCACGCTGCCGAGGCGGTGGAGCTGAAGCGGGTGCGGCTGATCGAAACGCGCATTCTGCTGCGCCAGGAGCAGGGCTGGGTCGCGTTACCCTATGTCTGGGATGAGGCGCAACGCGAGGCCACTCTGGACTGGGCAGGCGCCAGTTTCGATTTGGCGCTTCATGATGAGACTGGCGAGGTGCTGGCAGTCGATTACCAGGTTCCCGACGCCAACCAGTGCGCGGGTTGTCATGAGGAGCAGGCAGGCAAGGGTGTGCAGCCTTTGGGGCCGAAGGCGCGTCATCTGAACAAGGATTTCGCCTACGCCGATGGCACTGCCAACCAGTTGCTGCATTGGCAGAGCATCGGTTTCCTGCAAGGTGTTCCGGCTGACATGGCCAGCGTTCCGCGCAATGCTCTGTGGGGCGTACCGCGTGAAGGGGAGAGTCTGGAGCATCAGGCACGCAGTTATCTGGATGCCAATTGCGCGCACTGCCATAACCCTGAAGGACCAGGGCGTACGTCGGGTTTGTATCTTGATCCAGCAACGCCGTTGAGCATCGCCTATGGGCTATGTAAACAGCCGGTCGCTGCGGGCAAGGGCTCCGGCGACCGCTTGGTGGACATCCACCCCGGTGCGCCGGAGAAATCGGTGCTGAGCTTCCGCCTGCACAGCACCGATCCCAGCATCATGATGCCCGAGCTGGGGCGTTCCACCTCCCACCGCGAAGGGCTGGAGGTGATCGACCGTTGGATCGGCGGATTGAAAGAAAACTGCTGGTGAATTCCTGTCGGTTGTTCGCTGATGGGACGAGTAGCGTGTGCTCACACGTCTTGTGGCAATGTCGGCTCTCCTCATGGCGAGCGGCTCCCGGTTAAGCTTGACGCTTTTGTCCCGCAGCATTGGTCTGCTCCAGATGAATGGGAACTGGGCAAGAATGCGTCAAGAAAAGGGAGAACCGATGACCACCGAAAACGAAGTGGTGCCTTACAAGAATGCTGATTTCACTTGCTCGAGCTGCCAGCTCATTCAGGAGCTGAGCTTTGATGAGGTTTGCCAACTGAAGGACGGCAACCATTTGAACTGCCCAAAGTGTGCTTCACCGCTGCAACTGCCGGAGGCGGAGCGTAACAGGCTACTGGCGCAGATTGCCCGCGCTGGTCGTGTAGGAAAGACAATGGCCGTTGGTGGTTTGCTGATCTTCGCAGCAACCGCAGTCTCTTCAATTCTCTTTGGCGCCGTTGCCAGTGTCATTGGCATTGGTATCTGCCTCGCCTTCTGCGTGCTAATGAGTTTGCGCCGTAAATCCATAGGGTTTCTGAAGCTATTGCTCGTGCCAGTGATGGCGGTGGAAGCGTCGGCTCCTGTCTCCGAGTAAACCATGTCGATGCTGCTCCATCAGGTAAACCCTCGGCAGGTTTCTCTGAGCTAGCCCGAGACAGGGCGTGTGACCAGATGACGAGTCGCGCATATCGCGGGTAAATACCGAGTGTTCCACCAGACGGCCTCATCGTCGTCCCGCCCGCCTGGCTTGACTCGTGCTCCATGATTGTGCGCTCAATCGCTTGCAGTGCGCGGCGCGCTCCGAATTGGGGCTCGGGGTTGGCGGGACTCCACGGAACTGGTGGTTTACCTCTGGCATAAGTCTTGCGCTGCACTGGGTATCGTCCAGGCTAGCAGGAGGCCGCCGTGTCGATTCATGTCGCGCTGCACCATGTCACCCACTACCGCTACGACCGAGCGGTGAACCTTGGGCCACAAGTCGTCCGTCTGCGGCCGGCGCCGCATAGCCGCACGCGCATTCTGTCCTACTCCCTGAAGGTCGAGCCGGGCGAGCACTTCATCAATTGGCAGCAGGATCCACAGGGCAACTACCTGGCGCGCCTGGTGTTCCCGGAGAAGACCCGCGAGTTCAAGGTCGAGGTGGATCTGGTCGCCGAGATGGCGGTGTTCAACCCCTTCGACTTCTTCCTCGAGCCCTACGCCGAGCGCATTCCCTTCGCCTACACCGAGGGCGAGCAGCGCGAGCTGGCGCCTTATCTGATCAAGCTGCCGGCCACCCCATTGTTCGCCAAGTACCTGGCCGGTATTTCCCGCGAGCCGGTGCCCAGCATCGATTTCCTGGTCGAGCTGAACCAGCGTCTGTCTACCGACATCCGCTACCTGATCCGCATGGAACCGGGTGTGCAGACGCCGGAACAGTCGCTGGAGCTGGCCTCCGGCTCCTGCCGCGACTCTGCCTGGCTGCTGGTGCAGTTGCTGCGTCATCTGGGCCTGGCGGCGCGTTTCGTTTCCGGCTACCTGATCCAGCTCACCGCCGACGTCAAATCCCTCGATGGCCCGAGTGGCACCGAGCAGGACTTCACCGACCTGCACGCCTGGTGCGAGGTGTACCTGCCTGGCGCCGGCTGGATCGGCCTCGATCCCACTTCGGGGCTGTTCGCCGGTGAAGGCCACATTCCACTGGCGTGCAGCCCGGAGCCGTCCTCGGCAGCGCCGATCACCGGTGGCCTGGACGAGTGCGAGGTGGCGTTCGAGCACCTGATGAGCGTCGAGCGAGTGTGGGAAGCACCACGCGTCACCAAGCCTTACAGCGAGGCGCAGTGGCAGGCGATCCAGGCGCTGGGCCGGCAGATCGACGATGATCTGCACAAGCACGACGTGCGCCTGACCATGGGCGGCGAGCCGACCTTCGTTGCACTCGACTATCCCGATGACGATGAATGGAATACCGCCGCGCTCGGGCCGAACAAGCGCCGTCTGGCCGCCGACCTGTTCTACCGTCTGCGCAACCACTACGCGCCCCGGGCGCTGGTGCATTTCGGCCAGGGCAAGTGGTACCCGGGCGAGCAGTTGCCGCGCTGGTCGCTGAACTGCTTCTGGCGCCGCGACGGCGAGCCGCTATGGCGCGATCCCAAACTGCTGGCTGATGAGAAACGCGGCTATGGCGCTACCGCCGAGACTGCCGCGCGTTTTCTCGCCACGCTGGCCGCGCATCTTGAGGTGGATGCCGGCAACGTCTTCCCGGCCTATGAGGACTGGTTCTACTACCTGTGGCGCGAGCGCAAGCTGCCGGACAACGTCACCCCCGATGACCCCCGACTGAGCGACCCGCTGGAGCGCGAGCGCCTGCGCAAGGTGTTCGACCAGGGCCTGGATAGCGTCGTCGGGCACGTCCTGCCCCTGGCGCGTCAGGTAGTGGGCGAGGGTTGGCAGAGCGGGCGCTGGTTCCTGCGTGATGAGCACTGCCGGCTGCTGCCAGGCGATTCGGCGCTGGGTTACCGCTTGCCGCTCGATTCGCTGCCCTGGGTCAGCCAGGCCGATTACCCCTACATCAACCCGGTCGACCCCAGCCAGACGCTACCGCCGTTGCCCAGCCCGGCGCAGATCCAGCGCCAGTTGCGTGGTGTCTGGCGCGGTGCCAGCGCCGGTGTGCAGAGCGCGCGCCCAGCCAGCGGGCAGTCGGCTGCCGGCATCGTGCGCACCGCGCTGTGCGCCGAGCCGCGTGAGGGACGCTTGTACCTGTTCATGCCGCCGTTGAGCCACCTTGAGGACTATCTGGAGCTGGTCGCCGCCATCGAGGCGGTGGCCGCCGAGCTCAATTGCCCGGTGCTGCTGGAAGGCTACGAGCCGCCGCTCGATCCACGTCTGCAGTACTTCCGCGTCACCCCCGACCCCGGCGTGATCGAAGTGAACATCCACCCGGCTGCCAGTTGGGATGAACTGGTCGAGCGCTGCGAATTCCTCTACGAGGCGGCACGCCAATCGCGGCTGTCCAGCGAGAAGTTCATGATCGACGGGCGCCACACCGGTACCGGTGGTGGCAACCACTTCGTTCTCGGCGGCGCGACGCCAAACGATTCTCCCTTCCTGCGTCGGCCCGACCTGCTGCGCAGCCTGATCAGCTACTGGCACAACCACCCGTCGTTGTCCTATCTGTTCAGTGGTCTGTTTATCGGCCCGACCTCGCAGGCGCCGCGTGTCGACGAGGCGCGCAACGATGCCCTGTACGAACTGGAAATCGCCTTCGCGCAGATGCCCGAGCCGGGGCGTGATTGCCCGCCCTGGCTGGTCGACCGGCTGCTGCGCAACCTGCTGGTGGACGTCACCGGCAACACCCACCGCGCCGAGTTCTGCATCGACAAGCTGTACTCGCCGGACTCGGCCAGCGGTCGCCTCGGTCTGCTGGAGTTGCGCGCCTTCGAGATGCCGCCGCACGCGCAGATGAGCCTGGCTCAGCAACTGCTGCTGCGCGCACTGATCGCGCGTTTCTGGCAGGAACCCTACCGCCCAGCCAAGCTGGTGCGCTGGGGCACCGAGCTGCACGACCGCTATCTGCTGCCGCACTTCGTCGAGCAGGATTTCGCCGATGTGTTGCAGGAATTGGGCAGCTTCGGCTACCGCCTGCGCAGCGAGTGGTTCGCCCCGCACTTTGAGTTCCGCTTTCCCAAGGCCGGCGACTTCATGGTCAAGGGTATCGACCTGGAAGTGCGCCAGGCGCTGGAGCCTTGGCACGTGCTGGGTGAGGAGGGGGCGGTCGGTGGCACCGTACGTTACGTCGACTCGTCCCTGGAGCGGCTGCAGGTGAAGGTGAACGGCATGGCGCCGGATCGCTATGTGTTGACCTGCAACGGCGTGCCGGTGCCGTTGCGGCTGACCGGCAAGGTCGGCGAATTCGTCGGCGGCGTGCGTTTCCGGGCCTGGCAGCCGGCCAGTTGCCTGCAGCCGACCATCGGTGTGCATGCGCCACTGGTGTTCGACCTGATCGACACCTGGATGCAGCGCTCGCTGGGTGGTTGCCAGTACCATGTCGCGCATCCGGGCGGTCGCAACTACGACAGCCTGCCGGTCAACGCCTACGAGGCCGAGAGCCGGCGCCTGGCGCGCTTCTTCCGCTTGGGCCACAGCCCAGGCAAGCGCCCGGCCCTGCAGCCGATAGATAATAATGAGCTGCCGATGACCCTGGATCTGCGTCGCGTCTGACGACATTTTGCTCACTTGAGTGTCGGTTGTCGCGACCAGTCCCCTCGCCCCTTTGGGGAGAGGGTTAGGGAGAGGGGGAAATGGTGTCTTCGCGGTGTTTTCAGCCCTCTCCCCCGGCCCCTCTCCCATAAATGGGAGAGGGGAGCGTAAAGCCGTACCGCCTTGCCACTGCCGAGCCTGCCATGCACGACCTGCTAGCTGATTACCCGTCCCCTGCCGGGGCCTACCACGAACTGCTCGACGCCAAGGGCAACGTGCGCCCGCACTGGCGCCGTCTGTACGAGCAGTTGGCGCGCAGCCGCCCGGAACACCTGGCGCAACGCGAGGCCATGCTGGCCCGGCAGATCCAGGAGAACGGCGTCACCTACAACGTCTACGCCGACCCGGATGGCGCCGACCGCCCGTGGGAACTCGACTTGCTGCCCAACCTGATCCCGGCTGACGAGTGGCAGCAGATCGCCGCCGGCGTGGCGCAGCGCGCGACCCTGCTCAACCGCGTGCTGGCCGATCTCTACGGGCCGCAGAAACTGATCGCCGAAGGCCTGCTGCCGACCGAGCTGGTATTCGGCCACAACAACTTCCTCTGGCCCTGCCAGGGCATGCAGGCGCCGGGTGGCACCTGGCTGCACCTGTACGCGGTGGATCTGGCCCGTGCGCCGGACGGCCGTTGGTGGGTCACCGCCGACCGCACCCAGGCGCCGTCCGGCGCCGGCTACGCGCTGGAGAACCGGCAGATCGTCTCGCGTGCCTTCCCCGAGCTGTACCGCGACCTGCGCGTGCAGTACCTGGCCGGTTTCTTCCGTACCCTGCAGGACACCCTGGCGCGCCAGGCGCCCAGTGGCGGCGAGACGCCGCTGGTGGTGCTGCTGACGCCGGGGCGCTTCAATGAAAGCTATTTCGAGCACCTGTACCTGGCGCGCCAGCTCGGTTATCCGCTGGTCGAAGGCA
Source organism: Pseudomonas berkeleyensis (assembly GCF_014109765.1). Lineage (NCBI taxonomy): Bacteria > Pseudomonadati > Pseudomonadota > Gammaproteobacteria > Pseudomonadales > Pseudomonadaceae > Pseudomonas > Pseudomonas berkeleyensis. The sequence continues at coordinate 815,291 of NZ_CP059139.1, forward strand.
GCGACCTGACCGTGCGCGATGCCACCCTCTACCTCAAGACCCTTGCTGGCCTGCGCCGCGTGCATGCGGTACTACGCCGCCTCGACGATGACTACTGCGACCCGCTGGAGTTGCGCACCGATTCTGCTCTTGGCGTGCCTGGCCTGTTGGAGGCTGTGCGCCGTGGCCGCGTACTGGTGGCCAATGCCCTGGGCAGCGGCGTGCTGGAGTCGCCCGGCCTGCCGGGTTTCCTACCGGCGATCAGCGAGCATCTGCTGGGCGAGGAACTGCTGCTGCCGTCCATCGCCAGTTGGTGGTGCGGTGAGCCGCCGGTGCTGGACGAGGCGCTGGAAAAACTCGACCAGTTGCTGGTGCGCCCGGCCTTCCCCTCGCAGAGTTTCACGCCGGTATTCGGTCGCGACCTCGACGAAGCGCAGCGCGCCAAGCTGGCCGCACGCCTCAAGCTGCGCCCTTACGCCTACGTGGCGCAGGCGCGGGCCAAGCTGTCGCAGGCGCCGGTGTGGGATGGCAGCGGTCTGCAGCCGCGCGCCATCGGCATGCGCGTGTTCGCTGTGGCCAGTGCCGATGGCTACCGGGTGATGCCCGGCGGCCTGACCCGCGTTGCCGCCGAGGCTGATGCCGAAGTGGTCTCGATGCAGCGCGGCGGCGCCAGCAAGGACACCTGGGTGCTCGGTACGCGGCAGGCCGGCGCGGAGCCCTGGCAGACGCAACGCACCCTCGGCACCGCCGACCTGGTGCGCAGCGACCCCTTCCTGCCCTCGCGCGTGGTGGAGAACCTGTACTGGTTCGGTCGTTACGCCGAACGCTGTGAGGGCAATGCGCGCCTGCTGCGCATCATGCTGGCGCGTTACGTCGACGATGACGATGACCCACAGGCACTACAGAGCGCCCTGGCGCTGGCGCAGGATCTGGGGCTGCTGGCAGATCCGGAGGAGGGCGAGCTGGAGGCGCGCCTGCTGCAGGCATTGCTCGGCGGCGACTGGCCGGCCAGCCTGCGCGCCAATCTGCAGCGCCTGCAATGGGCTGCCGGCAGCGTGCGTGGCAAGCTGTCCCAGGCCAACTGGCAGGCACTGGTCGAGCTGCAGCGCGAGGCGCAACTGCTCGAAGGTCAGCCGGCCGACTTCGGCGAGTTGCTGGATTTTCTCAACCGCCTGCTGATGTCGCTGGCGGCGCTGTCGGGGTTTGCCCTCGACGACATGACCCGCGACGATGGCTGGCGCTTTCTCATGCTCGGCCGCTACATCGAGCGCCTGCAGTTTCTCTGCGACAGCTTCGCCGGCTTCCTGCGCAGCGGTTCGGCTACCGACCAGTCGGCGCTGGAGTGGCTGCTGGAGCTTGGCAACAGCAGCATCACCTACCGCACCCGCTACCTGGCTTCGGCGCAGTTGATCCCGGTGCTCGACCTGCTCCTGCTGGACGAGCAGAACCCGCACGCGGTGATCTTCCAGATGCGCACCCTGTTGCGTTCCCTGGAGGGAGTCAACGAGCGTTTCGAGCTGCCGGCCGAGCGCTATCTGGTCTATCTGGAGCAGCAGCTCGCTGCCTTCAGCCTGGCCAGTCTGGAAAACCCGCTGTTCGGCCCCGGTAGCACCCGTGCGGTGCTCGAAGGCCTGGCCGACCTGCTGGTGGCCATCAGTGAAGCTGCCGGCGCGGTATCCGATCATCTTGGGCTGCGTTTCTTCGCTCACGTCGATGTCAGCCAACGGACGCAATCCTCATGAGCAGCGCGCTGTATCAGGTTCTTCACGACACCCATTACCGCTACTCGGCGCCGGTCTCCCTGGCTCAGCAACTGGCGCACCTGTGGCCGCGCGAATGCCCCTGGCAGCGTTGCCACGAACAGGGCCTGCGCATCGACCCGCAGCCCTGTCAGCGCCGCGATGGTCTGGACGTGTTCGGCAATCCGCTGACGCGCCTGGTATTCGAGCGACCGCATGAGGCCTTGGTCGTCAGCGCGCGGCTACGCGTTGAAGTGCTGGCGCGCCCGCCGCTGGATCTGGACGACTCGCCCAATTGGGAGGCCGCCTGCGCGGCGCTCAGCTACAGCGGCAAGCGCATGGAGCCGGCGTTGCTGGAGGCCGCGCGCTACCGCTTCGAGTCGCCCTACGTACGCCTGAAGCACGTGTTCGCCGAGTATGCAGATGACTGCTTCACACCCGGTCGGCCGCTATTGCAGGCCGGTCAGGCATTGATGCAGAAGATATTCGAGGAGTTCAGCTTCGATGCCGAAGCTACTCAGGTGGCCACACCGCTGCTGCAAGTGCTGGAGGAGAAGCGTGGGGTTTGCCAGGACTTCGCCCACCTGATGCTTGCCTGCCTGCGTTCACGCGGTCTGGCGGCGCGTTATGTCAGCGGCTATCTGCTGACTCAGCCGCCACCCGGTCAGCCGCGACTGATCGGTGCGGACGCCTCGCATGCCTGGGTGTCGCTGTATTGCCCGCGTCAGGGCTGGGTGGACTTCGATCCGACCAACAACGTGCGTCCGTCGCTGGAGCACATCACCCTGGCCTGGGGACGGGATTTCTCCGATGTCTCACCGCTGCGTGGGGTGATTCTGGGCGGTGGCAGTCACGACCCGGAAGTGCAGGTCACGGTGTTGCCACTGGGGTGAGAAGGCTCGGGCCGAGGCGATGAACACCAGGGCCTGAGCCTTTGCCGCGAGAGGGTGTCAGTCGACCAGCTTCAGGCTGCCTTTCATCATCGAATAGTGGCCCGGGAAGGAGCAGAAGAAGCTGTAATCCTCGCCCGCTGCCAGCTTGCTCACGTCGAAGGTTACCGAGGTGCTCTCGCCGCCGCCGATCAGGTCGGTGTGAGCGATGACGCGCTCGTCGCCGGCTTTGAGGTAGCTGGCATCGGGGCCGGCAGGGATGCCGTCGGTAGCGATACCCGGCATGTCGGCGGTCTTGCTCAGCACCCAGTTATGGCCCATGGCGGTCTTGGGCAGGGAGCCCGTGTGCTTGAGGTTGACGGTGAAGGTCTTGCAGCTCTTGCTGACGGAGATGGCCTGGGTGTTGAAGGTCATCTGATCCGTCGACTCGACGTCTACCGAACATTCGGCGGCGAGCAGAGGTGTGCTGGCCAGTCCGAGCAGAGCCATCAGTGCCACGTTACGCAACATCATGTTTCCTCCAGATTCCAATGAGTCGGTCAGGTTTTGAGAGTGGCACAGCTTGGGCCATTGCAGAGTGCGACCGAAGGTCACGGTGGTTATCCAGAGAAACTGTGGATAAGTGTGTGCGAAAGGTCTGGGCAGCCGCGTCCGGGCCGCATATTTCGGGCTTTCTGGACAGTTGGTCAGCTTTCGTGCAGGGCGCTTGACGCACCTCGCATGAGACAAAAAGTCCTTTGTAATGAAATGCTTCGCTCAGGCAGGCGACACTTCATCAAGGCGCGGGCAGGCTTCTGGCGCTATCCCCAGAAGCTGTGGAGGAGCCTGTGGACAAGGTTGGGGAAAGTCGCGCGGACTGGCGCCCCTTGGGAGGCGCCAGGTGCTGGTCGAAAAATGATCAGTTGCCGCGCAGGGCCTGCCAGGTACGCTGCCCCAGGCTGACCAGCGGCAGTGTCAGCAAGCCGGCCAGCACGCCGAACAGCGCATTGAGCAGCGTGGGAACCAGCAGCGACAGCAACTGCCCGGCATCCCGCGCTACCCACTCGGCGGCGTGGTGTACGGCCGCCTCTACTGGCGGCAGGCCATGGCTGAGGATGCCGCCGCCAACCATGAACATGGCGGCGGTACCGACCACCGACAGCGTCTTCATCAACCAGGGCGCAAGGCGCAGGATGCCGCGACCGCAAGCCTGGGCGAAGGCACTGGCGCGCTGGCTGAGGTAAAGCCCGGCGTCGTCCAGTTTGACGATGCCGGCGACCAGGCCGTAGACGCCAATGGTCATCACCAGAGCGATGCCGCTGAGCACCAGCAACTGATTGAGGAGGCTGGCGGTGGCGACGGTGCCGAGGGTGATGGCGATGATTTCCGCAGAGAGGATGAAGTCGGTGCGCACGGCGCCGCGAATCTTGTCGCGCTCGAACGCCACCAGGTCGACCTCGGGATCGGCGACGGCATCCAGACGCGCTTGTTTGTCATCTTCCGCGTGGCGGTGCAGCAGCTTGTGCACGAGTTTTTCGGCGCCCTCATAGCAGAGGAACAGGCCGCCTAGCATCAGTAGCGGCACGACCAGCCATGGCGCGATGGCGCTGATCAGCAGAGCGGCGGGAACCAGAATCGCCTTGTTGAGCAGTGAGCCCTTGGCCACCGCCCAGACTACCGGCAACTCGCGGTCGGCGCGTACGCCGGTGACCTGCTGGGCATTGAGCGCAAGGTCGTCGCCCAGCACGCCGGCGGTCTTGCGCGCGGCGATCTTGGTCATGGTGGCGACGTCGTCGAGTACGGTGCTGATATCGTCGATCAGGGCGAGCAGGCTGCTTCCGGCCATGTTGCGGCTTCCGTGTGGGAGAAGCCGCAGAGCGTAGCATTGCGTTACATGTCTGCGTACAGGCTCAGACGGGCGAGCGATCCACCCACTTCGGTGCCACGCTGGGGCGCCATTCGTTGAGGGCGTCGAGCAGGTTCTGCGGGCTGTCGGCGATCTGCAGCATCTCGCGGTGCTGCGGGCGGACGAAGCGCTCGGCGACCAGGTGATCGAGGAAACCGCCGAGCTTGCTGTAGAAACCATTCACCTCCAGCAGGCCCAGCGGCTTGGCGTGGTAGCCCAATTGGCCCCAGGTCCACACCTCGAACAGCTCCTCCAGGGTACCGAGGCCGCCGGGCAGGGCGATGAAGGCGTCGGCCAGTTCGGCCATACGCGCCTTGCGCGCGTGCATGCCGTCCACCACTTCCAGGCAGGTCAGGCCGCGGTGGCCGATCTCGGCGCGCTCCAGACTCTGCGGGATGATGCCGATCACCTCGCCACCGGCATTCAGGGCCGCATCGGCGACCACGCCCATCAGACCGACGGCGCCGCCGCCGTAGATCAGGCGAATGCCGCGCTCGGCCAGGTGTTGGCCCAGCGCTTCGGCAGCTTCTCGGTAGATGGGGCTGGCGCCAGGGCTGGCACCACAGAAAACGCAGACGCTACGCAGGGACATGCGATGGCTCCTTGGCAAAGATGCCAAGGGTAACCAGCCCTCGCCCTGCGTCCAAGTGTCAGTGGCGCGTATCAATGCCGCAGGTGGCGCAGGCGTAGCTGGCGAGCAGTTGCTTGAGCAGGTCGTTGAGGTGCATGGCGCGGCTTCCTGACGCAGGGACATGCTGTTCAGGCTAGTCCCGTTGCTGGCGCCGCGCCGTTAGATTGTTTCGATGATGGCGATAGCCAATCAGACCAGTTCCATCGCGCTCATGCCGGCCAGGCCCAGCAGTACCACGCCGCAGGCTGCGTAGGTCAGGCGGTGCCAGAGCAGCGAGGCGGCGCGGCGAAACCAGTCCACCAGGCCGGCGCAGATGAAGCACCAGAGTACCGACGACACCATGAAGCCGGCGAAGAATACGGCCAGATGCATGGGCGTTGGCTGAGCGACGCCGATGGCCGCCATCGCACCACCCATGGCGGCCCAGTAGACGATGTTCTGCGGGTTGGTCAGCGACAGGGCCGCGCCTGCGGCGAAGGCACCACCGGCGGCGACCTGACCATCTTCGCTGGGTTGCGGCGGGCGATGAGCATCGCGCAACGACTGATAGCCGAGCCAGGCCAGATAGAGGGCGCTGGCCAGCGTCAGCGGATAGCGAATCTGTGCGCTGTCGAGCAGCAGCGCCAGCCCGGTGAGGCCGAGTGCGGCCCAGGTGGCGTCGCCCACCAGCGAGCCGATCTGTACCAACAGTGCGGGTTTGTAGCCGTCACGCAGGCCGCGGCGCAGGGTCTCGCTGAAGACGGCACCGGGCGCGGCGTTGAACACGAAGCCAAGCAGCATGGCGGCGAGGAAGAAGCTGAACATGGAGCATCCTTACTAGGCAGGGAAACGAAGGCTACTCGCCTAAGCAGACGTCGTGCCAGGTGGTGAAAATAAAGTTTTCCACGAAGCCTGTGGGAATAGCTGTGGATAAGCTGGTGGTGTCTGTCTGAGAGGCTGAAATGGCGTCGCTTTCAGGGGGCTGATGAAGATTTGATCAGCGATATTTTTCCTTTTTGTACAGAGGCTTGACATGTTTTCGGGAAACTGTAGGCGAGTCTTGCGTTTGTCCACGAGAGCTGTGGGCGATGTTGTTGATAACTTCTGTAAGCATCGCTGTAGCCTTTGCCTTGTGGGCAGTTCAGCGCTTTGATGGTTTTTTGATCAGGTGTCTCGCAACAATGGACAGAGGCCGTTCGGCGCGAAGTTGTCCAGTGTTTTTTAGGCCTCGGCAACAGGGGCAGTGGATTATCCCCGGAATATGTTGATCATCTTGTGGATAAGCTGGTGGCGGATCGTGCCAGCGCCTATCGCGTGGGGTGTTCGCGTTGCTGTCGAGCTTTTCGCCAGCCTAGTCGCTGGGCAGCGCGCCAAGCTGTGTGGAGCGTCCCAGCAGTTGCAAGGCGCGATCCGGATAGTCGGTGATCAGGCCGTTGACGCCCATCTCCAAAAGCTGGCGCATGCTGGGCTGCTCGTTGATCGTCCACAGCTGGACGTGCAGACCGCGTGACTGGGCGTTGCGAACCAGGCGCGGCGTGGCCAGATTCAGGCCGCTGTGCTGCTGGGGAATCTGCAGCACGGGGTAGGAGGGCGACAGCAGATCACTCAGCCCCAGCCAGTTGAGTGCCAGCAGCAGGCGTACCGAGACCGGCCCGCCAGCCGTCGCGACCTCCGGGCAGAGTTGGCGAAAACGTTGCAAGCTGCGCTCATGAAAGCTGGCCACTATGACGCGGTCGAGCTGGTCGTAGGCGGCCAGCATTTCGCACAGCACGGCCTCCATGCCGATATCGGGCACCTTGATTTCGAGCGCCTTGGGGATCAATGGAAAGCGCTCGAACACCTCTGCCAGCGTAGCGATGCGTGTGCCTTGGCCTCGGTAGGGATAGCTCTGGCCACCATCGGCTGTCCATTTGTAGCCGGCGTCGAGCGCTTGCAGTTCGGCCAGGCTGTAATGCGCGACCGGCCCCTGGCCATTGGTCGTGCGCTCCAGCGTGTCATCGTGAATCACCACCAGCCGGGCATCCTGGCTCAGGTGCAGATCCATCTCCAGCATGTCGACGCCGAGGGCGGCGGCCCGCTCGAAGGCGAACAGGGTGTTCTCGGGCCACAGGCCCATGCCGCCGCGATGTGCGATCACCAGAGGGCGTTCGCCCAGATCCTTCAATACCGCGGGCATGCTCGCCGGGCGGCTGGTCAGCGCCAGTACCAGCACGACGATGCCGATCAGCAGCAGTGGAACGATCAGAAATCGGGTGAGGCGCAGCATGGGCAGAGTCTCGAAACCGGTTCGGGACTTTGTGCCCCACTACAGAGGCATTGGCAAGCGTTGCGGCTCGCACGACGCGCCCTGCGCAGTATTGGCGGTAGGCGAGTCGGCGTCGGTGCGCATGGCGCACCCTACGGGGGTAGGGTGCGCTGCGCGCACCACGGCAGCCGGGCTCTTCAGCTGGCCAGCAACCAGACGCCAGTCGCTGCCGATGCCGCGCCAGCGATACGTACCAGTGGTGCGGCCGCTTGCGGCAGGAAGCGCACCAGCGCGAAACCGATGGCGTGCAGCGCGGCGGTGGCGACGATGAAGCCAATGGCGTAACCGAAGGGGCTGGCCAGATCCGGCAGTTCCAGGCCGTGGGCGACGCCATGGGTAAGGGCGAAGAGGGCGGTCAGGGCAACCGATACCACCATGGGCAGGCGCGCAGCCACGGCCACCAGCAGGCCGAAGGCCAGAACCGAGCCGGCGATACCGGTTTCCATCAGCGGGATTTCCACGCCAGCGAAGCCGAGCAGGCCACCGACCAGCATGGTGCCGACGAAGGTCACTGGCAGCGCCCAGCGCGCCGCACCGCTTTGCTGCGCGGCCCACAGGCCGACGGCGAACATCGCCAGCAGGTGATCCAGGCCGAACACCGGGTGGGCCAGGCCGGCCATGATTCCGGAGTCGCCATGCCCGGGGTGGGCGAAGGCCAGTGCCGGGGTGCAGAACAGAGCGATGGCGTAGAGGGTTTTGCGCAGATTCATGAGGTTCTCCTTGAGGGGAATCAGGCTGCCGTGAGCATGCCCTGGCGTTCGATGAAGGCGATGATCTCGTCGAGACCCTGACCGACTTTCTGGTTGCTGAAGACGAAGGGCTTGTCGCCACGCATCTTCAGGGTGTCGCGTTCCATGACCTCCAGCGAGGCGCCGACCATGGGGGCCAGGTCGACCTTGTTGATCACCAGCAGGTCGGACTTGCAGATACCGGGGCCGCCCTTGCGTGGCAGCTTGTCGCCGGCCGATACGTCGATCACGTAGAGGGTCAGGTCGGACAGCTCGGGGCTGAAGGTGGCGGACAGGTTGTCCCCGCCGGATTCGACGATGATCAGATCCAGGCCGGGGAAGCGGCGGTTGAGCTGCTCCACGGCCTCCAGGTTGATCGAGGCGTCCTCGCGAATGGCGGTGTGCGGACAGCCGCCGGTTTCCACGCCGATGATGCGCTCGGGCTCCAGGGCTTCGTTGCGCACCAGGAACTGGGCGTCTTCCTGGGTGTAGATGTCGTTGGTGACCACGGCGATGTTGTAGCGCTCGCGCAGGGCGCGGCACAGGGCCAGAGTCAGGGCGGTCTTGCCGGAACCGACCGGGCCGCCGATGCCGACGCGCAGAGGTTGGTTGTGCATTTTCAGGTTCCTCGTCAGGAGCGGAAGAGACGCGAGTACTGGCGTTCGTGCGCCATGCTCGCCAGGGCCAGGCCAAAGATGGCGCTGCCCCAGTGTTCGGGGGAAAGGGTGGCGGCCTGCTGCTGGGCGGCATCGAGTTGCGGCAGCAGGCGGCTAGTCAGGCGTTGGGCGGCCTGTTGGCCCAGTGGCAGCACCTTCATCAGCACCGCGAGCTGGTTCTCCAGCCAGCCCCAGAGCCAGGCGGCCAGGGCGTCGTCCGGGGTTATCCGCCAGGCACGCGCGGCCAGTGCCCAGGCCAGTGCCAGGCCAGGTTCGTCCTGGGCATCGAGCGCCTCGCGTGCGGCTTCGTCCAGTTCGGGCAGGCCTGCGAGCAGTTGCCTGAGCGAATAGCCCATCTGCCGGCTTTCCAGCGCCAGTTCGCGGGTTTCCCGGCTGGCACGGTGTTGTTCGGCAAGCTCTTGCAGGCGTATCCAGTCGCACTCGTCCGCCGCACGGCAATGCGCAAGCAGCAGCGGTGCTTCGAAACGGGCGAGGTTCAGCAGCAACTGATCGACCAACCAGCGTTCGGCGCTGCTTTCGTCATGCACCAGGCCGCTGTCGATGGCCCATTCCAGGCCTTGCGAGTAGCTGTAGCCACCAATGGGGAGCTGCGGGCTGGCCAGGCGCAGCAATGCCCAGGCCGGTTTCATGCCCAGGCCTCGGTGCGCTCAGTTGGCGTGGCTCGGCTCACTTGCGCACACCGAACTGGTGCAGGCGCGGGCCGTAGTTGAACTCCTCGTCGCCGTGATGGGAGTGATGGTGACCACCGCCATAGGCGCCTTGCTCGGGTTGGTAGGGCGCTTCGATGGCTGCGACGGTGGCGCCGAGCTGTTCGAGCATGGCCTTGAGCACGTAGTCGTCGGGCAGGCGCAGCCAGCCGTCGCCCAGTTGCAGGGCGACATGACGGTTGCCCAGGTGATAGGCGGCGCGCATCAGCTCGAAGGGGCTGGTGCAGGTGACGTGCAGCAGTGGCTCGGGCTTGGCCCGTACGCGCACTACGCGGCCGTCCTTGGCTTGCAGGCATTCGCCATCGGCCAGCGCCGGCTGGCCACGTTCGAGGAACAGGCCGACTTCTTCGCCGCTTGTGCTGAAGCAGCGCAGGCGCGTCTTGCTGCGTGCTTCGAAAGTCAGTTCCAGTTCGGCGTCGACAGTGTTCTGCGGCTCGATTCGAGAGTGGATCACCAGCATGTGCATCTATTCCAAGGCAGTGTGCCCGGAAATAGTGCAAGTGGCTTGCCAAGGCCGCAGAGTGGCGCAAGACAGCGCATTCCTGCGGCCTGTGGATAAATTGGCAAAGTGGTCAGGATTTATTTGGTGCGTTTCAGGTGTGCGTGCGCAATTGTGGTGCGTTTCAGCTGGGGGGCTTGCCCAGGCCCTGCCAGTGCTTGCCGCCGACCATGATGAAGCGTAACTGCTGAATGACCTTGGCCTCGGCTGTGAGATGCGCAGGCAGGGTTTCAGCGGGCGGATCGATCAGTTCGGGCAGGGTGGCGAATACTGTCTTGACCACCAGATCCGACACCACGTCGAGCGCCGCGTCGTCGAGGTGCGGCATGCGGTTCATCAGCTTGAGGTCGGCTGCCAGATCGCTGGTGATGCGTTCGCGCAGGGCGGCAATGGCCTGGCGCACCGGCTTCGAACCGCCGTATTGCTCGCGTGCGAGGAAGAGGAACTGGCCGTGGTTGGCGGCGACCTCGGCGAGGAAGATGCGCACCGAGGCGTCGATCATGCCGCGCATCTCGAACTCGTGGCGGCGCACCTGGCGAATCGCTGCGCGGAAGGTCTCGCCGACTTCCGCCACCAGCGCCAGGCCCAGTTCGTCCATGTCGGCGAAGTGGCGATAGAAGCCGGTCGGCACGATACCGGCGACGCGCGTCACTTCACGCAGGCTCAGGCTGCCAAAACCGCGGCCACTCTCCATCAGGGTGAGGGCGGCGTCCATCAGGGACTGGCGGGTCTGCTGCTTCTGTTCGGAGCGTGGCGTCATGCGAAATCGGGTCATTGAGTGAAGGCGCACTCTAGCAAATGCGGGTGGAGAGCGTCGAACCACATCATGCATTTCAGTGTACGACTGTTGACTGAGTGGCGAGTGCCTGCGAGCATTGTGAACAGTTGTTCACTGGAAACTCACGATGGCCCTGCTTCCCCTGTCTCTCGCTCGTCGTCTCGGCGCTTCGCTGCAGCCTTTGCGCTATCTGTGCGGTAATGGCTGGCTGCGCGAGGCCGATGTCGATCTCGTCCTGCGCTTTATCCATCTCGCTCTGCGCCTGAATCGGGTTCTGGCACGTGTCGAGGCGCGGCGCTGGGTCGCCGAAGACATGCTGGCGCTGACTCTGCGCTGCAATGGCAATGCCCGTGGCTGGCGCGCCGGACAACATGTGCAGCTCTATCTGGAGCTCGATGGCGTACGCCATGGGCGCAGTTACAGCCTGACTGCAGTGAAGCCCGATGGTCGTATCGAGCTGGCGATCAAGCGCCATCCCGGCGGCCGTATGTCCAATACCTTGCTCGACCGCCTCGAGGTGGGCCAGGTACTGGAGTTGACTGAGGCCTTTGGCGAGCTGCACTGGCCGAACGATGCCCGGCCAGTGTTGCTGGTCGCTGCCGGTAGCGGCATCACACCGCTGCTTGGCTTGCTGCGCGATGCCCTGGCGCGTGGTTTCAGTGCGCCGGTGACGTTGCTGCATCAGGTGCGCTATCGCGCTCAGCGGGCCTATGCCGAGGAGTTGCAGGCGCTGGCCGAGCGTCATCCCAACCTGCAACTGCGCTGGGCATTGAGTGGCGAGGCGGACGGTCGGCTCAATGAGGCAAAACTGGCCGAGTTGCCAGGTGTGCATCTGCTTGGCTGCGGCCCGAGTGGGTTCGTCGCGCAATTGCGTCAGTGGTGGCTGGCCAGCGAGCGTGGCGGCAGCCTGCAACTGGAAAGCTTCACCCCGCTACGCGCGGAGCCTGTCGAAGCGGGCGGTGAGGTTCGTCTTGGTTTCGCTCGCAGCCGCCAGCAGGTTTTGGGCAGCAGCGCCTTGAGTCTGCTGGAGCAAGCCGAGGCCAACGGCCTGCGTCCTGCGCATGGTTGTCGGCAGGGTATCTGCGCCAGCTGCACCTGCACGCTGCTGGCCGGCACCGTGCGCGATCTGCGCAGCGGCGCGTTGTTTGCCGAGCCAGGGCAGCCCATTCGTTTATGCGTCAGCGCCCCGCATGGGGATGTGGAGATCGACCTGTGAATACCCGTCCTGATCGCGAGTTGAATGCCGCCGAGCTCGACGCATTCGGTAGAGAGCTGGACGCGCTGCGCCAGCGCACTCTGGACGACCTGGGCGAGGCCGATGCCCGTTACATCCGGCGCGTGCGAGGTGTTGTGCGGCTGTGCTGCTGGAGTGGTCGTGCGCTGTTGATGCTGGGCTGGTTCCCGCCAACCTGGCTGCTTGGCACCTTGCTGCTGGGGCTGGGCAAGATCCTCGAGAACATGGAGCTGGGCCATAACGTGATGCATGGCCAGTACGACTGGATGAACGACCCGGAATTCACCGGGCGCCAGTATGAGTGGGACATCGTTGGGCCGGCCGATTTCTGGCGGCACACCCACAACCACATCCATCACACCTACACCAATGTGCTGGGTATGGATGACGACGTTGGTTATGGCGTGGTGCGGTTGTTCCCGGAGCAGCGCTGGAAACCCTTCTATCGCTGGCAGCCGCTGTGGGTGACGATTCAGGCGCTGCTGTTTCAGTACGCCGTGGCGATCCAGCATCTGCGTCTGGACAAGCTGGTCAAGGGACGGATCAGCAAGGAGGAGGTACGGCCACTGGCGCGTCAGTTCGGCGCCAAACTGGCGCGGCAATGGGTGAAGGATTACCTGGTTTTTCCGTTGCTCGCCTTGCTCCTCGGTGCCAATGCGCTGGCCGTGCTGACCGGTAATCTGGTGGCTAACCTGCTGCGCAACCTGTGGACTTTTCTGGTGATCTTCTGCGGGCATTTCACCGAGAAGGCGGCGGTGTTTGCGCCCGAAATTCTCGAGGGGGAAACGCGTGGGCACTGGTACCTGCGCCAGTTGCGCGGTTCGAGCAACCTTTCTGGCGGGCCGTTGCTGCATGTTCTCACCGGCAACCTCAGCCATCAGATCGAGCATCACCTGTTCCCCGATCTACCGGCGCGGCGTTATGCCGAACTGGCGCGCGAGGTGCGCTTGATTGCCGAGCGCTATGGTCAGCATTACAACTGCGGAACATTACGGGGTCAGTTCTGGACGGTGCTGCGGCGGATCTGGATCTATCGTTTACCGGTTGCTGGGTAACAGAAATGAAAAAGCCCAGCTCGTGCTGGGCTTTGGAGATTGGTCTGGCTTCAGACCACTTTGTTACGCTCGATCATGCGCTCGATGACACGATCAGAACCGCCGTCGGCGACGAGGTTGGCGTTGTTGCGCTCGATCATGCGTTCGATGACGCGGTCGGAACCGCCATCGGCGACGACGTTGCTCTTGTTACGGTCGATCATGCGATCGATGACGCGATCAGAACCACCGTCAGCAACCAGGCTGGCATTGTTGCGCTCGATCATGCGTTCGATAACGCGGTCGGAACCGCCATCGGCGACGACATTGCTCTTGTTGCGGTCGATCATGCGATCGATGACACGGTCAGAACCGCCGTCAGCAACGAGGTTGGCGTTGTTGCGCTCGATCATGCGTTCGATAACGCGGTCGGAGCCGCCATCAGCGACGACGTTGCTCTTGTTACGGTCGATCATGCGATCGATGACGCGGTCAGAACCACCATCGGCCACGACATTGCTCTTGTTGCGGTCGATCATGCGTTCGATGACACGGTCGGAACCGCGATCTGCAACAGTGCTAAGGATGCTGGATTGCTGGCTGTTGTCTTTGGCCTCACCAGCCAGAGGTGCCGGTGCGCTACTTGGCAGCGCGAAAGCGCTGGTGGTCAGGATGCTCAGGGCCAGGGCGGTCAGGGTCAGTTTGGTTTTCATGTCGGTGTCTCCCGTGTGGGGTAAGAAGTGGCTACGGGATCAATTGTTGAAGACCTGGGCCCAGATAAGAACTTGACTGACCTGATAGTGAACATCGATGCCCTCAATACTTGATTGGAAGGCTCTAGGACGTGGCTTCTGGTGCGCCATCAAGTACGCGTCGGAGAGTTCTCATGGTGTCGCGCAGGGGCTCGGGCGCGCGTATGCTTGGCGACTTTTGATGGGGCGTCATCGATCCGTGCCCTTTTTGCAGTACACCGGAGGCTGGTTCACCGATGCTCGCGGCACAGGCAATTCTGCCGATTTTCGCTCTGATCGTTCTCGGCTACCTGCTGGGTTGGCGCCAGTGGCTCACGGCTGAGTCGGCGTCGGGGCTGGCCAACATCACCTTCAAACTGTTCATGCCGACGCTGCTGTTCGCCGGCATCGCCAAGGCTTCGCTGGCCGAAGGCCTTTCGCCGATGTTGCTGTTGGCCTACTACCTGCCGGTGCTGCTGGTATTCACTCTGGTCAATGTGCTGGCCCACTGGCGTCGTGGCAGCGCTTCCCCGCTGGGGCTGGTCGCGGCGTTCTCCAACAACGTGCTGGTGGGCATTCCGCTGATCGCCAGCCTGATGGGCAGCGATGGGCTGGTCTATGTCTTTGCCATCCTGATGCTGCACAGCCTGACGCTGTTTTCCCTGCACAGTTTCTATGCCGCCTTCGGCAGCCAGGAGCGCGTCGATGGCCGCGCGCTGCTGAAGAACCTGGCCAACCCGATGATCATCGGTCTGTTACTGGGCGCGCTGCTCAATATCTCTGGGCTGGTGGTGCCGGACAGTCTCTGGCGTGTGGTCACCTGGCTGGGACAAGCGGCCTTGCCCTGTGCACTGATCGTGCTCGGCGCAAGTCTGTCGCGCTATCGCCTGCGTCCGACGACGGAGGCCTGGGGGCTGACCTTCGCCAAGTTGGCGCTATTCCCGACCATGGTCTGGCTGCTGAGCGGTCTGCTGCCAGGTTTGAACGACTCGGCGCGTACGGTGCTGGTGCTGCTGGCAGCCTGCCCCAGTGGCGTCAACGTCATGGCGTTCTGCCGTACGGCCGAGGACAACCGCAGCGTCAGCGCCGCGATCTCGCTGTCGACCCTGCTGTCGGCGGTGACGCTGCCGTTGTGGATGATGGTGATGGGAATCTGAAGGTCGTGCTCTCCGACCTTGACCGCGGGGGAGGGCTCAGCCTTTGACGATCTGGCTGAAGCGCAGCAGATAACCATCCGGATCCTGCAGCATGAATTGGCGCACGTTCAGCAATTGAGCCCCTGCCTGGTAAGACACGTCTTCCAGCGGCAGTCTCAGGCGTTGGTCTGAGGACAGCAGCCGCTGGTGCAGCCGTTCAATGTCATCCACGGTTATCTGCAGATTAATGCCCCTGCCCAATGGTGCATCGAGTGGGCCGACGACCCAGGGATCATCGTTGTCCTGGTTGTCGGCAATCTGCTCCAGCATGAGCGCCGCCTCTCCCAGGCCAATCGCGACGAACCCCTGCTCTACACGCTCGAACAGAACCTTGAAGCCCAGCAAGTCGCAATAAAAGCCAAGGCTGGTGGACAGGTTGTGCACCAGTAATTCCGGGGTCAGTGCAGGCAAGGGCCGGAACATGGCTTTATTCGTCAGCCTGAGCTGCTTTCAGCGCTTCGAGCGACGGCGCGGCGTAGATTCCCACCTCGACCGCCAGCTCCATCACCCGTTGCAGGTCGTTGGCATACACCAGCACGGCTTGTAGCTCGTCATCCAGTGGCTCGCTTAGATCCACCAGTACATAGCCGCCGGTTTCCGGTGACAGCGCCGAGAGCTGTACCTGGATACGATTGAGCGCCTTGAGCGGTTCGGTCTTGGCCAGTTGCTTGGGCTTGAGCACGAACTGCACCTGTGGGCCGAAGGACTCGGTGATGCGCTGGAACAGCTCTTCATAGCTATCGGCCTGGAACAGCACAGTCTCCGGCAGGCTGCCGATCACTACCCATTCGCCCAGAGGGATGGGGAAGTCATCGTCATAGTTGATGTCCGGATTGGCAGCCAGGAAGGCCGCTGGGTCGGCATAGGCCTGTGCGGCCTCGTCAGCGATGCGCGCAATCTCGTCCTCGGGCAGACAGCCGGAGCTTATCTTGGCGATCAGTTCTTCCAGCTGGGCTTTCATCTCGCTATTCCTCGGTTGGTAAGTTGGGGACAAAGCGTAACAGGCGTGAATGAATACGATCTCGCGAGCTAGAGCCCTGCAAGGCGAAAGTAAGCGAGGAAGCGGAGTGTACTTAAGTACATGAGCATTCCGAGCTTACTTTCAACGCCGCAGGGCCGACGCGCAGCAGATCGTTAGCCGTAGCGTTTCTTGGCTTCGATAGCCAGGCCGCTACCAATGCTGCCGAAGGTGTTGCCTTCCACGCTGCGCGCATTCGGCAGCATGGCCGCCACGCTCTGGCGCAGCGCGGGTACGCCGCTGGAGCCGCCGGTGAAGAACAGGGTGTCGACCTGGTCGGCACTGATACCGGCATCGGCGAGTAGCTGATTCAGGCTGGCGCGGATGCGTTCGAGCAGTGGCTCGATGGCGTTTTCGAACAAGGGACGGGTCAGCTCGGCAACCAGGCCCGGCTCGACGCGCGACAGATCGATAGGGCGTGCGTCCTCTTCGCTGAGGGCGATTTTGCTTTCTTCCACCTGCATCGCCAGCCAGTGTCCGGCGCGTTGTTCGATCAGGCCGAACAGGCGGTCGATGCCGGTGGCATCGACGATGTCATAGCGCATGTTCTGCAGCGCGAGCTGGGTCTTCTGCGCGTACAGCGCATTGATGGTGTGCCAGGTCGCCAGGTTGAGGTGGTAGCTGGTGGGCATGAAGGCATCGCTCTTCATCCGGCTGCCATAGCCGAACAGCGGCATGACGCCTGCCAGCGACAGTTGTTTGTCGAAGTCGGTACCGCCGATGTGCACGCCGCCGGTGGCGAGAATATCGCCCTGGCGTTCGGCCAGGTGATGGCGCTCTGGGGCCAGGCGTACCAGGGAGAAGTCGGAGGTACCACCGCCGATATCGACGATCAGCACCAGCTCCTCACGATCCAGGCCCGACTCGTAGTCGAAGGCGGCAGCAATGGGCTCGTACTGGAACGATACGTCCTTGAAACCGAGCTTGTGTGCCACGGCGACCAGAGTGTTCTGCGCTTCCTGGTCGGCCACCGGATCGTCGTCGACGAAGAATACCGGGCGGCCCAGCACGACTTCTTCGAAGGCCCGTTCGGCTTGGGCTTCGGCACGCTTCTTCAGCTCGCCGATGAAGAAACCGAGCAGATCCTTGAACGGCAGGGCGCTGCCGAGCACGGTGGTTTCGCTTTTCAGCAGCTTGGAGCCCAGCAGGCTTTTCAGCGAGCGCATCAGGCGGCCTTCGTAGCCTTCCAGATACTCGTGCAAGGCCAGGCGACCATAGACCGGGCGGCGCTCTTCGGTATTGAAGAAGATCACCGAGGGCAGGGTTATCTTGCCGTCTTCGAGTACCAGCAGACTGTCCTCGCCGGGGCGCAACCAGCCGACGGTGGAGTTGGAGGTGCCGAAGTCGATGCCGCAGGCGCGGGCGGGAGTGGAAAAGGACATGATGCAGGCCGCCAGAAAAATTACCGGGAAGAATGAAGACGTCGCATCGCGACGACCCGGAAGGTGACGGCCTGTTACAGGAGGCCGACAAAAACGGCCGCGTATTCTATGTCAGAGCGACGGTTTGCGCCGCTCTTTCGCGCAGGGTCAGGATGGCAGGTCGATGTTCTCTTCGCGCTTCTGTTTCCACTGCGACCATTCGAAACCCAGTACCACCAGCAGTGACAGGGCGAAGGGCAGCAGCAGGTAGAAGACGCGGAACACGATCAGTGCGGCGAGTACGTCGGCTGCGGGAATTTCCGGCAGGGCGGCGAGGAAGGTCACTTCCAGTACGCCAAGCCCGCCCGGTGCATGCGACAACAGAGCCAGGGAGAAGGAAGCGAGGAACACGCCGAGCACCACCAGATAACCGGGATGATTATCGGCCGGCAGGGCGAAATAGATGATCGCCGCCGCGCACAGCAGCTCCAGCGGGCCTGCCAGCAACTGGCGGCCAACGATGGGCAGGCGTGGGTATTCGACATGCAGCTTGCCCAGTGTCCAGGGCTTGAACTGGCGCCAGGAACCGAGCACGTAGAGGGCGACCAGTGTCAGCAGGGTCGAACCGATGATCATGGAAATCAGCGGTGTGACGTCGACCACGCGGTGGATCAGGTCGGGTTGGGCGATCAGCACGCAGCCGCTGGCGAAGATGGTGCCGAGCGCGAAGGTGAAGGAGCAGAACACGATCAGGATGCCGATTTCCTGCGGTGTCAGACCTTTGGTGCGGTAGGCCCGGTAACGCACCACGGCACCGGAAAACACCGAGGCACCGATATTGTGGGCCAGGGCATAGGTGGTGAAGGAGCAGAGCGTGATGAAGCGCCAGGAGATCTTGCGGCCCAGGTGGGCGACGGCGATGCGGTCGTACCAGGCCAGGGCCCAATAAGCACCGAGCGTGGCGCCTGCTGCCAGCAACCAATTGGTGTGGCTGATCGCGCGCAGGCTGTCAGCAATCTCGTCGAGGGAGATGTTGCGCAATTCGCGGTAGAGCAGGAAGCAGGACAGCACTACGGCGCCAAGACCAATCAGCGACCAGATCAGATCGCTGCGTTTCAGTTTGGGTTTGGCTTCAACAACGGACACTGCAACTCCTCACTCGATAGGCCCATGAGGCGGTGAAGACGGGCCGTACGCCCCTATCGAGGCTACTGTTCATCGGCTTTGTGGGCCGGTTATGCGGGCGCGCGGACGTGTCATGCCCGCTCAGCGCGCTGCGCAGTATCACGGAGGCGCGGCAGATGCTCAACCGCTATGCGCATTTGCGGCGTTACCGAGTATGTCCTCGCGGGGGGTGTGGATATCCGCGAGCGAGTCATCGGCTCAGATCCAGGCCAGGGTGATGGCGGCCAGTACGGCGTAGCGCGCGGCCTTGGCCAGGGTGACGATCAGCAGAAAACGCCACAGCGGTTCGCGCATCACACCGGCCACAAGGGTGAGTGGATCGCCGATCACTGGCATCCAGCTTAGCAGCAGTGACCAACGGCCATAGCGGGCATACCAGGTCTGCGCCTGTTGCAGGCGCGCGTCGCTGACCGGAAACCAGCGCCGCTGACGATAGTGTTCGAGGGAGCGCCCGAGCAGCCAATTGACCCAGGAACCCAGCACGTTGCCAGCGGTGGCAACCGTGAGCAGCGCCCAGGTGGCATGAGCGCCGCCGAGCAGCAGCGCCACCAGCACCGCCTCCGATTGCAGCGGCAGCAGGGTGGCGGCGAAGAAGGCAGAAAGGAACAGGCCCAGATAGGCGGAAGCGGCCAGCATGGGATCAGCCGGTTAGGACTGGCGCTCCTGGGGATTGGCCATGATCTCTTCCAGGCTGAGCCCGGTCAGGCCGTTAATGGTTTTCCACAGGTAGTAGAAGATGGTCATCAGCATGATCATCGATGGAATGGCGATCATCGGATAACTGAGCAGGGTCATGCGCCCGAGTTCGTCGTTGAAGGCCTCGGTACCGGCCGGGCTGATCACGATCCATTTGGCCAGCACGTAGTTCATGAACGAGGAAAAGAAGAAGGTACCGCTGAGCCAGTAGGTGGCGCGCATCAGCCGTGTCTCGAAGTGCTCGACATGGCCGCCCTGTTCCAGGCGCTCGTGAATCTTGTCGACATTGAGCACCGATTTGTTGAACAGCAGGGTGCGAATCAGCGGATAGCGGGTGCGAGTCGAGACCAGCACGGCGATGCCGATCAGGCCAGGGATCAGCGCTTCCTTGACCGCCAGCCACTGGGTATCGAGCTTGAGCAGACCGATGCCGCCGGTCAGTGCGACGCTGATCAGGCCGAGCAGGGCGATGAAGTTGAATTTGCGGTACTTGATCAATTCGAACGCGCCCCAGGCCAGGGGGAAGGCCAGCGCCAGGATCAGCGCGCCGTCGGCACCCAGGCGGTGTTCGCCACTGAGCTTCATCAGGATGAAGGAGGGAATCAGGATGCTGATGGCCAGATCGATCAGAGGACGGGGCTTGTGCGTCGGGGTACGGCTGTCTGTAGTGGCGGTCATAGCGGCTGGAGTCTGCGTAGGAGGCCAGATGATCGCCTGCCTGGCGCGACAGAGCTAGCCCGACCGTCGGCATCGAGTGTGAAAAAGTATGAGTCGACAGCTTGGCGACAGGCGTCATGGTCTTGTGGGGTGATGCTAAAGTGATGGCGTGGGTTGGGAGTTCAGCATGCCAAGAGTCACCTCCTTGTTCTGTCTGCTGCTGGGCGTGGCTGCGTTGTCGCCAGTGCCGAGCTGGGCGCGTGACTGTGTGGGTTTGGTGCCGGCTGGCGCTTCGGCGTTCTGGACTGAGCTGGAAGCTGGCGCGCGTCGGGCTGTGGAAGAACTCGAGTTGGATCTATACACCCGCGGCCCCAGCCAGGAGGGTGGCGTCGAGGTGCAGTTGCAACTGATCGAGCGGATCGTCGCGCGCGGTTGCAAAGCGCTGGTCATCGCGCCAGCTGGTGAGGCTATTGCGGGGCGAGTCGCTGCGTTGCGCGAGCAGGGTATCGCCACGGTTTACGTTGACCGTGATATCGGTGGCGAAGGGGCCTACGCCCTGGTGGCTACCGACAACTTCCTTGCCGGGCAACTGGCCGCAATGCAGTTGGCCGACCTGCTGGGTGGTCGGGGTCGGGTCGCCTTGTTGCGTCTGCGGCAGAATCTGCACTCTACGCAAGAGCGCGAGCGTGGGTTTCTCATGGCAGCCGAGGCCGCTGGTTTGCAGGTGGTATTCGATGCCTACCTGGGCGATGACCGGCAGAGCATCGTCGATGCAATCGGTGAGCGCCTGTCGCAGCTCGATGGTTTGTTCAGCCCCAACGGCACCAGCACTCGCGCCACACTGGCGGCCTTGCGCCAACTGGGCAGGGCTGGACAGCTGAACTTCGTCGGCTTTGATGGCGGTGACCTGTTATTCGAAGCGCTGCAGAAGGGGCAGATTCAGGCGTTGTTGCTGCAGCAACCGCTGGCCATGGGTGAGCAGGCGGTGCGCCTGGCTTACAGGGCTTTGCGCGGTGAACCTGCGGCCTCGCGTTTTGAATTGCTGCTGGAGCCGAAAGTGCTGCGAGGCGCGGATCAGCTTGGGCATGCCGTGCCAGAACGGCCTTGGTGATGGGCGAGCCTGCCGTTTATGATCACTGCCGTGGGCGTCCTGAATGGGCTGTAGGGCGCGCCGTAGACGGTGGCGAGCGATGATCGAGATGTGCAGGGCAGGTGTTCTGTGGCTGCTTTGCAGCCTGAGCATGATCCTGTGTGCCAGCGAGTTGCGTCTGTATACCGAAGACTACCGACCATTCAGTTACCTCGAAGACGGCAAGCCGGGTGGTATGGCTGTGGCCGTGGTCGAGGAGCTGATCCGGCGTACGGGAGATTCCGCACTTATCGAGTTGGTGCCCTGGACGCGTGGCTATCATCAGGTGCGCCAGCAAGCCGATACGGCTCTGTTCGCTACCGTGCGCACGCCGCCGCGCGAGGCTTTGTTCCAGTGGGTCGGGCCGATTGCACGCGGTCAGACGCGCTTCTACAGCCTCAAGGACTCCGCTGTCAGCATCGGCAGTCTGCAGGAGCTGCGACAGGTCGGGGTTCTGGCGGTGCCCAAGCAGTGGTACAGCTACGAGTTGCTGGCCGAGCAGGGGCTGGACAATCTCTATGGCGTACCGACCCCACAGGACATGCTGCGCATGTTTCGCCATGGCCGGGTCAAACTGCTGCTCGCCAACACCCTGACGCTTGACGGCATGCTGGCCGAACAGGGCATGCGCGCCGAACAGCTGCAGGAGCAGTTCGACCTGATGCCCAGTGACTCCTATATCGCCTTCTCTCCCCAGACCGATCCCGAGCGGGTGGCACGCTGGCAGTTGGCATTGCAGCAGATGCGCCAGGACGGCAGCCTGGAACGGCTCTATCGGTACTGGTTTCCGGCTGCCGACGAGCAGACCATTGCCGATTTGCTCAATGTCGATTGAGTTGCCTGCGGATCTCCTCCGTGCTTGCTAGTCTGCAACGGATGGGAGGGGTGGATGACGCGTCAGGTGCTGTGCTCATTGTTGTCCTGCTGCTTGGTTGCGCTGTGTATGCCAGCGCTGGCCGAGTTGCGTTTGTTCACCGAGGATGCACCGCCCATGAGCTTCATGCGCGATGGTGAGTTGAGCGGCCTGTCGGTGGAGGTCGTCAGGGCCCTGCTGGCGCGTACCGGCGACAGCGCCAATATCGAGTTGCTGCCCTGGACGCGTGCGATGCATCTAGCCCAACAGCAGGCCGATACCGCATTGTTTTTCACCGTGCGTACGCCGGAGCGTGAAGACCGGTTCCACTGGGTGGGGCCGATCGTGGTCGGTACTACCAGTTTCTACTCGCTGAAGTCCCGCAGTCTGAATATCGACAGCATGGCGCAGGCAGCTGCCAGCGGGCCGCTGGCGCTGCCCAAGCAGTGGTACACCTTCGAGATTCTCGGTGCCCATGGATTCGACAACCTCTACGGCGTGCCCAACTCCAGGCAGATGATGACCATGCTCAGGCATGGTCGGGTGCAGCTGATTGCCACCGAAGATCTGACGCTGGCTGGCGAGCTGGCCAGTGTCGGGTTGACCCCCGCCGATGTCACCGCGCATGTGCCGTTCATGCATTCGGCCTACTACATCGCCTTCTCGCTGCCCACGTCGGCCGAACGGGTCGCACGTTGGCAGCAGGCGTTGCGCCAGATGCACGAAGACGGCAGCCTGGCCGCCATTCTCCGGCGCTGGCTACCGCAGGCCGAGTTGCCACCGCTGCAGCCATAGCGAGTAATCCGACGGATCGCTAATCTGTGATCTTCCTCCTCGTCGAATTTCCATCATGCCTCGCACGCCACCTTCACTCGATCTTGCCAGCCGCGCCCGCCTCTTCGAGCACCTGGGCGTGATGGAGCGGGCAGGTGTGCCGGTGGAGCAGGCTCTGGCCAGTTTGCAGTTGGGGGCTCGTTACGATCAGGCCCTCAGGCGCCTGCGACAGGCGGTGGCGGGCGGACGTGATCTGGCGAGTTCTGGCCAGTTGAGTGGCGTATTCACGCCACTGGAAACCGCCCTACTGCGCGCAGGTCAGGAGGCCGGAAACCTGGCGCTCGTGCACGAACAACTTGCGCAGCGTTACGCTGCCCAGGCACGGCAAGCCAGCGAGCTCAACGCACGTTTGCTGATGCCGGTCGGCGTGTTGCTTCTGGCGCTGCTGGTCGAGCCGCTCCCCGCGTTGGTCGGTGGTGCGCTTGGGTTGGGTGGATACCTGGCTGCTGTGTTGCTGCCGTTGTTCTGTCTGCTGATCTTGTATGTCGCTGCCCGTAGTCTGTGGCGGCGCTGGCAGCAGCGGCGGGGCGTCGGGCCTGGGTGGATCGATGATCTGCTACTGTCCCTGCCGCTGCTTGGCAGCCTGCAGCGCCGTGCTGATCTGCGTAATTTCTGCGACAGCCTGGGGCTGTTGCTGGAAGCGGGCATGCCGGTGCTCGATGCGTTGCCGCGTGCTTGCAGTACCTTGAGCAATCCTCGTCTGCGGCGGGATTTCGCCAATCTAGCGCCACGGGTCGCAGCCGGCCAGTCGTTGGCACGTGCCTTCGACGCTCTGCCCCTGCAGGGGAAATCCATGCTCGTCGCTGCCCTCAATACCGGCGAGGCGACCGGCCGGCCAGGAGAGGCGCTGCTGCGTTTTGCCCGGATACAGGCGCAGCAGCTGGCCGCGAGCCAGCAATCGCTGGCGATCTGGTTGCCGCGTCTGTTCTACCTGGCGGTGGCCGGGTGGATGGCGCATAGCCTGATCACGGGGGCTGGATTCTTTCCCACGCTGCCCGAGGGCCTGGCTGGCCGATAATTTGCTGGTCATCGATCACGTCGATGAGTTGAAAGCTGGGCGCAAGTGCCTTGCGCTAGCATTCGCCGCGTCTACGCCATTACTAAAAAGAGAAAAAAGCGATTCAACTGACTTTGGAATACGCCCCATGCCCATCCTTCAACGTGCATCCCATCATGAGCTGCGCAGCGCTTTTCGTGCCCTGCTGGCTTCCAACCGCTGTTATCACACCGCTTCGGTTTTCGACCCGATGTCTGCTCGCATTGCTGCCGACCTCGACTTCGAGGTCGGCATCCTCGGCGGCTCCGTCGCCTCACTGCAGGTGCTCGGCGCGCCGGACTTCGCCCTGATCACCCTGAGCGAGTTCGTCGAGCAGGCCGCGCGCATCGGTCGTGTCGCGCGCCTGCCGGTGATCGCCGACGCCGACCACGGCTACGGCAACGCGCTCAACGTGATGCGCACCGTGGTCGAACTGGAGCGCGCCGGCGTCGCCGCGCTGACCATCGAAGACACCCTGCTGCC
Organism: Pseudomonas berkeleyensis; assembly: GCF_014109765.1. Taxonomy (NCBI): domain Bacteria; kingdom Pseudomonadati; phylum Pseudomonadota; class Gammaproteobacteria; order Pseudomonadales; family Pseudomonadaceae; genus Pseudomonas; species Pseudomonas berkeleyensis. The sequence goes on from NZ_CP059139.1 coordinate 839,535, forward strand.
GGCCCAGTTCGGCCGCAAGTCCACCGACCTGATCTCCATCGAGGAAGGCGTCGGCAAGATCCTCGCGGCACTGGAGGCCCGCGTCGATCCGGATCTGGCGATCATCGCCCGTACCCACGCCGGCGTGCTGGAGGTGGACGAAGTGATCCGCCGCACCCGTGCCTACGAGGCCGCCGGTGCCGACGGCATCTGCCTGGTCGGGGTCAAGGATTTCGCCCACCTGGAGCAGATCGCCGAAGGCCTCAAGGTGCCGCTGATGCTGGTCACCTACGGCAACCCGGAGCTGCGCGACAACGAGCGCCTGGCACGCCTGGGCGTACGCATCGTGGTCAACGGCCATGCCGCCTACTTCGCTGCGATCAAGGCCACCTACGACTGCCTGCGCGAGCAGCGCGGTGCCCAGCCGTGCGACCTCAATGCCACCGAGCTGACCCACAAGTACACCATGCCCGAGGACTACATTCTCTGGGCCAAGGAGTTCATGGAAGTCCGCGAATAGCCTCCCTCGACGTGCAGCACTTGCACTTCGCATTCCCCGGGCGCATATCTGTCCGGTGAGTGCGAGGAGGTTGAGCATGGCCAGTGGTTGGGCGAACGACGACGCGGTACAGGAGCAGATCGACAGCAGCATCGAGGACGCCGTCGCGCGTGCTCGTAGCCAGTTGCCGAAAGGTGAGAGCCTGCGTCGCTGCGAGGAGTGCGATGCGGTCATTCCCGAGGCCCGCCGTCAGGCGATCCCCGGCGTGCGCCTGTGCGTCAACTGTCAGGCCGAGCACGACCGGGAGAACGCCGCTTTCACGGGCTACAACCGTCGCGGCAGCAAGGACAGTCAACTACGTTGACCCGCCTGCGTGGCACCTATCCATGAACTGGCGGTCTAGTGCTACTACGACCGTGACTCAGGAAGAGGTGCCTGTATGACGATTTTCGAAGCCTTGCGCATCAGCCACGATATCCAGCGCGAACTGGCGCAGAAACTGATCGCCACCCGTGGTGACAGCGCCGAGCGCCACGCCTTGTTCTCTCAGCTCAAGCAGGAACTGGCCGTGCATTCGGTGGCCGAAGAGCGGCATTTCTACATCACCCTGATGCAGCAGGATGCAGGTGTCGACCTGTCGCGCCATGCCATTGCCGAGCATCACGAGATGGACGAAATGATCGAGGATCTGGAAGAGACCGACCCCAGCAGTCCGAGCTGGCTGGCGCAAGCCAAAGCGCTGGCGGAGAAGGTCGAGCATCATCTCAAGGAAGAGGAGCGCACCTTCTTTCAGATGGCCGGGAAGCTGCTCAGCGACAAGCAGAAAGAGCGCTTGGCCGGTGACTACCTGAGTGCCTACGACGAGATGAAGCAGGCCTCCTGAATGGGCTAGCCTCAATGACAACGGCGGGTTTCACCCGCCCTACACATGACCCGTAGGGCGGGTGAAACCCGCCAGGTAACTCAGAACAGGAAATAACGCTGTGCCATCGGCAGCACTTCGGCCGGCTCGCACCAGAGCAACTGACCGTCGGCCTTGACCTGGTAGTTCTGCGCATCGACCTCGATGTTCGGCAGGTAGCCGTTATGGATCAGGTCGGTCTTCTGCACCTCGCGGCAGCCTTTGACCACGCCGATTTTCTTCCGCAGGCCGAGCTGCTGCGGCACGCCAGCGTCGAACGCTGCCTGGCTGATGAAGGTGATGCTGGTGGCATGGCGGCTGCCGGCGTAGCTGGCGAACATCGGTCGGTAGTGCACCGGCTGCGGCGTTGGAATCGAGGCGTTGGCGTCGCCCATCAGGCTGGCGGCGATGGCGCCACCCTTGAGGATCAGCGTCGGTTTGACGCCGAAGAAGGCCGGGCGCCAGAGCACCAGGTCGGCCCACTTGCCCACTTCGATGGAGCCCACCTCGTGGCTGATGCCGTGGGTGATCGCCGGGTTGATGGTGTATTTGGCGATGTAGCGCTTGGCGCGGAAGTTGTCGTTGCCGGGCACGTCCTCCGGCAGCGGGCCGCGCTGCTTCTTCATCTTGTCGGCGGTCTGCCAGGTGCGCGTGATCACCTCGCCGACGCGGCCCATGGCCTGGCTGTCGGAGCTGATCATGGAAAACGCGCCGAGGTCGTGGAGGATGTCTTCGGCGGCGATGGTCTCGCGGCGAATACGGCTCTCGGCGAAGGCTACGTCCTCGGCGATGCTCGGGTCGAGGTGGTGGCAGACCATCAGCATGTCCAGGTGCTCGTCGATGGTGTTGCGGGTGAACGGGCGCGTCGGGTTGGTCGAGGACGGCAGCACGTTGGGGAAGCCGCAGGCCTTGATGATGTCCGGCGCGTGACCGCCGCCGGCACCCTCGGTGTGGTAGGTATGAATGGTGCGGCCTTTGAACGCGCCGAGGGTGGTTTCGACGAAGCCGGACTCGTTCAGCGTATCGGTGTGGATCGCAACCTGCACGTCGTACTGATCCGCCACGCTCAGACAGTTGTCGATGGCCGCCGGGGTGGTACCCCAGTCCTCGTGCAGCTTGAGGCCGATGGCACCGGCCTTGACCTGCTCGATCAAGGGCTCGGGCAGCGAGGCGTTGCCCTTGCCGGTGAAGCCCAGGTTCATCGGGAAGGCGTCGGCGGCCTGCAGCATGCGCGCCATGTGCCACGGCCCGGAGGTGCAGGTGGTGGCGTTGGTGCCGGTGGCCGGCCCGGTGCCGCCACCGATCATGGTGGTGACGCCGCTCATCAGTGCCTCTTCGATCTGCTGTGGGCAGATGAAGTGGATATGGGTGTCGATGCCGCCGGCGGTGAGGATCATGCCCTCACCAGCGATCACCTCGGTGCCAGCGCCGATGGCGATGGTCACGTCCGGCTGGATATCCGGGTTGCCGGCCTTGCCGATGGCGGCGATGCGCCCGTCCTTGAGGCCGACGTCGGCCTTGACGATGCCCCAGTGGTCGATGATCAGCGCGTTGGTGATCAGGGTGTCGACCACATCGGCGGCACACAGTTGGCCTTGGCCCATGCCGTCACGGATCACTTTGCCGCCGCCGAATTTCACTTCTTCGCCGTAGGTGGTGAAGTCCTTCTCCACTTCGATCCACAGGTCGGTGTCGGCCAGGCGCACCTTGTCGCCGACGGTGGGGCCGAACATGTCGGCGTAGGCTTGTCTGCTGATCTTCATTGGTTCGTCCCGTAGGGTGCGCCGTGCGCACCGTTGTTATCCGCGTTGCTTGTGGTGCGCATGGCGCACCCTACGAAAATTTGTGTCTCAAAGATCGCCCATGACCCGGCCAGCGAAGCCGAATACCCGGCGTGCACCGGCCAGATCGACCAGCTCGACCTCACGGCTCTGCCCCGGCTCGAAACGCACGGCGGTGCCGGCTGGTATATTCAGGCGCATGCCACGGGTGCTGGCGCGGTCGAACAGCAGGGCGTCATTGGTTTCGAAGAAGTGGTAGTGCGAGCCAACCTGGATCGGCCGGTCGCCGCTGTTGGCCACGGACAGGGTCAGGGTACGGCGACCGGCATTGAGCTCGATCTCGCCGTCGGCAATCTGGTATTCGCCGGGAATCATGGGGTGCTCACTCCAGAATCAGTTGCATGAAAGTCAGATCCAGCCAGCGGCCGAACTTGCGGCCGACCTGGGGCATCTGCCCGGTGGTGACGAAGCCGAGGCGCTGGTGCAGGCGAATCGAGGCGGTGTTCTCGGACTCGATGGCGGCGACCATGACGTGCAGGTCGGCGGCACGGGCGCGTTCGATCAGCGCCTGCATCAGCGCCGGGCCGAGGCCCTGGCCGCGCTGGTCGGCGCGTACGTAGACCGAATGCTCGACGGTCTGGCGAAAGCCTTCGATGGTGCGCCAGGTGCCATAGCTGGCATAGCCAAGCACCAGGCCTGCGGCGTCACGCGCCACCAGCACCGGAAAGCCGGCCGCCGTGCGCTCGGCCAGCCAGGCGCGGCGGTTGGCCAAATCCACCAGGGTCTCGTTCCAGATCGCCGTGGTGTACTCCACGGCATCGTTGTAGATGGCGAGGATGCCAGGTAGATCGGCTTCGCCTGCGTCGGCTATGGAATAACTCATGACTTATGCAATCGGCTGGTGGACGGTCACCAACTTGCTGCCGTCAGGGAAGGTGGCTTCGATCTGGATCTCCGGGATCATCTCCGGTACGCCCTCCATCACCTGATCACGGGCCAGCAGGGTGGTGCCGAAGTGCATCAGCTCGGCGACCGTCTGGCCGTCACGGGCGCCTTCGAGCAGTGCGGCGGAGATGTAGGCCATGGCTTCCGGGTAGTTCAGTTTCACGCCACGGGCCAGGCGGCGCTCGGCCACCAGGCCAGCGGTGAAGATCAGCAGTTTGTCTTTCTCGCGGGGCGACAAATCCATCTCAGGTACTCCAGATTCGCGGGGGCACGGCCTCACGGCCGAGCAGGGCAGGGCGCAGCAGGCGCCAGAGTTCGATCAGCCAGGCACGGGCCTTGAGTGCTTCGCTGGCCAGGCAGCGCGCGACCAGCAGGCCCGAAAGCTGGCTGAGGTCACCGCGCACACCGTCGATCTTCAGCTCACGGCAGCGCTCCAGCAGGTCGCTGTCCACCTCACCGCTGACCAGCAGGGTGGCGAACACCGGCTGGCCATTCAGACCGATGGGCGAGTCGAGCAGGCCATCACCGCCGGCCACGCGCTGGCGCTCGTGCCAGAGCAGCTTGCCATTGCGACGAACGTCCAGTGCGGCCTGGAAGTGGCCGCTGGCAAAACGCTCGTCGGCAGCGGGTCGGCCGAGGGCGACGATGTCCCAGTAAAGCAGGCGGGCGTCGCCGTGCAGATCGATCTGCGTATGCAGTTCGGCCTGGGCTCCGGCATAGATGATGGTTTCCTGCGGTAGCCATTCCAGGGTGGCGCCGGCGTCGACGCGCAGGCGCAGATCCTGACGCGCGACACCGGCCGCGCGATACCACTTGGCTGCTCCGGGGCTGGTGAGCTGCACCCAGGTGTTTTCGCCGGCGTGGGCGCTGATATCCAGGCGGTCGCCACCGGCGATGCCGCCAGGCGGGTGAACGATGATGTGCTGGCAGACTTCCGGCCCTTCGGCATACAGGTGCTTCTGCACTCTAAGAGGGCCGAGGTGACGCCTTTGCACTGGAGTGGTGCGTTCGCCGTGGCGTGCGTAGGCCAGCTCCAGCTCGGCGGGCCAGCTTGGCGTGAACAGGGCGGCAGGCAGATTCATAGTAGGGCAGGTGTTCCGCAGGATAGTTGACCGAGTGGGCAAGCAAGAGGCGTGCCCCGAACCAATTCGGTGCGCTTTTGAGCTTGCCTGCACCTGTGGCCAGTCGCGGCGCTGCATCTGGCTCTGCCTTATCGCGCCTGGCCAGCCCTAGAGTCGGACGTCGATTCGTGTGGAGCGCTCATGTTCACCTTTATCGCCTTTGCCGCAGGCCTGGTGCGCGGCTACAGCGGCTTCGGTTTCGCCATGCTGATGGCGCTCGGACTGATGCTGCAGCTGCCGCCAGCCGAGGCGGTGCCGGTGGCGCTGATTCTCGACGTGGCCTGCAGTGTGACGTTGTGGTCGGCGGCGCTACGCGCCGCTCACGGGCGCGTGCTGGGGCGTCTATTGGCCGGCATGCTGCTGGCGGTGCCATTGGGTGCCTGGCTGCTGCTCTGGCTGCCGGCGCGCATCATGGCGCCGCTGGTGGCTGTGCTTTGTTTATGCGGTGGCGTGCTGGTGTTGTGGCGGCCCTCCGTTGCTACGCCGGTGGGCCAGGGTATGGCCTGGTTGGCGGGACTGGCCTCCGGTCTGGCGACTACCCTGGCCTCGGCCGGCGGCCCGCCCTTGATGATCTATCTGCTGCGCAGTGGCCTCGACGCTCGTCAGTTGCGCGGTACGGCGGTGCTGTTCTTCCTGGCCAGCAGTGGCGCTGCGCTGATCGGGCTGGGCCTCGTGGGTGTGCTGAGCGGCGCGCAGTGGCGGCTGGCGCTGGAGCTGGCACTGCCGGCGTTGGCCGGCAACCTGCTCGGCCAGTGGCTGCATCCGCGCTGGCAGCCGTTGTCGCTGCGGGTGCTGGTCGGAGGGTTGCTGGTGCTGTTGTCGCTGGGCAGCCTGCTGAAGGCGATCGTGTAGGGTGCGCTGCGCGCACCGAGAAGTATCCGTTGCTACAAGATCGCTGCGGTGCGCACGGCGCACCCTACGGGCGGGTTCGGTTGCGATCGCCGTAACCCGCCCTGCGAGGCGCCATATCTGGCACGTCCTTCAATCGCGGTCGATGGCGAAGGGCGACCAGGCCTGGCGGCTCGGCATGATTTCCAGGCGGTTGATGTTGATGTGATCCGGCAGGGTGGCGACGTAGAAGATCTGCTCGGCGATGTCCTCGGCGGTCAGCGGCGTGGTGCTGCCGTACAGCGCGTCGGAGGCGGCCTGGTTGCCCTTGGTGCGCACCAGGGTGAACTCGGTTTCGGCCATGCCCGGCGCGATGTCGGTGACGCGTACGCCGGTGGATACCAGGTCGCAGCGCAGGTTGAAGCTGAACTGTTTGACGAAGGCCTTGCTGGCGCCGTACACGTGGCCGCCCGGGTAGGGCCATTCGCCGGCCACCGAGCCGATGTTGATGATGCTGGTGCCCTTGCCGATTTCCAGCAGCTTGGGCAGTACCGCGTGGGTGACGTTGACCAGGCCGGTGACGTTAGTGTCGATCATGGTGTGCCAGTCTTCCAGGGCAACCTTCTGCGCGGCCTCCGGGGCCAGCGCCAGGCCGGCGTTGTTGACCAGCACGTCGATGCGGTCGAAGGGCGCCTGCAGGCCGTCGACCAGCGCCTTCACCGCTGCCGCATCGCGCACGTCGAGCGCGGCGATGTGCACCGGCACCTTGTCCTGCAGTTCGGCCTTCAGCTCTTCCAGGCGCTCCAGGCGGCGACCGCTGAGCACCAGGGCCCAGCCGGCCTCGGCGAAGCGTCGTGCCGTGGCGCGGCCGAAGCCGGATGTCGCGCCTGTGATGAATGCCACCTTGCTCATGGATAACCTCGTTTTGCTATCAGGGTTCATGGCCTGCTCCTGTACCCGCTGTCGGGCGCACGTAGAGCAGTCCTATTGGGGCGGTGCGCCAGTGTAAGGCCTTGGCCGAAAGGCCGCGCTCCACAGCTGGCCGCAGATTCATGCGGACAGTTCGAGGAACTTGCGCACGCGTTCGGTTTCCGGGTTGGTGAAGAACTTCTCCGGCGCGGATTTTTCGATCAGCAGACCCTTCTCCAGGAACACCACCTGATCGGATACCGCGCGGGCGAATTCCATTTCGTGGGTGACCACGATCATGGTGTAGCCCTCGCTGGAAAGGTTCTTCATCACTGTCAGGACTTCGCCGACCCGCTCCGGGTCGAGTGCCGAGGTCGGCTCGTCGAACAGGATCACCTCCGGGCTCATGGCCAGGGCACGGGCAATTGCCACGCGCTGCTTCTGCCCACCGGAGAGGGTGTAGGGAAAGGCCTCGGCCTTCTGTTCCATGCCGACCTTTTCCAGCAGCGTCTGGGCGATGGCGCGGGCTTCGTCCTTGCGCATCTTCTTCACCTGCATCGGTGCTTCCATCACGTTCTGCAGCACGCTCAGGTGCGGCCACAGGTTGAAGCTCTGGAACACCATGCCGGTCTTGGCGCGGATCGCTGCCAGGTCGCGGTTGTTCATGCGCTTGCCCTGGGCGTCGACGCCGATGCGCTGGCCGGCGATGTGAATACTGCCGCGATCCGGCTCTTCAAGCCAGTTGATGCAGCGCAGCAGGGTGGATTTGCCCGAGCCGGACGAGCCCAGCACGCTGACTACCTCGCCCTTGTTCACGGTCAGTGAGATGTCGCGCAGTACCTCGACATCGTCGAAGCTCTTGGACAGATTGTCGATCTGTACCGCCGGTACGTCAGGCATGTTCGAAACCTCGTTTGGCGCCGAACCGGCTCGCCCATTTGAGCGCCAGTTCCAGGCAGATGCTGATGACCCAGTACAGGGCGATGACCACGATGAACGCCTCGCTGGGAATGAAGTAGGTGGCCTGCACCGAATTGGCCGCGGCGGTCAGTTCCTGCACGGTGATGATGGTGAGAAAGGCGGTGTCCTTCAGCGCGTAGATCAGTTGGTTGCCGAGCAGCGGACGGGTGCGGATCACCAGTTGCGGCAGGATGATCCGCCAGTACAGGCGAGCGGGGCGAAAGCCATGGGCCTTGGCCGCCTCGACCTGGCCGAGCGGTAGCACCAGGCGCGCACCACGCAGAATCTCGGCGAAGTAGGCCGCGTGATAGATGGCCAGCGCCACCAGGCCTGCACCCCAGGCGCTGGGCTTGATGCCCAGGGCCGGCAGGCCGTAGTAGAGCAGGTAGGCCAGCACCAGGAAGGGCAGCATGCGCATCAGGTTGATCGCCCCGCGCAGCAAGGTCGACAGCCAGTTGCGGCCCTCCAGCAGGTAGACGCTGAAGCAGCCGATGGCGAAGGCCGCCAGCACCGACAGGGCGAACAGGATCAGGGTGTTGAGTGCGCCGTTGAGGAAGGCGCCGCGCGCCTCCCAGATGATGCTCCATTCGGTCATGGTCGCGTCCTCACATGGCCAGGCGGTTGGCTTTCTTCTCGGCGATGGCCTGCACCTTGAGCAGCACGCCGATGATCAGCATGTACAGCAGGGCGGCAGCGAGAATCGGTGGCAGTGGTTCGTAGGTCACGGCGGCGATGCGGTTGGTCACGCGGGTCAGGTCGACGATGCCGATCACCGCGATGGCCGGGCTGCTCTTGATCAGGAAGGACATCTCGTTGATCAGACCGGGCAGGCTGCTGGTGATCATCTGCGGCAACATGATGCGGCGGAAGAACACGCCGTTGGTCATGCCGCAGGCCAGCGCCGCTTCCTTCTGCTCGCGGGAGAAAATGATGAACGCCGTGCGCCAGACCTCGGCATTGAAGGCTGCGGTATTCAGGGTTAGGGCGAGAATCGCCGCCGTATTGCGATCCATGGCCAGACCGAAGGTGGGGGCCGAGAGAAAGATGAACAGCACCAAGGTGACCAGCGGCGTGGCACGCGCCAGGCTCACGTAGAGCACCAGCGCCTGCTCCACGAAGGGAATGCGTGCCATACGCAGGAGCGCGATGCCCAGGCCGATGACCACGCCCAGGGCGATGGCGATCGAGGAGATCCACAGAGTCGTCCAGGCGCCTTCGAGCAGCAATAACCAGGCTTGTCCGTTCATGTCGGGCTCCTAGGAAAATGGTGGGGTGTTGCAAGCAAGGTCAGGGCCAGCGCTGGCCCTGTCCCTGATAGGCGGCAGTACGTTGGTGATGAGCGTGTAGGGTGCGCCGTGCACCGAAACGCCGGTACCGTTGACGCTGGTGCGCGCGGCGCACCCTACGAGGCCATGCCAGCGGCTTGGCCTCGGCCCGCTGTCACATGCCGGCCAGTTCGTGGAACTGCTCGACCTTGGTGATCGGCTCCTTGGGCATGGCTGGGAAGGCTTCGCCGAACCACTTGGTCTGCAGCTCGGCCAGGCGACCGCTGTCACGCACCTCGGTCATGAAACCGGTAAGGAACTCCAGCAGCTCGGGACTGCTCTTGGGCACCGGCCAGGCGGCGAAGCCGTCACCGGAGACGGCGATGCCCTTGGCGAAGGTGTCGCCGCGGGTCTTGACCAGGTCGTTGACCGAAATCAGCGCGTTGATCACGTAGTCCAGACGGCCGTTGGCCAGGTCGGCGTAGGCCTCTGGGTAGGACGGGTATTCGGTCACGGTGCCGATCTCGCAGCCTTCGGCGGCCATCATCTTCTTCAGCTCCGGCAGGCGTGCGAGCAGGGCGCTGCCGGCCTGCAGGCCGACGGTCTTGCCGCACAGGCTGGCGATGTCGCTGAGACGGTCGTCACCGGCGCGCTTGACGTAGAAATGCTGCGCCGAGGCGAAGGGCGGGGCGAAGTTGAACACGCGCAGGCGGTCGTCGGTGACCAGGGCGCCGGTGAAGGCCATGTCGTACTGGCCAGACGAGACCGAGGCGAGCAGGCCCGTCCAGGGCAGGATTTCCGGCTTGACGTCGAAGCCCTGCGCCTTGGCGTAGGTCTTCAGGTCTTCCAGCAGCTCCTTGTGGAACCCCTCCGGCTTGCCGTCGACGATGAAGTTGAACGGCGCGTAGTCGTCCTCGGTGGCGACGGTCATCACACCCTTGCTCTTGATGTCGTCGAGGTCGGCATGGGCGCTCAGCGAGGCGCCGACCAGGCAACTGGCCAGAGCCAGCTTGCGCAGCAGGCCGAAGGGGTTGGAATCGGTGTTCGATGGCTTCATGGGCGTGCTCCAGAGATGTCGACAAGGGTTGTCCAGGCCGCTCGGCGGCGGTTTCGTTTTCACCTTAGAGACGCCTGTCGAGCCGGCGATAGGGGCAGTTCCGGCCTTTGTTCTGGCCAGTGACAGTGGCGCGCTACTTGCTACATCACAGGGTTGTTTGGCTGTTGGAGGGCGCCATGATCGACCACTTTTACCACCTCGATTTCGACCGTCAGCGCGGCCTTCAGGAGCAGCTTCGCGAGTCGTTGGTGTCGGCCATCCTCGGTGGAGGTTTCCCGGCCGACGAGCCGCTGCCGTCGTGTCGCAAGCTGTCCCAGCAGTTGTCGGTGTCGCGCAATACCGTGGCGCTGGTGTACGAGAGCCTGCTCGACAACGGCTACCTGATCAGCCGCCCGCGCAGTGGCTACTACCTGCACCCCGATTACTGCGGGCAGACCGATGCCGTGCTGCGCATGACGCCGTTACGCAAGCCGGAACCATCGGATGCCAGCAGTGCCGCCACTGCCCCGGATTGGGCCGCGCGCTTTCGCATGCAGCCCAGTTTGAAGCACGGCGTATTGCGCCCGAGCAACTGGAGTCGCTTTACCTATCCGTTCATCTACGGCCAGCCGATCAGCGAGCTGTTCCCGCTGGAACGCTGGCGCGAGGTGTCGCGCAAGAACCTCAGCGGCGAGCGCGACCAGGGTTGGCTGGGTGACCGCTTCGACCGTGACGACGAGCAACTGATCGAGCAACTGCGCACCCGCGTGCTGCCCAAGCGCGGTATCTGGGCGCGGGCCGACGAGATTCTGGTGACCCTGGGCTCGCAGAACGCGTTGTACCTGCTGGCCAGCCTGCTGATGGCGCGCGGAGTGCGCGTTGGCGTGGAGAACCCGGGCTTTCGCGATGCAGCGAGCATCTTCGACATTCACGGCGCCAAGGTGCACCTGCAGGATGTAGACGATCAGGGGCTGGTGGTGGACCGCCGGCTGGATGACTGCCAGTACCTGTACGTGACGCCGGGGCACCAGGTGCCCACCGGCGTGGCGATGAGTGCGGCACGGCGCGAGCAACTGCTGAGGCAGATTCGCGAGCACGACCAGGTGCTGATCGAGGATGACTACGACGCTGAATTCAATCTCGACAACCACCCACTGCCAGCGCTCAAGGCCAGTGACAGCAGCGGCCGGGTGATCTACCTGAGCAGCCTGTCCAAGGCCTTCTCGCCGGGGCTGCGCATCGGCTACATGGTCGCCGACGCCGAGCTGATCGACGAGTTGCGCGCCTTACGCCGGCTGATGTACCGCCACCCGCCGTTGAACAACCAGCGCATGCTCGCCGACTTCCTTGCCCAGGGGCATTACGACGCGCACCTGCGGCGCTTTCGTGAGGAACATTGCCGCCGCCGCGAGCTGCTCTACCAGGCGCTGCGCAGCGACCTGAGCGATTGCCAGCCGATGGGCAGCCCGGGTGCCAGCGCCTGCTGGCTGGCGGCGCCTGCGGGGGTCGATACACAACGCCTGGCCTGGGCGGCGGCGCAGCAGAGCGTGCTGATCGAATACGGTGCGCAGTTCTTCCTTGGTGATGGCGAAGCGCCGAGGAATTTCATGCGCCTGGGCTTCCATGCCATCGATGCCGAACGCATTCGGCCGGGTGTGCAGAAGCTGGGTGAGGTGTTGAGGCGTTTGTAAGAGCGTGTTCAAAGTCTGCTGCGCGTCGGCCATGCAGCGTTGAAATCAAGCTGGAACGCCAGCCCGGTCAGAATGCTCATTTACAGCTCGTAAAGTCGAACGCGACTCCGAGCGTTCTTCGCTCGATTTCTCCTTGCCTGGCTCTAGCGCGCGAGGCTTTGAACAGGCTCTAAGTGCGGCGACTGTCGCGGGATTTGTAGGAGCGGCTTCAGCCGCGATGCTGTTGGGGGCGTGCGATGCTGCTTCGCGACCGCTCACCCTCTCCCCAGCCCTCTCCCATAAATGGGAGAGGGGGCCATTCGTGGTGCGGCTGGAGCTTGAGGCGGAACCGCAGTCCCCGGATTGCATCCGTGCTACGCAGCCTTGCCGAATTTCGTTGGCCCTGTAGGAGCAGCTTCAGCCGCGATAGTTATCAGGCAAAACGCGGCGCGAACAGGGCGAACACCTCGTCGAAGATCGCCAGCGCCTCGTCCACCTGGGCGGCGCTGACGATGCACGGCGGCACCACATGGATGCGGTTTTCCACCACGAAGCTGAGCAGCCCGCGGGCAGTCAGCGCCGCCTTCATTTCCTGCATCACCGGCGCCGGCATCGGCGTCTTCTTCTGCACATCGCTGACGAATTCCAGCGCCCAGAACAGGCCGACGCCACGGGCCTCGCCGATCATCGGGTAGCGCTCGGCCAACTTCTTCAGGCCTGGGCCGAGAACCTGGGCGCCGATGTCACGGGCGTTTTCCACCATGCCTTCTTCGGCCATCGCATCCAGGGTGGCGACGATGGCGGCCATGGCCAGCGGGTGGCCGGAGTAGGTCAGCCCGCCGGGGAAGAAGTGGTTGTCGAAGTGCTCGCAGATCGGCTTGGAGATCATCACCCCGCCCGCTGGCACGTAGCCGGAATTGACGCCCTTGGCGAAGACGATCAGGTCCGGCACCACGCCGAAGTGTTCGAGCGCCAGCCAGGCGCCGGTGCGGCCGAAGCCGGCCATCACTTCATCGCAGATCAGCAGGATGCCGAACTCGTCGGCCAGCTTGCGCACGCCCTGCATATAGCCTTTCGGCGGCACCAGAATGCCCGCCGTGCCGGGAATGCTCTCCAGCAGGATCGCGGCGATGGCGCCTGGTCCCTCGCATTCGATGACCCGGCGCAGGTGTTGCAGGGCGCGCGCGCATTCCTCTTCCTCGTTCGCCGCGTTGAATTCGCTGCGGTACAGGTAGGGGTTGAAGAAGTGCACATGACCACGGGCGTATTCGTTGGGCACGCGGCGTGGATCACCGGTGGCGACGATGGCCGCGCCGGTGCTGCCATGGTAGGAGCGATAGGCGGAGAGGATCTTGTCGCGACCGGTGTACAGGCGCGCCATGCGCATGGCGTTCTCGTTGGCATCGGCGCCGGCGTTGGTGAAGAACACCTTGGAGAAACCGGCCGGCGCGCGGGCGAGGATGCGCTTGGCGGCTTCGCCACGCATCAGGTTGGCGGCGGCCGGGGCGATGGTTACCAGGCTGCCGGCCTGTTCCTGGATAGCAGCGATGACCTTCGGGTGCTGGTGGCCGATGTTGGTGTTGACCAACTGGCTGCTGAAGTCGAGGTAGCGTTTACCGTCGTAGTCCCACAGCGTGCAGCCTTCGCCACCGGCGATCACCAGTGGGTTGAGGGCGCCCTGGGTCGACCAGGAGTGGAAGACGTGCTGGCGATCCAGATCGTGGACGTACTGGTTGCTGATCGGTGTGCTCATGATGACCTCGGGCTGGCCGTTGCGGATGGCTGCACCTTAGGAACAAAGCGGCCGTGTGCCGTAGGGCCAGATGCCGGATGTGGCCGGGTCAGCGCGTCTGGCTCAACGACGCGGGGTAACTGTCCCTAGGCGTACTCAGCCTGCACGCTAGGCTTGAGGCATCTCTTTGAGGAGTGGCGCACATGGCCCATGCATTCGAAATCAATACTGCCCCTGTAGCTTCCACCAGTGGCCTCGACAGCCCCGCGATCGCTCAAGCGCGTATCGACCTGGCCGCCTGTTTTCGCATGGCTGCAAGGCTCGGCATGGGCGAGGGTATCTGCAATCACTTTTCCGTGGTGGTGCCGGGGCGGCCCGAGTTGTTTCTGGTCAACCCTTATGGGCTGGCTTTCGCCGAGGTCACAGCGTCCTCGCTGCTGATCTGCGATTTCGAGGGGCGTGTAGTATTGGGCGAGGGCTGTCCCGAGGCCACGGCGTTCTTCATCCATGCCCAGTTGCACCGTCTTAATCCGCGCGCCACGGCGGCGTTCCACACGCACATGCCCAACGCCACGGCGCTGTGCATGCTGGAGGGCGAGCCCTTCGTCTGGGCCGGGCAGACGGCGTTGAAGTTCTATGAACGTCTAGCGGTGGATGAGGATTATCAGGGCCTTGCCCTGAACTACGCCGAGGGCGAGCGCATCGCCCGTGCGGCAGGTGAGGCTGATGTGGTGATGCTGAAGAACCATGGCCCGCTGGTGCTGGGGCCGAGCATTGCCGAGGCCTGGGACGACCTCTACTACCTGGAGCGTGCCGCTGAGGTGCAGCTAAAGGCCATGGCTAGCGGTCGTCCGTTGAAAGCGGTGGCGCCGGCGATTGCCAGTGCGGCGTGCCGGCAGATGCTGCAGGGCAACGCCGAAAGCGCGTACCTGCATCTTGAGAGCGTGAAGCGCCAGTTGCTACGCGAGGGGGCGGATTTCGCCGAGTGAAGGGCTTCTGCTGGCGCGAGGTTGTGTTTGGTGGACGGGTGAAACGTCACCCACCCTTGTATCTCGACCATAGCCTCCTGCGAGGTTATGGTTCCCGACTGATCATCGGGGGAGGAGCTGCAGGCCGTACCCACCCTTAAGCCTTGAGCTTGCCTCGTAGATTGCGCTGCGCTTCTCCGCACTCATCCGCCAAGTCCGAACGGTATCCAGAGCTTCGAGCTCGCATCAGCAAGGTTGGACAGGATGACGTGATGATCGGTGCAAATCTGTGGAGGAGGACATTATGGCAGCGGTAGTGGGCGTTGATATCGCCAAGCGCACCTTCGATCTGGCGATCTTGCAACCTAACGGCAAGCACCGAACCAAAAGCAAACTGAGCAACGACAAGGCAGGCTTTGCGGTCTTCGCCGACTGGCTACAGCGACATGCCGAGCCTGGCGCATGGATCGTGATGGAGGCCACGGGCATCTATCACGAGGCGCTTGCCGAGCACTTCCATGAACTGGGTTATCGGATCGCGGTGCTCAACCCGGCGCAGATCGCCCGTTATGCCCAGAGCCAACTGCAGCGCAGTAAAACGGACAAACTGGATGCCAAGCTGATAGCCACCTATGGCCAGCTACACGTCGAACATTTGCGTGCCTGGCAACCGGAGCCGGCGTCGGTGCGTCAGCTGCGCGCCTTGACGCGGCGCCTGGAGGATCTGCAGTCGCTGCGGCAGATGGAGCTCAATCGACTCGACGTCAGCTCGAGCACTGTTCAAAGCTCGATTCAGGCGGTTCTGCAAAGGCTCGATGAACAGATCGCCTGGACGCTAGAACAGATCAAGCGACATATCGACGATGACCCGGATTTGCGTGGTAAACGCGACTTGCTCGTGAGCATCAATGGTATCGCCGAGAAGACCGCGGCTCTGATAATGGCTGAACTCGGTGATATCGAACGCTTTACCGATGCACGTGCCGTCACGGCATTTGCCGGTTTAGATCCACGGTTACAAGAGTCTGGTGTCGCCCGAGGCCATAGCGGCATCTCGCGCACGGGCTCGGCCAGACTACGGACTGCGTTGTACCTGCCTGCCGTGGTGGCGCTCACTTATAACCCAGCGATCAAAGCGCAGGCCGAGCGTCTAAGAGCCAGGGGCAAGAGGGGTAAACAAACCGTCTGCGCAGCGATGCGCAAACTGCTGTGCATCGCTTATGGCGTACTGAAATCGCGCAAACCTTTCGATCTTGCTTTGGCAATTGCACGGTAAGGCGCAAGACGGTATCTACGTGACTGAATTAAGGTCACAGCGACCATCTGATTTTGGTGGGCTGAAGCGGTACGCCGCCCGGCCCACCCTACAAATCGCTCGCCTGCCGTAGGGTGGGCTTCAGCCCACCAATGGACACCCCGGATATTTCTGGCGGGTTGCACCCGCCCTACGTTCCGAATCAGATCGCCACCAACCCGCGCACGCCTTCGGCTTCCATGTTCTCGCCACGGCCTTGCTGGACGATCTCTCCGCGGCTCATCACCAGGTACTGGTCGGCCAATTCGGCAGCGAAATCGTAGAACTGCTCCACCAGCAGGATGGCCATGTCGCCACGGGCGGCGAGCTTCTTGATCACTACGCCGATCTCTTTGATCACCGAGGGCTGGATACCTTCGGTGGGTTCGTCGAGGATCAGCAGGCGCGGCTGGCTGGCCAGCGCGCGACCGATAGCCAGCTGTTGCTGCTGGCCGCCGGACAGGTCACCGCCACGGCGATGCTTCATTTCGCGCAGCACCGGGAACAGCTCGTAGATGAACTCGGGCACGGCCTTGGCCTGGCTGCCGGGAAAACGCGACAGGCCCATCAGCAGGTTTTCTTCCACCGTCAGGCGGCCGAAGATCTCGCGGCCCTGCGGCACGTAGGCAATGCCGGCGTGCACACGTTGGTGCGGTTTGAAGCCGGTGATGGCTTTGCCTTCCCATTGCACGCTGCCGTCCTTGGCCGGGATCAGGCCCATCAGGCACTTGAGCAGGGTGGTCTTGCCCACGCCGTTGCGGCCGAGCAGGCAGGTGACTTCGCCGACCTTCACATCGAACGACAGGCCACGGAGGATGTGGCTGCCGCCGTAATACTGGTGGAGTTGTTGGACTTGCAGCATATCGATGTCCTTAAGCATGCGGTGCGCGCGGCGCACCCTACGGGATAAACCGCGCCGGGTAGGGTGCGCCATGCGCACCGACTGTCAGCGACCCAGATAAACCTCGATCACCCGCTCGTCGTTCTGCACCTTCTCCAGCGAGCCTTCGGCCAGCACGCTGCCCTGGTGCAGCACGGTGACGTGGTCGGCGATGGAACCGACGAAGCCCATGTCGTGCTCGACCACCATCAGCGAGTGCTTGCGCGCCAGCGACTTGAACAGTTCGGCGGTGAACTCGGTTTCGGCGTCGGTCATGCCGGCCACCGGCTCATCGAGCAGCAGCAGGTGTGGCTCCTGCATCAACAGCATGCCGATCTCGAGGAACTGCTTCTGGCCATGAGAGAGCAGGCCGGCCGGGCGGTTGCGCGAGCTATCCAGGCGGATGGTTTGCAGTACCTCGTCGATACGGTCGCGTTGCTCACCAGTGAGCCTGGCGCGCAGGCTGGCCCACACCGACTTGTTGGTTTTCTGCGCCAGCTCCAGGTTTTCGAACACCGACAGCGCTTCGAACACCGTGGGCTTCTGGAACTTGCGGCCGATGCCAGCCTGGGCGATTTCCACCTCGCTCATGCGGGTCAGGTCGAACTGCTCGCCGAAGTAGGCCACACCGCTGTCCGGGCGGGTCTTGCCGGTGATCACGTCCATCATGGTGGTCTTGCCGGCGCCGTTGGGGCCGATGATGCAGCGCAGCTCGCCGACGCCGATGTACAGGGTCAGGTTGGTCAGCGCCTTGAAGCCATCGAAGCTGACGTTGATGTCTTCCAGGGTGAGGATGGTGCCGTGACGGACGTTGACGCCCTTGCCCAGCAGGTTGCCGGTGTCCAGCGCCAGGCCGGTGGGGTCGAAGGCAGCTTCGAGCATGGTTTCGGGTACCGGAGTGGCTCTCATTGATCCTTCTCCTTCTTCAGCAGGCCGACGACGCCTCTGGGTAAGAAGAGCGTGACGACGATGAACAGTGCGCCCAGGGCGAACAGCCAGTATTCCGGGAAGGCCACGGTGAACCAGCTCTTCATGCCGTTGACCAGGCCAGCGCCGAGCAGTGGGCCGATCAGCGTGCCGCGGCCGCCCAGGGCGACCCATACGGCAGCCTCGATGGACTGCGTCGGCGCCATCTCGCTGGGGTTGATGATGCCCACCTGCGGCACGTACAGCGCGCCGGCCAGGCCACACAGCACCGCCGACAGCACCCAGATGAACAGCTTGTAGCCGCGCGGGTCGTAGCCGCAGAACATCAGGCGGTTCTCGGCATCGCGCAGGGCGGTGAGCACCCGACCGAACTTGCTGCGTGCCAGGCGAAAGCCCAGATACAGACTGCCCACCAGCAATACCACGGTGGCCAGGAACAGCACGGCGCGGGTGCCTTGCGCGGTGATGTCGAAGCCAAGGATGCGGGTGAAACCGGTAAAGCCGTTGTTGCCACCGAAACCGGTTTCGTTGCGGAAGAACAACAGCATGCCGGCGAAGGTCAGCGCCTGGGTCATGATCGAGAAGTACACGCCCTTGATCCGCGAGCGGAAGGCGAAGAAGCCGAACACCAGAGCCAGCAGGCCGGGCGCCAGCACCACCAGGCACATCGCCCAGAGGAAGCTGGAGGTGCCGTACCAGTACCAGGGCAGCTCGCTCCAGGCCAGGAAGCTCATGAATGCTGGCAGGCCGTCACCTGCCGACTGACGCATCAGGTACATGCCCATGGCGTAGCCGCCGAGGGCGAAGAACAGGCCGTGGCCCAGCGACAGCATGCCGGCGTAGCCCCAGACCAGATCCAGCGCCAGGGCGACGATGGCGTAGCAGAGGATCTTGCCCACCAGCGTCAGGCTGTAGGCCGAGACGTGCAAGGCATGATCGGCTGGCAGCAGGTGCAGCAGCGGCATGGCGACGAGGATCGCCAGTGCCACCAGACCGATGGCCAGCGACACCCGTGGGCCGAGCTTGGCGCTGGCGCGGGCCAGCAGCGTTTGATTGAGTGCTTGAGTCATCAGTCGATCACCCGTCCTTTGAGAGCGAAGAGGCCTTGCGGGCGTTTCTGGATGAACAGAATGATCAGCGCGAGGATCAGGATCTTGCCCAGTACGGCGCCTATCTGCGGCTCGAGGAATTTGTTCACCACGCCGAGGCCGAAGGCTGCCAGCACGCTACCGGCCAACTGGCCGACACCGCCGAGCACCACGACCAGGAAGGAGTCGATGATGTAGCTCTGGCCGAGATCCGGGCCGACGTTGCCGATCTGGCTCAGGGCCACGCCGCCGAGGCCGGCGATCCCCGAACCCAGGCCGAAGGCCATCATGTCTACGCGGCCGGTGGGCACGCCGCAGCAGGCGGCCATGTTGCGGTTCTGCGTCACCGCGCGCACGTTCAGGCCCAGACGCGTCTTGTTCAGCAGCAGCCAGGTCAGCAGCACGACGAACAAGGCGAAGCCGATGATGACGATGCGGTTGTAGGGCAGTACCAGGTTGGGCAGCACCTGCATGCCGCCGGACAACCAGGCCGGGTTGGCCACTTCGACGTTCTGTGCGCCGAAGGTGACGCGTACCAGTTGAATCAGGATCAGGCTGATGCCCCAGGTGGCCAACAGGGTTTCCAGCGGGCGACCGTAGAGGTGGCGGATCACCGTGCGTTCCAGGGCCATGCCGATGCAGGCGGTGACCAGGAAGGCGATCGGCAGTGCCGCCAGTGGGTAGAGCGTGAGGTATTCGGGGGCCAGGCGCTGGAAGCTCAGCTGCACCACGTAGGTGGTGTAGGCGCCGAGCATCAGCATCTCGCCGTGAGCCATGTTGATCACCCCGAGCAGGCCGAAGGTGATGGCCAGGCCGAGAGCTGCCAGCAGTAGGATCGAACCGAGTGACAGGCCGCTGAAGGCCTGGCCGAGCAGCTCGCCAATCAGCAGTTTGTTCTTCACCTGGGCCAGGCTCTTCTGCGCGGCGGCGCGTACCTCGGCATCGCTTTCCTGCGCCGGGTCGAGCAGGGCTTCCAGGCGCACGCGGGCCAGCGGATCGCCGGTCTGGCCCAGGCGCTGTACGGCAGCCAGGCGCACGGCTGGGTTGGCGTCAGCCAGTTGCAGGTTGGCCAGGGCCAGGGTCAGTGCGTCGCGCACATTCTCGTCGGCCTCGGCGCTCATGCGGCTTTCCAGCAACGGCAGCAGGGCGGGCGGTGTATTGCGTTGCAACTGCTTGGCGGCGGCCAGGCGTGCGGCGGCATCGTGTTCGAGCAACTGATGGCTGGCGACGGCGACCGCCACCAGGCCGCGCAGGCGGTTGTTCAGGCGCAGTTTGCGCGGCGTGCCATTGGCTTCGGCTACGTCATCGGCAGCTTGCCAGGCACCGTCCTGTTCGATGAAGGCGCGCTTGTCGGCATCGCTACCGACGCGCCCCTGCTGCAGGGCTTGCAGCAGTGGCATGCGTGCCGTGTTGGGCGCGGCGGCCCAGTCCTGCAGTAGCTTGGCCTGCTTGCCGGCATTGGCGGCGACGAAGTCGTCGGCATCACCAGCGCTTGCGACCAGCGGCAGCAACAGCAGCAGGCTCAGGAGAATTCGGGTAAGGGCAGTGGGCATAAGGGGGTGTCCTTGGCGTAGCCCGGATGCGCTCCGGGACGTGCTTTCCCGGATTGCATCCGGGCTACGGCAACCCTCTCCCTCACCCCCCTCTCCCGCAAGCGGGAGAGGGGGGCAAGCGGCACGGCAACCCATGACGAGCTGTGCTTGCCGCTTGTGGGAGAGGGGCTTTGCCTTAGTTCGACTTCACCGGGGTATCGGCTTTCTTGTCGTTGCCTTCGATGTACGGGCTCCACGGCTGAGCGCGGATCGGGCCGTCGGTTTCCCAGACCACGGAGAACTGACCGTCGTCCTGGATCTCGCCGATCATCACCGGCTTGTGCAGGTGGTGGTTCTTCTCGTCCATCTTCAGGGTGAAGCCGCTCGGCGCTGCGAATTCCTGGCCGGCCATGGCTTCGCGCACCTTGTCGACTTCGGTGGTGCCGGCCTTCTCGACTGCCTGCGCCCACATGTGGATGCCGACGTAGGTGGCTTCCATCGGGTCGTTGGTCACCACGGTGTCGGCGTTCGGCAGCTTCTTGGCCTTGGCGTAGGCTTTCCAGTCGGCGACGAACTTCTCGTTGACCGGGTTCTCCACGGACTGGAAGTAGTTCCAGGCCGCCAGGTGACCGACCAGCGGTTTGGTGTCGATGCCGCGCAGTTCTTCCTCGCCCACGGAGAAGGCCACCACCGGCACTTCGGTGGCTTCCAGGCCCTGGTTGGCCAGTTCCTTGTAGAACGGCACGTTGGAGTCGCCGTTCACGGTGGAGACCACGGCGGTTTTGCCGCCAGCGGCGAATTTCTTGATGTTGGCGACGATGGTTTGATAGTCGCTATGACCGAAGGGGGTGTAGACCTCTTCGATGTCCTTGTCGGCGATGCCTTTGCTGTGCAGGAAGGCGCGCAGGATCTTGTTGGTGGTGCGCGGGTAGACGTAGTCGGTGCCGAGCAGGAAGAAGCGCTTGGCGCCGCCGCCGTCTTCGCTGAGCAGGTATTCCACCGCCGGGATGGCCTGCTGGTTTGGCGCCGCACCGGTGTAGAACACGTTCGGCGACATCTCTTCACCCTCGTACTGCACCGGGTAGAACAGCAGGCCGTTCAGTTCTTCGTAGACCGGCAGCACGGATTTGCGCGATACGCTGGTCCAGCAGCCGAAGGTCACGGCGACCTTGTCCTGGGTCAGCAGCTGGCGGCCGCGTTCGGCGAACAGCGGCCAGTTCGAGGCGGGGTCGACCACCACCGGCTCCAACTGCTTGCCGAGCACGCCGCCTTTGGCGTTGATCTCGTCGATGGTCATCAGCGCCATGTCTTTCAGCGACGTTTCGGAAATGGCCATGGTGCCGGACAGCGAGTGCAGGATGCCGACCTTGATGGTCTCGGCGGCCTGGATGGACCAGGACAGGCCCATGGCGGCGATGGAAGCGGAAAGGGTAAAGGCCTTGATAAGGCTGCGACGTTGCATGGTGCGATCTCCATTCACAAGTGTGAGTAAGCGGACAGCGTTGTTATTGGTCATGCAGTGAAGGTCATGGCCCGGTTATTCCGGCATCGGCTCTACGCGCTGACGAGCGCCGTACAGCTTGTGCAAGGTGATCGAATGCACCTCTGCCTTGCTGACCTCTATATGGCCCTTGAGCAATTGCTGTGCCTCTTCTGAGCGACGGGTCAGGATTGCGTCGAGAATTTGCTGGTGTTCGGCATAGGTCAGGTCTATACGTTGCGGCTGAGTGAAATCCAGCCGCCTTAGAATGCGGATCTTCTCGCTGACCTCACGGTGCACGCGGGCCATCTCGCGATTGCCGGCGGCTTCCAGTAATTGGCAATGAAAGGCTTCGTCGAGGCGTGAAACGGCGGCGCCGTCCTGCAACTGATCTTCCTTTTGCACCATCCAGGTGCGAGCCAGCGCCTGCAGTGCAGGCGGGTGTTCGTCCGTGGGGCGTTGGCAAAGTCGGCGTATGGCTTCGAGTTCGAGGACGATGCGCAGCTCGTAGAGTTCGTCGAACTGGGCGAAGTCCAGCGGGCGAACCTGCCAGCCGCTGCGAAAGTGCACGTCGAGAAAACCCTCACGTTGCAGGCGATGCAGCGCCTGGCGCACCGGCGTGCGGCTGGCGGCCATGCGCTCGGCGATTTCGCCTTCGGAGAAGCGGTCACCGGGCATCAGGCGGAACTCGAAGATGTCGTCCTTGAGCCGGGCGTAGATGCGCTCGGCCAGGCTCTCTGGGCGCTCGGCAGCACGCGGCATGAGCGTGCTCAGGCCTTGGTGCTGGCGATAAAGGCGCGCCAGCCGCCGAAGCTGGTGATGTCGCGGGCGCCGTCCAGTGCGTAAGGCTCGCAGATGAAGCCCTTGACCCAGCGGCCGTCGGCCAGCTCCAGGTTGCCGATGCCCAAGGGTGGCGGAATCTCCGCGACGAACTCACCGAAGCGCGCCTGCGGCACGTCCCACAGCTCGACGATGATCTGCGCACCGTCCTCGGCCACTCGCGCCAGGCCCGGTTTCGGAGGCACGGTGCCGGGCAGCGCATAGAGGCGGTAATGCGCAGCGCTTGTGGTCTGCTCCACCAGCACGGCATCGCGCGTGGTGAGCTGGAAGTTCAACGGCATGCCGGTCAGGTGCGCGCCAACCACGGCCACGCGGATGCAACCGGGTGCTGGCTTGTCGCTGGTGGTTTGTACGGGCAGCGGCTTGCCGGTGGCGCCCAGCGGCAAATTGACTGCCTGCTGCCAGCGCTGACCGAAGGCGGCCAGCGCCTGGTCATGCCAGGCCGGGGCGAGCAAGGTGATACCGGCTGGCAGTCCATCGGCACGCAGCCCCGCCGGCACGGCGAGGGCTGCGAGGTCGGCGAGGTTTGTGAAGTTGGTGTAAGTACCGAACTGGCTGTTGAACAGCACGGGTTCGGCTTCCATCTCGGCCAGGGTGCGAATGGTCGGCGAAGTGGGCACCACCAGGGCGTCGAAGCCAGCCAGGGCCTCGTTGATCGTGCGCGACAGCTCGGCGCGGATGTATTCGGCCTTGTAGGCATCGCAGGCACTGTACTTGTGCCCGTTGTCGACGATACCGCGCACCACCGGGTTGATATGTGCCGGGTCGACACCCTCCACCGCGACGGTGCGTTCGGCGACCCAGGGGCCGTAGTAAAGCTGCTCGGCCAGTTGCTGGAAGGGAGCGAAATCGATCTCCACCAGCTCGGCGCCCAGTTCACGCAGTTTGCCCAGTGCGCTCTCGTAGACCGCCTGGTTCTGCGTGTCGCCGAAGAATTCGGGGTTGCTCGGCACCGCCAGGCGCGGCTTGGCCGGCATGCCGACTTTTGCGGTGTTCGGGTTCTTGCGGCTGTAGGCATCGGCGGCGTCATAGCCACCGGCGATGTTGGCCACGGCCAAGGCATCGCTGACGGTCAGGGCGAATACCGAGATGCAATCGACGGTGCGGCAGGCCGGCACCAGACCGGTATTGGGCAACCAGCCCTTGGTCGGTTTGAGCCCGACGATATTGTTGAAACCGGCCGGTACACGGCCGGAGCCTGCGGTATCGGTACCGAGGGAGAAGGGCACCAGGCCGCGCGCGACCACGCTGGCCGAACCGGAGCTGGAACCGCCGCTGACGTAAGCCGGGTTGAAGCTGTTGGGCACCGCGCCGTGAGGCGAGCGGGTGCCGACCAGACCGGTGGCGAACTGATCGAGGTTGGTCTTGCCAATGAGGATGGCGCCGGCGGCGCGCAGGCGCGCTACCACGGTAGCGTCGGCTTCGGCGCTGTAGGCGAACTCAGGGCAGGCGGCCGTTGTGGGCCAGCCGGCGGCATCGATATTGTCCTTGATAGCAAAGGGCACGCCATACAGCGGCAGCTTGCTCAGGTCGCCGGCTGCACCTTCCAGCGAGGTGGCTAGGCTATCGAGTTGAGCGTTTAGCTGAGCTTCGCTGGCTAGGGCGATCCACGCCGTGTCATCAGTGCGCAGTTCCAGGCGCAGGGTGTGCAGCAGTTCTGCAGGCGATTGGCCGTCGCGATAGGCCTGTTGCCACTGCGCGAGGGTGAAAGCGATAGGTGCGTTGGACATGCTTTGAGATTCCATCTTGTATCCAAGTTGGAATCGCTATAGCAATGACGGTGCCAGTTTGGCGCAGGCCTTTATTTTCGGGGATTTCAGGGCAGCGACAGGGGCTTTGGCGAGAAGTGTCGCACCGAGGTGGGGCTGGCCTGCAAGCGAATGGTGCAGGGTTTTAAGGGCTGGCGGTGCGCATAGCGCACCCTACGGGATCGAGGGGGCCCGCAGGCATTCGGTAGGTAGGGTGCGCCGTGCGTACCGAGGGCTCGAAGCTCGCCGTCTTATGGCACCAGACAGTCTCGTAGCCCGGATGAAATCCGGGAATGACTGACGCGACGGCCCCGGATGGCATCCGGGCTACAGAGGCATTGTCCGCTGTTTTGCTTAGCCTATTTGCGATTACCGCACGACAGTTCGATAATCGCCTGGCGCTGTCCATCCCGTTTCGGAGGCATCATGAGCGAATCCCGTCTGCCACTTACCAGTCTTGCGCCGCCGCTCTACGTGTCGCCGGCCAAACGCATCGAGGAGTTCGCTGGCGATCCCAACTTCATGACTTCCCTGGCGCGTGGCCTGGCGGTGATCAACGCCTTCCAGGAGCGCAAGCGCCACCTGACCATCGCGCAGATCAGCCACCGCACCGAAATTCCCCGCGCTGCCGTGCGCCGTTGCCTCTACAGCCTGATGAAGCTCGGCTACGTCACCACCGACGGGCGCACCTACTCGCTGCTGCCCAAGGTGCTGACCCTGGGTCATGCCTACCTGTCGTCGACGCCGCTGGCGGTGTCCGCGCAACCCTTCCTTGATCGCCTCAGCGAGCAACTGCACGAGGCCTGCAACCTGGCCACGCTGGAGGGTGAGCAGGTGTTGTACCTGGCGCGCTCGGCGATTCCGCAGCGTCTGATCTCGGTGGACTTGAGTGTCGGCAGCCGCCTGCCGGCGTACTGCACGTCGATGGGCCGCATCCTGCTCGCCGCACTGGATGACGATCAATTACAGGACTACCTGGCCCACGCCGACCTGCAGCCCAAGACCAGCCGCACCCTGCACACGCCCGATGCGCTGTGGGAATGCCTGCAGCGTGTGCGTCACCAGGGCTGGTGCATCGTCGATCAGGAGCTGGAGCAGGGCCTGCGCTCGCTGGCCGTGCCGGTCTACGACTCCGCCGGTCATGTGATGGCAGCGATGAACATCAGCACCCATGCCGCTCGTGTTCCGGTCGCTGAGTTGGAAAAACGTTATTTGCCGCTGATGCTGTCGGCCAGTCGAGAGCTGAGCGGGCAGCTGTTTCGGGCGGTATAGAGAGTCGAAGGTGTTCGATAATCGCCCGATATGGCGATTATCGGATTGTCCTCTTCAAGGCCACTTTTTAAGGTTGCAGGTATACGCCACGGTTATCTCCGGTGGCGCCTGCAACCTGAAGAGAACAATACGATGGCCGACATCATCACGCTGCGCGACGCCATTTCGCGCCATGTCCAGGGCGGCGATTGCGTCGCCCTCGAAGGCTTCACCCACCTGATTCCCACTGCCGCTGCTCATGAGATCATCCGCCAGGGCAAGAAAGACCTGCACCTGGTGCGCATGACCCCGGATCTGGTCTATGACCTGCTGATTGGCGCTGGTTGCGCGCGCAAGCTGACCTTCTCCTGGGGCGGCAACCCAGGCGTCGGTTCGCTGCACCGCCTGCGCGACGCGGTCGAGAAGCACTGGCCGCACAAGCTGGAAATCAGCGAGCACAGCCACGCCGCCATGGCCAACGCATACGTCTCCGGTGCCTCCAACCTGCCGTTCGCCGTGCTGCGTGGCTACCAGGGTTCCGACCTGGTCAAGGTCAACCCGGACATCAAGTTCATCGAGTGCCCGTTCACTGGCGAGAAGCTGGCCGCGATCCCCAGCGTGCGCCCGGACGTCACCGTGATCCACGCGCAGAAGGCCGACCGTAAAGGCAACGTGCTGATCCAGGGCATCCTCGGTGTGCAGAAGGAAGCCGCTCTGGCCGCCAAGCGCTGCATCGTCACCGTCGAGGAAATCGTCGACGACCTGCAGGCGCCGATGAATGCCTGCGTGCTGCCGACCTGGGCCATCAGCGCGGTTTGCGTGGTGCCCGGCGGTGCCCATCCGTCCTACGCCCACGGCTACTACGAGCGCGACAACCGCTTCTACCAGGCCTGGGATCCGATTGCCCGTGACCGCGACACCTTCACCGCCTGGATCGATCAGTACATCCGTGGCACCGAGGATTTTGCGCAGTACCAGGCGAAAGTGAATGGGGAGGCCAAGTGATGAGCGCGTTCAACACCAATGAAATGATGACCGTGGCCGCCGCACGCCGCCTCGGCAATGGCAGCGTCTGCTTCGTCGGCATCGGCCTGCCGTCCAAGGCCGCCAACCTGGCGCGCCTGACCCACGCCCCGGAAGTGGTGCTGATCTATGAATCCGGCCCGATTGGCGCCAAGCCGAGCGTGCTGCCGCTGTCCATCGGTGACGGCGAGCTGGCCGAAACCGCCGACACCGTGGTGCCGACCGGCGAAATCTTCCGCTACTGGCTGCAGGGCGGGCGCATCGACGTCGGCTTCCTCGGCGCCGCCCAGGTCGACAAGTACGGCAACATCAACACCACCGTGATCGGCGACTACCACGCGCCGAAAGTACGCCTGCCGGGCGCCGGTGGCGCACCGGAAATCGCCGGTTCTGCCAAGAAGGTGCTGATCATCCTCAAGCAGGGCCATCGCACCTTCGTCGACAAGCTGGCCTTCATCACCTCGGTCGGTCACGGCGAGGGCGGCGATCATCGCAAGCGTCTGGGCCTGCCGGGCGACGGCCCGGTGGCGATCATCACCGACCTGTGCATCATGGAGCCGGAAGCCGGCACCAACGAATTCATCGTCACCTCGCTGCACCCGGGCGTGACCCGCGAGCAGGTGATCGAGAACACCGGCTGGCAGATCCGCTTCGCCGACAGCGTGGGCACCACCGAGGCGCCGACCGCCGCGGAACTGGCCGCCCTGCGTGACCTGGAAGGGCGCACCGCCGCCGCCCACGGTCAGGCTGGAGGTGAGGAATGAGCCGCGACGTCTTCATCTGCGACGCCGTGCGCACGCCGATTGGCCGCCTCAATGGCGCGCTGTCGGCGGTGCGCGCCGACGACCTGGCAGCGATTCCGCTCAAGGCCCTGATCGAGCGTAACCCGCAAGTCGATTGGTCAGCGGTCGATGAAGTGTTCATGGGCTGCGCCAACCAGTCCGGTGAGGACAACCGCAACGTCGCGCGCATGGCGCTGCTGCTCGCCGGACTGCCGGAAACCGTGCCGGGCGTGACCCTCAATCGCCTGTGCGCCTCGGGTATGGAAGCGGTTGGGGCCGCCTTCCGCGCCATCGCCTCGGGCGAGATGGAACTGGCCATCGCTGCTGGCGTCGAGTCCATGACCCGCGCGCCCTATGTGATGGGCAAGGCCGACAGCGCCTTTGGCCGTGGCCAGAAGCTGGAAGACACCACCCTGGGCTGGCGCTTCGTCAACCCGTTGATGAAAGAGCAGTACGGCGTCGACCCGATGCCGGTCACCGGTGACAACGTTGCCGAGGACTTCGGCATCAGCCGCGCCGACCAGGACGCCTTCGGCCTGCGCAGCCAGCAGCGTGCGGCTGCGGCCCAGGAGAGCGGCTACTACGCCGAGGAAATCGTCCCGGTGGTGATCAAGACCAAGAAAGGCGAGATCGTCGTCGACCGTGACGAGCACCCGCGTGCCGACACCACCGCCGAAGGCCTGGCCAAGCTCAAGCCGGTCAATGGCGAAGGCAAGACCGTCACCGCCGGCAACGCCTCGGGCCTCAATGATGGTGCCTCGGCGATGATCCTGGCGTCCGCCGAAGCGGTGCAGAAGTACGGCCTCAAGCCGCGCGCCAAGGTGCTGGGCATGGCCAGCGGCGGCGTCGCGCCACGCATCATGGGCGTCGGCCCGGTGCCGGCGGTGCGCAAGCTGCTGGCGCGGCTGAACCTGAGCATCGAGCAGTTCGACGTGATCGAACTGAACGAAGCTTTCGCCGCTCAAGGCCTGGCCGTCACCCGCGACCTTGGTCTGCCGGACGACAGCGCCAAGGTCAACCCGAACGGCGGCGCCATCGCTCTCGGCCATCCGCTGGGCATGAGCGGCAACCGCCTGGTGCTGACCGCCGTGCATCAGTTGGAGAAGTCCGGCGGCAAGCTGGGTCTGGCGACCATGTGCGTGGGTGTGGGGCAGGGTCTGGCGCTGGCTATCGAGCGGGTGTGACGGATTTCGAACCCGTAGGGTGGGCTTTAGCCCACCTTCGACCCGCGATGGCTGTATCGATCATGACTACGACGGTGGGCTGAAGCCCACCCTACACACTGGCCATCGAGCGGGTTTGAGGTTTATTGGTGCGCACGGCTCACCCTACGGTTTGGCGTATGACGCGCCTCGTAGGGTGCGCCGTGCGCACCATAGGCCGACATTGATGCCACACTAGGCCGTGCGCCCATTTCCTCAGGAACCCACTGCTCGTGAGTAACCAACTCTTCGATGCCTACTTCACCGCGCCGGCCATGCGCGCGATCTTCTGCGACGCCGGCCGGGTGCAGGGCATGCTCGATTTTGAGGCCGCCCTGGCACGGGCCGAGGCGCGTGTCGGGCTGATCCCCGCCGATGCCATGGCGCCCATCGAGGCCGCCTGCAAGGCCGAACTCTACGATTACCCGGCGCTGGCCCAGGCCATCGCTACCGCTGGCAATTCTGCCATCCCGCTGGTCAAGGCACTGGGCAAGCGCATCGCCGCCACTGACCCTGAGGCCGAGCGCTACGTGCACCTCGGCGCCACCAGCCAGGACGCCATGGACAGCGGCCTGGTGCTGCAGCTGCGCGCCGCGATTGGCCTGCTGGAAAGCGATCTGGCGAAACTGGCCGATGCCCTGGCGGCGCAGGCCGAGCGCCATATCGATACACCTCTGGCCGGGCGCACCTGGCTGCAACAGGCCACGCCGGTGACGCTCGGCATGAAGTTGGCCGGCGTACTCGGTGCCGTTACCCGCCATCGCCAGCGTCTGAGCGAGCTCAAGCCGCGCCTGCTGAGCCTGCAGTTCGGCGGCGCTTCCGGCAGTCTGGCGGCACTCGGCGATGCCGGTTGGGCAGTCAGCGGTGCGCTGGCGCAGGAACTGGAGCTGAACCTGCCCGAGCAACCCTGGCACACCCAGCGTGATCGCCTGGTGGAGTTTGCCAGTCTGCTAGGGATGATCGCCGGCAGCCTGGGCAAGCTGGGTCGCGACCTCAGCCTGCTGATGCAGACCGAGGCTGGCGAAGTCTTCGAGCCGGCCGCGCCGGGCAAGGGTGGTTCGTCGACCATGCCGCACAAGCGCAACCCGGTCAGCGCCGCCGTGCTGATCGGCGCCGCTACCCGTGCACCGGGCCTGGTGGCGACGATGTTCGCCGCCATGCCACAGGAGCACGAGCGCAGCCTCGGTTTGTGGCACGCCGAATGGGAAAGCCTGCCGGAGCTGTGCTGCCTGGTCTCCGGCGCCCTGCAGCAGGCGCTGCTGGTGGTGCCGGGCCTGGAGGTGGATGCTGCGCGCATGCGCGCCAACCTGGAGCTGACCCAGGGCCTGGTGCTGGCCGAGGCGGTGAGCATCGCCCTGGCGCAGAAGATCGGCCGCGATGCTGCCCATCATCTGATTGAACAGTGCTGCAAACAGGCCGTGCGCGAGGGCGCTCATCTGCGCGCGGTGCTCGGCGCCAACGCCGAGGTCAGCGCACAACTTTCCGCTGCCGAGCTGGATCGCCTGCTCGATGCAGCCCATTACTTGGGCCAGGCCCGCTGCTGGGTCGAGCGGGCCATCATCGAACACACGCAATTTTCGTCTTAGGAGTTATCCATGCCTGCCGTACGTCTCGCCGATGGCGACCTCAATTATCTGCTCGAAGGCCCGGCCACTGCGCCGGTGCTGGTGCTGTCCAACTCGCTGGGTACCGACCTGCACATGTGGGATGCACAGATCCCTGCCTTCACTCAGCACTTCCAGGTGCTGCGCTACGACACCCGTGGCCATGGCGCCTCGCTGGTCAGCGAAGGCCCGTACAGCATCGAACAGAACGGCCGCGACGTGCTGGCCCTGCTCGATGCACTGGACATCGCCAAGGCGCATTTCTGTGGCCTGTCCATGGGCGGCCTGATCGGCCAGTGGCTGGGCATCAATGCCCCCGAGCGCATCGAGCGCCTGGTGCTGTGCAACACCGCCGCCAAGATCGGCACGCCGGAGGTGTGGAATCCGCGCATCGAGACCGTGCTCGCCGGGGGCGCGCAGGCCATGCGCGACCTGCGCAATGCGTCGATCTCGCGCTGGTTCACCGCCGATTTCGCCGGGGCCAATCCGGGCAAGGTCGAGCCCATCGTCGGCATGCTGGCGCAGACCTCGCCTGAAGGTTACGCGGCCAACTGTGCGGCGGTACGTGATGCCGATTTCCGCGAGCAACTGGGCGCTATCCGTGCGCCGACACTGATTGTCTGCGGCAGTGGCGACCTGGTGACCACCACCGAGAACGGCCGTTTCATGCAGGAGCGCATCGCTGGCGCCGAACTGGTGGAGTTCTACGCTGCGCACCTGTCCAACGTGCAGGCCGGCGATGAATTCAGCCAGCGGGTGCTGGATTTTCTGCGCGCCTGAACCTGTCATGGTGCGCACGGCGCAATCTACGGCTCCACGCACGCCGTAGGGTGCTCCGTGCGCACCGCTTCTTTTTTCGGAGTGATGCTATGGACGAGAAACAACGCTACGAAGCCGGCATGCAGGTGCGCCGCGCGGTGCTGGGCGATGCCCACGTCGACCGCAGCCTGCAGAACCTGACGCCGTTCAACGAAGAGTTCCAGGAGATGATCACCCGTCACGCCTGGGGCGATATCTGGACGCGACCAGGACTGCCGCGGCATACTCGCAGCCTGATCACCATCGCCATGCTGATCGGCATGAACCGCGAGGGCGAGCTGAAGCTGCACCTGCGTGCGGCGAAGAACAACGGGGTGAGCCGCGAAGAGATCAAGGAAGTGATCATGCAGAGCGCCATCTACTGCGGCATCCCGGCTGCCAATGCCACCTTCCATCTGGCAGAAGCCGTATGGGACGAGCTTGGAGTGGAGTCGCTGCAAGACTGACGGCGGCTGCACATATTGCGTAGGGCGGGTGCAACCCGCCAGCGCGCCAATGGCGGGTTGCACCCGCCCTACCTTCAGTTCAGCATGAACAACGCCTCGCCATTGAACTCCTCGCTGATCTGCGCGGCCTGCATCGGCCGTCCCAGCAGGTAGCCCTGCACTTCGTCGCAGTCGTGCTCGCGCAGGAAGTTCAGCTGCTCCTGGGTTTCCACCCCTTCAGCGATCACCGCCAGGTTCAGGCTATGGGCCATGGCGATGATGGCGCGGGCGATCTGCGCGTCCTGCTCGCCTTCCGGCAGACCGTCGACGAAGCTGCGATCGATCTTCAGTACGTCGATGGGGAACTGCTTGAGGTAGTTCAGTGACGAGTAGCCGGTACCGAAATCATCCACCGCGATGCACAGGCCGAGGCGCTTGAGATCCGCCAGGGTCTGCATCGCGCTGGCCACGTCGCGCATCAGGATGCTTTCGGTCAGTTCCACTTCCAGGCAGGCTGGCGGGATGCCGGTGCGTTCGATGATGGCAGCGATCCGGTTACTGAGGTTGCCCTCGCTGAACTGGCGTGCCGACAGGTTGACCGACACCTTGGGGATACGGATTCTCTCGCCGTGCCAGAGCTTCAGCTGGCGGCAGGCCTCTTCCAGTACCCACTCGCCGACCTGCACCACCA
Source organism: Pseudomonas berkeleyensis (assembly GCF_014109765.1). NCBI lineage: Bacteria > Pseudomonadati > Pseudomonadota > Gammaproteobacteria > Pseudomonadales > Pseudomonadaceae > Pseudomonas > Pseudomonas berkeleyensis. The sequence continues at coordinate 871,715 of NZ_CP059139.1, forward strand.
GCCCGAGTTCTTCCAGCACCGGGATGAAGTCGCCGGGCGGCACCAAGCCGCGTGTCGGGTGGTTCCAGCGCAGCAACGCCTCCACGCCGGTCAGGCGGTTGCCGTCGCCGGAGAACTGCGGCTGGTAATAGAGCACGAACTGGCCCTGCTCCTGGGCATGGCGCAGGTCGCTCTCCAGCTCCAGACGTTCCAGGGCGCTGGCGTTCATGTCCGCCTGGTAGAACTGGAAGTTGTTCTTGCCGCGCTCCTTGGCGTGGTACATCGCCGTGTCGGCGTTCTTCATCAGCTGGCTCAGTTCCTCGCCATCCTGCGGGGCGAGGGCGATGCCGATGCTGGCGGTGACGAAGAACTCGCGGCCTTCGAGAACGAAGGGGCGGGCCAGGCTGGAGAGAATCTGCTCGGCCACGTGAATGGCGCGGTTCAGCGAACCTTCGCGCGTCGCACGGGGTTGCAGCAGCAGGGTGAATTCGTCGCCGCCCATGCGCGCCACGGTGTCGTCGCCGTCGACGCAGGCCGACAAGCGCACGGCCACGTCCTTGAGCATGCGGTCGCCGGCGGCGTGGCCGAGCGAGTCGTTGATCGGCTTGAAGCGGTCGAGGTCGAGGAACATCAGCACGACCCATTCGTCGTGCCGGTCGGCATGTTGCAGCGCGCTGTGCAGACGATCCTGGAACAGGGTGCGGTTGGGCAGGTGAGTCAGAGCGTCGTAGTAGGCCAGGCGGTGAATGCGCTGCTCGCTGGCCTTGCGTTCGCTGATGTCGCTGAAGAAGCACACGTAGCTGACCAGGTCGCCTTCCTCGTCATGCACGGCGGTGATGCCGACCCAGGCCGGGAAGTTCTCGCCGCCCTTGCGCTTGAGCCAGACCTCACCCTCCCAGCTACCGCGCTGGTTGAGCTGGCCGAGGATGTATTGCAGGTGGCTGGCCTGCTGACGGTCGGCGGTGAGCATGCCGGGCAACTGGTCGAGCACCTGCCCGGCCGAGTAGCCGCTGACCCGGCTGAAGGCCTTGTTGACCTGGACGATATAGCCGGCCGGGTCGGTGACCAGAATCGCCGCCGTGGAGTGTTCGAATACCGTGGCTGCCATGCGCAGGTCTTTCTCCGCGCGGCGTTGCTGGCTGATGTCGCGGCCCACACCGAGAATGCCTTCGAAGCGGCCGTTCTCGTCCCACATGAGCACCAGGCGCAGCTCCACCGGAACCTTGTGGCCATCGGCGCGCAGGCAGTCGAAGACGAACAGCTGATCCGGCAGCTCTTCGCGCAGACGCTCCAGGCGGGTACGTTCACCGAGCGAGTCGCGGATGCGTTCGATCAGCAGGTTGAGGCCTTGCAGTTGTTGCGGGTTGGCCGCCAGGCTGTAGAAGCTGTTGGCCATGACCCAGTCCACGGAATAGCCGAGCACCGGTTCCACCGACGGGCTGACGTAGTTGAGCGCCAGCGTGCAATCGGTGGAGAAGATCACGTCGCTGATGCTCTCGGCCAGCAGGCGGTAGCGTTGCTCACTGTCACGCAGTGACTGGTTGCGCTCGATCTGCTCGGTGATGTCTTTGGCCACGCCGATCAGACGGCTGACCCGGCCGCGCTCATCACGCGCCAGAGCCTGTTCGCGGATGCTGAACCAGCGCCACTGGCCATCGCGGTGACGCCAGCGCAGCACCGACTCCAGCAGCAGGCCGTCGCCGACCACCTTCTGCAGGTTGCGGATGCGCCAGTAGTACTCGCTGTCGTCCGGGTGCAGCACCAGCTCCCAGAAGTCCTCGTGCATGGCCTTGAGTTCGGACTTGCTGTAGCCCAGTTGCAGGCCGAGGCTGTGGTTGCTGAACAGCACCCGCTTGTTCTGCATGTCGTGCACGTAGAGCAGATCCGGTACCGAACGAACCACCTCGGACCAGAAACGTTCGCGCTCGATCAGTGACAGCTCGATGCGCTTGCGGCTGGTGATGTCGCTGATACTCAGGGTGACCGCCTGGTAATCCTGGATCATCTCCGGCAGGCGCAGCACCAGCCAGACGTGGCGTTGCAGGCCCTGGGCGGTGACCAGCTGGGTTTCCAGCTCGACCAGGTTGGGGCCTTCCAGCACGGCGACGGCCAGACGGTAACGCAGGTCGTCAGGTTGTACCGGGCCGTTGTCGAACAACTGCTGCCAGGCCTGGTCGGTGGACTTCACGCCAAGCAGATTCAGGGCGACCTGGTTGGCTTCAGTGATGTGCATCTGTTCCAGCAACTGCTGCTGATGGCTGTCGTCAGCCTCCAGCCAGCGCCCCAGTCCGGCAGCATCGCGCAGCTTGTGTTGTAGCAGCAGGCTGCGCAGGCCGGACAGGTCGAGCACGCACAGGGCCACGCCGGTGCCTTCGAAAATGTCCTGATAGCGCCGTCGGGTTTCCTGCAGCACGCGCATGGCCTGCTGCTCATCGGTCACGTCGCGCAGCACCCATACGTAGCCGGCCTGGCGACCGACTTCGCTGATGTCGCTGCGGGTGACGGCGAACAGGCGTGCCTGGCCGTCCTGTTCCACGCGTACCAGTTCCGGGCCGAGCTCGTTGACCGGCTGCGGGCTGTTCAGGAGCAGTGGGTCGAGGTCGGGCAGCAGGTCGAGCAGATGACGATCCAGGGCCGCCTGACTGGTGAGGCCGAACAAGGCCTCGGCCTGCGGATTGAGGTAGCGCAGCTTGCCATCGGCCTGGGTCACCAGGATGCGTTCCTCGACCGCGCCCAGCGCACTGGCCGCCTGGCGCAGAGAGCGGCGGGACTCGTTGTTCAGACGCTGCAGTCTGCGTTGCTCGCGCTGCAGCCCGTGCAAGGCGAGCAAGGCCAGCAGGCTGCACAGGGCGAACAGCAGGAACTTGCCGGCCAGAGGGGGCATCAGCTCGTTGCTGGCATTATCGGCGTCGAACAGGGCGCGCAATTGCCAGTCGCTGCCTTCGAGCGGGATCAGATGCAGACTCTGCGCCTGCTCTACGGCGGTGACCGGGGCGATGGCCTTACCGGCTTTGGCAAGGTCGTCGGCGCGGGCGATCACGCGTTGGCTCTGCATGTCTTCGAGCAGCCAGCGATATTCGCTCTGATGCTGATCGCGCAGCCAGGCAAGCAGCGCGCTGGCGCGCATGCGCAGCACCCGATGGCTGCCGTCGCTCTGTCGCAGCAGCAGGTAGAGCACACCGCCGTCATGGGCGCTGAAGGAGAAGTGGTAAGCGGCAGCGGTGTTGCGTTGCTGCAGGGCGCGGATAAAGGCCAGATCCTGTGGTTCGCTGGCGGTATCGTTGAGCAGTTGCCCATGCTCGTCGAGCCAGGCCAGGCTGCTCAGTGTCGGGAACAGGCTGCGCAGTGCCGCGATCAGTTCGCTTTGCCCACCGTCTGCCCGTTTGGCCTCCTGCAGTATGGCCTGGCCTGCCTGTGCCTTCAGGCGCATGTTCAGACTCAGATGCTTGGCCAGTTGTTCACCATAGCTGCGGCTGAGCTGCTTCTGGTTGTTCAACAACTGACGATATTCCTGCATCAGTTGCCAGGCCAGCAGTCCCAGTATCGCCAGTACCAGCACCACCAAAGAGCGCCGGAGCAATTCACGACGGCCTGGCGCGTGTGACTCACCCGATGGTAGGGAAGGCAATGATGGGGAGCTCGACACGTTTTAGGAACCTGCAGCTACTGCGGATCTATATAGTAGAGCGCGCGAGCATGCCATGCGCGCGCGGCCGGCTAGGATGCCTGCAAATGTGGCCAAGTGCCAGTTGTGCCGACGAGCGTAGGTTTGCCCTGTCTCATACATTGCGGTAGCTTTGCGCCGCGCGCGTGATCTGTCCGCGCGGTACTTGGCGTTCGCCTTCGCAGGGGCTAAGGTCTCTGCACATTGCGTACGCGCAGGTGGTGTGAAAGCTGATGGCTATCCCACGTTAGTGATCCGGCCTCTGGGTAGGAGCGGCTTCAGTCGCAAATTTCGCGGATAAATCCGCTCCTGCAGGGTGTACAGCAGCTAACGCGAACATAGCCAAGAGATTGCGCCCTCGACGCATTCATCATGTTTCTCACGCGACCTGCATGGCGCGCCGTTTCCAGCTCCCAATTCTCACAAGTCAGGTTCTCCATGGCTCAGTACGTCTACAGCATGCATCGGGTCAGCAAGGTTGTCCCACCGAAGCGTGAAATTCTCAAGAACATCTCCCTGTCGTTCTTCCCGGGCGCCAAGATTGGCGTGCTGGGCCTCAACGGCGCCGGTAAGTCGACCCTGCTGCGCATCATGGCCGGTGTCGATACCGAGATCGATGGTGAAGCTCGTCCGATGCCGGGGATCAAGGTCGGCTACCTGCCGCAGGAGCCGCAGCTGGATCCGGACAAGACCGTGCGCGACATCGTCGAAGAGGCCGTAGGCGAGATCAAGCAGGCCCAGGCTCGCCTCGATGAGGTGTACGCCGCTTACGCCGAGCCGGATGCCGACTTCGATGCCCTGGCCGCCGAACAGGCCAAGCTGGAAGCGATTCTGCAGGCCTCCGACGGCCACAATCTGGAGCGCCAGCTGGAAGTCGCCGCTGACGCTCTGCGCCTACCTGCGTGGGACGCGAAGATCGAGCACCTGTCTGGTGGTGAAAAGCGCCGAGTAGCCCTGTGCCGCCTGCTGTTGTCGGCCCCCGACATGCTGCTGCTGGACGAACCGACCAACCACCTGGATGCCGACTCGGTAGCCTGGCTGGAGCGCTTCCTCCACGACTTCCCCGGCACCGTGGTGGCCATCACCCACGACCGTTACTTCCTCGACAATGTTGCTGGCTGGATTCTCGAACTCGACCGTGGCCATGGCATTCCCTACGAGGGCAATTACTCCGGCTGGCTGGAATCGAAGGCCAACCGCCTGGCCCAGGAAGCCAAGGCCGAGGCATCGCACGCTAAGGCGATGAAAGCCGAACTGGAATGGGTGCGTCAGGGTGCCAAGGCGCGTCAGTCCAAGTCCAAGGCGCGTCTGCAGCGTTTCGAGGAAATGCAGTCGCAGGAATTCCAGAAACGCAGCGAGACCAACGAGATCTACATCCCGGCTGGCCCGCGTCTGGGCGACAAGGTCATCGATTTCGTCAACGTGTCGAAGTCCTTCGGCGACCGCGTGCTGATCGACGACCTGTCCTTCAGCATCCCGAAAGGCGCCATCGTCGGTGTGATCGGCGGTAACGGTGCGGGTAAATCGACCCTGCTGCGCATGATCACCGGCAAGGAGCAACCGGACTCCGGCACCATCGAGATCGGTGAAACCGTGCAGATCGCCAGCGTCGAGCAGAGCCGTGAGGCGCTCGAAGGCAACAAGACCGTGTGGGAGCAGATTTCCGACGGTTTCGATATGATCAAGGTCGGCAACTATGAAGTGCCGTCGCGCGGTTATGTCGGTCGCTTCAACTTCAAGGGCGCCGATCAGCAGAAGTTCGTCAAGGATCTCTCCGGTGGTGAGCGCGGTCGTCTGCACATGGCGCTGACCCTCAAGCAGGGCGGCAACGTGTTGCTGCTCGACGAACCGTCCAACGACCTCGACGTGGAAACCCTGCGTGCGCTGGAAGAGGCGCTGCTGGACTTCCCCGGCGCCGCGGTGGTGATCTCCCACGATCGCTGGTTCCTCGACCGTATCGCCACGCACATCCTCTCCTACGAGGACGATGGCAAGGTCAGCTTCTTCGAAGGCAACTACACCGAGTTTGAAGCGGATCGCAAGAAACGCCTCGGCGACGCAGCTGCCCAGCCGCATCGCGTGCGTTACAAGAAGCTGGCGTAGGGTGGGTTAGCGGCGTCAATCGCCGAACGTTCAGGTGCCGCTATCGCAGTGCGCCGCGTAACCCACCACCAGGAGTTGTGCCTGGATGAAAAACGGAGCCTTCGGGCTCCGTTTTTCGTTTCAGCATGCCTACGACGTCAGTCTGCGGGCCCCGTTCGTAGGGTGCGCCGTGCGCACCGATTGCGCTGAGTATAGGTGCGCACGGCGCACCCTACGGCTTCAGAGCTGCGCCAGCAGGCTGTCCAGCGCTGCGGCCTGGTCTTCGGCCAGGTCGATGATATGAAAGCCAGCCCAGCAGTGCTGGCCATCGGCGCCGGGGCGGCTCCACAGGCAGTCGGCGCCCAGACGCACTTCCTGAACCGCATCGCTGCCCGAGGTGCAGACCAGTCGGCATTGCAGCACGGCATCGGCCGTATGCGGCGTGTCGCTGAACAGCATGAAACCATCGGTGGAAAGGTCGACAATACGGCCCAGGCGCTGTCCGCTGTTCAGGTCGAAGACCTCCAGCTGCATCTCGGTGCCATGGCGGCTGTGTTGACGACGCTCTTCCATGGAAATTCCTCAGCGGGGTTCGGCTGTGCGCCCAGTGAAGCGCTGCAGCACACGGTAGATGGCGGTCAGTGCGCGATCGACCAGCGGATTCGCGCGTTCGGGAGTGACGATGCGGGCCAGGCCCTTTTCCATTTCGCTGGCCAGTAGGGTCAGCGGTTTGATTGCCACGCGTTGGCCGCTGTTGTCGACGAACATGTAGTTGTGGGTGGTGGGGCTGAACCAGGAGAGCTTGAGTACGCGGCTCTGGTCACCTTCGACGAATTCGAACCAGGTGCCGAACTCGACGTTGGCCAGCTCCTTGGCCAGCGCCTGCGCGCGGCTCGAGAGTTTGGTACGCGGCGGTGCCTGGCGCGCCAGGTCGGCATCTTCGCCGAGCATGGCACCGAGAGGGCTTTCCGGCAGCGTCGGTTTGAGCTGGGCTGCCAGTTGTGGCTGCTTGGCCTGCACTGCGTGCTGGCAGGCCACCAGATCCTGCAACAGACGGCGGATACCGTCCTCGTGGTAGCCACCGAGCAACTCCAGGCCCTTGCGCAGGTCGCTTAGCAGAGGGACACGCAGTTCCTGCAAGCGCTGCTTGTCCTCTTCGCTCAGTGGCGTGCCGCTCCAGGCCAGTTGCTCGGCGACTTCGCAATGGCGACGCCATTCCGTGCTGCTGTCGCCATGACGCAGCAGGGCAAAGACCAGCACGTCGGCCCAGGTCAGCTCGAGGAAATTGCGGATGATCGCAGGTAGATCACGCTGCTCCACGCAGCGCTGAATCACTTCCAGCGCCTGTTCGCGGGCACCGAGCAGGCGATCCCGGCCCTTGGCGGCTTCCACGGCGCGGCGCTCGCGCAGCTCCACCTTGTGCCGCAGGGTTTCGACATATTCGTTGAATTCGTCGATCAGGCCGTCGAACAGCGCCAGATCACCGCTGAAGCCGTTGATCACGCGTTCGACTACCCACTGCATCTTCGCCAGTAGGCCGCGCTCGTCGCCTTCGTTGCCATACAGCACGCCGGCCTGGGCCATGGTGTTGAGCAGGCGGCGAGCAGGGTGGTGGTGCTGGGTGAACAGCGCCTTGTCCAGCAGGGCGATTTTCAGATAAGGCGTGTGCAGGTGCGACAGCGCGGTCTTGCAACTGTCCGGCAGGTTTTCGTCATCGAGGATGAAGTCGAACAGCATGCCGACCAGGTCGATCACGTCGGCCTCCTGATCGGACACCTTACTGTCGCCTGGCAGGCTGCTGTGCGCTTCCAACTGTTGTTTCAGGTTGGCCTTGAGGCCTTCCACAGCCTGTGGCTTGTGCAGGCGTTGAGCCAGTTCGTGTGCCGATTGCTGCTGCATGCGGTTGAGCGCCGCGAGCAGTTCGTTGGCGCTGTAGGTGCGGCTGGCCTCACGTGGCGAGAAGCTGACGATACTGCGGGTGCCGCCCAGCAGCGGCGTGTCCGGATGACTCTGGCGGTGCTCGCCGAGCAGGCTGGAGAGGCCGCTGAACAGAGCGCCTGGGTCGCTCGGCGGCGGTGCGCTGAGATCCAGATCGAGAAGCGGAGTGTCGGCGACTGGCTGGCCGGGTTTGCCCTGTGTCTGACCCCGATTCTGAGCGCTCGCCTGAGTCGCCTGGGGTTCGGCCCTGAGCGGCTGCGGGCGGCTGACACTGGGACTGACCTGCGCACTGTACTTGAGGTTGGGCAGCACGCCGGCATCGATCAGGCGCTGGTTGAGCGCGCCGTAGAGTGAATCCAGGCTCTGCATCACATGGCGATCGAAGAGCATGTAAAGGATGGTCTTGATCTGCAGGGGAAAAGGGCAGGGCGCCAGCGCGTCGCGAAACGCCTGGGCGATGGCCTGTGGGCCAAAGGGATTGCTGTCTTCGCCGAGCTTCTGGCCGTTATTGAGCAGGGCCAGGCGTTGCTCCAAGGCGAACAGCGGCTGGGTACACCGTGCCTTGACCCGGCTGACCATATTGGTGACCTGCAGGGTCTCTTCGTAATCCTCGTTCTGTACCAGGGCCAGATGCTCCGGGTCGAGTTCGGCCTTGGCCTGGTTCTGCAGTTTGCCGTCGAGGAAATCGGAGAAGTTGTTGGCGATCGTCTGGTGGTAGCTGCGCTCGATTTGCGGGCGCTGGCGGCGAATCTCGCGCATGCTGTCGAAGAACAGCGTCTGTACCTTGTTGTTCTCGGCCTTTTCGGCGCATTCGAACAGGGTGTCGTCGACCTGACCGAAGACGCCGCTCAGGTGTTCCGCCAGGCGGTTCATCACCAGCTTGCGGCATGCCTGCACCAGGTCGCTGAAGCGCGGCTGGATGCCGCGGCTGGCGAGGCTGACCACCTTCGGATGGCTGGGGGGCTTGCCCTGGTTACTCATGGACTATCCTGGCTGGCGTCGTTGGCGGACGCGTCCTGCGTCGTGCCGCTGTGCGATGAAACATATAGTAGTCCATGCTCGAGCTGCAAAGCATTGTCGTAAAAGCAGTTTGCAGGGGTTGACAGGGAAGTTTTGCTACGTAAAATGGCGCGCCTCTGAAGCGGGAAAGCGAAAGCCGAAACGCAACGGAGCTGGAAGACCGAAGATCCGCGATAGCTCAGTCGGTAGAGCAAATGACTGTTAATCATTGGGTCCCTGGTTCGAGTCCAGGTCGCGGAGCCAACTTCCTATCGGGGTATAGCGCAGTCCGGTAGCGCGCTTGCTTTGGGAGCAAGATGTCGGGAGTTCGAATCCCCCTACCCCGACCATTTTTGGGTCGTTAGCTCAGTTGGTAGAGCAGTTGGCTTTTAACCAATTGGTCGTAGGTTCGAATCCTACACGACCCACCATAGTCAACGACGAAGCCCGCCAAGTGCGGGCTTCGTCGTTTCTGCGTTTCAGATTTCCACCTGGGTGCCCAGTTCGATCACCCGGTTCAGGGGCAGGTTGAAAAAGCGCAGGCTGCTGTTGGCGTTCTTCAGCATGAAAGCGAACAACACCTCGCGCCAGCGCGCCATGCCGATGCGGCGTGTCGATACCACCGTTTCCCGGCTGAGGAAGTAAGTGGTGTGCATCGGTTCGAAGCTCAGCCCCTCGACATGGCACTGGCTCAGGGCTTCCGGCACGTCGGGGCGCTCGATGAAGCCGAAGTGCAGCACTACCCGGTAGAAATCCTCGCCATGTTCCTGCACCTCCACGCGCTTGCTCAGGGCTACGCGCGGGGTGTCTTCGCTGACCACGGTGAGCAGCACCACTTTCTCGTGCAGTACCTGGTTGTGCAGCAGGTTATGCAGCAGCGCGTGCGGCACGGTATCGCTGCGCGCAGTGAGGAATACTGCCGTGCCTTTGACCCGATGCGGTGGCTGGCGGCTGATGCTGTCGCTGAATACGCTCAACGGCAGGGCATTCTCGCCCAGGCGCTCGAAGACAATTTCCTTGCCGCGCTTCCAGGTGGTCATCAGCAGGAACAGGACGATGCCGGCGACCAGCGGAAAGGCGCCACCCGCCAGAACCTTGGGCAGATTGGCGATGAAGAACAGGCTGTCGACCAGCAGGAAACCGCCCAGAATCGGCACGGACAGCCACTTGGGCAGGTTCCACAACAGCAGCATTACAGCTGCCGCCAGCAGGGTGGTGATCAGCATGGTGCCTGTCACGGCCACGCCGTAGGCTGAGGCGAGGGCGCTGGAGGAACCGAAGCCCAGTACCAGCAGCACGACGCCGATCATCAGCATCCAATTCACCGTGCCGATGTAGATCTGCCCCTGCTCGGTATCCGACGTGTGCTGGATGAACATGCGCGGGATGTAACCCAGCTGGATGGCCTGTTGGGTTAGCGAGAACGCTCCGGAGATCACGGCCTGGGAGGCGATTACCGTGGCCAGGGTGGATAGCGCGACCATCGGCAGCAACGCCCAGCCCGGTGTCAGCAGGAAGAACGGGTTGTGGGCGGCAGCCGGGTTGGCGAGGATCAAGGCGCCCTGACCCAGGTAATTCAGCAGCAAACCGGGGAGTACCAGAAAGAACCAGGCGCGGGCGATTGGCTTGCGGCCAAAGTGGCCCATGTCGGCATACAGCGCTTCGGCACCGGTTAGGGCCAGAACCACTGCGCCGAGAATAGCCACGCCAATGCCCGGGTGAGCGATGAAGAAGTGGATGCACCAGTAAGGGTTCAGCGCCTTGAGCACTTCCGGATACTGGCTGATGCCGTGGATGCCCAGCAGCGCGAGCACGCTGAACCACAGCAGCATGACCGGCCCGAACAGGATACCGAGGCGTGCCGTACCGTGTTTCTGAATCAGGAACAGGCTGACCAGGATAACCAGGGCCAGCGGAACGACCCAGTTTTCAATGCCATCGAAGGCGATTTGCAGGCCCTCGACGGCGGACAGCACCGAGATCGCCGGGGTGATCATGCTGTCGCCGAAGAACAGCGCTGCGCCGAATAAGCCGATCAGCAACAGTACCTTGCGCAGACGTGGATGGTTGCGTGCGGCGCGTTGCGCTAGCGAGGTCAGGGCCATGACGCCGCCTTCGCCGTCGTTGTCCGCGCGCAGAATGAACAGCACGTACTTGACCGATACCACCCAGATCAGTGACCAGATGATCAGCGAGAGAATTCCCAGCACGCCTTCGTGGTTGGGCGCCACGCCATAGTTAAAAACTTCTTTCAGGGTGTAGAGCGGGCTGGTGCCGATGTCGCCGTAGACCACCCCGGTTGCGGCTACCAGTAAGGCCAGGGCCGAGGGTTTGGCGGCAGAGGTGTTGCTTGGGTGCATCTGCGATGCTCCGGTCGAGGCGGTTTAGTGGGGTGACGTATCAGGCTGGGGCCGAAAGCAGGGTTTGGCCGAGGGGCGGTCGTTGCACGATCATGGTGTCGTCATGCTGTATGCCTCGTGAGGGCAGGTGTCGCCGAGCAGGATGCTCGTGATCGAGTGGGGCGTCCGTGCCCCAGTATAGACAGCTTCAGTGCAGCTTGAGACGCGGCTCGGTGCTGCGGCCGATGCGGTCGCTGAGCATCAGTAGCAGGGTGCGTGGCACGCCGTATAGCGCCATCTGGTGCATGCGGTAGAGCGACACGTAGAACACCCGCGCCAACCAGCCTTCGAGCATTACGCTGCCGGTCAGATTGCCCATCAAGTTGCCGACTGCGGAAAAGCTCGATAGCGAGATCAGCGAGCCATAGTCGCGATAACGGTACTCCGGCAGCGGCTGACCGGTGATCTTCAGGCGCAGTGATTTGGCCAGCAGGGATGCCTGCTGATGCGCGGCTTGCGCGCGTGGCGGCACGTTACGTCCATCGCTACCCGGCTGCGGGCAGGCTGCGCAGTCGCCGAAGGCGAAGATGTCGTCGTCCAGCGTCGTCTGCAGGGTCGGGCGCACCTGCAACTGGTTGATGCGGTTGCTCTCCAGCCCGTCCAGATCCTTGAGAAAACCGGGGGCGCGGATACCGGCGGCCCAGACCTTCAGGCTGGCCGGGATGAAGTTGCCGTCAGCCGTCTTCAGGCCGTCGGCGGTCACTTCACTGACGGCCGCGCCGGTCAACACGGTGACGCCGAGCTTCTCCAGGGTCTGGTGCACCGGGCGGGCGATGCGCTCGGGCAGTGCTGGCAGCACGCGTGGGCCTGCCTCGATCAGGGTGATGCGCATGTCTTCGGGGCGAATGCGGTTCAGGCCATAGGCCGCCAGTTGCTGCGCCGCGTGATGCAGTTCGGCGGCCAGCTCGACGCCAGTGGCGCCTGCCCCGACGATGGCGATGTCGATCTGGGTGCCGGCTTCGCTTTCATTGGCGTGCGCACGCAGGTAGTGGCTGAGCATGCGCCGGTGGAAGCGCTCGGCCTGCTCACGGGTATCGAGGAAAATGCAGTGCTCGGCAGCGCCCAGCGTACCGAAATCATTGGTGGTACTGCCGACCGCGATCACTAGGCTGTCGTAGGCGATACGGCGTTCGGGCATCAGTACCTGGCCGTCGTCGTCCAGGGTGGGCGCGAGGGTGATGCACTTGCTGGCGCGGTCGAGACCGGACATGCGGCCGAGCTGGAATTCGAAATGATTCCACTTGGCTTGGGCCACGTAGTTCAGTTCGTCTTCCGAGGAGTTCAGCGAGCCGGCGGCCACTTCGTGCAGCAGGGGCTTCCAGATGTGGGTGAGGTTGGCGTCGACCAGGATGACCCGGGCTGCGCCGCTCTTGCCCAGTTTTCTACCCAGACGGGTGGCCAGCTCCAAACCGCCGGCGCCGCCGCCGACAATCACGATGCGATGGGACATGGATGATGCTCACAAGGCTTTGAAAAAGGCGGTGTGAGTGCGAAAGGGCGAGCGCGAGGCAGCTCATAGCACCAGTCGACTCAGAAAGCGGCTCAGCAGGCCAAGGCCGACGACCACGACCAGGACGACCACCAGCAGGCGCCAAACGCGAAAGGGCTGGCGCTCGACCTGATGTTGCGGCGCACTCAGGTACTGGTCGACTTTCTGCTGGTCTTCGGGGCTCAGGCGGCTGGTCATCGGTAGGCCTCTGCTTGATTGCAACTATTCTAGGCCTGCCCGCCAGCCTTGGCGAGCTTGCCTGGCTCGTGGGTCAGGTATCCAATGGCTCTACCTGCACGGTATCGTCCAGACGAATGATGCCGCCCTGGATTACCCGCGCGGTGATTCCGCCGTGTCCGCGCATGGCCTGGAAGGTGCCAGGGCCGAGGCGCTCCTCGAGGCGGGCGCAGGGTTGGCACCAGCCGGTGGTTTCCAGAATGGCCTGGCCGATGCGAAAACGTCGGCCCTTGAGGCTGAACAGGTTGATTCCGGCTATCACGATATTGCGCCTCAGCTCGCTGGGCTGCATCGGCATATCGCGGCCAAGCAGGGCGGCAACCACTGCCAGGTGTTCCCACTGAATCAACGTGACCTGGCGTGCATTGCGTGGGCCGGGGCGACTGTGATCGCCGGTCAGCCCAGCCTCGCGGCGCGCTTCCACTGCTTCTACTTCGAGCATGGCTTCGCGCGCTTTCGGGCGTACACCCATCCAGCGAACACGGCCGACCTGTGGTACTTCGGCAAGCAATTCCTGTAATGGGCTCATAGGCCGATACCAACGTCGAACAGCAAGCTGCGACCCAGGTTATGGCGCAGGAAGTCCGGTGCATCCGGGTGGGCGAACAGCACGCGGGCGAAGCGTGGCCCGACCAGTGACAACGAACGCCAGCCCTGACGTAGGTACTCGGTGGGCGGTGGGAAATGGCTGTTGCAGTCCAGCACGGCGCGCTTGAGGCTGACGAACGCGATCAGATCGAGTTCCCTCACGTCGATGCCGCGCTCGCGATAGTTATGGGCCTTCTTGCGCAGGGTCGGCCCAAGGCGTGCCTGCATCTCGCTGGCAGGGATGCGCTTGGGACGGGCTTCGCGCCTGACCAACTGGCTTAGGGAAAAGGCGCTGCGGCGACGCTCCAGCTCGGCGCGCCACTCGTCGTTTAGGCGACGCCCCTCATCGAGCACGAAGAACACCTCGAAGTTGGCATCGCGAAACAGCACGTCTGGCGGCTCCTGCCCACTGGCGGTGAAATCGTCGGTGTGATGGCGCACGTTCAATGCCTGCAGCAGGCGCTGACAGACCCAGCGCTCGCGCTCCCATTTCTTCGCGTTGGAGAGAAAGGCGTTGGCCTGTTCGGCTTGATGCGTGAGTAGACGCAGATAATCGGAATCGTCCATGTCCAAAGCTTAGCCGCAGCGCAGGCTGGCTTGCTAGCGCTTGCCGATTGGCGAGCTGGGCAATCGCACATTAAGGCTCGAGCATGAGCATCTGTGTGAGGGCAATGGTCATTCCTGCCTGGGGGGATGGGAGCCTGGGCAATGCGCTCGCCGATTGCCCAGGCTCGGCAAGTGCCGGTGTAGACTGCTCGGCATGATTGCGATGAACGAAAGAGAGGATGCCTACGCATGATCGCTTCCAACCTGCTGGCATTCGGCACCTTGCTCGCTGGCTGGCTGATCTACGGACTGGCGTTGCTATGGGCGGTGATGCGAGCGCCGTGGTTGGAGCTGTTCAGTGATCTGCGCCGCCAGCACCTGTTGTTCGGCACAATGCTGGCGTTGTTTCTGCTCTGGTTGGTGCGCCGCGATTTCGACTCGGGGCTGTCCTATCACTTTATTGGCATGACGGCAGTCACCCTGCTGCTGGACTGGCCGCTGGCGGTGCTGGCAGGGCTTGCAGCGCAGCTCGGTCTACTGGCCATCGGCCGCCTGGATCTGGCTGCGCTCGGGGTCAACGGCGTGCTGCTGGTGCTGATCCCGGTACTGGTGACCGAAGTGTGTGCGCTCCGCGTAGAGCGCGCGCAGCCACGCAATCTGTTCGTCTACATCTTCTGTTGTGGTTTCTTCCCGGCCGCACTGGCGACCCTGCTGACCTTGCTGGGTGGCCTTGGGCTGCTCTGGCTGGATGGGCTATTCCCCATGCCGCCCTGGTTGGACGACTTCGCCGGTTATCTCTGGCTGGTGATGTTCCCCGAGGCCTTCATCAACGGCATGGTGGTGACTGCCCTGGTGGTGTTCTACCCGGACTGGCTGGAGACCTTCAACCGCAGCCGTTACCTGCAGGCCCCCTGGAAAGAGGGTGACCGCGACGAGTGAATGGGCCCGTATCGGCCTGCTGAATGGCGCTGCGAGACTTGATCCGGATCAAGTCCAGGCCGCGAGCAGGCGGCAAGCTGAGGCAAACACGGAGGGCAACAGCATGAGCGTTCATCAATGGGCCAAAGCCGCGGTGCAGGCTGACTTGCACAGCGCCGAAGCACAGGGTTTCGATTCACTGATGGCAATGCGTGCATTGCTCGCTGAGGTGGTCGAGCACAACAGGCGGCTGCGAGAGCCGCAGGAACTGGCGCACGAGCTGCAGTTTCTCGCCGACAACCTCGACGATGATCGCGACTACGCCTTTATGCGTCCATAGCCGGGTAGGGTGCGCCATGCGCACCAAATCTGACTCCGGCTGATTTGTGTAGAGGCTGTTCCTGTGGTCGGCATCAACATCCCGCTCAGGTAAGGGCTCTAATCAATGCGGCCGCGTCGGCAGATCACCGCTGAACAACTCGTCTTCGAGGTCATTCCCGGGAATGGCATGCTCTTCGGCGGCCCAGGCACCGAGGTCGATCAGCTTGCAGCGTTCGCAACAGAAGGGGCGGTAGGTGCTTTCCACCTTCCACTCGACAGGCGCGCCACAGGTTGGGCATTGGACGATAGTGGTCATGACTGGCCTCCGCGCAGAGTTAGATAGAAGTTGTGCAGGCGTTCGACCTCCGCATCCAGCCAGGCCAGATCGCGGTCGTTGACCAACACATCGTGCGCATGACGCAAGCGTTCTTCGCGGCTGGCCTGAGCCTGCATGATGGCGCGCACCTGCTCTTCGGAACTCTGGTCGCGACTGATGGTGCGCTGTACCTGCAGTTCGGCAGGTGTATCCACGACCAGCACGCGTTGCGTCATGCGGTGCTGGCCGGACTCGACCAGCAAGGGCGAAACGAGAATGGCGTAGGGCGACTCGGCGCGAGCCAGAACCTGAGCGATCTCCTGGCCGATCAACGGATGCAGCAGACTCTCCAGCCAGCGGCGCTGCTCGGGGTCGGCAAAGATCAGCTTGCGCAGTGCAGTGCGGTCGAGTTGACCATCCGCCTGCAGTACGCCATCGCCGAAGTGTTCGACGATCTTGGCCAGTGCCGGTCGTCCAGGTTCGACGACCCAGCGGGCGGCGTGATCGGCATCCACGACATGCACACCGCGCTCGATAAAGCCTTGCGCCACCGCGCTCTTGCCGCTGCCAATGCCGCCAGTTAGGCCGAGTATCCAGGGTTTCATAACGCCAATGCGGCCTCGTTATTGCTCAAGGCCGCGATTGTAGGGGGGATTTGATGGTGATGCGACCAGTCCTCCGATCAGCAGCCATCCTCCGCGATCACATCAAGCCGTGTAGGAGCTGCGCCCCGCAGCGAATTGCAGACGGCGGCCCGGCACAAAACTCAAGAGCTTCGCCCCGAGTCGGGGCTCCTACAGAAGGAGAGTTAGCCGTGGCGCGGCTAACTCAAAAACCAGCGAACTTCAGATAGTTACCGGTAATCACGTCGCCCCATAGCAGAGCGATCCACCCGGCAATCGCCAGATAAGGCCCAAAGGGAATGGGCGTGCTCGAATCGCTACCGCGCAGGCGCAGGAGAACCACTCCAAGCACCGCTCCGACCAGCGATGAAAGCAAAATGGTCAGCGGCAGAATCTGCCAGCCACCCCAGGCGCCAAGCATGGCCAGCAGCTTGAAGTCCCCATAGCCCATGCCTTCCTTGCCGGTGATCAACTTGAACAGCCAGTACACCGACCACAGGCTCAGGTACCCGGCAATCGCCCCCCACAGAGCGTCTTCCAGGCTGGTAAACAGCCCGAAGTAGTTGACGATCAAGCCCAGCCACAACAGCGGCAAAGCCAGTACGTCCGGCAGAATCTGGTGATCGGCATCGATCAGACTCATCGCCAGCAACCCCCAGGCCAACACCAGCATCGCGCCAGTCTGCCAGGTAAAGCCGAAATGCCAGGCGACATAACCGGAAAGCAGCCCGCAGGCCAGTTCGACGATGGGGTAGCGTTTGCTGATCGGCGTTTTGCAGTTCGAGCATTTACCGCGAAGGAATAGATAGCTGATGACTGGGATATTTTCCCAAGGGCGAATCTCGTGGTTGCAACCGGGGCAGCTAGAGTTAGGGAGTATCAGATTAAAGGTTTCTGATTGTGAGGCAGGAGGAAGCTCAAGTACCTCGCGTGCTTGGGTTTGCCAGTCGCGCTGGAGCATTTTCGGTAGGCGGTAGATCACGACGTTTAGGAAGCTGCCGACCAATAGTCCTAGCAGCAGTACGCAGCAAATAAAGGCCAGCGCATGGCTGGCCAGAAAGTCGATCAAATACATGAGTGTTAACCGCCGACCACATTCCCTAGTTGGAAGATAGGCAGGTACATGGCAATCACCAGGCCACCAACCACGACGCCCAGTACGGCCATGATCATCGGTTCCATCAGGCTGCTGAGATTGTCGACCATGTGATCAACCTCGTCTTCATAAAAGGTGGCGACCTTAGCCAGCATTTCATCCAGGGCGCCTGACTCTTCGCCGATTGCGGTCATCTGCACGGCCATGGTCGGGAACACATTGGTCGAGCGCATGGAGAAGTTGAGTTGAGTACCGCTGGAAACGTCGTTCTTGATCTGGCCCACCGCATTGCGGAATTTCACGTTCCCGGTCGCCCCAGCCACCGAGTCCAGTGCGTCGACCAGTGGCACGCCAGCGGCGAAAGTGGTCGACAGCGTACGTGCAAAACGGGCCACCGAGGACTTGTACAGAATATCGCCAACGATTGGCACCTTGAGCAACAGGCGATCCTTGCTGTCACGGAATTTTTCGGAACGCAGGTTGGCCTCTTTCAGCACGTAGCCGAGGGCAAAGATACCGAGCAGTGCAAACATCCACCATTCGCGCAGCACCTCTGAAAGGCCAACAACCATCTGTGTGAACGCCGGCAGCTCGGCGCCAAAGCCGGAAAATACGCTCTCAAAGGCCGGTACCACCTTGATCAACAGTATCGCCGAGACGACGATTGCCACGACTACCACTGCGGTCGGGTAGGTCAGCGCCTTCTTGATCTTGGCCTTAAGTGCTTCGGTCTTTTCCTTGTAGGTCGCCACTCGGTCGAGCAGGGTTTCCAGGGCGCCGGACTGCTCCCCGGAATCGACCAGGTTGCAGTACAGGTCGTCGAAGTATTTGGGTTGTTTGCGCAGGGCCGAGGCGAAGCTGTTACCCGCGGCTACCTCCTGCTTGAGATCCTCCACCAGCTTACGCATATTGGGGTTATCGAAACCCTCTGCGATGATGTCAAAGCTCTGCAGTAGCGGTACACCGGCTTTCATCATAGTCGCCATCTGGCGTGTAAATAGGGCAATATCAAGAGGCTTGATTTTCTTGCCTTTGCCCAATGAAAAGCTGGATTTGGGACGTACCTTGGTCGGGTTAATGCCTTGTTTGCGCAGTTGCGCTTTTATCAGCGCTGGGTTTTGCCCGCTGAGCTCCCCTTTCACCTTACCGCCCTTGCGGTCGGTGCCTTCCCAGACGAAAGTGCTGGTTTTCAGAGCTTTTGTCGCCATGGGTTAGTCCTTGGTCACGCGGTTGATTTCCTCCAGGCTGGTCACGCCTTGCATGGCTTTGAGCAGACCGGAGGCACGCAAATCATTAAAGCCATCTTTGCGCATTTGTGCTGCGATATCGATGGAGTTGCCTTCCTCCATGATAATCCGTTGTAGGTTGGGCGTGTTTTTAACTACTTCATAAATCCCGACGCGGCCCTTGTAGCCATTTTTGCAGTTTTCGCAGCCTACCGGGCCGTAGAGCTTGAAAGTGCCGATCTTGTCTTCAGGGAAACCTTCGACCAATTGGGTTTCACGTGGTACGTCCACTTCCTTCTTGCAGTGGCTGCAAAGTTTGCGGGCCAGGCGCTGGGCGATGATCAGGTTGACCGAAGTGGCGATGTTGAAGGATGGCACTCCCATATTGCGCAGGCGCGTAAGGGTTTCCGCGGCACTGTTGGTGTGCAGTGTGGACATCACCATGTGGCCGGTCTGCGCCGCCTTTACTGCAATAGAGGCAGTATCCAGGTCACGAATCTCTCCGACCATGATGATATCCGGATCCTGGCGCAGAAAGGCGCGTAGGGCTGCGGTAAAGTCCATTCCTTGCTTGGGGTTTACGTTGACCTGGTTGATGCCTTCCAGGTTTATTTCCACCGGGTCTTCGGCGGTGGAGATATTCACGTCGGGGGTGTTGAGGATATTAAGGCCTGTATAGAGCGAAACCGTCTTGCCGGAACCGGTAGGGCCGGTCACAAGGATCATGCCTTGTGGCTGCTTAAGAGCGGCCATATACAGCTCTTTCTGGCTTTCCTCATAGCCAAGGGCATCGATACCCATCTGTGCGCTGGTGGGGTCGAGAATTCGCATCACGATTTTTTCGCCCCATAGGGTGGGTAGGGTATTGACCCGAAAGTCGATAGCCTTGTTCTTGGAAATCTTCATCTTGATCCGTCCATCCTGCGGTTTGCGCCGCTCGGAGATGTCCAGCGCAGCCATCACCTTGAGGCGGGCGGCAATCCGGGGGGCCAACTGTATAGGCGGACGGGCTGTCTCATGCAGGATTCCGTCGGTACGAAATCGCACTCGGTAGGCTTTTTCATAGGGTTCAAAGTGCAGGTCAGACGAGCCCAGGCGGATAGCGTCCAGTAGCATCTTGTTAACGAAGCGTACGACCGGGGCGTCGTCTGCGTCGTTGCCACCCGCAGTGTCGGCCTTGTCATCATCGACGGCTTCTACGTCCAAACCGTCCAAGTCGACATCAGCAAGATCCTCCATGCCGCTGCCGGTTGAATCGAAGAACTTCTCGATCGCATCGCCAAGCTTGTCGTCTTCTACCAACACTGCTTCGGTGTTCAGGCCTGTACTGAACTGAATATCGGTAACGGATTGGTGGTTGGTCGGGTCGGATACGCCGATAAATAGCTTGTTGCCACGGCGCCAGAGTGGCAATGCGCGGTGTTGCCTGATTAGCTTTTCGCTTATCAGATCCCTGGGCTGGCCTTCCTTATCGATAGCCGACAAGTCGATAAAAGCTACACCAAATTGCTCAGAAGCCAGTTCTGCCAAGTCGCGACTCTTGACCAGTTTGTTTTGTACCAGATAGGTCACTAATGGAACCTGGTTACGTTTTGCCTGTGTCTGAGCTTGCTGGGCACTCTTCTCATCCAGCAACTGCGCCGCGACGATCTGTCTGGCTAGGCCGGAAAGGGAAACCGCATCGTTCATGATGTACCTCTTACGCGAATGCCTGCCTTATAGCGCACACAGCAGTTGCTGCCAAACGCTTGTCGTGAGAGTGACAAAAAAAGTCAATTTGTGTCGTGTAATGGGGTGTGACGGAGTGAGATGGTGTTCGTTAGCAGTATATTGTATAGGGCTACTGGAGTTGGCACGCGATCTGCATTTTCGTGGGCAGGGCGTAGAGCCTGCTATTAACTAGGAGATAATCAATGAAAGCTCAAATGCAAAAGGGTTTTACTCTGATCGAACTGATGATCGTGGTTGCGATTATCGGTATTCTGGCTGCTATCGCGCTGCCGGCTTATCAGAACTATGTTACAAAATCGGCCGATAATGCTTGTTTGAGTGAAGCAGCAGCATGGACCAAGTCTGCCGTTGCTGCTTTGACAACTGATATGACTGCACCTGCTTGGGCGGCTAAGTCTTGTGATGATGGCGCGGCGCCGACTGCTGCATTGACTGGTACCTTCACCACTGGCAGTACTAAAGGTACAGGCGCTGCTGTTGTTACTTGTACCTTTGATACTGCAACCTGCGAGATTTAAAAGCTGTTTATTGGTTGTAATGATTTATAAGTGGTTATTTATCATTAATCCCCGAGAGCTCGGGGATTAATGTTTTCTGGGTCGGTATCTATCCGTTTTCTTTATTCTGTATATGAGCTATGCAGCTTTTAAGGTTCAACAGGATCATCATTATGAAATCGAAAGGTTTTACTCTGATTGAACTGATGATTGTGATCGCTGTAATTGGTATCCTGGCTGCCATCGCGCTGCCTGCCTATCAAGATTACACTCGTGCCTCTGCCGACAAGGCCTGCCTGATGGAGGCCAAGGCTTATGCCAGTAATGCATTGGCGCAACTGAGTATCGAACAGGTGCCTGCTACTCCGGCGGGTACGTTAGCCTGTCAGTCGTACACTGGCGCCAATGCGGCCCTTACTGCTACTGGCTCGTTCACCGCCGTTCCGCGCGCACCGGGCACTGCGTCTGTCACCTGTGATCTAGCCACTGGTGGTACCTGTACTCAGTAAACTGCTGCTTAAAAGGCGTTTGGGGAAAAACTTCCCGATTTTGGCAAAAGTGGAAGTGATTGGCTGCGGTTGGTGGGAGCGCTTTTTACAGGGCCAACCGCATCGACAAATCCACTGCCTTCACATCCTTGGTCAGCGTCCCCAGCGAGATGTAATCCACACCAGTCTCAGCTATCACGCGCAAGGTGCTGTCATTGATCCCCCCCGAAGCTTCTAGCTTGGCGCGGCCGGCGGTAAGTTTCACGGCTTCGCGCATATCTTCCAGTGACAGTTCGTCGAGCATAACGATATCGGCTCCCGCTTCCAGCGCTTCGCGGAGTTCTTCCAAGCTCTCTACTTCGACTTCCACCGGCTTGCCCGGGGCTATCTGGTGGGCGGCGCTGATGGCCTGGGCGATGCCGCCGCAGGCGGCGATATGGTTTTCCTTTATAAGGAAGGCGTCGAACAGGCCGATGCGGTGGTTATGGCAACCGCCGCAGGTCACGGCATATTTCTGCGCCAGACGCAGGCCGGGCAGGGTCTTGCGGGTGTCCAGCAGCTTTACCTGAGTGCCTTCGACCAGGTCGGCATACTGGCGGCAGCGGGTGGCGACGGCAGAAAGCGTCTGCAGGAAGTTCAGTGCGCTGCGCTCGCCGCTGAGCAGGGCGCGAGCCGGGCCTTCAAGGGTGAACAGGGTTTGGTCGGCGTGAACTCGGTCGCCGTCCTGCACCTGCCAATGCACCGCGACGCGTGGGTCGAGCTGACGAAATACTGCGTCCACCCAGGCCGTGCCGCAAATCACAGCGTCTTCGCGGGTGATCACGCGGGCGCTGGCCAGGCGCTCGGCCGGGATCAGCTGGGCGGTGATGTCGCCGCTGCCGATGTCTTCGGCCAGGGCGCGGCGGACATTGGCTTCGATTTCGCTGCTGAGGTCGGCGAGATTCAGGTTGGGCATGGTCGGCTCCGGGGTAGGCGAGGGGCGATTATAGAGGTAGCCGACCATTGGTGCAGCGCGCTTGCGCATAGGGCGGTAGGCTTGGGATGGATCACGCTGGCCTTGGGGCGAGTGACCGTCAGGAGGTGGCGTGATGCTATCTGTGATCTGGGTCATGTCTGTGGGAAAAATTGGCTTGGTATGGCGCGCAGCCTCCCTATAATGCCTTTACTTTTTTCATTATTGACGCCAGGCCTTTGACGTTACGGACGACGCTCGGTTGACGCTGTGCAGACCAGGAGGCCCGAGTTCGGGCAGTCTGCGGGAGACTAGAATGAAGACCGACGCGAATGTGGTGCACCTGAACAAGGCCGCCACAGAGCAATCGCCAACTTCGCCGGTAGGAAGACTGCCCGTGGCGCTGATCCAGGTGCGTGACAAAGCTGCGCAACAGCTCAAGCAGAGTCTGCAGAGTCTGTTCGACAATGCCGACGATACTCTCTTCGAGATGGCGGATCGGGCGACCAGCAATGCCGAGCAGAATGCTTTCTTCGAGGCGATGCGCGACCTGCGTCTGAAGCGCAAGAGCATCGAGCGCGGCTTCCTGCAGAAGGTGTTCGAGGCCTTCTCCAATCTCAATCAATATGAAATCGGCAAACCGCAGCCAGCGCTGGATGCAGTATCGTTCGATAGTCTGAGCCTGGTGCAAAACGACGAACTGGAAGAAACCGTGGCGCTGGATGCCATGGTCGCCAAGGTGATGAGCCGCGACGCGGTAGCGCTGGGTCACCTCACCACTCGCCTCAATGCGGTGATCAGCAAGAAGCTCGATGACAAGAGCAACCCACTTGGCCCGACCCTGCTCAGCGAGTACTTCCTCGATGCATGCAGCAGTCTGGGGGTGGAGATCAAGGTCAAGCTGATCATCCTCAAGCTGTTCGAGAAATACGTTCTGGGCGGTTGCGACAACCTGTATGCCGAGGCCAACCAGGCGCTGGTCAGCGCTGGTGTATTGCCTGAGCTGAAATCTGCTCCGCCTCGCCGTCAACAGCGCTCCGCAACGTCCTCTCATGTTCAGGCCTCCGCCGAGGAGGGCATTCCGCTGCTGGAGGGCGCGGATCAGGGCGTGCAGGAAGTATTCGGTGCTCTGCAGGATCTCCTCTCGCAAGTACGCGGTACCGCGATGCCACGTCGTACGCAGATGGCCGATGCGCTGCCGATCACCAGCAATGACCTGATGCGTCTGCTCTCGCATATGCAGCAGCGGGCCCCGGCACAGGTCAGCGTCGAGGATTTCGATCTGCGTGAGCAACTCGAGCGGTTGCTCGAACGTGCCAGTGCCAAGAGCGGCAAGGCACGTGTGGTCGGTGAAGTCGACGAGGATGTGATCAATCTGGTGTCGATGCTCTTCGAGTTCATTCTCGACGACCGCACGTTGCCGGATTCGCTCAAGGCGCTGATCGGCCGTCTGCAGATTCCCATGCTCAAGGTCGCGGTGCTGGATAAGACGTTCTTCAGTCGCGGTAGCCACCCAGCTCGCCGCCTGCTCAACGAAATCGCTTCCGCCGCGCTGGGCTGGGTCGATCAGGACGACGCGCAGCGCGACAGCCTTTATCAGAAGATCGAGCAGGTGGTTCAACGCCTGCTGAATGATTTCGTCGACGATCCAGCTATTTTCTCCGAGTTGCTGGCTGAGTTCATGGCCTTTACCGGTGACGAGCGCCGCCGCAGCGAGTTGCTGGAGCAGCGTACCCGTGATGCCGAGGAAGGCAGCGCCAAGGCCGAGCTGGCCAGGCGTCAGGTGGAGCAGGCGCTGAACGAGCGTCTGTTGGGCAAGACCCTGCCCGAGGTGGTGGTTCGCCTGCTGCAGGAAGCCTGGAGCAAGGTGTTGATGCTCACTTGCCTCAAGCATGGCGTGGATTCGCCTGAGTGGCAGGCAGCGCTGCAGACCATGGACGATCTGGTCTGGAGCGTGGCGCCGCATGAAGAGCCCGAAGCGCGTCTGCGTTTGCTGGAACTGGTTCCTGGGTTGCTCAAGGCGCTACGTGAAGGCATGGCCAGCGCTGCGTTCGACCCGTTCTCCACCAGTGAATTCTTCAGCCAGTTGGAAGCGCTGCATGTGCAGGCCTTCCAGCGCTTCAAGCGTGCCGCTCCCGAGTCTGATTCGGTGCCTGCCGAAGCAGAAGAGGTCGTGCAGACGGATGTGAACGAGTCGGGCATCGAACTGCCGCTGCTGGAGCTGCCGGTGGCCGAAGAGGTCGATGACGCACCAGCGATGGTCGAGGTCGTCGAGGAAATCATCCTGTTGGCTCCGGGCCAGACCCGCCCGCAAGAGCCGGATATAGCTGCGCCGGATGATGACGAAGCACTGCAGCAGGTGGATAGTCTGCGGGTGGGCAGTTGGGTCGAGTTTCAGGAAGATGAAGAGCACAAGCTGCGTTGCAAGCTGGCGGCGATCATCAAACCTACCGGCAAGTTCGTGTTCGTCAATCGCACCGGCATGAAAGTGCTGGAGAAGACTCGCAATGCGCTGGCCGTGGAGTTTCGGCGTAACTCCATCCGTTTGCTCGATGATGCGTTGTTGTTCGATCGGGCGCTGGAGTCGGTGATTGGTAATCTGCGCAAGCTGAAGAACGCCTGATTCTTCAGCACGCGCTGCGTTGATAGGGTGGCTTCGCGGTGCGCATGGCGCGTCCTACGAGAAGCTGTTGAACCGGCAGGAATATTCTTCACACGGTTGCTTTGCCTTCGCGCCCTCTCAATGGTGATATTGCTCGTGGCTGCACATCCTGTTGCGGCCTCGCGCTTGGCCGTTGTAGCCAGCTGCTCTAGAGTGGGGGCTCGTTCAGGAGCATTCCATGCAGCTCGACCCTTCCACTGGCTGGTTTCAGGGCGTCAGCCACTGCCCTTCACCGAATTTCAATGCCCGCCCAGATGGCGAAATCTCGTTGTTGGTGGTGCATAACATCAGCCTTCCGCCAGGGCAGTTCGGCACTGGCAAGGTGCAGGCTTTCTTCCAGAATCGTCTGCCGTTGCACGAGCATCCCTTCTTTGCCGAAATCGCCTCCCTGCAGGTCTCTGCGCACTTCTTCATCGAACGTGATGGCGCGCTGACTCAGTTCGTCTCCTGTCTCGATCGAGCCTGGCATGCTGGCGTGTCCTGTTTCGATGGGCGTGACAACTGCAACGATTTTTCTCTCGGCGTAGAACTGGAAGGCACGGACGATCAGCCCTATACCGATGCACAGTACGCCCGGCTGGCTGAGCTCTCTCGGCAGTTACTGGACGCTTATCCGGCGCTGTCGGCGCAGCGTATCCGTGGCCACAGCGATATCGCGCCGGGCCGCAAGACCGACCCCGGGCCTGCGTTCGACTGGCCGCGTCTGCATGCAGAATTGAAGGAGAGGTAGCGATGAGTTTTCTGGTGATTCTGTTGGTGCTCTGGGTCGAGAAGTTTTCGGCCGGACGCCTACGTATCCAGCAGGACGGTTTCTGGCTCGGCCTGTTGCAACGTGTGCAACAAGGCAGCCTGCAGCAGGCGCCCTGGCTGTGCCTGGCGGTGCTGGTGCTGATGCCCGTGCTGGCATTGGGGCTCGTATTGTTGATTCTCGAACCGCTGGCCTACGGCTGGCTGGCGCTGCCTGTACACCTGCTGGTGCTGATCTACAGCCTGGGGCGAGGTGATGTGTTGGCGGCATTGGGCCCGTTTCGCGATGCCTGGCGTCGTGGCGACGCTCAGGCTGCTTACCACGTGGCCGATCGTGATCTGGGATTGCAGCCCGAAGAGGGTGTGGCGCTGTTGCCGCAGGTTCAGGGGCACCTGCTCTGGCAGGCCTACCAGAGTTTCTTTGCGGTGATCTTCTGGTACCTCCTGCTCGGTCCGATGGCTGCCCTGGCTTATCGCCTGCTGGCACTCAGTGCTGAGCATGCCGAGCAGCCGGCACTGCGCGAGCGCGCCGTGCAGCTGCGCCATGCCTTCGACTGGCTGCCTGCGCGCGTGCTCGCCTCCAGCTTCGCCCTGGTCGGCAATTTCGTCGCCGTCAGCCGCGCCTTGCTGCATGAGTTGCTCAGTTGGGATATCTCGGCGATGCAACTGGTGGCCAAGGCGGGACGAGCTGCCGGGGAAATGCCAGCTCCGGTCATGGGCGAGGAGGGCGTCGAGACACTGGATCAACTGTGGCAGTTGCTGATTCGTGCTGCCGTGGTGTGGTACGCCGGTTATGCGCTGTGGGTGCTGTTTATCTAGAGCTCGCACTCTTCCAGGCAACGTCTCTTTGTAGGGCGGGTACAACCTCCTGTCGCGCACAACGCCAGCGCGTAGGGGGGACTCAGGAGCGCCAGCGAACAGTCCAGCACACATCTAACGGCGTACTGCTTCGCGACGACTGCATGGATGCAGGAGGTAGAGCGACGCAGGATGCCAACGCCGAGTACGCCCTACCGCGCTCTCTGTAGGGCGGGTGCAATCCGCCCTGCGTCCTTCTGTCGCTCCGGTTACGACCTACGCTTACCCGCAGCAAGGTGAGCGACACGGCTGCGCGTGTTTAACCTTAAGTTACAGAGAAGCGTGTCGATAAGGGGTATAAGAGGCCGTAGCCGATCTTGTTTGGCGATTTTTGTCACATTTATTTGCCTGTATTCGCTGCGCCTATTCGCATGCCGCAGGTCGGGACACACAGGACGCCGTCATAAGCCCGTGAGAGGCTTTGCGGCCGTTCAGGCGACACCAATAACAATAATGGCAACTGGAGACGTCTAGTGAAGACCGTGTTGTATCCGGCCATCGCGCTGATGAACCGCCTCAGCTTCGGCATGAAGTTCAGCCTGATCAGCGTTCTATTCTTTCTGCCCATGCTCGTCACCAACTTCTACCTGGTGCGCGACTCCTATCGTCAGTTCGTCGGCACCCAGACTGCCCTGGAAAGCCTCGAGCTGCTCGGCAGCAGCCTCAAGCTGCGTCGCGATCTGGAGAGCCTCAACGATCTGGTGCAGATCAACTCGATGATCGGCCAGTCGGGCGCGGGGGATCTGGAAGGGCGCATCGACCAGTTGGAGGCATCGCTGACCAGCGGTCTGCAAGGTCTCGATCCGGTCACCGACGATGCCGAACAGCGTGCTGAATTCACCGCCAAGCGCGATGAGCTGTTGACCGAACTGAAGGCCGCTGCCGCCGAGACGTCTTTGCAGAGTAAGGCGGTGATCGTCGAGAAGCTGCTCGGCTCTTCCCAGGTGTTCATCAAGCTGGTGGCCAGCCAGGCTGGCCTCAGTCAGGATCCGCAGCGTCAGGTGCGGCAGCTCACCGAGCTGATCACCAATGTCACCCCGCAGATCTCCAATGCGTTGAGCCAGGGCCGCGCCCTCGGCGCCTATTCCCTGGCGCAGGGCTTCCTCAATTCCTCGGCCAGCACCAAGTTCGACGAGCTGTTGCTGCTGCTGGAGAAGCTGCATGCCGAATATGGCCTGAACCTGCAGGAGGCGATGGCTGGCAACGTCGCCGCGCAGAACGGTCTGGGCAGCCTGGCCGAGGCCAGTCGCCAGACGCTCAAGGACAGCGCCGTGCTGTTCGAGGATCAGGTGATCATCGCCGACAGCCTGGATACGCCCTGGACGCAGTTCTACGACCAGGTCAGCCAGGAAATGGCCAAGACTTACGCTTTCAACGATGGCCTGCTGGCATTCCTCGACAGCCAGTTGAGTGAGCGACTGACCGAGAACCGTGCCCAGATGGTGCTGCTGGTGGTGGCGCTGGTGGTGGTGTTCCTGCTGATCGTCTACCTCTACAGCGGTTTCTACGTGTCGACCCGCTCGACCCTGAAGAACCTCGGCCAGGTGATGGACAAGGTGGCGGCCGGTGATATGACGGTCAACTTCCAGGCGCAGAGCCGTGACGAGCTGGGCGAGTTGGGTCAGGTATTCAACCAGACCGTGGTGCGTATCCATGACCTGATCGAGCGCGTTGGGCACACGGTAGGCGAAGTGGGCGGCCAGGCGGATCGTGTCGAGTTGGTCTCCGGCGAGAGTAACCAGGCCGTGGCCAGCCAGCGTGCGCAGATCGAGCAGGTGGCGACGG
This sequence comes from Pseudomonas berkeleyensis, assembly GCF_014109765.1. NCBI lineage: Bacteria > Pseudomonadati > Pseudomonadota > Gammaproteobacteria > Pseudomonadales > Pseudomonadaceae > Pseudomonas > Pseudomonas berkeleyensis. Next base: position 899,856 of record NZ_CP059139.1, read on the forward strand.
CGATGAACCAGATGTCTGCCACCGCGCAAGAGGTGGCGCGCAGTGCCGCCGCTGCGGTGGGCAGCGCGCAGAGCGTGAATCAGGAGACGGTCACCGGTCGTGCCCTGGTCGAGGCGCAGGTCGGCGCGATTCAGCGCCTGGCCGGTGAGATCGATCAGTCGGTGGCGGTGATCAATCAGCTGGCCAGCGACAGCGCGGCGATCAGCCAGGTGCTTGACGTGATCAAGGGCATCGCCGAGCAGACCAACCTGCTGGCGCTCAATGCTGCCATCGAGGCCGCGCGTGCGGGCGAGCAGGGCCGAGGCTTCGCGGTGGTGGCCGACGAGGTGCGCAACCTGGCCAAGCGCACGCAGCAGTCCACCGAAGAAATCGAGGCGATGATCGTCAAGCTACAGGGCGGCGTCGGTGCGGCGGTGAAAGCGATGAATGCCAGCCACCAGATGGCCGACGGTACGGTGAGTGAGTCGGCCAAGGTGCAGCTGGCCCTGGAGAACATCCTCGGCGCGGTGGGCATGATCGTCGATCAGAACCAGCAGATCGCGGCGGCTGCCGAGCAGCAGACGGCCGTGGCGCACGATATCGATCAGAACATCGTCGAAATCAACCATGCGGGTGAGCGAACCGCTGTCGGCGCCAGCCAGACCGAGCAGGCCAGCCGCGAGCTGAGCGAGCTGGTTTCGCGTCTCAAGCAGTTGATCAGCGCCTTCCGGGTCTGATTGCTCCGTGGGAGGCGCTTCAGCGGCGATGCTTGCGGCTGAGGCCCCTCCTTCAGGCCCATAGGGTGAGCCGGGCGGCGCTCCGCTTCGGCCTACCACTGGCGGTCAGCGTGGGCTAAAGCCCACCCTACGAGGCTCCGAGCCTAATAGCTAACGCAGACATAGCCAATAAATTCGCTCCTACAGGGCTTTACCGCCGCTCCATCTGGAAAGCTCTACCTCCAGCCGAACAACTCATCCGCATTACGGCTGCTGGCCGCCGCCAGCTCTTCGGCCGTCACACCACGCAGTGTTGCCAGTTCGCGGCAGATGTCCGCCAGGTACTCCGGGCTGTTGCGCTGGTTCGCGCGCATGGCGGGCGCCATGTCCGGGGCGTCGGTTTCAAGCACGATGGTTTCCAGTGGTAGCTGTGCGACCACCTTGCGCAGTCGATTGGCCTGCGGCCAGGTAGCGGCGCCGCCAAGGCCAAGACGAAAGTCCAGCTTGATGTACTCGCGTGCTTCCTCGTAGCTGCCCGCGAAGGCGTGGATGATGCCGCCGCGTGCCAGGCGAAAGCGCTTGAGCGTGGCGATGGTTGCGGCATGGGCGCGGCGCACGTGCAGCAACGCTGGCAGTTCGAACTCGGCGGCCAGTTTTAACTGTGCCTCGAACAAGGCTTGCTGGCGCTGCCGATCCAACTGTTCCAGGTAATAGTCCAGACCGAACTCACCGACGGCGCACAGCTTGTGGTGGCCGGCCAGTTTGCCCAGCCAATTGCGCAGCTCGTCGAGATGCTGCGGGCTATGGTCGTCCAGATAGACCGGATGCAGGCCGAAGGCGGCGTACAGGCCTTCATTTTCCTCGACCAACTGCCATAGCCGCTGCCAGTTGGCCTGGTAGACCCCAAGCACCACCAGACGCTGCACGCCCAGCGCGCGGCTGCGTGCGAGCACTTCGCCGCGATCTGCATCGAAATCGGGGAAGTCGAGGTGGGTGTGGGTATCGATCAGGCGCATCGGTTGGCTCACGAACGGGTGTTCAGAGTCGGCTATTTTCCCCTTTCCTGCCAGCGCGAGGGAGCGTTGGCTAATCTTTTCAGTCGTATGGACATGGACGAGTTTCACTCGGGCGGTGAAATAAGGAGGTCGCTGGGTGCGCCAGGTACGCAAATTGTTGGGCGCGTTGCTCGCCATTTTTCTGCTGTTGGTGGCGGCGCTGATGCTGTTTCTGGTGTTGTTCGACTGGAATCGCGCGCGGCCGTTGATCAACGAGCAGGTTTCTGCGGCCTTGAATCGGCCGTTTGCCATCGAGGGCGACCTGCGTGTGGTCTGGCAGCGTGAGGTGGGCCAGCAGGGCTTGAGTGCCTGGGTGCCCTGGCCACACTTCGCCGCCGAGCAACTGCGCCTGGGCAACCCTGATTGGGCGCAGGGCGATACCTTCGTCAGCCTCGACAGCGTGCGATTCCGTCTGTCTCCGCTGCCGCTTTTGTGGAAAACGGTAAGCATCCCCAGTATCGAGCTCGGTGCGCCGGTTGCCGATTTGCAGCGCCTGGCCGATGGCCGGGCCAACTGGGTGTTCGATCTGGGCAAGGAACAGCCGGACGACACCGCTCAGCCCAGCCCCTGGACGCTGGATATCGGCACCATCGGTTTCGACAAGGGGCAGGTGAAGCTGGATGACAAGGTCAGCAATACCCGTCTGGAGACAGCCATCCAGCCGCTGGGTGAGCCGATCCCGTTCGCCGACATCGTGGGCAAGAGCGCTGCCGAGCGTCTGGCGCAGAGCAATGCCAGCGCCCAGGATTACGCTTTCGCCTGGCAGACCAAGGGCAGCTTCCGTGGCCAGTCGCTGACCGGTAACGGCAAGGTCGGTGGTCTGCTGGCGTTGCACGACGCGTCGCAGCCGTTCCCGCTGCAGGCCGATCTGCGCATTGGCGCGACCCGCATCGTGCTGGCCGGCAGCCTGACCGATCCGCAGAACCTGGGGGCTCTGGATCTGCGCCTGAGACTGTCCGGCGCCAGCTTGGGTCAGCTGTATCCGCTGACTGGCGTGACCTTGCCGGATACCCCGCCGTACAGCACCGATGGTCGCCTACAGGCCGACTTGCACGATGCCGATGGGGCGATCTTTCGCTACCTCGGCTTCAATGGCCAGATCGGTGACAGCGATATTCACGGCGACCTGACGTTCGTGGCCCGCGAGCCGCGGCCGAAGCTGTCCGGCCGCCTGACCTCCAATCAACTGCTGTTCAGTGACCTGGCGCCGCTGATCGGTGCCGACTCCAGCGAGGACAAGCGCGAGCGCGGCGAACGGGACGTGCAGCCGGCGAACAAGGCGCTGCCTGTCTCGGAATTCCGCACCGACCGCTGGCGTGCGATGGACGCCGATGTGCGTTTCGTCGGCAAGCGCATCGTGCACAGCGAGCAGTTGCCGATCACCGATCTGGACACCCATGTGGTGCTCAATGACGGCATGCTGAGCCTGGAACCGCTACGTTTCGGAATGGCCGGTGGTGTGCTCGATTCGCAGATTCGCCTGAATGGCGCCACCACGCCGCTACAGGGACAGATGCGCCTGCGCGCGCGTGACCTCAAGCTCAAGCAGCTGTTTCCCACCTTCGCGCCGATGCAGACCAGCTTCGGTGAGCTCAACGGTGATGCGCGCATCAGCGGTCGTGGCAACTCGGTGGCGGCCTTGCTTGGCGGTGCCGATGGCGAGTTGAAGATGCTGATCAACGATGGTGCCGTCAGCCGTGGGCTGATGGAGATCGCCGGGCTGAACGTCGGCAACTACCTGGTAGGCAGATTGTTTGGCGACGAGGATGTGAAGATTCATTGCGCGGCGGCCGATCTCGGCATCACGCAGGGGTTGATGAGTACGCGGCTGTTCGTGATCGACACCGACAATGCGGTGATCAAGGTCGACGGCAGCGCCAACTTCGCCAGCGAACGGCTGGACTTCACCATCACGCCGTCGACCAAGGGCTTTCGCATCTTCTCCCTGCGCTCGCCGCTGTACGTACGCGGCACGTTCAAGGAGCCTTCGCCTGGCGTGCAGGCCACGCCGCTGGCACTACGCGGTGCCGGCCTGGTGGCGCTGGGTGTAGCGGTGGCACCCGCGGCCGGGTTGTTGGCGCTGATGGCGCCCAGCGCAGGTGACGAGCCCAGCCAATGCGAGCCGCTGCTGCAGAAGATTCAGGGTGGTTAGCAGGAAGCATCAGAACAACATGTAGCGCGTAGGGCGGGTGCAACCCGCCTCAGTATTGAAGGGGTACTCAGGCTCGGGCCTTGAAGCTGCGGCCAATGGCCTCGACACCGGGCTGATAGTCGTTGTGTTCCACCGCCCGAAGCGTCCAGGCCAGCACACGCTCGGCGATACGTTCGTGCTGCTGGCTCATGGCATTGACCCGCAGTGGCAGAAAGTCCAGCAACTGGGTATCGCCGAAGGTGGCCAGGCGCACTGCTGGCCATTGCTCGTCGCCCTGCTCGCGTAGCGCATCGAATACGCCTTCGAGCAGCACGTAGGCGGTGGTCAGCAAGGCATCCGGCGGGCCGACTTCATTCATCAGCGTCTGCATCTCCCGGTAACCGCAGGCGCGGCTGAACAGCTCGCCGTGATAGACGCTGACGCGTCCGTCGAAACCAGCCAGCGCGGCATGGAAACCACGCTCGCGCGCCTGGCTGATGACCAGTTCCGCACGGGCGCCGAGCAGGGCGATATGCCGTGGCTTGGGTTTCAGCAGGCTTTCGGTCAGGGTGCGCCCGGCCTGCTCGTCATCGCTGACCACCGAGCGGATGTGCGTAGGTGACAGGGCCCTGTCCACCGCCACGACCGGCAGGCCGGCAGCGACGATGGCGGGATACAGCGGGTCATCGGCAGGCAGGCAACTGGCGACGATCAGCGCTTCGCAGCGGCGCGAGCGGAACAGCTCGAGCAACTGCCGCTCGCTGCTCGGATCATCGTCTGAGCTGGCGATCAGCAACTGATAGCCGGCGGCGCGGGCCTTCTGTTCGAGCAGCTTGGCCAGGCGCGCGTAACTGGGGTTCTCCAGATCCGGCAGGATGAAGCCCAGGCAGCGGCTTTGCCCGCGGCGCAGACTGGCGGCCTGCTGATCCGGGCGATAGCCATGTTCTTCGACCACCGCCAGTACCTTGGCCACGGTCGCAGGGCTGATGCGCCGACGTTCGGCCTGACCGTTGATCACGTAGCTGGCGGTGGTCACCGAGACCTGCGCCAGGCGGGCGATGTCGCTGAGTTTCACGGGCGCAGCACCATGCAGAGAAGAGGTTTCGAGCGTGTGAGCGCGGCGAGTCTACACCGACTCGACGACGACCGGGCTTCAAGGATTACCCATTATCGGATAAGGTGCCAGCGTTTGATGAATCGTTTCAGCAATTCAATTCATCAGCTAGTCTTGAAGGTGTTTGGGTGGTGTAAATGAGCGCCGAGTCCTGAACACCTTTTTCAATCAGAACAAGAATCCAAGCCGGAGGCACCCATGCTCGAACTCGATGCCAGCCAAATTCAGATGGGCCGGGCGGCGGCGAACAAGGGCGAAGCCCTGGCCATGCTCGGCGATGCGTTGGCCAGTGCCGGCCTGGCCACTCCGGCTTACCTCGATGGCCTGCAGGCTCGCGAAGCTCAGGGTTCTACCTTTCTCGGCCAGGGCATCGCCATCCCCCATGGCACGCCGCAGACCCGCGATCAGGTATTGCGTACTGGCGTCAGCCTGATCCAGTTTCCGGCTGGAGTGGATTGGGGCAATGGCCAGCAGGTCTACCTGGCCATCGCCATCGCCGCTCAGTCCGACGAGCACCTGCACCTGCTGCAATTGCTGACCCGCGCCCTGGGCGAGGGTGACCTGAGCCAGGCGCTGCGTGAGGCCCGCGAGCCGGCGCAGATACTCGACCTGCTGCAGGGCGCACCACAGGCGCTGGCATTGGACGGCCAACTGGTGGCGCTGGCGCAGCCTGCCGAAGACTTCGACGAATTGCTCTGGCAGGGCGCGCGCCTGTTGCGTCAGGCCGGCTGCGCCCGTAGCGGTTTCGCCCTCGGGCTGGCACGTGGCGAGCCGCTGCCGCTGGGCGATGGCCTGTGGTGGCTGCACAGCGAGGCCAGCGTCGAACGGCCAGGCCTGGCCTTCGTCACCCCAGCGCAGCCGCTGAGTTTTCGTGGTGAAGCGCTGCGTGGTCTGTTCTGCCTGGCCAGCCAGGGTGAGGCGCATCGCCAGGCGCTGGAGCGTCTGTGTGATGTACTGATCGGTGGTCGGGCGGCGGCGTTCAGCGAAGCCAGCGATAGCCGCCAGGTGATCGAGGCGCTGGGCGGTGAGGTGCCGCCGGACTGGCCCAGTCTCAGCGTGCCACTGCTCAATGCCCATGGTCTGCACGCACGTCCGGCCAAGGTGCTGAGCGAGCTGGCGCAGGGCTTTGCCGGTGAGATCCGTGTGCGCCTGTTTGGCGACGCGGGCGCCGGAGTCTCGGCCAAGAGCCTCAGCCGCCTGCTGGCGCTGGGCGCGCGGCGTGGTCAGATGCTCGAGTTCAGCGCCGAACCGGCGCTTGCCGACAGCGCTCTGCCGGCCATTCGCGCGGCGCTGGAAAGTGGTCTGGGCGAAGCGGTCGAACCGCTGAGTGAAGCGTTGCCTGAAGTGGCGGCGCAGCTTGAACCGATTGAAGCGGTCGCTCCGGTTGCCGGCAGTCGCTTGCTGGCCGTTGGCGCCTCGCCCGGCATCGCCATGGGGCCGGCGCTGCTGCGTACGCCACCGACCTTTGCTTTCGCTGAGCAAGGTCAGGGTGTCGAGCAGGAGCGCGCGCGTCTGGAGGCGGCCCTGGCGGCTGTCACCGCGCAGATTCAGCGCCTGGTCGATGGCGCCGGTGTGGCGAGCATTCGCGAGATTTTCAGCGCTCACCTGGCCATGCTCGCCGATCCGGCGTTGCGCGAAGATGTCGAGGCCCGCCTAGGCAAGGGCGCGAGCGCCGAGGCGGCCTGGCAGGTCGAAGTCGAGGCGGCGGCCAAGCGTCAGGAGGCCTTGCATGACCCATTGCTGGCCGAGCGTGCGGCAGACCTGCGGGATATTGGCAATCGTGTGCTGGCGCACCTCTGTGGCGTCGAGTTGCCCAGTGAGCCGAACGAGCCCTACATCCTGGTGATGGCCGAAGTCGTGCCGTCGGACGTCGCTGGTCTCGACCGCCAGCGTGTCGCCGGTATCCTCACCGCGCGTGGTGGTGCTACCGCGCACAGCGCGATCATCGCTCGCGCCCTGGGCATTCCCGCTGTGGTCGGTGCCGGCGATGGTGTGCTGGCATTGGCGCAAGGCACGCCGCTGCTGCTCGATGGTGACAGTGGCCTGCTGCGCGTCGCCCCGGATGCAGCCGAGCGTGATCAGGCGCTGCATGAGCGTGAAGTAGCGCAGCAGCGGCGTGAGCAGGCGCATGCCGAGCGTTTCAGCGAGGCGCAGACCCGTGACGGTGTGCGCGTGGAAGTGGCTGCCAATATCGGCGCCAGTGGCGAAACCGCCGACGCGGTGGCGCTGGGCGCGGAAGCAGTGGGCCTGCTGCGTACCGAGCTGGTGTTCATGGAGCATGCCCAGGCGCCGGATCACGCTGCGCAGGAACGCGAGTATCGGCGTGTGCTCGATGCATTGGAGGGGCGTCCGTTGGTGGTGCGCACGCTGGATGTCGGCGGTGACAAACCCCTGCCTTACTGGCCGATGCCGGCTGAGGAGAACCCTTTCCTTGGTGTACGTGGCATTCGCCTGAGCCTGCAGCGCCCGGAGATTCTGGAAACCCAACTGCGCGCCTTGCTCGCCTCGGCCGATGGCCGCCCGCTGCGGATCATGTTCCCCATGGTCGGTTCGGTGGAGGAGTGGCGTGCGGCGCGTGACATGGTGCAGCGCCTGCGTGAAGAGATCGAGGTGCGCGACCTGCAGGTCGGCATCATGATCGAAGTGCCCTCGGCAGCACTGCTGGCACCCGTGCTCGCACGCGAGGTGGACTTCTTCAGCATCGGCACCAATGACCTGACCCAGTACTGCCTGGCCATCGACCGTGGTCATCCGCAGTTGTCGGCACAGGCCGATGGCCTGCATCCCGCCGTGCTGCGCCTGATCGAAATGACCGTGACCGCTGCTCATGCGCAGGGCAAGTGGGTCGGCGTTTGTGGCGAGCTGGCCAGCGACCGCCTGGCCGTGCCGCTGCTGGTGGGGCTTGGCGTGGACGAACTGAGCGTGACGCCACGCTCGATCGGCCTGGTCAAGGCGCGCGTGCGTGAGCTGGACAGCCGCCAGGCGCGAACCCTGGCGGATCGTGCGCTTACCCTGGACAGTGCCAGCGCCGTGCGTGCGCTGGTCGCGGAGATGCACTGATGGCCCGAATCCTGACCCTGACCCTGAACCCGGCGCTGGATCTGACGCTGCGCCTCGACCGCCTGCAGCCCGGTGCGATCAACCGCTGCCATGAGCTACGCAGCCACGCGGCCGGCAAGGGCCTGAACGTCGCCCAGGTACTGGCCGACCTGGGCCACAGCCTGAGCGTCGGCGGCTTTCTCGGGCGCGCCAATGCCGCGCCGTTCGAAAGCCTGATGCACAAGCGCGGCTTTCACGACCTGTTCGTCCGTGTGCCGGGCGAGACGCGCAGCAACATCAAGCTGGCCGAAACCGACGGCTGCATCACCGACCTCAACGGCCCCGGCCCGCAGGTCGAGGTCGAACACCTGCAACACCTGGAAGAGGAGCTGGAGCCGCTGCTAGCCGGGCATGATGCCGTGGTGGTAGCCGGCAGCCTGCCGCGTGGCGTTACCCCGCAGTGGTTCGCCGGTTTGCTGCGGCGACTCAAGGCCAGTGGCGTACCCCTGGCAGTGGACAGCAGCGGTGCGGCTTTGCAGGCGGCCCTGGGCGTCGCCCCCTGGCTGATCAAACCTAACGAGGAAGAGCTGACCGAGGTGTGCGGCAGCGATCTGCCTGCCGCCGTGCAGACGCTGCGTACGCAGGGTATCGAGCACGTGCTGTTGTCGCGCGGGGCGGCTGGCGTCGACTGGCACGGCCCGGACATCGCCCTGCGCGCCATACCGCCACGTGTCGAGGTTGCCAGCACGGTCGGCGCCGGTGACTCGCTGCTGGCGGCCAGCCTGCACGGCCTGCTCGAGGGCTGGCCAGCCGAGCGCACCTTGCGCCTGGCCACGGCGGTGGCGGCGCAGGCGGTCACCCAGATTGGCTTCGGCATCCATGACCGTGAGCAACTGGCCCGTCTTGAAGCGGCCGTGCACTTGCACCCCATAGAAGAATAAGAGGCACCCATCATGAATCTGCTGATCGTCACTGCCTGCCCCAATGGCCAGGTCACCAGCGTGCTGTGTTCGCGCCTGTTGCAGGCTGCTGCCGAGCGCCTGGGCTGGCAAACCCGTGTCGAGGTGCACGACGCGCGCGCGATTGGTTCGCCATTGAGCGAGGCGCAGATCGCTGCAGCCGACTGGGTGCTGGTGGTCAAGACCGGTGAGCTGCCGTTGAGCCGCTTTGCCGGCAAGCGTCTGTTTCAGGCCACGCCGGCCGAGGCACTGGCCGATCCGCAGCGTTTTCTGCGTGAGGCCGCCGAGCGTGCTCAGCCCTATGGTGAAAACAGCGAGCCCGTCCCGAGCGGGCGTCGTCGACTGGTCGCGGTCACTGCCTGCCCGACCGGCGTAGCGCATACCTTCATGGCCGCCGAAGCGCTGCAACAGGCGGCGCTGCGCATGGGCATCGAATTGCAGGTGGAAACCCGCGGCTCGGTCGGTGCGCGCAACCTGCTCGACGATGCGGCAATCGATGCGGCTGACGCCGTCCTGCTGGCCACCGATATCGAGGTCGACACCAGCCGCTTCGCCGGCAAGAAGGTCTACCGTTGCGGCACTGGTGTGGCGCTCAAGCAGCCGCAACAGACGCTGGAGCGCGCCTTGAGCGAGGCGCGCCCGCTGAGCGAGGCCGCGCCAGCCGAAGGCAAGGCCGCGCCCAGTAGCAGCGAGAAAGCCGGCCCCTACAAGCACCTGCTCACCGGCGTTTCCTACATGCTGCCGATGGTGGTGGCGGGTGGGCTGTTGATCGCGCTGTCGTTCGTCTTCGGGATCAAGGCATATGAGCAGGAGGGCACGTTCGCCGCCGCGCTGATGCAGATCGGTGGCGACGCCGCATTCAAGCTGATGGTGCCGGTACTGGCCGGCTATATCGCCTATTCCATCGCCGACCGTCCGGGACTGGCGCCAGGAATGATCGGTGGACTGCTCGCCAGCTCACTGGGCGCCGGTTTCATCGGCGGTATCGTCGCTGGCTTCATCGCCGGCTATTCGGCCAAGGCCATCGCCCGCTGGGTGCGCTTGCCGGACAGTCTGGAGGCGCTCAAGCCGATCCTGATCATCCCCCTGCTGGCCAGCCTGATCACCGGTCTGGCGATGATCTACGTCGTTGGCAGCCCCGTGGCCGGTGTGTTGCAGTCGCTCACCCAGTTCCTCGACAGCATGGGCAGCACCAATGCCATCCTGCTTGGCGCGCTGCTTGGCGGCATGATGTGCGTGGATCTCGGTGGGCCGATCAACAAGGCGGCCTATGCCTTCTCGGTCGGCCTGCTGGCGTCGAGCAGCTACGCACCGATGGCCGCGACCATGGCCGGAGGCATGGTGCCGCCGATTGCCATGGCCATCGCCACCGTGCTGGCGCGGCGCAAGTTCGCCCAGAGCGAGCGTCAGGCAGGCAAGGCGGCCGGGGTACTGGGCTTGTGCTTCATCTCCGAGGGGGCGATTCCCTTCGCCGCGAAGGATCCGTTGCGGGTGATCCCGGCCTGTATCGCCGGTGGTGCGCTGACCGGCGCACTGTCGATGTACTTCGGTTGCAAGCTGATGGCTCCGCACGGAGGCCTGTTCGTGCTGCTGATTCCCAACGCCATCAACCACGCGCTGCTATACCTGCTGGCCATCGTTGCCGGCAGTCTGCTCGCCGGCGTGCTCTACGCGCTGATCAAACAGCCCGAGGCGCAGCCATTGGCGGTCGAGGCGCAATGAGCGCACGCCCCTGTTGCTCGGTTACACTGAGTTGAACAGCGCCTGGGAAGTAGGAGTCTGTTGAGTGAGCCAGGCGCCAATGCGCAGCGCTGGATCATCGTCGACTTCTTGGCGCAGTCGCCCTCACAAAGAAAGGATCTTTTGTAGATGACTCAAGTTCTCGCGCATCGCTGGCGCTTCTTCCGTGCCGGCGGCTTCGACCAGGTGCAACTGGAAACCCCCGCCGACCTTGCCGCCCTGCGCGGTCTGGATCAGAAACTCTGGGCCAGCCTGGCCTGCCCGGTGAACAACCTGGAGCTGGATCGGCGCATGCTGCAGTACATCGACCTGAACAAGGACGGTCGTATTCGCGCGCCGGAAGTGCTCGACGTGGTCGATTGGACACTGGCGCGCCTGCGCGATCCCGCCGTGCTGTTTCAGGACGGCCCGCTGTTGCTGACCTCGCTCACCGACGATGCCGAAGGTGCCCGCCTGCGCCTGGCTGCACAGCGTCTGTTGGGCGTGCTCGGGCGTCCTGACGCCGAGAGCCTGACGCCGGCCGATACCGCTGATCTGGCGTTGCTGTTCCCGCCTCACGAATCCAATGGCGACGGCCTGGTGCCGGCCAGCATGACCGATGATGCCGAACTCAAGGCCGCCATCGCCGACATCATCGCCTGCCTGGGCGCGCAGACCGATCGCAGTGGTGAGCCCGCCATCGGTGCCGAGCAGATCACCGCTTTCTTCGACCAGGCGCGCCAGCTGCACGCCTGGCACGCGCGTGCCGCTGAACAGGGGCTGGATGCATTCGGTGAAGGCACGGTAGCGGCGGTCGAAGCGCTGAGCGCCGTGCGTGCCAAGATCGACGATTATTTCACCCGTGTGGCCATGGCCGAGTTCGACCCGCGTGCCGCGGCCCTGATGAACGCCAAGGAAGAAGAGCTGGTGCGTCTGGCGTCGCTGTCATTGGCCGATGCTGGCGAGGTGGCCGGCCTGCCCCTGGCGGTGGTGCAGCATGGCGACGAGCTGCCGCTGCACAAGGGCCTCAATCCGGCTTGGCAGGGTGCCGTCGACGAGTTCCGCCAGCGTGTGGTGGTGCCGGTCTATGGCGAGCAGGACAGCCTGTCGCGCGAGCAGTGGCAGCACCTGGTTGCACTGTGCGGCAACTACCTGGCCTGGCGCGCCGAGACGCCGGCCGTGGCGATTGCCGAGGTACTGGAGCGCGGACGCATTCTCGAACTGGTGGAGCAGGGCGCCGAGGCGCGCCTGCTGGCGCTGGTCGAGGAAGACAAGGCGGTGGCCGAGGCTGCCGATGGCCTGGTCGAGCTGGACAAGCTGATTCGCCTGCGTCACGGCCTGGTCAAGCTGCTGCGCAACTTCGTGTCCTTCCAGTGCTTCTATGCCCGCCAGGAGAAAGCGGTATTCCAGGCTGGCGTGCTCTACATCGACGGCAAGAGCTGCGAGCTGGCGGTGGAAGTTGGCGATGTCGAGGCCCATGCCAAGGTCGCGGCGGCCAGCGACTGCTTCCTGCTCTACTGCGCCTGCACCCGCCGCGGTGAGCCGGTGCGCGGCAAGGAGACGCTGAACATCGTGGTGGCAGTGACGGCCGGTAGCGAGGGCGATCTGCAGGCTGGTCGCCATGGCCTGTTCTATGACCGTGAAGGCAACGACTGGGATGCCGTGGTGGTCAAGGTGGTGCAGAACGCCATCAGTATCCGTGAGGCGTTCTGGTCGCCTTACCGGCGTATCTCCAGCCTGGTTTCCGATCAGGTACAGAAACTGGCGGCCAGTCGTGACGCTGACATGGTCAGCAAGACCGCGGCCAAGGTTGGTGAAACCGGAGCAGCGCCTGGAGCAGCGCCGGCACCTGCGTTCGATATCGCCAAGTTCGCCGGTATCTTCGCTGCCATCGGCCTGGCGGTCGGTGCGCTAGGGACGGCGCTGGCGGCGGTGGTCACGGGGATTCTGTCGTTGGCCTGGTGGCAGGTTCCGCTGCTGCTGCTCTGCGTGCTGCTGGCCATCTCCGGGCCGGCCATGCTGCTGGCCTGGTTCAAGCTGCGTCGCCGTAGCCTGGGGCCGATTCTCGACGGCAACGGCTGGGCGGTGAATGCCCAGGCCCGTATCAGCATTCCCTTCGGCACTGCGCTCACGCAAATGGCGGAACTGCCCAAGGGCAGCGACCGCGCGCTGCGCGATCCTTACGCCGAGAAACCGCTGGTATGGCCGTGGATACTGGCGCTGCTGCTGGCGTTGGGCCTGGGCTACTACGCCTGGAGCCAGGGTGTGTTTAGCCCGCAGCCAGAGGCACCGGCCGAAGCGGCGGAGCCCGTTCAGGACGCTGCGCAGTAGGTGCTTGTCTCCCCTCTCCCGCTTGCGGGAGAGGGGCATCCGACAACGCCGAGTCATCTGTATCACTCTCTCCCCATCCCTCTCCACTAGGCGTGCCCCCAATAAATGGGAGAGGGGGCCGTCCGTGCCAAGGCGCGACTAATCGTTCGCCTGCCGACATGTGTCAGTCAATCACCTCAACCAGCCGGTAGGGCGTACTCGGTTTTGGCGTTCTGGCACGGCCTGCATGTTTGGTAGGGCGCCCCGATCCGCCCTACATGCTGGGTTCTTGTAGGAGCGGCTTCAGCCGCGAAAGCTGTTCGTGGCTGAAGCCACTCCTACGGGTTGGAATGCTTAGCCGGCCTGCCCTTTGCGTATTGGCGGGTTTCACACGCCCTACGTTCTCTCTCTGCCGGCCAATAGCTCCGCGACCCAGCGGGGCAGCTGCTCGGTGGCCGGGCCATAGCGTTTTTCCGCGAACAGCGAATGGCCCTGGCTGGGCTCCAGATTGATCTCCAGGGTATGCGCGCCCGCGCGACGCGCCTGTTCGACGAAACCGGCAGCCGGGTAGACATGACCCGAGGTGCCGATGCTGACGAACAGCTCGCACTGCTCCAGCGCGTCGTAGATGCGTTCCATGTGATAGGGCATCTCACCGAACCAGACGATATCCGGACGTAGCGTGCCCTTCAGGCCGCAGCAGGCGCACGCCTGTTCGACCGGCATGTCGTCCAGCAGCGGAAAACGCTGCTGGCTATTGCTGCACAGCATCGACTGCAACTCGCCGTGCATGTGCAGCAAGCGCCTGGAGCCGGCGCGTTCATGCAGGTTGTCGACGTTCTGCGTGACCAGCAGAAACTCGCCCTGCCAGCCAGCCTCCAGCTCCGCCAGGGCCAGATGCCCGGCGTTGGGAGCGATGGCCGGGTCACGCAACTGGGCGCGACGCATGTCGTAGAAACGCTGCACCAGCGCCGGATCACGGGCGAAACCCTCGGGGGTGGCCACCTCTTCGATGCGGTGTTCTTCCCAGAGTCCATCAGCGGCGCGGAAGGTGCGGATGCCGCTCTCGGCGGAGATACCGGCGCCGGTGAGTATGACGATATTGGGATGGGGCATGGCGGCTCCGAAGCAGGTCTGCATTGCGGTAACTCTAAGCCAATTGCCAATCCGTAGGGTGTGCCGCGCGCACCTAGCCTCGACGATTGGCGACTATCGGTTGCAGTCACCGCGAGCAAGGCCGGCAGGCTCTCTGTCGATGCGCCATGCTCCCTGAGCTTGGACGTGGCAGGTTCAGGTAAACTGCGCGCCTGTTTCCTTCTGATTCGGTTACCCCATGACCTTCGCCTCTCTTGGCCTGATCGAGCCGTTGCTGCGCACGCTCGCCGACCTCGACTACCAGACCCCGACTCCGGTGCAGAGCCAGGCGATTCCCGCCGTGCTCAAGGGCCGCGACCTGATGGCCGCGGCGCAGACCGGCACCGGCAAGACCGCCGGCTTCGCCCTGCCGTTGCTGCAACGCCTGACCCTGGAGGGGCCGCAGGTGGCGAGCAACTCGGTGCGCACGCTGGTGCTGGTGCCGACCCGCGAGCTGGCCGAGCAGGTGCTGCAGAGCTTTTTGAGTTACGGCCAGAACCTGCCGCTCTCCAGCTATGCGGTGTACGGCGGGGTCAGCATCAATCCGCAGATGATGAAGCTGCGCAAGGGCGTCGATGTGCTGGTGGCCACGCCGGGCCGGTTGCTCGACCTGTACCGGCAGAACGCGGTGAAATTCAGCCAGTTGCAGACCCTGGTGCTCGACGAAGCGGATCGCATGCTCGACCTCGGTTTTGCCCGTGAGCTGGACGAGCTGTTCAGCGCGCTGCCGAAAAAGCGCCAGACCCTGCTGTTCTCCGCCACTTTCTCCGATGCCATCCGGCAGATGGCCGGCGAACTGCTGCGCGACCCGCTGTCGGTGGAAGTCAGCCCGCGCAACGCGGCGGCCAAGAGTGTCAAGCAGTGGCTGATCCCGGTGGACAAGAAGCGCAAGGGCGAGCTGTTCCTGCACCTGCTGCAGGAAAAACGCTGGGGCCAGGTGCTGGTGTTCGCCAAGACCCGCAAGGGCGTCGATCAGCTGGAGCAGGAACTGCTGGCCATCGGCGTCAGCGCTGACTCGATTCACGGTGACAAGCCGCAGCCGAGTCGCCTGCGCGCCCTGGAGCGTTTCAAGGCCGGCGAGGTGCAGGTGCTGGTCGCTACCGACGTGGCCGCTCGGGGGCTGGATATCGATGACCTGCCGTTGGTGGTCAACCTCGACCTGCCGATCAACGCCGAGGACTATGTGCATCGCATCGGCCGAACCGGTCGCGCGGGTAGTACGGGCGAGGCGATCTCGCTGGTCTGCGCCGACGAAGTCGACCAGTTGGCGGCTATCGAGAACCTCACCCAGCAGTTGATCAAGCGTGTCGACGAGCCCGATTTCATTCCGGATCACCGCGTACCACTGACGGCGGTCGGCGGCCAGGTACTGAAGAAACCGAAGAAGCCCAAGCAGAAGCTGATTCCCGGTGCGGGCAAGGCGGGTGGCAAGGGCAACATCCACCTCGGTCGCTGGTTCGAGGAAGAGGATGCCAAACCCAAAGCCAAGGCGGTACGCAAGGTGCCGAGCTTCGGCAGCAAACCCAAGGGCGGAAAAAAGTAGGGTGCGCCATGTGCACCGAACTCAGAAGAGGTTGACTGGTGCGGACGGCGCACCCTACGGCTTAGCGGATCAAGCCTGTGCCGCCACCGCCGCCGCGGTCATGTCATAGATCACCAGGCACACATGTTCCACCGGCTGGCCAGCCAGCGGCAGCACGGTGACGTTCTGGTACATGAAGTCGGCCTGGCCGGTGATCGGCTGGTAGCTCTTGAAGCGCATCAGGTACGGCCGCTGCTGCCACAGGCTGAAGGCGCGGGTGCCCAGTTGCACCACGCTTTCCACCTTGCGCTCCAGCCAGGGCCGGTCGATGTCGGGGAACAGCTCGAACAGCGAGCGCCCCTGTACCTGATCCGGGCCCAAACCGGAGTGGTTTTCCATGAAGGCGTTCCACACCTCGACGTGATACTGGCGGTCGAGCACCACCACGCCGACGTCGATGCATTGCACGATGTCGAGCAGCCAGTGAACTTCCTTGATATCGATCTGCGCGGGCATGGCCTCACTCCATCAGGTAGCCGATCTTGGCGGTCAGGCGCTTGATCGAATCTTCGGTGAACAACAGCAGCAGATCGAAATGGATCGCGTGGCCCTCCAGGCTGTAGCTTATTTCCACGGCCAGGGTCTTGCGCCAGCGCTGGCGGTTGACCTGGATGATCTGGTCGAGGCTGGCGTGCTGGCCGAGCAATTGCGGGTGGCCCTGGGAGAAACGCAGGTCGAGTTGCTCGGCGACGCCTGCCAGGCAGGCACCGATCAGGATGCTGGCCAGATCCAGGAGCATTTCCGATGTTTCTGCCTCGTTCTTCGGTTGCCAGCCGAGCAGGCGCGCCATGTCGTCCACTTCCGAGTCGTGGAACAGCAGCAGGGCTTCACCGGCGATGGCCTCGCCGATGAAGCCCTGGCAGATGGCGCTGAAACGCTCGCCACGCTGGGCGTCGAGCAGGGTCATGTGCAGTTCGCTGACTTCGAAGATGTTCACCTGCGGCACCGGCAACTGCACGAATACCCCGAGCACCTTGGCCAGCAGCGCGGCGGCGCGGCCCATGGCGACGTTGCTGACCTCGCGCAGGGCATCGCGGAAACTCACCTTCAGCTCCGACAGCGCCGCTGCCTGAGCTTTGGCCGCTGGCGTGCCCTGTGGATTGAACAGGCCCAGTTCGATCAGGGTCTGGCGCAGGATATCGGGGTCGGCGGGTTTCTTGATGAACGCCAGGGCACCGAGCTCGCGGACGCGGCGCACGGCTTCGTCCTGCACGTCACCGGACACCACGATGACCTGGCTGTTGAGGCCTTCGGCGCGCAGTGCGGCCAGTGTCTGGTAACCATCGAGCACGGGCATGGTCAGATCGAGCAGCATGACCTGGCCTTGGCCCTGACGGATCAAGGCCAGTGCTTCCTCGCCGTTGCTGGCCTGGCTGAGGGTGACCGGCCATTCTGCCGGCAGGGCGCGGATCAGTTGCTTGCGCGCCATATTGGAGTCGTCGCAGACCAGCAGAGGGATCACGGCGGGAGATTACCTGTGTGGGGAGCGCTGAGATTGAGCATAGCCGCAGCCTGCGTGGCGTCACAGCAGTTTCAGGTTTTTCAGGTGTAGGGCGGGTGCAACCCGCCAGCCAGATATGGCGGGTTGCACCCGCCCTACGGCCTTAGCCTGTCCGTAGGGTGGGCTTCAGCCCACCGACAGCGGCCAGCCTTGGTGGGCTGAAGCGGAGCGCCGCCCGGCCTACCCTACAACTACACGGCATGCAACCAGTCGAGTACGCCCTGCGCCGCGACCCTGCCACTGGCGAAGCAGGCGGTGAGCAGATAGCCACCGGTGGGCGCTTCCCAGTCGAGCATTTCGCCGGCACAAAATACGCCGGGCAGGGTCTTGAGCATCAGGCCTTGATCCAGAGCCTCGAAAGGCACGCCACCGGCGCTGCTGATCGCTTCATCCAGCGGCCGGGCGCGCAACAGGGTGATCGGCAGCGCCTTGATCCAGTGCGCCAGTGCGGTTGGCTCGGCAAAGGCTTCGGTCGGTGCCAGTTCGCGCAGCAGCGCGGCTTTCACACCATCGAGGCCGGCCTGGCGGTGCAGGTGCTTGGCCATCGAATGCTTGCCGCGCGGCTTGGCCAGCGCCTGTTGCAGCTTGGCCAGCGGCATCTGCGGCAGCAGATCGAGGCGGATCAGCGCCTGGCCGTCGGCCTCGATGGCGCGGCGGATATCGGCGGAAAAGGCGTACACCAGACTGCCTTCGATACCGCTGGCGGTGAGGACGAACTCACCGACGCGAGCGGCCTGGCCGGGCAGGCTGAGGGCGACGTTCTTCAAGGGGGCACCGGAGAACTTGTCCTGCAGGTATTCGCTCCAACCGTCCACCTCGAAACCGCAGTTGCTGGGCTTCAGTGCAGTCACTTCGATGCCGCGTGCCTGCAGCAGGGGCACCCAGGCTCCGTCGGAGCCCAGTCGCGACCAACTGCCGCCGCCCAGTGCCAGTAGACAGGCAGCAGCGGACAGAGCCCGTTCGCCGTCCACGCTGGCGATACGCAGGCTGCCGTCATCGTTCCAGCCCAGCCAGCGGCTGCGCGTATGGATGACCACACCCAGTTCGCGCAAACGCCGCAGCCAGGCGCGCAGCAGCGGCGCGGCCTTCATGTCGGTGGGAAATACACGGCCGGAGGTGCCGACGAAGGTCTCGATGCCCAGGCCATGAATCCAGGCGCGCAGAGCATCGGCATCGAACTCCTGCAGCAGCGCCGTGACCTCGGCCTGGCGCTCGCTGTAACGTTCGAGGAACGCCGGCTTGGCTTCGGAGTGGGTGATGTTCATGCCGCCGACGCCGGCCAGCAGGAACTTGCGCCCCACCGAGGGCATGGCGTCGAACAGCTCCACGTGCACACCGCCTTGCGCCAGCACTTCGGCAGCCATCAGCCCGGCAGGGCCGCCGCCGATGATGGCGACGTGATGAGCGGTGAGCTGGGCGGTAGTGGTCATGATGGCGGGACGGCTCGGGAGACGGCTGCGCATTCTACCCGAGTGCTCCCTGGCCTTGTCATTTGCCCAGGGTTAGGGCAGGTTCTGCTCGAACCTTTTCGGCTGGAGTCCGTTATGTCCCATATCTGCCCCGACATCGATCCCGATGGCCTGATCGAATATTCGGTGGTCTACACCGACCGCTCGCTGAACCATATGTCGCAGTCGTTCCAAGGCGTGATGCGCGATATTTCGGCCACCCTGAAACAAGTCTACAACGCCCATGCCGTGGCGGTCGTACCGGGCAGTGGCACCTATGGCATGGAGGCGGTGTCGCGGCAGTTGGCGACCGACCAGAAGTGCCTGGTGATCCGCAATGGTTGGTTCAGCTACCGCTGGACGCAGATTTTCGAGATGGGCCGGATTCCAGCCCAGTCCCTGGTGCTCAAGGCTCGCCCTGTCGCCGATGGCCCCCAGGCAGCCTTCGCTCCGGCGCCACTGGACGAGGTGCTGGCCACCATCGCCACCGAGAAGCCGCAGGTGGTGTTCGCCCCGCATGTGGAAACCTCGTCTGGCATGATCCTGCCGGACGACTACCTGCGCGCGGTAAGCGACGCAGTGCACGCCGTGGGTGGCTTGTTCGTACTCGACTGCATCGCTTCCGGCACCCTTTGGGTAGACATGCAGGCCTGTGGTATCGACGTGCTGATCAGCGCGCCGCAGAAGGGCTGGAGCGCTTCGCCGTGCTGCGCTCTGGTGATGTTCAGCGAGGCCGCCCAGGCGCGCGTCGAGGCCACGCAGAGCACCAGCTTCGCCTGTGACCTGAAGAAGTGGCTGCAGATCATGCAGGCCTATGAGCAGGGCGGCCACGCCTACCACGCCACCATGCCCAGCGATGCGCTGGCGCGTTTCCGTGATGCCATGCTCGAGGCCAAGGCCCTCGGCTTCGCCAAGGTACGCCAGCAACAGCAGGAACTCGGCGACCGGGTGCGTGCACTGCTGGCCGCGCGTGGCTTCAAGAGTGTCGCGGCCAAGGGCTTCGAGGCGCCGGGCGTGGTGGTCTGCTACACCGACGACGCGCAGATCAAGACCGGCGCCAAGTTCGCTGCCATTGGCCTGCAGATCGCTGCCGGCGTACCGCTGCAATGCGACGAACCGGCAGACTTCCAGACCTTCCGCCTCGGCCTGTTCGGCCTGGACAAGCTGGGCAACATCGACCGCACCGTGGCGACTTTGGAGCAGGCGTTGGACAAGGTACTGGCCGGCTGATCAACGCTCTGTCGTAGGGCGGGTGAAACCCGTCTCCGGTGAGTTGGCGGGTTCCACCCGCCCTACGAGTAGCTAGCCCAACCCGCGCGCAGCCCAAACCTTTGCCGCGCTGTGATGGAGGATGCCGTGGCGGCGGGCGAGGGCGGCGTGATCCTTGGAGTAGCCGCCGCCGATTACGCCCATTACTGGAATGTCTCGACCCAGGCAGTGCTGCAGCACTGCTTCGTCGCGAGCGGCGAGGCCGGCGTCGGTGAGTTGCAGGTAGCCCAGGGCGTCATCCTTGTGCACGTCGACGCCCGCGTCGTAGAGCACCAGATCCGGCTGGTAGAGCGGCAGCAGGTAATCGAGCGTGCTGTCCACAACCTTGAGGTAGTCCTTGTCACCCATGCCGCGTGGCAGCGGGATGTCCCAGTCGCTTTCGGCCTTGCGTGCCGGAAAGTTCTGCTCGCAATGCAGCGACACGGTGACGGCATCCGGCACGTCGGCCAGCAGGCGTGCGGTGCCGTCGCCCTGATGCACATCGCAATCGAAGATCAACACGCGCTGCACGCGCCCGGCCTCCAATAGGTAGCGAGCGATCACTGCCAGGTCGTTGAAGATGCAAAAACCGGAAGGAAAGTCGTAGTGCGCGTGGTGCGTGCCGCCGGCCAGGTGGCAGGCCAGGCCATGGCTGAGCGCCAGCTCGGCAGTCAGCAGCGAGCCGCCCACGGCACGTACGGTGCGTTGCGCCAGGGCTGCGCTCCAGGGCAGGCCAAGGCGACGCTGATCCTCATGCGACAACTCGCCAGCCATATAGCGGGCAATGTAGTCCGGGCAATGAGCCAGGGCGAGGATCTGCGCCGGGCAGAGTTCGGGACGCAGCAGATCGGCATCCGTGGTCAGGCCGGACTCGACCAGGTGATCACGCAGCAGGCGGAATTTCTCCATGGGAAAACGATGTCCGGCCGGGAAGGGTGGGCTGTAATCCTCGTGGTAGACCAGCGGTAGCGGCATACAATGAAGGCTCATCGAATCGACGGCCTTATGGTCGCAGTCAATCGAGACAATCTCCATGCCCCTGATCGAAACCCGTACTGAACGTCTGCTGCTGCGCGCCTGGCGCGATAGCGACCTGCCGGCGCTGGCTGCGCTTAACGCCGATGCCGAGGTGATGCGCTATTTTCCTGTGCCGCTGAATGGCGAGCAAAGCGCGCAGTTGTTGACGCGCATGCGTGAGCATCTGGATGAGCATGGCTTTGGCTTCTGGGCGCTGGAGAGGCGCGATAGCGGCGAGATGATCGGGGTTACCGGCCTGGCGCAGGTCAGCTTCGAGGCGCCTTTCGTGCCTGCCGTGGAGATTGGCTGGCGTCTGGCCCGGGCACACTGGCGCCAGGGCTATGCCAGCGAGGCGGCGCGTGCGGCGCTGGCCGTGGGCTTCGAGCAGCTTGGGTTGGACGAGGTGGTGAGTTTTACCGTACCGACCAACCGGCCGTCGCAGGCCGTGATGCGTGCCATCGGCATGCGCCGGGACGAAACCGGTGATTTTCTGCATCCGAAAATGCCAGCCGGTCATCCGCTGCAGCCGCATGTGCTTTATCGCATCCAGCGGGAGCAGTGGCGGCAGGCGCACTAGCCTTTGGCCGGTAATGGCGCGTTGATGCCGACAGCCGCGCGCAAATTCTTTACCATCGCACTCCTTTCCAGCCCGATTACCCCTGCACGAGGAGAGACTTCATGACCCAGGTACTCGACGATCTGGTCGCGCTGCTCAGCCTGGAGCAGATCGAGGAAAACCTGTTCCGTGGTCGCAGCCAGGATCTGGGCTTCCGCCAGCTGTTCGGTGGCCAGGTGCTCGGCCAATGCATCTCCGCCGCCAGCCAGACAGTTGCCGCCGAGCGTCACGTGCACTCCATGCACGGCTATTTCCTGCGCCCTGGCGACGCCAGCCTGCCGGTGGTCTATCAGGTAGAGCGTACCCGTGATGGCGGCAGCTTCAGCACCCGCCGCGTGGTGGCGGTACAGAAAGGTCAGCCGATCTTCTTCTGCAGCGCCTCGTTCCAATACGACGAGGAAGGTTTCCATCACCAGAGCCAGATGCCGGACGTGCCCGGCCCCGAGAACCTGAAGTCGGAAACCGAGCTGGCGCGCATGGTCGCGCCGATGATTCCCGAGCGACTGCGTGAACGCGCGATCAGCGACAAGCCGATCGAGATCCGCCCGGTGACCCTGATCAACCCCTTCGCCCCGCAACCCTGCGAGCCAGTGAAGTACGTGTGGTTCCGCGCTGCCGGCGACCTGCCGGACGACCCGCAACTGCACAAGTACCTGCTGGCCTATGCCAGCGACTTCAACCTGCTGACCACCTCGATGCAGCCCCATGGCGTGTCGGTGTTCCAGAAGTTCATGCAGGTGGCCAGCCTCGACCATTCGCTGTGGTTCCATCGCAACCTGCGCATGGACGACTGGTTGCTGTACGCCATGGACAGCCCCTGGGCCGGTAATGCGCGCGGCTTCTCCCGTGCCAGCATCTACAACCGCCAGGGTGAACTGGTGGCCTCGGTCGCTCAGGAAGGCCTGACCCGCGTGCGTGAGGACTGGAAGTGAACGCATTGCGCGACGCGCGTCACTGGGTGTTCGACATGGACGGCACCCTGACCCTGGCGGTGCATGACTTCCCGGCGATCAAGCGCGTACTGGGCATTCCCCAGGAGGACGACATCCTCCATCACCTGGCAGCGCTGCCGGCCGAAGAGGCCGCGCAGAAGCACGCCTGGCTGCTGGAGCACGAGCGCGAACTGGCGCTAGCCTCACGTCCGGCGCCGGGCGCCATCGAGCTGGTGCGTGCGCTTTGCGGGCGGGGTTGCCAGCTCGGCATCCTCACGCGCAATGCGCATGAGTTGGCGCTGCTGACGCTACAAGCCATCGGGCTGGATGACTGTTTCGCCAGCGCTGACATTCTCGGCCGTGACGAAGCGCCGCCCAAGCCGCATCCGGGCGGCCTGTTGCATCTGGCTGAACGCTGGGCGGTAACGCCGCAGGAACTGGTGATGGTCGGTGATTATCGCTTCGATCTGGAATGCGCTCAGGCCGCTGGCGCACGTGGCGTGCTGGTCAACCTGCCGGACAACCCCTGGCCGGAGCTGACCGCGCTGCATGCGCGCGATTGCGGGGAACTGCTGACGCTTCTGTAGGGCGTACTCGCCGCAGGCAGTACGCCGTGGGGGGAGGCGGATTGTTCGCTTCGCTCCTGAATCCGCCCTACGATTGCTCGGTGTTCCGATCCGTCCCACTGATCGAGCTGCATGCGCGCAATTGTGGAGAACTGCTGGCGCTTCTGTAGGGCGTACTCGCCGCAGGCAGTACGCCGTGGGGAGTTGGCGGATTGTTCGCTTCGCTCCTGAATCCGCCCTACGATTGCTCGGTGTTCCGATCCGTCCTACTGATCGAGCTGCATGCGCGCAATTGTGGAGAACTGCTGACGCTTCTGTAGGGCGTACTCGCCGTAGGCAGTACGCCGTGGGGGGGGAAGGCGAATTGCTCGGTGTCCCGCCCCGCCCTACGGTTACAACCGAGTTGCCTTGAAGGTATCGCAACGCCCGGGTTGGCCGTTCTCGAATCCGTTCTTGAACCAGCGTACGCGCTGCTCTGAAGTGCCGTGGGTGAAGGCGTCCGGCACCACCTGACCACGGGCCTGTTTCTGCAAACGGTCGTCACCGATGGCGCTGGCTGCGTTCAACGCTTCTTCTAGATCACCAGCTTCCAGCCAGTTGTGGCGGCGTTGAGCGTGATGCGCCCAGACGCCTGCCAGGCAGTCGGCCTGTAGTTCCTGGCGTACCAGCAGGCCTCCGTCGCCTTCGACCCGCTCGCCCCGCTGACGCGCGGCGTTGACCTTGGCCGAGACGCCGAGCAGCGTCTGTACGTGGTGGCCTACTTCATGGGCGATCACGTAAGCCTGGGCGAAGTCGCCGGCTGCCGAAAAGCGCTGTTCCATCTCGCGGAAGAACGCCATGTCGAGGTATACGCGCTGGTCGCCGGGGCAATAGAAGGGGCCGACGGCCGAGCTGGCGAAGCCGCAGGCCGAGTTGACGCCATCCGAGAACAGCACCAGTTTCGGGTCGCGATATTGCTGGCCGGCCTGCTGGAACAGCTCGCGCCAGGTGTCTTCGGTGTCACCAAGGATGGCGCGGACGAACTCGCTCTGTTGATCGTTGGCCGGTGGTGCGCTCTGTGTCTGACTGACCTGCGGCTGGGTGGCCTGGCCGGCGATCTGGCCGAGAATCTGCAAGGGATCCTGGCCCATCAGCAGGCCGACGATGACGATCACCGCCACTCCGGCCAGGCTCAGGCCGCCGCTGACGCGCCTGCCCGAACGGCCGCGCGCATCCACCACGTTGTCACTGCGTCTGCCGCGTTGCCAGCGCATGGCCTCACTCCCTGGATTGATTTCTGTGCAGTGTAGCTGCGCGATGGTGGCGATCAGTTGCCGGGATAGTCGGCCAGCACCTGATCCTGGCGCTCACGATCCAGACCAATCACCTGATAGGCATCGACGCGGTCACCGTATTCCATGCCGGGCGAGCCCATGGGCATGCCAGGCACCGCCGCGCCGAGCAGATCGGGGCGTTCACGCAACTTGAGAATGTCGGCGGCCGGTACATGGCCCTCGACGAATTTGCCGTCGATCACCCCGGTATGGCAGGAGGCCAGGCGTGGCGGCACGCCAAGGCGCTGTTTGACCGCGCTCATGTCGGCTTCGACATGGTCGTTGACGGTAAAGCCGTTGTCCTGCAGATGGCTGATCCAGGCCTTGCAGCAGCCGCAGTTGGCGTCGCGGTGGACGTCGATGGTCAGCGCTTCGCTGGCCTGGGCCAGGCTGGTGAAGAGGCAGAGGGCGAGCAGCGAGTGGCGCATGACAGGACTCCTGAAAAAGGGTGCGCCAGCATAGCGCCAGGATGCATATGACCCAAGCTGTTGCGACTATGCGCCGCGACCAGTGGCGGCCTATTCTGCCTGCAACCGATTATGCCAAGGAGCTTGCCGATGCTGTTTGCCCGAATCGTTCTGCTGATCCAGATCGCGGCGCTGAGTCTGCTGGGGCTGGCCTATTTCATTCGCCCTGAGGAAATGGCCAGTTTCAGTGGCGCCCTGCTGATGGGGAGTGCCGCCGTGACCGAGGTTCGCGCCTACTACGGCGGCCTGCAACTGGGGCTGGCGGCTTATCTGGCGATGGCCTTGACGCGCCTGGATCTGCTGCGCCCGGCGCTGATGCTGGTGGTGTTGCTGTATGCCGCGCTGGCCTTGGCACGTATCGCCGGACTGTGGCTGGATGGCGGGGCGCAGCAGACCTTCAATCTTTATGCGCTGCTGCTTGAGGTGATGTCGGCCGTGCTGGCCTGGTGGGCGTTACGCGGGCTCGCACGCTAGCGCCGCGTACCCCTGCAGATCGTAGCCCGGATGCAATCCGGGGGATTCTGCGTCATCCAGTTCACTGATTGCATCCAGGCCACGGCGAGCGGCAGCTTAGCGCCTTTCCAGCAAAACACCCGATTCCATGTGATGGGTGTAGGGGAACTGGTCGAACAGTGCGCAACGCGTGACCTTATGGGTGTCATCGAGCTGGGCGATGTTGGCGGCCAGGGTTTCCGGGTTGCAGGAGATATACAGGATGCGTTCGAAGCGTCGAGTCAGCTCGCAGGTGTCCGGATCCATGCCGGCGCGTGGCGGGTCGACGAAGACGCTGCCGAATTCGTAGCTTTTCAGGTCGATACCGGCCAGGCGGCGGAACGGGCGCACCTCGTTGAGCGCCTGGGTCAGCTCTTCGGCGGACAGGCGCACCAGTTCGACGTTGTTCACAGCGTTATCGGCCAGGTTGGCCAGGGCGGCGTTGACCGAGGTCTTGCTGATCTCGGTGGCGAGCACCTTGCGTACACGGGTGGCCAGCGGCACGGTGAAGTTGCCGTTGCCGCAGTACAGCTCCAGCAGGTCGTCGTTGCGCTGGCCCAGTACGTCGTAGGCCCAGCCGAGCATCTTCTGGCACACCGCGCCGTTGGGCTGGGTAAAGGCGCCTTCCGGCTGGCGGTAGCGAAAGCTACGCCCGGCCACGATCAACTCCTCTTCGACATAATCACGGCCGATTACCAGGCGCTGGCCACGTGAGCGGCCGACCAGGCTGACGTTCAGCTCGGCGGCCAGGCGCTCGGCCTCGGCTTGCCAGGCGGCGTCCAGTGGCCGGTGGTAAGCCAGGGTGATCAGCGCATCGCCGGTCAGGGTGGTGAGGAATTCAACCTGGAACAACTTGAACGACAGCGTCTCGCTGGCCTGCCAGGCGGCGCGCAGGCGCGGCATCAGTTCGTTGATACGCAGGCTGGCGATGGGGAAGTCGTCGATCAGAATCGGCGTGTGTTTGTCGCCAGGGGCGAACATCGCGTAGTGACGCTGGCCGTCCTCACGCCACAGGCGAAACTCGGCGCGCAGGCGGTAGTGCTCACGCGGCGAGTCGAAAACCTCTGGCTCCGGAGCCGAGAAGGGCGCCAGCAATTCGACCAGGCGGGCCTTCTTCTCGGCGAGTTGGGCGTCGTAGCTGGCGGGGTCGAATGCGGGGCGGCTCATCGGTCACTCATGGGGCAGGAAAACGGGGCGCTATTGTAGCGATTCCGTGGCCCGAGTGCCGGGATCTCGATCATTGATGAGGTGGCGTGCGAAGCGTCCGGTGAGGTGCTCCCACGCAGAGCGTGAGAACGATAAAAAGGAATGACTGGCGCGAATGTGGGCTGAAGGCCCGCCCTACATGATCGGGCGCCGCGTAGGGTGGCTTCAGCGGCGTAGGGTGGGCTTCAGCCCACCAATGGCCAGCGCGGAAGGGCGTACTCGCGAAGCAGTACGCCATTTCGCATTTTCAGGGCAGCGTGGTTTGGCGGACTGTCCGCTTAGCTACGAGCGGCCGGCGCCCCGATCCGTCCTACGAGCAACTCAAGACCGACGAGCGCATCGAGGTGATCGTCGAGCGCACCGACTTCTCCGAGCCGAGCACCTCAAACGCTGGGTAGGGGAAACACCGGTGGAGTTTCGCAAACGCGGTAAGGCGTGAGCCGATTCGGTGGGCCGGGCGGCGTTCCGCTTTAGCCCACCAGCTCCGCTGCCTCAGGCACCCAGCAGGCTTTGTCCACATACGCGCAGGTACTGCGCGGTCACTGCGCCCGAACCGGGCTGGGCGAACCAGGCCACGGCCTCGGCGACGTCCTGCGGCAGGCCGCCCTGGCTCATCGAGTTCATGCGCCGGCCGGCCTCGCGGATGCCCAGCGGTATGGCCGCTGTCATCTGGGTTTCGATGAAACCCGGCGCCACGGCGTTGATGCTGATGCCTTTCTTTGCCAGGGCTGGTGCCCAGGCTTGAGCCAGGCCGATCACGCCGGCCTTGCTCGTCGCATAGTTGGTCTGGCCCATGTTGCCGGCAATGCCGCTGATCGAAGCGATCAGCACCACACGGCCGTTGTCGTGCAGCTTGTCGGCATCCAGCAGCGCCTGCGTCAGTACCTGCGGGGCCTTGAGGTTGACGTCGATCACCGAATTCCAGAACGCATCGCTCATCTTCGCCAGGGTCTTGTCGCGGGTGATGCCGGCGTTGTGCACGACGATGTCGAGGCCATCAGGCAGGGCTTCGATCAGGCGCTGCGGCGCATCCTCGGCGCAGATGTCCAGGGTCACGGCACGTCCACCCAGGCGCGCGGCCAGGGCTTGCAAGGCATCGGCAGCGGGCGGCACGTCGAGCAGCACCACCTCGGCGCCGTCACGGGCGAGGACTTCGGCGATGGACGCGCCGATACCGCGCGAGGCACCGGTGACCAGCGCTTTCTTGCCGGCCAATGGGCGCGTCCAGTCCTTGACCTGTTCGCCGCAGGCACCGAGACGCAGCACCTGGCCGGAGACATAGGCGCTTTTCGGCGAGAGGAAGAAGCGCAGCGCGCCTTCCAGTTGCTGATCACCGCCCTTGCCGACATAGAGCAGCTGCACGCTGCCACCACGGCGAATCTCCTTGCCCAGCGAACGGGTGAAACCTTCCAGCGAGCGCTGCACGCTGGCGGCGATGGGGTCTTTCAATGACTCCGGGGCACGCCCTAGAACGACCACACGAGGACACTTGTCCAGGCCCTTGAAGGCAGGCTGGAAGAAATCGCGCAGCTCGATCAACTGTTCGAAACGGGTCAGGTGGCTGGCATCGAAGACCAGGGCCTTGAGCTTGGGGCCATGCTCGGCCGTCCAGCGTGGCAGGTCGAGTTGACCATCCCGGGCGGCGAATAGCTGATCGGTAAGCTTGCTGGCGAAGGGTTGCACGGCCTTGAGCAGCTCACCCTCGCCGCCCAGCAGCAGAGCGCCATCCACCGGCCTGACCCGGCCGGCCATCCAGCGTTCCAGGCGCAGCGGCGCCGGCAGGCCGAGGGCTCCGACCAGGCGACGGCCGGTAGACGAGTTGGCGAAGGCGAGGTAACGGTCGGACATGAAAGGCTCCTGCGGGCGAATCGAAAGTCGTGTCACTGTACGCGGCAGTCGGCAAAGCGCAATTGACTCTGTTGCCTCACGCGCCGGCAAGGCGGCCAATGTTCGCGGCTGTTTGAGGTTTAGCCTGTGCGGCCAGAAGGCTAAAGTGTATGTCTCATATATCTAGGAGCCGGTTGACGGGCAGTAGTTCGTCGTTGGTTTTCAGCTCTCTCGACCAGCAAGGAGTCCTCATGGCCCAGTTGCGCCGGGTCGCCATCGTAGGCGGCAACCGTATTCCGTTCGCCCGTTCCAATACCGTCTACGCTAGGGCGAGCAACCAGGAGATGCTGACCAGCGCCCTCGAAGGCTTGGTGGAGCGCTTCAACCTGCATGGCGAGCGCCTCGGTGAGGTGGTGGCCGGTGCGGTACTCAAGCATTCGCGGGACTTCAACCTGACTCGCGAGTGCGTGCTGGGTTCGCGCCTGGCGCCGGAAACGCCGGCCTACGATCTGCAGCAGGCCTGCGGCACCGGGCTGGAGGCAGCGATTCTGGTGGCCAACAAGATCGCCCTCGGGCAGATCGACTGCGGCATCGCGGGTGGCGTCGACACCACCTCGGATGCGCCCATCGGCGTCAACGAGGGGCTGCGGCAGATTCTGCTGGAGGCCAATCGCGGCAAGAGCACCGGTGACAAGATCAAGAGCCTGCTGAAGATTCGCCCGCGTCACCTGGCGCCGCACATTCCGCGCAATGGCGAGCCGCGCACCGGGCTGTCGATGGGCGAGCACTGCGAACTGATGGCGCAGCGCTGGGCCATCCCGCGTGACGAGCAGGATCAGCTGGCCCTGGCCAGTCACCAGAAGCTGGCAGCGGCCTATGCCGAAGGCTGGCACGATGACCTGCTGACACCATTCCTTGGCCTGACCCGCGACCAGAATCTGCGCCCGGACATCAGCGCGGAGAAGCTCGCCACGCTCAAACCCTGCTTCGAGCGTGGGCCGCGCGGCACAATGACTGCGGCCAACTCCACACCGCTGACCGATGGTGCCTCGGTGGTGCTGCTGGCCAGCGAGGAATGGGCCAAGGCGCGCGGTCTGCCGGTGCTGGCCTACCTGCGCGATGGCGAGGCGGCCGCGGTGGATTTCGTCCAGGGCAAGGAAGGCTTGCTGATGGCGCCGGTGTACGCCGTACCCCGTCTGCTGGCGCGCAACGGCCTGACCTTGCAGGATTTCGACTACTACGAGATCCACGAGGCCTTCGCCGCCCAGGTGTTGTGCACGCTCAAGGCCTGGGAGGACGCCGACTACTGCAAGGAGCGCCTGGGGCTTGAGAGTGCGCTGGGCTCCATCGACCGCAGCAAGATGAACGTCAAGGGCAGTTCGCTCGCCGCAGGCCACCCGTTCGCGGCCACTGGCGGACGCATTGTCGCCAACCTGGCCAAGCTGCTTTCGGTGGCAGGCGAGGGGCGCGGCCTGATTTCCATCTGCGCTGCAGGTGGTCAGGGTGTGACCGCGATCCTCGAACGGTAATCCAATACGGGTGGTCGCAAGTCATCGCGACTACTCGATGTAAGCAACTCCGTGATTCGAGCGGCCCGCGTGATGCGTGGCCGCTCTTTTTTTGGGCCGCCTTCCTGCCGTGCCGGGCGTGCTCACGCTCGATGCCGTGCCACGCTGCGGTGGCCTGTCGCGCGGCAAATCACCACAGCGCCAGTTGTGCCTTTAGCGGCTAGTCTTCTACTGCACATTGATCCAGATCAATGCGGCATTTCACGTTTCACCTGGCAGCCGTTCGGCTGCGGCTCACTTCATAAGAACAATTTCAGCTCGTTTGACTCCAACACCTGGAGTCTATGGATCGGCTTTGCGTGCACGGGCCGAGATAACCCTGAATGAGGATGTGACATGTTCGGCCTAGAGGCGCTTGATCTCGCCCGAATCCAGTTTGCCTTCACCATTTCCTTCCACATTGTCTTTCCGGCCATCACCATCGGTCTTGCCAGCTACCTGGCCGTGCTCGAAGGGTTGTGGCTGAAGACCGGAAACACCCTATACCGTGATCTCTACCACTTCTGGTCGAAGATCTTCGCGGTCAACTTCGGCATGGGCGTGGTCTCCGGCCTGGTCATGGCCTATCAGTTCGGTACCAACTGGAGCGCCTTCTCCGACTTTGCCGGAGCGGTCACAGGACCGCTGCTGACCTACGAGGTACTCACCGCCTTCTTCCTCGAAGCGGGTTTCCTTGGTGTCATGCTGTTCGGCTGGAACCGCGTCGGGCCGGGCCTGCACTTCTTCTCCACGGTGATGGTGGCCATCGGCACGCTGATCTCGACTTTCTGGATTCTCGCGTCCAACAGCTGGATGCACACGCCGCAGGGCTTCGAGATCGTCGACGGCCGGGTGATCCCGGTGGACTGGTTCGCCGTGGTGTTCAACCCGTCGTTCCCTTATCGCCTGGCGCACATGGCCACGGCGGCGTTCCTCGCCACCGCCTTCTTCGTCGGCGCGTCGGCAGCCTGGCACCTGCTGCGCGGGCGCGACAACCCGGCGATCCGCAAGATGCTCTCGATGGCGCTGTGGATGGCGCTGCTGGTGGCGCCTATCCAGGCGTTCATCGGTGACCTGCATGGCCTCAATACGCTCAAGTACCAGCCGGCCAAGATCGCCGCGATCGAGGGACACTGGGAGAACGTCGGTGACGAGCCGACGCCGCTGATCCTCTTCGGCTGGCCAGACATGCAGCGCGAGGAAACCCGCTTCAAGGTGGAGATCCCGGCACTCGGCAGCCTGATCCTGACCCACAGCCTTGATAAGCAGGTGCCGGCGCTCAAGGACTTCCCACCGGAAGATCGCGCCAATTCCACCATCGTCTTCTGGACCTTCCGCGTGATGGTCGCCATGGGTTTGATGATGATCTTCGTCGGCCTGTGGAGTACCTGGCTGCGTCGGGGTGACCGGCTTTATACCTACCGACCTTTCCTGCATCTGGTGTTGTGGATGGGCCCGTCCGGGATCATCGCCATTCTGGCTGGCTGGTACACCACCGAGATCGGTCGCCAACCGTGGATCATTCACGGGCTGATGCGCACCGCCGATGCATCCTCCGGCCATAGCGCGACGCAGCTAGGCATTACCCTGGCGCTGTTCGTGGTGGTCTATTTCGCCCTGTTCGGCGCCGGTATCGGCTACATGCTGCGCCTGGTGCGCAAGGGGCCGAAGATCGACGAAGGCAAGGAAACCTCGCAGGGCGGGCCGGGTCAGGCGCGTACTCCGGCGCGGCCACTGTCCGCGGCCGAAGAGGGCCTGGACGATGGCGAAACCGATACGCTGGAAGGGAGGAACTGAGCATGGGTATCGATCTTTCGCTGATCTGGGCGGTGATCATTGCCTTCGGCGTGATGATGTACGTGGTGATGGACGGCTTCGACCTGGGCATCGGCATTCTCTTTCCCTTCGTCAAGGACGAAGGCGAGCGCGATGTGATGATGAACACCGTGGCGCCGGTCTGGGACGGTAACGAAACCTGGCTGGTGCTTGGCGGTGCGGCGCTGTTCGGCGCCTTCCCGCTGGCCTATGCGGTGGTGCTCGATGCGCTATACCTGCCGCTGATCCTGATGCTGCTGGGGCTGATCTTCCGTGGCGTGGCCTTCGAGTTCCGCTTCAAGGCCAAGGCGCACAAGCGTCACCTGTGGGACAAGGCGTTCATCGGTGGCTCGCTGACCGCGACCTTTTTTCAGGGTGTCGCACTGGGGGCGTATATCGATGGTTTCGAAGTGGTGAACCGCCGATTTGCCGGCGGCGCCTTCGACTGGCTGACGCCGTTCTCGGTGTTCTGCGGTCTGGCGCTGATCGCAGCCTATGCATTGCTCGGTTGCACCTGGCTGATCATGAAGACCGAAGGCCGTCTGCAGCAGCAGATGCATGACCTCGGTCGACCGCTGATCTTCGTGGTACTGGCCGTGACCGGCATCGTCAGCCTGTGGACGCCGCTTGCGCATCCGGACATCGCCGAGCGCTGGTTCAGCCTGCCCAACCTGTTCTGGTTCATGCCGGTTCCGGTTCTGGTGCTGCTGTGCACCTGGGCACTGCTGCGGGCTGTGGCCAACAACGCCAACTACTCACCGTTCCTGCTCACCCTGGCGCTGATCTTCCTCGGTTACAGCGGCCTGGGCATCAGCCTGTGGCCAAACGTCATCCCGCCGTCGATCAGCATCTGGGACGCTGCTGCGCCACCGCAGAGCCAGGGCTTCATGCTGGTCGGTGCGCTGTTCATCATCCCCTTCATCCTGATGTACACCGCCTGGAGCTACTACGTGTTCCGTGGCAAGGTCACTCAGGATGATGGCTACCACTGAGGGTCGCGACATGACCAAGGTCGAGCAAGAGAAAAAGCCGTTGTGGCAGCGCCTGGGCTGGCTGGTGTTGATCTGGGCCTGCAGCGTGACGGCCCTGGGCGTGGTGGCCTGGCTGTTGCGCCTGTTCATGAGCGCGGCGGGGTTGGGTACGCCGAGCTGAGCACGACGCTCCAGCCGACTTCCACTCGACCGGCATGGTCGAGTGGATATATTTGAAAATCATTTGCGGTTGTACTATTTTCTCGTGCTTTCCCGGCACCGAGAGCCGCTCGTGTCCCTGCCTGTCGATCCACAGCCTCCCGAAGAGCTGTTCCGACGTCACTCGTCGGAGCTGTTGCGTTTCTTCACCCGGCAGACACGTTGCAGCGAACTCGCCGCTGACCTGCGTCAGGAAACCTGGCTGCGCCTGCAAGGACGTCAGATCGAGGAGATCGGCAACGTGCGCGCCTTTCTCTACCGCATCGCACGCAACCTGCTCATCGACCACCACCGTCAGCAGCAGATTCGTCCGCAACTGACCTCGCTCGACGAGGCGCTGGAAAGCGAACTCCCCGACCCCGAACGCGCCACCGAAGACAGCCGCCGCCTGGCTCGCCTGCAGGCGCTGATGCACGAGTTACCCGAGCACCTGCGCCAGGCGCTGCTATGGAACCGCCTGGACGGTCTGACCCAGCGCGAGATCGGTGAGCGTCTCGGCGTCTCGGAAAGTATGGCCGGACGCTATATCCTCAAGGCCCTCGAATATTGCCAGGAACGCATGGATGACCAGCCATGAATGAGCCAGACCTGCGCAGCCAGGCCCGGGAATGGCTGGTGCTGCTGAATTCCGGACGTGCCAGCACGGCCGAGCGTGAGGCTGCCGAGCGCTGGCGCCAGGCCAGTCCCGAGCACGCCAGCGCATTGGCCGAGGTGGAACGTCTGTGGACGCTGCTCGGCCAGGTCGAGCGACCGGCTGCCGTGGTGCAGCCACTGCCGCGTCGCGTGCGGCGCTGGCCGCTGCCCCTGGCAACCGCAGCTTGCCTGCTGCTTGCCCTGTGGATGGCGCCGCCGGGTTGGCATGCCGATGTACGCACTGAGGCCGGTGAAATCCGTGAGGTGATGCTCGAAGATGGCTCGTTGCTGCAGCTCAACGGCGCGACATCGCTGGATTGGGACGCCAACGTCGACGGCGTGCGCCGAGTGCGCCTGTATCGTGGGCAGGCGGATTTTCAGGTGGCAGCTGATGCGAGCCATCCGTTCATCATCGAAGCCGGTGATGCGCGCATTCGCGTCACCGGTACGCGCTTCGACGTCAACTTGCTGGGCGATCAGGTATTGCTGGCAGTGAGCGAAGGGCATGTGCAGGTCAGCGATGCCGAAGGTACCGAGCGAGCGGTACAGGCGGGGCAGCAGATTGCCTGGCGGGCAGGGCATCTGCAGGAGCTACAAGCTTTGGATGCAGCCAGGGCTCTGGCCTGGCAGCGTGGCCGCCTGGTATTCCGTGACCGACCACTACCCGAAGTGTTCGAAGAGCTGCAACGCCAGCAGGCGCAGAGGGTGCTGTTTCTCGATGCCACGGCGCGTGAGCTGAAAGTCACCGGGGTATTCGCCCTGAATGATCCACAGGCCGTACTACGTGCTATCGAAACCGCTTTGCCAGTCAAACTGACCCGCTTGCCGGGTGTGCTGCTGGTGTCCGCGGAAGGCTGACCACGCCGTTTCCCGATTGCATTAGGGCTACGAGAATCTTTTCAAAAATATTTGCAGCATTGGTTCAGGAATACCCATCACCTTCGTCTTCTGTTTCTGCAAATGCGACTTCTTCGCATGAATAGCCAGCAGAGCACAGGACATCAGCATGCGTTTGATTCCCTTCTTCCCGACGTTGATCGCGCTTTCCCTCGGCCTTGCTGCCGCGCAGGTGCAGGCCGTCGAACTCGACATTCCGGCCCAATCCCTGGATTCGGCGCTCACTGATTTTGCCGAGCAGGCCGGTATCCGTCTGCTGTACGACGCCAACCTGACCCGTGGCGTTGGTGGCAGCAGCACGTTGAAGGGCGACTATTCCGTCAGCGAGGGATTAAAGCAGTTGTTGCAGGGCAGCGGACTGACCTTCAGCGTCGGCGCCGACGGCACCGTCACCCTGATTCCGCGCCATGACAGCAGCGATGCACTGGAATTGGGCGCTACCACCGTCAGCGGTCAGCTCGATGGCCGTCGCGACCTGCCCAGCACCTACGCCGGCGGCCAGGTGGCACGCGGCGGGCGCATGGGTGTGCTGGGCAATCAGGACATGCAGGACACTCCCTTCGCTTTTTCCAGCTACACCAGCGAACTGATCGAAGCACGCCAGGCACAGACCCTGGCCGACGTGCTGGCCAGCGATCCGGGTGTGCGCCAGTCGTTCGGCTTCGGCAATTTTTCCCAGGTCTTCGTCGTGCGCGGATTCCAGCTTTACAGCGACGACATCGCTTTCAACGGCCTGTACGGCATGCTGCCTCGGCAGATCATCTCCACCGAGGCGGTCGAGCGCGTCGAGGTGTTCAAGGGCGCCAACGCCTTCCTCAACGGCGTGTCTCCCAGTGGCAGTGGCGTCGGTGGGGCGATTAACGTCGTCTCCAAGCGCGCCGAGGACATCCCCACGCGTCGTTTCACCATGGACTTTGCCAACCAGAGCCGTATCGGTGGTCACCTGGACATCGGCCAGCGCTTTGGCGAGGACAACCGTTTCGGTGTGCGCGTGAATCTGGCCCAGCGCGAGGGCGAGACAGCGATTGAGCGTGAGCAAACACGCTTTCATCTGGCCACGGTGAATCTGGATTACCGCGGTGATCGCCTGCGCCTGGCAGCCGATCTCGGTTACCAGAAGCAGCGGGTCAACGAGGGGCGCTCGGTGGTGCATCTGTCTACCACTGTTACGGGTAATACCCTGGGCGGCAAGGTACCCAGGGCACCGGATTCCAAGTACAACTCGGCGCAGCCGTGGAGCTGGTCGCAGCTCGAAGACACTTACGGCATGTTCAGTGCCGAATATGATCTGTCGTCATCCTGGACCGCCTATCTGATCGCCGGTAGCAAGTACACCCGCGAGAATGGCCTCTACTCGTCGCACAACGTCTATGGCTCCAATGGCGAGTCGCGGATCGGCCGTCTTTACTCGCCCTTGGATCAGGAGTCATCGAGTGTCACCAGTGGGTTGCGTGGGCAGTTCATGAGCGGGCCTATCAGCCATCAGTTCAACCTGGCGGCTAGCGGTATCTGGCAGGAAAAGCGTAACGCTTATGAGTCCACGAGGGCTGCTGATCGTGGCTACGGCAACCTCTATGACGATACGCCGAGCCCTCAGCCGATTGTCTCCCAGACATACGGCGACATGCATGATCCGCGCACCACGGCCAAGGTGCAGAACAAGAGCCTGGCACTGTCTGACACCTTGGGCTTTGTTGATGACCGGGTGCTGTTGACCGTAGGGTTGCGCCGGCAGAGCATCGTGGCTGATTCCTGGGCAGCTGACACCGGGGTTCGGGCGCCAGGTTACGACGAGAGCATCACCACCCCGGCTTATGGCCTGGTGATAAAGCCCACCGAATACCTGTCGCTTTATGCCAACCGTGTCGAATCCTTGCAGCAGGGGCCGACTGCACCAACTGCGGCGCGTAACAATGGCGTCATGCTTGCTCCCTATCGCTCCAAGCAGACCGAGGTGGGTGCGAAGCTCGATTGGGGCCGCTTTGGCGGCAACTTGAGCCTGTTCCGTATCGAACAGCCACAAGGCGTGACTGGCGGTGATGGCTACTTCGGGATGGATGGTGAGCAGCGCAACCAAGGCATCGAACTGAGTCTGTTCGGCGAACCATTCGATGGGCTGCGCCTACTGGGCGGTGTGACCTGGACCGATACCGAGCAGCGTGATACTGCCAAGGGCGCCAATGATGGTAACCGTGCGGTAGGTGTGCCGGAGTTCCAGTTCAATTTGGGCGCCGACTGGGATGTGCCGGGTGTATCTGGCCTGAGCCTGAATGGCTTGCTGCTGCGCACCGGTGGTCAGTACACCGAGGTTACCAACGAATACAGCATTCCCGCCTGGACTCGCGTTGACCTGGGCGCTCGCTACAAGACCCGTCTGGACGGTCGCGCCGTGACCTTCAATGCGCTGGTGGAGAACGTTGCCGATGAGAGCTACTGGGCATCGGCCAATGGCGGCTACCTGACCCAGGGTGCGCCGCGCACCTTCAAGGTTTCGGCAACGGTCGACTTCTGAGCTGGAAAGGGCCTGCCTTGGCAGACCAGCGGTTGATCCGTCCGCGCGATTGTTTTCATACTGACCTCCTTTGCCGCATGCCGAGGAGGCCCGATGTTCGCCCTCAGCGATACCCTGCAACACCGCTTTGCCGCGCTGAAAAGCAGCGCTGATTTCTGGTCGCTGCGCCATGTGCAGGAAAGTCGGGAGTCCTACTGGGTGCGCCGGCGGGTCGCGCAGGCACCGTCCTTCGTCGACGATGCCGGTGCCATGCTCAGCGTGCGCATCGCCGGCGTCGAGGCTTATGCGGCGACCAGCGATCTCAGCCAGGCCGGCCTGCAGGCGGCGTTGGAGCGGGCCGAACAGATGGCCCGAGCCCTGGCTGGACATAATCTGCTGGATCTCGGCAGCCTGCCGCAGCCCACCGAGCAGAGCGATGATGTGATGCCCGGATACGGACAGCCGCTGGCGAGCGCCGCGTACTGGTTCGAGCTGCTGATGGCGGAGTCGGCGCTGATTCCCCGTGACGCGCGTCTGGTGGACAGCCATGTCAGGCTGACCTTCACCTGTCACGAGCAGATCTACCTCAACAGCGCCGGCGCGCGATTGCGTCGTGCCCAGCGCTACGTTTTCCCGCAGGTTGGTGTCACCGCCAGCGACGAGCATGACAGTCAGAGCCGCAGTTTCGGTGGCAGCCATATGGCGCGCCAGGGCGGCGCTGAGGTTCTGCAGCAATTGGGGGTGATCGGCAGCGCCGCACGTATTGCCGATGAGGCGCTGCAACTGCTGCTGGCGCCCAACACACCGAACGGGTCACGCGACCTGCTGCTGATGCCCGATCAGATGATCCTGCAGATTCACGAGTCCATCGGTCACCCGCTGGAGCTGGATCGCATCCTGGGTGACGAGCGCAATTTCGCTGGTACCAGCTTCATTCGACAGGAGGATTTTGGCCATTACCGCTATGGCTCGCCGCTGCTCAACGTCAGTTTCGATCCGGGTATGCCGGGAGAGTTGTCCAGCTATCGCCATGACGATGACGGCACGCAGGCCGAACGCCAGCTACTGATCCGCGATGGCATCCTCCAGCGTCCGCTTGGCGGTGCGCTGTCGCAATGGCGCAGCGGCCTGGCGGGTGTGGCCAACAGCCGCGCATGCAGCTGGAACCGGCCGCCCATCGATCGTATGGCCAACCTCAACCTTGAACCGGGCGAGCAGAGTTTGGCCGAGCTGGTCGGGGGTATCGAGCACGGCATCCTGATGAGCAACAACCGCTCCTGGTCGATCGACGATGCGCGCAACAAATTCCAGTTCGGCTGCGAGTGGGGGCAACTGATCGAGAATGGTGAACTCAAGGGCGTGGTGAAGAACCCCAACTACCGCGGCATTTCCGCTCAGTTCTGGCGCAATCTGCGGGCGGTGGGCGACGCCAGTACCTTCGAGATATTGGGCACGCCTTACTGCGGTAAGGGTGAGCCCAATCAGGTGATTCGTGTGGGGCATGCCTCGCCGGCCTGCGTATTCGCCGATATCGACGTATTCGGAGGGGCAGCCTGATGGACGCACGTCAGCATTTCAGCGAGTTGTTGGCTTACCTGCAGGGGCAGGTCGGTGGCGAGGAAGGATTCACTCTGGCCTACACGGCCGAGGTGTCCAGTTTCATCCGTTTCAATCAGGGTCAGGTACGCCAGGCCGGACAGGTGCAGCAGGTCTACGCCACGCTGTCGCTGTACCAGGGCCAGCGTCATGCCGAGAGCAAGCTGGCGCTCAGTGGTGTGCCCGAAGAAGACCTGACGCGCGTGCAGCAGAGCTTGCAGCGTTTGCGACTGATCCTGCCGACGCTCGGTGACGATCCTTATCTGCGCCTGAACTGCGAGGCCTGGCGTAGCGAGCTGGCTGCCGCAGGCGAGCCGCTGGATGCTGCGGCCATGGCCGAGCAGATCGTCAGTGCGGGCTGTGGCCTGGATCTGGTCGGCTTTCTCGCTGTCGGGCCACAGTATCAGGGCTTCGCTAGTTCCTGGGGCGCGTTCGGCTGGTACGCCGCGCGCAGTTTCAACCTCGAATTCAGCCTGTTCCATGGCAACGGCCAGGCCGTGAAGAGCGCCTATGCCGGCGAGCAGTGGGATGTGCAGGCGTTCGCCCGCAAGTTGGATGTCGCGCGGCAACAGCTGGAGTTCCTTGGCCGTCCGGCCAAGGCATTGCAGCCGGGCACCTATCGCGCCTATCTGGCTCCGGCTGCGCTGGAGGAACTGGTCAGCCTGTTCTGTTGGGGCTTCGGCGCCCAGGCTCTGGCCTCCCGCGGCAGTCCGCTGCAACGGCTGTTCAATGGCAAGGCCGAGCTCAGCTGGCAGGTGACGATGGAGGAGCGTATCGAAGGCGGTCTGGCGCCGGCCTTCACCCCTGAAGGGCCGCGTCAGCCGCTGCGCCTGATCAGCCAGGGGCGAGCTGGTGAACGCCTGGTCAGCTCACGTAGCGCCGCCGAGTATGGGCTGATCGCCAATGGCGCCTGCAGTGGTGAATACCCCTTGTCCCTGCGCATGCACGGCGGCGAGTTGAACGAGCAGGACGTGCTGCAACGGCTCGGTACGGGCCTGTATATCGGCAACTTGTGGTACGGCAACTTCTCCGACCTGCCGGCTGGCCGCCTGACCGGGATGACCCGTTTCGCCACCTTCTGGGTAGAAGACGGACAGATCCAGGCGCCGGTAAACACGATGCGCTTCGATGACTCGCTGTTCGACTTCCTCGGCCCGCAACTCGAAGCCCTGACCCGCGAGCCCGAACTGCTGCTGCCCGGTGGCACCTACGGTTCCAGGCAGACGGGCTCGATGGCACTGCCCGGGGCGTTGCTTTCGCGGTTCACCCTGACCCTGTAGATCGTTCGCCGCGTTATTTGCTCGCCTTGAGCACCACGAACTTCGGCGTTGCAGCCACCTGCTCGACGCCGCGGAACAGGCGCTTGAGCTTGGCGTGATAGCCCAGGTGGCGGTTACCGACGATCCACAGCTCGCCGCCGGTGACCAGCGCGGCGCGGGCCTGCTGGAACATGCGCCAGGCGAGGAAGTCGCCGACCACCTGCTGCTGGTGAAACGGTGGATTGCACAGCACCAGATCCAGCGAGTCGGCGGCTTGCTCGGCCAGGCCGTCGCCGGCGCGAATCTCAACGGCGCGTTCGCCGAGGGCTGCCTGCCAGTTTTCGCGCGCCGATTGCACGGCCATGTACGACTCGTCCACCAGGGTCAGCTCCGCCTGCGGGCTGCCCAGGGCGTAGGCGATACCCAGTACGCCGTTGCCGCAACCGAGATCGGCGACGCGGATGCGGCCGAGGTGGCGTGGCAGGTGCGGGAGGAAGGCGCGGGTGCCGATATCCAGGCCATCGCGGCAGAACACGTTGGCGTGGTTGATCAGTTCGATCGCGGGTTTATCAAGCGTATAGCGGGTGGGGTAGGGCGATACCGGTGCTGCTTTCGTCTGTGCTGTAGCCGTCAGCAGGCGGGCTTTCTTTACCGCCAGCGAGGCCTGAACCGGGCCAATGTACTTTTCCAGGAGGTCGCCAGCGGCGCGTGGCAGGTGCTTGATCATCGCCCCGGCCACCACGCGGGCGTCAGGCGCCAACTGGCCATGCAGGCGAATCAATTGCTCCTCCAGCAGCGCCAGGGTCTTGGGCACGCGGATCAGCACCCAGTCGAATGGCCCTTGCGCCGTTTCGCTGGCCGGCACGAAGCGCACTGCCTCGGCCGCCAGGCCATTGCGCGCCAGGTTTTTCTGCAACGCCAGATGGCCCAGGTGCGAATCGCCACTGCTGGTCACCTGGCAGTGAGTGGCCAGCGAGCAGGCGAGGGCGCCGAAGCCGTCGTTGAGCAGCAGCACCCGGTGCTCTGGCCCGATGCCCTGCTCGTGCAGATGGCTCAACAGGTATTCGTCGGCCGCGTCGAAGGCCTGCAGCGGTTCATTCTGCTGCTCCGGCTGGCGAATCAGGTCGAGGTCGGCGAAGGGGGTAACGAGTTGCGGCATGGCAGGCAGTTTCCGGAGGCGTCTGGAGCTGGCGCATCATAGCTGCTGGCGTCCTCGCACCCCAACATTCGTGGATGCGCTTACATGTGCTGCTGGACAAGTGCGAGCGCCGATGGCTAAGTCTCACTCGTTGGCCTGGCAGGTTATGCGCCTCCAGGCATTTGAGAGCATGAGCGAGAGACAAGATTGAGCGTTTCTGAAGCAAAACCGATTCGCCGCCGGACGCTGCACAGCGAGATCGTCGATCACCTGCGTGAGTTGATCGTCAGCGGTGAGCTGGAGCCGGGGCAGAAAATTCCGGAGAAGGCGCTGTGCGAGCGCTTCGAGATCTCCCGCACGCCGCTGCGCGAAGCGCTCAAGGCGCTGGCGGCCGAAGGCATGATCGAATTGCTGCCGCAGCGTGGCGCGCGGGTGGTCACCATCACCGACGAGGAATTGCAGGAGCTGTTTCCGATCATCGCCAGCATCGAGGCGCTGGCCGGTGAAATGGCTTGCGAGAAGATCAGCGAGGCACAGTTCGACGCTATTCGGCAGATGCACGAGGACATGATCGAGGCCTATCAGGCGTCACGTGCAATGGAGTACTCACGGCTCAATCGCGCCATCCACTTCGCCATTTTCGAGGCGGCCGACAATGCCTCGCTGCTGGCGCTGTACCGCAATCTCGAACTGCGCATTCGCAATATCCGGCATACCGTGCGTCAGGCGCCGGGGGACTGGAAAGAGGCCGTCAGCGATCACGAGAAAATCCTCCAGGCCCTGAAGGCACGTGATGCCAGTCAGCTCGCCAAGATCATGCGTCAGCACGTGATGAACACCGCGCGCACGGTGCGCCATTCCATCGACGAACTCGTCAGTACACAGCCAGGCTAGCGGCGCGTTGCCCTGCTGGTTTCATCGTTCAAATCTTCAGAGAGTCTGCGTCCAATAACGAGCATCGCCTCGGAAAATCGCCCCAACTTCGTGCAATTAAAATGAATTCATTATTTATTATTCTTTTTTGTTGACGATGCCGATTGCAGTCCCGCAGAGTGACCTGGCGATGCTTGCTAGGGCACGCCGGCCCCCATGAAAGGGAGTCGTTGCGCGATAACAAAACAGGGGGCAAAACCATGAAGAAGATTCTTGCGGCTTCGTCGATGATGCTGATGTTCGCAGCAGCGGGAGTGTCGGCACAGGAAGGCACACTGGCGAAGATTGCCGAGCTGGGGGAGATCAGCGTCGGTCACCGTGATGGCGCGGTACCGTTCTCCTACTACGACGATCAGCAGCGTCCGATTGGCTATGCCATGGATCTGTGCGCGAAAGTCGTCGAGGCCATCAAGCTCAAGCTGGACGAGCCGGAGCTGAAGGTCAGCTATCTGCCGGTTACTGGTGCCACGCGCATGCCGCTGCTGGCCAACGGCACCATCGACATGGAGTGCGGTACCACCACCAACAACGCCGAGCGTCAGCGTCAGGTGAGCTTCTCCAACACCTATTTCGTGGCCGGCGTGCGCATCCTCTCCAAGAAGAGTGCACCGATCGAGACCATGGCCGATGCCAAGGGCAAGACCGTGGTCACCCTGGCCGGCACCACCAGCGTCAAGGTCATCAGTGAGATCAACGCCGCGCAGAACCTCGGCCTCAATGTGTTGAGCGTCAAGGATCTGGCCGAAGGCATGCTGACCCTGCAGACCGAGCGCGCCGTGGCGCTGATCTTCGACGACGTGTCGATTGCCGGTGCTGCCGCCACCTCGAAGAACCCGGATGACTTCGTCATGTCCGCCGAGCCGCTGTCGGTCGAGCCGTACGGCATCATGCTGCGTCGCGACGACGAGGCCTTCAAGGAAGTGGTCAACGCCACCCTCGACGAGCTGTACGCCAGCGGCGAAATCAACGCCATCTACGACAAGTGGTTCGTTCAGGCGATTCCGCCACGCGGCATCAACATGAACTTTCCGATGTCCAGTCAACTGAAGAAAGTCATCGCCCAGCCGACCGACGAAGCGGATCCCGAGCTGTACCGCTGATCGAGCGACACCAACCCGGTCGGTGCGCTGCGCCGACCGGGCAATGACATGCACTGGATGGGCTAGGCCATGAGCTACAACTGGAACTGGTGGATCTTTTTCGAGCCCTCGCTCGATGGCACCAATACCTATTTGATGACGCTGATCTGGGGGGCCTGCTGGACGGTCGCCACGGCCATCGGCGCCTTCACCATCGCCATCGTACTCGGCTCGCTGGTGGGTGTCGCACGAACTTCGCCGCTGGCCTGGATGCGCGCGCTGGGCACCGGCTTCGTCGAGCTGTTTCGCAACATTCCGCTGCTGGTGCAGATGTTCCTCTGGTACTTCGTGCTGCCGGAACTGCTGCCGCCCGATCTGGGGCGCTGGTTCAAGCAGTTGCCGAATTCTGCGTTCTACACGGCGGTGATCTGCCTGGGTTGCTACCACGCCGCGCGTATGGCCGAAGTGGTGCGTGCCGGGCTCGAGAGTCTGTCCCGTGGGCAACGCATGGCCGGGCTGGCCATGGGCCTGACGCTGGTGCAGACCTACCGTTATGTGCTGTTGCCGATGGCCTACCGCATCGTGGTGCCGGCCATCACCTCC
The DNA here is from genome assembly GCF_014109765.1 of Pseudomonas berkeleyensis. Lineage (NCBI taxonomy): Bacteria > Pseudomonadati > Pseudomonadota > Gammaproteobacteria > Pseudomonadales > Pseudomonadaceae > Pseudomonas > Pseudomonas berkeleyensis. The sequence goes on from NZ_CP059139.1 coordinate 943,408, forward strand.
GAATTCCTCAGTTGCACCAAGAACACCTCGGTTGCCCTGGCCATCGGCCTGATGGAGCTGACCGGCAGCGCCCGTGCGATGCAGGAAAACAGCTTCCAGACTTTCGAGGCCTTCACGGCGGCAACCACCCTGTATCTGGTGCTCAACCTGATCATCGTCTTCGCCATGCGCGCCGTCGAGCGCAAGGCCGCTGTGCCGGGCTACGGCCTGCGGAAGGAGAGCTGAACATGTTTGGCAGTTTCGACCTGGGAGTGGTGGTCGACTCGCTCCCCTATCTGTTCTACACCGGCATGAGCTTCACCCTGACGCTCACGCTGTTCGCCACCATTGGCGGCATCTTCTTCGGCTCGTTGCTGGCGATCATGCGCCTGTCGCGCTATCGCGCGCTGTCGATGTTCGCCGGCGGCTACGTCAACCTGCTGCGTTCGCTGCCGCTGGTGTTGGTGATCTTCTGGTTCTACTTCATGGTGCCCTTCGTGGTGCAGTGGATCACCGGTGCTCCGCGTCCGGTGCGCATCGACCCGTTCTGGTCGTCGGTGATCACCTTCACCCTGTTCGAGGCCTGCTACTTCTGCGAGATCATCCGCTCCGGTATCCAGTCGCTGCCCAAGGGCCAGACCCAGGCGTCGATGGCGCTGGGCCTGACCAATCGCCAGGGCCTGTTCTACGTGGTGCTGCCGCAGGCGCTGCGCAACATGCTGCCGCTGATGCTCACGCAGACCATCGTGCTGTTTCAGGACACCTCGCTGGTCTACATCCTCTCGATCACCGACTTCCTCGGCGCCGCGGCGAAGATCGCCCAGCGTGACGGTCGCCTGCTGGAGATGTACGTCTTCGCCGCGCTCGTCTACTTCGTGATCTCCCTGCTCGCCTCCTATGCCGTACGCCGCCTGCAAAAGCGCGTCGCCATCATTCGTTAAGGGCCCTTCGTCATGATTACGATCAGCGATGTCTGTAAATCCTACGGTTCGTTCCAGGTACTGACGCACTGCTCGACCACCGTTGCCAAGGGCGAGGTGGTGGTGGTGTGCGGGCCTTCCGGTTCCGGCAAGTCCACCTTGATCAAGACGGTCAACGCGCTGGAGCCCATCGACAGCGGTGAAATCACCGTCGATGGCATCAGCGTCACGGCCAAGGACACCAATCTGCCCAAGCTGCGTTCGCGCGTCGGCATGGTGTTCCAGCACTTCGAGCTGTTTCCGCACCTGTCGATCATGGAGAACCTGATGCTGGCGCAGATCAAGGTGCTCGGTCGCAGCAAGGCCGAGGCCGAGAAGAAGGGCCTACAACTGCTCGAACGCGTCGGCCTCAAGGAGCATGCGCACAAGCATCCGGGCCAGCTCTCCGGCGGCCAGCAACAGCGCGTGGCCATCGCCCGTGCGCTGGCGATGGATCCGGTGGTGATGCTGTTCGATGAACCGACCTCGGCGCTCGATCCGGAGATGGTCAATGAAGTGCTCGACGTCATGGTGCAGCTCGCCCACGAAGGCATGACCATGATGTGTGTGACCCATGAGATGGGCTTCGCGCGCAAGGTCGCCGACCGGGTGATCTTCATGGACGCCGGACAGATCGTCGAAGACTGCCCGAAGGAGGAATTCTTCGGCGACATCAACGCCCGCTCCGATCGTGCCCAGCAGTTCCTGTCGAAAATTCTCTCTCACTAACGCCGGACGAAAATCATGGAAATGCCCAACGAACAGCAATTGCTGGCGATGGCGGCTGCGCGCGGCGCAGCCCTGCGTGACGGTCGTGTGGTGCTGTATGCCGGTGCCAACCTGCCCAGCGAAGAGGCCCAGCAGGCCTACAGTGTCGAGCTGAGCGCCTACCCGGCGATGGGGCCGAGCTACGCCAAGGAACAGCCCGATACCGATCTGGTCTCTGGCCTCGAAGTGGCCGTGCGCGAGCGCATCTGCAGCCTGTTCAGCGCCGCTTGGGCCGAGCCACGGCTGCCCAGTTGCACCATCGCCAACCTGGCGGTGTTCCACGCCTTCAGCCGGCCGGGTGACCTGCTGCTGGCGCCGGCGGCGGCCCATGGCGGGCATCTCAGTCAGCGCCGCGGCGGCACGCCGGAACTGGCCGGGCTGCGCGTGGCCGATCTGCCTTTCGATACCCGCGCCTGCCGACTGGATGCCCAGGCCGCTGCCGAACTGGTGCACACGCTGCGCCCGTCGCTGGTGATGCTCGGTCGCTCGGTGATCATCACCCCCGACGACATCGAGCCGGTGGTCGCTGCCGCTCGCGAAGTGGGGGCAAAAACCATTTTCGACGCTTCGCACGTGTCCGGGCTGATCGCCGGCGGCACCTTCCCCAACCCATTGGAGCTGGGCGTCGATATCCTCACCAGTTCCACCTACAAGACCCTGCCGGGTCGCCCGCACAGCCTGATCGCCGGTCGTCATGCCGAAGATGGCGAGCGCCTGGCGCGCTTCATCGACCGCGCGTTGCTGGCCAACTACGACGCCGGCAAGTTGCCGTCCTTCCTGGTCACCCTGCAGCAGGCCGAAGCCGATGGCGGCGCCTATGCACGGCGAGTCTGCGCGGCCAGCCAGACCTTCGCCAGGGTGTTGCGTGAACTGAACGTGGCGGTGATCGCGCCGAACCCGGGCGAGGTGTTCACCCATCAGGTGCTGGTGCCGATGAGCAATGCGCTGGATGCTCCGGCGACGATCAAGGCGCTGGAGCAGGAAGGCATTCTGGTCGGTACCTGCAACGACCCGACCACGCCGGGCGCCTATGCCCTGCGTGTCGGCACCCAGTTCATCGTTGCCCAGGGCCAGGACGAGCAGGTGGACAACATCGCTCGTTGGCTGGCTGCTGCACTGCGTCGCGAGGTCGACGGCCGCATGTCCGTCGCCTGAGTTAGCGGCGCTCGGTGGTCACGCCACCGAGCGGAAGATCTTGCCGGGATTCATCAGGTTGTGCGGATCGAGCGCCTGCTTGATCGCACGCATCACGTCGATGGCCACCTCACCGTGTTCCTCCAGCAGGTAGTCGATCTTGTGCAGGCCGATGCCGTGCTCGCCGGTGCAGGTGCCACCGGCGGCCAGCGCGCGCTCGACGATCAGGCGATTGAGCCGTTCCGACTCGGCCACTTCGGCAGCGTCGTTCGGGTCAAGCAGCAGGCAGACGTGGAAATTGCCGTCACCGACATGGCCAAACACCGGGGCTATCAGGCTCGAGCTGGCCAGGTCGTCCTGCGCGCCGAGCACGCACTCGGCCAGGCGCGACAGCGGCACGCAGACATCGGTGGATGACGAGCGGCAGCCTGGCTTGAGCTGCAGGAAAGCGAACAGCGCGTTGTGCCGGGCGCTCCACAGCTTGTTGCGTTCCTCCTGCTGGGTCGCCCACTGGAAGCCGCTGCCACCGTTGCCGTCGGCCAGCTCCTGCACGCTCTGCGCCTGCTCGGCGACGCTTGCCTCGTTGCCGTGGAATTCCAGGAACAGCGTCGGCGCTTCGTTCAGCTCCAGCTTGAAGTAGCGATTCAGGGCGCTGATGGCCAGGGCATCGACCAGTTCGGCGCGGGCCACCGGAATACCCATCTGGATGGTTTCGATCACCGTCTGCACCGCGCCTTGCACAGAGGCGAAGCTGCACACGGCAGCGGAAATGGCTTCCGGCTGCGGGTGCAGTTTGAGGGTGATCTCGCTGATCACGCCCAGGGTGCCTTCGCTGCCGACCATCAGCCGCGCCAGGTCGTAGCCAGCGGAGGACTTCTTCGCCAGCGAACCGGCCTTCAGCACGCGGCCGTCGGCCAGCACGGCGGTCAGGCCGAGCACGTTCTCGCGCATGGTGCCGTAGCGCACGGCATTGGTGCCCGAGGCGCGGGTGGCGCACATGCCGCCGATGCTGGCGTCGGCGCCGGGGTCGATGGGGAAGAACAGGCCGCTGGCGCGCAGGTATTCGTTGAGCGCCTTGCGGGTGATGCCCGGTTGTACGGTGATGCTCATGTCTTCGGGGCGGAACTCCAGCACCTGATCCATCTGCGACACGTCCAGGCTCAGGCCGCCATGCACGGCCAGCAGATGGCCTTCCAGCGACGAGCCGCTGCCATAGGGAATCACCGGCACACGGTGTTCGTGGCACTGGCGGAGGATGGCGACGATCTCGTCCTGGCTGCTGGCGAAGGCCACGGCATCCGGCGGCATCGGGTCGTACAGCGATTCGTCGCGGCCGTGGTGCTCGCGCACGGCGGCGGCGGTGCTGAAGCGTTCGCCGAGCAGTTCGATGAGGGCGGCGCTGAAGGCGGCCGGCAGTTCGCGGCGCGGAGCGAGTGGTACGTGAAGGGTCATTGCGGGTTCCTTGTTGTTATCAGGTCGCCCGCGATGCTGGCGCCGGCTACAGCGGCGTCAGTTCGTTCATCACGGTATCGAGGGCGAGGCGGGTGTCGTCGAGTTGCACCAGCGAGGCATGCCGCGCGCCAAGGGCGTCGCGGTTCTTGATCGCGGTGAGGATCGCCTTGTGGCGTGGCAGGCTGAGCGCCTGGGTGTTGGGGCGCAGGTTGGTGACGGTGATCGATTCGCGCAGCGGCAACGACAGCATGTTGCACATGTAGGCAAGCAGGTCGTTGTGGGTGGCTTCGGCGATGGCGCGGTGGAAGTCGATGTCCGGCTGCAGCATTTCCTGGCGCGTCTGCGCCTTCTCCATGCGCTGGTAGGCATCCTCGATGGCGGCGATGTCTTCCTCGGTCGCAGTGGTCGCAGCCATGGCGGCGATCTCCGGTTCGAGAATCCGCCGAACCCCGGCCAGGGTGTTGAAGAACTCGCTCTGCGGCGTGCTCTGCACCAGCCAGTAGAGAACATCCGGATCGAGCAGGTGCCATTCGCTGCGTGGGCGTACCACGGTGCCGACGCGTGGCTTGGAATACACCAGGCCCTTGGCCAGTAGCACCTTGGTCGCTTCGCGCAGTACCGGACGACTGACCTGATACTCCTCGCACAGGCTCGACTCCAGTGGCAGCTTCTCGTCGGGCTTGAAGCGGCCAGAGACGATACGCATGCCCAGTTCGTGAACGATACGGGCGTGCATGCTCTTGCGCGGTTTTGGGGTCTGGTAATCCATGAAGTCGGCGATGCTCCGAATGAATGCCGCGCATCATAGCATCGCTCTCGCGCCGTTTCGGACAGACGGCCATGGGTCGCAACCCTACGCTTTGTGTCAGCGCCTTTCGGCGCGCAGGCGGGTGGTTGGGAGCAGGCGCGAGACGGGCGTGTGTCGGGTCATGATCGTTCTCCTCCCGGATGGAGTGCGCCACACCGGCGTGCCGGTGCGGCGCGGGAATAAAAAGGGGAGCGTCACCCGGGCGGAGCGGGCTCCCAAGGAGGTCATCGCGCGGCGTCAGTGCGAGTGGCGCGGCACGTCCGAACCACGGCAGCCGACCAGGAAGTCGAAGTCGCAGCCTTCATCGGCCTGCAGCACGTGATCGACGTAGAGGCGGGCGTAGCCGCTGTCGAAGATCTTGGCGCTGGTGTCGGGTTTCAGATCGGCCAGGCGCCCGGCCAGTTCTTCGTCGCTGATATCCAGGTGCAGGCGGCCGTTGGCGCAGTCCAGCTCGATGAAGTCGCCATTGCGCACGGCTGCCAGCGGGCCGCCGGCAGCGGCTTCCGGGGCCACGTGCAGCACCACGGTGCCGTAGGCGGTGCCGCTCATGCGGGCGTCGGAGATGCGCACCATGTCGGTGATGCCCTTGGCCAGCACCTTGGGCGGCAGGCCCATGTTGCCGACTTCGGCCATGCCCGGATAACCCTTGGGCCCGGCGTTCTTCAGCACCAGCACGCAGGTTTCGTCGACATCCAGATCCGGATCGGCGATGCGCGCCTTGTAGTCGTCGAAATTCTCGAACACCACGGCGCGGCCGCGATGCTGCATCAGTGCCGGGGTGGCGGCGGACGGTTTGATCACCGCGCCACGTGGCGACAGGTTGCCGCGCAGGATGCACAGGCCGCCGTCGGCGATCAGCGGGTTGTCCAGGGTTCGCACCACTTCGTCGTTGTATTGCGGCGCGGCCTGGCAGTTGCTCCAGATGCTCTTGCCATTGGCGGTCAGTGCATCCGGGTTGGGCAGCAGGCCGGCTTCGCCCAGGCGGCGGATCACCGCAGGCAGGCCACCGGCGTAGTAGAACTCTTCCATCAGGAAGCGCCCCGACGGTTGCAGGTCGACGATGGTCGGCGTGCCCTTGCCGATGCGCGTCCAGTCTTCCAGATCGAGCTGCACACCGATGCGTCCGGCGATGGCCTTGAGGTGGATCACCGCGTTGGTCGAACCGCCGATGGCGGCGTTGAGGCGAATGGCGTTCTCGAAGGCCTCCTTGGTGAGGATCTTCGACAGACGCAGGTCTTCGTGAACCATGTCGACGATGCGCATGCCGGACAGGTGCGCCAGCACGTAGCGGCGCGAATCGACGGCCGGGATGGCGGCATTGTGCGGCAGCGAGGTGCCCAGTGCTTCGGCCATGCAGGCCATGGTCGAGGCGGTACCCATGGTGTTGCAGGTGCCGGCCGAGCGCGACATGCCGGCTTCGGCCGAGAGGAATTCGTTGAGGTCGATCTCGCCGGCCTTGTAGGCCTCGTGCATCTGCCAGACCACGGTGCCGGAACCGATGTCCTTGCCCTTGTGCTTGCCGTTGAGCATCGGCCCGCCGGTCACCACAATGGCCGGCACGTCGCAGCTGGCAGCGCCCATCAGCAGGGCAGGGGTGGTCTTGTCGCAGCCGGTGAGCAGCACCACGGCGTCGACCGGGTTGCCACGGATGGCTTCCTCGACATCCATGCTGGCCAGGTTGCGCGTCAGCATGGCGGTGGGGCGCAGGTTCGACTCGCCGCTGGAGAACACCGGGAACTCGACGGGGAAGCCGCCGGCCTCGAGCACGCCTTTCTTCACATGGTCGGCGATCTTGCGAAAGTGCGCGTTGCACGGTGTCAGCTCGGACCAGGTATTACAGATGCCGATGATCGGCTTGCCACGGAACTCGTGATCCGGGATGCCCTGGTTCTTCATCCAGCTGCGGTACATGAAGCCGTTCTTGTCGGCGGTGCCGAACCATTGAGCGGAGCGGAGGGTGGTCTTCTTATCAGTCATGGCGCGGTCAACTCTTATTAGTATGACTAATTTGTTTTGGTGAGCTGAATTTAACCTATAAAAACTGATTTTGAAATCATTGCGTCTTAAAAAGTATTACTATATTGTCTCGTCCACTCGGCAGGCGACGAGTGCCTGCGCAATCGCCTGCCCTGATAACGATCCAGAACAAAAACAATGTGGAGACCCGCCATGACTGCGGAAGCTCGGATTATTCGTACGCTTACCCTCAGGTTGATTCCCTTCCTGATCCTGCTTTATCTGGTTGCCTTCATCGACCGTTCCGCTGTCGGCTTCGCCAAGCTGCACATGAACGCCGATATCGGCCTCAGCGACCTGGCCTACGGCTTCGGTGCCGGCCTGTTCTTCATCGGCTACTTCATCTTCGAAGTTCCCAGCAACCTGCTGCTCGAACGCTTCGGCGCGCGGCGCTGGTTCGCCCGCATCCTCATCACCTGGGGGCTGATCACCGTCGGCATGGCCTTCGTCACCGGCCCGTACAGCTTCTACGTGATGCGCTTTCTGCTCGGTGCGGCCGAGGCCGGCTTCTTCCCTGGCGTGCTGTACTACATCACCCGCTGGTACCCGGTGCGCCATCGCGGCAAGGTGCTCGGCTTCTTCATTCTTTCCCAACCCATTGCGCTGATGGTCACCGGCCCGCTGTCGGGCGCCCTGCTGGGCATGGATGGCATCGCCGGTCTGCACGGCTGGCAGTGGCTGTTCATCGTCATCGGCCTGCCGGCCGTGGCCCTGGCCTGGCCGACCCTGCGCATCCTGCCGGATACGCCGAAAGACGCTGCCTGGCTGGCCGAAGCGGATCGCAACTGGCTGCTCGGTGAGTTGAACAAGGATCGCAAGGAATACGGCCAGACCGAACACACCAATCCGCTCAAGGCGCTGACCGACCGCCGCGTGCTGCTGCTGGCGCTGCTCTACCTGCCCAGTACCCTGAGCACCTACGGCCTGGGCCTGTGGCTGCCGACGCTGGTGCACCAGTTCGGTGGCAGCGATCTGACCACCGGTTTCATCTCGGCGATTCCGTATGTCTTCGGCATCATCGGCCTGCTGTTGGTGCCGCGCAGCTCAGACCGCCTCAACGACCGCTACGGGCACCTTACCTGCCTCTACATCCTCGGTTCCGCCGGCCTGTTCCTCAGCGCCTGGCTGGGCTCGCCGGTGCTGCAACTGGCGGCGCTGTGCATGACCGCCTTCAGCCTGTTCTCGGTTACCGCGATCTTCTGGGTGCTGCCGGGCCGATTCCTCACCGGTGCCAGCGCCGCCGCAGGCATCGCCCTGATCAACTCGTTCGGCAACCTGGGCGGCTACATTGGCCCGTTCGGTATCGGTGCGCTCAAGGAGTACACCGGCACCCTGTCCTCGGGCCTGTACTTCCTCTCGGCGGTGATGATCAGCGGTGTGCTGCTGACCTACATCGTCTACCGCAAGCTGGAAAAGAAGACTCCCGCGCCGCAGGGCGTGGTGATCGAGCAGGCGTCCTGATCTCTGGCGGACAGGGACGTCCGCCCTTTGGAGCAATGAAATGAGCAGAAAGCTGAAAGTCGCCATCGTCGGCTCGGGCAATATCGGCACCGACCTGATGATCAAGGTGATGCGCAACGCCAAGCACCTGGAAATGGGCGCGATGGTCGGCATCGATCCGGCCTCCGACGGCCTGGCCCGTGCAGCGCGCCTGGGCGTGGCCACCACCCATGAAGGCGTCGAAGGCCTGACCCGCCTGCCGGTGTTCGCCGATATCGACTTCGTCTTCGATGCCACCAGTGCCGGCGCCCACGTGAAGAACGACGCCTTCCTGCGCGGCATCAAGCCGGGTATCCGCCTGATCGACCTGACGCCGGCAGCCATTGGCCCGTACTGCGTGCCGGTGGTGAATCTTGAGCAGAACCTGAGCCAGCTCAACGTCAACATGGTCACCTGCGGCGGCCAGGCCACCATCCCCATGGTGGCGGCTGTATCGCGCGTGGCCAAGGTGCACTACGCCGAGATCATCGCCTCGATCGCCAGCAAATCCGCCGGTCCCGGCACCCGCGCCAATATCGACGAATTCACCGAGACCACCTCCAAGGCCATCGAAGTGATCGGCGGTGCGGCCAAGGGCAAGGCGATCATCATCATGAACCCGGCCGAGCCGCCGCTGATGATGCGCGACACCGTGTTCGTGCTCAGCGAAGCCGTCGACCAGGCGCAGATCGCCGCCAGCGTCGAGGAAATGGCCGCCGCCGTGCAGGCCTACGTGCCGGGCTATCGCCTCAAGCAGCAGGTGCAGTTCGACGTGATCCCCGAATCCGCGCCTTTGAACATTCCCGGCCACGGTCGCTTCAGCGGCCTGAAGACCTCGATCTTCCTCGAAGTGGAAGGCGCCGCCCATTACCTGCCGGCCTACGCCGGCAACCTCGACATCATGACCTCCGCCGCGCTGGCCACCGCCGAGCGTATGGCGCAGTCGATCTTGAACAGCGCGATGCTCAACGGTTGAGGACACTGATATGAACGGCAAGAAACTCTACATCTCCGACGTGACCCTGCGCGACGGCAGCCACGCCATCCGCCACCAGTACTCGATCCAGAACGTGCAGGACATCGCCCGTGCGCTGGATCAGGCTAGGGTCGACTCCATCGAAGTCACTCACGGCGACGGCCTGCAGGGCTCCAGCTTCAACTACGGCTTTGGCGCGCATAGCGACCTGGAATGGATCGAAGCGGCGGCCGACGTCATCGAACACGCGCGCATCGCCGTGCTGCTGCTGCCGGGCATCGGCACCGTGCACGACCTCAAGGCCGCCTATGACGCCGGTGCGCGTACCGTGCGCGTGGCCACCCACTGCACCGAGGCGGATGTGTCGAAACAGCACATCGAATATGCGCGCAGTCTGGGCATGGACACCGTGGGCTTTCTGATGATGAGCCATATGATCCCGGCGGAAAAACTCGCCGAGCAGGGCAAGCTGATGGAAAGCTACGGCGCGCAATGCATCTACATGGCCGACTCCGGCGGCGCCATGAACATGAACGACATCCGCGAACGCATGCGCGCGTTCAAGGCCACGCTGAACCCCGAGACGCAGACCGGCATGCACGCCCACCACAACCTCAGCCTGGGCGTGGCCAACTCCATCGTCGCGGTGGAAGAGGGCTGTGACCGCATCGATGCCAGCCTAGCCGGGATGGGCGCCGGTGCTGGCAACGCGCCGCTGGAGGTGTTTATCGCCGCCGCCGAACGCCTGGGCTGGAACCACGGCACCGACCTCTACAAGCTGATGGACGCCGCTGACGATCTGGTGCGCCCGCTGCAGGATCGTCCGGTGCGGGTCGACCGGGAAACCCTCGGCCTGGGATACGCCGGTGTGTATTCCAGCTTCCTGCGGCATGCCGAAGTGGCGGCCGCGAAGTACGGCCTGAAGACCCTCGACATCCTCGTCGAACTGGGCAAGCGGCGCATGGTGGGCGGTCAGGAAGACATGATCGTCGACGTGGCGCTGGATCTGCTCGCCCGTCGCGTCTGACTCGCTGCTGGTGCTCACGTTGGCGCGTGAGCACCACCCGCGATCTGAAGTGGATGCCCCTGCGATCTGACGGTTTTTGTCGCGCGGCTTTTGCGCGACACTGCGGGCACCATTCGGCCAGGAGCTTCGCATGACCGTCAGCGATGACAAGTTCACCCGCCAGACCTTGCTCGACGTGCAGACGCTGACGCCGAGCCTGTTCACCCTGCGCACCACGCGTGATGCGGGCTTTCGCTTCCGCGCTGGTCAGTTCGTGCGCCTGGGCGTGGAAAAGGCCGACGGCTCGGTGGTCTGGCGTGCCTATTCGCTGGTGTCCGCTCCCCATGATGAGCACCTGGAGTTCTTCTCCATCGTGGTGCCGGGCGGCGAGTTCACCAGTGAGCTGAGTCGCCTGCGCGTCGGCGACACCCTGCTGGTGGAGAAGATGGCCACCGGTTACCTGACCCTGGATCGCTTCGTCGACGGTCGTGACCTCTGGTTGCTTGGTAGTGGCACTGGCATCGCGCCGTTCCTGTCGATGCTGCAGGATTTCGAGGTGTGGCAGCGTTTCGAGCGCATCGTGCTGGTGTACAGCGCGCGCAGCGTCGCCGAGCTGGCCTATCAGCCGATGATCAAGGGTTTCGCTGAGTTGGAGCACCTGGCCGAGTTCGCGCACAAGCTCACTTACCTGCCGGTGGTTACCCGCGAGCAGGTGCCGGGTTGCCTGAGTGCACGTATCACCGAGCTGCTCGACAACGGTGAGCTGGAGCGTGCCGCAGGGCTGTCGCTGACGCCCGAGCACTCGCGTGTGATGATCTGCGGCAACCCGCAGATGATCGATGACATTCGCCAGCGCCTGAAAGCTCGTGGCCTGAATCTGAGCCTGACGCGTCGGCCAGGTCAGGTGGCGGTCGAGAATTACTGGTAAGAACTGGTAACAAAATGGCGACTTTCGATGTGACCTGCGCTCCAGTACATTCAGCGGTCTGTTTCTCATCGTTCGGTCTTCATGGACAGCGACAGTAGTCGATCGCCCTCACCAAACTGGTTGGGGGCGACACCTCACAGAGATGGCGTCACTCGGCGTCGATTCTTCTTGCAGCCCCGCGCTGCGCATTCTTTCCGTCAGTCGAAAATTCACGCGCCTGTAGCTGGCTTGCGCGATGCTTTCGGCTGCCTTCGTTTTCCCCTAGAGAGAGCTGCACGCTAAATGGAATGGATCGCTGATCCGACGGCCTGGTTAGGCCTGTTGACCCTGATCGTCCTGGAAATCGTCCTGGGCATCGACAACCTGGTGTTCATTGCCATCCTCGCCGACAAGCTGCCGCCCGAGCAGCGTGACCGCGCGCGGGTGATCGGCCTGAGCCTGGCATTGATCATGCGCCTCGGCCTGCTGGCCAGCATGGCCTGGCTGGTAACGCTGACCGACCCGCTGGTCGAGGTGTTCGGCAAGACCTTCTCCGGGCGTGACCTGATCATGCTGTTCGGTGGTGTGTTCCTGCTGTTCAAGGCCACCATGGAGCTGCACGAGCGTCTCGAAGGGCGCACGCATCAGCCGGGTGGTGCGCGTACCTATGCCAAGTTCTGGCCGGTGGTGGCGCAGATCATCGTGCTCGACGCGGTGTTCTCCCTCGACGCGGTGATCACCGCCGTCGGCATGGTCGAGCACCTGGAAGTGATGATGATCGCGGTGATCATCTCCATCGGCCTGATGATCGTCGCCAGCAAGCCGCTGACCGCGTTCGTCAATGCGCGCCCGACGGTGATCATGCTCTGCCTGGGCTTCTTGATGATGATCGGTTTCAGCCTGACCGCCGAAGGCCTGGGCTTCCATATTCCGAAGGGCTACCTGTACGCCGCCATCGGTTTCTCGATCCTCATCGAGGTGTTCAACCAGGTCGCCCGTTCGCGCCGCAAGCGCAGCTTGCAGGGTGAGCGTGGCCTGCGTGAGCGCACCGCGCATGCGGTACTGCGCCTGCTTGGCGGCAAGGTCGAGGCTGACGAGGTTGGTGAGGAAATCGCCGACATGATCGGTAGCGAAACGGGTGAGCAGGCGCTGTTCGACCGTCGTGAACGGGTGATGATCCGGGGCGTGCTGGGCCTGGCCGAGCAGTCGATCCGCAAGGCCATGACCGACCGTATGGAAGTCGATCGCATCGATATCGACGCTCCGGCGGAGAAGATCCACCAGGTGCTGCTGGATTCGCCGCACTCGCGTCTGGTGGTGGTGCGTGCTTCCAAGCCCGAGGAGCCGCTGGGCTATATCCACAAGAAGGAACTGTTCAAGGAACTGCTCAAGGGCGAGCAGCCGGACATCGAAAGCCTGGTGCGGGCGCCGATCAACCTGCCGGAAAGCGTGTCGGTGCTCAGCGCGCTGGAGCAGATGCGTCAGGCCTCGACCCACGTGGCTTTCGTGGTCAACGAGTTCGGTGGTTTCGAAGGCCTGCTGACGCTGACCGACATCCTCGAGGCGATTGCCGGCGAATTGCCGGATGCCAGTGAGGTGGACGGCCCGGAGATCGAACAGGTCGACGGTGGCTGGCGCGTCAACGGTGCGCTGAACCTGGCCGTGTTGCGTGAGCGTCTGGGTTTTGCCGCCGCCGCGAGCGAGGACTACCAGACGGTTGCCGGCCTGGCCATGAGCCTGCTCGACCGCCTGCCGGTGATCGGTGACCAGTTGGAGCATGCCGACTGGCGCCTGACCGTGACCGAGGTGAAGGATCGCCGTGTCAGCAAGGTATTGCTGGTGCCGCTGACGGTATGAAGCGGGCGCGGGTCGTCGCGGACGACCCGCGTGGCACTAACTGAGCTAGGCTGATGGGAGGTTTCTTCCGCAGGAGGTTCTTTCATGCCGCTCGAACATCATCCCCTGACCCGTGAATTCCCCCAGCAAGGCGACGTCATGCGCAAGCTGATGCAAAGTGACCCGCACTTTCCTCGCCTGGCTGGCGAGTACGAGGCGCTGGACAAGCGCATCTACGAGATAGAGGACGGACGGGAGGCGACCGATGACCTGACTCTGCAAGGGCTCAAGCTGCAGAGGGTGGGGCTCAAGGATGAGATTGCCGAGCTGCTGCGCAAGGCGGGCAGTGCTTGATCCGGATCAACTGAACGGTCGACGTGTGGCGCTAGGCTGGAGTCATCTTCCTTGTCAGAGGCTCCGCCATGCACGTCGACCATCACCCACTGGTTCACGATTTTCCCGAACACCGCAATGAGCTGCAGCGCTTGCGTCAGAGCGATGAGCAGTTCTCTCGCCAGGCCGAAGAATACGAGGCCCTGGACAAGCGTATCTGCCGTATCGAAGACGGTATCGAGTTGCTCGATGACGTCACCCTCAGCGCCCTCAAACTCAGCCGCGTCGCGCTCAAGGACGAACTGGCGCGTCAGCTCAAACGGGCTGCGGGCCAGTGCTGTGGTTGTGGCAATGGCTGTCGTGGTTGATTGCTTGGAATAACGCGGTGCGCGTGGCGCACCCTACGGGATCGCTATCGGTGCGCACCGGTTTTCCCGGGTTTCATCCGGGCTACGCCATGCGAGCCGATAGGCCTCAATGCACGGGCGGGTTGATCAGATAGGTCAGCAATCCGTCCGCTTCATCTTCCGTCCAGACTGCCCTTGGCGGTCTCGGCAACTCGCCCATCAGTTTCTGCCAGAAGGCCAGGGCCACGTCGTCCTGGCGGTAGAAACGCACCAGCCAGGTACTGCCATCGCCCATCGCCTGTTGTACCAGGGCGCGGCCAATACCCTGACGGCGGTAGCGTTTGAGAATGAACAGATCGGCGAACTCCGGGGCCTCGATCCCGGGTAGCTCGCTGCGTTCGACCAGCAGGAAACCGGCAATGAAACCATCGGCCAGGATCAGGCTGGCACTCCAGCCTGGCTCCTGCCAGTAGCGCAGCAGATGTTCCTCGTGGATGTAGAAACGGCCATCCGTTTCGACGTCTTCCTGTTCCCACTCGGAACTGTCGTAGGAATAGAACTGGTAGAGGTTGCGGATCACTGGCAACTGCTCGAGGGTGGTGGGAACCAGTTCGATGGTGAGTGCGCTCACAGCAGGGCACCTCGCCACACCAGGCGGCCGATGATTTCCAGGTGTTCGCGGTCTATCTCGAATTCACGGTGCGAGGGGTTGTCGCACAGCGTGCGCACCTTGCCGCCAGGCTCCAGCTGCAGGCGCCTGACCAGGGTATTGCCGGCGTCCTGAATCACGTAGACCTTGTCGTCCTGGATGTCGCGGGCATTGATGTCGATCAGCACGATGTCGCCATCGCGAATGGTCGGCGACATGCTGTCGCCGCGGATCTGCATGGCTGCCAGGGCCTTGCTGTCCAGCCCATTGCTGCCCAGCCAGTGACGACAGAAAGCTTGCGAGGTGAGGGTGGTCTTGCGCGTGGCCACCACTTCTTTCTGGGCCGACTCTTCCTCTCCCAGCCAGGGCAGCAGGGTCAGCGAACTGGGGCGGCCGCCTTCCTGGCTCTTCTCCACCGGGCCTTCGCCAGTGGCCAGCCACTGCAGGCTGACGCCCGTTGCCTGCGCCAGGCTGACCAGCACCTTGCGCGAAGGATCGCCTCCATTGAGGTAACGGCTCAGGCCACTGTTGGAAATGCCCGCCTGCTTCGCCAGTGCGCTGGCATTGCCGGCACGATTGCACAGGGTTTTCAGGCGTTCGACGAAGTCGTCTGCCGGGGAGGAATCATTGGCTGATTTCGCTATAGCGAAATCCAATTCCTCTTTAGGGTTTCTCATCGGCTGCTATCTTCCCTTTGATGAATATTTATATAACTAAAAACTATTTCTAATGTTTTTTAATTTCCTTAAAGTGCTATTAACCCGAGGCAAATAGCGAAGTTGCTTTGGATTCTAGAGGCGCATTGCGCTCCCGCCAAGGAATAAGGCTGCATTTTTTCGCTATCGCGTACCTGTCGGCAGATCGCGGTTGACTTTGTGAACCATCCAGCGATCGAGCCAACATCATGAGAAGAACATCTTCCTTCCTTGCTTTGCGTGCATTTCCCGTTCTTGGCCTGGCGAGTCTCGCCTTGCCTTTCCCGGCTCCGGCCTTTGCCGCCGATGGCGCCGACAAGCTCTCCACCGTCGTCGTCACCGGTACTCGCGTAAGTGGCCGCCAGGCTGCCGACTCCGTGCAGCCCATCGATGTCATTAGTGGCGAACAGCTGAGCAACCAGGGCACCAGTGATCTGGCCGGTGCGCTGAACAAGCTGCTGGCCTCGGTCAGTGTGCCGCGGCCGCACAACACCGTCGGTGGTGAGGCGGTGCGCCCGCTGGTCATGCGTGGTCTGGCGCCGGATCAGGCGCTGGTGCTGGTCAATGGCAAGCGTCGTAACGCCGGTGCCTTCCTCAATACCGGTGGCGCCCTGGGGCGCGGCACCAATCCGATCGACCTGGCGGCGATTCCGGTATCGGCCATTGAGCGCGTTGAGGTGCTGCGCGATGGCGCGTCGGCGCGCTACGGCTCGGACGCCATTGCCGGGGTGATCAACATCATCCTCAAGGATCAGAGCGAAGGCGGCGGAATCAACGCCACCCTCGGCCGTTATGACGATGGCGACGGTACGCGCCGTGAGCTGCAGGGCTTCGCCGGTTTCGCCCTGGGCGAGTCCGGCTCACTGACGCTGTCCGCTGAAGGCCAGCACAACGATGCGACCAACCGTGCCGGTGCGGACATCACCCCTGGCGCCCAGGCCGATGGCGTCTATGGCCAGGTCACCAACAAGGTGGGCGCGCCGGCGCTGGAGAGTGGCAAGCTGGCCTTCAACGCCAGCTATGCCCTCAACGATGCCGTCGAGTTGTACAGCTTCGGTACCTGGGGTCGGCGTGACGCACAGAGCCACTACGGCCGCCAGCGGGCTACCAGTGCCGCGGTCGCCGCCTACTTCCCGGACGGCTACCTGCCGCAGTACGACCCGGTGATCAAGGATCAGGCGCTGGTATTCGGCTCCCGTGGCCAGTTGGCTGGCGAGTGGGCCTACGACGCCTCCGTGGACTGGGGGCGCAACACCTACGACCCGTACATCAAGAGCGTCAACACCCGGCTGTTCAACGAGACGGGCAGTTCGCCGACCAACTTCCACAACGGCACCTACGAGTCCTCGCAGTGGGTCGGCAACCTCAATCTGTCGCGCGCCTTCGATGTGGGCCTGGTCGAGCCGCTGTCGGTGTCCGTCGGCCTGGAATACCAGGCGCAGGATTTGGAGATCAGCGCCGGTGACTTCGCTTCCTGGTATGGCGCCGGTGCGGTGTCGATGCCGGGCATCTCGCCGCTGAGCGCCGGTGACTGGAGCCGCCACAGCCTGGCCACTTATCTGGATCTGGAGGGCAAGGTCACCGACAAGCTGACCCTGTCGCTGGCGGCTCGTCACGAGAACTACAGCGACTTCGGCAATTCGGTGTCCGGCTCGCTGTCGGCTCGCTATGACTTCACCCCACGCATCGCTCTGCGCGGCTCGCTGTCCAACGGCTTCCGCGCGCCAACCCTGACCCAGCAGCATTATTCGAGCATCCAGAGCCAGAGTCAGGATCTGGGCAACGGCCCGGTGCTGGTGCAGTCCGGCACCTTCGCTGTGGACTCCAATATTGCCCGCCTGCTCGGCGCTGAAGAGCTCAAGGCAGAGACCTCGCAGAGTCAGACCATCGGCCTGGTGCTGCGCCCGACCGACAACCTGACGCTGACCGCCGATGCTTACCGCATCACCATCGACGATCGCATCAACCTGTCCTCGGCCTTCCCGGTGACTTCGGCGGTGGCCCGCCAGTATCTGCTCGACAACGGCATCGTCAGCGACAGCTACCAGAGCGTGCGTTACATGACCAACGCCGCCGACACCCGCACCATCGGCCTCGACCTCACCGGCGAGTACCGCTGGCGCCTGGACAACGGCGACAACCTCAAGGGCACGCTGACCTACGCCTACAACCGCACCAAGGTCACCGACCTGGCGGAAAGCCCAGCGATCCTCGGTCAGCTCGGCATCCCGATCAGCCTGGTAGAGCGGCGCGAGGTCGGCCAACTGACCGACACCAACCCGCGGCACAAGCTGATCATCGCCGGCGACTACTCGATCAGCGCGCTGAACCTGGATCTGCACGCCGCGCTCAACCGCTATGGTTCGTTCTGGGTCTACAGCAACACTAGCCCCAACCTCGACCAGAAGTTCGCCTCCAAGTGGACGCTTGACCTGTCCGCCAGCTACTCCTGGAGCGACAACTGGCGGCTGACCGTGGGCGCCGACAACCTGTTCGACACCCGCCCGGATCGCACCCGCGCCGAGAACAACGCCACTGGTACCTTCCAGTACACCAGCTACTCGCCGCTGTCGGCCGACGGGGCCTTCTACTACGCCTCGCTGAACTTCGCCTGGTGAGGTGCGGGTAATGGAACTACTCCAAGCCTGGTTCACGTCCTGGGGCGTGAACCTGACCATCCTCTGGGACCCGATCGATCGCCAGCGCTTTCTCCTCGGGCTGGCGCTGACCATCGCGCTGTCGGTACTGAGCGTGGCGATCTCGCTGGTGATCGGGGTGCTTGGCGCCTGGATGAAGGGCAGTCGCTGGGAGCTGCCGCGGCAACTGGTCACCCTCTATGTCGAGGTGTTCCGCAACACGCCGCTGCTGATCCAGCTGTTCTTCTTCTACTTCGGCCTGGGTGCGCTGTTGTCGTTCGAGCTGAACGACGGCAACGCACAGAGCCAGTTGATCGTGAATTTCTTCTGGGCCTTGTTGGTGCTCGGCATTCATGCCGGTGCCTACCAGGTGGAGGCGATTCGCGGCAGCCTCGATGCGGTGCCGCGCTCGACCATCGAGGCGGCGCAGTCGCTTGGCCTGAACCCGGTACAGACCTTCCGCAAGGTGGTGCTGCCGCTGGCCTTGCGCAACGCGTTGCCGTCGGTGGGCAACAGCCTGGTGCAGGCAGTCAAGGCGACCTCGGTGGCCTACGCCATCGCCGTACCTGAGCTGACCTACGCGGCCAACCGGATCTGGAGCGACAACTTCAACGTGCCGGAAATGATGGTCGTGCTGTTCATCACCTATTTCACCCTGCTCGGGCTGGTGTCGATGGGCATGCGCGCCATCGAGCGCCGCCTGACCTTGCCGGGGTACCACGGCCTATGAATACCTTCGTTGCTTCCTTCGAGCGTGCCGCTGGCGGCCTGCGTGGCTTGGCCGGCTACCTGCGGCCGACCCCGGCGAAACTGCTGGCGCTTGCCGTGCTGGGCTGGATCGCACATTGGCTGCAGAGCCATGGCGACGTGCTGCAGCTGTTCTGGCGCTGGCTGCCGGCGCTGTTGCAGGGCTTTGCGGTGAACATCTGGATCGGCCTGGTCTCGGTCGTGCTGGCCAGCCTGCTGGGGCTGTTGCTCGGCGCTCTGCAGGTCTCGCCGCGGCCGCTGCTGGCACGGCCGGCGCGGCTGTTCACGCTGTTCTTTCGCAATGCGCCGTGGCTGGTGGTGATCTTCTTCATCATGTACCTGATCCCCTTCGAGGTGGAGTGGGGCGGCGAGTACTACCAGATTCCGGACTGGATCAAGGTCGCCGTCGGCCTGTCGCTGACCGCTTCGGGCTACGCCGCCGAAGTGGTGCGTGGCGGCATCCAGTCGGTGCCCATGGCGCAGTGGGAGGCAGCGGCTTCGCTCGGCCTCGACCGCCGCCAGATCCTGCGCAAGGTGGTTCTGCCGCAGGCGCTGCGCAGCATGCTGCCAGCCTGGATGAACCTCTACTGCACCGTGACCATGGCCACCGCTCTGGCCAGCCTACTGGGCATCGAGGATCTGATGACCACCATGCAGCTGCGCCTGGCCGCCGAGTCGCGCCCCGAGTTGCTGCTGCCCGGCTACCTCTTCGTGTTCCTGGTTTTCTTCTTCTACATCTACCCGATTTCTCGTGCCTCCAAGGCGCTGGAACGCAAGTGGAGCCTGCATGACTAGTCCCCAGATCGCGGTGCGTGGCATCCGCAAATCCTTCAATGGCAACCCGGTGCTCGACGACTTTTCGCTGGAGGTCGCGCCGTCGGAGATCGTCTGCCTGATCGGTCCGTCCGGCTCTGGCAAGTCGACCCTGCTGCGTACCCTCAATGGCCTGGCACCGATCGAGGCTGGCGAGATCGAGGTCTGCGGCATTCGCGTCGACGACCCGCAGGTCGACCTGCTGGCGCTGCGCCGGCGCATCGGTCTGATTTTCCAGAGCTACAACCTGTTCCCGCACCTGAACGTGCTGGACAACATCACCCTGGCGCCGACCAGCGTGCTCAAGGAGCCGCTGCCGCAGGCCCGCGAATATGCCCGCGAGTTGCTGCGCAAGGTGCGCCTGGAGGACAAGGCCGAGGCCTTCCCCGGCCAGCTGTCCGGGGGGCAGCAGCAGCGCGTGGCCATCGCCCGCAGCCTGGCCATGCGCCCGGACGTGATGATGTTCGACGAGGTCACCGCCGCGCTCGACCCGGAAACCGTCAAGGAGGTGCTGACCACCATCCGCGATGTGGCCGCCAGTGGCATGACCTGCCTGATCGTCACCCACGAGATGCAGTTCGCCCGCGAGATCGCCGACCGGGTGTTCTTCACCGACCGTGGCCGCATCGTCGAGCAGGGGCCGCCTACCCAGTTGTTCGGCGCCCCGCAAGACCCGCGTACCCAGCGTTTCCTCGACAACTGCCTGTGATTTCCCGAGGCCCTGCCATGAGTTCTTCCCCGCGACACCTCAAGCTGTTCCTGTTCCCTGCGGCCAGTGGCGCGCATGTCGCCGCCTGGCGCCACCCGGCCTCGCGCGACGGCGCCCCGGATTTTGCCGCCGACCGCGCCACCGCCGAGCTGGCCGAGGCGGCCGGTTTCGATGCGCTGTTCTTCGCCGACCGCCTGGCCTTCGGCGGGCGTGACAAGGCCAGTGCCGAGCGCTCCTCCGGTGCTGCTGGGCTCGAACCGCTGACCCTGCTCGCCGCGCTGTCGGCGGTGACGCGTGACATCGGCCTGGTGGCCACCGCCAGCACCTCCTATCAGGAGCCGTTTCATGTGGCGCGCAGCTTCGCTTCGCTCGATCACCTCAGTGGTGGTCGCGCCGGCTGGAACCTGGTGACCTCGCTGACCGATGCCGAGGCTGGCAATTTCGGTCGCGAGCAGCACTTCGAGCACGGCGAGCGCTACCAGCGTGCGGAAGAGTTCGTCGATGTGGTCAAGGCGCTGTGGGACAGCCTCGAAGACGACGCCTTCCCGCGTGACAAGGCCAGTGGCCGTTACCTCGATGGCAGCAAGGTGCACCCGCTGGAGCATCGCGGCCGGCACTTCTCGGTGCGCGGGCCGCTCAACGTGCCACGTCCGCCGCAGGGCCATCCGCTGGTGGTGCAGGCTGGCTCCTCGGAGGAGGGCCTGCAACTGGCGGCGCGGGTCGCCGATGTGGTGTTCACCACCCAGCAGGAGCTGGCCCAGGCGCAGGCCTTCTACCGCGAGCTGAAGTCGCGCCTGCCAGCCTTCGGTCGCCAGCCGGAGCAGCAACTGATCATGCCCGGCCTGTCGGTGATAGTCGGGCGCAGCCGCGGCGAAGCCGAGGACAAGCTGCGTGCGCTCAATGAGCTGATCGATATCGACGTGGCGGTGTCGTTTCTCTCCGCGCTGTCGGGTGGCACTGACCTGTCGGCCTATCCCCTCGACGGCCCGCTGCCCGAGCTGGCGCTGACCAACGGCAACCGCAGCAAGCAGGCGCTGTTCCTGCGCCAGGCGCGCGAGAAAGGCCTGAGCATTCGCCAGTTGGCACTGCAGGTGGCCGGTTCCGGTGGTCACCGCGTATTGCTCGGCACGGCCGAGGAGGTGGCTGACGACCTGCAGCTGTGGTTCGAGTCGGGCGCCGCCGATGGCTTCAACTTCAAGCCGCTGTACCTGGACGACAACCTGCGCGAGTTCGCCGAGCAGGTGTTGCCGATCCTCCGTGAGCGCGGCCTGTTCAAGCGGGAATACGCCTCCGGCACGCTGCGCGAGAAGCTTGGCCTGGCGCGTCCGCTCAACCGTTTCCAGGGCAGGAGCTGAACCATGCGCTTCGCACTTTTGGCCAGCCTGCTGCTGGCCCTGACGGCAAACCCGCTGCTGGCGGCCGACGAACCGGCCGACGGCCTCAAGCAGATCCGTGACCGTGGACGGGTGGCGGTGTGCACCACCATGGCCTTCCCGCTGTTCGCCTACTATGACGAGCAGGGCAAGCCGGCGGGCATGATTCACGACCTGATCGTCGACGTGCAGCAACGCCTCGAGCAGCGTCTGGGGCGTTCGCTGGAGTTGCAGGTGGTGCGGGTGACACCGACCAACCGCATCGAATTCGTCCGCCAGGGGCGCTGCGACTTCATGGTCTCGACGCTTTCCTATTCGCCGGAACGCAAGGTGCAGCTGGACTTCGCCGAGCCTGGTTTCTACCGCTCCGGCACCACCGTGCTGGCGCTCAAGTCGACGCCCATCGACAGCTGGGAATCGCTGCGCGGCAAGAGCATCTGCTCGTCGCCGACCAACTCCTGGCTGCGCATCGGCGAGCGTCGCTTCGGCATCAACTTCGTTACCTACTTCGGCGGCGAGATCGACTCGCAGAAGGCCGTGGTCGACGGCCGCTGCCTGGGCCTGGCGGCCTACGACACCTACTTCGAGGTGCTGCTGCAGCGCGACGGCGCGAATGTCTGGCGCGACTTTGAAATCAAGCTGCCGAGCCAGGACTTCGCCTACTGGTCGATCACCCTGCGCAACAACCGCCCTCAGCTGCGCGCCTTTCTCGATGAGGTGGTCGCCGACTGGCACCGCAGCGGGCTGATCGTCGAGCTGGAAAAACGCCATGGCATTCCTGCCAACCCCTGGGTAGCCGAGCAGCATCAGCGCTACGCCGCCAATACTTCTGACGTGGAGAACTGAAATGTCCCTGATTCATGAACGCAACCGGGCGATCCGTGCCCTGATCGAGGAAGTGCGTGCCGCCAAGGCCGAGGAGGCCGGTGAAACCCCGGCCTTCGTCGCGCGCATCAAGAACGCGGTGAATGCCCTCAGCCAGCGCAGCGAGCTGTTCCCCATCGACAGCTTCCCGATCAAGCTCAACACCCACGCCGGGCTGTATCGCCTGGGTGAGGACGCTGACCGGCAGAACGCGCTGTACATCACCGGTGGCATCTACGGCAAGGTGCAGACCCAGCCGCACACGCATCCGGCCTGGGTGTCCATGGGGGCGGTGAAAGGCCTGGAGCGCAACCGCATCTACCAGCGTACCGACGACGCCAGCGTCGAAGGGCAGGGCCAGCTGGAAGTGCTGGAAGTCACCGACGTGGTACCGGGAGCACCGGCCTTCATCGGCAGCGGCCTGTACCACACCCTGGAAGTCGAGGACGACATCCAGACCCTGCACCTGCACCTGTACGACGCCGGCCTGGACGACCCGGCCAACTCCGGCCTGCCGGTGTTCGAGGCGCCCGACAGCCCAAACTACGTGCGTACGCCGTCAGCGGTGCAGCGCCAGGTGGTGTCCGGGGTGCATCCCTCGACCTTCGGTGAGGTGAGCGAGGCGCTGGCGTCCGGCGAGCCACTGGAGGTCATCGCCGTCGATCACCACAACCCGCTGTTGGAAAAGCTGGTGACTCCGCGCCGCGTCAGCCTGGACGACTGGGAGGCCAGCAGTGCCGGCCTGCAAGGCAGCCCCGAGGTGCCCGTGGTGCTGGTCGGTCAGGTCAAGGCCGTGGAACTGGCCGCGCAACGTCTGGCGCGCCTTGGCTACAGCTACTTCACCCACCTGCGCTGAGGTTCGCATGAGCGATGTGCCTGTCGCCGGGCCGGTTTGCGCCCTGGCGGATCTGTTCGCCGACCAGCAGGCCTGGGAGGCCGCCCTGGACGAGCTGCGCGGGCTGCTGGATGAGGTGGCGCCCGAGCCACCTGGCGATGGCGTGGCGCTGCTGGTCTGGCTGCAGGCTGTAGACGGCTTGCAGCGCCGGCAGGGACGTCTGTCCGCCTATATGGGCATCCAGAGTTTCGTCGATGGCCGCGCCAGTGAGCCGCAGCGTCATGCGGCGCGCCTGCGCGAATCCGGTGCGGCTATCGGTCAGCGCCTGGCAGCGTTCAATGCGCTGCTGGTGCTGACCGATGAGGCGGCCTGGGCGCAGTGGCTGCACGTCGAACCGGGACTGGGCATTTATGCCGGGCGCTATCGCTCGTTGCGCGCTGGCCGTCAGCACGTGCTTGCTGGCGAGGTCGAGCGCGCCCTCGCCGCGCTGGATACCAGCTTGCAACTGCCGGTGCAGCTGTACCGGCGGATCAAGGCCGGCGACCTGCGTTTCGCCGAGGTCGAGGATGCAGCAGGCGTGCGCTGGCCGTTCAGCCTGTCGCGTTTCGAAAAACGCTTCGAGACCAGTCCCGATGCCAGGTTGCGGGCTTCGGCCGCCAGGGTGTTCGCCGATGGCGTGTCGGCGCATCGGCACGCCTTCGCCGCCGCCTATGCCGGTGAGGTGTCGCGCCAGGTGAGCCTGGCGCGTCTGCGCGGTTTCAGCGATACCCTGGATCTGTTGTTCTGGCAGCAGGGTATCGACCGCGCCTTCTTCGAGGCCCAGCGTGCGGTATTCAATCAAGGGCTGGCGCCACTGATGCGCCGCTTCGTCGAGGTCAAGCGGCGTCTGCTCGGTCTGCCGAAGCTGGCCTTTCACGACCTCAAGGCCTACCCGCCACAGATTCCCGGCGAGGTCAGCTTCGATTTCGCCCGCGAAGCCATCCTCGCTGCTGGCCAATCGCTCGGCGATGACTATGCCGAGGTGCTGCGCCGCGCTTTCGACGAGCGCTGGGTGGAGCACGGTCAGCAGCCGAACAAGGTCGACAGCTCCGGCTGCTCCAGCCCGTTCGGGCCGCATCCTTACGTGCTGATGACCTGGACGGGCAGCCCGCGCGACATGTTTCTGCTGGCCCACGAACTGGGCCATGCCGTGCATTTCCATTGGTCGGCCGAGCACCAGGCGGTGCTCAACGCCGCGCCGCTGCGCTATTTCATCGAGGCACCGTCGACCCTCAACGAGCTGCTGCTGGCCGCTCATCTGCTGCGCAGCGACGATGCGACCCAGCGCCTGTCGGCGGTGTTCGAGCTGCTCAGCAGCTACTACCACAACTTCGTCACCCATTATCTGGAGTCGGAGTTCCAGGTGCGCGTCTATCACCAGGCGGATGCCGGGAGCCTGCCCGGTGCCGAAGCCCAGGAGCGGATCAAGACCCAGGTGCTGCGCGACTTCTGGGGCGATGCGGTGGACATCGACGACACGGCCGGACTCACCTGGCTGCGTCAGCAGCACTACTACATGGGGCTCTACCCCTATACCTACGCAGCCGGACAAAGCATTGCCAGCCTCTACCAAGTGCGCCTGGCCAGTGATCCGCAGGCCGCCGAGCGCTGGTGTGCGGCCCTGCGCCAGGGCAGTTCGATCGATGCCGCGACGCTGCTCCAGCAACTGGATCTGGACATGCGCGACGGCGCTGCCTTCCGCGCAGTGCTCGGCCTGATCGACGGCCATGTGACCCAGCTCGAACAGCTTGCCCAACCCTATTTCTCCGAGGAATGACCGCCATGAGCACCCCTACCGTTCTCAATCTCGACAGCGGCTGCCCCGCGCTGTGGTACAGCCGCTGCCCGGTGCCGACCACTTCCGGTATCGCCCAGCACTACCGCTGGCTGCATCGCGCCTTCGCCGAGCGCGGCGTCGAGCTGCAGTCGTTGCGCGCCTCTGCGGACGCCCGGGTGCGCGAGGCGCACTACAACCACGCGCATCCGGACATGTTCCGCGAGGGCGGCAACGTGCCGCCGATCTGGGCGCGCTCCAGCGGCCAGGACACCCTGGTGGTCGGCATCACCTGGGTGGACGAGCGCCAGGTGCTGCTGGTACGCGACGACAGCCCGCTGCGTGAGCCGAGCGACCTGCAGGGGCGACGCCTGGGGCTGCCCAAGCACCATACGCGCAATGTCGATATCGCCCGTACCGCGCATCTGCGCGGCCTGCTCACGGCCCTCGAACTGGCCGAGGTGCCACGCGAGGCGGTGGCCTTCGTCGATATCGAAGGCGGTGAATTCGACCTGCGCGAAACCGGCCAGGCTGGCGCGGGTGGCGACCGTGCCGATCTGCTCGCGGCACTGCTCGAAGGACGCGTTGATGCCATCTATGCCAAGG
Source organism: Pseudomonas berkeleyensis (assembly GCF_014109765.1). Classification (NCBI taxonomy): domain Bacteria; kingdom Pseudomonadati; phylum Pseudomonadota; class Gammaproteobacteria; order Pseudomonadales; family Pseudomonadaceae; genus Pseudomonas; species Pseudomonas berkeleyensis. The sequence goes on from NZ_CP059139.1 coordinate 969,148, forward strand.
GCGCGAGTAGCGTCGCGCTGCAGGCAAAGCATGGTTTGCGCGCCTTGCTCGATATCAATGCCCATCCCGATCCGCTGGTGCGGGTCAACGCCGGCACGCCACGACCGATCACCGTCAACCGCGACCTGGTGCAGCGCGCGCCGGAGCTGGTCAGCCAATACCTGGCCGTGCTCCTGACCACCGCCGATTGGGCGCGTGAGCACCGTGACGCGGCAGTGCTCGCCCTGGCCGAGGAGACCGCCAGCAGCCCCGAGTCGATCCTCCAGGGCTATGGTGAGAGTTTCCATCTGCACCTGCGCCCGGCGCTGAGCGACACGTATCGGCAGGGCCTGGCGCTGCAGAAGGATTTCCTCCTGCGCGAAGGCTTCCTGCCCGGTGACTTCGATGTCGCCAGCTGGATCGACCCGGCGCCGCTGGCGGCAGCAGAGGCTCTGGCCGGCGAGCTGGGCTGGCTGTTCCGGGACGCGCGATGAGGGGCGGCGCGTTCCTGCTGCCGTTTCTCTCACTGGCCACGCTCAGTGGCGCCACCCTGGGCATGGCCAAGCTGATCACCACCCTGTACGCCCTGGAGCTGGGCGCGAGCGCCGCGCAGATCGGCCTGATCGGCGCGGCCGAAGCCCTGGGCATGGTGCTGTTGACCCTGCCGGCGGGGCTGCTGATCGACCGTTTCGGCAGTCGTCGGCTGTACCTGCTGGCCAGCTTGCTGCCGGTGTTGCTGCACCTGGCCATTCTGGCCTGGGCGAACTGGCTCTGGCTGGCGGCGCTGCGCCTGCTGGTGGGCACTTGCGTGCCGTTTCGTTCGGTGGCGATGAGTGGGTTGTTCCTGCAACGCCTGCCCGAGTTGGGGATGAGCAAGGCGGGCTGGTTCCGTGGTGCGCTGATGGTTGGCCTGCTGTTGCTGGGGCCGTGGCTGGGCAATTGGCTGTACAGCCACTTCGGTGCATTGGCGTTCGTCTGGGTCGCGCTCAGTTTCGCCGGGATGGGGCTGTGGGGGCTGCGTTTCTGGCGCCAGGAGGCATCGGTGGTCAGCACCAGCCGGCGCTCCGGTGGTTTGCCGGTGTTGCTTGGCGAGCCTGCCTTGCGCCACTGCTGTCTGATCGAGTGGTTGGCCAGTGCAACTGGCAGCCTGTTCGCCACCTTCGCCCTGGTCTTGTGTCTGGAGCAGTTGCACTGGTCGCAGAGCGAAGCCGTGGCGTTGCTGACCACGCAGGGGTTGGTCACGGTGCTGGCGTTGTTTGGCCTTGGCCGATTGTTGGCCGGGCTGGCGCCGCGGACGATCTACCTGCTGGCCTTGCCGGCTGGTTGCCTGGCTTTATGGCTGATGGGCCGGCTCGACTCCTTCGCAGGTTTGCTGCTGGCGGCAGTGCTGCTCAGCCTGGCGGCTTCGGCGGTGCACCTGGCGAACGTCGGTCGTCTGTCCCGGCTGCCGTTGGACAAGGGCGGCGTTTCCGGTCTGTTCAGCCTGGCGCAAACCCTGGGCATGCTCGGCGGCAGCTTGCTGGGCGCCGGGCTCAGCCACTGGCTGGAACTGCGCCAGTTGTTTCCTGCATGGGCGTTGTTGCTGCTTGCCGGTGCGGCACTGATTGCCTGGTCGGAGTGGCGAGCGCGTGCAGGTGCTGGCGAAACGTGCGTGGCGGTGGATCGCTCTGGTCTGTAAATCTATCCAGTAGTTCGGTATCGTTCCAGCCTTCGCTCAACAGGCAGGACGATTTCCCCATGGCCAAGGCTAAACGCATGTACGGCTGCACCGAGTGCGGCGCCACCTTTCCCAAATGGGCTGGGCAGTGTGGCGAGTGTGGCGCCTGGAACACCCTGGTGGAAACCGTGGTCGAGGGCGCTACGCCCAGCGGGCGCACCGGATGGGCCGGCGACAAGGCCAATATCAAGACCCTGGCAGAAGTCAGTGTCGAGGAAATTCCGCGTTTTTCCACTGCTTCCGGTGAATTGGATCGTGTGCTCGGTGGCGGCCTGGTCGATGGCTCGGTGGTGCTGATCGGCGGCGACCCGGGCATCGGTAAGTCGACCATCCTCCTGCAGACCCTGTGCAACATCGCCCAGCGCTTTCCGGCGCTGTACGTCACTGGTGAGGAATCGCAGCAGCAGGTTGCCATGCGTGCGCGGCGCCTGGACTTGCCGCAGGACAAGCTCAAGGTGATGACCGAAACCTGCATCGAGACGATCATCGCCACCGCGCGGCAGGAAAAACCCAAGGTGATGGTGATCGACTCGATCCAGACCATCTTCACCGAGCAACTGCAGTCGGCGCCGGGTGGTGTGGCTCAGGTGCGCGAGAGCGCAGCATTGCTGGTGCGCTTCGCCAAGCAGAGCGGCACGGCGATCTTCCTCGTCGGCCACGTCACCAAGGAAGGCGCGCTGGCCGGCCCGCGCGTGCTGGAGCACATGGTCGACACGGTGCTGTATTTCGAAGGTGAATCCGATGGCCGTCTGCGCCTGCTGCGGGCGGTGAAGAACCGCTTCGGCGCCGTCAACGAGCTGGGCGTGTTCGGCATGACCGACAAGGGCCTCAAGGAGGTTTCCAACCCCTCGGCGATCTTTCTCACCCGCGCTCAGGAGGCGGTGCCCGGCAGTGTGGTGATGGCCACCTGGGAAGGCTCGCGGCCGATGCTGGTGGAGGTGCAGGCGTTGGTCGACACCAGTCACCTAGCCAACCCGCGGCGGGTGACTCTGGGGCTGGATCAGAACCGCCTTGCCATGCTTCTGGCTGTGCTGCATCGCCACGGTGGCATCCCGACCTATGACCAGGATGTGTTCCTCAACGTGGTTGGCGGGGTCAAGGTGCTAGAGACGGCGTCCGATCTGGCGCTGATGGCGGCGGTGATCTCCAGCCTGCGCAACCGGCCGCTGGAGCATGACCTGCTGGTGTTCGGCGAGATTGGTCTGTCCGGCGAGATCCGCCCGGTGCCGAGCGGCCAGGAACGGCTGAAGGAGGCTGCCAAGCACGGCTTCAAACGCGCCATCGTGCCTAAGGGCAATGCGCCGAAGGAGTCTCCAGCGGGGCTGCAGGTCATCCCGGTGACACGTCTGGAGCAGGCGCTGGATGCATTGTTCGAGTAGAGGATGGCGTAGCCCGGATGCAGTCCGGGGCTTTTGCGGTGTCGTTCTTCCCGGATTTCATCCGGGCTACGTCTCTGTATCGGCTGCGGCGTTCTGCCGCGATAACCGCCTTGGGGAAATTGACTCAGGTCAATAGGTAGCAGGCTATCGGCGCGCAGCATGAAGGCGTATCCAAACAAGGAGACACCATCATGTTCCTGTTCTTCGACTTCTTCTCCCGTGCCTTCAACTTCGATGCCCAGGCCGTGCAATCGCGCGATGCGGTGCTGCGTGAACGGCAGCGTATCGAGGCGCGCCGTCAGCGTCGCCAGGCCGCCGAGGCCGCCTGCCGCATCCACTGAGTGCGCTTCGCCGCTCGCGGCGCGCGCCTCATTCCGGGCGCGCGTCCAGCTCAGGTGACCAGCCGTGTTCCATGGCCTGACGCATCAGGTCGGCAGGTTTCTCGATATCCAGTTTGCGGCGGATGCTCAGGCGGTGGGTTTCCACGGTGCGCACGCTGATCGCCAGTTCGCGCGCCATGGCCTTGTTGTTCAGGCCCTGGGCCATCATCAACAACACCTGGCGTTCGCGTGGGGTCAGTTCGGCTTCCTGCTGCGGTTCGCTGCTAGCCAGTTTCTCGGCGATGTCGCTGCTGTAGAAGCGTCCACCCACGGCGAGCACCTCGATGGCCGAGACGATCTCGCGCGATGGCGCATCCTTGAGCACGTAGCCCGAGGCGCCGGCGCGTAGCGACTGGCTGACGTACTCCTGATTGTCGTACATGCTCAGGATCAGCACCTTGAGCGATGGGTGCAGTTGCTTGAGCGTGGCTGTCAGCTCCAGGCCGTTGATGTCCTTGAGGCCGATATCCATGACTACGATGTCGGGGCGTTCGCGTTCGACCAGGGTCAGTGCCTCCTTGCCGCAGCCGGTTTCGCCGACCACCTTGAAGCGCTCGACCATTTCCAGCAGCGCGCGCACGCCGTCGCGCACCAAAGCGTGGTCGTCGATCAGGGCGATGCGGATCGAAGCGCTGTCCATCCTGCCTCCTTCAATTGGGTTCCAGGCGCAGAGCCACGTGCAGTTCGGTGCGTTGCGGGTGTGAGCTGATGCGGAACTGACCGCCAAAGTGCTCGACCCGTTCGCGGATATTGCGCAGGCCGATACCGCCGTGGCTGTGCTCGATATGATCAGGGTCGAAGCCGACACCGTCGTCGCGAATGCGCAGCTCGATCCGTCGCGGCGTGCCATGCAGGTCGATTTCCACATGGCTGGCATGGGCGTGCCGTTCGATGTTGGTCAGCGCCTCCTGGAGAATGCGAAACAGCGCCACGGTCACCCCGGTGGGCGGGCGCGCGTCACCCAGATCGTTATGGTAGTCGACGGTCAGGCCACTGCGTTGAGCGAACTCCGATGCCAGTTGACCGATAGCCGAGGACAGGCCGAGGGTGTCCAGCAGGGAAGGGTGCAGGTCGTGGGAAATACGCCGCACTTCGCCGATGGCGCCTGCCAGGTGCTCGATGCCGCGGTGCAGGGTGGCGCCGGCACGAGCGTCAGCGGTATCGAGCTGCTGGGCGGCCAGCTCGAACTGGAACTTAATCGATACCAGTTGCTGGCTGATGCCGTCATGCAGCTCACGTGATACCCGCGAGCGTTCTTCCTCCTGCGAGGTGACGATGCGTTGGGTGAGTTGCTGCAGTTTGCGGTCGGCCAAGCGGTGCTCGCTGACGTTGAGAGTCAGGCCGCTGGCGTACACCAGCAAGACGGCGATCAGCGCCACCACACCAATGGTCAGCACGGTGCTGTAGAGGCCGTCGGTCACGTCGCTACGTACCTGGCGGATGGCCTGTTCGACGTCATCGAGATAGATGCCGGTGCCGAGCATCCAGCCCCAGCGATCGAGCATCACCACGTAGGCGAGCTTCTCGGATTCCTCACCGCTGGAGGGCTTGCGCCAGCGATAGGGCTGGAAACCGTCGCCCTCGCTGGCGCTTTTCAGCAGTGCCTGGATCACTGGCAGACCGCGGCCGTCAGTCATGTTCCACAGATCGCGGCCGACCAGTTCGCGCTGACGCGGGTGCATCAGGCTGCGGCCATGCTCGTCATAGACGAAGAAGTAGCCATCGCTGCCGAAGTTCATCCGCTGCAGCACATCGAGCACTTGCTGGCGGGTCTGCTCGTCGTCGCCACTCTGGTAAAGCGGCTCGATGGTGCTGAGGGCGAGGCCTACGTAGTGGCGCAGCTCGGCCTTCTTGCTGCTCATGATGCTCTGTTCGATCAACTGCGCCTGTTGTTCGCCCAGGCGCTGGTTCTGCAGCATCACCAGCAGGCCGACCACGGTGACCGCGAGCAGCAGGGGCAGGAGGCTGAGGGTGACGATCTTGTGCTTGAGCTGCATGGCATCGGGCAGGGGTAGGGCGATGCCATAGGTTCGGCCCTTCATGACGACCACGCAAGAGCTGGGTTATGAATCTCGACGTTTTGCGTAGTGGTCTGTCTGATCTGTTCCGGGCTTAGTGGACACTGATTTAAGGTGGATAAGGCTCACCGCAAGGAGTGTCCATGACTCGGATCAGAGGGGGAGATGGCCGCTGTACGCCGATAGCCGCAAGAAGGGCTGCGGCACTCGGGGCTGCGCCTAGGGCCGCCAAGCCTTGCTGCAACGATACCGCATCGTCCCCTGCCATTATTTACCTGCCCCGACATTGTCGGCGCAGACCCGTGAGCGTTCTTTTAGAGTGCTTAGGCGTACTCTTCTGAGTGCGCCTAAGCTGCTTGAACTATTGGTTCGGCTTAGGGGTGAATTGGGTATTCTCCGTCGTAGCAAATGATGTAGTTCATCACGAGAAACGGTTGGCGGTTTTCGTGCGCAGCACCATTGCCTACCGGAGATATTGCAGAGGGGCTCATGCTGACTTGGGGTGTTGTTTGCGGTACGAAGCTTTTTTGGCCTGATCCAGGTACATGGCCGATATAGTTATCGGTTGCAGGCGTTTGCACATAGGCTGTAGGGCCTGCTGACGAGGAACCGCTAAACAAGGCATGGTCATGAGGTGGAATTTGACTGGTGGTCAGAGTGATGCTCTCAGACCCGAATGTGGCGCCGAAGGCGCGGTTGGTCAATCCTGTGCCCTGGCCGTAGCAGGCAACGGCCTTGCCCTGTAGATCCGGTAGCTGGAAGTTTTGGTTCTGTATGCTTCCTCCGAACCGGTTACCCAATATGGCAAACAGTGCCTGAAATTGGGAAATGTTTAATAGCTGACCATTGCACAGTAACCACCCGTCCGGTGCCCAGTTCCAGGTTATGATCCGGATTTCTCCGATAAATGCATCATCCATGTCATTCTCCGTATTTATCTGAGCTTCTGCTTATTGGAAGTTGGGGAATAGGCCAACTGTGCAGATGATGTAGTTCATCGCAATTGTGGGCATGATGTTGGCGTGGCCCTGGCTACCACCGGGAGCTGCACCCAGAGCCGCGTCGTTCATTGGCGATTTGGCGAAAACTACAGCGCTTTCTGGCATGTAAAAGCCCAGTGCAGGTTTGCCAAGTAATGGTCCACCTTGCGGGCTTGTCGTTGTGGCATCGGCCTTGGTTGCATTGACGACATGATTATGAGCGGGAAGATTTGCTGTGGTGATGGTGACAGTCTCAGTGCCTACCGTCTGGCCGATGGTGTAATTGACCGTGGCTTGAGGATCCTTGCCAATATGCAAAGGTAGTCTGCCGCGAAGATCGGGTAACTTGAAGTTGGTTTTTCCGTCGCCGCCGTAAATATTGCTGATCAGAGCGAAAAGTATCTCATTGCCTACAATGTTGAGTGTCGCTCCATTGCACAAGGCCCAGCCGCTTGGAGCATAGTCTCCGGCAAATAGGCGAATCTGACCCACATAAGCGTCCATGGTGCTTCCTTTTTTTGATGGCTATTGCGGTTGTCCGTATTGATTCAGGGGCGCATCGGGTAGAGACCCACAGTTGCGATACAAAACTGTAGCGCAATGGAGGGTTGTCGGTTTTCGTGTGGCTGTGAACTACCTGTTATTGCCATGCTGTCTGAGGCGAGAGCCTGTAGTGTGGAGGTACCGGCAGCGTAAATAGATGTCACGGATTGGGACAACATATTGTTAGCCGGATTGTTATTACCTGGTGGCAAATCCACTGCATACATTTGATGGGTATGGATGGGAATCTGGCTAGTAGCTAATGTGACGCTTTCCAGCCCCGCTGCCAGTCCCATGATATAGGCCGGTGCGGCGGTTGTGCCCTGATTGACGGTCACCCTGCCGCGCAGATCCGGTAGGCCGAATGTGGTTTTGCCATCGCCGCCATAAACCGAGCCTAGTAGACTAAAAAGCGCGGCATATTGGTTGACGTTTAGTATTTGACCATTGCACGGTAGCCATCCCTGAGGAATGCGGTCAAATGCAAATAGGGTGATCTCACCTACAAATGGATCCATGTTTTTTTCCTTGTGTAGGAAGCCTTCGAGCATATTGTTTATAGGCAAGGCTATAGACTGCCTTGCTCATGAATAATATGCATAAAGACTTCATCGTGTTTTTAATAATTTCCTTTTCATTAATGCGCCTGCTTTTTCAGGCGCTCTTTTACTGTAGTACTGGTTGGGAATTTTACAAATGAGAGATGGCGACTCTCATGTAAAGGAGAGGGCTATCTGAGGTTGGAAAGAGAGGTGGTTGGATGGACGGAATTAGCGGGATGTGCTAGAAATATGTACTTGATAGTTGGCGCCTGGCGCGTTGGAGGGTTGTGATGAAAATTGTTAATGATCAAGTGACTGAAGATTTGGGCCGCGAGTCGGATGCTGTGCGTAAACAGTGGAAGGCACCGGTTGTCGAGGTACATGAGGTTGATGATCTGACCATGGCAGGCTCCACCAACACTTTTGATGGTGCTGGTGGCTCTAGCTAAGTGGTTGTGGTTTGTAGTGACGAGACGAGTGGTCTTCCTGAAGGCTGACAAGCGTTATATCTGGGGTGGTTTCAGTAGGGCGTTACAATTTTCACTCGTCTCGTTTTCGTCAGTGGAACCATAGTGGTCGATGAGAAGAAACTCTTCTCTGATTGCTATGAGTGTATGTTTTTTGTTGCGGCCATGTTTATAAAATGACCGGCTGCGATAAGTCGCAGTAGTTTGAAGTTTCTTTGGGTTTCATTGATTCTGTCTGGCGAAGAAGAAGCCGTTAACTGACTCTGAATGAATGGTATGTCGAGAAGGCTACATGCCAGCGGTTGCTTTCGAAATAAATCGAGCTCGCGATAAAGTTCATGCTGCTCTTTATTCATTTTGTATTGCCAGTCCGATCCTTGCTTGCCTTTTGTGCGGGAGTTAATTGTTGCGGATGGCCAGTAGCGTTTTAGTGCTCGTCTTAGTAGCCAACGATTAGTGCCATTTTTATGGAATTGCTCTACTGGGATCGATTGGCAGTAGTTAATCAGGCGTATATCTGCGGTTGGGTCGCGTCCGTCAACTCCGCTAAGTGCTAGTCGCCCCTTACCATACTCTGCACTGTCTAGCCGGGTCAGTACCTTCTTGCGCCATTGCCGGCTTTCTTCTCGGCGCGTAGTCATATTGGGGTAACGTCCTAGCTGGCGGCAATATTCCTGCAGTATTGGGTCTGCCAAAAGACTGGGATTGATCCCTTGTGCGAGGGAAATGTTTCCCCTGATCCTTTGTATTGTTGGCTCAAGGAAACTCTGAAGCTTGCCGGGTAGAGAGGGGGCGAGCATCTTGTAGAGGGTATGCAGTCGTGCGCGGTTACTGATACCGCGCAGTTGAAAGTTAAGCTGTTGCAGTAAATCCGATATCTTGCATTCTCGCAGAAGCGAGTTGAGTACATGGTCGCCATGGTAGCTGATGGTGAAGTTGCCCAGGTCGCCAACTAATAAAGTGGTTGCTCCTTGTGTTGCTGAAAGTCTGGCAATATGCATATCCCAGAGCAAATTCACTACATTCTTGGCTGGGCGATTATAGAGTCTGAACATCTGCTCCAGCATATCCACTATGCTGGCTTCGTCGGTTCTGACTAAATGATGGTTGATGTTGGGGAATAAGGCGGCCACCTGCGCTGCCAGGGGGCCTTCGTCCAGTACTTGGTTGGAAGAGGTTGGCAGTCCTACCGGATTGGGTACGGATGTAAATGCATGCAGGCTTTGGCTTGTTTCTGCCAGTTGACGAGCCGCTATGCTGCTGATTGTGGCGCTATCGAACCCTGCGCTTAATTGGCTGGCTATACCACCTGTTGAGCGGAGGCGGCAGCGCACGGCCTCTTCGAGTTTTTCCACGAAAGCATCGACATAGTCATCATCGGATTTGAAATAAATACGCTCTTCTGTTGATGGTTCCCAGTAACGTCTGGAATGGTAGGTGCCGTCAGCATGAAGGAGCGCCCAATGGCCGGGCAACAGGCGTTTGATATTCGCAAAGTAACTGTGCTCTGAAGTATCTGGTAGCAGAAGCAATAGATCGCGTATCCGCTCTTCATCTGGGGCTGTCGCTACTTCGGGTAGTGCCAGCAATCCTGCTGGCATGGAAGCAAAGCCAAACCAGCCATTACCTTGGTGATAGAAAAGAGGGCGCTTGCCCATCTGGTCACGGGCGATAAAGAGGCTTTGCCGCTCTTTATCCCATATAGCGAAGGCAAAATCTCCTAGCAGATGATCGAGTAGTTGTTGCTCCCATTTCTCATAGGCAGTCAGTAATACATCGGCATCCGCCATGTGTTTCAAGCGGACAGAGGGGATGTTCAGTTTATGGCCGAGCTCTGCGCGATTATCCAGGCGGACATCAGCAACCAGCACAAATCTTCCATTGCCACCTTGTAGAGGTTGATGGTCGTGGTGATCTTCTGGCAGAAGCCTTGTAAGACGACTGCCCAGCGCTGCATGCAGCCCATCCCACATCCCTTGTGCGTGACGGCCATAAGGCTCTAGAGCTGCGTGAACGATGCTGCAGCGCCTGGCGGCATTAGGGGTCTTGTCTAGCTGGATAAGCCCGCAAATAGCGCTCATTGTTTGTCCTTAACAATCTCAGAGATATCCAAGGCGTCGCATGACCTGACCGTGATCGTGCTCGATTTGCGCAACTTGTGCAGGTGTTAGCACCTCTTTCCAGCCTCCGGCCTTGCCTGAGCGAAAGAAATGCCTACCTGGCGCCATGGTCTCTTTGAACCCGTTCTGTGTTTCCTGCTTCTTCAATTCGCTGAAGCGAGTGTTCAGGGCTGCTTGTTCGTAAATTTCGATTGTCTTGTCTAGCCCCGCGTGATGTGCGATACGCGCCCCCTGTTGGACTGGATCCGCAAGCATGTCTTCATAGCGCACCAGAAGTGGAGAGGGATGGGCCTGATCGAGCCAGCTTTCCACGTGTTGACTCCAGGTGAGGAGTGGTTGGCTTGTATTGGGTGTGAATTTCGTGGCGTTGTAGCTTAGAGCTGAGCTGGGGTTGGCCATGCGTTTTATGGCGTAGTCAACGGATTGTCCAAGGTGATGGGCAAAGGAGATGGCCACGTCACGTGGGTCACGCACGATATAGATACTGGAGTGGGTCAGCTCCGGAGGGAAAAGTGGCAGCCCTTCTGAATTACGTACCCAAGCATCGTGAACCTTGTGCAGGCTTATGCCCTTGACTAGGCGACTGTAGGTGGTCATGGCCACAGGTCGTGCTGACAATATCTCTTCCTGTGTTAGATCTGCCGTAGCGATGCCGAGCAAGTCATCCAGAAAATAGCGAGACGAGGGTTGTGTGACGATATCCAACTTATTGATATCTATGGGGCGGCCATCTTGTTTGACACTGCTCAGAAAGGCCCTTACCCAGGTATTGCCGGATTTGGGATAAGACGCCAGCCAGATAAAAGCACTCATGATGCGGCTACATGCTCAATCAGTTCGATAGTGCTATCTAGCTGCGAGAGGTCATCTGGGCGTTGCAGAACCATTACTGGAACCTTGCTGATCAATTGCCCCAGCTGCTTGAAGTAGGTCTGTTCTGCGCCAAGCAGTCGTGACAAGCGTTGTCGATAAATATGTGTGCGAAGTTGGGCGAGCGCGCTGATTTTGTCTAGCGGTAATAGTTCGGCAGAAGCAATGTATTTTCTAGGGGCCAGGATAATAATGGTTTGTAGTCGGGTGGGAAGATTGTTGAAGTCTAAATTTGCTGGGTAGTGGAATTTCTGCAGGCCAGTCCTTGCCTTGCTGAGATTGTTGGTCTGAATGGTCAGCGCATCAGCAGCATCTTGCCATAACTTTATGCTTGGAAAGCCGGGCTGTACTTCAGTTCTGAGTGGATCTATGACACTAATGTCGTCGCATAGAAGCTGGTGGCCGCGTTTGATCAGTGCTGTGGCGGTGGTTGATTTCCCTGCGCCAGACTGTCCTACCAGGGTAATCGCAGCATTGCCTATCCTGACGGAAGCACCATGTAAGGGTAATGCACGTCTTTGATGGCAAATCAATCCTAGAGCTGGGCCCAGTAGGAAAGTCATGATCTCTCCCTGTGTGGTTTCATTGCCTGCTTCTATGATTATATGTTGTCCTGCTGATACCAGAATTGACAATCTGCTGCTTATGCGTATGAGCGCTTTTTCATTGGAGTAAAGAGTCAAGAATGGGCTGGAAAATAAGACTGGCTGATCGATGGAGGGGATGGCTGCATGCGTAACATGAATATCAGGTATGAGTTGGGGCGAGTTAAGTATGCCCAGCAGGGGGAGGGGGCTATCTGAGCGTAGGTGCCATCCACATAGGGAATAATCAAACATGGCGTATCTTGCAATCCCTTGTTGTACTTGATGTTGTTAAACAAGTGTGCGAGACACGCTTATTCGTGGATTTCTATCAAGTGATTCTCTGCCAGCATGGTAAGGACTTTGCAAACGTCCGCCTGTATGGTTTTCAGGTCAGCATCGTAGTCATTGGCCAAGGCGCTGCATAAGTCTAATAATAGTGGCTGGCTGTCGAGTCGATTCCAGATGTCCGTACTTATATCGTCGAAGGCAAAGTATTTGCCGGAATCAACCCCCAGTAGGACGATCTTGCCATCTATTTCTGATGCGAGCTGATCCAGTCGCTTGCTGATCCGTGCATTGAGTGAAAGCATGCTCGTATTCCCATCCTTAAAATACTTTACAAGGTTATGATTTATATTGCGCTTTGGGGCATATATTGCTGGTACTTGCACCAGTATAAAGTTCTATTTTCAACATGCAATCGCATGGACTCCAATAATGTTGGGCGCTCCGTTACGCCAGCTGTTTCACAACGGCGCGGTTCTACTCTGGTGCCAGCGAACCGGCCATTGGTGACCCTAGAACAGTAGTGGTGGGGGATTGGCGTAGCTTGAGCTACAGAGCGATTGGTGAGGCTGCCTGTTCCTGGCATCGGCAGCGCAAGCGCTGGTCTACGCTTCTACGTAGTTATACGCAATGGCTTCTGGGTAGTTCTGCGAATTCCGCCGGTTGGCGCATATCCGGATAGTGGTCAGGCTCCCTCGGAGTACCCACAAGAACAATGATCGCCGTCGCCCAAGAGGCTTCGGTAGGAGAGCTGCAATGACCCGAATTGCCGGCCATGCCGTCTGGTTCGCCGTCGCGTTGCTGGGCGCCTTCGCCCTCGGCACCGTTGCGTTGAGCCGTGGTGAATCCATCAATGCCTTATGGATCGTGGTTGCCGCCGTAGCGATCTACCTGGTCGCTTACCGCTACTACAGCCTGTTCATCGCCAACAAGGTGATGGGGCTGGATCCCTCCCGCGCTACACCCGCTGTCGTCAACAACGACGGTCTCGATTACGTCCCCACCAACAAGCACATCCTCTTTGGTCACCACTTCGCCGCCATCGCTGGCGCAGGTCCGCTGGTGGGCCCGGTGCTGGCTGCGCAGATGGGCTATCTGCCCGGTACGCTGTGGCTGATCGCCGGCGTGGTGCTGGCTGGTGCGGTGCAGGACTTCATGGTGCTGTTCCTGTCTACGCGTCGCAACGGTCGCTCGCTGGGCGACATGGTGCGCGAGGAAATGGGCCGGATTCCCGGCACCATCGCGCTGTTCGGTTGCTTCCTGATCATGATCATCATCCTTGCGGTGCTCTCGTTGATCGTGGTCAAGGCCCTGGCCGAAAGCCCGTGGGGCATGTTCACGGTGATGGCGACCATTCCCATCGCAGTGTTCATGGGTGTGTACATGCGCTACATCCGCCCGGGCCGTATCGGTGAAATTTCGCTGATCGGCGTGGTGCTGCTGCTTGGTTCGATCTGGCTCGGTGGCGTGGTCGCGGCCGATCCGTACTGGGGCCCGGCCTTCACCTTCACCGGCGTACAGATCACCTGGATGCTGATCGGCTATGGCTTCGTCGCCGCCGTGCTGCCTGTGTGGCTGATCCTGGCGCCGCGAGATTACCTGTCGACCTTCCTCAAGATCGGCACCATCCTGGCCCTGGCGGTCGGTATCCTGATCACCATGCCGGAACTGAAGATGCCGGCACTGACCCAGTTCATCGACGGTACCGGCCCGGTATGGAAGGGCGGCCTGTTCCCCTTCCTGTTCATCACCATCGCCTGCGGTGCGGTATCGGGCTTCCATGCACTGATCAGTTCTGGCACCACGCCCAAGCTGCTGGCCAACGAAGCCCACGCGCGCTACATCGGTTATGGCGGCATGCTGATGGAGTCCTTCGTCGCCATCATGGCCATGGTCGCCGCGTCGGTGATCGAGCCGGGCATCTACTTCGCCATGAACAGCCCAGCCGCACTGGTCGGTAGCGACGTGCAATCGGTAGCCGCCACTGTCAGCAGCTGGGGTTTCATGATCACCCCCGAGCAGCTCGAGGCCACGGCTCGTGACATCGGCGAGCACAGCATCCTGGCCCGCGCCGGTGGTGCGCCGACGCTGGCCGTGGGCATCGCGCAGATCCTGCACAGCGTGCTGCCGGGTGAGAACACCATGGCCTTCTGGTACCACTTCGCGATCCTCTTCGAAGCACTGTTCATCCTCACCGCGGTGGACGCCGGTACCCGTGCCGGGCGTTTCATGCTGCAGGATCTGCTGGGCAATTTCGTGCCGGCGCTGAAGAAGACCGAGTCCTGGGCTGCCAACATGATCGCCACCGGTGGTTGCGTTGCGCTGTGGGGCTGGTTGCTGTATCAGGGCGTGGTCGATCCGCTGGGCGGCATCAACACCCTGTGGCCGCTGTTCGGTATCTCCAACCAGATGCTGGCGGGTATCGCGCTGATGCTCGGTTGCGTGGTGCTGATCAAGATGAAGCGTCAGCGCTACGTCTGGGTCACCCTGGTGCCGGCCGTATGGTTGCTGATCTGTACCACCACGGCTGGTCTGATCAAACTGTTCGACTCGAACCCGGCGGTTGGCTTCCTGGCGCTGGCCGACAAGTACAGTGCGGCGATTGCCAAGGGTGAGGTGATCGCTCCGGCCAAGGACATGGCGCAGATGCACCATGTACTGTTCAATGCCTATACCAACGCGACGTTGACCATACTGTTCCTGTTCGTGGTGATGAGCATTCTGTTCTACGCGATCAAGGTCGGCAGGGCAGCGCTGGCCAAGCCGGAACGCACCGATCGTGAGGCGCCGTATCAATCGGCTGCCGAGCTGAGCTAAGGAGCCCGTCATGTTCAACGACCTCGCCCGCATGGGCCGCTACCTGGGCCAGGCTGCCCGTATGCTGGTGGGCATGCCCGACTACGACACCTATGTCGAGCACATGGCCAACAAGCACCCGGATCAGCCGGTGATGAGCTACGAGGCGTTCTTCCGTGAACGCCAGGAAGCGCGTTATGGTGGCGGCAAGGGCAGGCCGGTTCGTTGTTGCTGATCCCAGCGTAACTTCAACACGCCACGCTTGCCGTGGCGTGTTCATTTTCAGGGGAGACGCTGGGCGTATAGCGCTTGCTGTCTTCGAGGATGTATCGAATGTCTCAACTGCCCATTCCCGTCACCGTGCTCACCGGCTTTCTCGGTGCCGGCAAGACCACTCTGCTGCGCCACATGCTCAAGGCCGAGCACGGCCTGCGTCTGGCGGTGATCGAGAACGAATTCAGTGCCACGCCCATCGACGGCCAGTTGCTCGGCGATGAGCCGGTGAAGCTGGTTACCCTGGCTAATGGCTGCGTGTGCTGCTCGATCCACGTCGAGCTGGAGAAGGCGCTGTTCCTGCTGCTGGACAAGCTCGACAGCGGCGAGCTGGTCTTCGACCGCCTGGTGATCGAGTGCACCGGCCTGGCCGACCCGGCACCCGTGGCGCAGACCTTCTTCGCCACCGAAGAACTGGGCGCGCGCTACCGGCTCGACGGCATCGTCACCCTGGTCGATGCGGTCAACGCCGAGCGTCACCTGAGCGAGACCATCGCCCAGGCCCAGGTCGGATTCGCCGATCTGCTCCTGCTGAGCAAGACCGACCTGGCCGATGCCGCCAGCGTCGAGGCGTTGCGTACGCGGCTGCAGCGCATCAATCGGCGTGCGCCGATCCAGGTGGTCGAGCATGGCCGTGTCGATCTCGAATCACTGCTCGATTTGCGCGGTTTCGAGCTCGATCCCACCCCGGCGCGCGGCCTGACCCTGCGCCCGTTGGCACCTGCGACGAACACGCCTGATCGCATTCGCACACTGGTGCTCGAGAGCGCCGAGCCGGTCGATCTGGAGCGCCTCAGCGTGTTCATGGAAGGCTTGCTGGCGCGCTTCGGCGATGCGCTGCTGCGCTACAAAGGCGTGCTCGCGGTGGCGAACGAGCCACGTCGCCTGGTGTTCCAGGGCGTGCTGCGGCTCTACAGCTTCGATTGGGACAGTGAGTGGGCGGCGGACGAGGCGCGCGAAAGCGTGCTGGTATTCATCGGTGACGATCTGCCCGAGGACGAAATCCGTCAGGGTTTCGCCGAAGCGCTCGGGCAGCGTTGATCAGGGGATGTCGCCGAGGGCGGCAAGCTCTCGCTCCAGCAGACTCTCGTCGCCGAGGTTGAGTTCGACCAGGCGACGCAGATGGCTGATCGAATCCAGGTCGATATGGCGGCAGACGAAGCCGAGGTAACCGGCCTGGGTTCGGGTCAGCAGGACTTCCATCTTCACCCGGGCCTCGTCGCCGAGCTGGATCTGTGCCTCGAACGGCTGATCCGGATCGGCGTTCCAGCCTGCCGGCGTTTCCACCATCAGGCCCTTGAGCGACAGGTCGTGCAACACCGCCGACCAGCGCCGCTCGCCTTGCACGAGTACGGTGGGGGCGTCGAAGGCGATGCGCTGAAAACGCCGACGCTCGTTGGCTGTATCACTCATTCCCGAACTCCGATCTGCAGGTTTCCCCACACTATAGCCAAGGCGGCTGTCGGCGGTCTCGAATTGTGTCGAGTTGCACGAACGGTAGCGCTGGTTGTTTGACAGCTGGGGCGACCTGACCAAAGCTCCTTATGCAGTTTCAATCAATCGATATGACGGGGCGATAGATATGAGCAAGCGAATGTTGGGCAAGGGTCTGGTTTTTGGCGTCCTGAGCATGGCCAGTGTAGGGGCGTTCGCCGACGCGGCCGGGGGGAATGGCTGCGGTTGGGGCAACATGCTGTTCGAAGGACAGCGCGGTATGGCTCCACATTTCCTGGCCACCACCACCAACGGCACTTTCGGCAACGCCACCTTCGGCATGACTTCCGGTACCAACGGCTGCGATACCAGCGGTGCACTGGGCTACAACGGCCGCTCGATGCTGGCGATGAACGGCATGCTCGACTCCATCGCCGAAGACATGGCCATGGGCCAGGGCGAGGCGCTGGATGCCTACGCGACCTTGCTGGGTGTCGAGGCTCAGGATCGTGCGCATTTCGCCAAGGTCACGCACGACAACTTCGGCAGCATCTTCAGTCAGGCCGATGCCACCAGTGAGCAGGTTCTGGCGGCAACCCTGCAGGTGATGAGTCGCGACGCACAACTGGCGCGTTACGTGAAACAGCCTGCGTAGGCACGTCCGCTTCGTGGTTGGTGCGCACGGCGCACCCTACGGTTTCGAGCCGATCCAGTAGGGTGCGCCGTGCGCACCAGCTGTATCCATGCACCACAAGGAAATCGACCAGGCAAAAAGAAGCCCGCCAATTGGCGGGCTTCTTCGTTTCAGGCTGAGCCTTAGTTGCCGTAAACCGGGAACTTGGCGCACAGCGCTTTGACCTGCTCACGCACACGGCCTTCGACTTCGTCGTTGCCGATGTTGGCCAGCACTTCGCAGATCCAGCCCGCCAGCTGACGGCACTCGTCTTCCTTGAAGCCGCGGGTGGTCACGGCCGGCGTGCCGATACGCAGGCCGGAGGTGACGAACGGCGAGCGCGGGTCGTTCGGTACGCTGTTCTTGTTCACGGTGATGAAGGCGCGGCCCAGGGCAGCGTCGGCATCTTTACCGGTGATGTCCTGCTTGATCAGCGAGAGCAGGAACAGGTGGTTCTGAGTACCACCGGAAACCACGTCGTAGCCGTTGTCGATGAACACCTTGGCCATGACCTGGGCGTTCTTCACCACTTGCTGCTGGTAAGCCTTGAACTCGGGCTGCAGGGCTTCCTTGAAGCACACGGCCTTGGCGGCGATGACGTGCTCCAGCGGACCGCCTTGGGCACCCGGGAAAACCGCGGAGTTGAGCTTCTTCTCGATCTCTTCGTTCTTCTTCGCCAGGATCAGGCCGCCGCGCGGGCCGCGCAGGGTCTTGTGGGTGGTGGTGGTGACCACGTCGGCGAACGGCACCGGGTTCGGGTATACGCCAGCGGCAACCAGGCCGGCCACGTGCGCCATGTCGACGAACAGGTAGGCACCGACCTTGTCGGCGATGGCGCGGAAGCGGGCGAAGTCCAGCACCTGCGAGTAGGCGCTGAAACCGGCAACGATCATCTTCGGCTTGTGCTCGACGGCCAGGCGCTCGACCTCGTCGTAGTCGATCAGACCGGCATCGGTGATGCCGTACTGCACGGCGTTGTACAGCTTGCCGGACGAGGAAACGCTGGCACCGTGGGTCAGGTGACCGCCGTGAGCCAGGCTCATGCCGAGGATGGTGTCACCGGCCGACAGCAGGGCCAGGTAGACCGCGGCGTTGGCTTGCGAACCGGCGTGCGGCTGGACGTTGGCGTAGTCGGCACCGAACAGCTCCTTGGCGCGGTCGATGGCCAGTTGCTCGACCACGTCGACGTACTCGCAACCACCGTAGTAACGCTTGCCCGGATAACCCTCGGCGTACTTGTTGGTCAGCACGCTGCCCTGGGCTTCCATCACCGCCGGGCTGGTGTAGTTTTCCGAGGCGATCAGCTCGATGTGTTCTTCCTGGCGTTGGGCTTCCTGCTCCATGGCAGCAAACAATTCGGCGTCATAACGAGCAAGGTTCAAATCACGGCTGAACATGGCAATCCCCTGAAAACCAGTTGGGCGGAATAAAGAGGGGGCGGATTCTACCGCAAAGGTCGCAATCAGGCATATGAAGGTCGGTCATGAGGCTGACAAATGGCCTTCATCTAGCTGTATGCCTGATTAGTCCAGGGTTGCAGCGTGTCGCCCGGCGATGTAGCCAAATGTCATGGCCGGCCCCAGGTTGATCCCGCCGGACGGGTAATGACCGCCCAGGGGGCTGGCCATGTCGGTGCCGGCGGCATAAAGACCGACAATCGCCTGGCCACTATCGTCCAGTACACGGGCCTGGCCGTCTGTACGCAGCCCGGCAAAGGTGCCGAAGCAGCCCGGTTGTACCTTCACTGCGTAGAACGGGCCGTGCTCGATGGGCGCGACACAGGGGTTCGGCCCCTTGTGGTTGGCGTCGCCGTTGCGGCGGTTGAACGGTGTGCTGCCGCGCCCGAACTGCGGGTCTTCGCCCTGGCGTGCATGACGGTTGAATTCGGTGACGGTAAGGGCAAGGCCTGCCGGGTCGATGCCACAGGCCGTGGCCAGCTCTTCCAGCGTGTTGCCGCGCTTCAGGTAACCGTTGCGGATATGCGGCCACAGTGGCACTGGTGCCGGGCGCGCGAAACCCAGGCCATAGCGACGCTGAAAGCGGTGGTCGCAGATCAGCCAGGAGCAGGCTTCCTGATCCTCGGGGATGGCCTTGAGCATGGCGTCGACATAGTCGTAGTAGCCGCCGGCTTCGTTGACGAAACGCTGGCCGTTTTGCAGCACGCCAATGATGCCGGGCTTGCCGCGGTCGATGATATGCGGGAAGTGGCCGACGCTGCCGTCAGGGTAGGGCACCTTCGATACAGGTGCCCAGGCCACGGGGGAGCGCAGGTCGTCAGCGACGTGGCCCCCGGCTGTTTCGCCCAGGCGCAGGCCGTCACCCGAACAAGACACGGGCGGCAGGGCGAGGTTGTCGTGACCGCTGGCGTCACGCGGGAACATCGCCTTGCGTCGCAGTGGGTCGTTGGGAAAACCGCCAGCGGCCAGCACCACGGCTTTGGCGCGGATGGTCAGCTCCTTGCCGGCATGCTGCACCACGGCACCGCGCACGATGCCGTTTTCGACGATCAGGCGCTGCGCCGGCGTGGACTCCATCAGTTGTACGCCAAGATCCTGCGCCGAGCGCGCCAGGCGCGCGATCAGCGCCACGCCGTTGACCAGATGCATGGCGCGGCCATAGCGGGCCAGGTGGTAAAGGTGTGTGGTGAAACGGCGGATCACATGCAGCAACGCCTTTGGCGAGCGCGTCATGTTGAGAAAGGCGGCGAGATCCGCCCCCGCCATGATCGGCATGCCCATGAAGGAGGTTTCGCGCATGGTCTTGCGCAGCCGCGGCAGCAGATCGAGCACTTCGCGACCGTCGTACGGAGCGGCGATCACCTGGTGGCCTCCGGTTGCAGCGCCGGGCGTATCGCCGTGCATGTCGGGGATGCCGTTGCCGTCGACGAACTGCAGCGCGGTGTGCTGCTCGAAGAACGCCACCATGTCCGGACAGTTTTCCAGGAAGGCATCGACCAGCTCGGGACGGTAGTGCTCACCCAGCTCGTTGCGCAGGTAGGTGCGCGGCTGTTCGATGTCCTCCACGATGCCGGCACGTTTGGCCAGCGGATTGCGCGGCACCCACATCCAGCCGCCGGACCAGGCGGTGGCTCCGCCCAGTACGGGTTCTTTCTCTACCAGGATCACCCGCCGACCCAGGTGGGCGGCGCTGACGGCAGCGGCCAGCCCGGCAGCGCCGGAGCCCACCACCAGCAGGTCGCAGTCGAGGTCGGTGTGAGGCATGGCAGTGTCTCCGAGTATTTTTTAATTTATTGGAACTTGGTTCCAGATTTTATGAGTAAGTTGCCCGAAGGCCAAGCACGAAAAAACTCAGTCGCTCGGATGTCGTTCGTTTAGCGGCCAGTCGGCACTGAATCAGTGGCTGCCGAGGCCGTATCTTGGCCGTTGACCGAGATACGGCTTGAGGGCGGGCGACCACCTCAGGTGCGAAAGCGGCCGATCTGCACCTGCAATTCACCACCGAGTCTGGCCAGCTCGGCGCTGGACAGCGCGGTCTGCTCGGTGGCGCTGGCGCTCTGTTCGCTGATACCGCGTACGTTATCCAGGCTGCGATTGATCTCCATCGCGACCGCGCTCTGTTGCTCCGCGGCACTGGCGATCTGCTGGTTCATCTGTTCGATGAGCGCCACCGCCTGGTTGATCTGGCCCAGGGTCTGGCCGGCGACCTCGACGCCTGCTACGGCGCTCTGGCTCAATTGCTGGCTGGTCTGAGTCTGCGCCACGGCCTGCTGCACGCGTTGTTGCAGGCGCTCGATCAGGGCTTCGATTTCGCTGGTGGAGTCCTGGGTACGACGCGCCAACCCACGGACTTCGTCGGCGACCACGGCGAAGCCACGGCCTTGCTCTCCCGCGCGCGCGGCTTCGATGGCGGCGTTCAGCGCGAGCAGGTTGGTCTGCTCGGCCACCGACTTGATCACGTCGAGGACGCTGCCGATGCGCTGGCTTTCCTTGTGCACCTGATCGACGGTCTCTTCGGTGCGCATCACTTCCTTGGCCAGGTGTTCGATCTGCCCGATCACTTCGCGCACCAGGCGGTCACCGTCGCGCGCCTGCCGCTCGGCTTGCTGCGCTGCTTGCGATGCCTGCTCGGCGTCGCCGGCCACCTGCTGCACGCTGCCGACCATCTGTTGCATGGCGCAGGCGGTCTGGCTGGATTCCTGGCTTTGCTCCCTCACGCCTGCACGGGTCTGCTCGCTGACCGCTGAAAGTTCTTCGGCCGCTGCGGCGATCTGGCTGGCGCTGCCACCGATCTGGCCGATCAGTTCACGCAGGCTGTCGCGCATCTCCTGCAGGGCGGCTAGGAGCAGGCCGACCTCATCGCGACGCAGTGGCAGGCGTGCGCCATTGAGGTCACCGGATGCAACCTGCTGGGCCAACTGCAGGCAGTCGCGCAGCGGCGTGACGATCATCCGGCGGATCAGCCAACTGGCCAGGAAACCCAGCAGCAGGGCGATCACGGTCAGCAGGGCCAGGCCTTGCAGCGACCGTTCGTTCTGCTGGCGCATGTCCGCCTGTTGCTGGTGCAGCAGCTCTTCACCTTGCAGCAGCATGCGCTGCGCCAACTCGGCGAGTTCGATGCCGCTCTGTTGCTCGGCCTCCAGACTACGGCGGTAGTAATCGAACGACTCGCGGTAGCTGTCCAGCGCCCGTAGCGCTTCGTCGAGCGATGCCTGCTGTAGCGTGGGCAACTGGGATCGCAGTTGTTGCGCGGTTGCCGTCATGGCATCGAGGCGTTCCTGCCAGAGGCCGGCCTGCTCGGTGGTGCCGTACTGAATGAACTGACTTTCCGCCAGGCGCAGGCGCAACAGGTCACGGGCCAACTGGTTGGCGATCTCTGCCTGGGTAACACTGTCGTCGGAGCGATTCTCGCCCTCGAACAACTGGTCGCGGATCGAGTTCAGTTGATCCTGGGCGACCATTTCGAACTGGATCAAGGCCTCCTCGGCACGTATCGCCATGCCGGTCTGGGTGGAGGCCGATTTCGCTTGGGTCTGCCGCAGGTGCTCGAAGCGCTGCAGATAGGCGTCGTTGCCACTGCGCAGGGTGTCCAGTTGCTCGCCACCATCCGCGAGTCGATCCAGCTGTTCGGCAATGATGGTGTGCTGAGCCGTGACCTGGTTATGCAGGCCGGCTTGCGGTGCGAGCAGGTGATCCTTTTCCAGCAGACGCAGTTGCAGGATCTGTTGTTGCAGCAGGGTGACCTGACTGGCGTGTTCGGCGTGCCGGAGGATGTCGCTGGCTGTGCGCCAACCGCCCAGGGCGACCGCCAGGGTCAGCAGCATGACCAGGGAAAAGCCCAGCAGGAGCTTGTGGCCGACCTTGAGGTCGGCAGTGCGTTCGATAATCCAGCGCATGGTGGTAATTCCTCGAACCGGTTGCACGTGAGCAGAACGCCGAAGGCGTCGGCCCAGGACGGCACCTAGGGGTAAAAAAAGCCCGTCACGAGGACGGGCCGAAGGTGCCGTAACACATAGGAGTCAATCGGTTAACAATGCCGCCCGGTACTTACAGGATCGACAGCGGGTAGTTGATGATCAGACGGTTCTCGTGCAGATCCTGGCCCACGTCGCGGCGCACGTCGGAATTGCGCCAGCGGATGCTCAGGTTCTTCAGCGAGCCTTCCTGGATGGTGTAGGCCAGCTCGGACTCGCGGCCCCACTCTTCACCGTCCTTGCGGCCGTCGGTAGCGTGGATGCTGTTGGCGCTGACGTAGCGGTTCATCATGGTCAGGCCCGGGATGCCGAGACCGGCGAAGTTGTAGTCATGACGGATCTGCCAGGAGCGCTCGTTCGGTGCGTCGTAGCTGTTGGTGAAGCCGTCGTTGACCAGGGTGCCGCCGCTGGTGCCATCGACACGCATGAACTTGGTGTCGCCGCCCATCTTCTGGTAGGCCACCATGAAGGTGTTGTTACCGATCTTGGCGGTGAGTGCGCCCTGGTAGACCTTGTTGTCCAGCTTGCCGGCCTTGGCCGCGCCTTCGTCCTTGCCGGTGACGTAGCCGAGGTTGGCACCCAGCACCCAGTCACCGACCGGTTGGCTGTGGGTCAACTGCACGTAGCTTTGTTTGTAGATGTCTTCCAGACGCGCGTGCCAGACGCCGACCATGGTGTTGTTGCCGTTGAAACGGTATTCACCACCGGCGAAATTGAAGTCGTCACCGGCGATATTGTTGTAGGACATGTCCTCACGGCTGGCGTCGTGACGCTGGCTGTTCTTCCAGAACTGGCCGCCATACAGGGTCAGGCCGTCGATCTCGTTGGAGGTCAACTGGGCGCCCTGGAAGGTCTGTGGCAGCGAGCGGCCGTCGTCGGCACGCAGGATCGGCAGCACAGCGAACCACTCACCGACCTTCAGCTCGGTCTTGGACAGCTTGGCTTTGGCGGCTACGGCAGTGCGGCCGAAGTTATCGGCGGCCTGGCCATCGTCGTGGATCGGCAGCAGTTGGGTGTTGGCGGCGCCACGGTTGCCGTCCAGCTTGATGCTGTACAGGCCCAGCACGTCGAGGCCGAAGCCGACGGTGCCTTCGGTGAAGCCGGAGCGGGCATCGAGAATGAAGCTCTGCGTCCAGCCTTCGGCCTGGCCCTGGAGCTCGCCCTGAATCCGCGGGTCGGTGCTGTTGAGGTAGTTGCGGTTGAAATAGTAGTTGCGCAGGCCGAGGGTGACCTTGGCATCTTCGACGAAGCCGGCGGCGTGGACGCCGCCGACAGGCAGAGCGGCGATGACGGACAGGGCCAGTGCGCTGGGCAGCAGGCGAGTGACGGTGGTTTTCATTGTTTTTCTTCCTGTGTTGTCGTTTTTCAGGGTGCACGACCCCCTCCGCGCAGGCAGATACGCAAAAAGAGGGGGGCGCCGCCGGATTTACCGGCGGGAGTGCTTCAGGCCTGGATCAGGGCTGGGCGATGCCGACCGAGTCCGGGGAGATTTCGATGGCCTTGGCCTTGTACATCGACCAGGCGGTAACCGACTGCCAGCGCTTGAGGAAGGCTTCGGCTTCTGCACCGCTGAGGTTCAGGCTCTGCGCACCGAAGTTCTTCAAGAAGCCCTGGAACTCTTCGTTACCCACGGCCTTGGCATAGGCGTCGACCAGCTTCTGTTTGACGTCATCCGGCGTGTCCTTGTGCACGAAGGCGCCCCAGAACGGGCCCCATGGCAGGTACTCGGCGATGGCTGGCAGATCCTTGGTGATCGGCTGTACGCCCGGCAGCTCCGGGGTTTCCTCGGTGGCGAACACGGCCAGGGCTTTCAGCTTGCCGCTGCGTACCAGCTCGCGGGCGGCTGCCAGGCTCAGTGGCATGAAGTCGATGTGCTTGCCCATCAGTGCGGTGATACCGGGGCCGTCGCCGCCGAAGGTCACTTCACGTACTTTCAGCTCGTCCACCGCGTTGATCATCGCGCTGACGGTGCTCGGCAGGCCGCCGGCGCCGGTGGAACCCATGCGCAGGGTGTCCGGGTTGGCCTTGGCCGCGGCCAGCAGCTCGCCCATGGTGTTGAACGGCGCGTCGGCGTTGGCGGCGATCACCACCACGTTCTGGCCGATGATGTTGACCGGGTAGAAGTCGGAGTAGTCGAAGTCGGCCAGTTTCAGCACTTTGTACAGCTGCGGGTTCTCGGCGCCGAGCAGGATGGCGTAGCCGTTCGGACGCTGCTGCATGACGTAGGAGCTACCGATCACGGCGGTGCCGCCCGGACGGTTGTTGAGGATGAACTTGCCGCCCAGCTCTTTCTCCACGTACGGAGTCAGGCTGCGCATCACGTTGTCGGTGGCACCACCGGCACCCCAGGGGATGACCGCTTGGATACTGCGCTCGGGATATTCGGCATGGGCTGGCAGGGCCATGGTCAGCGCACTAAGGCCGAAGGCGGCGCCGGTCAGAAGGGATTTGAACATCTGGACTCTCCATCGCTTGTTGTTGTGAGCCCCTTTTTAAGGTCGGGGCATACCCTGGTACTTCGGTGCGGCCACGCTTGGCAGTGCGGCTGAATTTATTGGCGCAACCCGGATCGTTTCCGGGCCGCGACGTCATTGCTCAGCCGCGCGCGGAGGCAGGGCTGAACTTGCTCTTGATCTTCTTCAGCAGCGGCGTGTTACCCAGCAGGATCAGCACCACGGCGCTGGTCAGGATCAGCGACAGCGGGCTGGTGACCAGGCCCTGCAGCAGCTCCACCGGGTTGTCGCCGGCCGAGGACATGGCCTGGCGGTACGAGGTGTCCATCAGCGGGCCGAGGATGGCGCCGAGGATGATCGGCCCCATCTGGAAGCCGAATATCTTCAGGACGTAGCCGAGCAGGCCGAAGCCGAGCATCCAGTACACCTCGGTCATGCTGCTGTTGATCGAGTAGGTACCGACCACGCAGAGCACCAGGATCAGCGGGATCAGCACGGCCTTGGGCATCTCGACGAACTTGGCGAAGAGCTTGATGCCCATCAGGCCGAAGATCAGCAGGAAGATGTTGGCCAGCAGCAGGTTGCCCACGGTGAAGTAGAAGATGTGCGGGTTTTCCACCATCAGCATCGGGCCGGGGTTCAGGCCGTGGATCACCAGCGCGCCGATGATCACCGCAGTCACCGCATCGCCCGGCATGCCGAGGGTCAGCATCGGCACGTAGGCACCCCCGACCGCTGCGCTGTTGGCGGTTTCCGGCGCCACCAGGCCTTCATAGGCGCCCTGGCCGAACGGCTTGGTCGGGTTCTTCACGGTGCGCTTGGCGTGGTCGTAGGCCATCAGTGCGGCGATGTCGCCGCCGACGCCTGGCAGTACGCCGACCAGAACGCCGATGATCGAGGTGCGGATCGACAGCGGCAGGAACTTGAGGATCATCGCCATCGGCGGAATGATCTTGCTCACCACCTGGCGCGTGGCCGGGGTTTCCAAGTTGTGCAGTTGATAGAACAGCTCGGCGACGCCGAACAGGCCGATCATCAGCACCACGTAATGAATGCCGCCCATCAGCTCGACCTGGCCGAGGGTGAAGCGACCTTCGGCGGTCACCGGATCCATGCCCACCAGACCGATCACTGCACCCAGTGCGGCGGCGAAGATGCCCTTGGCCAGCGAACCTTCGGCGAGGCTGCCGACCAGCAGCAGGCCGATGGCGGCCACCAGGAAGTAGTCGCGCGGGGCGAATTTCAGGGCCAGGTCACCGATCACCGGTGCCGCGCTGGCCAGCACGATGGTGCCGACGATACCGCCGACTACCGACATGATGGTGGTCAGGCCGATGGCGCGGCCGGCTTCACCTTGCTGCGCCAGCGGGTAGCCGTCGAAGGAGGTGGCGATGGACGAAGGGCCACCGGGAATGTTCAGCAGGATCGCGCTGCGCGAGCCGCCGTAAACGCCGCCGATGAAGATGCCGACGATCAGCGCCAGGGCGTCGTTGACGTCCCAGGAGAAGGTGAAGGACACCAGGATGGACACCGCCATGGTCACCGACAGGCCCGGAATGGCGCCGATATAGATGCCGGCGAAGGTACCCAGCGCCGTCAGCATCAACAGCTGCGGGTCGGTCCATGCCATCAGCAGGTAGGAAAAGTTGTCGCTCATCTCGGGTGCCTCGTTATGGCAGGTAAACGCTGAAAGCCAGGGTGAACAGCAGGTAGATGACCGCCAGCAGTATCGCTGCCACCATCACCGCGCCTGCGACCCTGCCATTGCGCAGGTAGACGATCGAGAGCACCAGGAATACGAAGGTGCTGACGTAGAAGCTGGCCCACTGGATAGCCGCCAGGTAGATCACGGCCAGACCGAGGAAGATCAGGGTGCGCTTGGGGAAGTGCTCGTGGATGAACTGACGAGCCGAGTCCAGCCAGCCATTGCTGTCGGGCTTGGTCTTGCCGATCAGCTCGAAGCCGATCTTGATCACCGAGAGCAGCATGATCAGGCCGACACCTACCGGGAAGGCGCCCGGCGAGTTGACCGAGGACAAACCGGCAATGTCATAGGCCAGATAGAGGATGGCCAGGGTGACGATCAGCAGCATTGCGCAAAAGGTGCGCTCGCCGACCAGCATTTTTTCTGTCTTGTTCATTGTCGCTCCGACAGGTGAGGAAACCGACGGGTCAGTGTCGTCGTCAGGCCGCGCGAGCGGACTGCAATCGTGGGGTCAGGATGGAGACGAGGTGCGACCAGAGGCTGCGGTATTCGCTGTCGGGGCGGGTCGCCAGCATGGGCAGGGCGATGGGCGACAGGGATGACCAGTCATCGAGCAGGGGGCTGGATGGGGGACAGGCAGCGACCTCATGAGGTGCTGGAGTTGCCGGGGCACGCAGGTGCTTGGGCTGTGGCATGACAATCGACCTTCTTATATTTATTGGCTGCTGAAATGTTCGACGTGCAATGGCACCAGGCAAAAATGCGCGTCGTCTCAGGCGTGGTCGGAATAGTGAGCCGACCCTCCCCGCCATTTCAATTCGTTAAACGGAGTTCTGTTCGATAACCGAACAAGAACGAACCGGTTAGTACATTTGCACTGGCAGCGCAGTATGTCGTGTCTAGGGTCATGCTTCCAGAGGTTGGCGCAGGTTGCTAGCTCGCTTCTGCGCGGCGTTGTCTCTTAGAATCGGCGCAAAATTTTCAGGAACACTTCATGGCCGGCAGTCAGATCGAACGCGCGCTCAGCCTTATCGAAAGCCTTACCCGCGAGCCCGGCGGCATGCCGATGCAGAGCCTGGCCGACGAGCTGGCGATCCCCAAGAGCGCCACGCACCGTATGCTCGCCGAGCTGATTCGCCTGGGCTACGTGCGACAGGATCCGCAGACCAGCCGCTATCGCCTGTCCACCAAACTGGTGGCGCTGGGCTTTCGCTACCTGGCAAGCAGCGGTGCCGATGTGGTGCAGCCGATTCTCGACCGGTTGGCTGAACGCAGTGGCGAGTTGGTGCGCCTTGGCGTGATCGAGGACGAGCGACAGACCTGGATCGCCAAGAGCCAGGGTGCCCGTTCCGGTCTGCGTTACGACCCGGACATGGGGCGCGAGGCGCCGCTGTTCTATACCGCCTCCGGGCATGCCTGGCTGGCCAGCATGAGCGACGCCGAGGCGCTGGCGCTGGTGGCGCGCCAGGGCATTGCCGACCCTGCCGAGTTTGGCCCCAATGCGCCGCGTGATGAGCAGGAGCTGTTGCAGCGCCTGGCCCAGGCTCGCCAGCAGGGCTATGCCTGGGTCATGGAAAGCTCGTCGCTGGGCACGGCGGCGCTGGCTGCCGTGGTGCGTGATCCGCGCGATGCTCGGGTGATTGGCGTACTCAGTATCGCCGGGCCGAGCGCGCGCCTGCCGCTTGCGCGCATTCACGAGCTGTCGGCAGAGCTGCTGGCCGCCGCTGCAGAACTCTCTGCGGCGAGCCCTGCCTCCGAGTTGTTCGCCTGATTACGCCCACGGCCACATCATCGTAGGAGCGGCTTCAGCCGCGAAGCATGGTGATTCGTGGCTGAAGCCGCTCCTACGGCCGGTCGAATCCGATTTTTTTGCCGGTTTCGGTGCGCACGGCGCACCCTACGACGTCTCCGTACCGCGTGAAACTCCTCTGCATTTTCGTCTTGCGTAAAATTTGGAACTGAGTTCTAAATATTAAAAGACGTGCGCCGGGATCATCCGGCGTGCCCGCGCGAGAACGACAACAAGAGGATCACCGCGTGACTTCCCCCTTGCGTATTGCCCTGATCGGCGCCGGTGTCATGGGCCGACAGCATCATCAGCACTTGCAGGCACTCGACGAAGCGCAACTGTGCGCCATTGCCGATCCTGGCCCGCAGGCCGCCGACTTCGCCGCTGAGTGTGGCGTACCGTATTTCGCCGATCACCAGCAGATGCTGGAGCGGGCCAGGCCCGAGGCCGTGATCGTTGCCAACCCCAATGCCTTGCATGTCAGCACGGCGCTGGATTGCATCGCCGCCGGCGTGCCGGTGCTGTTGGAAAAGCCGGTCGGCGTGCACCTGGACGAGGTGCGTGAGCTGGTCGCTGCCAGTGCGCGCCGTGGTGTGCCCGTGTTGGTCGGCCACCATCGTCGGCACAACCCGCTGATCGCCCGTGCCCGCGAACTGCTCGAGCAGGGGGCGTTGGGGCGGCTGACCACGGTGACGGCGCTGTGGCAGTTGCAGAAGCCCGACAGCTACTACGACATTCCCTGGCGCCGCGAAGCGGGTGCCGGGATGTTGCTGACCAACCTGATCCATGATCTCGACCTGCTGCGTCACCTGTGCGGTGAGGTGCGCCAGGTGCAGGCCATCACCAGCAACGGGGTGCGCGGTTTTGCCAACGAGGACAGCGCGGCCGTGCTGCTGCAGTTCGAAGGCGGTGCGCTGGGTAGCCTGACCGGCTCCGACGCGGTCGCCGCGCCCTGGAGTTGGGAGCTGGACTCGGGCGAAAACCCGGTCTACCCGCGGCAGGCCGACCAGCCCTGCTACCTGCTCGCCGGCACCCGTGGTGCGTTGAGCATTCCCCAGCTCAAGCGCTGGCACTACGCCGAGGAGGGTGCTGGCTGGCACCAACCGTTGTTGCAAGTGCAGGAACAATTCGACGCCGACGAAGCCTTGCGCCGCCAGTTGCAACACTTCGTCCAGGTTGCCCGTGGCCAGGCTCAGCCGTTGGTCAGCGCCGCCGATGCCGGGCGCACCCTGGCGCTGGTCGAAGCTATCCGCCTGGCGGCTGAAAGCGGTCGTGCCTGTACCCCCGAAAATATCTGATCAGAGAATCATCATGAGCGAACGTATTCTGTCCCTGGCTGCCCTGACCGTACTCGAAGTGTCGCCGCCGGAAATGGTCGAGGTGGCCGCCCGCGCCGGTTACAGCCACGTGGGGCTGCGCCTGGTGCCGGCTACGGCCGAGGAGCATCACTTCCCGCTGATGGCCGATGCCGGCCTGCGCGCGCAGACCCTCAAGCGCCTGAGCGATACCGGGATCAAGGTGGCGGATATCGAGATCCTGCGTTTGAAGCCAGAAACCCGGGTCAGCGATTTCGAGGCCATTTTCGAGGTGGGTGCCGAGTTCGGCGCTACCGATGTATTGATCGCCGGTAATGACCCGGATGAAGCGCGTCTGACCGAGAACTTCGCCGCAGTTTGCGATCTGGCCGCGCCATTCGGCCTGTTCCCGCATCTGGAGTTCATGCCCTGGACCCATGCGCGTGATCTGACCCAGGCCAAGCGCATCGTCGAGGCGGCCAACCGCCCCAATGGTTGCATTCTGGTCGATGCCTTCCACTTCGACCGCTCCGGCTCGAGCCTGGCGGAGCTGGCACAGGTGCCGGCAGAACGTATGCGCTATGCGCAGTTATGTGACGTCAATGGCCCGCGCCCGGACGATATGGACGAGATCCTGCGCCAGGCGCGCAATGAGCGGCGTTTCCCTGGCGATGGCGACAGCGACCTGCTCGGCTTGCTGCGCACCTTGCCGCCGACCATTGCCCTGAGCCTGGAGATTCCGACCCGGCAGTTGCTCGAACAGGGTGTCAGTGCGCTGGAGCGGGCGCAGATGGCCATGGACAAGACACTGCGGTTACTGGGACAGGTATGACGTCTCGATGCCGTCCGTCACCCGCGGGTCAGATACTGTCACGCGGGTCATAGGCGGCAAGATAGGGAGATCTGTATAGTTAGCTACCTATCTATGGTTCGGCGGCTTGTCCGCATCCCGAGTACTCAATGAGTTCCACACCGCTATCCGGCGTCAATCATCCGCTTAAGGGCATTGGTTTGATGGTGCTGGCGACCTTCCTGTTCGCCAGCCACGACGCGATTTCCAAGTACCTGTCCGGTTTCTACCCGATCGTCCTGATCGTCTGGGCACGCTATGTCGTGCACACCCTGCTCATGGCGAGCATCTTCCTGCCGCAATCCGGCCTGCGTGTGCTGCGTACCAAACGGCCTGGTCTGCAGGTGCTGAGGGCGCTGTGTCTGCTTTCCGTCAGCCTGCTGTTCACCACGGGCTTGATGTTCATGCCGTTGGCCGAAGCGACGTCGGTGATCTTCCTGGCGCCCTTGCTGGTGACTGCCCTGTCGGTGCCGTTGCTGGGCGAGAAGGTCAGTGTGGGGCAGTGGATCGCGGTGATCGTCGGCTTCATCGGGGTGATGATCATCGTTCACCCCGGTGGTGATCTGTTCACTCCAGCGGTGTTGTTGCCGCTGAGTGCGGCGTTCTGCTTCAGCCTCTACCAGATACTGACCCGGCGCCTGAGCACTGTGGACAGCGCCACCACCAGCAACTTCTTCGCAGGGCTGGTCAACACCCTGGTGATGAGCCTGCTGGTGCCGTTCTTCTGGCAGGTGCCGAGCCTGACGCATGGCCTGATGATGCTGGCTCTGGGCGGTTGCGGGATGGCTGCGCATCTGTTGCTGACCCATTCCTTCCGCTATGCGGCGCCGGCGATGCTGGCTCCGTTCGGCTATGTGCAGATCGTGTTCGCCGGTCTGCTTGGCCTACTGGTGTTCGGGCACATGCCGGATGCCGTTGCGCTGGTCGGTATCGCGATCATCTGCCTCAGCGGTTTGGCGGCAGTCTGGACGCAGCGCAAGGGCTGAGTCGGCAAAAAAAGAAAAGGCCCATCAAGGGCCTTTTCTCATTCTGCGGGAGGCTAACTCAGTGAGCTGCTTCGCTCATTCCTTTCAGGCGCGTTGCATCGTACTCGGCCTTGTCCATCAGCTTGGCGTCCGGTTTGCCGAGATCGGACATCGGCACCCGATAGGTTTCCGGGGCGATATAGGCAGCGATGGCGCACAGGCAGGTGATGCCGAAAGCCATGCTGCCGATCACCATTGGGATGTTGTCCGAGCCGGGTGGTGCCATCAGGGCGAACAGCGCTGGCAGCATGGCGGTGAGCATGGTGCCGATGTTCTGCGCGATGGCCATCGCTGATACGCGGTAGCGGGTCTGGAACAGCTCCGGGTAGAAGCTTGGGAACACGGCGTTATAACCCTGGTAGACCACGCCCCACATCAGCAGCGACATGACGAAGGCCAATGGCACGTTGGCGATGCTGATCGCATACAGGTAGCCGAAGGCCAGCAGCCCGGAACCCAGAGCGCCGGTGATCAGGGTCGGGCGCCGACCGATCTTGTCCGACAGGTTGCCGACGAAGGGGATCACCAGCACGGCGACAATGTTGCCGACCACTGGAATCCACAGGTACACGCTCTTGTCGAAACCGATGCCGTAAGCCGGTTGTACGGCGTAGGCGGCGCCGAAGATGGTGGCGACGACCGGGATGGTGTTCATCAGCGCCATCACCATGACCAGGAACATGTTCTTCCAGCTGTGGATGAAGGCTTCGGCGATTGGCGACTTGGCGATCTTCTGTTTGCTCTCTTCGTTGACGAAGGCAGGGGTCTCGTGGACTTCGCGACGAATGATGAAGCCAGCCAGCAATACGAGGGCACTGAGTAGGAATGGAATACGCCAGCCCCAGTCGTTGAAGGCCTCGCTCGGCATGAAGTAGGCCAGCGGCAGGAACACGGCAGCCGCGAGAACCTGACCAGCCTGAACGCCCTGCAGGGTAAAGCTGGCATAGAAACCTCGTCGTCCGAAGGGGGCGTGTTCGAGAATCATCGAACTGGCACCGGAGATTTCCCCAGCAACCGCGAAGCCCTGAATCAGGCGCAGTACCACCAGCAGTGCCGGTGCCAGCAGGCCGATGTCGTGATAGGTCGGCAGCAGGCCAACGGCCATGGTCGAAATACCCATCAGGAACATGCACAGCAGCAGCACGTTCTTGCGGCCGCGGGTATCACCCCAGTGACCTAGCACGAAAGCGCCTATCGGGCGGGCCAGGTAGCCGACGCCGTAGGTGGCCAATGAGGCGACGATGGCCATTTTCGGATCGGTGTTGGGGAAGAAGATCTGCGGGAAGATCAGCGCCGCCGCCTGGGCGTAGATGAAGAAGTCGTAGTACTCGAGAGCGGAACCGACCCAGCCACTGGCGGTCGCTTTCTTGGCTTGTGATGACGATGAGTTGGCCATCGTTGTCTCCATTGTTTTTGTTAGGTGGCAGGACGCACGCTCCCTCCAGGCCAGGCCTGATGGGGACGCGAGCACGCGACTACGACGGGGCTCTACTCGAGCAACCCGGCGAACGCCGTCCGGTGGTGTTTGGGTGTAGGAAAGTCAGGTCAGAGAGGCGAAGTGCGAATCGTGCTCGCTCGGGGAGCTGTGGCAGGTCGGCAGGGAGATTGGCGAGCGATCAGGTAGCGAGTAGTGATCATGGGGTGGTTACCCGTTTGAAATTGTTATGCCGTGACACTTAGTTACGATTGCAGATTTGCTTGAGCGAGTAGTCTTGAAGAAACTGCCCGGTTGGCTGATTGCAACGTTGGCTCATGCTGCGCTTCTGGTCGAAAAGGCGTCAATCGCGAAAATCGGCCTTGTGTTCGTTAATCGAACACAATACTAACCGGTTCGTACATTTTGAATTGCTGGTCTACAGT
Organism: Pseudomonas berkeleyensis; assembly: GCF_014109765.1. NCBI lineage: Bacteria > Pseudomonadati > Pseudomonadota > Gammaproteobacteria > Pseudomonadales > Pseudomonadaceae > Pseudomonas > Pseudomonas berkeleyensis. The sequence continues at coordinate 1,002,599 of NZ_CP059139.1, forward strand.
GGCGGGCGAATAATCATCGTCACCACGAAAGCAGGGCGCACCGCCCGTTTTGCGTGCCGGGGCGAATGACCTCACTACCCCGCGGGTTGCTCGATCCAATTCAAAAACGTGCTGGCTGACGAGCCGGTGCGAACAATAAGGAACACAAGCATGCAGCGCTCAATTGCCACCGTTTCCCTTAGCGGTACCCTGCCCGAGAAACTCGAAGCCATCGCCGCGGCCGGTTTCGACGGCGTGGAAATCTTCGAGAACGATCTGCTCTATTACGACGGCAGCCCTACCGAGATTCGCAAGCGCTGCGCCGACCTTGGCATCGCCATCACCCTGTTCCAGCCGTTCCGCGACTTCGAAGGCTGCCGCCGCGACCGTCTGCAGCGCAATATCGACCGCGCCGAGCGCAAGTTCGATCTGATGCAGGAACTGGGCACCGACCTGGTGCTGGTGTGCAGCAACGTCGCCCCCGACTCGCTGGGCGACGAGGAAATTCTTGTCGACGACCTGCGTCTGCTGGGCGAACGCGCCGGTGCGCGCGGCCTGCGTATCGGTTACGAAGCGCTGGCCTGGGGCCGTCACGTCAATACCTATCAGCAGGTGTGGAACCTGGTGCGTCAGGCCGACCACCCTGCCGTCGGGGTGATTCTCGACAGTTTCCATACCTTGTCGCTCAAGGGCGACCCGAGTGCCATCGCCGAGATTCCCGGCGACAAGATCTTCTTCGTGCAGATGGCCGATGCGCCGATCCTGGCCATGGACGTGCTGGAGTGGAGTCGCCATTTCCGCTGCTTCCCGGGGCAGGGCGAGTTCGACCTTGCCGGTTTCCTCGCGCCGATCCTGCGTACCGGCTATCGCGGCCCGCTATCGCTGGAAATCTTCAACGACGGCTTCCGCGCCGCGCCACCACGGCAGAACGCTGCTGACGGTTTGCGTTCGTTGCTCTATCTGGAAGAGAAAACCCACAAGCGCCTGCAGAAAGAGGGGCATGCGATCGAGCCGGGCGTGCTGTTCACCCCGCCAGCGGCGCATCCCTACGGTGGCATCGAGTTCCTTGAGTTCGCCGTCGATGAGGCGGTTGGTGCACGCCTGGCCGGTTGGCTGGAGCGTTTGGGCTTCGCTCATGCCGGTCAGCACCGCTCCAAGGATGTCAGCCTGCTGCGTCAGGGCGATATCAACATCGTGCTCAATGCTGAGCCTTACTCTTTCGCGCACAACTTCTTCGCGTCCCATGGCCCTTCACTGTGCGCCACGGCATTGCGAGTCAAAGATGGTGCCGATGCCTTGCAGCGTGCCTGCGATTATCGCGGCCAGCCCTATCGTGGCCTAGTCGGCCCGAACGAGCGCGAGGTGCCTGCTGTACGCGCTCCTGATGGCAGTCTGATTTACCTGGTGGAACAGGCTGGCGAGGGCCAGACCATCTATGACACCGACTTCAGCCTGAACCCGGCCGCTACGGCCACGGGTAGCCTGCAGCGCATCGACCATATGGCCCTGGCATTGCCGGCCGATTCGCTGGACAGCTGGGTGCTGTTCTACAAGAGCCTGCTGGACTTCGAGGCTGACGACGAAGTGGTGCTGCCCGATCCTTATGGCCTGGTGAAAAGCCGCGCGATCCGTAGCCGTTGCAGCTCGATCCGCCTGCCGCTGAACATCTCGGAGAACCGCAACACGGCCATCGCCCATGCGCTGTCCAGCTATCAAGGTTCTGGCGTGCACCACATCGCGTTTTCCTGTGAGGACATCTTCGCCGAGGTGGCGCGTGCCAAGGAAGCTGGCGTACCGCTGCTGGAAATCCCGCTGAACTATTACGACGACCTGGCGGCACGCTTCGATTTCGACGACGAGTTCCTCAGCGAGCTGGCATACTACAACGTGCTGTACGACCGCGACGCCCAGGGCGGCGAGCTGTTCCACGTCTACACCGAGCCGTTCGAGGAGCGTTTCTTCTTCGAGATCATCCAGCGCAAGAATGGTTATGTCGGCTACGGCGCGGCCAACGTCGCGGTGCGCCTGGCGGCCATGGCCAAGGCGCGCAGTGGTTCGGTGAAGAAGCCAAGGCTCTGACCGTGAGGCGGCGGAGTCCCGACGGGGCGCCGCTGCCCAGAGGCTGTGCGGCCTGCCATAATTCGTTCCATCCATACCTATAAAAAAGATCATTGCCGTATGACTGAAGCCGCCGTAGGCCTCGCCTCCGCTCCCCCAGAAGCGGTGCGCAAGGCGCGCAAGAACAACCCTGAGAAGACCCGCGAGAGCATTCTCCAGGCCGCCATCACCGAATTCGTCCAGCAGGGCCTCTCGGGGGCGCGAGTGGATGCCATCGCCGAGCGTACCGCCACCTCGAAGCGGATGATCTATTACTACTTCGGGAGCAAGGAGCAGCTCTATCTTGAGGTTCTGATCAAGCTTTACGGCGATATCCGCGGCACTGAGAGCCGGCTCGATCTGGCCTCGCTGCCTCCGGCCCTGGCGATCCGGCGGCTGGTGGAGTTCACCTTCGACCACCATGACCGCAACGTCGACTTCGTGCGCATCGTCAGCATCGAGAACATCCACTACGGCGAGTACGTCAAGCAGTCGCCGGCCATCCGCCAGATGAGCAACGTGGTGCTCGACACCCTCGGCAAGACCATCCGCCGCGGCGAGGAGGAGGGCGTGTTCCGCACCAATATCGACGTGCTGGACGTGCATCTGCTGATGAGCTCGTTCTGTTTCTACCGCGTATCGAACCGGCATACCTTCGGGCATATCTTTGCCATCGACTTTCAGGATGATGAGACCAAAAGGCGGCACAAGGAGATGATCTGCGAGGCCGTGCTGCGCTTCGTGCAGCGTTAGCTCGCGTTTCTCCACGAAAGCCCCTGATACCTCGGTGTCAGGGGCTTTTTCATGGATCAGGGTTGTGCGATACCGACCGACTCCGGCGAGATGGCCACGGCCTTGGCCTTGTACATCGACCAGGTGGTGACCGACTGCCAGCGCTTGAGGAAGGCGTCAGCTTCGGTGCCGTGGATATTCAGGGTCTTGGCGCCGAAATTCTTCAGGAACGCTTGATAGTCCTCGCTTGCCACGGCATTGGCGTAAGCCTTGACCAGCGTCTGCTTGATCTCGTCCGGGGTGTCTTTGTGCACGAACACGCCATAGAACGGCCCCCATGGCAGGTACTGCGCCAGATCCGGCAAGGTCTTGGTGATCGGTTCGACGCCTGGCAGTTCCGGCATTTCCTCGCTGGCAAACACGGCCAGGGCGCGGAACTTGCCCGAGGCGACCATTTCCTTGCTGGCGGCGAAGGACAGCGGAGTGAAGTCGATATGGCCGCCGAGCAGGGCGCTGACGATCGGGCCTTCGCCCTGGAAATTCACTTCACGGACTTTCAGATACTCCACGGCGCGGAACATCGAGAATACGGTGTTCTGCAGCGCGCCGACGCCGGTACTGCCCATGCGGATATTGCCGTCGCCCTTGCGGATGGCGTTGAGCAGGTCGTCCATGGTTTGCCATGGGCTGTCTGCCGTCACGGCGATCAGCACGCTGTTCTGGGCGATGATGTTGACCGGATAGAAGGCGCTGTAGTCGAAATCGGCCAGGCCCATCACCTGATACAGCTGTGGGTTTTCCGCGCCCAGCAGCAGGGTATAGCCGTTGGGGCGCTGCTGTTTGACGTAGCTGCCACCGATCAGCGCGGTGCCGCCTGGACGGTTGGTGATGACCAGTTTGGTATCGAGTTCTTTCTCGACGTGTGCGCTCAGGCTGCGCATCACGTTGTCGGTAGCACCACCGGCGCCCCAGGGGACGACGGCCTGGATGCTGCGTTCGGGGTAAGCGGCGTGAGCCGGCAAGGCCAGGGTGAGGGCGCTGAGTCCGAGAGCGGCGCCGGTCAGTAGGGATTTGAGCATGTGGATGTTCTCCATCGGTTGTTGTTGTGAACCCCTGTTCAGGCCGGGGCGTACCTTGTCTTGCAGGTGAGTCGAGAGCAGGCGAGGCGCCCAGCTACAGCGCCTGAACCTCCTGTTGTGTGGGGACGGGGCGAGCTGTCTGGCGCGATGTGCTGTCATCGGCCAGGGCCAGGCCGGCGAGGTAGCCGAAGGTCATGGCCGGCCCGAGGGTGATACCGCCACTGGGGTAATGGCCGGCCATCACGCTGTTCATGTCGTTGCCCACGGCGAACAGCCCGTCGATGGGCTGGCTGCCCGCGTCCAGGACGCGCGCATCGGCATCGGTGCGCAGGCCGGCGAAGGTGCCCAGGCTGCCGGGGTGCAGCTTCACCGCGTAGAGGCGTCCGCGCAGGGCGCGTAGTGACGGGTTGGGCTGTTGCAGTGCCTCGCCCTGGGCGCGGTTGTAGGTAGAGCGGCCGCGCTGGAAATCAGGGTCTTCCCCCAGGCTGGCGAAGTGATTGAAGCGCTCCAGCGTGGCTTGCAGCGCCGATGCATCGATGGCGCAGCGGGCCGCCAGTTCGGCGCTGTTGGCGCCGCTGTGCAGATAGCCGCGACGCTGGTAGTAGCCATCGCTGAATGGCAGCGGCTTGGCCCAGCCAATGCCGTAGCGCCAGCGCGCCTTGGCGTCGCATATCAGCCAGGCCTCGATGGGCTCGCCTGCGGGTGTGGCCTCGATCAGCGCGTTCATGAAGTCGTGGTAGCAGTCGGCCTCGTTGGTGAAGCGCTTGCCATCACGACGCACGGCGATGAAGCCCGGTTTGGCCCGGTCGACCAGGTGCGGGAAGTTGCCGACGCTGCCATCACGACGCGGCACGCACGAGACCGGTGCCCAGGCGCCTGCATGCGCCAGGTCTGCAGCGACCACGGCCCCTACCGTTTCGCCCAGACGCAGACCATCGCCAGTGTTTTCCAGCGGGGCGGCGCTGTGATGCTCGGTACCCGTCGGGGCGTGCGCGATCAGTTGGGCGATGCGCTGGCGATCATGGGGAAAGCCGCCGCACGCCAGCACCACGCCGCGGTGCGCATTGACCAGCAGCTCGCCCTGCGCCTGTTGCAGCACGGCGCCGTAGACCCGGCCGTTGGCGTGCAGCAGGTGGTGAGCGGGGCTGGCGCTGAGCAGTTCGACCTGGCGATCCAGGGCGCTGCGCAGCAGGCGCGCCACCAACGCGTTACCGTTGACCAGTTGCCTGCCGCGACCCTGCAGCAGGCAGTCGCGCAGATGACGCAGCAGACGGCTGGCTACATGCAGGGCGGCGCGTGGCGAGCGACGGGCATTGAAGAAGGCGGCCATGTCGGCGCCACCGGCGATGCCCATGCCGAACAGGCTGACGATATCCAGCGGAGCGCGCATCCGTTTCAGGGTATCGCCGAGTAGCCGGCCATCGAAGGGCTGGGCGCACAATGAGCGACCGCCAGCAGACGCGCCGTCGCCATCGCGCATGTCCGGCATGCGGCTGCCGGAATAGAACTGCACGGCGGTACGGCTCTGGAAGAACTCGATCATCTCCGGGCCGCGTTGCAGGTAGGCCTGCTGCAGCGCGTCGAGTCGCTGACAATGAGTCTGCTCGCGCAGGTAGCGCTCTGGCGCATCGCCTTCTTCGACCAGGCCTTCAGCCCTGGCCAACGGGTTGCGCGGTATCCACAGCCAGCCACCAGACCAGGCGCTGGTACCACCAAGCTGTTCGGCCTTTTCCGCCACCACCACGCTCAAGCCGTGCTCTGCCGCGGTCACTGCCGCAGTCAGCCCGGCTGCGCCGGAGCCGATCACCAGCACGTCACAGTCGAGCGTACGCCTGGCCTGCTTGTTCTTGTCGTTTTGCATGGGCGAGCGAGTCCTGCGCAGGCGCCGTGGCGCCTGCGTTTGTGAGTGGTACGGAGTTAGGTCAGGTCACTGCAGGGGCGAGAACCCGGTCGGTCGCAGGATGCGCGACTCCAGGGTGACGACCGCGTCGAGTTCCTTGTTCTTGCGGCCGAAGGCGGCCCAGCGCGGGTCGGCGGCCATGGCGGCGCGGCGCTTGCTGCGCTCGTCGAGGCTGTCGTAGGCCCAGATGTGCACCACCTGGTTGGCTTCACCGAACTCGGTGGTGAAGAAGCCGACGAGTTGCCCCAGGTGCTCGGTCTGCACGGCCAGCGCATCGCTCTGGTACAGCGCCAGCCAGTCGGCCATTCGGGTGGGCTTGAGGGTGTAGGTGCGCATTTCGTAGAACATGAGTTACTCCTTGGACGTCTGGGTGGTCGAGGCGAGACGCTCGGCGATATGGGTGGCGGCGATGTAGCCGAAGGTCAGGCCCGGTCCGAGGGTGATGCCGGGGCCGGGGTAGGTGCCGTCCATGATCGAGTTCATGTCGTTGCCGCCGGCGTACAAGCCTTCGATGGGCTTGCCGTGGCTGTCCAGCACGTTGGCGAAACGGTCGGTACGCAGGCCGCGTGCCGAGCCGAGGTCGCCGGTATGGATGGCGATGGCATAGAACGGGCCGCGCTCCAGCGGCGCCAGGCACGGGTTCGGGCGGCGGGCCGGGTCGCCCATGTAGCGGTTGTAGCTGTTGCCGCCCTTTTCGAAGGCACGGTCGACGCCTTCGCGAGCGTCCTGGTTGTAGCGTTCCAGGGTCTGGCGCAGGGCGAGCGGGTTCAGGCCAATGCTCTGCGCCAGTTGCTCGATGGTCTTGCCTTGCTTGAGATAGCCGGAGGCAACCAGCGCGCTGTTGTCCACCGGGCTAGGGCGAGCCAGGCCCATGCCATAGCTGTTCATCGCGGTGGCATCGCAGATCAGCCAGCAACGGGTGTTGCCTGTGGCGAACATGGTCTGCACGAAGTGGTGGTAGGAATTGGATTCGTTGACGAAACGCTGTGCGGCCTGGTTGACGGCAATCACGCCGGGTTTGGCGCGGTCGGTCACCAGATGCGGGAAGCGCTCGCGTTCGCCGTTGGCATGCACGGCCTCGGAAACCGGGGCCCAGAAGAAATTCGCTGCCAGGCCCTCGCCGACTGCGGCATTGGCCGCTGCGCCCAGGCGCAGGCCGTCGCCGATGTTGCTGGGCGGCGACATGGTCAGGTGCGGATCGAGGCTGGGCGGGCGGAAGTTGGCGGCCATGGCGCTGGCGGCAAAACCACCCATGGCGCAGACCACGCCGCCACGCGAGCGTACGTCCTGGGTGCGGCCTTCGCGGGTGATACGGGCACCGCGCACGGCGCCGTCCTCGATGATCAGCTCTTGCGCATGACTATCCAGCCACAGCTCCACGCCATTGGCGAACGCGGTGGTGGCCAGGCGGGCGATCAGTGCGTTGCCTGTGGTCAGGCGAGTGCCGCGCGGGTGGCGCAGGCGATCCAGCGCGTAGCGGCTCATCAGTTTGATGCAGTGCCACAGCGAGGCGGGCGAGCGACGGAAGCTGAGAAAATGCTGGATATCGACGCGATTCACCATCATGCCGCCGAACAGCAGCATGCCCGGTGGCGGCATGCGCAGCTTGGCGAAGTGCTCACCCAGACGATTGCCGTCGTATTCATCGATTTCCAGTGCGCGGCCGCGCTCGGTACCGCCGGGAGCATCGGGGTAATAGTCCGGCGAATGCGGGCGCAGGCTATAGCTCAACTCGGTGTTGGCATGCAGCCAGCGCATCGCCTCATGGCCACGCTCGATGAAGGCGTCAATCAGTTCTGCGTCGTAGCCGGCGCCGATCACATGCTGCAGGTAGCTGCGCATCGCTTCGGCGCTGTCCTTGGCGCCTGCGGCCTTGGCCTGGTCGGTGCCATAGATCCATACGGCGCCACCGGAAATCGCCGAGGTGCCGCCGAAGGTGGAAGCCTTCTCCACCATCAGCACTTTTAAGCCACGGCAGGCTGCGGTGGTGGCAGCGGCAAAACCGGCGGCGCCGCTACCCAGCACGATCAGGTCGTAGACCTGCGCGTTGCCTGGAATGGTTTGAGTAGCGGCAGTTTGAATGGCTGCGTTCATCCTGTTCTCCTCACAGAACCAGCGCGGTTGCGCCCATGAAGTGGCCGAGGTTGCCGGCTTGTGCCAGGGCCATCTGCGGGCCGGTCTGGATGCTGCAACCACGGGCTTTGGCCAGGGCCAGCAGGGGCGTGATTTCCGGGGCTGTCACCACATCGGCGACGTGCGCGCTGGCCGGCAGGCTCTGTAGCAATGCTTGCGGTAGCGGCAACTCGCCGCTGTCGCCCATGCCCACCGGGGAGGCGTTGGCGATCAGCTCGAACTGGCTCAGGCTGTCGACTCGGGTACTGACCGGCAGCCCGGGGAAGGCGCTGCGTAGCAGTTGTGCCAGGGCTTCCACACGCTCATGGCTGACGTCGGACAGGCTCAGGGCGGAAACGCCGGCCTGGCACAGTGAATAGGCGATGGCGCTGCCGACGCCACCGGCACCGATGACCAACGCACGTTTGCCCTTGGCATCGAAGCCTTGCTGGCGTCCGGCGTTGAGGAAGCCTTCACCGTCGACGTTGTCGCCGATCAGGCGGCCGTCAGCCTCGCGACGAATCACGTTGACCGAGCGCAGGGCGCGGGCGCGCTCGCTGAGTTCGTCGAGGTGCTCGACCACCTGCTGCTTGTAGGGAATGGTCACCACGCAGCCGCGCAGGTTCTGCCAGCCGCGCAGGGTATCGATGAAGGAGGACAGTGCCTGGGCGCTGATGTCGATTGGCAGCATCACCCGGTTCAGAGCGTTGCCTTCGAACCAGCGATTGAAGTTTTCCGGGGATTTGACCTGGGCGATGGGCGAGCCGACGATCGCGACCAGTTCTGTGGAGCCGTTGACCATGCAAGGTGCCTGCGTATTGGAGTTGTTGTTGGCCAGCATGGTGCGTTGAGCGCTGCCCCCTCACAACGCGGCAGATCGAGGTTTTGGTTGTTTATCGCAGTCCTAGTGCGATAATCGCAGTGTTTGCATGAATCGAGGCCGATATGAAGAGTCCGGTGATCCATCCGCGTGATCTGATTGCAGGGCTGCAGAAGGGCCTGGCGCTGATGCAGCTGTTCAGCGTGGAGACGCCTCGGCTGACGGTGCCGGACGCGGCACGGCGCTGCGACATGACCAGCAGTGCGACGCGGCGCTTTCTGCTGACGCTGGTGCACGAGGGGTTCGCCGAGACGGATGGACGCCACTACTGGTTGACGGCCAAGGCGTTGCGTATTGGCCAGGCGTATGTGGACTCGGCGCAATTGCCGCTGATGCTGCGGCCAATCGTTGAACAGGTGGCGCGCATCACCGGTGAACATATCTCGGTCGGGGTGCGTGACGGCGACGACATCGTGCATATCGTGCGCAGCCGCTACAGCCATATTTCATCGCTGTCGATCCGACCCGGTGCGCGTATGCCGCTTTACTGCACAGCCAGTGGTCGAATCTGGCTGGCCAACTTGTCGCCAGAGGCGCTCGATCAGTATCTGCAGCGTACCGAGCTGCGCAGCCTGACGCCCTATACCCAGACCAACGCCGAGCAGTTTCGTGAAGAACTGCAGAGGATCAACCAGCAGGGCTACTGCACGGTCGACGGTGAATACGAGGTGGGGATGCGTGTCCTGGGGGTGCCGCTACGGGATCGCAAGGGGGAGCTGAAGGCGGCGATGGCGCTGACCACCCACGCATCACGGATGGCGATCGACGAGATGCGCCAGCGCTATCTCACCCCGCTGTACGAGGCGCAGGCGCTGCTGAAGCCGGTTCTCGGCTAGCGGGCGGGCCGACGTCAGGTAGCCCGCCGGAGAGGGGCGCACGGTGCGCCCCCGCTTACAGCAAGCTCAGCGGAAGCTGGCGAAGTGCGCCTGCATGCGCTCGGCATCGGCTGGGCGATCGCTGAACAGCTCGAACGCCTTGACCGCCTGGAATACCGCCATGTTGCCGCCGTCCAGGGTGCGGCAACCCAGCGCGCGGGCGTGGCGCAGCAGCTCGGTTTCCAGCGGGAAGTAGATGATCTCGGCGACCCACAGCCCGGCGTGCAGCAACTCCACCGGCAAGGGGGTGCCCGGCAGTTTGGCCATGCCCACCGGCGTGGTATTGACCAGGCCGTCGGCTGCCGCCACTTCGGCCGCCAGGTCGGTGCCGGCCACGGCGCGCTCGCTGCCGAAGTGTGCGTTGAGGTTGTCGGCCAGGGCCTGTGCGCGGCCAGGTTCCACTTCGAAGATGCTCAGGTGTTCGACGCCTTCGCTGAGCAAGGCATGCGCCACTGCAGCGCCTGCGCCGCCCGCGCCCATCTGCACCACGCGGCGGCGGCTCACGTCAGGCAGGCCGCGGCGAAAACCTTCGGCGAAGCCCAGGCAGTCGGTGTTGTGGCCGACGCGTTTGCCGTCCTTGAGCACCACGGTGTTCACCGCACCGATACCACGCGCTTCGTCCGACAGCTCATCGAGCAGCGGGATGATCGCCTGCTTGGCCGGAAAGGTGATGTTGAGACCGGTGAAACCCATGCTCTGCGCCGCCTGGAGCAGTTCAGGCAGGGCGTCGATATCGCGCCCGAGCTGGTCGAGGTCGATCAGGCGATAGAGGTAACGCAGGCCCTGTGCATCGCCTTCTCGCTCATGCAGGGCGGGAGTGCGGGAGGCCTGAATGCCTTTGCCGATGAGGCCGGCGAGAATGCCGCTGGTAACCGAGGACATGGTCTTAACCCTTGAGCGATTGAGCGAAGTACTGCAGGCCAAGGCGATAGCCCTGGCTGCCGAGGCCGCAGATGACGCCGACGGCGATCGACGAGACGAAGGAGTGATGACGGAACGGCTCGCGCTTGTGCACGTTGGACAGGTGCACTTCGATCACCGGCAGTTCGCTGGCCACCAGGGCGTCACGAATCGCCACCGAGGTGTGCGTCCAGGCTGCCGGATTGATCAGGATGCCGGCGCAGCGACCGCGTGCGCCGTGGATCCAGTCGAGCAGTTCGCCTTCGTGGTTGGTCTGGCGAAACTCGATCTTCAGACCGCATTCGGCCGCGGTAGCGGCGCACAGCTGGGAGATGTCGGCGAGGGTTTCATGGCCGTAGGTGGCCGGCTCGCGGGTACCAAGCAGATTGAGGTTGGGGCCATTGAGCACCAGGATGCAGGGCGTCATGAGGGCTTCTCTTGTTGTTGTGACGAACTGCCGGGAAAATGTACTAACTGGTTAATTCAGTCAATTGATGCGCCATTGGCTACAGTGCGCAGAACCACCCCGCAAGCCTCGCAGGAGGCTTCGGAGTCAGGCGGTATGCGGGTTTTGTGGGGATTAGCAGGCGGCAAGCAGGCGGGCGAAAGTGGGCGATTACCGGCTATTGGTGGGCGCCGAGCTCACTGGTTGTTGCTGGCCATCGCGACTTGATTGCGACCGCCATGCTTGGCCAGATAGAGGCCTTCGTCGGCCTTGACCACCAGACTCAGCGGATCACCTTCCGGTGACGGTCTGATGGTGGCGATACCGATGCTGACGCTGATCGCCGAGCCCGCCTTGGGCAGGTTGTGAGGGATGCCCATGGCTTCCACTTCACGGCGGATCTTCTCGGCCTGCAGGCGCGCGCCACCGGCGGCGGTACCGGGCATGATCACCGCGAATTCCTCGCCGCCATAGCGGGCGGCCAGATCCGAGGCTCGCGTGCAACTGGTGCGCAACGCCTCGCCAACGCGACGCAGCACCTGGTCACCGGCCACGTGGCCATGCTGGTCGTTATAGGCCTTGAAGTAGTCGACATCGATCATCAGCAGGGCCAGTTCGTTCTGATCGCGTAGTGCGCGGCTCCACTCGATTTCCAGGTATTCATCGAAATAGCGGCGGTTGGCCAGGCCGGTCAGCCCGTCGGACTTGATCAGGCGTTGCAGTACCAGGTTGGTGTCGAGCAGTTGTTGCTGGCTCTCACGCAGGGCGCGGTAGGCCTCGTCACGCTGCAGCATGGTCAGGTAGGAGCGCGAGTGATAACGGATGCGCGCCAGCAGCTCGATCACGTCCGGCAGTTTCACCAGATAGTCGTTGGCGCCTGCGGTGAAGGCGGCGCTCTTGACCTTGGGGTCTTCCTTGGTCGATAGCACGATGATCGGCACGTCCTTCAGGCCTGGTGCGGCGCGGTACTGGGTGAGCAGTTCGAGACCATCGACGCCGGGCATGATCAGATCCTGCAGGATCACCGTCGGCTTGATCTGCTGGGCCACGCTCAGTGCCTGGTGCGGGTCGGAGCAGAAGTGGAAGTCGATGTCGCTCTCTTCGCTCAGGGCGCGGCGCACGGCTTCACCGATCATGGCCTGATCGTCGACCAGTAGCACCATCATGGAATAGTCGGGCAGGCCGAGATAGTGAGTGGAGTTCCCGTTAGGCCGCTGCATGTGTGCATCTCCGCCGTTGTTTTGGGTTATAGGTGGCATATCGATCTCAGCTCAGTCGCTCGACCAGGCGTGCCGCGATTTTGTCCAGGGGTAGCACTTCCGCTGCGGCACCCAGGGCCACGGCGGCCTTGGGCATACCATAGACGGCACTGCTGGCCTGATCCTGGGCGATGGTGTGAAAGCCGCGTTCGCGCATCAGCTTCAGGCCCCTGGCGCCATCGCGCCCCATACCCGTCAGCAGTACGCCGATCGCTTCGCCGCGCCAGTAACTGGCCACGCTTTCGAAGAATACATCGATAGACGGCCGGTAGACCTGATCGGCCGGTTCACGCCGATAGACCAGGCGTCCTTCCGGCGAGAGGTAGAGGTGGTTGTTGGTGCCGGCCAGCAGCACGGCACCCGGCTGCAGGGTTTCACCTTCCTGGGCCAGGCGCACCGGCATGTGTGACTCGCTGCCGAGCCACTGCGCCATGCCTGCGGCGAACACTTCGTCGACATGCTGCACCAGCACGATGCTGGCCGGAAAATCAGCCGGAATCTGCTGCAACAGTTCGACCAGTGAGGCCGGTCCACCTGCCGAGGCGCCAATGGTCACCAGGCGCTTGCCACGGTTGTCGCTGTTGCGCAGCGGCGCCGGTTTGACCGTGCGCGAGGTCTTGTGGCCGATCATCCAGGCGATGTTGTGGATCTTGCGCCGCACGCTGGCGGCGTCGAGTACCTGCTGGGGGCCGAGCGAAGGGGCGGCGACCACGTCCAGGGCACCCGCGCCCATGGCATCGAAGACCCGCGCCATGTTGCGCTCGACGTCGGAGGTGACGATGAGAATGGCGCACGGCGTGTCGTGCATGATCCGCCGGGTCGCCTCCACGCCATCCATGCCGGGCATGAGCATGTCCATCAGCAGCAGATCCGGCAGATCCTCGCGGCAGCGGCGTACGGCTTCCTCACCGTTGCCGGCTACCCAGATCAGTTGGTATTCCGGCTCGGCCGCCAGGGCGCGGCGCAGGGCCTCGACGGCCAGTGGCATATCGTTGGCGATGGCGATCCTCATTCGCGTGCCTCACCTATCAGGGTCTGTACGGCGTCCAGCAGGGCTTCGTCATGGAAGCTCGCCTTGGCCAGGTAATAGTCGGCGCCGGCCTCGAGACCGCGGCGGCGATCCTCTTCGCGATCCTTGTACGACACCACCATCACCGGCAGCGAGCGCAGGCGCGGATCCTGGCGCACCTGGGTCACCAGTTCGATGCCATCCATGCGCGGCATGTCGATATCGGTGATCAGCAGGTCGAAGGCTTCGGCGCGCAGGGCATTCCAGCCATCCATGCCATCCACGGCCACCGAGACCTGATAACCGCGGCTAAGCAGCAGCTTGCGCTCCAGCTCGCGCACGGTGAGCGAGTCGTCCACCACCAGCACGCGCTTGCTCACGGCCTGGCGGGCATTGCTGCTGTGGTCGACCCGATCCAGATGGCCGTCGCCGAGCAGCTTGCCCACCGAGTTGAGCAGGTCGTCGACATCGAGAATCAGCACCGGGGTGCCGTCATGCAACAAGGCGCCTGCGGCGACGTCGCGCACCTTGCCCAGGCGCGGATCGAGCGGCATCAGTACCAGGGTGAATTCGCCAAGGAAGGCTTCCACGGCCAGGCCGTGATACTGCTCGCGGTCGCGAATCAGTACGATCGGGATGCTGTCGTCTTCTCCCTGTTTTTCCGCGCACTGCAGCAGTTGCGCCGCCGAGATCAGGCCGACATGCTCGTCGTCCAGCCAGAAGTGCTGGCGCCCTTCGAGCTGGACGATGGCGCTACGCGGCAGGCGCAGCATGCGTTCGATCTGCGCCAGCGGGAAGGCGTAGGCCTCGCCGCCAATGGTGACCACCAGCGCGCGTACCACCGATAGCGTCAGCGGCAGTTCGAGGTGGAACAGGCAGCCCTGATCCTGCGTTTGCAGCAGGCGCACGTTGCCGCGCATGCGACGAATCTCGTGCTGCACCACATCCAGGCCGACGCCGCGGCCGGAGACTTCGGTGACCTGCTGGCTCATGCTGAAGCCTGGCAGGAAGAGGAAGGACAGCAGTTCCTCCTCGGTCATCTGCTCGACCTGTTCGGCCGAGGCGAAGCGACGTTTCACCACCGCCTGCGCGACGCGCTGCAGGTCGATTCCGGCGCCGTCGTCGCTGACCTCCAGCACCAGCATGCCGGCATGGTGACGGGCGCGCAGCAGCACTCGGCCTTCTTCTTCTTTGCCTTTGCGCGTGCGCAGGGCCGGTGGCTCGATGCCATGGTCGACGGCGTTGCGCAGCAGGTGGGTCAGCGGGGCTTCCAGGCGCTCCAGCACGTCGCGGTCGACCTGAGTGTTCTCGCCTTCGATCTCCAGGCGCACCTGCTTGCCCAGTGAGCGACCGAGATCACGCAACATGCGTGTCTGCCCGGTGAGCACATCGGCGAAGGGGCGCATGCGCGAGGCCAGGGCCAGGTCGTAGAGCTGCTGGGTACGTTGCCCTCCGTGCCAGACGAAGTCGTCGAACAATTCCTGGTGAGCCTGTAGCTGCTGCTGGCATTCGATCAGCAGATTGCGGCTTTCGTTGAACAAGGCCTGTGCGGTGGCATCCTGTTCGCTGCCGAGCAGGTGTTCGCGCAGGGTCTCCAGCGTGCGCCGGGCAGATTCCTGCTGACGCTTGAGACGGTACAGCGATTCGCTCAGCGGTTTGGTGCGCTGGAACTCCACCAATGATTTGCCGGACAGGTCGATCAGGTGATCGAAGCGTTCGGCCGATACGCGCAATACGCGGCTGGTGCGTTCCTCGATGCTGGCGTCGGCGGGGGTATTGGGCGCGCTTGGGGCCGCCTGGGTTTGTTCGTGTTCCGCGTGCAATGCGCTGTTGCTGCCCGCCTGCGTGCGCAGGGCCGGCACGGCGTTGCCGAGCAGTACTTGCAGGCGCGTGGTGAGGGTTTCCACCCGGGCGTCCAGCTCGGCGTCCTGTTGCGCCTGGCCAATACGCAGCAGCAGGTCGGAGCCTTGCAGCAGCGCATCGATATGGTCGGGCAGCAGGCGTAGCAGGCCTTCCTGTGCGGCTACCAGCAGGTCTTCCATGGCGTGGGCGACCAGCACGCCATTGTCCAGGCCGACGATGCGCGCGGCACCTTTGAGCGAGTGCGCTGCGCGCATGCAGGCTTCCAGCTGGCTGGCGTTGGTCGGATCCCGCTCGAGTATCAGCAGGCCGGTGTCGAGCACCTGTTTCTGCGCCTCGGCTTCCAGGCGGAACAGGTCGAGCAGCGATGCGTCCCTCATCTGATCCGGTGTCACGCGAGGCTCCCGATCATGTGCTGCAGCAATGGTTCATCGTCCAGCAGGGTGATGCTCTGGCCCTGCCATTGCAGAACGCCGGCGGCGAAGCGGCTGATGGTGCGGCTGTCTTCGCCCTTGCTGGTGCTGATTTTATCCAGCGCGATGCGCTGAATACCGCTGACTTCGTCTACCGGTGCAACCAATGGGCCGCTGTCGCTCTGCAGGATGAGCATGCGCGGAATGACCCGTTGATTACTGCGGCGCAGTTCCTGTGCCTCCAGCCCCAGCAGTTCGCCTAGCGACAGGCAGGCGACCAGCGTGCCGCGTACGTTGGTCACGCCCAGCAGGCCACGGGTCTTGCGATGAGGCAGGACATGAATCGGTGAAACCGGCATCACTTCGGCCAGGCGGCGACTGGCGATGGCCAGCCATTGTTCGCCGAGACGGAAGATCAGCAGCGAGCGTTGTTCACCGGTTTCCAGGCTCGCTTCGCTCTGGCCGTACTGGCTGTCGTCCAGCTCCAGGGTGTTGCCATAGCGGTCGAGCAGGGCGATTGCTGCGGCGCCGTAGACCTCGCAGTTGCGACAGTGGATGTGGCGTTCGAGCTGTGGGCAGCGCTTGTCGCCGAACACGCCGATGCGATTCCAGCAATCGTCTACCGCCGTGTACGTCTGCTGTATCAGGTCAACGCTATCAGTCATCGTCACCTACTCCCGGCGTCTGCGCTCGACGGTAAAGGCGCTGTGCTCCCGCAGGGTCGCCCTGGGCTTCCAGATGCGCGGCCAGGTGGGTCAGCGCTTCGCGATGCTGTGGTTCGAGATAGATCGCCTTGCGGTAATAGCCACAGGCCTGTGCGCTATGCCCATCCACGTCGCTGAGCAGGCCTAGCCAATAGTAGGCCGCAGCGCTGGGGCCGTGGGTCTGCAGGTGCTGCTCGCTGAGTTGGCGGGCCTGCGCACTGCGTCCGGCATTGGCCAGGCTGGCGACTTCCGTCCAGGTATCTTCACTCTGTGCCTGCGGCCTTGGCGCCTGGCTCTGTACCTTTTGGGGCGCGGGGCGTGCTCGGCTGGGGAGGGGCGGTCGCGCCACAGGCGTGACCGATGGCCGCGTGCGGCTGGCTGCAGCACGCATCGTGGCAGGTTTGGCGGGTATGCTCGGTGCCAGGCGAAAGGCGAAGGTCTGCTGGCGACCCAGTGCCTGCAAGCCGTTCTGGCTGGCCAGGCTGGCCTCTGCCGGGCCGATGAACAGGGTGCCTTCTGCCTGCAGCTGGCGCTTGAGCAACTCCAGCACACGCACCTGGGTGGGGCGGTCGAAGTAGATCAGCAGGTTGCGGCAGAAGATGAAGTCATAAGGCGTTTCGCCGGCGAACAGATTGCCATCGAGCAGGTTGCCGGTGCGCAGGCGTACGCAGTCGCGCACGCGTTCGTCGAGCAGGAAGCTGCCGGCCTGCTCGCGGAAGAAACGGTCGCGAAACTCCAGGGCGTCGCCGCGGAACGAGTTGCGTCCATAAAGACCCTTGCGCGCCTGCTCCAGCACCTTGTCACTGACGTCGAGCGCATCGATCTGGAACTGGCCAGGAGCGAAACCGGCATCGAGCAGGGCCATGGCGATGGAGTAGGGTTCTTCGCCGCTGGAGCAGGGCAGGCTGATCAGGCGCAGAGGGCGTGCGCCATGTAGCTGCGCCTGGCGTTCCAGGGCCAGGCTGGCCAGGGCATTGAAGGATTCCGGGTAACGAAAGAACCAGGTCTCCGGTACGACCACGGCCTCGACCAGGGCCTGCTGTTCGCGTGGCGAACCGCCCAGTGTCGTCCAGTAGCTTTCCAGTTCATGCAGGCCTATGGCAGCCATGCGTTGGCGCACGGCGCGTTCGATCACGCTGCGCCCGACCGACTCGGCATCCAGACCGATGCGGCTTTTCAGCAGGCGCTCGATATGCTCGATCATGCTGTCAGCCCTGCGCCACGGGTTGGAACAGCAGGGCGCGCATGGCGTCATCGAGCAGGTTGCTGACCTCGATGCGCTGGATCACGCCCTGGCTGTCGCGCTGAACCGGGCCCAGGTAATCCGGCAGGCCGGCTTCCAGGCCGCTGGCCTTGAACGCCTCGGGTGCCAGGCGCAGGGTATCGGTGGCCTGCTCCAGCAGTAGGCCGAGTACCGGGGAGTGCTCGCCCTGGCTGGGGGCGAAGCGCACCAGCACCAGTCGTGTACTGCTACGCGAGCGTGCTTTGCGGCCGAGCACGCGCTGGCACAGGTCGATCACCGGGGTCATGCGGCCACGGTGTTCGAACAGCCCCGCGACCCACTCAGGAGCCTCGGGCATCTGCTTCAGGCGGCGCAGCGGCAGCACCTCGACGACCTCGCGAGCGGGGAGGGCGTAGCGATCCTCGCCGAGCTGAAACTGCAGGTGCAGTTCGCCCGTGGCTGTTTTGCTGGAGGCCGGCATTGCTCAGACCTTGAAGCGGCTGACGCCAACACGCAGGTTGTTGGCCACCTGATTGAGTTCATCGATGGCGGCGCCGGCCTGGCGCAGCGAGTCGACGGTCTGGCTGCTCGCTTCGCTGAGCTGTACCAGTGCCTGGTTGATCTGCTCGGCTCCGGTGGACTGCGCCTGCATGCCTTCGTTGACCATCTGGATACGTGGCGCCAGCGCCTGCACCTGCTGGATGATCTGGCTGAGCTGATCGCCCATCTGGGTCATCTCGCCGATACCACGGCGTACTTCTTCGGAGAACTTGTCCATGCCCATCACGCCGGCCGACACGGCGGACTGGATCTCACGCACCATCTGTTCGATGTCGTAGGTGGCCACGGCAGTCTGGTCGGCCAGGCGGCGCACTTCCACGGCAACCACGGCGAAGCCCTTGCCGTATTCGCCGGCTTTCTCGGCCTCGATGGCCGCGTTGAGCGACAGCAGGTTGGTCTGATCCGCCACCTTGACGATGGTGGTCACCACCTGGGTGATGTTGCCGGCCTTCTCGTTGAGAATCGACAGTTTGCCGTTGACCACGTCGGCGGCGCCCATCACCTGGTGCATGATTTCTTCCATGCGCGCCAGGCCCAGCTGGCCGGTGCCGGCGAGAATCGAGGTCTGTTCGGCGTTGTCGGAGACTTCGCCCATGGTGCGTACCAGGTCACGCGAGGTGGCGGCGATCTCCCGTGAGGTGGCGCCGATCTCGGTGGTGGTCGCCGCCGTTTCGGTGGCGGTGGCCTGCTGCTGGCGCGAGGTGGCGGCAATCTCGGTGACCGAGGTGGTCATCTGCACTGCCGAGCGCTGAGCGTTGCCGACCAGGTTCTTGAGTTCGCCGACCATGCTGTTGAAGCCGAGCTCGATGGCGTTGAATTCGTCACGGCGATGCAGGTCGAGCTTCACCGACAGATCGCCACTTTCCAGCACCTTGAGGGTGTTGACGATACGCTCCACCGGTGTGGTTATGGCGCGCATCAGCAGCCAGCCGCAAACGGCCGAGGCGAAGATGGTCAGCAGGATGGCGATCAGCATGCCCACCTCCATGACACGCACGGCATTGCGAATCTCGAGCGCGGCGGCGTCGGCTTGGGCGCGGTTCAGCTCCATCAGCTCGCCCAGCAGGTCTCGACCTTTCTCCCACTCGGGGAATACACGCTCGGCACTGAATTGGCGTGCCTGGCGCAGGTCGGTGGTCAGCAGGCTATCGAGCAACTGGCCCTGGCGGTTCAGATAAAGACGCTGTTGTTGGCGGAACTGCTCGGCCAGAGCCCGTTCCTTTTCATCGGTCACGGTGTTCAGGTAGCGAACGAACTGCTCGTCGAGCGCCTGCTCGCTTGCCGCGAACAGTTCACGGTAGCTGTCGAGCAGGGCCGGAGCCCCTTCATCGCTGAAACGCAGCAACAGGCGGCGGGTGTCGAGCATGTGCCCGGCCCAGATGTTCTGTGCCTTGCTGGTGTAGTAAATGCCGGGAATCGACTCGTTGCGGATGCCGTTGGCTTCACCCTCGACCTTTACCAGGCGCAAGTAGGAAGCACCTGCCAGGAGAACCAGGATGGCGATAATCAGCATGAAGCTGACAATGATTCGATTACGTACGGTCAGGTTCATCATGTCCATTGGGCCTGGCTGGTCAGGTTTTGTATTC
Source organism: Pseudomonas berkeleyensis (assembly GCF_014109765.1). Taxonomy (NCBI): domain Bacteria; kingdom Pseudomonadati; phylum Pseudomonadota; class Gammaproteobacteria; order Pseudomonadales; family Pseudomonadaceae; genus Pseudomonas; species Pseudomonas berkeleyensis. The sequence continues at coordinate 1,022,215 of NZ_CP059139.1, forward strand.
GATTACAGCATATCGGCATGCTGCCGTTTTGCCTGGGTGTAACGAATGTGTACCGGTTGGCTGGCGAAAGGCAATAAAAAAGCCGGCTTGTGGCCGGCTTTTAGGAGGTGTCAGGGCTTACTTCTGATAAGCCGCGACTGCCTTGATGATCAGGCCGCGGGCTTCTTCAGCGCCGCCCCAGCCTTCTACCTTGACCCACTTGCCCTTCTCCAGATCCTTGTAGTTCTCGAAGAAGTGCTTGATCTGCTCGATCAGCAGAGGGGGAAGGTCGGTGTATTCCTGAACGTCCTTGTACAGAACGGTCAGTTTGTCGTGTGGAACCGCAACCAGCTTGGCGTCGCCGCCGGCTTCGTCGCTCATGTGCAGTACGCCCACCGGACGAGCACGGATCACCGAACCCGGGGCAACCGGATAAGGCGTCACGACCAGCACGTCGAGGGGGTCACCGTCGTCGGCCAGGGTGTGCGGGATGAAACCGTAGTTGGCCGGGTAGAACATCGGAGTGGCCATGAAGCGATCGACCATCAGGCAATCGGTATCGTGGTCGATCTCGTATTTGATCGGCGCGTGATTGGCCGGGATTTCGATGGCAACGTAGATGTCGTTCGGCAGGTCTTTGCCAGCCGGGATCTTGCTGTAGCTCATGGGGGAACTCCCAGGGAGGGCCAAAAAAGTGGGGCGCATTATAGGCGTATTCGCAATGCGTTACTACGCTGGCCTACTCAGCCATTGGTCGCGTTTTCGACCGTCCTGTAGTCTGGGTGTTCCGCCTGCAAACGCTTCAGCCGCGCCAGGGTGTCCTGGCGATAGAACCGCGCCAACTGGCTGTAGACCTCGGGGAACGCTTGCGCCAGCAGATCCGGGGCGGTGAAGAAGTATTCGCTGGTCACGGCGAAGAACTCAGCCGGGTCTTCGGCTGCGTAAGGGTCGATAGCGGTTTCGGCGTCAGGGTCGGCATCCAGTTCGCTATTGAGCTGGTCATACGCGCTTTGCATGGCCGTCGCCCAGTCCTGTACGCGCATATCGCGGTGCAAGGGCGGCAGGCCATTGGCACCGCCTTCGAGCATATCCAGCTTGTGCGCCAGTTCGTGGATCACCAGGTTGTAGCCTTCCCAGCCGCCGCTGGCCTCGACACCGGGCCAGGCGAGAATCACCGGCCCCTGTTGCCAGGCCTCGCCACTGCGGGCGTCGTCCCACTCGTGCTCGATGCCGCTGGCGTCGCGATGGCGCTGTGGGCTGAGGAAGTCGTCCGGATAGAGGACGATCTCGTGAAAGCCCTGATACCAGTCCAGGTCACCCAGGTGCAGCAGCGGCAGTTGCGCCTGAACCGCCAGCAGCAGGCGCTCGACTGGGCCGAGTTCGAGGCCGGGCAGGGTGGTGAGGTGCTTGTCATGCAGGAACAGCACGGCGCGTTCGCGCAGGTGCTGCAGCTCGATGTCATCGAGACCATCGATAATGGGCAAGCGCCTGCGCACTTCGGCCCACTGCTCAGGATCGACCGGGTTGCGTTCGAGGGTGCGCCGACGGCGCCAGGCCTTGAGTGACCACATGAGGAGTGCTTCGCTGCGGAAAACCCGGCCACCTTAAGGGCGGTGGCCGTTCACGGCAAGCCAGGGCGAGCAGACTGCCGCTCAGTCTTCGCTGATCGGCAGTACATAGTTCTTGAACTGGTCGTCCTCGCGAAAGCCGATGGATTCGTAGACTTTCTGCGCCACCTCGTTGTCGCGGCTGGTGGCCACGCGCATGCGCACGGCGTTGGTTTCCTTGGCCATCTGCTTGGCGGTGTGCAGCAGGCGGTCGGCTACCAACTGGCGACGAGCGTCTTCGGCGACATAGATGTCGTTGAGAATCCATACGCGCTTGAGCGACAGCGAGGAATAGCTGGGATAGAGCTGGCAGAAACCGAGCAGTTTGTCTTCGTCGTCGGCCAGCGCCAGGTAGATCACCGACTCCTTGCGGCGCAGACGCTTCTCGAGAAACTTGCGCGATGACTCGGGGAAGGGCAGTTCGTTGTAGAACTCGCGGTATTTGACGAACAGCGGGGTCAACAGGTCCAGGTGCTCCAGGGTGGCTTGGACGATGCGCATGGTGGGCCTCGGCTTCTGTAATAGGGCTGGAGTGGCGATGCAGCTGTTGTGCCAGCAGGCCAGCCGATGCTGCCTCAAAGCCAGTTGAAAGCGCAATCCAAGCAAGCGTTTGATTTTTGTTCGGCGCAGCAACTTGGTGCCCGCACCTCGGTCTGAACAGGGCGCAGCAGCCGCTCGACGGGCGCTGTGCTAACCTGCCGCCCATGTTTCACGGCTCTTCACGGGCGTTTTTCGAGGACATCCATGCACATCCATATTCTCGGCATCTGCGGCACCTTCATGGGGTCGCTGGCCGTTCTGGCCAAGGAACTCGGCCACCGCGTCACGGGCTCCGATGCCAATGTCTATCCGCCCATGAGTACTCAGCTGGAAGCTCAGGGCATCGAGCTGATGCAGGGTTATGACCCGGCGCACCTGCAACCGGCACCGGATCTGGTGGTGGTGGGCAACGCCATGAGCCGCGGCAATCCGGCGGTGGAATATGTGCTGAATAAAGGCTTGCCGTATGTCTCGGGCCCGCAGTGGCTGGCGGATCATGTGCTGCAGGGGCGCTGGGTACTGGCGGTGGCCGGTACCCATGGCAAGACCAGCAGTTCGAGCATGCTCGCCTGGATCCTGGAGCACGCCGGCATGAGCCCGGGCTTTCTGATCGGTGGTGTGCCGCAGAACTTCGGGATTTCCGCGCGCCTGGGCGGCACGCCGTTCTTCGTGGTCGAGGCCGACGAATACGACAGCGCCTTCTTCGACAAGCGCAGCAAGTTCGTTCATTACCGTCCGCGTACAGCGATTCTCAATAACCTGGAGTTCGATCACGCCGACATTTTCCCGGATCTGGCGGCGATCGAGCGGCAGTTCCATCACCTGGTACGCATCATCCCCAGCGAAGGCCTAGTCATCCATCCGGCCAGCGAAACCGCGCTGGCGCGGGTGATCGAGATGGGCTGCTGGACGCCGGTGCAGACCACTGGCGAAGGTGGGCAATGGCAGGCGCGTCTGCTCGCTGCCGACGGTTCGCGCTTCGAGGTGAGCTTCGATGGCAAGGTCGAAGGCACCGTGGAGTGGAATCTGACTGGCCAGCACAACGTCGCCAACGCCCTGGCCGTGCTGGCTGCGGCGCGTCACGTCGGCGTGGTGCCGGCGCTCGGCATCGAAGCGCTGGGCAAGTTCATCAACGCCAAGCGGCGTATGGAGAAGGTCGCTGAAGTGAACGGCGTGACGGTTTTCGATGACTTCGCCCATCACCCGACGGCCATTGCCACGACGCTGGACGGCCTGCGCAAGCGCGTCGGGGAGGAGACTCAGGTGATCGCGGTGATCGAGCCACGCTCCAATTCGATGAAGTTGGGCGCCCATCGTGATGGCCTGGCCGAGTCCGCCGAACAGGCCGACGCGGTGTTCTGGTACGCGCCGCCTAATCTTGGCTGGGATCTGGCGGCGACCGTCGTACAGGCGCGCAACCCGACTCGTGTGTGCGACTCGCTGGAGTCGATCATCGATGGTGTGAAGGCTTTGGCGCGTCCAGGCACTCAGGTGGTGATCATGAGCAATGGTGGCTTCGGCGGCCTGCACGGCAAGCTGGCCAAGGCGCTGATCTGAAACGCATAACCCTGTGGTAGGGCCGGTGAAACCCGCCACCCACAAAGAACCGGCGGGTTGCACCCGCCCTACGGAGCATCCATGAGCGGCCCCGAACGCATTACCCTGGCCATGACCGGCGCATCCGGCGCGCAATATGGTCTGCGCCTGCTCGACTGCCTGGTGCAGGAGGAGCGCGAGGTGCATTTCCTGATTTCCAAGGCCGCGCAACTGGTGATGGCCACCGAGACCGACGTGGCATTGCCGGCCAAGCCGCAGTCCATGGCTCAGTTTCTTACCGAATACACCGGCGCTGCACCGGGGCAGATCCGCGTATATGGCAAGGAAGACTGGATGGCCCCGGCTGCTTCCGGTTCCGGGGCGCCGACCGCCATGGTGGTGGTGCCGTGTAGTACCGGCACCATGTCAGCCATTGCTACCGGCGCCTGTAACAACCTGATCGAACGCGCCGCGGATGTGGCGCTTAAGGAGCGCCGCCAGTTGATCTTGGTGCCGCGCGAGGCGCCGTATTCCAGCATCCACCTGGAGAACATGCTCAAGTTGTCGAACATGGGTGTGACCATCCTGCCGGCCTCGCCGGGTTTCTATCACCAGCCGCAGACGCTGGATGATCTGGTGGACTTCGTCGTTGCGCGCATCCTCAATTGCCTGGGCGTTCCCCAGGACATGCTGCCGCGCTGGGGCGAGCACCACCTGGTGTCGGATGATTAAGGAGATTGTTCATGCCGGTTGCGATCCGTTGTGTGCTGGGAGGCGTTCTGGCGTTTTCACTGTTGCCGGTGGCCGAGGCCTCCATGCGCTGTGGGACTGCGCTGATCTATGAGGGAGAGCGCAGTGTCGAGGTGCTGCGCAAGTGTGGTGAGCCCGACCAGCGTGAGGTGACACCACCCAGTAGCCAGCAGGGCGGCGGAGTGACGGTCGAGCAATGGGTATATGGGCCACGCAATGGGGTCTATCGCTACCTGCGTTTCCTCGACGGCAAGCTTGTCGAAATCAGGACTGAGCGGTGATGAGACGGCGTCTGCCGCTCATTGTGCTGCTGGTGCTGAGCCTCAGTGGCTGCGCCACGGTGCGCACGCTGGATGCCGCCAAGCCGGGGGCGCCAGTGGTTTACGCCGGTACGCGACTGGATTGGTACAGCCTCAATGGCGGCTGCTGCCCATTGGATCGTTTCGGTGCCGAGGCGCCACGCCATGCGGCGCTGGATCTGCCAGCCAGCGTGCTGCTCGACACCTTGCTGCTGCCGTTTTCCCTGGCTACCGCACTGGGCGTTCGATTGGGTGTAAGCGGCGGATTATAGCTGCTGGCGTAGGCTGGGTCTTATGACTGACTTACGCGAGACGCAGGCGTTGACCGGCCAGTTGCAGTGTCAGCAAGGCCAGCTCGCTCCAGGGATTGCCTGCCGCCTGCCCTTTGATCTGGGCGTCGATCAGTTGTGCCTGTTGCAGCAGTTGGCCCCAGCGTTTGCTGCTATGCCGTTGCAGGGCTTTGGAGAGCAGCGGGCGACGTTTATCCCATACGGGAGGGCGGGCACTGGCGAAGGCCTTGTCCAGCGGGATGCCCTGGCTCTGCTCATGAGCGATACCGGCCAGCAGGCGAATCTCGCGGGCCAGCGCCCAAAGGATCACCGGAGTTTCCACGCCTTCGCCGCGTAGGCCTTCGAGCATGCGCAGGGCATGCGCCGCATCGCCGCCCAGGGCGCAGTCGATCAGACCGAAGACATCGAAGCGGGCACTGTCAGCGACTGAGGCCTGCACGGTTTCAGCGTCGATCTGGTTGCCTTCGGCCAGCAGCTTGAGCTTTTCCACTTCCTGGGCGGCCGCCAGCAGGTTGCCTTCCACGCGTGCGGCGATCATCTCCACCGCATCAGCGCTGGCACTCAGACCAGCCTGGGCGAGGCGTTGGCGAATCCACTGCGGCAATTGGTTGGCATCCACTGGCCAGATCTGGATGAACTGGCAGGCCTGGCCATCAATCAGCGCCTTGGCCCATTTCGATTTCTGCGTGCTGCCGTCGAGCTTGGGCAGGCTCAGCAGCAGTACCGTGTCTTCTGGGGGGCGGGAGAGGTATTCGAGCAGGGCCGCTGTGCCCTTGTCGCCTGGCTTGCCGGACGGCAGGCGCAGCTCCAGCAGGCGTTTTTCGGCGAATAGCGACAGGCTGGCGCCTGCCTGCAGCAGGTTGCCCCAATCGAAGTTGGCTTCGGCATTGAATACCTGGCGTTCGCCGAATCCCTGCTGACGGCAGGCCTGGCGAATGGCGTCGGCGGTTTCCTGGCACAGCAACGGTTCATCGCCACTGATGGCGTAGACCGGAGCGAGCTGGCCTTGCAGGTGTTTGCCGAGTTGCGCGGGGGCAAGCTTCATGGACGTGATGTCATCGAGGCAGGGAGGCATCGGGCCGCCTGCGCGGCCCGTGAGCCTTACTGGATCGGCAGTTCGATGGGAGACTGCTGTGGTGCGACCTGGCTTTCGCGGGCGCGGCGAGCCGCTTCCAGTGCTTCGGCTTCCGCCTTGGCGCGGGCTTCTGCGGTCTGCTGCAGTTGATCCAGTTGCTCTGGAGTGATCTGTTGCAGGTTGAGCGCCAGTTGCTGGATCAGCTCACGGCGCAGCTCGCGGCGCAGTTGCGCGGCTTCCTGATCCGAGCCGGCCAGGTTGTTGTCGTCCTGCTGGTAGTAGTTCTGCACTTCGACCTTGTTGCTGGTCAGCAGCAGATCCCGAGCGCCACGGATCTCATATTCCAGAGCCATGGTCAGTTCGTACTCGGCGGTACGGGCGCCGCTGCTGTAGCTGGCGCTGCGACGATTCTCGGTTTCGCGGCTGATTATCAGCTTGTAGGGCGCACCGGCATGTACGCGAACGTCGTTGCGATTCAGTACTTCACGCAGTTCCTGCACGGTATCGCCATAGGCATCGCGTGCGGTTACGTTGAGTTCCTTGATGGCAAATTGCACATCGCCAGTGCCACGCAGCTGGAAGCCGCATGCGCTGAGCAGGACGGCCAGGCCGATCACCAGCAGATTCCGTTTCATCATTCTCATATCCCCTTGGCGGATCACGGCGCCACGTTGCCGTGGCGCCGAGCTTAATCAGTTGGCGACTATGTTGACCAGTTTGCCCGGCACCACGATGACCTTGCGAATGCTCAGGCCTTCGGTGAAGCGCAGCACGTTCTCGTTGCCACGGGCGGCGGCTTCGACTTCCTCGCGGCTGGCGCTGGCCGGCACTTCGATCTGCCCGCGCAGCTTGCCATTGACCTGTACCACCAGGGTCAGGCTGTCCTGCACCAGGGCGGACTCGTCGACCTGCGGCCAGCTGGCGTCGATGATCGCGCCTTGCTTGCCCAGTTCGCGCCACAGTTCATGGCTGATGTGCGGGGTGATCGGGGCGAGGATCAGGGCGACGGTTTCCAGGCCTTCCTGAACCAGCGCACGATCCTGCTCGGTCGCGGTAGCGGCTTTTTCCAGCACGTTCATCAGTGTCATCACCTGGGCGACAGCAGTGTTGAACTTGTGGTGCAGGCCAATATCGTTGCTCGCCTGCTTGATGGCCAGGTGAATGGCGCGGCGCACGGCTTTCTGCTCATCGTTCAGGGTGGCGATGTCGAGTTTGGCTGGTTGGCCAGCACTCACGTGGCTGTGGGCCAGGCGCCAGACACGACGCAGGAAGCGGTTGGCACCTTCGACGCCGGAGTCCGACCATTCGCAGCTCATGTCGGGCGGCGAGGCGAACATCATGAACAGGCGGCAAGTGTCGGCGCCGAAGGCATCAATCATCGATTGCGGGTCGACGCCGTTATTCTTCGACTTGGACATCTTCTCGGTGCCGCCGATTTCCACCGGCAGGCCATCGCTCTTGAGCTTGGCGCCGATGACCTTGGCCTTGGCATCACGCTCGATTTCCACGTCGGCCGGGTTGAACCAGTCCTTGCCACCGTTTTCCAGGGTGCGGTAGTAGGTTTCGGCGACCACCATGCCTTGAGTCAGCAGGTTCTTGAACGGTTCGTTGGAGGTGACCAGGCCTTCGTCGCGCATCAGCTTGTGGAAGAAGCGCGCATACAGCAGGTGCAGGATGGCGTGCTCGATACCACCGATGTACTGATCGACCGGCAGCCAGTGGTTGGCGGCTTTCTGGTCGACCATGCCCTTGTCGTAGTGCGGGCTGGCGTAGCGGGCGAAGTACCAGGACGATTCTACGAAGGTGTCCATGGTGTCGGTTTCACGCTTGGCCGGGCTGCCGCATTTCGGGCAGGTGCAGCTGTAGAACTCGGGCATCTTGGCCAGCGGCGAACCCGCGCCGTCCGGCACTACGTTTTCTGGCAGCACGACCGGCAATTGATCTTCCGGCACTGGTACGTCGCCACAGGTCTCGCAGTGGATGATCGGGATCGGGCAGCCCCAGTAGCGTTGGCGGCTGATACCCCAATCACGCAGGCGGAACTGGGTCTTGCGCGCGCCGTGCTCGCTGGCTTCCAGATCGGCGACGATGGCGTCGAAGGCTTCGGTGAAGGTCTTGCCGTCGTATTTGCCGGAGTTGATGGTGGTCAGGCCATCCTTGTCGCCGTACCAGGCTTGCCAGGTAGTGGCGTCGTAGTCCTTGCCTTCGCCGGTGTAGACCTGCTTGATCGGCAGCTCGTACTTGTTGGCGAATTCGAAGTCGCGCTCGTCATGTGCCGGCACGGCCATTACCGCACCTTCGCCATAGCCCCACAGCACGTAGTTGGCGACGAACACCGGCAATTTGTCGCCGGTCAGTGGGTGGATGACGAACTGGCCGGTGGCCAGGCCTTTCTTCTCCATGGTGGCCATGTCGGCCTCGGCCACGGAGCCGGCCTTGCATTCGGCGATGAAGGCCTGCAGCTCGGCGCTGTTCTCGGCTGCGCGCTGGGCCAGCGGGTGCTCGGCGGCCACGGCCACGTAGGTGGCGCCCATCAGGGTGTCGGGGCGGGTCGAGTAGACCTTGAGCTGGCCGCTGGTACCGATGCTGGCGACGTCGTAGTCGAAGGCGATATCGGCACCGTAGCTCTTGCCGATCCAGTTGCGCTGCATGGTCTTGACCTGTTCCGGCCAGCCATCGAGCTCATCCAGGCTGCTCAGCAGCTCATCGGCATAAGCGGTGATCTTGAAGTAGTACATCGGGATTTCGCGCTTTTCGATCAACGCGCCCGAACGCCAGCCACGGCCGTCGATGACCTGCTCGTTGGCCAGTACGGTCTGGTCGACCGGATCCCAGTTCACGGTGCCGTTCTTGCGGTAGATCACGCCTTTTTCGAACAGGCGGGTGAACAGCCACTGCTCCCAGCGGTAGTAGTCCGGTTTGCAGGTGGTGACTTCACGTGTCCAGTCGATGGCCAGACCCAGCGATTTCAGCTGGGTCTTCATGTATTCGATGTTCTCGTAAGTCCACTTGGCCGGTGCGACCTGGTTCTTCATCGCGGCGTTTTCCGCCGGCATGCCGAACGCGTCCCAGCCCATCGGTTGCAGGACGTTTTTGCCGAGCATGCGCTGGTAGCGGGCGATCACGTCGCCGATGGTGTAGTTGCGCACGTGCCCCATGTGTAGCTTGCCGCTGGGGTAGGGGAACATCGACAGGCAGTAGAAGGTTTCCTTGCCGGGCTGTTCGCTGACGACGAAGGATTTCTGCGCGTCCCAGTGGGACTGCGCGGCGGCTTCTATTTCACGGGGCGAGTACTGTTCGTGCATGGCTCTGGCGCTGAAGGAATGGGGCTTGCGGAAAACGCCGTAGCATACATGAGCGCCGTCTATCGAGGGAAACCCAGATTGCCCCGTGGCCGCCGTTGGTCGCGGCAGCCGGCTGCTTGCGGTGCCTTCGCTAAGCTTGACTCAAGGGCTGCGAGTCTTGGGCCTTGCGAGGTTTCGAATGACTAATGCACGGCAGGTGGAGCGAGGTGGCGGTCTGTATGAGCGGCTGCTGCATCGACTCGCCCTGGCACTCGAGGAGGCCGACACCGCCAGTCGCCTGCATGCCGAGCCGCTGCGCGATCTGGAACTCGATGGCCTTAGCCCCGCCGAGTTGGAGCTGATTCGTGCCTACCTCAATCGTGACCTGCACTGGCTGCGTGGCTGGCATGCTGCCGCTGAAGAACTGGCACTGATTCAGCGGCAACCACTGCGCGCCAGTCGGCCGGTGAACAAGGTCAAACCACTGCCCAAGCGTCGTCAGGCGCTGTGCTGCGCCTTGTGTGGTACGCCTGTGAGCTGGCATCGCGGGCAGGATGCACAAGCGTGTCAGGCTTGTGGCTCGAAGCTGTTTCGCAGCGGCAATTCCCGTTAGCAGGCTATTGAAAACTACCTACGTTGCCATCGCGGCGTTAAAAACAGGCTCGGACTGCTCATTTACAGCTCGTAAACTCCGCGTCCTCGCCTATTTTTGCCTTGCGCTGGCTGCCTCGCCTACGTTTTCAACAACCTGCTAGGCTTGGGCGCCCTTGGAGGTGCCTGATGCCGATTCGCTACATCCTCAAACAACTGCTGATGCCGCCAGGCATTCTGCTGCTGCTGATCCTGCTGGCCTGGTGGTTGCGCCGCTCGTTTCCACGCCTGGCTGCCGCCTGTCTGGCTACGGGGGTTGGCGGCTTGTGGTTGATGAGCCTGCCGGCCGTGATGCAGTGGAGCGCCGGGCTGCTCGAGCGCGAGCCGGTGTTGGCTGAAGAACAATGGACGACGCTGGCGCAGCGTGCCGATGCCATCGTCATTCTCGGTGCGGGGCGTGAGCAGAATGATCCGGGCTGGGGCGGTGCCGATCAGCCTGGTTTGATGGCGCTGGAGCGGCTGCGCTATGCGGCGCGATTGGCGCGGGCCTCAGGTTTGCCGATGGCGGCCTCCGGCGGCCTGCATTATGGGCAGCCGCCCAGCGAGGCGGCGTTGATGGCTGATGCGATGCAGCGTGACTACGGTCTGCCGATTCGCTGGCTGGAGGAGGAAAGCCGCACCACCTGGGAGAACGCCGTGCTCAGCGCCGAGCTGCTGCAGCCACAGGGCGTGCGTCGTGTGGTGCTGGTGACCCAGGCCTGGCATATGCAGCGGGCGCGCTGGTGTTTCGAGCAGGCTGGTTTCGACGTGATCACTGCCCCGATGGGCTTTCTCAGTGCCGGCTATGAGCGGCCGCTGGGTGGCTGGCTGCCGGAGTCCCGGGTGATCTGGCAGAGCAGCATGCTGCTCAACGAGGCGATTGGTCTGGCGGTCTATCCGCTGGTGTACGGGCAAGGTGAGAGGGAGTAGGGCGTACTCGCCGCAGGCAGTACGCCATTGGGATGGTTCGGTATGCTTGGCGGACTGTTCGCTGAGGCTCCTGAGTCCGCCCTACAGGGCTGAGGCTACGAGCGGCTGGCGTTCCAGTCCGCCCTACGGGCCCGTTTTCGATCGGTGCGCATGGCGCACCCTACGGGAGCCGTCTGGCGGGCTCCCATAGGGGGTAGAGCTTTACAGCGTCTTGGCCATACGACTGGCCAGCAATGCCCAGCCCAGGATCAGGGCGCAGAGAATCGCCAGCGGCCAGATGCGCCATTTCAGGTAGGGCGTCAGCCCCTGCATCGGTACCACCTCGCCATACAGCACGGCCTGCTGGAACTGCGGCAGCCATTGCTGCACACGGCCGTGCGGGTCGATGGTCACGGTAACGCCGTTGTTGGTGGCGCGGATCATCCAGCGACCGGCCTCCAGCGCGCGCATCTGCGCCATCTGCAAGTGCTGCAGCGGGCCGATCGAGCTGCCGAACCAGGCATCGTTGCTCACGGTCAGGAGGATGTCGCTGTCCGCGGCCAAGTCAGCGGCGAACTCCGGGTACACCACTTCGTAGCAGATGAACGGTGCGATCCGGTATCCCTTGGCCAGCAGCGGCGATTGACCTGCAGGGCCGCGAGCGAAGTCGGACATCGGCAGGTCAAAGAAGGCGATCAACCCGCGCAGTACTTCCTGCAAGGGCACATACTCACCGAACGGCACCAGCTTCTGCTTCAGGTAGGTGCCCTGGCCTTCGCCGAAGCTGGTGATGGCGTTGTAATAACGCAATTCACCCTCGGCATTGCTCTGGCGTACCGGCACGCCGGTGATCAGCGCGCTCTGGCGGTCACGCGCGAAGCGATCCATCACGCCGATATAGCCTTGCGCCATGTCCTTGAGTACGGGGATCGCGGTTTCCGGCCAGACCAGAATATCCACCGGCTTGGCACTGAAGCTGAGGTCACGGTACAGGGCGAGCTGAGCATTCAACTGCGCCGGATCCCACTTCATGCTCTGTTCCACGTTGCCCTGGACTGCCGCGATTTTCAGTGGTTCGCCAGCGGTTTGTGTCCAGTCGCGATCCTGCAATGCCAGGCTCAGCGCCCAGGGGGCTAACAGCAAGATCACTGCTGTGACGTAGCGCGGCTTGTTCGGGCGCAACGTATTGAGGTTGATGATCAGCGCGGCGGCCAGCACCAGCACGAAGGAAATCAGCCATACGCCGCCAATCGGCGCCAGGCCGGCCAGCGGGCCGCTCAACTGGCTGTAGCCGGCATAGAGCCAGGGGAAACCGGTGAGGAACCAGCCACGGAAGACTTCCTGTGCCAGCCACAGGGCGGCGAATGCCAGGGAGTCGGCCAGTGGTGCTTCGCTACGACGTATCCAGCGCGCCCAGAGGGCAGCCATCAGGGCGAAGAACAGACCCAGAATGGCGACGAAGCCCAGCGTCAGCAGGCCGGCGAGCGCCGGTGAGGCGGAGCCGTAATCATGAATGCTGACATACACCCAACTGGTGCCGGCGGCGAACAGGCCAAAACCGTAGCACCAGCCGCGCAGGGCAGCCTGTCCCGGGCGCAGCTCGCGCAGGCCGAAGTACAGCACGGCGATGGAGAGCACAGCCAAAGGCCAGATATCGAAGGGGGCGAAAGCCAGTGGCGCGATGGCGCCGGCAACCAGGGCGGCGAGATGGCCGGGCCAGCCCGAACGGGTCATCCATTGCAGCATGGGCAAGTCCTAGGAAAGCGGTGGCGCAAGGGTAGAGCGGAATCAGCGCCTCGGGAAGGCACCAATGGGGAATTTCGTGGCAGTGTTTTGCAAGGCTGCAAAAACGCCTCGTCACGGCCCTGTGTGCGGCCATGACGAGGCGTCAGGCTCAACGATTCAGCGGGGTCAGGCGCAGCAGGTGGATGCGGCGACTGTCGGCGTTGAGCACGCGGAAGCGGAATTCACCGATCTCGGTGACTTCGTTACGCTTGGGCAGGTGGTCGAAGGCGTTCATCACCAGACCGCCAACGGTGTCGTACTCATCATCGGGGAATTCGCTGCCGAAGCTCTCGTTGAAGCTGTAGATCGGCGTCAGCGCCTTGATCAGGAAGTCGCCCGATGGCAGCGGCTTGATGTAGCCGTCTTCCTCGACGTCATGCTCGTCTTCGATGTCACCGACGATCTGCTCGAGCACGTCCTCGATGGTCACCAGGCCGGCGACGCCACCGTACTCGTCGATGACCACGGCCATGTGGTTGTGGTTGGCGCGAAACTCGCGCAGCAGCACGTTGAGGCGCTTGGACTCGGGCACGAAGGTGGCCGGGCGCAACATGTCCTTGAGGTTGAAGTCCGGCTGTTCACCGGAGAGGATCAGCGGTAGCAGATCCTTGGCCAGCAGGATGCCGATCACGTCGTCGAGGCTTTCGCCGATCACCGGGTAGCGCGAGTGTGCGGCGTCGATGATGGCAGGCAGGAATTCGCGTGGCGTCTGGGTGGCCTTGATGCTGATCATCTGCGAGCGCGGCACCATGATGTCGCGTACCTGCAGGTCGGCGACCTGAATGGCGCCCTCGACGATGGCCAGTGCCTCGCTGTCGAGCAGCTTGTTCTGGTGGGCTTCGCGCAGGACTTCCAGCAGTTCCTGGCGGTTTCTCGGCTCATGAGCAAAAGCCTGGGTCAGCTTGTTGAACCAGGACTTCTGCTCGTTGCTCGATCGATCTTCGCTCATGGCGTTTACTCGGGGTTCCTTAAAAGGAGAGAGGGGTTACTCGTCGCCGGCATACGGGTCGGGATGACCCAGTTCAGCGAGCAATTGTCGTTCCAGTTCTTCCATCTCGAGGGCTTCTTCTTCCTCGATATGGTCATAGCCGAGCAGGTGCAGGCAGCCGTGGATCACCAGGTGTGCCCAGTGCGCCTCCAGCGTCTTGCCTTGCTCGGCGGCTTCGCGCTCGACGACCGGCACGCAGATCACCAGGTCGCCCAGCAGCGGAATGTCGAGAATTCCATCGGGAATCTCGGCGGGGAAGGACAATACGTTGGTGGCGTAGTCCTTGTGCCGCCAGGTGTGGTTCAGCTCGCGGCCTTCGGCTTCGTCGACCAGGCGAATGGTCAGCTCGGAGTCAGCCGTGCGCTGGCGCAACGCCAGTTCGCACCAGCGGCGCAATTGCGCCTCATCCGGGTGCTGGCCGTCACTGGCCAGCTGCAGGTCGAGCTCAAGCATCGTTGTTGTCGACCTTGCCGTGCAGACGGTTGTCGTGGCGCTCGTAGGCTTCGACGATGCGTTGTACCAGTGGGTGGCGCACCACATCCTTGGGTTTGAAATGAGTGAAGCTGATGCCCGGTACGTCACGCAGCACGTCGATGACGTGAGTCAGGCCGCTCTTGGTGCCGCGCGGCAGGTCGACCTGGGTGATATCGCCGGTGATCACGGCGGTGGAGCCGAAACCGATACGGGTGAGGAACATCTTCATCTGCTCGACGGTGGTGTTCTGACTTTCGTCGAGAATGATGAAGCTGTTATTAAGGGTACGGCCGCGCATGTAAGCCAGCGGGGCAACCTCGATCACCTGTTTCTCGATCAGCTTGGCCACATGCTCGAAGCCGAGCATTTCGTACAGTGCGTCGTACAGCGGGCGCAAGTAGGGGTCGATCTTCTGGGCCAGGTCGCCTGGCAGGAAGCCGAGCTTCTCGCCGGCCTCGACTGCCGGGCGCACCAGCAGGATGCGGCGCACCTGTTCGCGTTCCAGCGCATCGACGGCGCAGGCGACTGCCAGGTAGGTCTTGCCGGTGCCGGCCGGGCCGATGCCGAAGTTGATGTCGTGGTCGAGGATCGATTTGACGTAGCGCTGCTGGTTGGCGCCGCGCGGCTTGATCACACCTTTGCGCGTGCGCAGGGTGACCTGCGGCAGATTGCTGGGGTTGACCAGCTCTTCGACCCCGGACTCCTGCAGATACAGGTGCACCAGATCGGGTGACAGTTCGCTGGCCTTGGTCTCGCGGTACAGCTTGCGCAGCAACTGTTCGGCGGCCTGAGCTTTCTCGGCATCGCCCAGCAATTCGAACTGGTTACCGCGGTTGCGGATTTCCAGACCGAGGCGCTCTTCGATCAGACGCAGGTGTTCGTCGAACTGGCCGCAGAGGTTGGCGAAACGGCGGGCCTCGAAAGGTTCGAGGGTGAAACGATGGGGTTCTAGGGAAGCGTTCAAGGTCTTGTGTTGACTGCCATTCGGCTGGGAGTGAGGGGCAAGCATAACGCTGTCCGCCTACCTGGGAAAGCGTAGGCGGATCAGGCTTTGGTCGGGGGCGTCAGTGCAGGTTCGACTCGCTGAGCAGGGTGCCGCGCAGGGAGTGGGGCAGGGCGTCGTCGATGTGCACGTCGACGAACTGGCCGATCAGGCGTGGGTCGTCGCAGCGGAAGTTGACGATGCGGTTCTGCTCGGTGCGGCCCTGGAGCATGCCCGGATCTTTCTTCGAGTAATCGCTGACCAGGATGCGCTGCACCGTGCCGACCATGCGTCGGCTGTTCTCGAAACCGTTCTGATTGATACGGTGCTGGAGCAGGGCCAGGCGCTGCTTCTTAACCTCGTCCGGGGTGTCGTCGACCAGGTCGGCTGCCGGTGTGCCAGGGCGCGAGCTGTAGATGAAGGAGAAGGAGAAGTCGAAACCGACATCCTCGATCAGCTTCATGGTCTGCTCGAAGTCCTTCTCGGTCTCGCCGGGGAAGCCGACGATGAAGTCCGAGCTGATCAGGATGTCCGGCACGGCGGCGCGCAACTTGCGGATGCGCGACTTGTATTCCAGCGCAGTGTGGTTGCGCTTCATCGCCGCCAGAATGCGATCCGAGCCGGATTGCACGGGCAGGTGCAGGTACTTCACCAACTGCGGGATTTCGGCGTGGGCCTGGATGATCGCGTCGGAAAACTCCAGCGGGTGGCTGGTGGTGTAGCGGATGCGCTCGACGCCGTCGACCAGCGCCACCGCATGCAGCAGTTCGGCGAAGTCGGCGATGCGGCCTTCCGGTGTCTCGCCACGGTAGCCGTTGACGTTCTGCCCGAGCAGGGTGATTTCCTTCACGCCTTTCTCGGTCAGGGAGGTGATTTCCATCAGCACGTCGATCAGCGGGCGGCTGACTTCCTCGCCGCGGGTGTAGGGCACCACGCAGAAGGTGCAGTATTTGCTGCAGCCTTCCATCACCGAAACGAAGGCGCTGGGGCCGTCGACGCGCGGCTCGGGCAGACGGTCGAACTTCTCGATCTCGGGGAAGCTGATGTCGACCTGGGCAGTCTTGGTCACGCGGGCAGCGTCGATCATTTCCGGCAAACGGTGCAGGGTCTGCGGGCCGAAGACCACGTCGACATAGGGCGCGCGATCGCGGATCGCCGCGCCTTCCTGGCTGGCCACGCAGCCGCCGACGCCGATCACCAGATCCGGATTGGCCTGCTTCAGTTCGCGCCAGCGGCCGAGCTGGGAGTACACCTTGTCCTGAGCCTTTTCGCGGATCGAGCAGGTGTTGAGCAGGATGACGTCGGCCTCTTCCGGCCGCTCGGTGACTTCCAGGGCCTGATGCTCGCCCAGCAGGTCGACCATGCGCGAGCTGTCGTACTCGTTCATCTGGCAACCGTGGGTTTCGATATAGAGCTTCTTGGTCATGGCTGTGTCTGAGGTGGTTAAAAAATGACCGCGTATTATAGGCGTGTGCCGGAGGTGGCGCTACCGCTCAACGGGTGCGTGAGTAATCTTGCTCCAGTACCAACTGGTCATCGTGCAAGAGATACAGCGCGTCGATCAGGTCATAGGCGCTGCCGCCATAGCAGTCGCGGCCTTCGCCTTGCAGGCGCAGATGCTGCTGGTCACCGTCAGTAGTGACGCTCAGAGTCTGGATGCTGCAGCAGCGTGAGGTGTCAGCCAGCGGGCTGTCGTTGTCGCCTGCGGCAGGAGCCAGTTGGCGCAGGCGCTGGCCAGCGCGCCATTCCTCTATGTGTGGGCAGGACTGCGCAGCGGGAGCATGTAGCAGCACCAGACAGTTACCAGAAGTGTTGGCGATGCTGGTTATTGCCCCCTCGGCCGGCTGTGGGCAGGGCGTTGCGCGATAGGCGCTCAGGCGTTGCTCGTGCGCTGCATGACAGAGGCGTTGATTGGTTCGCAAGGCGTGCTGGAGGCGATCATCCTGCTCCAGATGCTGCTGGATGTCCCATGGGCTGGCCGGGTTATCGATCAAGCGCCCCAGTAGCACAAGGCAATCCTGCTCACGGCCAGCCTTGAGGTAGGCGAGTGAGAGGTCGCTGCGCAGCCAGTACCAGTTGGCATCGAAGGTGTCGTAGAGGCAGGCGTCCTGTTGCCGCTGCACCTGTTCCAGGCGCGCGATGGCGTCCGCGTAGTCGCCACGGGAGACAAGCGCGTCTACCAATGGGCGACGCAACGCGTTCTCCGAGCAATCCTTCTCCGCCGCCTGAGCGGAAAGTGTCAGCAGTGTGGCCAGTAGCAGGGTGCAAAGCACCTGAAATGCAGGCATGGGATTTCGTCCTTGATGCTGATCCGTTGGGCGGGTAGCGGTGTTGGATGGGCGTGCTGTGCTATTCTGCGCGCCCCGTTTTTCCTGACTTCGAGCCTTCATGAGCAAGCGTGACCCCATCTACAAGGTGATTTTTCTCAACCAGGGCCAGGTGTATGAAATGTACGCCAAGCAGATCTACCAGAGCGATCTGTGGGGCTTTCTGGAAGTGGAGGAATTCGTCTTCGGTGAGCGCAGCCAACTGGTGGTCGATCCCAGCGAGGAAAAGCTCAAGGCGCAGTTCGAAGGTGTGGTACGCAGCTTCGTGCCGATGCACGCGATCATCCGTATCGACGAGGTGGAGCGATTGGGCACAGCGAAGATCAGCGAGGCCAAGGGCGGCGGCAATGTGATGCCGTTCCCCATGCCGATGCCGGAGAAGTGAGAGCGCTTTTGTAGGGTACGCCGCGCGCACCTGAAACGATGCGCACGATCAAGGCAGCGGCGAGAAGGGCGAGCGGCCTTCGGCGGTCTGCAATTCCAGCAGGTAGCTGCGGAAGATCTGGCCCAGAACCTGGCTGGCAATTTCCAGCTCATCGCGACGCATCTGCGCCGAAACCAGATCGGCGCTGTCCATCGCTTCGTCCGAGCCGTTGACCGAAGCCATCTTCAATACGATGTAGGCCTGCACATTGTTGGCCGGCACGCCTTCGCCGCGGAAGAACATGGTGCCCAGGCGCAGTTGAGCTTCGGCATGCCCCTGCAGCGAAGCACGTTCGAACCAGGTCAGCGCCTGCTTGAAGTCGCGTGGGGTGCGTTTGCCGTCGTAGTAATACTCGCCCAGCTCGTAGGCCGCCTGCATGTTGCCAGCGCGTGCCATTTCCTGGCAGCTGGCGAGGGCGTCTGGCATGTCTTCAGGCGTAGCGTTCAGCGCACAGCTGCCGCTGGCAGGGATCAGCAGGGAGTTGCCGCCTGCAAGTGCAAACAGCGGGAGGAAAAGCAACAGGCAGCCCAGGGACAGGGTGCGGCCGGTGCGGTTCATCTGGATAGCGGTGCCTCAACGGTTCGGGGCGGGTTACGGAAGCAGGCGGGCGTAGAGCACGCCGGCCTTCGCATTATGGAGTAAGTCGGCACAATCTTACAAAGTCTTTACCCAGGCTGGCAGGCGCTGGAGGCTGGTTGGCTGCCAGCCTGGGTCAGGTTCAGGCTTTCTTCAGTTCGGCGAAGGCACGTTCAGCAGCGTCCAGCGTCAGCTTGAGCTCCGTTTCGCCATGGGCGATGGAGGTGAAGCCAGCCTCGAAAGCGCTCGGCGCCAGGTACACGCCGCCATCAAGCATCAAATGGAAGAAGCGGTTGAAGCGCGCGCTGTCGCTGGCCATCACGTCGGCGAAGGTGACGATGTCGTCGGCGCCGCTGAAGTACAGGCCGAACATGGCACCGGCCTGGGTGGTGACGAAGGGGATACCGGCGGCATCGGCGCGCTGCTGCAGGCCGTCGAGCATGCGCGTGGTGTAATCGGTCAGCTCGGTGTGGAAGCCCGGGCGGCTGATCAGCTTCAGGGTGGTCAGGCCGGCGGCCATGGCCAGCGGGTTACCCGACAGAGTACCGGCCTGATAGACCGGGCCGAGCGGGGCGATGCATTCCATGATCGCGCGCTTGCCACCGAAGCAGCCGACCGGCATGCCGCCGCCAATGATCTTGCCGAAGGTAGTCAGATCCGGGGTAACGCCATAGTGCGCCTGGGCTCCGCCGAGGGCGACACGGAAACCGGTCATCACTTCGTCGAAGATCAATACCACACCGTGCTTGTCGCACTGCTCGCGCAGACCTTCGAGAAAGCCCGGCGCCGGCGGTACGCAGTTCATGTTGCCGGCCACTGGCTCGACGATGATGCAGGCCACTTCCTGGCCGACCTGAGCCAGGCACTCGGCCACGGCGTCGATGTCGTTGAACGGCAGGGTCAGGGTGTGTTTGGCGAAGGCCGCCGGCACGCCCGCGGAGTTCGGCACGCCCTGGGTCAGGGCGCCGGAGCCGGCCTTGACCAGCAGGCTGTCGGAGTGACCGTGGTAGCAGCCTTCGAACTTGATGATGCTGTCGCGGCCAGTGTAACCACGGGCCAGGCGGATGGCGCTCATGGTCGCCTCGGTGCCGGAGCTGACCATGCGCACCATGTCCATCGACGGCACCAGGCTGCACACCAGTTCGGCCATCTCGGTTTCCAGTGCGGTCGGCGCACCGTAGGACAGGCCGTGCTCCAACTGGCGGCGTACCGAATCGAGCACGTCCGGGTGGCTGTGGCCGAGGATCATCGGGCCCCAGGAGCCGACATAGTCGACATAGCGCTTGTCATCCTCGTCCGTCACATAGGCACCTTTGGCATGCTTGAAGAACAGCGGCGTGCCGCCGACGCTCTTGAAGGCGCGCACCGGCGAGTTGACGCCGCCGGGGATGTGTTTCTGGGCGTTGGCGAAGAGGATCTCGGAGCGGGACATGGCAAGTTCTCTCTGAAATGGATCAAACGAACAGCGCGGCGAAGGCGCGGGCGCGGTCTTCCACCTCGGTGGTGGAGTCCGCGGCGAACAGGGCGTGAATCACGGCGACCATGCTGGCGCCGCGGGCGATCAGGCCGGGAGCGGTTTCCAGGGTCACGCCGCCGATGGCAACGATGGGCTGGGCGAAGCGTGCACGGGCCTCGTCCAGCAGCTCCACGGTGGCGGCCGGGGCGCCGGGCTTGGTGTGGGAGTTGAAGAAGCGGCCAAAGGCGATGTAGCTGGCGCCTTCGGCGACGGCGCGCTCGGCCAGCTCCAGCTGCGCGTGGCAGGTGCCGCCGATCACGGCATCCTCGCCGAGACGAGCGCGTGCGGCGGCCAGAGAACCATCGCCCTGACCCAGGTGCAGGCCGACGTTGAGGCGGGCGGCCAGCTCCAGGTCATCGTTGATGATCAGGGTGGCGTCATGTTGCTTGCATAGCTCAGCCAGGGCCTGAGCTTCGTCGAGGCGGCGCCCGGCGTCGCCGGATTTGTCGCGGTATTGCAACAGGCGCGCGCCACCGCGCAGAGCTGCCTCGGTATAAGGCAGCAGCTTGCCGTCGGCCAGCAGCGGCGTGTCGGTGATCGCATACAGGCCGCGCAGGCTCACGAAGCGGCTCTTCATTGCGAGAAATCTAGCGGCAGGCGGCGCGGAATGTACTGGCCGCGACCGGGTTGCTCGGCGTCACGCAGGGTACGCCAGGTGTAGTCGAGAGCGCTGCGTACGGCGCTGACCAGTTCCTCGCCCAGGGCCAGGCGGCCGGCCAGGGTACTGGCCAGTGTGCAGCCGGAACCGTGGTAGCTGCCCGGCAGGCGCGGGCAGGTGAAGTCGTGGCGGCTGCCGTCGCGGCAATACAGGCGGTTGTGCACTTCGGTTTCGTCGCCGTGCCCACCGGTGATCAGCAGGTGCTCGATGAACGGCAGGAGCTTTTCAGCGCACTCGTCGGCGCTGCCGTCGGGCAGTTCGGCGAGGATGCGCGCTTCCGGCAGGTTCGGTGTGGCGATGGTGGAGGCAGCGAACAGCCGCTCGCGCATGGCGTAGCCGACTTCGTCCTTGCCCAGCGCGCCGCCACCACCCGCACGCAGCACCGGGTCGCAAACCAGCGGAACGCCAGGTAACTGGCTCATCACGTCGAGCACGGTGTCGACCATCTCGACCGAGCCGAGCATGCCGAGCTTGACGGCGGCCACGGGTAGATCGCCGATCACGGTGCGAGCCTGGGCCAGCACCCAGTCACGGTCGAGCACGCGGAAGTCGGAAACGTCGACGGTATCCTGCACGGTCAGGGCGGTCACCGTCGGGGCGGCGTGGCAGCCTTGGGCCAGCAGGGCTTCGATATCGGCTTGCAGGCCGGCACCACCGCTGGGGTCGTGACCGGACATGCAGAGCACTACGGGGCGGGAATGGGTCATGTTCATGGCGGGCGAGCTTACCACCAAATCACCACGACGAGACCGCCTGGTCGGCTGCGGCAGGGCGCCGCGCGATGAAAAATCTGTCGGCTGGATCAAGTGTGGCCTGACGCTGATTTTCAGTGCCTGTGCTAGAGTGCGGCGCTAACGATAACTCTGCCCAGGACGGCGTGCGAAGCGGTGAGCGGGCGGCTCCCGGCACGTCGTAGAGGGTTCTGGCCGGGCCGCATGCGCTACCTCCTGCTTTGTCTCTTTTGCTTGATGCCTGGCCTGGCCAGCGCCCTGGTGTTCGACGAGCACAGCCGCAGCCTGCCTTTGGGACAGGCGATCTATGTCTTCGAGGATGTACGCGGCGACGCCAGCATCGATGACGTCGCCTCACCGGCCTTGCAAGGCAGCTTCCGGTTGCACGACAAGCCTGTGCTCAATGCCGGCTATTCGCGTTCGGTGTTCTGGCTGCGCCTGGATCTTGAATACCAGCCGCAGGAGGCCCAGGGCGCGCGCAATTGGCTGCTGGAACTGAGCTACCCACCGCTCGATCACATCGAACTCTATCTGCCCGATGACGAGGGTCGCTTCCAGCTGGCCCAGCGTACGGGGGACGCGCTGCCGTTCGACAGCCGGCAGATCAAGCAGAACAACTACCTGTTCGAGTTGAATCTGCAACCAGAGCAGGCTCAGCGTCTGTATCTGCGCCTGGAGAGCCAGGGCTCGATTCAGGCACCGCTGACGCTGTGGGCGCCGAATGCCTACCTGGAAGAGCAGCCGGGGCGCATCTACGTGCTTGGCATCATCTACGGCGTGCTGTTGGTGATGCTGGTATACAACCTGTTCATCTTCCTCAGCGTTCGCGATACCAGCTACCTCTATTACATTCTCTATATCGCCTCGTTCGGCTTGTATCAGGTGTCGGTCAATGGCGCGGGCATCGAATACTTCTGGCCCAACAGCCCGTGGTGGGCCAACGCTGCGACTCCCTTTCTGATCGGCTCGGCCGCCTTGTTCGGCTGCCAGTTCGCCCGCAGCTTTCTGCATACCTCCGAGCACAGCCCCTGGGTCGACCGTGGTCTGATGCTGCTGATGGGCGGTGGCGCGCTGGTGATGATCCTGTCCTTGACCATCAGCTATGCCACGGCGCTGCGTCTGGCGACCTACCTGGCGCTGGGTTTCACCGTACTGATCTTCTCGGCCGGCATCCTCGCCTGGCTGCGCGGCATGCGCGTGGCGCGCTACTTCATCTTCGCCTGGACCGCCTTTCTCGCCGGCGGCATCGTCAACACGCTGATGGTGCTGGGCTATTTGCCCAACGTGTTTCTCACCATGTACGCCAGTCAGATCGGTTCAGCACTGGAGGTGGGCCTGCTGTCGCTGGCGCTGGCCGACCGTATCAATGCGATGAAGGAAGAGCGCACGCGTATCCTGCAGGATGCCGGTCGCAAGCTCGAGTCGCTCAACCAGGAACTGGCTGATAGCAACCGCTTCAAGGATGAATTCCTCGCCACCGTCACCCATGAGCTGCGCACGCCGATGAATGGTGTGATCGGCTCACTGGAGCTGATGCAGACGGTGAAGATGGACGTCGAGCTGGAGCAGTACCAGAAGACCGCGGCGGCATCTGCGCGCGACATGATGCGCATGGTCAACGATATCCTCGCCCTCACCGAGTTGCAGGCCGGCAAGCTCTACCCACGGCGTGAGACCTTCAGTCTGCGTGGGCTGTTCGATGGCTTGCGCGCCCAATATGCGCCGCGTGCCGAGGACAAAGGCCTGACGTTCACGCTGGAACTGGATGACAGCCTGCCCGACACCTTGGAAGGCGACGCCGCCAAACTGGCTCAGGCGCTCGGTTATCTGCTGGACAACGCGATCAAGTTCACCAGCGAAGGCCGCGTGACCCTACAGGTCGGCCCCGGCGGTCATATCGGCAACAACCTGCCGTTGAGTGTGCTGGTGAGCGATACCGGTATCGGTTTCGAACTCAGTGACAGTGACCTCTACCAGCGTTTCCATCAGCTCGATGGTTCCATGACTCGCAAGTACGGTGGCCTGGGTATTGGCCTGGCGATTTGTCGGCACCTGGTCGACCTGCTGGGTGGCGCGCTGGAGCATGAGTCAGTGCCTGGCGTCGGTAGCCGCTTCCGCCTGGACGTGCCGTTGACGCTACCGGCACAGCAGCCGGCGAGCACCGCGGCGCGCCCGCCACGGCGAACCGGCAGTGTGCTGCAGCGCCAGGCCCAGCAGTGCACCGTGCTGATCGTCGAGGACAATGCGATCAACCAGCTGGTAACGCGCGGCATGCTACTCAAGCTCGGCTATCGGGTGCGCACCGCCGACAATGGCGCCGAGGCCCTCGAACTACTGCGCCAGGAGAGCGTCGACGCCGTGCTACTGGATTGCCAGATGCCGGTAATGGATGGCTTCGCCACCTGCCGTGCGTTGCGCGCGCTGCCGGGTTGCGCTGACGTGCCGGTGCTGGCGATCACCGCCCACAGTCATAGCGGAGACCGTGAGCGTTGCCTGGCTGCCGGCATGAGCGACTATTTGGCCAAACCAGTGAAGTTCGACGAGTTGCGCGTGCTGCTGCATGACTGGGTGCTTTGCCGACCGGCCAGTGCATCGATCATCCCGGATTCGGTTTGATAGTGGTTCTGAGCGGATTTCACTGAAGATCTTCAGTCCGGTGAGGGCTGCTCAGAACGCCTCGGTTTCCACTTCCTGACAGACATCGATCCACTCGGCATCGACCAGTTCGGCCATGCGCTGCGGGGTGATACGTACGGCGCTGTGGGTGGCGCCGGCTGCCGGCAGCACTTCTTCGAAGGCCAGCAGCGAGCGGTCACAGTAGACGTTCAGTGGCGTCGCGAGGCCGAAGGGGCAGACTCCGCCGACCGGATGGCTGGTCAGTTCGATGACCGTCTGTGCATCGAGCATGCGCGCCTTGGCGCCGAAGCATTCCTTCATCTTGCGGTTGTCGATGCGTGCATCGCCACGGGTGACGATCAGCACGTCGCGTTCGGCGATGCGAAAGGCCAGGGTCTTGGCGATCTGCCCTGGCGAAACGCCATGGGCTTCGGCGGCCAGCGCGACGGTGGCGGTGCTGGTCTGCAACTCGATGATCGGAATGTCGGGCGCCTTGGCGGCGAAGAAGGCGCGTACAGAGGCCAGGCTCATGAAGCGATTCCCCAGGGCTGTCGGAGGGCTGTGGCCAGCAGACGCGATCCCTCCCTGGGGCGCTGCTGTGGTCGTGACCACGGCTGAAACAAGCGGCCATGCTCGCGCTGCATGACGTAGACGTCAAGACCTGATGGCGTCAGTTTGCCAGCAGATGTGCCGCGTTCGCCGCTTCATCGAGCCCGTAGCGACCTTTTTCGTCCTGCGTTACCCGGCCCATAGCGACATCCGGATCATGGGTGAATACCAGGCGTCCACCACGAGCCAGGAGATCGGCCAGCAGCGCTTCCTTCTCTTCGATCAGGCCTTCGGGGAAGCGGTCGTAGCCCATGGTGATCGGTAGATGCACCCAGGGCGCGCCGGGAATCAGGTCGCCGGGAAATACCACCGGACCGCCCGGCATGGCCACTTCCGGCAGCAATTGGCCGGGCGTGTGGCCGTCGCTCCAGTGCAGGCGCCAGTCCGGGCCGAGCAGTTCGCAGCGCTCGGTTTCATCGACCAGATGCAGGCGGCCGCTGGTTTCGAGCAGATCGAGCAGCTCCGGGATATAGGACGCACGGTCGCGTGCATGAGGCTGGCGCGCCCGTTGCCACTGGCGGTGCCCGGTGATGAAGCGGGCATTGGGAAACAGCAGGCGTGGCGGCTGATCGGCCTGCCAGGCGGCGAGCAGGCCGCCGGCATGGTCGAAGTGCAGGTGGGTGAGCACCACGATGTCGATATCGGCATCGCTCAGGCCCACCGCGGCCAGGCTGTCCAGCAGCACGTGACAATCTTGCTGCACGCCGAAGCGCTGTTTCAGCTCCGGGCTGAAAAAGGCGCCGATGCCGGTTTCCACCAGGATGTTGCGCTCGTCTTCCTGTACCAGTAGGGCGCGGCAGCCGAGGTCGATACGGTTCAGTTCGTCGGCGGGCATCCAGCGTTGCCAAAGGGCCTTGGGCGCGTTGCCAAACATGGCGCCGCCGTCGAGTTTCTGGCTGTTGCCGGTCAGGGTGGTCAGGGTTCGCATGAGGTTTCTCTTGTTCTTGTGCTGTGGTGGCGATTGTTTCAGCGTTCGATGGCCAGGGCCACACCCTGACCGCCGCCGATGCATAGCGTGGCCAGGCCGCGACGGGCCTCACGGCGCTGCATTTCGTGGATCAGGCTGACCAGAATGCGGCAGCCCGAGGCGCCGATGGGGTGGCCGAGGGCGATGGCACCACCATTGACGTTGACCTTGGCGCTGTCCCAGTGCAGCTCGCGGCCGACGGCGATGGCCTGGGCGGCGAAGGCTTCGTTGGCTTCGATCAGGTCGAGCTGTTCCAGGCTCCAGCCTGCTCGTTCCAGCGCCTTGCAACTGGCGAACACCGGGCCGATGCCCATAACGGCCGGGTCGACCCCGGCACTGGCGTGGGCAGCAATGCGGGCCAGCACTGGCAGGTTCAGTGCGGCGGCTTTCTCGGCGCTCATCAGCAGCACGGCGGCGGCGCCGTCGTTGAGGGTCGAGGCGTTGCCGGCAGTCACCGTGCCGTCGCTCTTGAACGCCGAGCGTAGTTTGCCCAGGCTGTCGAGGCTGGTGCCGGCGCGCGGCTGCTCGTCCTGGCTAAAGCTCAGTGGTTCACGGCCACGTTGCGGGATGTCTACCGGGACGATCTCGCCAGTGAAACGACCAGCTTCGATGGCGGCCTGGGCGCGTTGCTGCGAGCGCAGGGCGAAGGCGTCCTGTTCGGCGCGGTCGATGCCGTATTGTTCGGCCAGATTCTCGGCAGTGATGCCCATGTGGTAGTCGTTGAAGGCATCCCACAGACCATCCTGAATCATCGTGTCGACCAGTTGCGCATGGCCCATGCGTAGGCCGTTGCGGGCGCCTGGCATGACGTAGGGCGACAGGCTCATGTTCTCCTGGCCGCCGGCGATGACGATATCGGCGTCGCCGCACTGGATCGATTGAGCGCCGAGGATCACCGCCTTGAGGCCGGAGCCGCAGACCTTGTTCAGGGTCATGGCCGGCACCGTGTGCGGCAGGCCGGCGAGGATCACGCTCTGCCGCGCCGGGTTCTGCCCACTGCCTGCGGTGAGTACCTGGCCGAGAATCACCTCGTCGATTTGCTCGCCGTCGATCCCCGTTCGGGCCAGCAGTTCACGGATCACCGCGGCGCCCAGCTGCGGGGCTGGAATACGGCTTAACGCGCCCTGGAAGCTGCCGATGGCGGTACGGCAGGCGGCGACGATTACGACTTCACGCATAGAGGCTCCTCGTCGGCTGAACATGGCGCAGCCGAGGTTTGAATAAAAAAGCGCGGCTTGACGCCGCGCGAACGCTCAATCCTGTAGGGCGGGTGCAATCCGCCGGTTTGGTGGTGGCGGGGTGCACCCGCCCTACGTTTAGAACTGCTCGGCGGCCAGACCGTAAAGCGGCTGGCTACCGGCGCGAATGCTCGCCTCCAGACTCAGGGTGCGCGGCAGCAGGCGGGCGAAGAAGAACTCGGCGGTGGCCAGCTTGCTGCTGTAGAAAGCTTCGTCCTCGCTGTGCTTGCTCTGCGCCACGGCGGCCATACGCGCCCACATATAGGCGTAGGCGACATAACCGAACAGGTGCAGGTACTCCACCGAGGCGGCGCCGACCGAGTTGGGGTCGGCCTTGGCCTGTTCCAGCAGCCAGCCGCTGACCGCCTCCAGACGCTCCAGCGCTTCCACCAGGTGATCACCGTAAGGCGATTCGTTTGCGTGGGCGAAGTCGCGAACTTCGCCGGCGAACAGACGCAGAGCGGCGCCGCCGTTAGCGACCACTTTGCGCCCGAGCAGGTC
This sequence comes from Pseudomonas berkeleyensis, assembly GCF_014109765.1. Taxonomy (NCBI): domain Bacteria; kingdom Pseudomonadati; phylum Pseudomonadota; class Gammaproteobacteria; order Pseudomonadales; family Pseudomonadaceae; genus Pseudomonas; species Pseudomonas berkeleyensis. The sequence goes on from NZ_CP059139.1 coordinate 1,049,506, forward strand.
GAGCGCCTGGATGCCGTTGGTGCCTTCGTAGATCTGCGCGATGCGCACGTCGCGTACCAGTTGCTCCTGGCCCCACTCGCGGATGTAGCCATGGCCGCCAAACACCTGCTGGCCGTGTACGCAGGCCTCCAGGCCGTTATCGGTGAAGAACGCCTTGGCGATTGGCGTCAGCAGAGCGACCAGGGCTTCGGCGTTCTGCCGCTCGCTGGTGTCCTCGGCGTACTTGGCCAGGTCGAGCTGCTGGCCAACGTAGCAGGCAAAGGCGCGGCCGCCTTCGTTGAGTGCCTTCATGGTCAGCAGCATGCGGCGCACGTCGGCGTGGACGATGATCGGGTCGGCGATCTTGTCGTGGTTCACCGGGCCAGTGGCGGCACGGCTCTGGATGCGCTCGCGGGCATAGGCTACTGCCGACTGGTAGGACGCCTCGGCGCAGCCGATGCCCTGGATGCCGATGGACAGTCGTTCGTAGTTCATCATGGTGAACATCGCCGCCAGGCCCTTGTTGACCTCGCCGATCAAATAGCCGGTGGCGCCGTCGAAGTTCATCACGCAAGTGGCCGAGGCCTTGATACCCATCTTGTGCTCGATCGAGCCGCAGCTCACCGCATTGCGCTCGCCCAGGCTGCCATCGGTATTCACCATAACCTTGGGCACCAGGAACAGCGAGATGCCTTTCGGCCCGGCCGGGGCATCCGGCAGCTTGGCCAGTACCAGATGAATGATGTTCTCGGTCAGATCCTGCTCGCCGCCGGTGATGAAGATCTTGCTGCCGGTGATCTCGTAGCTGCCGTCGGCTTGTGGTTCAGCCTTGGTGCGGATGATGCCCAGGTCGGTGCCGGCATGGGCCTCGGTCAGGCACATGGAGCCGGCCCAGCGGCCTTCGTACATCGGCGGTAGGTAAGTGGTTTTCAGGTCTTCGCTGGCGTGGGCGTCGATGGCCAGGCAGGCGCCGGAACTCAGCGCCGAATACAGCGCGAAGCTGGAGCCGGCGGCGTAGAGCATTTCCTCGAAGGCCACGGCGAGCATCTTGGGCATGCCCATGCCGCCGTAATTTGGGTTGCCGGAAAGGCCCACCCAGCCGCCCTCGGTGTAGGTGGCGTAGGCTTCGCGGAAACCGGTCGGAGTGCGCACGTCGCCGTCGACCCATTGCGCGCCTTCCTCGTCGCCGCTGCGGTTGAGCGGGGCGATCAGGCTGCCGGTGACCTTGGCCGCCTCTTCGAGGATGGCGTCGGCGGTGTCGGCATCGACGGTGTCTGCCAGGGCCGGCAGGCGTGCCCACAGGCTGGGCGCCTGGAAGACCTCATGGAGGACGAAGCGCATATCGCGCAGCGGGGCGTTGAACTCGGGCATCGGTCACCTCATAACGGGACGTCGGAGCTAGGCTCCGGCGGCTCATGGAACAAAGGGGCCACCATGGAATGGCCCGTCGGGTCAGTGGCTGGACGCGGTAGCCGCACCCAGGCCGGTCTGGGCACGGACGAACTGGTCGTCGAAGGCCTCGCGCTCGCGGGCTGCGCGGGCACTGTTGTCGAGCTTGGACACCAGCACGATGACGATGAACGCCAACGGCATGGAGAACAGCGCCGGGTGATCGTAAGGGTAGACGGCCTGGGCATTGCCGAGCACCGCGACCCAGACCGCCGGCGACAGAATTACCAGGGTCAGCGCGCTGATCAGGCCGGCGAAGCCGCCCAGCAGGGCGCCGCGGGTGGTCAGGCCCTTCCAGTACATGGCCATGATCAGCACCGGGAAGTTGGTCGAGGCGGCGATGCCGAAGGTCAGACCGACCAGAAAGGCGACATTCTGCTTCTCGAACAGGATGCCCAGGCCAATGGCGACGATGCCCAGGCCGATGGTGGCGATGCGAGTCACGCGCATTTCCTCGCGTTCGCTGGCCTGGCCCTTCTTCAGTACGGTGGCGTACAGATCATGGGAAATGGCCGAGGCGCCAGCCAGGGCCAGCCCGGCGACCACCGCGAGGATGGTGGCGAAGGCCACGGCGGAGAGGAAACCGAGGAACAGGTTGCCGCCCACGGCCTTGGCCAGGTGCATGGCGACCATGTTGCCGCCGCCGATCAGTGCGCCGGACAGGTCGCCATCAACGAAGAACTGCGGATCACGACCGACGATGACGATGGCCGCGTAACCCAGCACCATCACCACGAGGAAGAAGAAACCGATGAAGCCGGTGGCGTAGAACACCGATTTGCGCGCTTCCTTGGCGTTGGGCACGGTGAAGAAACGCATCAGGATGTGCGGCAGGCCGGCGATGCCGAACACCAGACCAAGCGACAGCGATGCCGCGTTGATCGGATCGGCCAGCATGCTGCCCGGGCCCATGATGTTCCAGCCAATGGCATGGCTTTCCACGGCACGGGCCGCCAGGGTTTCCAGGCTGAAACCGAACTCGGCCAGGGCCAGGCCGGCCAGGGTGGTACCGCCGGCGAGCAGCAGCACGGCCTTGATGATCTGCACCCAGGTGGTGGCGATCATGCCGCCGAAAATCACGTAGACCAGCATCAGCGCGCCCACCACCATCACTGCGGTGCTGTAGTCGAGGCCGAACAGCAGCTTGATCAACTGGCCGGCACCGACCATCTGTACCACCAGGTAGCAGCACACCACGGTTAGCGAACCGAATGCTGCGAAGGTGCGGATGCGGGTTTGGTCGAGGCGGTAGGAGACGATGTCGGCGAAGGTGTATTTGCCCAGGTTGCGCAGGCGTTCGGCCATCAGGAAGGTGATCACCGGCCAGCCGACGAAGAACGCCACGGTGTAGACGAAACCGTCGTAGCCCTTGGCGAACACCAGGCTGGAAAGGCCCAGCAGGGTCGCGGCGGACATGTAGTCACCGGCGATCGCCAGACCATTCTGGAAGCCGCTGATACCGCCACCAGCGGTGTAGAAGTCGGAAGTGGACTTGGTCTGCCGTGCCGCCCACCAGGTGATCATCAGGGTGGCGACGACGAACACGAAGAACATGGCGATGGCGTGCAGGTTGATTGGTTGCTTCTCAGCCACCAACGGTGCGGCGTTGGCCGCCAGCGGGGTCAGGGCGAGCAGCGCGCTGCCGAGCAGGGGGAGGCGCTTCATTGCAGCTCCTCCAGCAGGTCGGCGCTGAGCGCATCGAAACGGGTGTTGGCGACGCGCACGTACCAGCCGGTCAGCAGCCAGGACAGCACGATCACAGCCGCTGCGGCGGGGATACCGATGGTCAGTTGGCTGCCGCTCTCCAGTGGGGTATGCAGCCACTGTGGGAAGAACGCCACCACCAGCATGAACAGGTAGTAGCCGCCCAGCACCAGCGCGGTCAGTGTCCAGGCCAGGCGGGCGCGGCTGCGCGCCAGCTCCTGGAACTTGGGGTGATTGCGGATGCGCGCGTACCGCTGCGCGTGACTCGTTTCGGTTTGGCTCATGCTACGGCTCCTTGTTTTTGTTGTGGCCAGGCGAACGGGGCCACGGCGGTAGGCGCAGGGCCTGCCACCGGTGGCGCCGGATGGGGGTTACAGCGTCCTGGCCATATCGCGCAGGACGAACTTCTGGATCTTGCCGGTGCTGGTCTTCGGCAACTGGGTGAAGACCACGGTCTTGGGCACCTTGAAACCGGCCAGATGCTCGCGGCAGAAGCTCATGATCTCGCTATCGCTGACCTGCTGGCCGGTTTTCAGGGTGATGAAAGCGCAGGGCGTCTCGCCCCATTTTTCGTCCGGGCGGGCGACCACGGCTGCTTCCAGCACCGCCGGGTGGCGATAGAGCACGCCTTCGACCTCGATGGTGGAGATGTTCTCGCCGCCGGAGATGATGATGTCCTTGAGGCGGTCGCGGATTTCCACGTAGCCGTCGGCGTGGCACACGCCCAGGTCGCCGGTGTGGAACCAGCCGCCCTCGAAGGCCTCGGCGGTGGCGCTGGGGTTCTTCAGGTAGCCCTTCATCACGGTATTGCCGCGCATGAAGATCTCGCCAATGGTCTGGCCATCACGCGGCACCGGCTCCAGGGTTTTCGGGTCGGCGACCATCACCCCTTCCAGGGTCGGGTAGCGCACGCCCTGGCGCGCCTTGATGGTGGCGCGCTCTTCCAGCGGCAGTTCGTCCCATTCGGCGTGCCAGGCACACAGGGTCACCGGGCCGTAGACCTCGGTTAGGCCGTAGACGTGAGTCACGGCGATGCCCATTTCCTCCACCGCGCCGATCACCTTGGCCGGTGGCGCGGCGCCGGCGACCATGGCTTTGACCGGATGATCGATGGCGGCCTTGGCCTCGGCCGGCATGTTCACCAGGGCGTTGAGCACGATGGGCGCGCCGCACAGGTGGGTGACCTGCTCGTCGCGGATCAGGGTGAGGATCTTCGCCGGGTCGACGCGGCGCAGGAACACGTGCACGCCCGCCAGGGCGGTGATCGTCCAGGGGTAGCACCAGCCGTTGCAGTGGAACATCGGCAGCGTCCACAGGTAGACCGGGTGGTTGCCCATGGCCCAGGTCATCTGGTTGCCCATGGCGTTGAGGAAGGCGCCACGGTGGTGATAGACCACGCCCTTGGGGTTGCCGGTGGTGCCGGAGGTGTAGTTGAGGCTGATGGCCTGCCATTCGTCGGTTGGCCACTGCCAGGCGAATTCCGGGTCGCCCTCGGCGAGGAAGGCTTCGTAGTCCAGGTCGCTGACTGCCTGGCCCTCGCCGTACTCGGGGTCGTCTACGTCGATCACCAGCGGCGGGTGGTCGAGCATGCCGATGGCGGCGTGCACCACGTCGAAGAACTCGCGGTCGGCGATCACCACCTTGGCTTCGCCATGCTGCAGCATGAAGGCGATGGCTTCGGCATCCAGGCGCACGTTGAGGGTGTTGAGCACCGCGCCGATCATCGGCACGCCGAAATGCACTTCGAGCATCGCCGGAATATTCGGCAGCATCACCGCCACCGTGTCGCCCTGGCCGATGCCACGGCCGGCCAGCGCCGAAGCCAGGCGTCGGCAGCGCGCGTAGGTCTCGGCCCAGTTACGGCGAATCGAGCCATGCACCACCGCCGGATAGTGCGGGTATACCGCCGCCGTACGTTCGATGAAGCTCAGGGGGCTGAGGGCAACATGGTTGACGGCGGCGCGGCCGAGGCCCTGCTCGTAGATCGACATGGCGGATACACCTTTGGCTGATTGTTAGCTCTGATTATTCCGGTAATGATGCGGGCATTACCGAAGCTTGCTGGTGATGATTTATAGTTCATTTCAAATTTATATGGAAGTTGTACCAAGGTTTTATAGAATAATTACTATATGAAAACTGACGCTCATCTCTCAGCCGTTCCCCTTCAGTCCTGGCTGCGCATCCAGCGCGAGGCGCCGCCACTGGGGGCGCGGGCCGAGGCGCTTCGCCAGGCCTTGCTGGGTTGTCCACAGGTTCGCCAGGCCTGGTACCTGGCCTGGCAGCCAGCCAGCCGCACCTACGCTCAGGAGGATGATGGGCCGCGTCTGCCACCGGGCATGGGCGACCCGCTGGAGGCCAGCGACGAAGCGCTATTTGCGGCGCTCGGTGAGCAGGCAAGTCTGACCTTCGACGCCCTGCGCCAACTGCCGTGCTGGCTGGCCGGGCGTCTGCGCCGCGCCGCGCTGCATCATGGTCAGGCGCTGGCCCTGCAACTGCAGCCAGGCCAACCGGGCGTGCTGTTGTTGCAGGTCGATGAAGCGGCCGGGTTGGAGTGGCTGCCCTGGTTGCGCGAACTGCTGGGGCAGATGGTCGAACTGGCCTCGGGGCTGGCGCGCAGCGCGCCGCTGCTGTCGGCCGACCCGCAGCCGACGCTGCTGCTCGACGCCGAGGCGCGTCTGCTGGAGAGCAACGCGGCGTTGCAGGTTCTGCTCGGCGAGCGCTCGCTGGCGCAGGTGGGAGAGCTGCTGCCGGTCAACCATCTGCCGCTGGTGCGCGCCTGCCTGGAGCAGTCGCGGGCCGTGGAGTCGGTGGAAGCGCAGGATGGCGAGCGCATCCTGATCTGGAGTTTCATTCCCGATGTGGCAGAGCAGCGTGTGCTGGCGCGCTGCCGCGAAGCGACCCGAGAAATTCGCGAGCAGCGTGAGGCCGCGCGGGCGCGGCGCTTGTATCGGCTGATCACCGAGAACACCACCGACCTGATTTCCCGGCATACACCGGACGGCGTGTTTCTCGACGCCACGCCTGCCAGTTGGACATTGCTCGGCTACTGGCCGGAAGAGCTGCGTGGCATGGCAGTCGACAGCCTGCTGCATCCGCAGGATCAGGCTCAGCAGGCCAAGCAGGCGCGCGAGGCACTGGAGCACGACGGTTACCACACCATGACCTATCGCATTCGTCATCGCGATGGCCATTACCTGTGGTTCGAGACTGCCAGCCGCGCGATACGTGAGACCTACACCGGCGCGGTGGTGGAGGTGGTCAGCGTGTCGCGCGACATCACTGCGCGCATCCAGGCCGAGGAGAACAAGCGCCGTCTGGAAGACGAGCTGGCGCACACCACGCGGCTGATTACCCTGGGCGAACTGGCCTCGGGTATCGCCCACGAAATCAACCAGCCGTTGGCGGCGGTGGTCAACTACGCCAGCGCCAGCCAGCGCTATTTGCAGGGCGTCGGCGGCGATCCGGCCGGGGTGGACAAGGTGGGCCAGGGCCTGGCGCGCATCACCGAGCACGCCAACCACGCCTCGGCCGTGATCAAGCGTCTGCGCGCCTTCCTGCGCAAGGGCCAGCGACGCATGCAGGCACTGGATCTGGCCGAGGTGGCGCGCGAGGCTGTGCGCCTGTGCAACTGGGAGGCCGGCACGGCGCAGGTGGCGGTCAGCGACCTGTTGCCGGACAATCTGCCGCCGGTATTCGCCGACCGCGTCCTGCTCGAACAGGTGCTGCTCAACCTGCTGCGCAATGCCATCGATGCCAACCGCGAACGCCACCCCGGCGCGCCTTCGCAGGTGCGTCTGGAGGCCGGCGAAGCCGACGGCGGCTTGGCGATCCGGGTGATCGATCAGGGGCCGGGCGTCAACGACGAGCAGATGGGCAAGCTGTTCACGCCGTTCTACACCAGCAAGGCCGATGGCCTGGGGCTTGGGCTGTCCATGAGCCGCAGCATCATCGAGGGTTTTGGTGGGGCGCTGGAGGCATTGCCGGCCGAGGGCGGCGGGCTGTGCTTGGAATGCCGGTTGCCTCTGGGCAGAGGTGAGGAAAAAGAGGGTTAAGCCGAGGCAGGGCGTACTGGATGTAGGGCGTACTCGCGTAGCAGTACGCCGTTTGGACGGTGGCGTGGCGCGAATTGGCGGACTGTTCGCTTCGCTCCTGAGTCCGCCCTACGATCTGATAACAACAAGAGGAGCTGCACACAGATGCAACAACGGGTTTATGTGGTCGATGACGACCAAGGCATGCTCGACTCGACGCTTTGGCTGCTGGAGTCGGTAGGGCTGACTGGCGTGCCGTTCACCAGCGGTCGGGCTTTTCTCGAGGCTTGCGACCCGACCGCCAATGCCTGCGTGCTGCTCGATGTGCGCATGCCCGGCATGGGTGGGCTGAACGTGCAAGAAGAGATGCGCGCGCGTGGCATCGATCTGCCGGTGATCTTCGTCAGCGGTCATGCCGACGTGCCCATCGTCGTGCGCGCGTTCAAGGCCGGCGCGGTGGACTTCATCGAGAAACCCTACAACGAGCAACTGCTGCTCGACAGCGTGCAGCAGGCGCTGGATCGCCGTCCGGCCCGGCCACGACGCGATGCGCGGCTGGCCGAGGTGCAGGCACGGCTCGATCAGCTCACCCCACGCGAGCGTGACGTGCTGCTGCCGCTGGTGCGCGGCTACACCAATCGCGAAGTGGCCGAGCAGCTCGATATCAGCGTGAAGACCGTCGACCTGTATCGCTCGCGGGTGATGAAGCGCATGCAGGCCGAGACACTGCCGGAGCTGGTAGGCATGGCCATCGCTGCAGGGCTGGTGGATCCGCTGGCGATCCGTTCAGAGGTTTGAGCTAGGGTGCGCCGTGCGCACCGAGGCTTGCGGGTTTGAAACTCAGTCAGCCCACCCGCGATAAACGTGGGTCATCGGCCGTGGCCCCTTGAGGTAGCCGGTTTCCAACTGGCGGATATGAAAGCCGCCGGCAGCGATCAGCGCGGGTATGTCGCGATCCAGGTGGCAGCCGCCGGCCAGCGGTTTCCACAGCGGCGTCAGGCGCTTTTGCCAGCGCACCACTGGCAGATCCGGCGCCAGGCCATGTTCGCAGAACAGCAGGCGCCCGCCGGGCTTGAGCACGCGGCGCATCTCGCGTAGGGCGGCGACCGCGTCGGGGATGGTGCACAGGGTGAAGGTGCAGACAATATCATCGAAGCAGGCGTCCGCCGCCTGAATCTGCCCCAGCTCCAGGGCGATCATCTCCACCGGCATTTGGCAGCGTGCGGCGCGCTCACGGGCCAGGCGCTGCATGGCGGCGGACGGGTCGACCCCGACCACCACCTCGACCCGCTGCGGGTCGTAGAAGCCCAGGTTCAGGCCGCTGCCGATACCGATCTCCAGCACGCGTCCGCTCGCCAGCGGCACGAGCTGCGAACGTGCCTTCATCACCGCGCCCATGCCGCAGGCGAAGTCGATCAGGTGCGGCAGCACGTGGCGCTCGTAGAGGTTCATGGAGCTTCGTCGTCATCCTCGTCGTCGAGGTTGTCGCCCCGGAAGGCGGCGAAGCATTTCAACTGGTGGGTGCCATGGGCATCGTCGAGCGTCCAGGCGTCGCTGCTGGCGTCATGACGGGCCGCGCGTACCGCGCTCAGGCTGAATTGCCAGCGGCGGGTGGTACGGCCATCGATGCATTCGATCCATAGCAGTGGCTGCGTGGCGTCGGCGTCTGGTTGTTGCAGCAGGTCGTCATCCAGCTCGAACTGCCAGGCATGCAGGCCATCGATTTCCAGCATGTCGGCGCCTTGCAGCGCCTCGATCAGGGTGGTCATGAAGTCAGCGTCCCAGGCGGCGAAGGTCGGAGGAGTCGATCACGCGGATGCCGTTCTGCTCTTCCAGTGCCAGACGCCAGAGCGCACGCGCCAGGGCGCAGGCGTCGATGCCGCGGTACTTGCCTGGCAGCCAGCGCAGCAGCGGTGCGGCGAGGCGTTCGCCGAGGCGGAAGTCATGTCGGGTGCCGAGTAGCAGAGAAGGGCGGGCGATGGTCAGTTGCGGCCAGCCCATGGCTTTCAGCGCTTCTTCGGTTTCACCTTTGACTCGGTTGTAGAACACCGAGGATTGCGGGTTGGCGCCGAGCGCGCTGATTACCACCAGGTGGCGTGCGCCCAGTTCACGGGCGCGGCGGGCGAAGGCCAGCACCAGGTCGTAATCGACGGCGCGGAAGGCTTCCTGTGAGCCGGCCTGCTTGATGGTGGTGCCGAGGCAGCAGAAGGCGGTATCCACCTCGCCCGACAGGGTCGGCAACAGGGTGGCCAGGTCGCCTACCGGGTTTTCCAGATGTGGGTGAGCGGCCAGCGGACGACGTGTCGGTGCCAGCACGCGACTCACCGTCGGCTCGCTGAGCAGGCGGTCGAGCAGGTGTTCGCCGGTAAGACCGGTGGCGCCGGCGATGAGGATGTGCTGCGGGGTCAGGTGCATTCGATTGTCTCTTGTCCGTTACAACTGAGCTTAGCAGTCGCTATTCGTTTGCGGTGGGGCTGGCTGCGGCACTGAGTGCGCGTTCGGCCTGACTCTGGCGCAGGCTGCGCCAGTGCTGGAGCACCCCACGGGGCGCCCAGATCTGCGGTTCGGAGGGTTCGAAACCGTCGCTCTGCTCGCGCTCGGCAACGCGTTCCTTGGCCAGTTCGAAGGCGCGCTCAAGGTTGTCGGTTTCGGCCAGCGCTTCGGCGAACAGGGCTCGACCGAAATAGGTGAAATCGTTTTCTTCGCTGCAGCCGAAGGATACCCGGTCAGCCCGCGCGGCAGTCATCACCAGGGTTTTCTCGTCTTTCAGTGGCGGGATGAAACCGCCGGAATAGCAGGCAGAGATCACCACCACCTTGTTGCGATCCTTCAGCGGGGCGAGTAGCGCGGCCAGTTCGCTGGCGGGCAGATCGGCCAGTTGCAGGCGTGGCTGGTCGAGATTGAGTTCATGCCGGCGCGAGCCATGGCTGGTCAGGTAGATGAATACCAGGTCTTCCTCGCCGGTGCGCTCGGCCAGTGCCTGGACGACGCGGGTGAGATTCTCGCGGGTAGCCAGTGGGCGGTCGGCCATATGGTCGCGGTGGTTGACCAGCGTGACGCTGGCATAGGCGCCGAAGCGTTCGCGCATCAACTGGCTGACGTAATCGGCTTCGCGCATGAACACGCTCTGCTTGCCATCGCCGGCCAGGGTCAGGGCGTAGAGTTCGCGCGCCGGCGTGGAGGTCGGAATGGCCGCGATGGTTTCGTCGAGCAGGTGCCCCTGTCGCAGCAGGCCCAGTTCCAGGGTGTCGGCAACAGGTTGCCCCTGTTCGTCGCGGATCAGGCGACCGCGTTGCCAGGTGCCGCTCTGGCGCGTGCCGTCGGCCTGTGTCAGGGTGCCTTCGCCGCTGTATTCACCGGCGGCGAAGTGACCCTGGTAGACAGTGCCATCGGCCAGCGTCAGCAGGCCTTCGCCCTGATAACGCCAGTCCTCGAACTGGCCGAGATAGCGGCTGCCGTCACTGCCGTTGTAGGCACCGCTGCCTTGCATCACACCATCGACGAATTCGCCGGCCCAGACATCGCCGTCGGCGCTCTGGTAGCGGCCCTTGCCGTGAAACTCGTTATTGCGGAAATCGCCACTGTAGTTATCGCCATCGGCACCGGTGTAGTTGCCCTGGCCATTGAGCGCACCCTGGCTGAACAGCCCGCTGTACTGGTTGCCATAGGCATCGGTACGAACGCCCTGGCCTTCGGGCGCGCCTGCTACGAACTGACCCTGGAAGCTGCTGCCATCGGGCATTTCGAGTCTGCCCAGGCCATGGAAACGATCATTGAGAAACTCGCCCTGATAGCGCTGGCCACCCTGTTCCAGCAGGCCTTCACCACTGAAACGGTTGCGCTCGAAGCCGCCCTGATAACGGCTGCCATCGCTGTAGGTCAGGGTGCCCTGGCCGTGGAACATGCCTTCGTGGAAATCCCCCTGATAATGCTCGCCGCCCGGCCCTTGCCATTCGCCGGCGCCTTCGAGCATGCCGTCCTTGAACGGGCCGACGAACCAGCTGCCATTGCGGTAATCCAGGCGACCCGGGCCTTGCAGCAAGCCATCGACCACTTCGCCGCGGTACTGGCCACCGTCGGGCAGAATCGCGTCCGGCGGCAGCACCTTGCTCACGTCGTCACAGGCGACGAGCAGTAGGCTCAGGCAAAGAGGGGCGAGGCGCAGGGTAGGCGAGATCATCAGGACGTCCAAGTCTAAGCATCGGCACGCAGTATGCCGCAAGCGCGACTGGCGGCGCAGATGCGCCGCACAGTTGCAGGTATGAGGACGTTATCGCTGCTGGCGCGGCGCGTCGTCAACCGGTGGGGAGGATCAGACGAAGCAGAGGGTCAGCGGCTCGGCGATGTAGGCCGGTTTCTCCTGGCCTTCGATCTCCAGTACCGCGCGGGCCTTGAGCAGCCACTGGCCGGGGTTCTTCTCGTTGGCGTCAGTCAGGGTTACCACCAGGCGCACCTTGGAGTTGACCTTGACCGGCTGGATGAAGCGCACGCTGTCCAGGCCGTAGTTGACCGCCATTTTCAGGCCTTGCGGCATGATCATGATCTTTTCCATCAGCATCGGTACCAGCGACAGCGACAGGAAGCCATGGGCGATGGTGGTGCCGAAGGGGGTCAGTTTGGCTTTTTCCGGATCGACGTGGATGAACTGGTGGTCGCCAGTGCACTCGGCAAACTGGTTGATGCGCTCTTGGTCAATGGTCAGCCACTCGGACTTGCCGAGTTCCTTGCCAACATAGTCCTTGAGTTCTGCTACGGGTACTGACGGCATAGTTCCTCCTTGAGGACGCGGGTGTTTTTGTTGTGTGCGTGGAACCGTTGTGGGCTAGATCATCATGGGCACGGCATGGGGTCAAGCCCGCCCCGTCGCACGAATGGCACGTCATAGAAAAGGCAATCAGGAGGCCAACAGCCCTATAATGGCCGACATGCCCTCAAGGATGCCCGGAATCCCCTTTATCAATGGTGATGACGGCCGTCGCTCGTCTTTTGGAGACCTCAATCATGCTGCTTCGCGGCCTGTCCTGGCTGGTGCTGTGTCAGTTGCTCGGTACCGTTCTCAATGCGTTGCTGCTGCCCATGCTGCCGGGGCCGATCATTGGCATGCTGCTGTTGTTCGTGTTCCTGCTGGTGCGCGGTGAGGTGGGTGAGCCGCTCAGCGTGGCCTCCAGCAGCCTGCTCAAGTACCTGCCGCTGATCCTGGTGCCACCGGCTGTGGGGGTGATGGCTTACGCCAGTGATATCGCCGAGGACTTCTGGGCCGTGGTCGGCGCCCTGGTGTTGTCACTGCTGATCTCGGTGGCGTTCGCGGGCTGGCTGATGCAGCGCCTGATCGACCGTCAGCAGCGTCGGGAGGAGGTATGAGTCTCGAATGGCACAACGCCTGGCAGGCGCTGACTCATCACCCGCTGTTCGGCATCGGCATCACCCTGGGTGCCTATCAACTGGCCATGGCCGCCTATGAGCGAACCCGCTGGGTGTTCCTTCAGCCGGTGCTGGTATCGATGCTCACGGTAATCGGCATCCTGCTGATCTGCGGCCTGGGCTTCACCGAGTACAAACGCAGCGTCGAAGCATTGACCCTGCTGCTCGGTCCGGCCACCGTCGCCCTGGCGGTGCCGCTGTTTCTCAACCTGCGACGCATCCGCCAGCTGTTCTGGCCGATCCTGATTACCCTGATCGTGGCCGGCACGCTGGCCACTGCGTTGGGCGCCGGTCTGGCCTGGCTGTTCGGCGCCGAACAACTGATGCTCAAGAGCATGGCGCCGAAATCGGTGACCTCGCCCATCGCCATGCTGGTGGCTGACCAGATCGGCGGTATCGCAGCGCTGGCCGCGGTATTCGTGATGATCACCGGGGTTATCGGCGCCATCGTCGGCCCGTCGGTGCTGCGCCTGTGCCGTGTCCATCACCCAGCGGCAGTTGGGCTGGCGCTTGGCATCAGCGCCCACGCGGTGGGCACTGCGCGTGCCTTGCAGGAAAGCGACGAATGCGGCGCTTTCGCCGCTCTGGCCATGAGTCTGATGGGGGTGATTACCGCGGTGCTGTTGCCGCTGGTGTTCGTCCTGCTGCTGTAAAGCCGCGAGCTCAGCTGGCACACTGCGGCACGTTCTCCCGTTGAAGGCGTACGCCCGATGAATCTGCCGCTGTTCCCGCTCAATACCGTGTTGTTTCCAGGCTGCATGCTCGATCTGCAGATTTTCGAGGCGCGTTATCTGGACATGATCAGCCGTTGCATGAAGCAGGGCAGCGGTTTTGGTGTGGTCTGCATCGTCGAAGGCGACGAGGTCGGTGAGGCTGCCAGCCGTTTTGCCGCTGTCGGCTGCGAGGCCATGGTGCGTGATTTTCAGCAACGTCCCAATGGCTTGCTGGGCATTCGTGTCGAGGGCGGCCGCCGCTTCAAGGTGGAGCGCGCCCAGGTCTTGCCGGATCAGTTGACCATCGCCGACGTGCAGTGGCTCGACGAGCAGGAAGAACGCCCGCTGTTGGGCGAGCATGCCGACCTGGCCGCATTGCTCACCGCCCTGGCACAGCATCCGCTGGTAGAGGGGTTGGGCATGGCCGGTATGCCCAGCGGCCAGTTGCAACTGGCCAACCAGCTCGCCTATCTGTTGCCGCTGGAGCCGGGGCAGAAGCTGCAACTGCTGCAACTGGACGATCCCGAGCAGCGCTTGACTCAGTTGCAGGCCATGGTGGAACAGCTGCAGGGCGACGCTTCGTAGGGCGCCAGTGCCGCGGGCACTGAAATGTTGGCGCCATCGTCACAGGTGCGCACGGCGCACCCTACAACGCTATCCGTGCCAGGCCCAGGCCTTGTCTGTGGGCGTGATTCTGTTCAATAGCTGTAACGCAGCAAGGTGGCGGACAGCTGCCAGGTGACCATGGCTCCGAGCAGCGCGGTGCACGCCGGTATCACCAGCCACCATACCTTCGCCGGCAACGGTTGCATCGGCGCCGCGCGCTGGATCAGCGCCAGGCTGAGCGCGCAACTGGTGGCCGCCACCAGCGCGCCAGCGATGATGTCGCTGGGCCAATGCACGCCCAGGTATACCCGCGACAGGGCGATGGCCAAGGCCGGCAGGCAGGCCACTAACAGCCAGGTCAGTCGCGTGCGTGCAGCGCTGCCGCGACCAGCCAGAATGCCCAGTGCGAGAAAGAAGGCAAACGCCGCCGAGCTGTGCCCGCTGGGCAGGCTGTAGCTTTCCAGCGGTTGTAGCAGTACGTCCGGGCGGGAGCGGGCCAGCAGGTTCTTCAGCACGGTGGTGGCGGTCGAGGCGAGCAGCAGGCAACCGCCGACGAACAATCCTGCCTGCCAACGGCGCGCAGCGAGCAGAAGCACTACCAGCAGGACGCCGACCGCAAACTGGATATGGAAATCACCGAAACGGGTGATGAACACCACGATGGGGTCGAAGGCGGCGCTGCGCTCGTCCTGTACCAGTGTCATCAGGCCCTGGTCGAGGCTGTCCAGATGGGGGAAGCCGATCAGCATCGCGGCCAGGGCGGCGGCGCCGAGCAAGGCGGCGAGGCTGGCGCTCCAGCGGCGCTCGCGCAGGCTGGCCTGCATGATCAGCAGCAACATCACCGCGAGGGTGGCGCTGACGATACCGGCGGCGCCCCAGAAACCTTCCGGCAAGGGCAGACGCAGTGCGGCGCCCGTAGCCCAACCAGGGAGCATGTAGGCGACCGCCCAACCGGCAGCGGCGAGCATGCTGACCAGGGCGAAGCGCACGGCCGGCATGTCCAGCATGCCTGCCACCAGTGGCAGCATCGGGCGCAGCGGGCCGATATAGCGGCCCACCAGCAGGCTGATCACGCCATAGCGCTGGAAATAGTTTTCCGCACCGCTCAGCCATTGCGGGTGATCGCGCAGTACGGGCAGGCGCCGAATGCCCTGGTGAAAACGTCGACCGAGGCCATAGGAAATCGCGTCGCCGAGCAGACCTCCGGTGTAGGCGAGCAGCAGCGTTTGCCACAGTTCCAGTGCGCCGCTGCCAGCCAGTACTGCGAGGCTGAACAGCACCACGGTGCCGGGGATGATGATGCCGGCTACCGCCAGGCATTCCAGGCAGGCGACGAGGAAGATGGCCAGGGCCAGCCAGTGCGGGCTGCCCTGCAGCCAGGTGGTCATGCTGTCGAACCATTGCATCATGGTTGGGTAGGCTCCAGCGCATGCAGTTGATAGTCGTGTCCTTCGACCTGGCCTCGACGCAAAGGGTTGCGTGTGCAGTGGCGTGCGTAGGCCGCATCGACGAAACGATAGGGCAGGTGTTCGTCGCGGCCCTGCGGAATCCCCAGGCGCGCGCATTGCACGATGTGCCCCGGGCGTTCGCCGACGTCATCGACGAACAGCCGGGTCGGGTCGAAGCGGCGTGCGTCCCAGTCCGGAACTTTCAGGCCCAGTGCCTTGCACAGCAAGGTCTGTCCGGCGCACAGCCGTTCGGCTGGGCGTGGCTGGCCAAGGCTGTCGGGATTGTTGCGTTGCATGGCGGCGAGAGACTCGGGGCCGCTGATGGCATCGATCCAGGGATGCCCTGATTTGATCAGTACCGCATTGCCAGGGCCATGGGCGCTGAAGTTCAGCGAGTCGCCACCACGGGCGTAGTACATATAGATGTGCCCGCCACCTTCGAACAGTGCCTTGCGCTTCTCCGTGTAGCCGAGCGAGGCATGGCTGCCTTTGTCGACCAGGTAATAGGCCTCGGTCTCGATGATCCGGGCGCTGAGCCAGAGGGCTCCGACGCGGTGGCGGATCACCTTGCCGAGCAGCTCGCGCGCCACCAACTGTGCATCGCGGTCGAAGAAGGCATCGGGCAATGGCCTGGCACCTGGCCAGGGCAAACTAAGGGTGGGTTCGGCGGGCATGATCTGTCGAAGCATCTCGCAGCGTTCTAATCTGGGGTCGCGAGCATAAAACAAGAGCCTTAAAAATGCCTGAACGCGCCCGAACCAGTAGTGCTCATATCAGCCCTTCGGCGCACTACACCGGCTATGTCTGGTATCGCCATCGCTTGGCCGACCCGGCATTCGTCACTGGCTTCGGGCGCTTCGTGCACAAGCTGTTGTGGCCTGTTACCTGGGGCGCGCGGGCGGGTTTCGGCCTGGATATCGAGGCGCTTCTGCTGCAGCGTCATTTGCAGATCGACGCGCAACTGCGTGCGGCCATCGAGCAGGGCGGTGTTCGCCAGGTGGTGGAGATCGCCTGTGGCCTGTCGCCGCGTGGTCGTCGTTTCTGTACGCGTTATCCACATCTGCAGTACCTCGAGGCCGACCTGCCGGCCATGGCTGCGCGCAAACGTCTGCTGCTGCATGGCGAGGGCTGGCTGGATGGCCGTCATCAGGTGTGTGCGGTGGATATCCTTGCCGAGCGTGGTAATCAGCGTCTGGCGGCACTGTTCGCCGAGCTTGATCACAGTCAGCCGGTGGTGGTGATCACCGAGGGATTGGTCAACTACTTCCCGCTGGCGTTGATCGAGGGCTTCTGGAGCCGCCTTGCTGCTGAATTGCGCGGATTCTCCCAGGGTATCTACCTGACCGAACTCTATCCCGATCTGCATGAGCACCCGCGTTATCGCCAGTTGCGCTGGGGCGTCGAGCTGATCGGTCGGCTGACCCGTGGCAGCTACCCGCTGCATTATCGCGATCACGCGGAAATCGTGGCGGGCTTCCAGCGCTGCGGATTCGATCAGGTGCAGGTGCTCGACCCCAGTGCCGATGCGGTGAGCCTCGGCCTGCCGGCGACGCGCCTACCCGGTCTGGTGCGGGTGATTCAAGCGCAGGTCTAGCCCGTACGCGACTCCAGCCGTAGCCCGGATGCAATCCGGGGCAGATTGTCTGGGCTGTATCCAGGTTATGCGCAGGCCGCTGCCGGTAGCGGTGCCGGGTGGATCAGCTCGGCCAGCGCCAGGCTGGCTTCGGCATCGGTATGTGGGAAAACGAAGGCCAGATCCTGCTGCTCATGGCGCAGCGGCAACAGGTGTTGAGGCGGCAGATCGCCTATCTGCAGTTGCCAGCCGCGCCTTGGCAACACGGCGGGCAGGTCGGCCTGCAATAGCCCGCCAAAGAAGCCCAGTTCGCGCAATTCTACCGGCCATCGTTGGCCTTCGGCGTGCCGCAGCCATGCCTGGCGCTGCCGCGGCGCCAGGCGTGGTTCGGTGCGTTTCTCCAGGGAAAGCAACTGCTCGAACGGCAGGCGGGTGCTGCCTGGACTGCGTAATGGCAGTGGGCGTTGATTGAGAAAGGGGCGATAGAGCGCTGCGCAGGCCTCGCGCCGTTCGAACTGGGCGAGATGGTCTGCCTGGTGAATCAGGGCGCATTCACCCTGACGGCAGGCCGCAGCGAAATGCGCGTGCTCCCAGGGTTGAGTGAAATGATCGTGCTCGCCGGCCAATACCAGTGTCGGGCACTGCGGATGCTCGATGAAGCCGCCGAACGCCAGCAGGCGCCGGCTGTTCTGCCGATAGCGCTCCACCTCGGCTGGGCTCAGGCGCTGGATCTGCCGCAGCAACGCCTTGCGAAACACCGGAGATATGCCGGTGTCGTTCAGGTGTAACGGATTGAGCAACCCTGTCAGGGCGCCCTGGGCGAATTCCGCCGTGCGACCTTCATCGAGCAGGGCCAGGCCCTCTTCCAGCATCAGGCGGGCGCCGGGGCGGCCGAAGGCGGTGATGCCTGCGAGCAAAAGACGAGCGCAGCGTTGCGGATGCCGAGCGGCGAACAGCGCGGCCAGTGCCGAGCCGTAAGACAGGCCAATGGGCATCAGCGGCGGTAGCTGCAATTGTTCGGCGAAGCCTGCGATCAGATCAGCCAACTGTTCCAGGGCAAGCTCCGGTGCCAGTTGCAGGTTGCCGCCCTGGCTGGGCAGGTCGAGCAGGATGACCGGGTGCGTGGTGAGCAGTTCGTCGACCTCGGCAGCGAAGGAGCGAAAGCTCTGAAAGGCGCCGCCCAACAGCAGTACGGGCTGGCGAGTGTCGCGCTGGCGGGTCGAATAGGCCTGGTAATGCAGGCGCCAGCCGGCGATATCCACGACGGAGGGCGGTGCGGCCAGCAGGGCGGTGCTGTAGTCGGTGCGGTAATGCATGGCGTGGGCACTCCGGCGTTTTTATTGTTATCGGGGCAGCGGCTTACAGCGCCGGGGGTTCTTGCCTGAGCAAGCTGAGTTTGAAGGTAAACATTGCGACGGCTTTTGTTTACCCAACCTTCGGGCGGCCTTTTGCCATGAGTGTCACCGTCACCCACGCAAGGCTTCTGCGGCGCGCCTGTCGGCGTTACTGGCAGTGCTCGATGGACGCCCTGTCTACCGCTTGCCAGACGCCGCTGGGCGTGGCCTCGCGAGCCCGCTATAATCAGCCCCTTTTTCCAATTGCCAGACCTCCGCCGCCATGACCGAGTCCGTGCACGACTACATGACCCGCCTGGGCCAGGCTGCCCGCCAGGCTTCGCGGGTGCTCGCCCGTGCCAGCACCGCGCAGAAGAACCGCGCGCTGCAGGCCGCTGCCAATGCCCTCGACGCCGCTCGCGCCGAGCTGACTGCCGCCAATGAACTGGATTTGAGCGCTGCGCGCGCCAGTGGCCTGGAACCGGCCATGGTCGACCGCCTGGCGCTGACCCCGAAGGTCATCGACGGCATGATCGAAGGTCTGCGCCAGGTGGCTACGCTGCCCGACCCGATTGGCGAGATCCAGGACATGCGCTACCTGCCTTCCGGCATCCAGGTCGGTCGCATGCGCGTGCCGCTGGGCGTGATCGGCATCATCTACGAGTCGCGCCCGAACGTGACCATCGATGCTGCCAGCCTGTGCCTGAAGTCCGGCAACGCCACCATCCTGCGTGGTGGTTCGGAAGCCATTCATTCCAACCAGGCGATTGCCCGCTGCATCCAGCAGGGCCTGGCCGAGGCCGACCTGCCGGCCGCTGCCGTGCAGGTGGTGGAAACCACTGATCGCGCTGCCGTCGGCGAGCTGATCAGCATGCCGGCCTTCGTCGACGTGATCGTGCCGCGTGGCGGCAAGGGCCTGATCGAGCGTATCAGCCGCGACGCCAAGGTGCCGGTGATCAAGCATCTGGACGGTGTCTGCCATGTCTATGTCGACATCGCCGCCGACATCGACAAGGCCATCCGCGTCTGCGACAACGCCAAGACCCAGCGCTACTCGCCCTGCAATGCCATGGAAACCTTGCTGGTTCATTCCGCCATCGCGGCTCGTGTGCTGCCGCCGCTGGCCGCCATCTACCGTGACAAGGGTGTGGAGCTGCGTGGCGATGCTGCGACGCGCGAGCTGCTTGGCAGTGATGTGCTGGAGGCCAGCGAGGACGACTGGTTTGCCGAGTACAACGCGCCGATCCTGGCGATTCGCATCGTCGACTCCCTGGATGCTGCCATCGAGCACATCAACCACTACGGCTCGCAGCACACCGATTCGATCATCACCGAGAACTTCAGTGACGCGCGGCGCTTCCTCACCGAGGTGGATTCCGCCTCGGTGATGGTCAATGCCTCCACCCGTTTCGCCGATGGTTTCGAGTACGGCCTGGGTGCGGAGATCGGTATCTCCACCGACAAGCTGCATGCGCGTGGGCCGGTGGGTCTGGATGGGCTGACCAGCCAGAAATACGTGGTCTTTGGCGATGGACACATTCGCACCTAAATGAAGCGTACTGACGCCCAGAGTCACGGCGCCCGACGTATTGGCCTGCTTGGC
Organism: Pseudomonas berkeleyensis; assembly: GCF_014109765.1. NCBI lineage: Bacteria > Pseudomonadati > Pseudomonadota > Gammaproteobacteria > Pseudomonadales > Pseudomonadaceae > Pseudomonas > Pseudomonas berkeleyensis. Next base: position 1,069,370 of record NZ_CP059139.1, read on the forward strand.
GGTACCTTCAACCCGGTGCATATCGGCCACTTGCGTGCAGCGTTGGAGGTGGCCGAGTTCATGCTGCTCGACGAGCTGCGCCTGATACCCAGCGCGCGGCCGCCGCACCGGGAGGCGCCGCAAGCGACTGCCGAGCAGCGTCTGGCCATGGTGCAACTGGCGGTGGCCGATGAAGCGCAACTGACGGTCGATGACCGAGAGCTGCGCCGAGACAAACCGTCGTACACGGTCGACACCCTGGAATCGGTGCGCGCCGAGCTGGCGGAGGGCGATCAGCTGTATCTGCTGCTCGGCTGGGATGCCTTCTGCGGCCTGCCTGGCTGGCACCGCTGGGAGGAACTGCTCGATCACTGCCACCTGCTGGTGCTGCAACGGCCCGATGCCGACAGCGAGGCACCGGAGGCGCTGCGCGATCTGCTGGCGGCGCGCAGTGTCAGCGACCCGTTGAGTCTGAGCGGGGCAGGCGGGCAAATCAGTTTCATCTGGCAGACTCCGCTGGCGATTTCCGCCACGCAGATCCGCCAATTGCTGGCAACCGGTCGTTCGGCGCGCTATCTGCTGCCGGATGCGGTGCTTGCCTATATCCAGGCGCACGATCTGTACCGTGCGCCCAATGCTTGAAGCGTCGCGCCTGTCGCGTTGACGTCCATTACATGAGGCAAATGAGTCGAATATGAGTAAGCAAACCATGCCCAGCGCTGAGCTGGTCAAGATCGCCGTAGCGGCACTGGAAGAAATCAAGGCCACCGACATCACCGTCATCGACGTCAAGGAAAAGACCAGCATCACCGATTTCATGGTGATCGCCAGTGGTAGCTCGAGCCGTCAGGTCAAGTCGCTGGTGGAAAATGTGGTGGAGAAGGTCAAGGAGCAGGGCGTGCGCCCGATCGGCAGCGAAGGCCTGGACAGCGGCGAGTGGGCACTGCTCGACCTGGGCGACGTCGTCGTTCACGTCATGCTGCCGACCGCGCGTCAGTTCTACGACCTCGAGCGCCTGTGGCAGGGTGCCGAGCAGAGCCGCGCGCAACATTCGGCCGAGTAAGCGCAAACCGTGCGGATCAAACTGATCGCCGTCGGATCGCGAATGCCGCGTTGGGTCGAGGAAGGCTGGCAGGAGTACGTCAAGCGCCTGCCGGCCGAGCTGCCCCTGGAGCTGGTGGAGATCCCGCTGAATACCCGGGGCAAGAACGCCGATGTCGCGCGCCTGATCCGTCAGGAGGGTGAAGCCATGCTGAGCAAGGTGCAGCCTGGCGAACGTATCGTCACCCTCGAGGTCAATGGCAGGCCGTGGAGCACCGAGCAGTTGGCCGCGGAGCTGGATCGCTGGCGTCTGGACGCACGCAACGTCAACCTCATGGTCGGCGGCCCGGAAGGGCTGGCGCCGGAGGTATGCGCGCGTAGCGAACAGCGCTGGTCGCTGTCGCCACTGACCTTGCCGCATCCGCTGGTGCGTATTCTGCTCGGTGAGCAAATCTATCGGGCCTGGACCGTGCTGTCCGGCCACCCGTACCACAAGTGAAGTAGGCTCTGCCTAAAGATGCCCCAGCCGATTCGCCTCAAGGATCACGAAAAAGACGCACGCATGGTTCGGCGCCGTGTGCTGGTCGGGGGCGCTTTCATCCTGCTGCTGACGCTCGTGCTGATCATGCGCATGTATTACCTGCAGGTGATTCAGTATGAGCATCACAGCACCCTGGCGGAAAACAACCGTATCCACGTGCAGCCGATCCCGCCGACGCGCGGGCTGATTTTCGACCGCAATGGTGTGATCATCGCCGACAACCGGCCGAGCTTCAGCCTGACCGTGACGCGAGAGCGCGCCGGAGACTGGTTGCAGGTGCTCGATACCGTGGTCGAAGTGCTGGAGTTGACCGACGATGATCGGGCGCTGTTCGAGCGTCGCGTGCGCCAGGGGCGCCGTCCGTTCGAGCCGGTGCCTATCCTGTTCGAGTTGTCCGAGGAGCAGATCGCCCGTGTGGCGGTCAACCAGTTCCGCCTGCCGGGCGTCGAGGTGGCGGCGCAACTGGTGCGGCATTACCCGCAGCAGGAACACTTCGCGCATTCCGTCGGTTATGTCGGGCGTATCAACGAGCAGGAGCTCAAACGCATCGATCCGACCGATTACGCCGGCACGCACCATATCGGCAAGACCGGTATCGAACGTTTCTACGAAGATGAGCTGCACGGCGAGGTCGGTTACGAGGAAGTCGAGACCAACGCGCGTGGCCGCGTGTTGCGTGTGCTCAATCGCATCGACCCGAAACCGGGCAAGGACATCGTCCTCAGCCTCGACGTGAAGCTGCAGGAGGCCGCCGAGCATGCTCTGGGCGGCCGCCGGGGTGCGGTGGTGGCGATCGACCCGAACAACGGCGAAGTGTTGGCGATGGTCAGCCAGCCCAGCTTCGACCCCAACCCCTTCGTCACCGGCATCAGCTTCAAGGCCTATGGCGAGCTGCGTGATTCCATCGACCAGCCGCTCTACAACCGCGTGCTGCGCGGCCTTTACCCGCCCGGCTCGACGATCAAGCCGATGGTCGCTGTGTCCGGTCTCGATGCTGGCGTGGTCACGCCCACCTCGCGGGTGTTCGACCCCGGCTTCTATCAATTGCCCAATCACAGCCACAAGTACCGCAACTGGAACCGCACCGGTGACGGTTGGGTCGACCTCAACCTGGCCATCGCCCGCTCCAACGACACCTATTTCTACGATCTGGCGCACAAAATGGGCGTCGACCGCATGCATGACTACATGAGTCGCTTCGGCCTGGGTCAGCGGGTTTCGCTGGACATGTTCGAGGAAACCGCCGGGCTGATGCCTTCGCGCGACTGGAAGCGAGCTCGCTACCGCCAGCCCTGGTATCCGGGTGAGACCCTGATTCTCGGTATCGGCCAGGGCTATATGCAGACCACGCCGCTGCAACTGGCGCAGGCTACGGCGCTGATGGCCACGCGCGGCAAGTGGATTCGCCCACACCTGGCCAAGAGCATTGCCGGTCGCCTGCCCGTCGACCCCAATCCGATGCCGGATATCGTGCTGCGTGATCCGAAATTCTGGGATTACGGTATTCGCGGTATGGAAGAAGTGCTGCACGGCCCTCGTGGTACCGCGCGCAAGGTGGGCGACAGTTCGGTCTATCGCATCGCCGGCAAGAGCGGTACCGCGCAGGTGGTGGCGATCAAGCAGGGCGAGAAGTACGACCGCAACAAGGTGCAGGAGCGCCATCGCGACCATGCATTGTTCATAGGCTTCGCCCCGGCAGACAAGCCGCAGATCGCCGTGGCGGTCATGGTGGAAAACGGCGAATCCGGTTCCGGTGTCGCTGCCCCGGTGGTCAAGCAGGTGATGGACGCCTGGCTGCTGGATGAAAACGGTCAGCTCAAGGCTGAGTTCGCAGCGCCGAAGCCCACCGAGGTCAGTCAGCGATGAAGAGTAATTTCGACCGGGTTCTGTCCGACGAGGACGTACTGCGTCGCCGTGCCACTCTGCTACAGCGCCTGCATATCGACGGCTGGCTGTTGCTGCTGCTACTGGTGCTTGGCGCCGGCAGCCTGTTCATCCTTTATTCGGCCAGCGGCAAGAACATCGATCTGTTGCTCAAGCAGGCGTCGTCCTTCGGCATCGGCATGGTCGCGGTGGTCGTGATCGCCCAGTTCGATCCGCGCTTCATGGCGCGCTGGGTGCCGCTGGCTTATGTCATCGGCGTCGCGCTGCTGACCGTGGTGGAGGTCATGGGCCACACTGCGATGGGCGCTACGCGCTGGATCAACATCCCAGGGGTGATCCGCTTCCAGCCCTCGGAGCTGATGAAAATCATCATGCCGATGACCATCGCCTGGTACCTGTCCCGGCATAATCTGCCGCCACGTTTCAAACACATCGTCATCAGCCTGGCGATGATCGGCGTGCCCTTCGTGCTGATCGTCAAGCAGCCGGATCTGGGAACCTCGCTGCTGATTCTTGCCTCGGGCGCCTTCGTCATCTTCATGGCCGGCCTGCAATGGCGCTGGATCGTCGGCGCCGCCGCCGCAGTGGTGCCGATCGCGGTGGGCATGTGGTACTTCGTGATGCACGACTACCAGAAACGCCGCGTGCTGACCTTCCTCAATCCAGAGAGCGACCCGCTGGGGGCCGGCTGGAACATCATCCAGTCCAAGGCTGCCATCGGCTCCGGCGGTGTACTGGGCAAGGGCTGGCTGCTGGGTACCCAGTCGCACCTGGATTTTTTGCCGGAAAGTCATACGGACTTTATCATTGCCGTGCTCGCTGAAGAGTTCGGCCTGGTTGGTGTCTGTTTGTTGCTGTTGTTGTACCTGCTGTTGCTTGCACGCGGTTTGGTGATTACCGTCCAGGCTCAGACGCTGTTCGGCAAGCTGCTGGCAGGTGCGTTGACCATGACCTTCTTCGTCTATGTATTCGTCAACATCGGCATGGTCAGTGGGCTGCTTCCTGTCGTGGGCGTGCCACTGCCTTTCATTAGCTACGGCGGAACCCATCTGGTCACGCTGTTGTCAGGCTTCGGGATATTGATGGCGATCCACACTCACAGAAAGTGGATCGCTCAGGTTTGATTGGGGGTTTTGAGTTAATGCATGCATTGCGCAATTGGACCGCTCGGGCATTTGTGGGCGTAGGTCTTGCTGGTCTGCTCGGTGGCGGCGCCCAGGCGCTGGCAGCCGATTACCAGGACTCGCCACAGGTAACCGAGTTCGTCGAGGAAATGACCCGCGACTACGGCTTTGCCAGTGAGCAACTGTACGCGCTGTTCGCCGAGGTCGAGCGCAAGCAGGCCATCCTCGACGCGATTTCGCGGCCGGCCGAGAAGGTCAAGCCCTGGAAGGAATACCGGCCGATCTTCATCACCGACAAGCGCATCGCTCAAGGCGTGGAGTTCTGGAACAAGCATCAGGCCGCGCTGGAAAAGGCCGAGGCCGAATACGGCGTACCGCCGCAGTTCATCGTCGCCATCATCGGCGTGGAAACCTTCTACGGCGGTAATACCGGTAGCTGGCGGGTGATGGACGCACTGTCGACCCTGGCTTTCGATTACCCGCCGCGTGCGCCGTTCTTCCGCAAGGAACTGCGTGAATTCCTCATGCTCACCCGTGAAGAACAGGTCGACCCGATTACGCTCAAGGGCTCCTACGCCGGTGCCATGGGCCTGCCGCAGTTCATGCCGAGCAGCTTCCGCGCCTATGCCGTGGACTTCGACGGCGATGGCCATATCAATATCTGGAGCAACCCCACCGATGCCATCGGCAGCGTCGCCAGCTACTTCAAGCGTCACGGCTGGCAAGCCGGTGGCCAGGTGGCCAGCCGCGTCGAAGTCAGCGGTGCACGCGTCGACGAAGGCCTGACCCAGGGGCTCGACCCGGTGAAGAATGTCGCCGAGCTGCGGGCTCTGGGCTGGAACAGCAAGGATGCCCTCGCCGAGGACGTGCCGGTGACCGCGTTTCGTCTGGAAGGCGCAGAAGGCGACGAATACTGGTTCGGTCTGCCCAACTTCTACACCATCACCCGCTACAATCGCAGCGTGATGTATGCCATGGCGGTCAACCAGCTCGCCGAGCTGCTGGTCGAAGCACGGGGTAATCGATGAGTTCGTCCAAACTGCTGCCGCTGGCAGCTTGCGTGACCGCAGCGCTGCTGCTGGCGAGCTGTTCTTCCAATCGCGCCCCGCAGCCGGTGGTGACGCCGGGGCAGTCGGCAGGCATTTCCGGCCCGGATGACTTCAACCGGCCACACCGCGATGGCGCGCCTTGGTGGGACGTCGACGTTTCGAAGATTCAGGATGCCATCCCCATGCCGCACTATGGCCCGGTCAAGGCCAGCCCATATGTGGTATTCGGCAAGCAGTACTACCCGATCCAGGATGCCCGCCGCTACCAGGCGACAGGGCCGGCTTCCTGGTACGGCACCAAGTTCCATGGTCAGGCCACCGCCAATGGTGAGACCTACGACCTGTACGGCATGACCGCCGCGCACAAGACCCTGCCGCTGCCCAGTTACGTACGGGTGACCAACCTGGAGAACGGCAAGGTCGTGATCCTGCGGGTCAACGACCGCGGGCCGTTCTATTCCGATCGCATCATCGACCTGTCCTTCGCTGCGGCGAAGAAGCTCGGCTATGCCGAGAAGGGCACGGCGCGGGTCAAGGTCGAGGGTATCGATCCGCATGAATGGTGGGCACAGCAGGGCCGTCCGGTGCCGCTGGTGCTGGCCAACAATCAGCCGGCCAAAGCCGCGGTTGCCCAGCCCGTCGCGCAGGCGATGCCGCAAGTGGTCGAGCAGTACTCGCCACCACCGGCGCAGCACGCTGCGGCCGTGGTGCCGGTGCAGATCGACGCAAAAAAAAACGATTCACTCGCAGCCTCTGGCCTGTATCTCCAGGTGGGAGCCTTCGCCAATCCGGACGCTGCGGAGCTGCTCAAGTCCAAGTTGAGTCAGACGACCAGTGTGCCGGTGTTCATCAGCTCAGTGGTACGCGACCAGCAGATTCTGCATCGCGTGCGCCTGGGGCCGATCAGCAACCAGGGCGAGGCTGAGCAGCTGCAGAGCAGCGTGCGCCTGGCCAACCTGGGGCAGCCCACGCTGGTGCGGGCCGACTGACGGCACTAAACCGGCATTTGCCGGACTAAATCCGAGGCTCGCTTTTTCGCGAGTCGAAAGATGGCCCTTCGGGGCCGTACAACCCAAGCAATGATTTTCGAGAGACGGATGAACATCACCAGCTTCGTGCAACGTGCTTCCCTGGTTCTTACCCTTCTGGCGGCGCCCCTTGCCATGGCCAGTCAGCAGGTGGTTCCGGCGCCGCCGCAACTGGCCGCCAAATCTTATGTGCTGATGGATGCCGCCAGCGGCAACGTCCTGGTCGAGAACAACGCTGACGAGCGTCTGCCGCCAGCCAGCCTGACCAAGCTGATGACCGCCTACATCGCCACCCTGGAAATCCGTAACGGCAAGATCGGCGAGCAGGATCTGGTGACCATCAGCGAACACGCCTGGCGTACCGGTGGTGCGGCTTCTGGCGGCTCGACCATGTTCCTGCCGTTGAACAGCCAGGCGACTGTCGATGACTTGCTGCACGGCATCATCATCCAGTCCGGTAACGACGCGAGCATCGCCATCGCCGAATACATCGCTGGCAGCGAGGATGCCTTCGCCGACATGATGAACGCCACCGCCGAGCGCCTGGGCATGAAGAACAGCCACTTCATGAACGCCACCGGTCTGCCGCATCCCGAGCACTACTCCAGTGCCCATGACATGGCGATCCTGGCGCGCGCGATCATCGACGAAGATGCCGAGCACTATGCGATCTACTCGCAGAAGGAATTCCTCTGGAACAACATCAAGCAGCCCAACCGCAACCTGCTGCTGTGGCGTGACCGTACCGTCGACGGTCTGAAAACCGGTCACACTCAGGAAGCCGGCTTCTGCCTGGTGGCCTCGGCCGTGCGTGATGGCGCCCGGATGATCACCTCGGTATTCGGTACCGACAGCGAGCAGGCCCGCGCTGCGGAAACCCAGAAGCTGCTGACCTATGGCTTCCGTTTCTTCGAAAGCCGCACCTTCTACCAGAAGGGTACCGAACTGGCTCAGGCCACTGTCTGGAAAGGCGCTGCGCGTCAGGTCAAGGCCGGCCTGGCCGAAGACCTGACCATGACCATGCCCAAGGGGCAGCTGGAAAAGCTGCAGGCGAGCATGAGCCTCAACCCGCAGTTGGTCGCACCGATTGCGCAGGGTGACGTGATTGGCAAGGTCGAAGTACGACTGGGTGACGAGGTGGTGCGCAGCACCGACCTGGTCGCTCTGGAACCGGTGGAAGAGGGCGGCCTGCTGCGCCGTCTGTGGGACAGCATTCGGTTGTTCTTCTTCGGCCTGTTCAACTGACAGCTGCCTTTGCAAGTCGCTGGCGTTGAAATCGGCGGAGTTAGGGCCCACATACAGGCTGTAACCGTGCCTCTCCTCGCCTGACTGCTGAGAGGCACTCTGCTTCCGCCCGGCCGCTCCGATCTGGAGCGGCCCTTTACTGGACGGGTCACAAGCCCGCTGATGCCATGACCGATAGCGACGTTCAACCCCCCAAAATCGAATTCCCCTGCGAGCGTTACCCGATCAAGGTTATCGGCACTGCTGGCGAAGGTTTTTCCGACCTGGTCATCGAGGTGATTCAGCGTCATGCGCCTGACCTGGATACCTCGACGTTGGTCATGCGTGACAGCCGCAACGGCAATTTCCTCTCCGTACAGTTGCTGATCACCGCCACAGGCGTCGAGCAGCTGCAGGCGATCCACGTCGATCTGCGTGCGACTGGTCGCGTGCACATGGTGCTCTGAGTGCCTGAACTCATCGTTCGTCATCTTGGCCTGGTCGACTATCAACCGACGCTGGAGGCCATGCGCAATCTGACCCGCGAGCGCGATGAGCACACGCCGGACGAAATCTGGCTGCTGCAACATCCCAAGGTGTTCACCCAGGGCCAGGCCGGCAAGGCCGAGCATCTGTTGGCACCGGGCGACATTCCGGTGATTCAGGTTGAGCGGGGCGGTCAGGTGACCTACCACGGCCCCGGCCAGCTAGTGGCCTATCTGATGCTGGATCTGCGCCGTCTCGATCTGGGGGTGCGCGAGCTGGTCACGGCCATGGAGCAGAGCCTGGTCGATCTGCTGGCCCACTACGGCGTCGATGCAGCGCCCAAGGCGGATGCGCCAGGCGTATACGTCAACGGTGACAAGATCGCCTCGCTGGGCTTGCGCGTCAGCCGTGGCTGCTCGTTCCATGGCCTGGCGCTGAACGTCGACATGGACATGACGCCATTCCAGCGCATCAATCCCTGCGGCTATGCCGGCCTGAAGATGGTGCAATTGCGCGATCTGCTCGACACCGCACCAGCATTCGAAGAAGTGGCACAGCGCCTCGAGCAGACGCTGCGCAGGCGCCTGGGCTTCGTATAACACCGTGTAGGAGCGAACGGGCGGCGTTCCGCTTTATTCGCGAACGAAGGTGACAGCCTTGTAGGGTGGGCTTTAGCCCACGCTGACCGCCTGTGGTGGGCTGAAGCGGAGCACCGCCCGGCCCACCCTACGGGCCTTTGCACCAACCCCCCCAACACTTAACGCTGACATAGGCAATAAATTCGCTCCTACAAAACAAAAAGCCCCGCAGTTGCGGGGCTCTTTGCATCGGCTCGAAAATTACGGCTTCTTCAGCCCGTAGCTCTCGTCCAGCATGCCCGGGCCATCGCTTTTCGGCGCATAGTCCTTGGGCATTTCGTAGTTCTTCGGCGGCGTCAGGCGCTCGCGTTTCTCGCCGGCTTCGGTGCTGTTCAGGGTGGCCAGCAGACGTTGACGGGTCAGTTCGTCCAGGGCCAGGCGATTGGCGCCGTCGGACAGGTGTTCCTGCACGTCCTGGTAGCTCTGGGTGAGTTTCTTCACCAGGCTGGCGGTGGTGTTGAAGTGGGTCACCACTTCGTTCTGGTAGGCCTCGAAGCGTGCCTGCATTTCATCCATCTGCCGCTGCGTACGGCCCGGTGCAGCATTGGGGGCCAGGCGGGCGAGCAGAAAGCCCACGGCGATGCCGACCACCAGGGTCAGGGCGGGTATCAACCAGGCTGTAACGGTCTGTTCCACGAGTCCTTCCTCTCAAAACGGCTTTGCTTTACGTTAGCGGCTTGAGCCTGTGCTGTATATGACCAGAACCTGCTCAGAGTCTACTGCGCGTCGGCGCTGCTGCGTCAAAAACAGGTTCGGAATGCTCATGTACGACAGTACACTCCGCTTCCTCTCCTGTTTTTGCCTGGCATTGCGCGAGCTTGTGAGGCGCTGAACAGGTTCATTTGCCGCACAGGCAGTTTGCTAGACGAGTCGACCCGTTGCGGGGTCACGGAGTTCAGTGTTGCTCAGTCGCGAAACCCCTCTTTTCATTCAAGGCCCTGTGGGCCAACTCGAATCCCTTCTGCTGGAGGTGCCGGACGCCCGAGGCGTGGCGCTGATCTGCCATCCCAACCCGATACAGGGCGGCACCATGCTCAACAAGGTGGTGTCCACTCTGCAGCGCACGGCACGCGACTGTGGGTATCACACATTGCGTTTCAATTATCGCGGCGTTGGCGCCAGTGCCGGCAGCCATGACATGGGCACCGGCGAAGTGGACGACGCCGAAGCCGTCGCCGCCTGGCTCAAGGAGGAATACCCGAACCTGCCCATCACCCTGCTGGGCTTTTCCTTCGGCGGCTTCGTCGCCGCTGCGCTGGGCGCGCGCCTGGAAGCGCAGGGGCAGGTGCCGAGCAAGCTGTTCATGGTGGCGCCGGCGGTGCATCGCCTGACCACAGAGACGCCGCCGGCCAGCCAGTGTCCGCTGGTGGTGATCCAGCCCGATGCTGACGAAGTGGTCGAGCCGCAGGCCGTGTACGCCTGGTCGGCCAATCTCGGGCGTGCCCACGAGCTGCTGAAAGTGGCAGAATGCGGTCACTTTTTTCACGGCAAGCTGACGGATCTGAAGGAAGTTCTTCTGCCGCGTCTGTGAGTTTGGCGTAGGGTGCGCCGTGCGCACCTGCATGTGTGGTGCGCGCGGCGCACCCTACGATCAATCTGGCATTCAAGGCGTCCCGCGGCCCTGGCTCGCGCGATCAGCGGAATAGTTCAAGCAAAGCGAATCTGATCATGACCACCCGTATCCTCACCGGTATCACTACCACCGGCACGCCGCACCTGGGCAACTACGCTGGCGCCATCCGTCCGGCCATCGTCGCCAGCCGCGACCCGCAGATGGACTCGTTCTACTTCCTCGCCGACTACCACGCGCTGATCAAGTGCGATGACCCGGCACGCATCCAGCGTTCGCGCCTGGAGATCGCCGCCACCTGGCTGGCACTGGGCCTGGATACCGACAAGGCGACCTTCTACCGCCAGTCCGATATCCCCGAGATTCCCGAGCTGTGCTGGCTGCTGACCTGCGTGGCTGGCAAGGGTCTGCTCAACCGTGCCCACGCCTACAAGGCCTCGGTGGACAAGAACGTCGAAGCGGGTGAAGACCCGGATGCCGGCGTGACCATGGGCCTGTTCAGCTACCCGGTGCTGATGGCCGCGGACATCCTGATGTTCAACGCGCAGAAGGTGCCGGTTGGCCGTGACCAGATTCAGCACGTGGAGATGGCCCGCGACATCGGCCAGCGTTTCAACCACCTGTTCGGCAAGGGCAAGGATCTGTTCGTCCTGCCCGAGGTGGTGATCGAGGAGGAGGTGGCCACGCTGCCCGGTCTCGACGGACGCAAGATGAGCAAGAGCTACGACAACACCATCCCGCTGTTCGGCACCGCCAAGCAGCTCAAGGACGCCGTGGCGCGCATCGTCACCGACTCCAAGCTGCCGGGTGAGCCCAAGGATGCCGAAGGCTCGCATCTGTTCACCCTGTACCAGGCCTTCGCCAGTCACGCGCAGCAGGCCGAGTTCCGTTCCGAGCTGGAAGGCGGCCTGGCCTGGGGCGAGGCGAAGAATCGCCTGTACCAGTTGCTCGAAGACACCTTGGGCGAGGCGCGCGAGCGCTACAACGCGCTGATCGCCAAGCCGGCCGACCTGGAGGATATCCTCCTCGCTGGCGCCACCAAGGCACGCAAGATCGCCACGCCGTTCCTTGGCGAGCTGCGCGAGGCGGTTGGGCTGCGCTCGTTCCGCGAGCAGGTGCAGGTGGCCGCTGGCGAGAAGAAAAAAGCTGCCAAGAGCGCGCGCTTCGTCAGCTTTCGCGATGACGACGGCAGCTTCCGCTTCCGCTTGCTGGATGCCGATGGCGAGCAACTGCTGCTGTCGAAGTCCTTCGCCGATGGCAAGTCTGCCGGCATGATCAACAAGCGCCTGCAATCCGGTGAGCCATTGGATGTGCGCGCCGAAGGCCAGGTGTTCTCGGTATGGATCGATGGCGAGAACGTGGCCAGCAGCCCCGAGTTCGCTGATGGTCAGGCGCTGGAAGCCGCTGTCGCCCGCCTGCGCGAGGCGCTGGCGCCGCAGGAGTGAGATGCTTTTGCTCCCCTCTCCCGCTTGCGGGAGAGGGGCTGGGGGAGAGGGTTGTCCAGTGTACCGAGTCGTCGGCCTGCCCTCTCCCCGACCCTCTCCCATAAATGGGAGAGGGGGTGCCTCGCTCGCACCGATTGCCAATCAACGGGGGCGTCGCTAAAGTGACGCCCCCGTTTTACTTGCCCGGCTAACGAATCATGACCCCCTTAGAGCGTTATCAGGCCGATCTCAAGCGGCCCGACTTCTTCCATGATGCGGCCCAGGAAAATGCTGTCCGCCATCTGCAGCGTCTGTACGACGAGCTGATTGCGCGCGACCAGAGCAAATCCGGGTTGATGGGCAAGCTGTTTGGCAAGAAGCCGCAGGGGCCGGTCAAGGGCCTGTATTTCTGGGGCGGCGTCGGTCGTGGCAAGACCTACCTGGTCGACACCTTCTTCGATGCGCTGCCGTTCGAGCAGAAGATGCGCACGCACTTCCACCGCTTCATGAAGCGTGTGCACGAGGAGATGAAGACCCTCAAGGGCGAGAAGAACCCGCTGACCATCATCGGCAAGCGTTTCGCCGACGAGGCGCGGGTGATCTGCTTCGACGAGTTCTTCGTCAGCGACATCACCGATGCCATGATTCTCGCCACGCTGATGGAAGAGCTGTTCAAGAACGGCGTTTCCCTGGTGGCTACGTCCAACATCGTGCCGGACGGTCTGTACAAGGATGGTCTGCAGCGTGCGCGCTTCCTGCCGGCTATCGCTCTGCTCAAGCAGCACACCGACATCGTCAACGTCGACAGCGGCGTCGACTATCGTCTGCGCGCGCTGGAACAGGCCGAGCTGTTCCACTTCCCCCTCGGCCCGGCTGCCGAGGAAAGCCTGCTGACCAGCTTCCGCAGCCTGCTACCCGATTGCACTCATATGGTGGAAAACGAGGCGCTGATGATCGAGAACCGCGCGATCAACGCCGTGCGGGTGTGCGAGGACGTCGCCTGGTTCGAGTTCCGTGAGCTGTGCGATGGCCCGCGCAGCCAGAACGACTACATCGAGCTGGGCAAGATCTTCCATGCGGTGATCCTGGCCAACGTCGAGCAGATGAGCGTGGCCAAGGACGACATGGCGCGACGCTTCATCAACCTGGTGGACGAGTTCTACGACCGCAACGTCAAGCTGATCATCTCCGCGGAAGTGGAACTCAAGGATCTCTACACTGGCGGCCGTCTGAGCTTCGAGTTCCAGCGTACGCTGAGCCGCCTGCTGGAAATGCAATCGCACGAATTCCTCTCGCGCCCACACCGGCCCTGACGGAAGGCGATATGAAAAAGGCGACCCACAAGGTCGCCTTTTTCATTGGTGCTACTTGCCCGTAGGGTGCGCCGTGCGCACCGAGACCTTGGATATTTGCGGCTTATTCAGTGCGCGCCCCTCCGCTCGGCCTTTCAGTTCTTCGCCAGCTTCTGCTGGTGCTGGGCGAGGATTTTCTGCGCATGCGCCACCTCCAGCGCCTCCATGGCGCTGATCGGTTTTATCGCCACGGCGCGCTTGAGATGCTCGATGACCTTGTCTTCTTCGTCATCGCCGTACACGTAGGTCAGCGCATTGGCATATTCGTAATGGCCGATAGGCAAGTCGTCACGGGCCTGAAAGCTGCGCTGGAAGTACTTCTCCATGTTGTCCGCACTGACGCCGTAGGTCATCTTGCCCACCAGCTTGCCGACCTTGCGGATCACACCGGCTTCATAGCCGCCGTAAAGCGCCAGGGCGAAGGGCTGTTGTGGCTGCTTGACCAGCAGCGCCTTGAGTTCGTCGGGAATCTGCGAGGTGTAGCCGCGCTTGAGCACCACGGGCACTGACAGCTCCTCGCCGAGGCGCGCCTTGGCGTAGACGCGGCCGAACTGCGCGACGATGTCCGCCTGTATCAGTTCGCCTGCCTCGTCGGTATAGGTGATCACCTCTTCGAGCAGGCGATGTTTCTCGTTCTGATCCGGCACCAGAAACATGGCGTAGATCACCTGAGCGAACATCGCCGGAACCTGCCCGCCGACGCCGAGGGCCAGGCCCTGCTCCTTGGCCTGGGCAAAGTCGCCACGGAACATCAGGCGCCAGACCTCCTGCAGCTTCTGTGCGTAAAGCTCGGCTTCTTCCGGCTTGCCGGTAAAGCCGGTGCCGGCAGCGACGGTTTTCTCCAGGGCTTGCGGGTGGCGGGTGGCCATGTTCACCACCCAGTCGGCATCGGGGAAGGGGTAATCGCCAAAGCCGCGAGTCAGTTGCGGCCAGGCCTGGCGCAGCTTGTCGCCGCTGTAGTCGTAGGCGCTCTGGTCGAGCGGGAAGGGTTTCCAGTTGTCGGCGGCTGCAGCGCTGAGGCTGCAGGTGGCAAGCAGGGCAATCAATAAACGGCGCATGGCGGTGAACCTGTTGTTGTTATCTTCGCTCACCGATCATAGGGCGCTGCCGCAAGGCGCCAACCTAACCAAGGGTGGGCTGGCGCTTTGCCTGCCGCTTGAAACCGGGCCGCAGCGGTATTCAGGCCTGGGTGTCTTTCTGCTGGAACTGGCGGCGGTACTGATTGGGTGACAACTCGGTGTGCTGGCGAAACAGCCGGGCGAAGAAGCTCGCATCGTCGTAGCCCACTTCGTAGCTGATGGTCTTGATGCTCTTGCGGGTGGAGGAGAGCAGGCTCTTGGCGGTTTCGATGCGCAGGCGCTGCAGATAGTGCAGTGGCTTGTCTCCTGTCGCCCCTTGGAAGCGGCGCATGAAGTTGCGAATGCTCATGCCGTGCTCGCGCGCCACGTCCTCGAAGCGAAACTTGTCGGCGTAGTGCTCTTCCAGCCAGTGCTGGATCTGCAGCACGGTGACGTCCTGATGCAGCTTCTGCCCACCGAAGCCGATGCGCCCTGGCGTATAGCTGCGTTGCACCTCGTAGAGGATGTCGCGTGCCACGCCCTGGGCCACGCCGGCTCCGCAGTAACGCTCGATCATGTAGATGTAGAGGTCGCAGGCCGAGGTGACGCCGCCGGCGCAATACAGGTTGTCGGCGTCGGACAGGTGCTTGTCCGGATTCAACTGCACCTTGGGGAAGCGCTCGGTGAATTCGCGAAAGAAGCGCCAGTAGGTGGTCGCTTCCTTGCCGTCGAGCAGGCCGGCCTCGGCCATCCAGAACACGCCGGTGGCTTCGCCGCAGATCGCCGTACCTGCGGCATGGCGGCTACGTAGCCAGTCCAGTACCTGCGGGTAGCGTTTGCACAGGGCGTCGAAGTCGTCCCAGAAGGCGGG
The DNA here is from genome assembly GCF_014109765.1 of Pseudomonas berkeleyensis. Classification (NCBI taxonomy): domain Bacteria; kingdom Pseudomonadati; phylum Pseudomonadota; class Gammaproteobacteria; order Pseudomonadales; family Pseudomonadaceae; genus Pseudomonas; species Pseudomonas berkeleyensis. The sequence goes on from NZ_CP059139.1 coordinate 1,084,639, forward strand.
CAGGATGATCACATCGCAGGTATCGAGGCCGCCGTCCACCGGCAGGCGTACATTGCTGAAGCTGTTCACGGGGAGGCCATCCGGGCTGACCAGATGGATTTCGAACGGCGGCTCAAAGCCTAGCCCCTGCTGCTTGGCATAACGAATGCCGGCCATGTGGAAGAAGTCCTTGGCCTGCATCAGGGTGGAGGCGAATACGCCATCGGTGGCGAGAATGCTGACACGGCGTAGGGCTACGCGCGGCTGTGGGATAACCATGGGTATTTATTCTTGTTCAAGGCTAAGTGGTCATGCAGCGGCTGGATCGTCTTATTTTTTGGCGCTTGTGTCCAGTGCGACCAAGCGTTTGCTTGGCTAAAGTCGAGGCCATGCTTTTTGTCCGCCTCAGACACAGGTAGTGCCATGATCCCCAGAACGCTCTTCAGCTCCGACCATGAACTGTTCCGCGACAGCGTGCGCAAGTTTCTCGAACAGGAAGCGGTGCCTTATCACCATCAGTGGGAGAAGGATGGGCACATCGACCGTGCGTTGTGGAACAAGGCTGGGGAGGCCGGCATGCTCTGCTCGCATATCCCTGAGGAGTACGGTGGCATGGCGGCCGACTTCCTATACAGCACCGTGGTGATCGAGGAGATCGGTCGTCTGGGTCTGACCGGCATCGGTTTCTCCCTGCACTCGGACATCGTTGCGCCCTACATCCTGCATTACGGTAGCGAGGCGCAGAAGCAGCATTACCTGCCCAAGCTGGTGAGTGGTGAGATGGTCACCGCCATCGCCATGACCGAACCGGGCGCCGGTTCCGACCTGCAGGGCGTGAAGACCACTGCCGTGCTCGACGGCGACGAGTACGTGATCAATGGCTCGAAGACCTTCATCACCAATGGCTGGCTGGCCGATCTGGTGATCGTCGTCGCCAAGACTGACCCGAAAGCTGGTGCCAAGGGCACCAGCCTGTTCCTGGTCGAGACCAATACGCCGGGTTTCTCCAAGGGCAAGCGCCTGGAAAAGGTCGGCATGAAGGCGCAGGACACCTCCGAGCTGTTCTTCCAGGATGTACGTGTGCCCAAGGAGAATCTGCTGGGGCAACCGGGCATGGGCTTCGCCTACCTGATGCAGGAATTGCCACAGGAACGCCTGACCGTGGGTATCGGTGCTCTGGCCTCAGCCGAGGCGGCACTGCAGTGGACGCTGGACTACACCCGTGAGCGCAAGGCCTTCGGCAAGTCGGTATCGGACTTCCAGAATACGCGCTTCAAGCTGGCCGAGATGGCCACCGAGATACAGGTCGGTCGGGTGTTCGTCGATCGATGCCTGGAACTGCACTTGAATCGCAAGCTCGACGTGCCGACTGCCGCGATGCTCAAGTACTGGGGCACCGATCTGCAGTGCAAGGTGCTCGACGAATGCGTGCAGCTGCACGGCGGCTACGGCTTCATGTGGGAATACCCGGTGGCGCGTGCCTGGGCCGATGCGCGGGTGCAACGCATCTATGCCGGCACCAACGAGATCATGAAGGAGATCATCGCCCGCTCGTTGGTCTGAGGCGGGTTGATGGCAAGAAAAAGCCCGGCAATGCCGGGCTTTTTCGTTGCGCTCTGAGTCAGGGGGCCGGGTTAGGCTGCGCCTTGTGGATCGCCTCGATACCGGCAAGCACCTCCTCGGAGAGCTTCAGCTCGGCGCTGGCCAGGTTGCTGTCCAGTTGCTCCAGGCTGGTTGCGCCGATGATGTTGCTGGTCACGAAGGGCTGTGCGGTAACGAAGGCCAGGGCCATCTGTGCCGGATCCAGGCCATGCTCACGCGCCAGGGCGACGTAGCGTGAACAGGCCGCTTCCGACTGCGGGTTGGTGTAGCGGGCGAAGCGGCTGAACAGGCTGATGCGTGCGCCTTGCGGGCGTGCGCCACCTTCGTACTTGCCGCTGAGCATGCCGAATGCCAGCGGCGAGTAGGCCAGCAGACCGCATTGTTCGCGAATCGCCACTTCCGCCAGGCCCACCTCGAAGCTGCGGTTGAGCAGGTTGTAGGGGTTCTGGATCGAGACTGCGCGCGGCCAGCCACGTTGTTCGGCCAGTTGCAGGAATTTCATTGCCCCCCACGGCGTCTCGTTGGACAGGCCGATATGGCGGATCTTGCCGGCTTTCACCTGCTCGTCGAGCACTTCCAGGGTTTCTTCTAGTGGCGTGAAATCGACGTCCTGGTGGCGATAGCCGAGCTGGCCGAAGAAGTTGGTCGGGCGCTCTGGCCAGTGCAGCTGGTACAGGTCGATCCAGTCGGTCTGCAGGCGTTTCAGGCTGGCGTCTAGCGCGGTGACGATGTGCGCGCGGTTGAACTTCAACTGGCCGTCACGGATATGGCTGATGCCATTGCCGGGGCCGGCGATCTTGCTGGCCAGAATCCAGTCGGCGCGGTCGCCGTGCTGCTTGAAGTAGTTGCCGATGATCTGTTCGGTCTTGCTGTAGGTCTCGGCGCGCGGCGGCACCGGATACATCTCGGCGGTATCGATGAAGTTGACGCCGCCGGCCTTGGCTCGCTCGATCTGGGCAAAGCCTTCGGCTTCGCTGTTCTGCTCGCCCCAGGTCATGCTGCCCAGGCACAGGGCGCTGACATCGAGATCGGTTCGGCCTAGCTTGCGGTATTCCATGAGGTGTTCCCTTGGCAAAAGAGCCATACAAGCAGGTTGAAATTTTTTTCGCAATCAGGATAATCCGCCACCTCTTTCTGCGGTGGAAGTGATGCGCCGCCTGCCGAAGAATCTTGCCGTACTGTGGACGCGCTGACCCGAGCCCCCGATAGCGTCCGTATGCGGCTGCCTTTGACTTGTCAAAGTACGCACTATTCAGTAAGATCCGCCGTCTATTTTTGCTGGGCGGCCCCTGAGGCTATAAAGAATGAAAACTTTTACTGCTAAACCGGAAACAGTAAAACGCGACTGGTTCGTCGTTGATGCTGCTGGCAAGACCCTGGGTCGTCTGGCCACCGAAATCGCGAGCCGTCTGCGTGGCAAGCACAAGCCTGAGTACACTCCTCACGTTGACACTGGCGACTACATCGTCGTGATCAATGCCGAGCAGGTACGTGTGACTGGTGCCAAGACCAGCGACAAAATGTACTACTCCCACTCCGGCTTCCCGGGCGGCATCAAAGAGATCAACTTCGAGAAGCTGATCGCTCGTGCTCCTGAGCGCGTGATCGAGACCGCGGTCAAAGGCATGCTGCCGAAGAACCCGCTGGGTCGCGACATGTATCGTAAGCTGAAGGTGTACAAGGGTGCAGTTCACCCGCACACCGCTCAGCAGCCCCAAGAACTGAAGATTTAACGGAATAGTTCATTATGTCGGCGACTCAAAATTACGGCACTGGCCGTCGCAAGACCGCAACCGCGCGCGTTTTCCTGCGTCCGGGTACTGGTAACATCTCGATCAACAACCGCGCCCTGGATACCTTCTTCGGTCGTGAAACCGCTCGCATGGTCGTGCGTCAGCCGCTGGAGCTGACCGAGACCGTCGAGAAGTTCGACATCTTCGTCACCGTTGCTGGTGGTGGTGTCAGCGGTCAGGCTGGTGCGATCCGTCACGGTATCACCCGCGCTCTGATCGAGTACGACGAGACCCTGCGCAGCCCGCTGCGTAAAGCCGGTTACGTCACTCGTGACGCCCGTGAAGTTGAGCGTAAGAAAGTCGGTCTGCGTAAAGCGCGTAAGCGTCCGCAGTACTCGAAGCGTTAATCGCGTCTACGCTTGCAAAAGCGCCCAGTTTCCTTACGGAGCTGGGCGTTTTTTATGGGCGTGGCGAAATGATGCGACAACGTGCCGCACGCGCGCAGGCCGCGCGCGACAAGGCTTTCGTCAGCCTCTTGGCGGGTAATTACCTTGTCAGAAAAGGGGCTTTTCTTTACCATTTGGCGAATTTTTTGCGCGGCCCGATTTTTACTTAGTAGAGGCCTGAACAACAGGCCACAAAGCTGATGGGAGACGACTGAATGAGCAATGACGGCGTGAATGCAGGCCGGCGTCGCTTCCTGGTTGCAGCCACCTCCGTGGTGGGTGCTGCAGGAGCGGTAGGTGCTGCGACTCCGTTCGTGGGGTCATGGTTCCCCAGTGCCAAGGCCAAGGCGGCCGGTGCACCGGTGAAGGTGAACGTCAGCAAGATCGAGGCGGGTCAGCAGATGGTTGCTGAGTGGCGCGGTCAGCCGGTGTTCATCGTGCGCCGTACCGAGGAGATCCTGGCTAACCTGACCAAGATCGAAGGCAGCGTAGCTGACCCTGAATCCGCTGCTTCCGTGCAGCCGGAGTACGTCGACAAGAAGACTCGCTCGATCAAGCCCGAACTGCTGGTGCTGGTCGGTCTGTGCACTCACCTGGGTTGCTCGCCGTCCTTCCGTCCGGAAGTGGCTCCGGCCGATCTGGGCGCCGAGTGGGTCGGCGGTTACTTCTGCCCCTGCCATGGTTCTCGTTACGACCTCGCTGGGCGTGTCTACAAGGCGCAGCCGGCTCCGCTGAACCTGCCGGTGCCGCCCTACAGCTACGAGACGGATGATGTGATCATCATCGGTGTGGACCAGGAGAAGGCCTGATGAGCAAATTCATGGAATGGGTGGATGCGCGCTTCCCCGCCACCAAGATGTGGGAAGACCATCTCTCCAAATACTACGCACCGAAGAACTTCAACTTCTTCTACTTCTTTGGCTCGCTGGCACTGCTGGTGCTGGTCAACCAGATCGTTACCGGTATCTGGCTGACCATGAGCTTCACGCCGTCCGCCGAGGAAGCTTTCGCCTCCGTCGAATACATCATGCGTGATGTCGAGTACGGCTGGATCCTGCGCTACCTGCACTCCACCGGCGCTTCGGCGTTCTTCGTGGTGGTCTACCTGCACATGTTCCGCGGCCTGCTCTACGGCTCCTATCAGAAGCCGCGCGAGCTGGTGTGGATCTTCGGCATGCTGATCTACCTGGTGCTGATGGCCGAAGCCTTCATGGGCTACCTGCTGCCGTGGGGCCAGATGTCCTACTGGGGTGCCCAGGTGATCATCTCGCTGTTCGGTGCCATCCCGGTAATCGGCGATGACCTGACTCAGTGGATCCGTGGCGACTACCTGATTTCCGGCATCACCCTGAACCGCTTCTTCGCCCTGCACGTGATCGCGCTGCCGATCGTTCTGCTCGGCCTGGTCGTGCTGCACATTCTGGCGCTGCACGAAGTTGGTTCGAACAACCCTGATGGCGTCGACATCAAGAAGTTCAAGGACGAGAACGGTGTGCCGCTCGATGGCATCGCGTTCCACCCTTACTACACCGTGAAAGACATCGTCGGTGTTGTGGTCTTCCTCTTCGTGTTCTGCTTCGTGGTGTTCTTCTTCCCGGAAATGGGTGGCTACTTCCTCGAGAAGCCGAACTTCGAAGCGGCCAACCCGTTCAAGACGCCTGATCACATCGCTCCGGTTTGGTACTTCACGCCGTTCTACGCGATCCTGCGTGCGGTGCCGGACAAGCTCCTGGGCGTTATCGCCATGGGCGCTGCAATCGCTGTGCTGTTCGTCCTGCCATGGCTGGATCGTAGCCCGGTCAAGTCCATGCGTTACAAGGGGTGGCTGAGCAAGATCTGGCTGGTGATCTTCTGCATCTCCTTCGTCATCCTCGGCGTACTGGGTGTGTTGGCTCCGACCCCGGGTCGTACCCTGCTGTCGCAGATCTGCACGTTCCTGTACTTCGCGTACTTCATCCTGATGCCGTTCTACACCAGGATGGAGAAGACCAAACCGGTTCCGGAAAGGGTGACTGGCTGATGAAAAAGCTCTTCGCTGCATTTGTTTTCGCTGCGCTGCCGGCCCTGGCCATGGGCGCTGCCAGCAACTATCCGCTGGACAAGGTGGATATCGACCTGCGCGACAAGGCTGCCATGCAGGATGGCGCGCGTACTTTCGCCAACTACTGCATGGGTTGCCACTCGGCCCAGTATCAGCGCTACGAGCGTGTTGCCGATGACCTCGGTATCCCGCACGAAGTCATGCTGGAGAATCTGGTGTTCAACGACGCCAAGATTGGTGACCACATGAAGATCGGCATGAAGCCGGCCGATGCCAAGGCATGGTTCGGCGCGGCACCGCCCGATCTGACTCTGGTCGCTCGTGTGCGTGGTACCGATTGGCTGTATACCTACCTGCGTACCTTCTACGCTGACCCGACTCGTCCGTTGGGCGCCAATAACAAGGTGTTCCCGAACGTGGGTATGCCCAACGTGCTGGTCAGCCTGCAGGGCAATCAGGTCATTGGTTGCAAGCAGGTTCAGGTAGTGGATAACGGCAAGAAGCAGTTCGACCCGTTGACCGGTACGCCGATCACCCACGAGGCCTGCGATCAACTGACCGTCGAGCCGAACACCGGCAAGCTGAGCGAAGCCGAGTTCGACGAAAAGGTGAAGAACCTGGTGACCTTCCTGGCCTACTCGGCCAACCCGGTCAAGCTGGAGTCCCAGCGCATCGGCACCTATGTGCTGCTGTACCTGGCGTTCTTCTTCGTGTTCGCCTACCTGCTCAAGCGTGAGTACTGGAAGGACGTGCACTAAGTCGTTCGACCTGTGACAAGCAAACCTGCGCGCCCTTCATGGGCGCGCAGGTTTTTATGCCTTCCATACCTGACGGTTTCCTTGTGAGTCCGTCGCCTGCGACGTCAGAAATTGCTCACGGCAATTTTTCGTGTTTCTGGAAAACCAAAAAAGCGAGGAGGATCGCCATGGCGGTGACCAATAGGTTGACCTGCTACTCCGACCCCGCCGATCACTATTCCCATCGCGTGCGTCTGGTGCTCGCCGAGAAAGGTGTCAGCGTCGAGATCGTCGATGTCGAGCTGGGCCGTTGCCCACCCAAGCTGGCTGAAGTGAACCCCTACGGCAGCGTGCCGACCCTGGTCGATCGTGACCTGGCGTTGTACGAGTCGTCCGTGGTGATGGAGTATCTGGACGAGCGCTATCCGCATCCGCCGTTGTTGCCGGTCTATCCGGTGGCGCGTGCCAATAGTCGCCTGCTGATGCATCGTATCCAGCGTGACTGGTGCGCGCTGGTCGACCGTATTCTCGACAAGCGCACCAAGGAGGTCGAACGCCAGCTGGCGCGCAAGGAGCTCCGTGAGAGCCTGACGGGTGTCTCGCCGCTGTTCGCTGACAAGCCGTTCTTTCTCAGTGAGGAGCTGAGTCTGGTGGATTGCTGTCTGCTGCCGATTCTCTGGCGCTTGCCGCTATTGGGAATCGAGTTGCCGCGCCCGGCCAAGCCTTTGCTTGACTACATGGAGCGTCAGTTCGCTCGTGATACCTTTCAGGCCAGTCTTTCCGCTGCCGAGCGCGCAATGCGCTGAGACTTAGGAGGAAAACCATGAATTCCAGCCGTCCTTACCTGGTTCGTGCGCTTTACGAGTGGATAGTCGATAACGACTGCACGCCGCATCTGCTGGTCAATGCCGAATACACCGGCGTGCAGGTTCCGTCGGGTTTCGCTAGTGATGGTCAGATCGTGTTGAATGCGTCGCCCAGCGCGGTTCGTCAGCTGCACATGGACAATCAGGCGGTGAGTTTCGAAGGGCGCTTTGGCGGTGTGGCTCATACGCTGTATATCCCCGTACCAGCGATATTGGCGATCTATGCGCGTGAGAATGGTCAGGGCATGGTCTTCGACGTGGAACCGCCGGTTGCCGGTGGTCCGGAAGAGTCGGGCCCGGACGATGACGGGCCTGACGGTGGTGGCGAGCCGCCACGCCCCAGTGGTCGGCCGAGCCTCAAAGTGGTCAAGTAAGACGTGTACCAATGAAAACGGGGCGCCAGTGGCGCCCCGTTTTGTTTGCTGTACTTGAGCGACTCAGTTGGTGTACTCGAACAGTCGCACCACTTTCTGCACGCCCGATACGCTCTGTACGACTCGCGTGGAGGCGTTGGCCTCTTCGCGGGTAACCAGGCCGAGCATGTAGACGATGCCGTTCTCGGTGACCACTTTGACGCGTGTGCTCGGCACACTGGCGTCGCCGAGCATCTGGGCCTTGATCTTGGTGGTCAGCAGCGAGTCATTGCTGCGTGCCAGCAGCGATGCAGGGTGTTGTACTTGCAGTTCGTTGTAAACCTTCTTCACGCCTTGTACGCGACGCGCAGTCTGGGCGGCCAGATCCTTCAGTTCGCTGCGTGGCGTCTGGCCGGCGAGCAGGATCACACCGTTGTAGCTGGTGACGACGATGCGCGACGTGGGGGTGGACAGGTCGGCGTGAGCGTTGCTGATCTGCGATGCCACATCCGGGCCGAGGAACTGGTCGTCGATCTTGTTGCCGATGCTGCGGCTGCCGCAGCCCGCGAGCACCAGTGAAAAGGCCAGGGCGGCAATGATCAGTGCGGAACGTTTCATTCTTCACTCCCAAACAATTGACTATCGATCAGGTCGCACAGGCAGTGGATGACCAGCAGGTGGACTTCCTGGATACGTGCGGTGACTTTGGCCGGAACGCGGATTTCCACGTCCTCGGGTAAGAGTAGCGAGGCCATACCGCCGCCATCGCGTCCGGTGAGGGCTACAACGGTCATCTCGCGATCATGTGCAGCTTGAATGGCCTGGATGACATTTGCCGAGTTGCCGCTGGTGGAAATGGCCAGCAGCACGTCGCCAGGTTGGCCGAGTGCGCGAATCTGCTTGGAGAAAATCTCGTTGTAGCTGTAATCGTTGGCGATCGAGGTGATGGTCGAGCTGTCGGTGGTCAGGGCGATGGCCGGCAGGCTCGGGCGCTCGCGCTCGAAGCGGTTGAGCAGTTCGGAGGAAAAGTGCTGGGCGTCGCCCGCTGAGCCACCATTGCCGCAGGTAAGAATCTTGCCCTCGTTGAGCAGCGCCTGAACCATCACCATGCTGGCGTGCTCGATGTAGGGAGTCAGGACTTCCATGGCCTGTTGCTTGGTGTCGATACTGGCTTGGAAGAGCTGGAGGATTCGGGATTGCATGTCCATCGGATAAACCTTGAGTGTGCGGTCTTCAGGCGTCGAAGGCGTTCTTGATCCAGTCGAGATGTGTGGCGCCGCCAGTGCTGATGGCGACCACGTCGAAGCGGCAGGGGTGGCGTGCCCAGCGAGACTGCTGCTGGAGGAAGAGCTCGGCGGCCATGATCAACTTGCCACGCTTGCGCGCATCGACACTCTCCAGGGCGCCGCCCCAGGCGCTGTGACGGCGGGCGCGGACTTCGACGAATACTACTGTATCGCCATCAAGCATGACCAGATCGAGCTCGCCCTGACGACATCTCCAGTTCTGTTCGATCAGGCGCAAGCCGTTCCGTTCCAGATGCTGACGTGCCGCCTGCTCGGCGGCACGGCCCAGATCGTTGTGGGTGCTCAATTGATGCTGTCGGGGAGTCGCTGAACCTGACCGCCACGGAACTCGGCCCACGGCAGTTGGCGCTCGATGCGTTGTGCCGGGTTCAGGCTGAGGCTGCCGGACAGGCCATCGATACGCGACTCCGGCAGTGCCTTGAGTTGTCCCAGGCGTGGTGCCAGGCGATAGGCGTCGACGCCCATGGCGTAGAGGCGGCCGAGGCTGCCACCGGCTTGCGGCCACTGGTTGCTGACTTCCTGGCGCAGCGGTGCGTGGGCGTCCAGCAGCCATGGGGTTTCGCAGAAGCGGATGCCCTCCAGATCCTGGTACTGCGCCTGGCTGTGGGCGCCAGTGAACAGGTGCGAGGTGGCGTAGACCGGTACGTCGCCTGCGTACTGGAAGGCCAGGGTCGGCTTGATCTGTTGCGCCTGTTGCGGGGTCGCTGCCAGGAAGATGAAATCGACGTCCTGGCGACGTGCGGGCTGCGCATCCAGGCTGGTGCCCAGGGTGTTCTGCAGGCGGCGGGCGCGTGCTTCACTCTCGCGCAGTTGGAACAGGTCGGCGATCTGCCGGGCCAGTTCCACTGGTTGGTCGACGTGCTCGGCAGCGATCAGGGTGCCGCCCTGGGCTTGCCAGCTCTGGCGGAAGGCATCGAGTACGCGGTCACCCCATTCGCCGCGAGGCACCAGGGCCACGGCGCGGCGCATGCCGTCGTTCCAGGCACGACGAGCGACTTCGCGGGCTTCGTCTTCGGCGGCCAGGCCGAACTGGAATAACTGCGCTGGGCCTTCCTGGCTGGAGTCGCTGTAGTTCAGTGCCAGGGTGGTGATAGGCAGTTGTTCGCGGTCACTCAGCTGTTTGACCAGAGGCTTCTCCAGTGGGCCAACCACCAGTTGCACGCCGTCGGCCTGTGCCTGTTGGTAGAAGGCGTCCAGCGAGCCGATGCGGGCGCTGTCGTAGAGTTTGATGTCCGGCGGGTTTTGACCGGCCTGCTGCGCTTCGTAATGAGCGGCGAGGAAGCCGTCACGCAGGGCGCGTGCGACGCTGGCCAATTGGCCTTCCTGGGGCAGTAGCAGGGCGATGCGGGTCAGTGGTTGGCTGGCCAGTTCGCGCAGTTTGCTCAGTGCCTCTGGCAGTTGTTCGGCTGCCGGGTGTTGCGGGTTCTGGGCGACCCACTGGTCGATGGCGGCTTGCTGCTGTTCCAGTGTGGCGCCACTTTTGGTGGCGCGAGCCAGTTCCAGCCAGCCGGCCAGGTCGCTGTCGGCACCTGCGGATGTCTGGGGTGGCAGGTTGGAGACCAGTGCCCAGATGTTCTCGTGGTTGTCGCGGGCGGCTTGGCCGCTCAGCAGTGGGGCAATGAACACGCGTTCGCGGGCAGCGGCCAGGGTCTGGCCATCGGCCTCCAGTGCGCGGGCGCGAACCAGCTGAGTGCGGATCTGCTGTTCCACCGGCAGTTCGCCCAGGCGTTCCAGGCTAGGGTGTTGCAGTGCCTTCAAAGCGCTCTTGGCCTGCTTGCGCTCCAGAGCCAGCTCGGCCTTCAGCGTACTGGCGAAGATCTGTTGCGCGGGTTGCAGGCTGGCGATGTCGATCTGTTCCAGAATGCGTGCGGCGCGCGCTACGTCTTTCTGCTGGTAGGCCTGGTCGGCGGCGGACAGGCGCAGCAGGGCGGCTTGCTCCGGCTTGCTGGCGTCGGCTTGCTGGAGCATCTGCTCGATACTGGCCTGCGGGGTGCGCGGCAGCTGGCCCAGGTTGTTGGAGGGCGAGCTGGCGCAGGCGGCGAGCAGGCCTGCCAGAACGAGAGCAGAAAGAGGGCGCAGGCTAGCGATCATCGGGTCATCCTGATACTTGAGCAAAACGAGCGGCGATTGTACCCAAGGGTCGAGATCCATGCGATGCCGCCGGGACTTAACCGGCTAGAATGAGCGGTCTTTCAATTAACGAGGTGTTTCTTGTGACTCAGCCCGCTGTCGCCAGTGTTCAGCCCGGCACCTTATATGTGGTCGCCACACCAATCGGCAATCTGGACGACATCAGTGCCCGGGCGTTACGGATTCTGCGGGAGGTGGCGCTGATCGCTGCCGAGGATACCCGTCACTCCGCCCGCTTGATGCAGCATTTCGGCATTGCGACGCCCTTGGCTGCCTGTCATGAGCACAATGAGCGTGAGCAGGGCGGTCGTTTCATTGCCCGGCTGGAGGCTGGCGAGGATGTGGCGTTGATCTCCGATGCGGGGACGCCGTTGATTTCCGATCCGGGTTTCCATCTGGTTCGTCAGGTACGCGCTGCTGGTTTTCCGGTGGTGCCGGTGCCAGGTGCTTGCGCATTGATCGCTGCGCTTTCGGCTGCTGGTCTGCCATCGGATCGTTTCATCTTCGAAGGTTTTCTGCCGGCCAAGGCAGCGGGGCGTCGTTCGCGGCTGGAGCAAGTGCGTGAAGAGCCGCGCACATTGATCTTCTACGAGGCGCCGCATCGCATTCTTGAATGCCTGGAGGATATGCGCGCGGTTTTCGGGGGTGAGCGACAGGCCTTGCTTGCCCGCGAGCTGACCAAGACTTTCGAGACGCTGAAGGGATTGCCGCTGGATGAATTGTGCGCCTGGGTTGCCGCTGACAGTAATCAGCAGCGGGGCGAGTGCGTGGTGCTGGTGGCTGGTTGGCAGGCGCCGGAAGGTGATGAAGCGGTGAGCGCCGAGGCGTTGCGGGTGCTTGACCTGCTGCTGGCGGAAATGCCGCTCAAGCGCGCAGCCGCGTTGGCGGCGGAGATCACCGGGGTGCGCAAGAATGTGCTCTATCAGGTCGCGCTGGAACGCAAGGGTTAGGTGTAAGCCGTCGGTCTGGCTTGCAGCTTGCCATCACCCCCGGTACCCTTGCCGGCGGAGAGTCGATCGGACAGTCGCTGCCTTGTTTCGTTCCGCGAAGCGGGGGGGAGGAAAGTCCGGGCTCCATAGGGCGGAGTGCCAGGTAACGCCTGGGAGGCGTGAGCCTACGGAAAGTGCCACAGAAAATAACCGCCTAAGCGCTTCGGCGCCGGTAAGGGTGAAAAGGTGCGGTAAGAGCGCACCGCACGGCTGGCAACAGTCCGTGGCCAGGTAAACCCCACTCGGAGCAAGACCAAATAGGGTTCCATTGGCGTGGCCCGCGCTGGAACCGGGTAGGTTGCTAAAGACGTGCAGTGATGTACGTCGTAGAGGAATGGCTGTCCTCGACAGAACCCGGCTTACAGATCGACTCTCCACCTTTCTTCTCCTCGTTGTGCACTTCTAAATCCCCGCCCGTCTGATACCGAAAAAATCTTACTCTTAAGAAACTACTTTAAGTTTGATTTTCAGCTCGCTGGAATGGCTGGATTTTGCGTGTCGTTTTTCCCTCCTGGCATCGTTTTTCTCCTCGCTTTTGTTCGCTAAATCTCCGTCCTGTAAGGATTTTTCCCTTCTGACGCGCCTTGACGGTGGGGCGTACGCGTTCCTATAGTGTGCGCGAGTGGTAAAAAGTGGCATGAAGTGGGTTTTTATGGGCATGGAAAGCTAATTACAGGGGAAGCGCAGCCGTGTTTCGCGGAGCTAACGCCATCAGTCTCGACGCCAAAGGGCGCCTCGCGATGCCGAGTCGGTATCGTGACGAGCTCGTTTCGCGTTGTGCAGGCCAGCTCATCGTCACCATTGATGCTGTCGACCCCTGTCTCTGTGTCTATCCGTTGGCCGAATGGGAGCTGATCGAGAACAAGCTGCGCGAGCTGGCTTCCTTTCGTGAAGAGAACCGCCGCCTGCAGCGCTTGTTGATCGGTAATGCCGTCGATCTGGAGCTTGATGCCAGTGGCCGCTTCCTAGTGCCGCCGCGTCTGCGCGAGTACGCCAAGCTGGATAAGCGCGCGATGCTCGTCGGCCAACTGAACAAGTTTCAACTCTGGGATGAAGATACCTGGAATGCCGTAGCCGAAGCCGACCTGGCCGCCATCAAGCAGCCGGGTGCCCTTTCCGATGATTTGCGTGACTTGATCCTGTGACCATGACCGATAGCAGCTTCCGCCATATTACTGTGCTGCTCGACGAGGCCGTCGAGGGCCTCGCTGTGCGCGCGGACGGTTGCTATATCGATGGCACCTTCGGGCGTGGCGGGCACAGTCGGTTGATCTTGCAGAAGCTTGGCCCAGGTGGGCGGCTCTTGGGGTTCGACAAAGATCCCCTGGCGATAGCCACCGGGGAAGCATTGGCGGCCGAAGACGGCCGCTTTGTCGTTGTGCAGCGCAGTTTTGCGGAACTTGGCGAGGAGTCCGTTGTCCGCGGCCTGGCCGGCTCTGTCTCGGGCATCCTGCTCGACCTGGGCGTCTCTTCGCCACAGCTGGATGATCCCGAGCGCGGTTTCAGTTTTCTCAATGACGGCCCGCTGGACATGCGCATGAATCCGGATGCCGGGGTGAGTGCCGCTGACTGGATCGCCATGGCGGACGAAGACGAAATCGCGCGCGTGCTCAAGGATTACGGCGAAGAGCGCTTCGCCAAGCGTATGGCGCGTGCCGTGGTGCAGCGCCGCGCTGAGCAGCCGTTCACCCGCACAGCTGATCTGGCGCAAGTGCTCACCGTTGCCAATCCGGCCTGGGAAAAGGGCAAGAACCCAGCAACGCGTGCGTTCCAGGGTATCCGCATCCACGTCAACAACGAACTGGGCGATCTCGAACGTGGCCTGGACGCAGCGCTGGAAGCACTGGAGGTGGGTGGGCGCCTGGTGGTGATCAGCTTCCATTCGCTGGAAGATCGCATCGTCAAACAGTTCATGAAGCGTCAGGCCAAGGGCGAGGCAGACAAGTTGCCGCGCGACCTGCCGATCATTCCCAAGGCATTCGAGCCGCGTCTGAAGCTGATTGGCAAGCCGGTCTATGCCGGCGATGCCGAGCTCAAGGCCAATCCGCGCTCGCGGAGTGCGGTGATGCGCATTGCGGAGAAGTTGCGGTGAGCCGCCGTCTGGTTCGCTCCATGCCCAGTGGCAGCTTTCTGATGCTGCTGTTGTTCATCGCCATTCTGCTTTCTGCGTTGGCGGTGTCCTACAGCGCTCACTGGAACCGTCAGTTGCTCAACGAGCTGTATGGCGAGCTCAGCGTGCGCGACAAGGCGCAGGCTGAATGGGGCCGGCTGATTCTCGAGCAGAGCACCTGGACTGCGCATAACCGCATCGAGGCGCTGGCCACCGAGCAGTTGAAGATGCACATCCCCGATCCTGCCGCCGTGCGCATGGTGCAGCCATGATCGGCCTCGAAGGCGCGCTCTACCCCTGGCGTTTCCGCCTGGTGCTGGCGCTGCTCGCCCTGATGGTCGGCGCCATTGCCTGGCGCATGCTCGACCTGCAGGTGCTCGACCACGACTTCCTCAAGGCGCATGGCGATGCGCGCAGCGTGCGCCACATTCCTATTCCTGCACACCGCGGCCTGATCACCGATCGCAACGGCGAGCCACTGGCCGTCAGTACGCCGGTCACCACGCTGTGGGCCAATGGCAAGGAGCTGCAGGCCGGGCGCGAGCAGTGGCCTGCACTGGCAGCCGCTCTGGGTCAGGAGCCGGGCAGCTTCGCGGCGCGTCTGGAGCAGAACAAGGAGCGCGAGTTCATGTACCTGGTGCGTGGCCTGACTCCCGAGAAGGGGCAGAGCGTGCTGGATCTGAAAGTGCCTGGCGTTTACGCCATCGAAGAGTTTCGCCGTTTCTACCCGGCAGGTGAGGTGGCGGCCCATGTGGTTGGCTTCACCGATATCGACGACCGTGGCCGCGAGGGCATGGAGCTGGCCTATGAGGAGTGGCTGGCCGGCATTCCGGGCAAGCGCCAGGTACTCAAGGATCGGCGCGGCAAGTTGATCAAGGATGTACAGGTTGCGCAGAACGCCAAGGCCGGCAAGGCCTTGGCGTTGTCCATCGACCTGCGCCTGCAGTACCTGGCGCACCGCGAGTTGCGTAACGCACTGCTGGAAAACGACGCCAAGGCTGGCAGCCTGGTGATGGTCGACGTGAAGACCGGCGAAGTGCTGGCCATGGTCAACCATCCGACCTACAACCCCAACAATCGCCGCAGCCTGACCCCGGCAGCGATGCGTAACCGCGCGATGATCGATGTGTTCGAGCCAGGCTCGACCATCAAGCCACTGTCGATGGCCGCTGCCCTGGAAACCGGTCGCTGGAAACCCAGCGATGTGGTGCAGGTGGGCAATGGCAGCTTGCAGATCGGTCGCTACACCATTCGTGACGTGTCCCGTACCCAAGGGCCTGCGCTGGATCTGACCGGCATCCTGATCAACTCCAGCAACGTCGGCATGAGCAAGGTCGCTTTCGACGTGGGTGGCGAAAATCTCTATCAGGTCATGAGCAATCTGGGCTTCGGTCGAGACACTGGCCTGGGCTTCCCAGGCGAGCGCGTCGGTAACCTGCCGAACCATCGGCAATGGCGCCAGGCGGAAACCGCGACCCTTTCCTATGGCTATGGCTTGTCGGTGACCGCGGTGCAACTGGCGCATGCCTACGCGGCACTGGGTAACGGCGGTGGCATGGTGCCGCTGTCGATGATTCGTGTGGATCGCAAGCCGAACGCGATGCAGGTGGTGCCGACCGAAGTGGCCAAGACCCTGCAGGGCATGCTGCAGCAGGTGGTCGAAGCGCCGCGTGGTGTGTTCCGTGCGCAGGTGCCTGGCTACCACGTTGCCGGCAAGAGCGGCACCGCCCGCAAAACCAATGCCGGCGCCAAGGGCTACCAGACCAATTCCTATCGCTCTCTGTTCGCGGGGTTCGCTCCCGCGCAGGATCCGCGCATCGCTCTGGTCGTGGTCATCGATGAACCCGGCAAGGGCGCCTATTACGGCGGCCTCATTTCCGCTCCGGTATTCAGTCGCGTCATGGCTGGGTCGCTGCGCTTGATGAATATCGCACCGGACAACCTGCCTGCGCCTGAGCAGAAGACGGCAGCCATCGGTCAGGGAGGGCGCCTCTGATGCCCATGCCACTCAATCAATTGCTGCCGGCCGCCGAGAGCTCGGTGCTGATTCGTGAACTGACCCTGGACAGCCGCAAGGTGCGTCCGGGCGATCTGTTTCTGGCCGTGCCCGGTACGCAGCAGGATGGTCGCGTGCATATCGCCGATGCCATCGCACGTGGCGCGGCTGCCGTGGCCTTCGAGGCTCAGGGCGCAGCGCCGATGCATGCAGAGAGTGCTGTGCTAGTGCCGGTCAAGGGCCTGGCTGGGCAACTTTCGGCCATCGCCGGGCGTTTCTATGGCGAGCCGAGCCGTGGTTTGCACCTGCTTGGCATCACCGGCACCAACGGCAAGACCAGCGTCAGTCAATTGTTGGCTCAGGCCTTGGATCTGCTGGGCGAGCCTTGTGGCATCGTCGGTACGCTGGGCAACGGTTTCCACGGCGCGCTGGAGCAGGGCAAGCACACCACGCCTGACCCGGTTGGCGTGCAGGCGACCCTGGCCGGGCTGAAGCAGGCCGGTGCACGCGCAGTCGCCATGGAGGTGTCTTCCCATGGTCTCGATCAGGGCCGGGTTGCCGCGCTGGAGTTCGACGTGGCGGTGTTCACCAACCTGTCGCGTGATCACCTCGATTATCACGGCAGCATGGAGGCGTACGGCGCCGCCAAGGCCAAGCTGTTCGCCTGGCCGAACCTGCGTTGCCGAGTGATCAACCTCGATGATGCCTTTGGTCGTGAGCTGGCTGCCAAGGGCCACGAGTCCCGCCTGATTGGTTACAGCCTGAACGACGCCAGCGCCTTCCTTTATTGCAGCGAAGCGCATTTTGATGATCACGGCGTACGTGCGCGCCTGGTTACGCCACGTGGCGAAGGTGTGCTGCGCAGCAATCTGCTGGGCCGCTTCAACCTGAGCAACCTGCTGGCTGTGGTCGGCGCCTTGCTCGGCATGGACTACGCCCTCGACGAAGTGCTCAAGGTACTGCCGAAGCTGCAGGGGCCGGCCGGCCGCATGCAGCGACTGGGTGGCGGCGACAAGCCGTTGGTGGTGGTCGATTACGCGCACACGCCGGATGCCCTGGAGAAAGTGCTCGAAGCCATGCGTCCGCATGTCGATGGGCGTCTGATCTGCCTGTTCGGCTGTGGTGGTGATCGTGATCGCGGCAAGCGTCCATTGATGGCGGCAGCGGCCGAGCGCCTGGCCGATGTGGTTTGGGTGACCGACGACAATCCGCGTACCGAAGACCCGGCGCAGATCGCCGCCGACATCCGCGCCGGCTTCGTCGCGCCGGAGGCGGTGCACTTCATTCACGGTCGCGGCGATGCCATCGCGCGCTTGGTCGCTCAGTCCGAGGCTGCCGATGTGTTGGTGCTGGCCGGTAAGGGCCATGAGGATTATCAGGAGATCATGGGCGTGCGTCAGCCGTTCTCCGACCTGACCGAAGCGAGCAAGGCCCTGGCGGCCTGGGAGGCAGCCCATGCTTAAGCCCTGGTTGCTCAGTGAAGTCGCTGCCGACCTGAATGCACGCGTCATTGGTGCCGATGCGGCCTTCTCTGCTGTTGGCACCGACAGCCGCAGCATTGCCGCTGGCCAGTTGTTCGTAGCGCTCACCGGCCCACGTTTCGACGGCCATGATTATCTGGCTAACGTGGCCGCCAAGGGCGCCGTTGCCGCGCTGGTCGAGCGTGAAGTGGCGAATGCGCCGCTGCCGCAGTTGCTGGTAGCTGATACCCGTTTGGCGCTCGGCCAGCTGGGTGCGTTGAATCGCCAGGCGTTCGCCGGCCCGCTGGCCGCAGTGACCGGTTCCAGCGGCAAGACCAGCGTCAAGGAGATGCTTGCTGCGATCCTGCGTGCGGGTCTGGATGGCGCCGTGCTGGCTACCCGCGGCAACCTCAACAATGATCTCGGTGCGCCGCTGACGCTGCTGGAGTTGGCGCCGGAACATCGCGCCGGGGTGATCGAACTGGGCGCCAACCATGTCGGCGAGATTGCCTACACCGTCAGCCTGACGCGGCCGCAGGTGGCGATCATCACCAACGCTGGCAATGCCCATGTCGGCGAATTCGGTGGCCCGGAAAAGATCGTCGAGGCCAAGGGGGAAATCCTCGAAGGCCTGCCGAGCGATGGCGTGGCCGTGCTCAATCTGGATGACAAGGCCTTCGTCACCTGGCAGCGCCGCGCTGCCGCGCGCAACGTGCTGAGCTTTGCCCTGCGTGATACCCGCGCCGACTTCCACGGCAGCGATCTGGCCCGTGATGAGCGTGGTTGCCAGGGTTTCACCTTGCGCAGTCCTGCTGGCAGCGCACGCATCCAGCTCAACCTGCTCGGTGAACACAATGTGGCCAATGCACTGGCTGCCTGTGCCGCCGCTCATGCCCTGGGTATGCCGTTGGTCGCGATGGCTGAGGGGTTGAAAAATCTGCAACCGGTCAAGGGCCGCGCCGTAGCGCAGTTGGCGCCGAATGGCGTGCGGGTGATCGACGACAGCTACAACGCCAACCCCGTGTCGATGTGCGCGGCGGTGGATATACTCGCCGGCTTCTCCGGTCGCACCGTCCTGGTGCTGGGAGACATGGGCGAGCTGGGCGAGTGGGCCGAACAGGGCCATCGCGATGTCGGCCGCCATGCTGCAGGCAAGGTCGATGCGCTGTATGCCGTCGGCCCACTGATGCGTCATGCGGTCGAGGAGTTTGGCTCAAAAGGCCGCCACTTCGTCGATCAGGCCGAGCTGATCGAAGCGCTTCGCGCCGAGCGGGCCGGCAGCACACTACTAATCAAGGGTTCACGCAGCGCTGCCATGGACAAGGTCGTGGCGGCGCTGTGTGGCGTATCTGGGGAGATTCACTAAATGCTGCTGCTGCTGGCGGAGTACCTGCAACAGTTCCACAAGGGTTTCGCGGTCTTTCAGTACCTTACCCTGCGCGGCATCCTCGGCGTGCTCACCGCCCTGGCGCTGTCGCTGTGGCTCGGCCCGTGGATGATCCGCACCCTGCAGGTGCGTCAGATCGGCCAGTCCGTGCGCAACGATGGCCCGCAGTCGCATCTGTCGAAGAAAGGCACGCCGACCATGGGCGGCGCGCTGATCCTTACCGCCATCGCTGTCAGCACCCTGCTCTGGGCTGACCTGTCCAACCGCTACGTGTGGGTGGTGCTGGCCGTGACTTTGGCGTTCGGTGCCATTGGCTGGGTCGACGACTACCGCAAGGTGATCGAGAAGAACTCGCGTGGCCTGCCAAGTCGCTGGAAGTATTTCTGGCAGTCGGTGTTCGGTCTGGCTGCGGCTGTCTTCCTTTATATGACCGCGCAGAGCCCGGTGGAGACCACCCTGATCCTGCCGCTGTTGAAGGATGTCGCCATTCCCCTGGGCATCGGCTTCGTGGTCTTGACCTACTTCGTCATCGTCGGCACCAGCAATGCGGTGAACCTCACCGACGGCCTCGACGGTCTGGCCATCCTACCGACCGTGATGGTTGGTGGGGCCCTGGGCATCTTCTGCTACCTGTCGGGCAACGTGAATTTCGCCGAGTACCTGCTGATCCCTTACGTTCCGGGCTCCGGTGAGCTGATCGTGTTCTGCGCCGCACTGGTCGGCGCCGGCCTGGGCTTTTTGTGGTTCAACACCTACCCGGCGCAAGTGTTCATGGGCGATGTCGGCGCGCTGGCGCTCGGCGCCGCGCTGGGCACCATTGCCGTGATCGTCCGCCAGGAAATCGTGCTGTTCATCATGGGCGGCGTGTTCGTGATGGAAACCCTGTCGGTGATCATCCAGGTCGCCAGCTTCAAGCTGACCGGCAAGCGCGTGTTCCGCATGGCGCCGATTCACCACCACTTTGAACTCAAGGGCTGGCCCGAGCCACGCGTGATCGTCCGCTTCTGGATCATCACCGTGATTCTCGTGTTGATCGGCCTGGCCACCCTGAAGCTGAGGTAATAGAGCGTGTCGTTGATCGCTTCCGACCAATTCCGCATCGTTGTCGGCCTCGGCAAGAGCGGCATGTCCCTGGTGCGCTTCCTGGCGCGTCAGGGTGTGCGCTTTGCCGTGGCCGATACGCGCGCGAATCCGCCGGAGCTGGAAACGCTCAAGCGCGACTACCCTCAGGTGGAAGTGCGCTGCGGTGAGCTGGACGTGGACTTCCTTTGCCGCGCCTCGGAGCTGTACGTGAGTCCCGGTCTGGCCGTGGCCACGCCGGCGTTGGCGGAAGCGGCTGCGCGTGGGGTGAAGCTGTCTGGTGACATCGATCTGTTCGCTCGTCATGCCAAGGCACCAATCGTTGCCATCACCGGCTCCAACGCCAAGAGCACCGTGACCACGCTGGTCGGCGACATGGCGGCCGCGGCGGGCAAGCGTGTCGCGGTCGGCGGCAACCTGGGAATGCCGGCGCTCGACCTGCTCAGTGACGATATCGAGCTGTACGTGCTGGAGCTGTCCAGCTTCCAGCTGGAAACCACCGAGCAGTTGAACGCTGAAGTGGCCACCTGCCTGAACGTCAGCGAAGACCATATGGATCGCTACAGCGGCCTGCCGGCTTATCACCTGGCCAAGCACCGCATTTTCCGTGGCGCGCGTCAGGTGGTGGTAAACCGCGATGATGCGCTGTCGCGTCCGCTGATCGCTGACCAGGTTACTTGCTGGGAATTCGGCCTGGGCAAGCCGGACTTCAAGCGTTTCGGCCTGCTGGAAGAGCAGGGCGAGAAGTACCTGGCTTTCCGTTTCGAGGCGTTGCTGCCGACCGCCGAGCTGAAGATCCGTGGCGCGCACAATCAGTCCAATGCGCTGGCGGCGCTGGCGCTTGGCAATGCCGTAGGCCTGCCGATGGAGGCCATGCTGACCACCCTGCGCCAGTTCGCTGGTCTGCCGCACCGTTGCCAGTGGCTGCGTGAGCGCGGCGACGTGAGTTATTACGACGATTCCAAGGCCACCAACGTCGGTGCGGCGCTGGCGGCCATCGAAGGCCTGGGCGCCGATATCGCCGGCAAGCTGGTGCTGATCGCCGGTGGCGATGGCAAGGGCGCCGACTTCTCCGCGCTCAAGACCCCGGTCGCGCGTTTCTGCCGCGCTGTGGTGCTGCTGGGCCGCGATGCCGAGCGAATCGCCGAGGCGCTGGGCGATGCTGCGCCGCTGGTGCGGGTGAAAACCCTCGATGAGGCTGTGCAGCGTTGCAGTGAGCTGGCCGAAGCGGGCGATGCCGTGCTGCTGTCGCCGGCTTGCGCCAGTCTGGACATGTTCAAGAACTTCGAAGAGCGCGGGCGTCTGTTCGCCCAGGCTGTGGAGGGGCTGTCCTGATGCTGGCCTTCCTGCACATCCGCCCCTCGCCGCTGTTCGGTCGCGGCCTGGACGTCGACTTCCCGATGCTGGCCGGCTGCCTTGGACTGTTGGGGCTGGGCCTGGTGATGATCACTTCGGCTTCTTCGGAAGTGGCGGCGGCGCTGTCTGGCAATCCGCTGTACCACATGATTCGTCATCTGGTTTACCTGGTCATCGGCCTGGGGACTGCCGGCATCGTGTTGATGATTCCGATGAGTTTCTGGCAGCGCTACGGCTGGATGATGCTGCTGGCAGCCTTCGGTCTGTTGGTGCTGGTGTTGATTCCGGGTATTGGCCGCGAGGTCAACGGTGCACGGCGCTGGATCGGTTTTGGCGCCTTCAACGTGCAGCCTTCGGAAATCGCCAAAGTATTCGTGGTCGTCTACCTGGCCGGCTATCTGGTACGCCGCCAGGAAGAGGTGCGCGAAAGCTGGATGGGTTTCTTCAAGCCTTTCGTCGTGCTGCTGCCGATGGCTGGCCTGCTGCTGCTGGAGCCGGATTTCGGCGCCACCGTGGTGATGATGGGCTCGGCCATGGCCATGTTGTTTCTTGGCGGTGTCGGCATGCTGCGCTTCGGTCTGATGGTGGCACTGGCCGTCGGCGCCGTGTTCGTCCTGGTGCAGACTCAGGAATATCGCCTGCAGCGACTGATCACCTTCACCGACCCCTGGGCCGATCAATACGGTTCCGGTTACCAGTTGACCCAGGCGCTGATCGCCTTCGGTCGTGGCGAATGGTTCGGCGTCGGCCTGGGCAACAGCATCCAGAAGCAGTTCTACCTGCCGGAAGCGCATACCGACTTCGTCTTCTCGGTATTGGCCGAGGAGCTGGGTTTCGTCGGTGCAATGGCAACGCTGGCGCTGTTCGTCTTCGTCTGCGTACGTGGCCTGTACATCGGCCTATGGGCGGAGAAGGCCAAGCAGTTCTTCTCGGCCTACGTGGCCTATGGGCTGTCCTTCCTGTGGATCGGCCAGTTCCTGATCAATATCGGCGTGAATACCGGCCTGCTGCCGACCAAGGGGTTGACCCTGCCGTTCCTCAGTTATGGCGGCTCGTCGCTGGTGATCTGCTGCGTCAGCCTGGCGGTGCTGCTGCGCATCGAGTGGGAGCGGCGCAACGTGCTGGGCAACGAGGACGTGGAGTTCAGCGAAGCGGATTTCGCCGAGCCGGAGCAGGAGGTGGCCCATGCGCGGTAACGTCCTGATCATGGCCGGTGGCACAGGTGGCCACGTGTTCCCGGCGCTGGCTTGCGCACGTGAATTCCAGACTCGTGGCTATAGCGTGCATTGGCTGGGTACGCCGCGTGGCATCGAGAACGAGCTGGTGCCACAGGCGGGCTTGCCGCTGCACCTGATCAACGTCAGCGGCCTGCGTGGCAAGGGCAAGCTCTCCCTGCTCAAGGCGCCATTCCAGTTGCTGCGTTCGCTGCTGCAGGCTCGGCGCATCGTGCGCGAGTTGCAGCCAGTGTGCGTGCTCGGCATGGGCGGTTACGTCACCGGCCCTGGTGGGCTCGCTGCGCGCCTGGCAGGCGTGCCCCTGATCATTCATGAGCAGAACGCCGTCGCCGGTACCGCCAATCGCCTGTTGTCGCGTATCGCCAATCGTATCTGCGAGGCCTTCCCGAACACCTTCGCGGCGTCCGACAAGCGGCGCACCACCGGTAACCCCGTGCGTGAAGAGCTGTTCCTGGAAACGCCGCGTGAGCCGCTGGCCGGTCGCCAGCCGAAACTGCTGGTGCTGGGTGGCAGCCTGGGCGCCGAACCACTGAACAAGCTGCTGCCCGCCGCGTTGGAGAAACTGCCTGCCGAACTGCGTCCGCAGGTGTTCCATCAGGCGGGCAAGCAGCATGCCGAAATCACTGCGGAGCGTTATCGAGATGCCGCGGTCGAAGCCGAGGTCGCGCCTTTCATCAAGGACATGGCCCGCGCTTATGGCTGGGCCGACCTGGTGGTTTGCCGCGCCGGCGCACTGACCGTCAGCGAACTGGCCGCCGCGGGTCTGCCGTCGATGCTGGTGCCCTTGCCGCATGCCATCGACGATCACCAGAGCCGCAATGCCGAATACCTGGCGAAGGAGGGCGCTGCCGTTCTTCTTCCGCAACATGCCACTGACGCGGCCAAGCTTGCCGCGCAGCTCACCGAGGTTCTGATGCACCTGGAAAAACTCACCGCCATGGGCGCTACCGCGCGTCGTCTGGCCAAACCCGATGCTACCCGCACGGTCGTCGACATCTGCCAGGAGGTGGCTCGTGGCTAAATCTCCCGCCGCCGTCAAGGCTGAAGTCCGGCGCATGCGTCGTATCCGCCGTATCCACTTCGTCGGTATCGGTGGTGTCGGTATGTGCGGCATCGCCGAAGTGCTGCTCAACCTGGGTTACGAAGTCTCCGGTTCCGACCTCAAGGCGTCGGCCGTTACCGAGCGCCTGAAGACCTTCGGTGCACAGATCTTCATCGGCCATGCTGCGGAGAATGCCGAGCAGGCCGACGTGCTGGTGGTTTCCAGCGCCGTCAATACCAGCAACCCGGAAGTCGCTACCGCGCTGGAGCGTCGTATCCCGGTGGTGCCGCGTGCCGAAATGCTCGCCGAGCTGATGCGCTACCGCCACGGTATCGCGGTGGCCGGTACTCACGGCAAGACTACTACCACCAGCTTGCTGGCTTCGGTATTCGCCGCTGGCGGCCTGGATCCGACCTTCGTTATCGGTGGCCGTCTGAATGCAGCGGGTACCAATGCCCAGCTTGGTTCCAGCCGTTTCCTGATCGCCGAGGCGGACGAGAGCGACGCCAGCTTCCTGCATCTGCAACCGATGGTCTCGGTGGTCACCAATATCGATGCCGACCATATGAGCACCTATGGTGGCGACTTCAATGTACTGAAGAAGACCTTCATCGAATTCCTGCACAACCTGCCGTTCTACGGCTTGGCGGTGCTTTGCGTGGATGACCCGGTAGTGCGTGAGCTGCTGCCGCAGATCGGCCGCCCGACCGTCACCTACGGTTTCTCGGAAGATGCCGACGTGCGCGCCATCAATGTGCGTCAGGATGGCATGCGCACTTACTTCACCGTGCTGCGGCCGGACTGCGAGCCGCTCGACGTGTCGGTCAACATGCCCGGCAATCACAACGTGCTCAACGCGCTGGCGACCATCGCCATCGCCACTGACGAGGGCATCGACGACAGCGCTATCGTTGCCGGTTTGTCGGGCTTCCAGGGCGTCGGTCGGCGCTTCCAGGTCTATGGCGAGCTACCGGTCAACGGCGGCAGCGTGATGCTGGTGGACGACTACGGCCATCACCCGCGTGAAGTGGCTGCGGTGATCAAGGCCGTGCGCGGTGGCTGGCCCGAGCGGCGCCTGGTGATGGTTTACCAGCCGCACCGCTACAGCCGTACTCGCGACCTGTACGACGATTTCGTGCAGGTGCTGAGCGAAGCCAATGTGCTGCTGCTGGTCGAGGTCTACCCGGCAGGCGAAGAACCAATTCCTGGCGCCGACAGCCGGCAGATGTGCCACAGCATTCGTCAGCGCGGTCAGCTCGACCCGATTTACGTCGAGCGTGGCGCCGACCTGGCACCGCTGCTCAAGCCGCTGCTGCGTGCCGGTGACATCCTGCTGTGCCAGGGCGCTGGCGATATCGGCGCGGTAGCGCCGCAACTGATCAAGCACCCGCTGTTCGTGGGGGAGTCGAAATGAGTTTGCACAGTACCCTCGATCCCAAGGCTTTTGGCCGCGTCGCCGTGCTGTTTGGTGGCAAGAGCGCCGAGCGTGAGGTGTCGCTGAAATCCGGCAATGCCGTACTCAGCGCCCTGCAGGCGGGTGGTGTGGACGCCTTCGGCATCGACGTGGGCGATGATTTCCTGGCTCGCCTGAACCGCGAGAAGATCGACCGCGCCTTCATCGTGCTGCACGGCCGTGGTGGCGAGGACGGCTCCATGCAGGGGCTGCTCGAGTGCGCCGGCATCCCCTACACCGGCAGCGGCATCCTCGCCTCTGCGCTGGCCATGGACAAGCTGCGTACCAAGCAGGTCTGGCACAGCCTCGGCCTGCCGACCCCGCGTCATGCCGTGCTGACTTCGCAAGCCGATTGCGAGGCCGCTGCTGCCGAACTGGGCTTCCCGCTGATCGTCAAGCCGGCCCATGAAGGCTCCAGTATCGGTATGGCCAAGGTGGGCAGCGTCGAGGCGCTGATCGCTGCCTGGCAGGATGCTGCCCGCTACGATAGCCAGGTACTGGTCGAGCAGTGGATTGCCGGCCCCGAGTACACCATCGCCGTGTTGCGTGGCCAGGTGCTGCCACCGATTGGCCTGGGGACGCCGCATACCTTCTACGACTACGACGCCAAGTACCTGGCCGATGACACCCAGTACCGCATTCCCTGTGGCCTGTCTGCCGATAAGGAAGCCGAGCTCAAGGAACTGACCGCACGCGCCTGCGAGGCCGTGGGCACCCAGGGCTGGGCGCGTGCCGATGTGATGCAGGATGCCAGTGGCCAGTTCTGGCTGCTGGAAGTGAATACCGTACCGGGCATGACCGATCACAGCCTGGTGCCGATGGCCGCGCGTGCTGCCGGTCTGGATTTCCAGCAGTTGGTGCTGGCGATCCTGGCTGACAGCGTCGAGGCGAGGGGTTAAGCGATGAGCATCGCTCTGCGTCATCAGGACTCGCTGAGGGCTCCGCAACGCGGCAAGCCCGCGCCGCGTGGCGCCAGCCGTCTGGTGGCCAAGGAGCCGATGCGCCTGCGTTTGCCCAAGCCGGATTTTTCCTGGGTGGGCCGTTTGCTCTGGCCGTTGCTGCTGGTCGGTCTGGGTTTCGGCGCCTACGAGGGCGCCCAGCGTCTGCTGCCTTATGCCGACCGCCCGATTGCGCGTATCAGCGTGCAGGGCGACCTGGCTTATATCAGTCAGCAGGCGGTGCAGCGTCGGATCGCGCCATTCATCGAGGCGAGCTTCTTCAGTGTCGACCTGCGCGGCATGCGTGAAGAACTGGAGCGCATGCCCTGGATCGCCCATGCCGAGGTGCGCCGTGTATGGCCGGATCAGATCGACGTGCGTCTGGAAGAGCAATTGCCAATCGCCCGTTGGGGCGATGAGGCGCTGCTCAATAACCAGGGCCAGGCGTTCGCGCCGCAGGAGCTGGATAACTACCAGCATCTGCCGCAGCTGTCTGGCCCGAAGCGCGCGCAACCGAAGGTGATGCAGCAGTACCAGATGCTCAGCCAGTTGTTGCGCCCCATGGGTTTTACCGTGGTGGGACTGCAGTTGCGCGAGCGCGGTAGCTGGTTCCTCTCGGCGACCGAGAACGCCAGCGGCCAGCGCATCGACATCCTGCTGGGACGTGATCACGTGGTGGAAAAAATGCGTCGGTTCGCCGCCATTTACGAGCGGGAACTGAAAGAACAGAGCGCGAATATCGCGCGCATCGACCTGCGTTATGCCAACGGCCTGGCCGTGGCCTGGCGTGAGCCGGTGGAGCCGGCTGCGGCCGAGCAGAAAGTGAATTGAGGAGAGGCAGGACTAATGAGTAGCGCGCAGAGCGGCAAGATGATCGTTGGCCTGGACATCGGCACCTCCAAGGTGGTGGCGCTGGTGGGTGAGGTGACGGCCGACGGCCAGCTGGAAATCGTCGGCATCGGCACGCATCCGTCGCGCGGGCTGAAGAAGGGCGTGGTGGTCAATATCGAGTCCACCGTGGCCTCGATCCAGCGTGCGGTGGAGGAGGCTCAACTGATGGCCGGTTGCCGTATCCACTCGGCGTTCGTCGGTGTGGCCGGCAATCACATCCGTAGCCTGAACAGCCATGGCATCGTCGCCATCCGCGACCGCGAAGTCAGCCCGGCGGATATCGAACGTGTACTCGATGCCGCTCAGGCCGTTGCCATTCCGGCGGATCAGCGCGTGCTGCACACCCTGGCGCAGGATTATGTGATCGACAACCAGGAAGGCGTGCGCGAGCCACTGGGTATGTCCGGTGTGCGTCTGGAGGCCAAGGTGCATGTGGTCACCTGCGCCGTGAATGCCTCGCAGAATATCGAGAAGTGCGTGCGTCGCTGCGGTCTGGAAGTCGACGACATCATCCTCGAGCAGCTCGCATCGGCCTATTCGGTACTGACCGAAGACGAGAAGGAGCTGGGCGTGTGTCTGGTGGACATCGGCGGTGGCACCACCGATATCGCCATCTTCACCGAAGGTGCGATCCGTCATACCGCGGTGATTCCGATCGCTGGCGATCAGGTCACCAACGACATCGCCATGGCGCTGCGCACGCCGACCCAGTACGCCGAGGAAATCAAGATCCGTTACGCCTGTGCCCTGGCCAAGCTGGCCGGTGCCGGCGAAACCATCAAGGTACCGAGCGTCGGTGATCGTCCGCCGCGTGACCTGTCGCGCCAGTCGCTGGCCGAGGTGGTCGAGCCGCGTTACGACGAACTGTTCACCCTGATCCAGGCCGAGCTGCGTCGTAGTGGCTACGAGGATCTGATTCCCGCCGGCATCGTCATGACTGGCGGCACGGCGAAGATGGAAGGGGCGGTCGAACTGGCTGAGGAAATCTTCCACATGCCCGTACGACTTGGCGTGCCGCACAGCGTCAAGGGCATGGCCGATGTGGTGCGCAACCCGATTTATTCCACCGGTGTGGGGCTGCTCCTGTACGGACTGCAGAAGCAGAACGACGGCATCTCCATTTCGGTGGGCAGTCCTTATCAGGACGAAACCAAGACCCCGGTACTCGAGCGCATCAAGCGCTGGGTGCAAGGTAATTTCTAAATTTGCAGTAGGCGTTACAACTAGAAAGGAAGGAGAGGGATCATGTTCGAACTAGTAGACAACATTCCACAAAGTGCGGTGATCAAGGTCATCGGTGTCGGTGGTGGCGGCGGTAACGCGGTCAATCACATGGCGGTCAGCAACATCGAGGGCGTCGAGTTCATCTGCGCCAACACCGATGCGCAGGCGCTGAAGAACATCGGTGCGCGCACCGTGCTGCAGCTCGGCCCAGGCGTGACCAAGGGCCTGGGTGCTGGCGCCAATCCGGAAGTCGGTCGTCAGGCCGCGCTGGAAGACCGCGAGCGCATTGCTGAAGTGCTGCAGGGCACCGACATGGTGTTCATCACCACCGGCATGGGTGGTGGTACCGGTACCGGCGCTGCCCCGGTGATCGCCGAGGTGGCCAAGGAAATGGGCATCCTCACCGTTGCGGTGGTGACTCGTCCGTTCCCGTTCGAGGGCAAGAAGCGCATGGTCATCGCCGATGAAGGCATCCGCGCGCTGGCCGAGAGCGTCGACTCGCTGATCACCATCCCGAACGAAAAACTGCTGACCATTCTCGGTAAGGACGCCAGCCTGCTGTCGGCTTTTGCCAAGGCAGATGACGTGCTGGCCGGTGCCGTACGCGGTATCTCCGACATCATCAAGCGTCCGGGCATGATCAACGTCGACTTCGCAGACGTGAAGACCGTGATGAGCGAGATGGGCATGGCGATGATGGGCACCGGCTGCGCCAGCGGTCCGAACCGTGCTCGTGAAGCCACCGAGGCCGCTATCCGCAACCCGCTGCTGGAAGACGTCAACCTGCAGGGCGCGCGTGGCATCCTGGTCAACATCACTGCCGGTCCGGATCTGTCCCTGGGTGAATACTCCGACGTGGGTAACATCATCGAACAATTCGCTTCCGAGCAAGCCACCGTCAAGGTCGGCACCGTGATCGACGCCGACATGCGCGACGAACTGCACGTTACCGTGGTCGCCACTGGCCTCGGCGCGCGCATGGAGAAGCCGGTCAAGGTGATCGACAACACCGTGCAGGTCGCTGTCAGCCAGCCGGTTGCCCAGCAGCCCGCCGCGCCTGCGCGCAGCGAGCAGTCGGTCAACTACAAGGACTACGAGCGTCCGACCGTACAGCGTCAGAGCCACGGTGGCGCGGCGACTGCAGCCAAGCTCAATACCCAGGATGATCTCGATTACCTGGATATTCCGGCTTTCCTGCGTCGTCAGGCTGATTGATGGAATGTATCAGGAGTATAAAGGTGATTGGTGTTCAGCAAAGGTCGGTTCTGCTATCATTCCCGACCATTGTTGAAAACAGTTCGCAACTAGCGATATAGCGGCCAAGCCATGATCAGACAACGCACCCTGAAGAACATCATCCGTGCCACCGGCGTTGGCCTGCATTCGGGGGAGAAGGTTTACCTGACCCTGAAGCCGGCACCGGTGGATACCGGTATCGTGTTCCGTCGCACTGACCTCGACCCCGTGGTGGAAATCCGCGCGCTGGCCGGGAATGTCGGTGAAACCACCATGTCGACCACGTTGATCAATGGTGACGTCAAGGTGGATACGGTAGAGCATCTGCTTTCGGCCATGGCAGGCCTGGGCATCGATAACGCCTACGTCGAGCTCTCCGCGTCCGAAGTGCCGATCATGGATGGCAGCGCCGGTCCCTTTGTATTCCTGATTCAATCCGCTGGCCTGCAGGAGCAGGAAGCGCCGAAGAAGTTCATCCGCATCCTGCGCGAAGTGACGGTGGTGGAGGGCGACAAGCGCGCCACCTTCGTACCTTTCGACGGGTTCAAGGTGAGCTTCGAGATCGACTTCGATCACCCCGTGTTCCGCAATCGTACGCAGAGCGCCAGTGTGGATTTCTCCAGCACGTCTTTCGTCAAGGAAGTCAGCCGAGCCCGCACTTTCGGTTTCATGCGTGACATCGAGTTCCTGCGTTCACAGAACCTGGCACTCGGCGGTAGCGTGGAGAACGCCATCGTGGTCGACGAGCATCGCGTGCTCAACGAAGACGGCCTGCGTTACGAGGACGAGTTCGTCAAACACAAGATTCTCGATGCCATCGGCGACCTGTACCTGTTGGGTAACAGCCTGATTGGCGAGTTCAAGGGCTTCAAGTCCGGTCACGCACTGAACAACCGTTTGCTGCGTACCCTGATCGAACAGACCGACGCCTGGGAAATGGTGACCTTCGAGGACGCCAAACTCGCACCGATCTCTTACATGCGCCCAGTAGCGGCCGTGTAAACCAACTCTCTTTCCAGCTTCAATTTGAGGCCACCTTCGGGTGGCCTCTTTTTTTTGTAGGGTGTCGCGGGGCCGGCCAGGCCGTGCGCACCGATCCCCCATAGCAATTGGTGCGCGCCACCTGGTCTGCTACGGATTTACCGACGAACGGAAAAAGGGCGTTATTGGTCTTTCTGCGTGTGGCTGGCCAGCCGCTCGAGCGCGGCGCGCAGCCTGGGATCGCGGATGCCTTCAGCACCTGCCTGGATACTTTGGGCAGCGCTATTGGACAGGTGCAGGGTGCGACCGGTTCCACGATTCGGTCCGACTTGAGGTTGCACCTTGAACAGGATTTTCGTTAAGGTCGCGAATTCTTCGAGTGTCTGTAGTTGTCGTTGCAGTCTTCTTTGCTGATAACGCAGGCGTGTTGCCCAGTGGCCATCGGTCACTATCAATAGCAAACAGCCGTTGTTCCAGGACGCTACATGACAGTGTTCCCGGGCGGCAGGTTGTAGCTGGCTTTCGACAAGACGCTGCAGGTTGGTCAGGCGTTGCGCCTGACCGAACAGCGCTTTCAGGGGCTTGGCTTCGCGTAACAGCGCAGCGGGTGCCTGGGCCGGCAAGGGACGGAACGACATGGCAGGAGGCCTTAGATTGCAGAACCATCATGGTAGCAGAGCCTGCTGCCGGTCTGTGTTCTGCCAGTAAGGGGAAGCCATGCAAATCATTCTTTTAAATAGTCGACACGGCTGCGCACGAACGATCAATCTCGATCTGCGCTGGTTGTTGTTGGTTGCGTTTCTTCTCTTGATCTCGAGCTTGGGCGCAGGTGCGGCCGTGGGTGCCAAGTGGCTGACGGCCGAGCCAGTGGTCGACAACCGCCTGGCAGAAGCGCTCGATCAGCAGCGTGAGCAAGTCGGTGTGGTGCGACAGGATGCCCAGCGCCAACTGGATGCCTTCGCCGTCCATGTCGCCGAATTGCAGGCGCGGCTGACCCGTCTCGATGCCCTCGGTGAACGGCTCACCGAACTGGCGGAGCTGGATGCGGGCGAGTTCGATTTCTCCCTCAGTGTCGGTCAGGGCGGTGCGGAAGATGCGCTCGGCGCCTCCGCCTATGCGCCCCCGCCATTCATGAATGCTCTGGACGATCTGGCGCTGCGCGTCGAGAGTCGCGAGCATCAGCTGGAAGTGCTGGAGCAGTTGCTCGGCGAGCGCCGCCTGAACGAAGCGGAAACGCTCTCGGGACGTCCGGTTTTGCAAGGCTATGTATCCTCGCCGTTCGGTCGTCGCGTACACCCGCTCACCGGTCGTGCCAGCGTGCACAAGGGCATCGACTTCGCTGCCAAGCCAGGTAGCGACGTGGTGTCGGTCGCCGCCGGTGTGGTGACTTTCTCCGGCAAGAAAAGCGGCTATGGCAATACGGTGGAAATCAGCCATGCCGATGGCTATGTCACCCTCTACGCGCACAACCAGAGCAACACGGTGCAGATCGGTGATCTGGTGCAGCGCGGTCAGACCATCGCCAAGGTCGGCCGTAGTGGTCGCTCCACCGGTTATCACGTGCATTTCGAAGTCAGCAAGGGTGGCCGTCAGGTCAATCCGGCGCTGTATATCGCACGCAGCAATGGGGCTGAATGAGGGGCGCGCGTAGCGACCCTTGAATTCCATTCAATCGTCCCCATCTATTTCGGCATGCCGCGTCTCGGTTTCCCCCGAGGCTGGTGCGGTGTGCGCCATCATGCGGTAGCAATGGGCTGACAACGTCACTTTCATCCCCGGCGTTTCCGGGTAGAATGCCCCCTTCGCCTGCAGCCATGCTGGCTGCCTGGTCGCGGTTTGCGCCGACCTCCATCCATTCGCCGGAAGATCCTGTCGATATGTTTGCGCCTCTGTTGAAAAAACTTTTCGGAAGCAAGAATGAGCGTGAAGTCAAACGCATGCTCAAGGCGGTGCAGTCCGTCAACGTCCTCGAAGAACAGATGATCGCCCTCTCGGACGAGCAGCTGCGTGGCAAGACCGAAGAGTTCAAGGCCCGTCTGGCCAAGGGCGAAACCCTCGACCAGTTGCTTCCCGAAGCCTTTGCCGTGGCCCGTGAAGCCGGCAAGCGCGTGATGGGCATGCGTCACTTCGACGTGCAGTTGATCGGTGGTATGACCCTGCACGAAGGCAAGATCGCCGAGATGCGTACCGGTGAGGGTAAAACCCTGGTGGGTACCCTGGCCGTTTACCTCAACGCACTGTCCGGCAAGGGCGTGCACGTGGTGACCGTCAACGAATACCTAGCACGTCGCGATGCCAACTGGATGCGCCCGCTGTATGAATTCCTCGGCCTGACGGTGGGCATCGTCACCCCGTTCCAGCCGCCGGAAGAAAAGCGCGCCGCCTATGCTGCCGATATCACCTACGGCACCAACAACGAATTCGGTTTCGATTACCTGCGCGACAACATGGCTTTCAGCATGGAAGACAAGTTCCAGCGTGAGCTGAATTTCGCCGTGATCGACGAAGTCGACTCGATCCTGATCGACGAAGCCCGTACCCCGCTGATCATTTCCGGTCAGGCTGAAGACAGCTCCAAGCTGTACATCGAGATCAACAAGCTGATCCCTCGCCTCAAGCAGCATATCGAGGAGGAGGAAGGCGTCGTCACCCAGGAAGGTCATTACAAGGTCGACGAGAAGACCCGCCAGGTCGAACTCAACGAAGCCGGCCACCAGTACGTCGAAGAGATGCTCACCGCGGCCGGTATGCTGGCCGAAGGCGAGAGCCTCTATTCCGCGCACAACCTGGGCCTGCTGACCCACGTCTATGCGGGCCTGCGCGCCCACACCCTGTTCCATCGCAACGTCGAGTACATCGTGCAGAGCGGCCAGGTCATCCTGATCGATGAGCACACCGGCCGTACCATGCAGGGCCGTCGTCTGTCCGAAGGCCTGCACCAGGCGATCGAGGCCAAGGAAGGGGTGAACATCCAGGCCGAAAGCCAGACCCTGGCTTCGACCACCTTCCAGAACTATTTCCGCCTCTACAACAAGCTCTCGGGCATGACCGGCACCGCCGATACCGAGGCCTTCGAGTTCCGCCAGATCTACGGTCTGGACGTGATGGTGATTCCGACCAACAAACCAATCGCGCGTAAGGACTTCAACGACCTGGTCTATCTGACCCAGGAAGAGAAGTACCAGGCGATCATCGCCGACATCAAGGAATGCCAGGCCCAGGGCCGGCCAATCCTGGTCGGCACAGCGACCATCGAGACCTCCGAGTACGTATCGAGGCTGCTTGAGAAGGAAGGCATCGAGCACAAGGTGCTCAACGCCAAGTTCCACGACAAGGAAGCCGAGATCATCGCGCAGGCCGGTCGTCCGGGCGCGCTGACCATTGCCACCAACATGGCCGGTCGTGGTACCGACATCCTGCTGGGCGGCAACTGGGAAGTGGAAGTCGCGGCCCTGGAAAACCCTACCGACGAGCAGGTCGCGCAGATCAAGGCCGAGTGGCAGAAGCGTCACCAGCAGGTGATCGAGGCCGGCGGCCTGCATGTGATCGCCTCCGAGCGTCACGAGTCGCGTCGTATCGACAACCAGTTGCGCGGTCGTGCCGGTCGTCAGGGTGACCCGGGTTCCAGCCGTTTCTACCTGTCGCTGGAAGATAACCTGATGCGTATCTTCGCCTCGGATCGGGTGAAGAACTTCATGAAGGCCCTGGGCATGCAGTCCGGCGAGGCCATCGAGCATCGCATGGTCACCAACGCCATCGAGAAGGCCCAGCGCAAGGTCGAGGGTCGTAACTTCGACATGCGTAAGCAACTGCTCGAATTCGACGACGTGGCCAACGAGCAGCGCAAGGTTATCTACCACATGCGCAACAGCCTGCTGGCTGCCGAGAGCGTTGGCGATACCATTGCCGAGTTCCGCGAAGAAGTGCTGACCGCTGCGATCAACAGCCACATTCCTCCGCAGTCGATGGCCGAGCAGTGGGACGTCGCTGGTCTGGAGTCCGTGCTGTACAGCGACTTCGCCCTCAAGCTGCCGATTCAGCAGTGGCTGGACGAAGACGACAAGCTCTACGAAGAGACTCTGCGCGAGCGCATCCTCGCCGAGCTGCTGGCTGCCTACAACGAGAAGGAAGCCCAGGCCAGCGCCGAGGCACTGCGTACCTTCGAGAAGCAGATCCTGCTGCGTGTGCTGGATGACCTGTGGAAGGATCACCTGTCGACCATGGATCACCTGCGTCACGGTATTCACCTGCGTGGTTACGCACAGAAGAACCCCAAGCAGGAATACAAGCGCGAGTCCTTCGCTCTGTTCCAGGAGTTGCTGGAGTCGATCAAGCGCGACGCCATCCGTGTGCTGAGCCATGTTCAGGTACGCCGCGAAGATCCGGCCGAAGAAGAAGCCCGCCTGCGTCGCGAAGCCGAGGCCATGGCCGAGCGCATGCAGTTCCAGCATGCCGATGCTTCGGCACTGGCGGCTGAGCAGAACGATGGCGAGGAAGGTGACGTGGCCGTTGCCAGTGCGCCAGTGCGTGCCGAGCAGAAGGTCGGCCGCAATGAGCCGTGCCCCTGTGGTTCTGGCAAGAAGTACAAGCACTGCCACGGCCAGATCGGCTGATCGCAGACACCTGCTTGCAGTAGAGGGCGCTTCGGCTATGCTGTCGCCGCCCTGACAACGCCGCGAACGGCTCAGCCGCTCGCGGCGTTTTACCATCTCATTCGGTCGCTGAGGCGGCCACCGCACACTTGAAGGAGCGCACCTCATGGCTGTTGGTCTTGGCCCGCTGTCTACCCTGCACCCTGTTCCTGGTTTCGAACTGGGCATCGCTTCGGCCGGCATCAAGCGCCCCGGGCGCAAGGATGTGGTGGTGATGCGCTGCGCCGAGGGCTCGCGTATCGCCGGGGTGACCACGACCAATGCCTTCTGCGCCGCGCCGGTACTGATTACCCGTGAGCGCCTCGGTGGCGAAGTGCGTTATCTGCTGACCAATACCGGCAATGCCAACGCCGGCACCGGTGCTGATGGCCTGGCACGCGCCCGTCGTTCCTGCGCGCGTCTGGCGGAACTGACTGGGGTGGCGGAGAGCGCCGTACTGCCGTTTTCCACCGGTGTGATCGGCGAGCCGTTGCCAGTAGAGAAAATCGAATCTGCCCTGCAGGCCGCGCTGGATGACCTCAAGGCTGACAATTGGGAAGCCGCTGCCACTGGCATCATGACCACCGATACCCTGCCCAAGGGTGCCAGTCGTCAGTTCCAGCACGATGGCGTTACCGTTACCGTCACCGGTATCAGCAAGGGCGCCGGGATGATCCGTCCGAACATGGCTACCATGCTCGGCTACATCGCCACCGACGCCAAGGTCGCCAAGGGCGTGTTGCAGGATCTGGTGCGCGATGCGGCGAACAAGTCCTTCAACCGCATCACCATCGACGGTGATACGTCCACCAACGACTGCTGCATGCTGATCGCCACCGGCCAGGCGGCCCTGCCGGAAATCACCGAGGCCGCTGGCGAGTTGTTCGCCAAGCTCAAGCAGGCGGTTTTCGAGGTGTTCATGGAGGTGGCGCAGGCCATCGTCCGTGATGGCGAAGGTGCGACCAAGTTCGTCACCGTGCAGGTCAACGGTGGTGGTACCCATCAGGAATGCCTCGACGTGGCATACGCCGTGGCCCATTCGCCGCTGATCAAGACCGCGCTGTTCGCCTCCGATCCGAACTGGGGCCGTATCCTCGCTGCCGTTGGTTATGCCGGCGTGCCGCAGTTGGACGTGAGCAAGATCGACGTATTCCTCGGTGAAGTCTGTATTGCCAGCAAGGGTTGCCGTGCGACCACCTACACCGAAGAGCAGGGCGCTGCAGTCATGGCGCGCGAAGAAATCACCATCCGTATCGAGTTGGGCCGCGGCACCTGCAGCGAAACCATCTGGACGACCGACCTGTCTCACGAATACGTGAAGATCAACGCCGAATACCGCACCTGATCCAAGCTGTTCAGAAGCTCATTCCCGCTGCTCATGCCCCTATGACCAGCGGGAATTTGCGTTTTTGGGGTTGGGCTTTTAACGTCCCTGACAATTGAATGGTCGATGAAAGGAACGCTCAGATGGCTCTGCAACTGGTGGTAGGTAACAAGAATTATTCGTCGTGGTCGCTGCGTGCGGCATTGGCGGTCGACCTGAGCGGCGCTGCCTGTGATGAGGTGCTGGTACGTCTCTTTCAGCCTGATAGTCGCGCCCGCCTGTTACGTTATTCGCCGACTGGCAAGGTGCCGGTGCTGGTCACCGAGCAGGGGCCGATCTGGGATTCGCTGGCCATTGTCGAATACCTGGCTGAAACCTATCCAGACGCGCAACTGTGGCCACGCGACGGCTATGCCCGCGCTGTGGCGCGCAGTGTCTGCGCCGAGATGCACAGCGGCTTCATCGCTCTGCGCAGCCATCTGCCGATGGATCTGGCACGCGACCAGGCGCTGGCCGAGATCCCCGCTGATGCGGCTGCGGACATCGCTCGTATCTGCGCGCTATGGAGCGATTGCCGTGGCCGTTTTGGCAGCGGTGGTGAGTTCCTGTTCGGCCAGTTGAGCATCGCCGATGCCTTCTATGCTCCGGTGGCGGCGCGCCTGCGCAGTTATCGAGTGGAGCTGCCGGAGGTGGCGGCTGCCTACGTCGAAAGT
The DNA here is from genome assembly GCF_014109765.1 of Pseudomonas berkeleyensis. Lineage (NCBI taxonomy): Bacteria > Pseudomonadati > Pseudomonadota > Gammaproteobacteria > Pseudomonadales > Pseudomonadaceae > Pseudomonas > Pseudomonas berkeleyensis. The sequence continues at coordinate 1,121,879 of NZ_CP059139.1, forward strand.
CTCTATCGTTGGCCGGCCTTTGAGCGCTGGTATCAGGCTGCTCTGCAGGAGAATCGTGGATGAAACGTGTTCATGTGGCCGCGGCGGTCATCCTGGCTGAGGACGGCCGCATCCTCATTGCCAAACGTCCGGACGACAAGCACCAGGGCGGCCTCTGGGAGTTTCCGGGGGGCAAGGTGGAAGAGGGCGAGGATGTGCGCGTCGCCCTCGCACGTGAGCTGGAAGAAGAGTTGGGTATCCAGCCCACGGCGGCGCGGCCGCTGATCCAGGTGCGCCATGACTATCCGGACAAGCAGGTACTGTTGGATGTCTGGGAGGTGTCGGCTTTCTCCGGTGAGCCGCATGGTGCGGAGGGCCAGCCGCTGGCGTGGGTGACCCAGCGGGAACTGCTCGACTATGAATTCCCTGCGGCCAATAGGCCTATTGTCGCCGCCGCAAGGCTGCCCACTGAGTATCTGATTACCCCGGAGGGGCTGGAGCCTGCTGAGTTGATGGCTGGCGTGCGTGCGGCATTGGCGCAGGGTGCTCGTTTGATCCAGCTGCGGGCGCCGAAGATGTTCGACCCGCAGTACCGCGATCTGGCCGTGGACATACAGGGCCTGTGCGCCGGCAAGGCGCAACTGATGCTCAAGGGGCCGCTGGAGTGGTTGGGCGATTTCCCGGCCGCTGGTTGGCACCTGACCGCCGAGCAACTGCGCAAGTACGTCAGCAGTGGTCGTCCGTTCCCTGAGCACCGCTGGTTGGCGGCGTCCTGCCACAGTGCCGAAGAACTGGCCCTGGCTGCGCAGATGGGCGTGGACTTCGTCACGCTGTCGCCAGTGCAGGCGACGGCGACTCATCCCGAGGCGCAGCCGCTGGGCTGGGACGTTGCCCGCGAATTGCTGGTCGGCTGCAACATCCCGGCTTATCTGCTCGGTGGTGTCGGGCCGGGTGATGCCGAGCGTGCCTGGCAGGCAGGGGCGCAAGGTGTCGCCGGTATCCGCGCGTTCTGGCCGGTGTAGGGTGCGCCGTGCGCACCAAGCAAGCACCGCGGTATTCCCGGTGTGCACGGCGCACCCTACCCAACTGCTGATATGTGGACAGCGGCCCCGCGACTCCCTACGGCTTGTCCGCTGCCTTCCACAGCACTTCGGCGATGCCCTGGCGTTTGGCGATCAGGCGGGCGGCGACGAACAGCAGGTCTGACAGGCGGTTGACGTAGGCCAGGCCTTCGGCGCGTAGCGGTTCTACGGCGTTGAGGTGCTGGCAATGGCGTTCAGCATTGCGGGCGAAGCTGCGGCAGACATGGGCTTGTGCGATCAGGCGCGAGCCACCGGGCAGGATGAAGTTCTGCAGCGGGCCGACCTCGTCGTTCCAGAGATCGATGGCTGCTTCCAGGCGTTCGATTTCGCCGCTCTGCAACGCCTGGTAATCGGGCATGGCCAGCTCGCCACCGAGGTCGAACAGGCGGTGCTGACAAGGGGCCAACACCTCGACGATCTCAGCGAGCCCCGGCCATTGGCCCAGTGCTTCCTGCAGGTCGGCCAGGAGCAGGCCCAGCTGGCTGTTCAGCGTATCGACCTCGCCGATGGCCTCGATGCGCGGATGATCCTTGCCTACCCGGCGGCCATCGGCCAGGCCGGTCTCGCCTCTGTCGCCGGTACGCGTATAGATCTTGGAAAGACGGTAACCCATGGTTCAGTGCCCTGTACTGGTGTCGAAAGTGGCGTTCATCGGCAATCGCAGAGTAAAGCAGGTGCCCTGGCCGGCGGTGGATTGCACTTCCATCTGTCCCTTGTGGTTGTTGGTGACGATGAAATAGGAAACGGCCAGGCCTAGGCCGGTGCCCTGGCCTACTTCCTTGGTGGTGAAGAACGGCTCGAAGATGCGTTTGCGGACGGCTTCGCTCATGCCGGTGCCATTGTCCTCCACCTGAATCTCCGCCCAGTTGCCCGCCAGGCGCGTGCGCAGGGTGATGCGTCCAGGCTCCTGGTCATCGTCGCGTTGGTGAATGGCCTGCGCGGCATTTTTCAGCAGGTTGAGCAGCACCTGTTCGAGCTCGTTGGCGGTCGCGGCCACAGGCCCGAGATTGGGGTCGAAGTCTCGGACTATCTGCAAGGCCTTGAAATCGAAGCTGTCGGCCAGGTCGAAGTCGTTGCCGGCGATTTCCAGCGCCTGATCGATCAACGCCGGCAGGTCGCAGGGCGCCAGTTGACGGTCGCTGCGGCGGCTGAAACTGAGCATGTGGGTGACGATCTTGGCGGCGCGCTGACCGGCCTGTTGGATACCATCGAGCAGACGCGGTATCTCGCGCCCTTCCATGTACTGTTCGATGGCCTGCAGGCTCACGCCAGCCTGCTCGGCCTGTTCCAGGTTCTTCTCCAGCTCGGGGGAGAGGCGTCGGCGAATGTTCTGCACGTTATGCAGGATGGCGCCGAGCGGGTTGTTGATCTCGTGAGCCATGCCGGCCGCGAGACCGCCGACGGAAAGCATCTTCTCCGATTGCACCATCATTTCCTCCAGCGAGAGGCGCTGGGTGATGTCGTCGATACGGATCACCACACCGCGCCCGGTGCCGCCCATCAGTGGGTAGAACGTCAGGGCGTAGTGCCGTGGTTCTTCGTTCTTGTGCCAGGTAACGCGCTCGATCTTCTCTACCCGATGCTGCTCGGCCGTGCGCTTGAGCTTGGCGAGAAAGGGTTTGAGTGGCGGGAAGGCGAGGAACACCGGCTGGTTCAGCGCTTCATCCAGGCGCGTGCCGGAGAGGACGCTGGCCTCCTGGTTCCACTGGGTGACGTAGAGCTGTTCATCGAGGGCGATCAGCGCCGAGGGCATGGAGTCGATGATGCTGTTGAGGTAGTTTTGGAAGCCGGTGAGCTTCTTCTCGATCTTGCTGCGAACCTGCACCTCCAGTTCCAGTTTGCGGTTGGAGTGACGGGTTTCCTCGGCCAGGTTCTGCGCCTGGTCGAAGGCTTGCTGGGCATCGTCGCGAGCGCGTTTGAGCTGCTGTTCACGGGCCTCCATGCGCATCAGCATGGTGTTGAAGGCATCGGCCAGGCCGCCGATCTCGTCGCGGTTGCCACGGGCGGCGCGCAGGGCGTAGTTCTCCTCACGCGTGACCTGGCGCGAGAGCTCCTCCAGGCGGCGGATCGGGCGTGTCACCAGGCGTTTGATCTGCCGGGCGACCAGCAGCCAGAGCAGTACGCTCAAGGCCAGGATCACCAGGCTGGCAGTCAGGGTGCCGGTATAGAACGCGCCCGGCAGCTCGCTGGAGGCGACCAGCAGCAGTGACCCGGAGCGCCCGCTGGGGTGGGGCAACTCCACCAACAGATTGGTACGGAAGGCCGTTTCCCGCCAGCTATCCAATTCGCTCAGCTGCTGAGGCAGGCGCAGTTTTTCACCGCGTTGCAGCTGCGCCAGGCTGACGCCGTTGCTGTCGTAGATCACCGCTGCGCGCAGTGGCGCGTAATCATCCAGGCGCTTGAGCAGGGCTTCGGCCGAGGCGGGCGAGTATAAGGCTTCCTTGCTCAGCGCCGGGCTGGCGATCAGGCGGCCAAGCGTATGCAGGGCCTGGGGCGCCATACTCTGCTGGGTGATCCAGTAGGCCGCGCTGATAAAGGTCAGGTTGGCGATCAGCAGCACGGCGGCGACCAGCACCAGCAGGGCCGCGAGCAACTTGCGGCCGACGGGAAGATTTTCGAGGTGCTGGCGCAGTTTCATCGGGCTGTCGTGACGATGGGTGGAAGCGGCAGGTTAGCGCGGCTGTCTGGTCATTGCCACGTCAATGCGGCACCTGCCCATCTACTCAATTCAGAGGCAGGCCGCGCTCGCGCAGGTGATCCAGTAGTCGCTGTTGCAGATGATGCAGATGCGGCAGGTGCAGGTCGTGACGCTGGGCGGCGGCACAGGCATAGCCGAGCAGGTAGGTGATTTCGGTGCGTCGGCCCTGGGCGACGTCCTGATGCATCGAGGAGTAGTTGGCCGCTGTCGCGACGATCACGCGTAGCACCTCGTCGTGTAGGTTGTCAGCCGCGGCAGGTTGGCCACAGCGTTGCAACAGCTCGCTGAGTTCGGCGCAGAGTGTGGCGACCTCGGCCGGGTGCTCGCGCAAGTCACCATTACGGCAGCCGTAGAGCACGGTCAGCGGATTGATCGCACAGTTCAGCGCCAGCTTGCGCCAGAGCCGCATAAGAATGTCCGGGCTCCATTGGTGAGCGATACCGGCATGTTGCAGTTCTTCCAGCCAGAGGGGGGCTTGCGGATTCTCGGGGTCGCCCAGCCAGGTATGACCGTTGCCGGCGAACACCACCTGGAAGTCAGCCTGGCGAAACGCACCTTCCGTGCTGGAGGCGAACAGGCAGCGTCGCCCGGGCAGGCGTTGGGCGACGGCCTGCTGGCTGCCCAGGCCGTTCTGCAGCAGCAGCAGTTCGGCGCCTTCGGCCAGGCGTGGCGCCAGCTCGGCCACGGCGTTTTCGGCGTCATAGGCCTTGCAGGCCAGCAGCAGGCGCTGGATGGGCGCCTTAGTCTGCGGTAATTCGGCGGGGATGGCGTATTGGCTGGCTTGGTCGCCTTCGATCAAGGTCAGGCCACCAGCGGCCTGATAGGCAGCCAGGCGCTCATGGTTGCGCAGGATCAATCTTACCGGTACGCCTGCGCGGGCCAGACGGGCAGCCCAGAGCGTGCCCAGGCTGCCGGCACCGAGAATGTGCCAGGTCATGGTAGCGGCAGGCGCATGGCGGCTACGCGGCCGCTGGCGTAGGACTCTGCCAGCAGGTTTTCCGCGTGCTGGATCAGTTGCTCGGGGGTGGCCGGCAGCGCCTTGGCGTCCAGCCCGACCAGGCTGATGCCGGCCTTGAGCGTGATGAAGCCTTCGCTGGTCTTGAACGCCTTGAGATTGAGGCCCTCGTGCAGGCGCTTGAAGCTGCTCGGCGAGCACTCGTGAAGGTCTTCGAGCAGGGTGATCAGGCCGAAGTGGTCATCATCCAGGCGGGTCAGCACGTCCAGGGGACGCACCAGTTGCTGCAGCCTGCGCGCGGCGCTGTGCAGCAGCTCATTGTAGAAACGATCACCGTACTGATTGCGCAACTGGCCAGCGTCCTGCAAACCGATCAGCAGGTAGCACACGGCACCGCCGCGTGACTCGATCTGGCGCAGGCTGTCGGTCAGCTTCTGCCGCAGGTAGCGCGGGTTGCCCAGGCCGGTGAGCGGGTCGACCAGGTTGCGTCGCTCCAGGCTGGCGATGTTCTGCGTGAGCATGCGATTTTCGTGGAGCAGGCGCTGCAGGGTGTTGCACAGGCGGTCGGCGGCGAACACACGCGGCACCAGTTGCTCGTTCATCGCCGCTTTGCTGATGAAGTCGTCGACGCCACGGTCGAAGGCCTCGCTCAGCACGTTCTCGCCCTCCTTGCCGGTCAGCAGGATGACGTAGGTGTAGTGGTCGGCGGTTTCGTCCAGCTGGCGTACGCGCGTAGTCAGCTCCAGGCCATCCATCTCGGGCATCAGCCAGTCGGCCAGAAGCACGCTGGCGGGGCGTTGTTCGAGCAACTGCAGCGCTTCGGCCGCGCTGCTGGCGAAGCGTACGTCCTGATAGCCGGCCTGACTCAGAGCGCGACCGATCATGGCGCTGGAGAACTTGGCATCGTCCACCACCAGGATGCTGAGATGGGGGTTGGGCATGGGGCGGGCTCGCAGGCAGATAGGAAGGACGCCAAACGGCGTGTATGAGACTGGTTATAATGGGCTCGCCATAGTTATCGTCAAGTCAGGCGCGCTCACTCCGTGAAGAGTATCGCGCCGTCCATCAGGAGCAAGCTCATGCCTTCGTTCGACGTGGTGTCGGAACTGGACAAACACGAACTGACCAATGCGGTCGACAACGCCATCAAGGAACTGGATCGCCGTTTCGATCTGCGCGGCAAGTGCAGCATCGAGAGCAAGGACAAGGCGCTGACCTTGACCGCGGAAGCCGAGTTCATGCTCGAGCAGATGCTCGATATCGTGCGCAGCAGCCTGATCAAACGCAAGATCGACTGCCAGTGCATGGAAACCAAGGAGCCCTATGCCTCGGGCAAGGTGATGAAGCAGGAAGTCACTTTCCGCGAAGGCATCGACAAGGAGCTGGCGAAGAAGATCGTCGCGCACATCAAGGAGGCCAAACTCAAGGTTCAGGCCGCCATTCAGGGCGAGCAGGTACGGGTTACTGGCAAGAAGCGTGATGACCTGCAAGAGGCCATCGCGGCGCTGCGCAGCCACGAGTTCGGCATGCCGCTGCAGTACAACAACTTCCGCGACTGATTCACGCCCTGAGGGAACCTAGACCCCCTCGCTCGCGTCGACTCTTCTGTTGCCCTGACCGCCATGGCTTGCCGTGGCGGTTCTGTTTCGTGCGCAGAAGGAGTGTCCTATGGATATGAATGTCGATGAACTGGTCAGGCTGTCCGAGGCCTGGCTGCCAGTGGTGTTGCAATATAGCGGCAAGCTGATGCTGGCCTTGGTCACGCTGGTTATCGGCTGGTGGCTGATTGGCCGACTGACCGCAAGTGTCGGGCGCTTGCTCGAAGGGCGTCGAGTCGATCGCGCCCTGAGCAGCTTCATCGACAGCCTGATCGGCATCGTGCTGAAGATCCTGCTGGTGATCAGCGTGGCGTCGATGATCGGTGTGGAAACCACTTCCTTCATCGCCATGATCGGTGCCGCCGGGTTGGCCATCGGCCTGGCCTTGCAGGGCAGCCTGGCGAATTTCGCCGGCGGCGTGCTGATCATGCTGTTTCGCCCATTCAAGGCGGGCGACTTCATCGAGGCCCAGGGGATTTCCGGCTCGGTCGATTACATCCAGATCTTCCACACGGTCTTGCGCACGGGCGACAACAAGACGGTGATCGTGCCCAACGGGACGTTGTCCAACGGCATCATCACCAACCACTCGCGCCAGGCGACGCGGCAGATTCTCTACGACGTGAAGCTCGACTACGACGCCGATCTGGCCAAGGCGCGCCAGGTTCTGCTGGAGCTGTCCAAGGATTCGCGCGTGCAACAGCAGCCGGCGCCCGTGGTGGTGGTGGCCAGTCTGACCGAGAGTTCGATCAACCTGTCGCTACGCATGTGGACGGCCGCCAGTGATTATTGGAGCGTGATCTTCATGCTCAACGAGAACGTGCGTGATCGTCTGCGTGCCGAAGGCGTAGAGCTGGCGCAGCCGCCGCGTATGGTTCAGGTGGTGCAACAGGGGCGTTAGCAGGCTGCGCTCTGGTTGTAATCGACAAGGTCGCGCTTTCGAAGAGAAAGTGCGGCCTTTGTCTGTCAGCTCTTCAGGGCATCCGCTGTGGGGTGCGCCGCCGCCGTTGGCGTGTCGCCGTTGCCCTGACGCTTGTCGCGCCGCCATTGGATCACGATGAGGATCAAGGTCGGTATGCCCATCACCGCGGTCGCGAGGAAGAACTGGGCGTAGCCGAGCTTTTCCACCATCACGCCCGAGTAGCCGCCGATCAAACGGGGCAGCAGCAGCATGATGGAACTGAGCAGGGCGTATTGGGTGGCCGAGAACTTCAGGTTGGTGAGGCTGGAGAGGTAGGCGACGAACGCCGAAGTGGCCAGACCGGCACTGAAGTTATCGGCTGAGATGGTCAGGGTCAGCATTGGCAGATGCGGCCCCATGTTCACCAGCAGCATGAACAGCAGGTTGGTCGCCGCCGAGGAGGCCGCGCCGATCAGCAGGATCGGCATGATGCCGAAGCGCACGATCAACAGCCCGCCGACGCCGGCACCGAGCAGCGTCATGACCAGGCCGAACAGTTTGCTGACGCTGGCGATCTGTTCCTTGGTGAAGCCCTGGTCGATGTAGAAGACGTTGGCCATCACCCCCATCACCGTGTCGGACAGGCGATAGGTGGCGATCAGCGCCAGTAGCAGCAGCGCCTGCCAGCGATAGCGCACGATGAAGTCGTTGACCGGGGTCAGCACTGGCGCCATGCCGCCCCAGAACAGGCTGGAAATGGACAGGGCGGTGAGGACGCTATAGAGCAATGCACGTAGGAAGGCGCGGTCGTAGTAGAGCAGATCCTGCAGGCTGAGCTGGCCTTGCCAGACCAGATGCAGATCGCTGTCGTAGAACTGGGCGAACATCGCCGGCACCGAGATCAACAGAATGATCAGCAGCAGTACCGAGAGCAGTTGGTGGAAGAAGCCGTAGCGTTCTGTCGCCGTCTTCAGCACGGGCGCCAGGCCGCCCCAGGCCAGGCCGGAAACGGAGATGCAGGTCAGGGTCGTGTAGAGCATGGCGCGCAGGAAGGCGCGGTCGTTGTAGAGCAGATCGTGTGGGGTGAGATCGCCCCGTAGCATGAGCATCAGGTCGCTCTGGTAGAACTGGATGAACATGGTCGGCACGGAGATCACCAGGGTGATCACCGCCAGCAATGCGAGCGATTGCAGCAGGAAACCGTGCTTGGGCGGTGCCGCTCGGGTTGGAACAGGCGCCGTGGGTTCGCGCATCCACAGGGTGGTGATCAGCCCTGGCAACATCAGCAGGGCGAAGACCAAGTAGGTGCCGGTCCAGGCGCTGAACTGATATTCCTTGGCGGTCGAGCCGAAGCCCTCTGCCAGGTACAGGGCACCGGCCGTCGCAAGCAGTGCGGCAACCCGGTAGCCGGCCATGTAGGCGGCTGCCAGTGCGGCCTGGCGATTGTCTTCGGCGATCTCCAGGCGATAGGCGTCCACCGCGATATCCTGGGTGGCCGAGGCGAAGGCTACCAATACCGCCAGACCGATCAGGCTGCTGAGCTGGGTCTGCGGGTCGTAGTTGGCCATACCCAGCAGGCCGATGGCGATCAGGCACTGCGACAGAACCAGCCAGGAGCGGCGCCGCCCCAGTTTGCCCAGCAACGGCAAACGCCATTGGTCGAGCATCGGTGCCCACACCCATTTGAAGGCGTAAGCCAGGCCGATCAGGCTGGCGAAGCCGATGGTCTCCCGCGCTACGCCGGCTTCGCGCAGCCATACGGAGAGGGTGGAGAACACCAGCATGTAGGGCAGGCCGGCAGCGAAACCGAGCAGGAGCAGCGCCAGCGTTGCGGGGCTGGCGTAGGCAGCGAGGGCTTCTCGCCAGGATTTGCGTGGCATTGGCTCGAATCTAAGGTGGGGGTGGTTCGTAGGGCGCACTCTAGGGTCTGTTGTCGTTTCAGCGCAAGCCGTGTTGCTGCGTAAAATCTCGCCAGGCTAGGCGTGGAACGCAGGTAATGGTGTCCCCTTGCCAAGTTCCACAACAACGCATGGCGAGATTTTTCGCGCAACCCGAAGGGCCGGGCCTGTTTTAGCGCGATACGGCGTTACTCGGTGGCTCATTTGGGCGACCAAACTTCGCACCTCGTGCCTTGTCTCGCGCTAAAACAGGCTCCGGCACGGTCGCGCTGAAACGACAACAGACCCTACTACCTGTGCTCCAGTGGACGCCAGCCATGGCGGCGCATATCCACACGTTCGTTCAGGATGCTGACGCCCTCGGCGCGCAGACGCGCGCGTTGTTCGGCGCCAGAGGCTGTTCCTGCGGCCAGGCTCAGGCGGCCACCGGCGGCAATCACTCGATGCCAGGGCAGGCGCGAACCATCAGGCAGTTGGCTGAGGGTTCGCCCGACCCAGCGTGCGGCGCGGCCAAGGCCGGCCATCTCGGCCAGTTCGCCATAGCTCACTACCTTGCCCTCCGGGATCTGCGCCAGCACCAGATACAGCGCCTCACGGCGCGCCTCGGCGCTTGCCGGTGGCGAAGCCGGCCATGCAGACTCTGCCGGGTTCATCTTGCCCATGTGGGTCGTCCTTCTATGTTGCTGCGTCTATTGCTCGTCTGCGTCCTTTATACCCTGGCTGCGCCGTCGTGGGCCGATACCGTCTGGCTCGACAATGGCGATCGGCTTTCAGGCGAGATCATTCTGCTCGATGGCGGCAAGCTGGCGCTCAAGACCAAGTACGCCGGCCAGGTGCTGATCGATTGGAAGGATATCGACACCCTGAGTTCAGACAAGCCTCTGCTGGTGAGGCGCAGCGGTTTCGACAACGAGCGCAGCGAAAGGTTGGCTGCCGCTGGCAGCGGCATGGTGCGGGTGCAGAGCGAGCGCGAATACGTGCTGCCATTGGCCGAGATCAAGCGCCTGATACCGCCGCGACCGTTGCTGGAAGACCGACTGTGGGAGGGCAACCTCGACGCCAAGCTGGACATGAAGCGCAATCAGAACGATGTCGACGAGTGGAAGCTCAAGGGCAATACCCGCGTCGAACATGGGCGCTGGCGTCATGTGTTGAATGGCGAGCTGGAGCGTGAAACCAAGAACGACAGAAAGGTCGAGGATAACTGGGAGCTGGAGTACGACCTCGACCGCTTCTTCACCGAGCAATGGTTCTGGCGGGTTGGCTTGCAGCAGAGCGAGGATGAGTTCGAAGCCATCGACCGTCAGCGCATCGCGGGTACGGGCCCAGGCTACCGCTTCTGGGACGACGAACTGGGCCGCTTCGATCTGATCGGGCAATTCAATCGCGTGCGTCTGGAGTCGGATGTCGCCGACCTGGCGTTCAATACCACGTCCCTGGAGCTGGATTACAAACGCTTGCTATGGGGCACGCGCCTGGAGTTCTACGCCAATGCCGAACTGCAGATTCCACACATCGATGAGATCGACTACGTGCTCGACAGCGAATTTGGTCTGCGTTATCGACTCAACCAGTGGGCGCGCTTGTCGCTTCTGTACGAGCTCGATCAACTGCGTGGGCAGGGCCAGACCGTTTCTGATCGGCACTATCTGATCGGTGTGGGCGTGGGCTGGTGAGGCGCTGCGCGGACGCCGTGGTGCGCCGATCTTCAGTCGATTTCACAGCCATTGGGCGGAAAAAGCTGAACTCTGCGGATTTGCCCCGGTCACCTGTTGCTCTGGCGCCGGGGTTGCGGATAATGCCCGGCTTTCGCCCACCAACGCCATTGCCTACTCTTATGCCGCGCTCTACATCGCTGTCCCTGCTTGGTCTGAGCATCGCTCTGTGCAGTTCCGCTTCTTTCGCCGATACCGTCTGGTTGAAAAATGGAGACCGTCTCACCGGTACCATCCGTTTCTTCGATGGCAGCAAACTGCTGCTGGAAACCGACTACGGTGGCTCCATTCCGCTGGACTGGAAAAAAGTCGCCACCCTGGAGAGTGACCACGAACTGCTGGTCAAGCTCGGTCCGGTCGACGGCGAGCGGGCCAAATCGCTGCTGGCTGCAGAACCTGGCAAGGTCACCCTGGCCAACGGTGAGGCGCCGAAGACCATCGAACTGGCGCAGATCGAGCAGATCATGAAGCCCAAACCGCTGGTGGAGGATTTCACCTGGAAGGGCAATATCGACCTCGGTCTGGACTACAAGCGTGGCGAGCGCGATTCCGATGACTATGACGTGGATATCAAGACCCAGGCGCGTCATGGCCAGTGGCGACACAACGCGATTGCCGACTACAACCGTGAACTGAAGAACGATGTGGTCAGCACCGACAACTGGAGCGCTGAATACGCGCTTGACCGCTTCATCACCGAGAAGTGGTTCTGGCAGGGGCGCTTCGAGTACAAGCGTGACCGTATCGAAGAGGTCGAGCGCCAGCGCACCATCGGTACCGGCCCGGGTTATCAGTTCTGGGACGACGAACTGGGCGCCTTCTCCATCGCCACCCTGGCCAACCGCAGCGACTATCGCTACAGCAACGGCGAGCAGGATCGCTTCTACGCGCTGAGCGTGAAGTGGGATTACAACCGCTATCTGATTGGCAAGACCGTCGAGCTGTTCAGCGTCGGTGAGGTCGGTCGTCCGCTCAGTGGCGCCGCCGATTACAGCCTGGATGCCGAAGTGGGCCTGCGCTACAAGGTCACCGACTGGGCCTCGCTGAACATGAAGGCGGAGAAGGATATCGTCAGCGGCGCCGAAGGCGATCTCGACGAGACCCGCTACACCCTGGGCTTTGGCGTAGGTTGGTAATTTGTCCGTAGGGTGCGCCGTGCGCACCATCATCGGCAATCGGTGCGCATGGCGCACCCTACGCAAAAACAAACGCCCCGACTGGTTCGGGGCGTTTGTTTTTGAAGCGCAGGATCGCGCTCTACATCAGGATTCTTGTTGCTCGTCCAGCGCCTTGTTCTTCCAGCCGGCGCCGCCTGGCAGCAGAAGGTTGAGCAGCAGTGCGGCGATGGCGCACAGGGAAATGCCCGACAAGGCGAATTCATCGCCGCCGATCACCATGCCGCCGATACCGAATACCAGGGTCACCGATACGATGATCAGGTTGCGTGCCTCGGACAGATCCACCTGATGACGGATCAGGGTATTCAGGCCGACCACGGCGATGGAACCGAACAGCAGGCAGAGGATACCGCCCATCACCGGTACCGGAATGCTCTGCAGGGCCACGCCGAACTTGCCGACGAAGGCCAGGGCAATGGCGAACACGGCTGCCCAGGTCATGATCTTCGGGTTGTAGCTCTTGGTCAGCATCACCGCGCCGGTGACTTCCGCATAGGTGGTGTTGGGCGGGCCACCAAACAGACCGGCCGCCGAGCTGGCCAGGCCGTCACCGAGCAGGGTGCGGTGCAGACCAGGCTTCTTCACGTAGTTCTTGCCCGTCACGCTGCCGATGGCCACGACACCGCCGATGTGCTCGATGGCTGGCGCCAGGGCGACCGGAACCATGTACAGAATCGCGCCCCAGTGCAGCTCCGGCGCGACGAAGGCCGGCATGGCCAGCCAGGGTGCATTGGCGATGCCGCTGGTGTCGATCACCCCGAAGAACCCGGCCAGGCCACAACCCACGGCGATACCCGCGAGAATGGGAACCAGGCGGAAGATGCCACGGCCCAGCACGGCGACCAGCAAGGTGGTGACCAGTGCCGGCATGGAGATCATCATCGCTGTGGTGTAGGGCACCAGTTGCACGCTGCCGTCACCGGCCTTGCCCATGGCCATGTTCACCGCGACCGGGGAGAGCGCCAGGCCGATGGAGATGATCACGGGCGCGATCACCACAGGAGGCAGCAGGCGGTCGATGAAGCTGGGGCCTTTCAACTTCACCACGGCCGACAGAATCATGTAGACGAAGCCCGAGGCGACGATACCGCCGAGCACGGCTGGCAAGCCGAATTGTTCCTTGGCGACCAGGATCGGCGCGATGAAAGCGAAGCTCGATGCCAGGAAAACCGGCACTTGGCGGCCTGTGGCAAGTTGGAACAGCAGGGTGCCGATACCCGCGGTGAACAGCGCGACGTTGGGATCCATCCCGGTGATCAGTGGCATCAGCACCAGGGCGCCGAAGGCCACGAAGAGCATCTGCGCGCCGGAGATGCCCTGGCGCCACAGCGGATCGTTGAATTCCTGCTGGCTCATGCTCAGGCGTCCTTCTGCTTGGTGCCGAAGATCTTGTCACCGGCATCGCCCAGGCCCGGAATGATGTAGCCGTGTTCGTTCAGACGCTGATCGATGGAGGCGGTGAAGATGGTCACGTCGGGGTGCGCTTTCTCCACCACGGCGATGCCTTCAGGCGCCGCGACCAGCACCATGGCGCGGATTTCCTTGCAGCCGGCCTTCTTCAGCAGGTCGATGGTGGCGACCATGGAGCCACCGGTGGCCAGCATCGGGTCGATGATCAGCGCCAGGCGCTCGTCGATACCCAGGGCCAACTTCTCCAGATAGGTGTGTGCCTCCAGCGTTTCCTCGTTGCGCGCGACGCCGACGGCGCTGACCTTGGCGCCGGGAATCAGGCTGAGCACGCCATCGAGCATGCCGATGCCGGCGCGCAGGATCGGCACCACGGTGATCTTCTTGCCGGCAATCTTCTCTACCTGTACCGGGCCAGCCCAACCGTCGATCTCGTAGGACTCCAGCGGCAGGTCGTTGGTCGCTTCGTAGGTCAGCAGCGCGCCCACTTCCTGGGCCAGCTCACGGAAGTTCTTGGTGCTGATGTCGGCGCGGCGCATCAGGCCGATTTTGTGGCGGATCAGCGGGTGGCGGATCTCACGGATGGGCATAAGCTGGGGTCTCCAACAGGCTCTGGTAAAAATCGCGTTAGAGTAAAGCATTGCTTATGCCAAGTGGTGAGTGACTAATCGGTCACGAGGTGAGGTGAAGCGCTTGCATAACGCCGGTCAGCCGCCACTTGGCAAGTGCTGCATGGGTCTGTACCTTTGCCCGCTTTTATTTGACGAGTCGATCAGCTTTCTGCTGTTGCCGTCACTCATAAACGCCCCGATCAAGAGAGAACGCCACCATGTCCGTCGATCTCGCGCACATTCGCCAAGTCATGGCGGAAGCCGACTGCCTGTTCACCGAAGCCGAGGTCGAGGCCGCTATCGATCAGGTCGCCAGCCGCATCAATGCCGAGTTGGCCGAGCGCAACCCCGTGGTCTTCTGCGTGATGAACGGCGGTCTGATCTTCTCCGGCAAGCTCCTGACCAAGCTGAATTTTCCACTGGAGGCGTCCTACCTGCATGCGACGCGCTATCGCAACGAGACCAGTGGCGGAGAACTGTTCTGGAAGGCCAAGCCGGAAGTCTCCTTCATCGACCGCGACGTTCTGATCGTCGATGACATCCTCGACGAAGGCCATACCCTGGGCGCGATCATCGACTTCTGCCGCCATGCCGGCGCGCGTGCGGTGCACACCGCGGTGCTGATCGACAAGGATCACCAGCGCAAGGCGCGTCCGGATCTGAAAGCGGACTACGTCGGCCTGCAGTGCATCGACCGCTACATCTTCGGCTACGGCATGGACTACAAGGGCTACTGGCGCAACGCTGCTGGCATCTTCGCGGTCAAGGGGCTGTAAGCCCCGGCAGGTGCGAGGAGAGTAGGGTGCGCCGCGCGCACCGGCTTTTCCTAGCGTTGCTCCCGGTGCGCATGGCGCACCCTACTCGAGGAGCGCCTCTTTCGGCGTGTCATCCAGCCAGCGCAGCGCCTTCTCCCGTGCCTGCGGCAGGTCATGCACGTAGGCCAGTTGCCCGGGCTGGCGGTGAATGCCGGCGCGGCGCAGTTGCAGGCGTACCTGGGCGCTTGGGCCGCTGAGGATCAACGCTACGCCTTGCTTGTGGTAGTCGCGCAGTACGTTGTCCAGCGCCGCGATGGCGGTCATGTCCAGCAGCGGCACGGCGCTGATGTCGACGATCACCACTTTCACCTCCGGGCTGAAGCGGCGCAGCACGCTCAATGCTTTCTCCGCAGCGCCGAAGAACAGCGGCCCGCGTATCACGTAGACCAGCACCTGCTCCGGCAAGTCCTGCAGAACCAGACGCTGGCGCCGGCTTGGCGCTGCGGTGTCGGTCAGTTCACTCATGCGCTTGATGAACAGGCCGGCTGCCAGTAGCAGGCCGACGCCGACGGCCAGCACCATGTCGAACAGCACCGTCAGTACCAGGCAGGTCAGCAATACCAGCACGTCGCCGCGTGGGGCGATGCGCAGGGTGTGCACGACGTGGCGTGCCTCGCTCATGTTCCACGCCACCATCAGTAGCAGGGCGGCGAGGGCGGCCATCGGCAGGTAGCTGAACAGCGGCGCCAGCAGCAGGATGGCGGCCAGCACCACACCGGCGTGAATGATCGCGGCCAGCGGCGAGAATGCGCCGGCGCGCACGTTGGCGGCGCTGCGCGCGATCGCCGCGGTGGCGGTAATGCCGCCGAAGAATGGCGCAGCGAGGTTGCCCAGACCCTGGCCGATCAGTTCGGCGTTCGGGTCATGCTTGCTGCCGGTCATGCCATCGGCGACCACGGCGCAGAGCAGTGACTCGATGGCGCCCAGCATGGCGATGGCGAAGGCGGGGGCGAGCAACTGGCGGATCAGTTCGAACGACAATACAAGCGGTTGGCCATCGGGGCCTGGCAATGCCCAGGGCAACGCCAGATCCGGCAGGAACGGTGGAATACCGGGGTATTCGATGCCATCGAGGGTGTAGCTGAAGCGCTCGCCCAGCGTTGCGACGGGCAATCCAAGGCGCTCCAGCCCGAGCGCCAGCAGTGCACCTACGGCCAGTGCCACCAGATGGGCGGGCACCTTGGGCACCAGTCGTGGCCAGATCAGCAGCGTCGCGAGGCTGCAGGCCGCGACCAGCGTATCGCCGAGCTGCAGGCTTGGCAGTGCATCGGAGAGCATGGCCAGTTTGTCGAGAAAATGCTGTGGCGTGGCGGCCAGTTCCAGGCCGAGCAGATCCTTGATCTGCAGGATGGCGATGACGATACCGATGCCAGCGGTAAAACCCAGCGTGACCGGGTAAGGGACGAACTCGATCAGCCGCCCGGCGCGCAACAGGCCGAGGACAATCAGAATCACCCCGGCCATCAGTGTGCACAACAGCAGGCCACCCAGGCCGTACTGCTGGGTGATCGGCAGGAGGATCACCACGAAGGCGGCGGTGGGGCCGGAGATGTTGAAGCGCGAGCCACCGCACAGGGCGATCAGTGGGGCGGCGATCAGCACCGTGTACAGGCCATGTTGCGGCGCCACGCCGACGGCGATGGCCAGTGCCATGGCCAGCGGGATGGCGATGATACCGACCGTCAGCCCGGCACTAAGGTCGCCGCGCAGGGCTTTCCAGGAGTATCCGGCGCGCAGGGTCTGGCGCCAGGCAGTGAACAGCGGCAGCGATTGACGTGACATGCTGGCTCCCTAGGGGCCGTTGACGTTTCGCCGCGACCGCGCCGGAGCCTGTTTTACGCGGGGCTAGGCACGAGACGCGAGTTTTTCAGGACATCTATGTGCTTTACCCCTTCGGGGCTTGCGCGCAAAAACGCTCCTGGCGTTTTTGTGGTCGTCCAAATGAGCCGTCGAGTAACGACGTTCCGCGCTAAAACTGGCTCTTCGGGGTGCTCGGGAAATGACTCCCGCTGTTGTTGCACATTACCGGCGTCCTGCGCCTAACCGGGAGCCATTTCTCGCAGCAACGCGGCTTGTGCGGAGACGTCAACAGACCCTAGCGGCTCGGCGCATTATAGGGCGCGCTGCACGTCTCGCGGTTTGACCTAGGTCGGCTGTCGTGCACTTTCGCTGCGTGGTAGCGTGCTCTGCTGCGCGTTGAGCCGCGCTTGTGACGGCGCTACACTGCCGGCCCTCTGTAATGCTTGGCGGGAGCGGGCGATGCGTAAAGACAAGAAGCAGGTGATTGGCGAAGAAATCAGCGACGACTCGATCAAGCTGTTTCTCACGGTGGAGCCGGCCGATGCCACGCCGCCTTCGCTGCACAAGCTAGTCAAGGCCTATCGTGGCCTGCGTGTGGATGACTTCGAGCGCTTCGTCGGCTTCTTCGTCGCGGCCGGTCATGACCTGTCGGCTGTCGACGCCCAGGGCAACGACTTCGTTGCGCTGATTCAGGATCAACGCAACGCCGAGCCCTATATCGACGTGATCAAGGCCGCTCGCGGCTGATCGCCAGCGCTCGACGAGCCTTGGTGAAACGAAAACGCCCCGAATCATTCGGGGCGTTTTCGTTTCTGAAGGGGTCAGGCGGCCTGCTCGTAGAGTTCCGGCAGGCTCATGCCGGTACGGTTGTCGATGTCCGGCAGGTCATAGTGCTCATGCCCGCCCAGGGCGCAGTAAACCAGCCAGTGCTGATCCTGCACATTGAAGGAAAGTTCGTCGACCACGGCGTCCACTTCATCCAGCGAGTCGATCAGGTAATCGCGATCCAGCGGTTGAGGGTTAAGCATGGCAAGTCCTCCTAGGACATGAGGGTTGAGGCTCCAGTAACAGTCGTGACTGTTTGGTCACTCTGAGAGATACAAACCCTAGGCCAGGCATATGACAGTTTTCAGACGATTTCGGGATAGCGAACCGCGTTCGTCGGAAACGAACCTTATAAAAGTGGGATTTCAGTACACTGCGCGGCGACTTTGGAGGGCTGAACAAGGTGGTTTTTCAGCCGTAATCCCCATTCTGGTGCGGTGTCGTCAGCCCTGCACCATGCTGAACTCGAGGTGTTGCATGTCGCTGCAGGTGTTGTGGTCGCTGCTGCTTGCCCATCCAGGCGTGGCAGTGAATGCTCTGGCGCTGTTCTTCGCTGTGGCCGGTGGCTGGTTGTGGTTGATGACGCGTCTGCGTGAGCAGCGTGTGCAGGCTCGGGTGCTGGCCCAGGGCGAGCTGGATGGCCTCGACGAGGTTCCTCTGTTTGACGAGCGCACTCTGCGCATCAACCGTTTCTTTTATCGCTTTGGTGCGATCTGCCTGAGTGCGGCGCTGGTGCTGTCCTGGTTCAGCACCCGTTTGTAACGGTCATGCGCTAAACGAAAACGGCAGCCATTGGGCTGCCGTTTTCGTTTGTTTCTCCGCCCTCAGAGCGGCAGGCCTGCCTTGATTCGATACTGGTTTCGTACCGGGTTGGCGTACTGCAGGATCAGGTAGGGTTTCTGCTCGGCACTGCAGGCGGCCAGACGCTTGCGCCATTCGGCTTCGGCCTTGCTCAATTCGGCTGCGGCGAACAGCTCGGAGGCTGCTGGTACGCCGAGATCGTCTTCGCGTCCTTCCCACATGGCATAGGCCAGGTAGTGCACCGGGAACAGGCGATACTGGCCGAGGATATGGCGATCCATCTCCAGGGCGAGCTGCTTGGTGTCTTCCAGGCCGGCCACCGGTGGGCCGAAATGCAGGTGCACGCGCCCTTTGTAGCCGGTGATGCCCAGGGCGATGCTGGCGTCGTCCTCGCCTGGTGCCTTGGTGTAGCTGCCGGTGGCGGCGCGCACGCTCAGTTCGCGGGCCTTGGCCTGGTCGCAGGGGTCGTATTCGTAGCTGATCGAGACCGGGATCAGGTTGAGCGAGTCGATCACCTCGGCGAACGGCTCGTCCTTGCGGCTCATGTGGAACATCTTGAGGATGGCCGAATCGGTGCGGTCGTCGCCGTCCTTGGCCCGGCCTTCGGCCTGGGCGATCCAGATCGATTCACCATCTTCGCGGATCGAATGGCTGATATAGGCCGAGAGCAGTTGATACGCCGCGAGTTTTTCCCGGCGTCCGCTGATCGAGCGGTGCACGATGAAGCTCTTGTTCAGGCGCATCAGGTCGCTGACGAAGGGACGCTGCAGCAGGTTGTCGCCAATGGCGATACGCGGCGTCTGCAGGCCGGCATGGTAGACGGCGTAGTTGACGAAGGCCGGATCCATGACGATGTCGCGGTGATTGGCCAGGTACAGATAGGCTTTGCCCGGCTGCAGGTGCTCCAGCCCGGAGTAGCTGATGCCGTCGCTGGCGTGTTCGATGGTGCGATCGATGTAAGGCTCGATCTTCTGCTGCAGGCCGGCGACCGAGTCGATGCTGGCGAATTCGCTGCGCAGCCGTGCGGCGATCAGCGGCTTGAGCAGCCAGCCCAATGGCCCGGCAAGCCGTGGAAAGCGGAAACGGGTGAGGGTGCCGAGAAACGCCGGGTCGGCGAGCAGGCGCGCCAGTACTGGGCGCACTTCTGCGTCGGCATAGGGTCGGATGGCATCGAATGCGCCCATCATGCTCTCTTGTTGTGAAACGGCTAAGGTTGGGTAACAGGGTCAGCAATAGACCGGAAATTATAACGCCAAGTCACAGTCAATCGGTGCAGCCCGCAAATACGGGCATCGCGGGGTTTAGCCTGGGGGGCTTTTGCCTACGGGGTGTCCACAGGAGGCAAGTAGCAGGGATTTAAGGAAACACAGCGATTGTAGGCGCTGAGTGCAACGCGGTTATCGAATTGACGCTGGAGCATCATGCCGCATTGATCCATTCCCCGGTTCGACCACTATCCAGAGTGGAGCATCCGTTTTCGAGTGATCAAGCGGCAGTTCGGTTGCACCAACGTGCGCTTTTGTGGCTTGGCGAAGAGCGCTGTGCAGAGGGTTGCGCTGTTTGCCTTGTTGGTGCGCAGCTATCTACTGGTGAATACGGGAGAGGTGTGTCGGTCATGCAGAAAGCGTCCACCGCGCGGGAGAGCGGCCAAAAACTCGGAGTCCTCCTAGTGTGTGTAGGTTTTTACCGTATGGACGCTTTGAAACATTGGCATTCGACCAGATCGTACCTGGAAACTGAGGTGAATGGTTCTTGTCTTCAAGGAGGAGTAGGGAGTGACATATTTCTATAAATGTCAGTCAAATCACTGGTGTGCAAGTGATGAAAAGATAATCGAGTCAGAGTGGGGCAAAGCCTGGTGCTCTTTCTGTAAACTTAAGGTTATCAAGTCGCCGCCTACAGCGGAACCGCCGAATATTTCCGAAATGCCTGTGGTTGTAGTGATTGAATCGACGGATCCGATAGAAATACATGGGCGTTTATACAGAAAGAAGCCAGTGATAAGTGGTGTGCCAGTGGAGCAGGCGGAAAATTTTTTCGCTCGAGAGATTCTGGAGTTTAAAGAGCAGGACAGTAGGTTTTCTCATGAGCACGTGGTTCTTCAAGAATGTGACTCTCAGGGGCATTTATATGTTGAGTTGAAGAGTGCGGGGTTCGCGTTCCTGGCTCGAGACTTAAATTTCAGAGACTATAAGGAAGGTGGTGTAGATATTCCGGATGCAACGATTCCAGAACCCGGAGTAATGGGTGCTAATTCTTATACGGCCCGCCTAGTGGGGGAAGGCGATAGGCATGGTATTGGTCGGTTGGAAGTTGTATATGGGGATGGGTATTTTCAAAAAGGATTAGTTACCTATCCTGATTATTTTGTACTGCGCAATCGTGTTATTTACGCAATTGAGCTAAAGACGCCGAGAGAGAAAAGCTTTAAGCTTTATATGAGTAATTCGTTCTGGACGGATAAGAAGTACGGAAAGCAGAGTATTGAGGATGAGATAAGTAACAGGAAAGGGAAAATGGCGTCCACGGTGATGCAAGTACTGCTGTTTGATACGCGAAATATGAAGGTTAATAACGAGCAGGCACTCATTGATATGGCGAATAGCATAGGGTATCTCAAGGAAAGAAAGTCTTGGTTTAAGACGCATATCAATGCGGTGATGTTTTTTAATGGTACGCTTTCAAAGCTTATATCCATAGATGAAGTCATCAGCGGTGAGGAGGGTACGGGGACTCAGACTAATATATTGTCTTTCTTTAAGAAGAAGTGAGGGGCGGCCTGCCCGTAAGGTCTCAAATCCTTGAGGCTTTTGTTAGGTATTGTCAGGGAAGAGTGTTTCACAAAGTACATGCTATAAAAAAGATTACGAGAACGTGTTTGGATCATGAGGTCATAACGCCAAGTCACAAGGAGGCCGCGATGCTGGAAAGCGAGTCGTATCATTGCCCTTATTGCGGTGAACCGGCCGAGGCGCTGCTCGATCTGTCGGGCGGCGATCAGTCCTATATCGAGGACTGCCCGGTGTGCTGTCGACCGATTCAGTTCGAACTGCGTACTGACGGCGTCGAATGGCAGTTGGACGTTCGTGGGGAGAACGACTGATGCAGCGAATCTACGAGCCGGAAAACCTGCTGGAAGGGCAACTGCTGGTGGATATGCTGGCCAGCGAAGGCGTCGAGGCACATTTGCTCGGTCAGCACCTTATCGGGGCGATGGGGGAGTTGCCGGCGTGCGGTCTGCTCGGGTTGGTGGTTGGCGATGTGGATGCCGAACGGGCACGCACGCTGATCGCTGAGTACAATGCCGCGCAACCTGTGACCGGTGAAGAGCCGGAGTCTTTCCAGGGTGTGTTGCTCTGCTGACGCGCCCCCTGCCTGTCGAGTCGTTTCATGTGTGGACGTTATGCCCTGTTTCGCTGGTCGCCCGCTTTTGCCGCGTTGCCCGGCTTCCCTGCTGGCCAGCAGCCGCACTGGAACCTTGCGCCTAACGCTCAGGTGCTGATGTTGCGTGCTGGCGAGAGCGGGCCACAGGCCGCATCGGCACGCTGGGGGCTGACGCCGGCCTGGCTCAAGGATCTGTCCAAGACTCCGGCTCATGCACGGGCTGAAACCCTGGCCGAGCAGCCAATGTTTCGCGAGCCTTATCGCCTAAGGCGTGCGTTGTTGCCGGCCAACGGTTTCTACGAATGGCGCGGTGCCACACGCAAGCGGCCGTACTGGATGACCACCGGCGATTCGCTGATGTATTTCGCGGCGCTGTGGGAGATTTATCCGGTCTCCGGGCATGAGTACCTGAGTGTGGCGTTGATCACCCAGGAAGCCGCCACGCTGCGCCGTCCGTTGATTCTCGATGAGCATGAGCAGGCGTTGTGGCTGAGCAACGAGACGCCTCCCGAGCAGTTGGCCGCGCTGCTGGCCAAGCCACAGGGCGCGCTGCGTGAGCACGCCCTGGCGACGTTGGTCAACGACCCGAAGCTGGATGCGCCGGAGTGCCTGACTCCGGCTTGAGCCTGCGCGGGGTGTTGAGGGCGTCGTCCAGGCTGTGCACCCCGCGGTTGGCCTAGAACCGGTGCGCGCGGCACACCCTACCTAGTGAAGTCCCTTACACCTTGAACTGATTGATCAGGCGACGTTGTTGCTCGGCCAGTTTGGTCAGCTGAGCGCTGGCCTGGCTGGCTTCGTCAGCACCACTGGCCACCTCGTTGGCGACCTGGCCGATATTGGTGACGTTGCGGTTGATGTCCTCGGCTACCGCGCTCTGTTCCTCGGCTGCGCTGGCGATCTGGGTGTTCATGTCGTTGATCACCGACACGGCCTGAGTGATGGATTCCAGGGATTGAGCGGCCTGATTGGCGTGCTCCACGCTGTCGTCGGTCTTGTTCTGGCTCTGCTCCATAACCTTGACCACTTCGCGCGTGCCCTGCTGCAACTGCTGGATCATGCTCTGGATTTCTTCGGTGGCCTGCTGGGTCTTCTGTGCCAGGTTGCGCACCTCGTCGGCGACCACGGCGAAGCCGCGACCCTGCTCGCCGGCGCGGGCTGCCTCGATGGCCGCGTTGAGCGCGAGCAGGTTGGTCTGCTCGGCGATGCCGCGGATGGCGACGAGGATGGCGTTGATGTTCTCGCTGTCCTTGGCCAGGTTCTGCACCACGCCTACGGCGCGGCCGATCTCGCTAGCCAGTGCAGCGATGGCGGCCGAGGTTTCCTGTACCACCTGCTTGCCCTGATTGGCCGCGCGATCCGCGTGGTTGGCTGCTTCGGCGGCATGGGTGGCGTTGCGTGCGACATCCTGTGCGGTAGCGGTCATTT
Source organism: Pseudomonas berkeleyensis (assembly GCF_014109765.1). Classification (NCBI taxonomy): domain Bacteria; kingdom Pseudomonadati; phylum Pseudomonadota; class Gammaproteobacteria; order Pseudomonadales; family Pseudomonadaceae; genus Pseudomonas; species Pseudomonas berkeleyensis. The sequence continues at coordinate 1,144,951 of NZ_CP059139.1, forward strand.
CATGAACTGCTGTAGCGACCAGTTCGATCTCGGCCAACTGCTTCTGCACGCCCTGGTTGGTGCGGATGGCGATGTCGGCGGTGTGCTCGGAGGAGTCGCTGACCTGCTGTACCGAGGTCACCACGGCGGCGATCATCGATTGCAGTTTGGCCAGGAACGCGTTGAAACCCTGGGCGATCTGCCCCAGCTCGTCCTTGCGGTCAACCTGCAGGCGTACCGTGAGGTCGCCGTCGCCCTTGGCGATGTCGTCGAGCATGCCGACCATCTGCCGCAGCGGGCGGGCGATGCCGTAGCCGACGAACCAGATCACCAGCAAACCGAGACCGGCGATCAGCAGGCCCACCAGGGTCATGCCCAGGGTGTCGGCGTCGCGCTGTGCGGCCAGGTCCCCCTGCAACTGATGTAGCTCGGCCATCACCGCCTTCAGCGGCAAGACCACCATCAGTACCCAGCGGGTATCGCTCTGGCCAATATTGAAGCTGAGGAACAGCTCGATATGGCTGTTCTCGGGGTCGTCCTTGGCATCGATGGAGTAGAGCGGCTGGCCAGGTTGCAAGGTGCCGAGATTGCTCACCTCGTTGGCGTCGAGCAGCACGGTCGCCGGCTCGCCGAGTTTGTCCGGGGTCTTGGTCGAGGCGACCAGGCGGCCATTGCTGGCGATCAGGGCCATCTCGCCCGCCCCGTTGTAGAGCTGAGCATCAGCCTTGACCAGCAGATCCTGGATGAAGTTGACCGCCAGATCCGCACCGGCGATGCCGCGGAACTCACCCTTGACCAGGATCGGCGTGGTAAAGGAGGCGAGCATGGTCATCTTGCCGCCGACATCATACGGTGCTGGGTCGATCACACAGGGGCGTTTGCGCTCCTTGGCACACAGGTAGTACTCCCCTTCACGCACCCCAGTCGGCAACAGCTTCTCGCTTTCCATCGATCCGATGGAGTCGATGCCCAGGCTGCCGTCGGCATTACGATACCACCAGGTAAGGAAGCGGCCAGTGCCGTCGTAGCCGTTTTCCTTGCTGCCGGCATACATGTCATCGCTGGCATCGAAGGCGTTAGGCTCCCAGCCGATGTAGCTGCCGAGCAGCTTGGGGTTCTGCGCCGTGGTTTCATGTACGAGGTTAGCCAGTTCCTCGCGGCTGATGCTGAGCAGGGGGCTGCCATTGGCGTCGCTCTCGCCAAGCATGGCGTTGACCCGCGCTAGGTCAGCTGTAATCTGCAGCGGAGTTTCCAGCTCACGCTGAATTTGACTGACCTGCGCCTGCGCGAGTGCGGATAGGCGCTGTTCGATAACCTGTTCCAGCAAGGCTTGGGTGCGTTGCTGCACCAGGGTCTGGGTTCGCCCGCTGGCGAACAGCGCGTAGAGCACCAAGGCCACGACCACCGCCAGCACACTGGCTCCAGCTAGGAAAGCGACGGAAAACTGGATCGACTTGAACTTCATGAGAGCTCCCGGGCACAGATTGGCCTGTCACGGGATATCGGCAGTGACAGGATAAAACCTTAATGGGGTGGTGCTAACGAGCAGGCTGGTGTCGTATTCAGCAAAGATGGCGCACAGCCATCGCGCAAGTGGTGCTGTTGCTCGTGTTGCGGGGGCGGCCTAGCATAGGGCGTCCGATTCAAGGAGATGGCTCGATGAGCAAGATTCTTTATCTGAGTGGCCTGGCCACGGCGCTGCTGTTGAGCGGTTGCCAGGCAGTCAACACCACCAGTGGTGGCGCGGTTGGCGTTGAGCGCAAGCAGTACATGTTCAGCATGCTGTCAGCTGAAGAAGTCAATCAGATGTATGCGCAGTCCTATCAGCAGACATTGAGCGAGGCGTCGAGCAAGGGCGTGTTGGACAAGACCAGCGCCAACGCCAAGCGTCTGCAGACCATCGCCGGTCGCCTGATCCCGCAGGCGCCGCGTTTTCGTCCGGATGCCGCCAACTGGCAGTGGGAGGTCAACCTGATCAAGAGTCCGGAGCTCAATGCCAATTGTGGCCCGGGCGGCAAGATCATCTTCTACAGCGGCATCATCGAGCAGCTGAAACTGACCGACGATGAAATCGCTGCGATCATGGGGCACGAGATGGCGCACGCCCTGCGTGAGCACAGCCGTGAGGCAATGTCCAAGGCTTATGGCATTCAGGTCGCCAAGCAAGGGGCTGGCGCATTGCTCGGTCTGGGCGAAAGCGGCATGGCATTGGCCGATACCTTGGTGCAGTACAGCCTGACGTACCCCAACAGCCGTGGTAACGAGAACGAGGCCGATCTGATCGGTCTGGAGCTGGCTGCCCGTGCGGGCTACAACCCGAATGCGGCCATCAGCCTGTGGCAGAAAATGGAGGCGGCCGGTGGTGGCGCTCCCCCCGAGTTCATGAGTACGCACCCGTCATCCAGCAGTCGCATCGCCTCGCTGCAGGCGGCCATTCCCAAGGTGATGCCGTTGTACGAGCAGGCCAAGGCCGGGCGTTGAGTTCGAGGGCATGAAAACGGCGCGGTGTGATGTTCACGGCGCGCCGTTGACGTTTCAGGGCAGGGCTTTTTCGGCGAAGGGGCGAGTATTCAGACCGAGCTGAGAGCGGAAGCTTTCCATGTCGAACATGGTGCAGATCTCCTGAATCTCGTTGCCCGGGTTCAGCGTCCAGAAAGCCATCGCTGAAATACTCAGCACCTTATCGCTGGGCGGGTAACCCAGCGCGGGCTTCTGAATGGTGCCAATCAAGGTGCTCCAGGTGACCACCTTGTAGCCTTCGGCGATGCATTCCTCGATCACGACCTGCAGATCCGGCATCGCATGGCGGATGTCCTGCACCATCTGGGTAAAGCCGGTGCTGTCTATCGGGTGGTCGATGAAGGAGCTCTTGTAGAGAAAATCACGGCTGTGCAATTGCTCGGCCAGTGCCAGCCGGCCTTTGTTCCATGCCAGGTCGATGTGCTGGCACACCACCCTCTTGCGATCATCCAGCGACATCGTGCCCTCCTTACTGCGGGCTTGAACTGCGTGACATGGCGCGCACTTTAGCAGCAGGCAGGAGGGGGCTGGGATTGGCCGAAATGCCAGGCGGTTGGCGTCAGTGCTACGTCAGATCAGGCCGCTCAGTTTCATCGCCTGGTAGCCGGCGTACACCGCCAAGGCAGCGAAGGCGCAGGCCGCCAGGCGACGGATCAAGGTCAGCGGCAGGCGTTCGGCGGCGAAGTTACCCGCCAGTACCACCGGTACGTTGGCCAGCAGCATGCCCAGCGTGGTGCCGATCACCACCAGCACGAAGTGTGGGTACTGCGCAGCCAGCATGACGGTGGCGACCTGGGTCTTGTCGCCCATCTCGGCGAGGAAGAAGGCGATCAGGGTGGTGAGGAAGGGGCCGTATTTCTTCAGGCCCGACTCCTCATCGTCGTCCAGCTTGTCCGGAACCAGTGTCCAGGCTGCCACGGCGACGAAGCTGGCTGCGAGGATCCAGCTCAGTGTGGCTGGCGAGAAGAAGCCGGCAACCCAGTTGCCAATGGCGCCTGCCGCAAAGTGGTTGGCCAGGGTGGCGACGACGATGCCCCAGATGATCGGCCAGGGCCGGCGAAAACGAGCAGCCAGCAGTAGAGCGAGCAATTGGGTCTTATCGCCGATTTCGGCGAGGGCCACGATGAAGGTGGGGACGAACAGGGATTCCAGCATCAGGTTTCCTAAAGGGGCGGGTCAACACGGCTTATGACACGAACTACCTTCCCGCCCCGGGTGAGGTTGTACGTGTCATAGGTCTTGTCAAACCGCAGGCCTCTCTAGGTAGGCCTTGGGTCGCATGCGCCATGCTCTGCGGAGCAAGTGTGTTGACGCATACCGAGCGAGCAGGGCGCTCGCGGGAGACTACTCCCCTAGGACGGGCGCAATTGTGCCCAAGCGCTGCGCTGGGATCAACCCCAATTCAGCGGCGTGCACTGTAGATGCGAAAACCATCGGCTTCGGCCAATGCTCGGCAGGGGCCGAGGTGGCGCTCGATCAGCGGCGGGTATTTGAGGAAACTGTTGGCCACCAGACGCAGCTCGCCACCTTTGACCAGATGGCGTGCTGATTGGGTCAGCAGGTTCTCGCTGGCGTGGTAGTCGGTGTGCACGCCCTGATGGAACGGTGGGTTGCTGACAATGGCGCTCAGTCCCTCTGGCGCCGATTCGATTCCGGTGCCTGCGATCAGGTTGGCCGATAGGCCATTGCGAGCGAGGGTCAGGCGGCTGCTTTCCAGGGCGAAGGCGTCGACATCCAACAGGCTCACTTCGCTGTCTGGATAACGTCGCTTGAGCGCAGCGCCGAGCACGCCGGCGCCACAGCCGAAGTCGAGCAGGTGGCCGCGCGGCAGGTCGTCCAGGTGTTCCAGCAGCAGTGCGCTGCCGCGATCCAGGCGGCCATGGGCGAACACGCCGGGCAGGGTGACGATCTCCAGCTCCCCATCGGCCAGCTGCAGCGGATAAGTCTGGGCCAGTGCATGCAGATCGGGCACAGGCGGCGCCTGTACCACCTCGACGTACCAGAGTTGGCAGTGCCGTGCGCTATCGAGCTTGCGTGGCTTGCCATAGGCTGCCAGCTGTTTGGCTGCGCGCTCGATGCCGCCGCGTTTTTCGCCGACCAGATACAGCGGTTTGCCGGCCAGGCGAGAGGCCAGGGTTTGCAGCAGGTAATCGGTCAGCTCGCGTGACTTGGGCAGAAACAGCACCGCGGCGCGGTAATCGCCGTCCGGCATGCGTGTGCCGAACTGGCTACGACTGGCAAAGCGCGTAGCGAGTAGCGCCTGATCGCCTGCGTGCCAGTTCCAGCCTTGCGCCTGCGGCAGTACGCCGAGCAGGTCATCGGCTGGCAAGCCGGCCAGCAATAGTGCGCCATCGAACAGCTCGGCCTGACGCAGGAGAACTTCGCTTCGCGCATCCATGGTGGTACCTGCCTGAAAAAGCTGCGCAGCTTACCCGACGACTCGCAGCGGTGCACCGGCGAAGAACCCGGCAGCGTTTTCCACTACCTGGCCGACGATGCGCTGACGTGCTTCCTGGCTACCCCAGGCGCTGTGCGGGGTGACGATCAGGCGTGGAATGTCCGCCGCCAGCAGCGGGTTACCGTCCTTCGGCGGTTCCTGCAGCAATACATCGGTGGCAGCGCCGCCCAGATGGCCGTTGCGCAAGGCATCAGCCAGCGCCTGTTCGTCGACCAACCCGCCACGTGCGGTGTTGATCAAAAAGGCCCGCGGTTTCATCAGCGCCAGCTCAGCGGCGCCAATCAGATTGCGCGTCTGTTCATTGAGCGGGCAGTGCAGGGTCAGTGCATCGACCTGTGGCAACAGTTCATGCAGCGGCAGGCGGTCAGCGCGCGCGGGGCGGCCGGGCAGTTGGCCGAGCAGCACGCGCATGCCGAAGGCTTCAGCCAGGCGTGCGACGGCGCCGCCCAGTTCGCCATGGCCGAGCATGCCCAGGGTCTTGCCTTCGAGTTCTACGATGGGGTGATCAAGCAGGCAGAACTGGCTGGCCTGCTGCCAACGACCCGCAGCAATGTCGCGCTGGTAGTCGGGGAGACGCGTGGCCAGTGCCAGCAGCAACATCAAGGTGTGTTGCGCCACGGACGGAGTGCCGTAGCCCTGGCAGTTGCAGATGGTCACACCCTGTGCGCTGGCGGCTTTCAGGTCGATATTGTTGGTGCCGGTGGCGGTGACCAGCACCAGTTTCAGGTCGGGGCAGGCGGCGAAAGTCGCGGCATCCAGCGGCACCTTGTTGCTGATGGCGACCTGTGCGCCTTGCAGGCGGTCGGCGACCTGATCCGGACGCGTATGCGCGTGCAGGGTCAGCTCGGCGAACGCCTGATGCAGCGGCTGCATGTCGAGATCACCCAGGTCGAGAGAGGCATGATCGAGAAACACGGCGTGTGGACTATTGCTCATCAGCTGTACCTTTTCGCAGAGGGGGCGCAGGAGTAGATTGGCGAGCCTACCAGACCTTCACTGTCGATGCGGAGCCGCCATGTACTGGAGTGAATTCCTCACTGTTGCCCTGATTCACCTGCTGGCAGTGGCCAGCCCCGGGCCGGACTTCGCCATCGTCGTGCGCGAGAGTGTCGGCTACGGTCGCCGCGCGGGATTGTTCACCGCCTTCGGAGTGGGTACCGGCATTCTGGTGCATGTGACCTATTCACTGCTCGGCATCGGTTTGATCGTGTCGCAGTCCATCGTCTTGTTCAATGCACTGAAATGGCTGGCTGCAGCTTATCTGCTGTATATCGGCTTCAAGGCGCTGCGTGCGCGTCCGGCCGATCCGGCCAGCGCCGAGCTGAGCCTGGCGACAGGCGAGCGCAGCGGCCGTGGTGCGTTCGTCACCGGGTTCATCACCAATGGGCTCAACCCCAAGGCAACGCTGTTTTTCCTTTCCTTGTTCACCGTGGTGATCAATCCGCATACCCCTGTGCCCGTGCAGGCGGGGTATGGCATCTACCTGGCGTTGGCCACGGCGTTCTGGTTCTGCCTGGTGGCCTGGCTGTTCAGCCAGCAACGCGTGCGTGCCGGTTTCGCCCGCATGGGGCATTGGTTCGACCGCATGATGGGTGCAGTGCTGGTGGGCATCGGTGTGAAGCTGGCACTGACCGAGATGCGTTAAACGAAGAGCCCCGCAATTGCGGGGCTCTTTCATGTTGGGCTGGCTTATAGCAGCTCGATGGCCACGGCCGTAGCTTCGCCGCCGCCGATGCACAGCGAGGCGACGCCGCGTTTGCCACCTTTCTTCTGCAGGGCGTTGATCAGGGTGAGGATGATCCGCGAGCCGGTGGAACCGACCGGGTGACCTTGAGCGCAGGCGCCACCGAATACGTTGACCTTGGCGTGATCGAGGCCGTGCTCACGCATCGCCAGCATGGTCACCATGGCGAAGGCTTCGTTGATCTCGAACAGGTCGATCTCGTTCTTGTTCCAGCCGGTCTTCTTCAGCAGGCTGCTCATCGCGCCGATAGGGGCCAGGGTGAACTCGCTCGGCTCCTGGCTCTGGGTGGCGTGCGCGACGATCTTGGCCAGCGGCTTGAGACCGCGCTTGGCGGCTTCATCGGCGGTCATCAGCAGCAGCGCACTGGCGCCGTCGGAGATCGAGCTGGCGTTGGCCGCGGTGATGGTTCCGTCCTTCTTGAAGGCCGGCTTGAGTGCGGGAATCTTGTCCAGGTTGGCTGTCAGCGGCTGTTCGTCATCCTTCACCACCACGTCGCCTTTGCGTGACGTCACGGTGATCGGGACGATCTCGGCATCCAGCGAACCGTCCTTGATCGCGGCTTGGGCACGGCGCAGCGATTCGATGGCGTAGGCGTCCATTTCCTCACGGGTTATGCCGTGTTTATCCGCCGTTTCCTGGGCGAATGAGCCCATTAGTCGGCCGCTGCGAGCGTCCTCCAGACCGTCGAGGAACATATGATCCTTGATCTCGCCATGGCCCATGCGCAGGCCCGTGCGTGCCTTCTCCAGCACGTACGGCGCGTTGGACATGCTTTCCATGCCGCCGGCGATCATGACCTGGTTGCTGCCGGCTTTCAGCGAGTCGAAGGCCATCATCACGGCCTTCATGCCCGAGCCGCACAGCTTGTTGAGGGTGGTACAGCCGGTGGCGGATGGCAGGCCGGCATTGAGCGAGGCCTGACGCGCTGGGCCTTGCTTGAGGCCGGCGGGCAGCACGCAGCCCATGATCACTTCCTGCACGTCGGCTGGCTCGATGCCCGCACGCTTGACCGCTTCGCGAATGGCGGCTGCACCCAGCTCGACGGCTGGCACGCTGGCCAGGCTGCCTTGAAAGCCACCCATGGGAGTACGGGCGCCGCTGACGATGACGATATCGGACATGGTGTTACCTCGAACGAAAGTGGGGCTCGGTACAGCTTGTTCCGAGACTGGATGGTGGATTCGATTCTAACCTGTGACCAAAAGTGGCCATAGAGTCACGTGGCAAATCATTCTTTGGGCTGATTTCGCTGTGCAGGAGCCGTTCTAGAGTCGCGGCATACCTATTCCTAGCGTGCCTCAAGGTGACTTCATGCTGCAGACTCGACTGATTCCTCCCGCCGCCAATGCTCACGCCTATCCGCTGCTGATCAAACGGCTGCTGTTGTCCGGTAGTCGCTACGAGAAGACCCGCGAAATCGTCTATCGCGACAAGCTGCGTTATAGCTACGCCACCTTCAACGAGCGTGTCGCGCGTCTGGCCAACGTGCTCAGCGAGGCCGGGGTCAAGGCCGGAGATACCGTCGCCGTCATGGACTGGGACAGCCACCGCTATCTCGAGTGCATGTTCGCCATCCCCATGCTCGGCGCAGTGCTGCACACCATCAACATTCGCCTGTCCCCGGATCAGATCCTCTACACCATGAACCACGCCGAAGATCGCTTCGTGCTGGTCAACAGTGAGTTCGTGCCGTTGTACAACGGTATCGCCGGACAGCTCACCACTGTCGAGAAGACGCTGCTGCTGACCGATGGTGAGGAAAAGAACGCCGAACTGCCGAGCCTGGTCGGCGAATACGAGAGCCTGCTGGCTGCTGCCAGCTCGCACTACGATTTCGCCGATTTCGATGAGAACTCGGTGGCCACTACCTTCTATACCACTGGCACGACGGGTAACCCCAAGGGCGTCTACTTCACTCACCGGCAACTGGTGCTGCACACGATGTCCATGGCGACCACCATGGGCGGTCTGGACAGCATTCGTCTGCTGGGCAATGACGATGTCTACATGCCGATCACGCCGATGTTCCACGTGCATGCCTGGGGCGTGCCGTACGTGGCCACCATGCTCGGGGTCAAACAGGTGTATCCCGGCCGCTACGAGCCGGACATGCTTTGCCGGCTGATCAAGGAAGAGAAGGTCAACTTCTCCCATTGCGTCCCGACCATCCTGCAAATGCTGCTCAACGCGCCCGGTGCGCAGGGTCATGATTTCGGTGGCATGAAGATGATCATCGGCGGCAGCGCACTGAATCGCTCCCTCTACGAAGCGGCCAAGGCGCGTGGCATCCAGCTGACCGCAGCCTACGGCATGTCCGAGACCTGCCCGCTCATTTCCTGTGCCTACCTCAACGAAGAGCTGCGTGCGGGCAGTGAGGACGAACGCACCACCTATCGCATCAAGGCCGGCATACCGGTGCCATTGGTGGAGGCTGCGATCATGGACGCGGACGGCAAGCTGCTGCCGAGCGATGGTGAGTCTCAGGGCGAGCTGGTACTGCGCTCACCCTGGCTGACCCAGGGCTACTTCCGTGAGCCGGAGAAGGGGGAGGAGTTGTGGGCGCATGGCTGGTTGCACACCGGGGATGTGGCGACCATCGATGGCATGGGTTTCATCGAGATTCGCGACCGTATCAAGGACGTGATCAAGACCGGGGGCGAGTGGATCTCCTCTCTGGAGCTGGAAGACCTGATCAGCCGTCACTCTGTCGTGCGTGAAGTGGCAGTGGTTGGGGTGCCCGATCCGCAGTGGGGGGAGCGCCCGTTCGCATTGCTGGTATTGCACGAGGAGCAAGGGCTGGATGCCAAGGGACTCAAGGAACATCTCAAGCCTTTCGTCGAGCAGGGACATATCAACAAGTGGGCGATCCCTACGCAAATCGCGCTTGTTACCGAAATTCCCAAGACCAGCGTCGGCAAGCTCGACAAGAAGCGCATTCGCGTCGAAATCGCCCAGTGGCAAGAGGCGGGTAGCGCATTTCTGTCCACGCTGTGAGGTGCGAATTGACTGGGTGATGCAGGTGACCACTCAGTCAAACAAGCGTTTGGCTTGCTAATTGCTGTTTCCCGTCCATGCTTGGCTAGGGGCAGGGCCTGAAACCTGCGAGCCAGAGTGGCTGGGGTCTGCAAATCACACTTTCGAGGGATCAAGCAGTACCACCCGCTGGCTATAGTCAAAGCATCCATAACAAAAAACACATGGAGTAGCGTCGATGACAACAAAAACAACACCCTACTGGCGCCTGGCAAAACTGCCGCTGGCCGTCAGCCTCGCTTCCACCCTTGCCGCTCCGGCATTCGGCGTCACTTTCAATATCGGCGAGATCGAAGGGCAGTTCGACTCGTCGCTGTCGGTGGGGGCGAGTTGGTCCACGTCAAAGGCCGATAAAAACCTGATAGGCAAGAATAATGGTGGTGATGGGCTGTCTCAGACGTCTGATGATGCTCACCTGAACTTCAAGCGCGGTGAGACTTTCTCGAAGATCTTCAAGGGTATCCATGACCTTGAGTTGAAGTACAAGGACACCGGTGTGTTCGTTCGGGGCAAGTATTGGTATGACTTCGAACTGAAAGACGAGAGCCGTCTGTTCAAGGACATTGACGACAGTAATCGCAAAGAGGGCGCTAAATCATCTGGCGCTGAAATTCTGGACGCCTTCGTCTACCACAATTACGCCATCGGTAATCAACCTGGCTCGGTTCGTCTGGGTAAACAAGTTGTCAGCTGGGGTGAAAGTACCTTTATCCAGAACAGTATCAATGCAATCAACCCGATTGATGCTGCTGCGTTTCGTCGTCCTGGCGCTGAAATCAAGGAAGGTTTGATTCCGGTCAACATGTTCTATGTTGCCCAGAGTCTGACCGATAACCTTTCCATGGAGGCGTTTTATCAACTGGAGTGGGATCAGACTGTTGTCGACAACTGCGGTACCTTCTTTGCTCAGGCTGACATCGTTGCTGATGGTTGTGATAACAACCTAGCAGTTCTGACAAACCCAGGTGCTGGCACGCTTGCAGTTCTCAATGCCAACTTCGCGGCGGTACCTGGTTTCAGGCCAATAACAGGAACTAGCGAGGGTGTTATCGTGCCCCGTAGCGGTGATCGGGACGCTCGTGACAGTGGCCAATTTGGTGTGGCATTCCGTTATTTGTTTGAGCCGCTAGATACCGAGTTCGGTGCTTACTTCATCAACTACCATAGTCGGACGCCTATTTTCAGCGCGACGGCGGCACCTGGCAGTGTCTATGCGGTCGCTCCGGGGGCGGGGGCAGCGGCGCCGCTTGTGATTGCAGCGAACTCGAATTATTTCATGGAGTATCCGGAAGATATCCGTCTTTACGGGTTGAGCTTCGCCACCACTCTGCCTACTGGTACTGCATGGTCGGGTGAATTGAGTTACCGGCCGAATGCTCCGGTTCAAATCAACTCTACAGATATCCTTTATGGCGGTGTAAAGCTTCTCGGCGGTGCATTTGCTAATGCCTCGCTGGCAAACGGTGCCCAAGGACAAGATCTTCATGGCTACAACCGTAAGGAAATTACTCAGTTCCAAACGACCTTCACTCACTTTTTTGACCAAGTCATGGGGGCTTCGCGTCTGACTCTGGTTGGTGAGATTGGTGTTGTACATATTGGCGGTCTGGAGAGTAGTGATAAGGTTCGCTACGGTCGTGATCCTAGCTATGGCCCAGGGCCATTGCCGCCGACTCAGGTAGCCCCCGGCGTCTTCCGCAATACCTGCTCTCAAATTCTTAACGGTAACTCTGGCAAGAATGTTGATCGTTATTGTGAAGACGATGGTTTTGCCACCAGCACCTCTTGGGGGTATCGCGCCCGGGCCATTTGGGACTATCCGAACGCTATCGTTGGCGTGAACCTGCGCCCCAGTGTGTCCTGGTCGCATGATGTCAATGGCTACGGGCCAAATGGCCTGTTTACTGAAGGCGCCAAAGCCGTCAGCCTCGGCCTAGACGCCGATTACCAGAACACCTATACCGCCAGCCTGTCCTACACCAACTTCTTTGATGGCAAGTACAACACCTCGGTTGACCGTGACTTCGTCGCGCTCAGCTTCGGTATGAACTTCTAAGCGGTCAGGAAATTCGAGGAATCATGATGCAAATGAAAACAACAAAAAAACTGTGGCAAAGCGGCGTCCTGACCCTGTCCCTGCTGGCGACCGGTGTGATGGCAGCAGTGTCGCCTGACGAAGCGGCCAAGCTGGGCACGACCTTGACCCCGCTGGGTGCGGAAATGGCTGGTAATGCCGATGGATCGATCCCTGCCTGGACTGGCGGTCTGCCGACCAACGCCGGTGCAGTCGACCCGCGTGGCTTCCTGGCCGATCCGTTTGCCAGCGAGCAGCCGCTGTTCACCATCACGGCGCAGAACGTCGATCAGTACAAGGACAAGCTGACCCCTGGCCAGTTGGCCATGTTCAAGCGCTACCCGGAAAGCTACAAGATGCCGGTCTTCACGACCCATCGTTCGGCGACCGTGCCGGCCGCGGTGATCGAGGCGGCCAAGCAGAACGCCGTCAACACCAAGATGGTCGAGGGTGGTAACGGCCTGGAGAATTTCCAGACCGCCAACCCGTTCCCGATCCCGCAGAACGGTCTGGAAGCGATCTGGAACCACATCACCCGCTACCGCGGTGGCAGTGTGCGTCGTCTGGTGACCCAGGCGACTCCGCAACCGAACGGTTCCTACTCGCTGGTCTACTTCCAGGACGAGTTCACCTTCCGTGATGCGCTGACCGACTTCGACCCGAACAAGGAAAGCAACGTCCTGTTCTACTTCAAACAGCGTGTGACTGCTCCGTCGCGTCTGGCTGGTAACGTGCTACTGGTGCACGAGACCCTCAACCAGGTGAAGGAGCCGCGTCTGGCGTGGCTGTACAACGCTGGTCAACGTCGCGTGCGTCGTGCACCGCAGGTGTCCTACGACGGTCCAGGTACCGCCGCGGACGGTCTGCGTACCTCCGACAACTTCGACATGTACAACGGTGCGCCGGATCGTTACGACTGGAAGCTCGAAGGCAAGAAGGAGATCTACATCCCGTACAACTCCTACAAGCTGGACTCGCCGAACCTGAAGTACTCCGACATCATCAAGGCCGGTCACATCAACCAGGATCTGACTCGCTACGAGCTGCACCGCGTCTGGCACGTGACCGCGACCCTGAAGTCTGGCGAGCGTCACATCTATGCCAAGCGTGACTTCTACATCGACGAGGACACCTGGCAAGCCGCTTTGATCGACCACTACGATGGCCGTGGCACCCTGTGGCGTGTAGCTGAGGCCCATGCTCAGTACTACTACGACAAGCAAGTGCCGTGGTACACCGTCGAAACCCTGTACGACCTGCTGTCCGGCCGTTACCTGGCCCTGGGTATGAAGAACGAGGAGAAACAAGCCTACGACTTCAACTACAAGGCTGCTGGTAGCGATTACACCCCGGCCGCTCTGCGTCAGGCGGGTGTTCGCTAACACCGTTACTCTGTAACACGACAAAGCCGGCCTTGTGCCGGCTTTTTCGTTTCCTGGGTAGGGTGCACTGTGCGCAGCGAAAATACTGATATTTGCCGACTGGTATTTGCCTCGGCTTTCGGCTTTTTCGTTACGGACTGTAGCCGAGGCTTCTAATGGCCATGGCAAGTCGCTAGGCTGGGTCAGATCGTGCCCGCAGCAGCCTACAGAAGACTTCCAAGAATCGGCCGATGACAGACCTTTCTCGCTCGCCAGGGTTTTCCTACATGCCGGCCACGCCGGTCGAAGCCCGTTTCTATCGCCCACCGCTGCCGGCAGGGCACATGCCGCGACCGCGTCTGTGCGAGCGCCTCGAGGAGGGCTTGCAGGGTCGTCTGCTGCTGGTTTCTGCACCTGCGGGGTTCGGTAAAAGCTCGTTGGCCATCGAATTCTGCGAGCGCTTGCCTGCTCATTGGCGCAGCCTGTGGTTGGGGCTCAGTGAGCGTGATCACGACCCTGGGCGTTTTCTTGAGCGTCTATTGCAAGGTTTGCAGCAGTTCTATCCGGCTCTGGGGGAAGAGGCGCTCGGTCTGCTGAAAATGCGTCAACGGCATCAACCCTTCGCTTTCGAACAATGGCTCGATGGGCTGCTCGATGAGTTGGCTCATGAGCTCGATGACGGCCAGCCTCTACTGCTGGTGCTGGATGACTATCACCTGGCGCAGGGGCCGGTGCTCGATCGCTGTCTGCAATTTTTCCTCAATCACCTGCCGCCCGGTGTTCTGCTGCTGGTTACCAGTCGTCAGCGTCCCGATTGGCATCTGGCGCGCCTGCGCTTGTCGCGGCAGTTGCTGGAGCTGAACGAGCAGGATTTACGCCTGACCGCTGCTGAACTGGATGCCCTGTTGGCGAGCCAGGGCACGCACCTGGAACAGCAGCAGCTTGCCGGCATCCTGCAGCGCAGCGAAGGCTGGGTCGCGGGGTTGCGCCTGTGGCTGTTGGCGGTAGAGGAGCTGGATGACGGGGCAGGAGAAGGGCCGGAGCTGCATGGTGGCGAAGGGTTGATTCGCGAGTACCTGCTCGAAGAGGTCATCGAGCGTCAGCCACCCGAGGTGCAGCAGTTTCTCTACGACACGGCCTGCCTCGAGCGTTTCTGCGCCGAGTTGTGCGATGCGGTGCGTGACTGCCATGACAGCGCTGCGATCATCCGCCAGTTGCAGGCGAACCAGGTATTTCTGGTGCCGCTCGACGAGCAGGGGCGCTGGTTTCGCTATCACCATCTGTTTTCCGATCTGCTCAATGCACGACCGGCTGATGGTTTGAGCCGCTCGCGCAGTGGTTCTCATCTGCGCGCCTGTCGCTGGTTTGCCGCTCAGGGCATGCTGGATGCAGCCATCGAGCAGGCGTTGCTGGCTGGCCAGTCCGATGTGGCCGCCAGCCTGGTGCAGAATCTTTCCGAGGAGCAGATGCTGGCGGAACAGAACATCGCCATGCTGCTGCGCTGGAAGACCAATCTGCCGGACGATCTGCTGGTCAGCACACCACGTCTGATCATGCTGTATGGCTGGGCGTTGGCTTTGGCCTGCCAACTGGATGCGGCACAGGAACTGCTCGATCAACTGGATCGCTTTCTGCCCGCTGCGGATGCTGCCAGTCAGCGCAGTCTGCTGGCGCAATGGCAGGCCCTGGATGGCATCATCGCGCGCGGACGCGGCGATGGCGCGCGTGCCGAGCAGCAGTGCAGCGAGGCCTTGGCCAGCCTGCCGGCTGATCGTTATGGCCCGCACTTCATGTGCCTGTCTGCTCTGGCCAACCTGGCCATTGCGCGTGGAGATCTATGGCGCGCTCGCGGCCTCAACCGCGATGCATTGGAGCTGGCTCAGCGGATTGAAAATCCCTTGCTCGAGGCGTTGGCGCATTATGAGCGCGCGCGCGTGCTGCAAGCGCGTGGCGAGGTGTTACGTGCGCTGAGCGAGGTGCGTCAGGGCCTCGCCCGTGTGCAAGGCTTGGCGGCGCAGCGCAGCTATTCGGTGCGTGCGCGGCTGACGCTCTACGAGGGCTATCTGCTCAGCCTGCGTTTGCAGCCGCAAGCGTCGGAACGGCTGCGCGCAGGTATCGTCGAGGCCAGGGGCTGTCGCGACGTGGGCGTGGTGATCGGCTACTGCGTGCTGGCCAGCCTGGAAGGGCGCGACGGTCGTCCTGCCGAGGCCTTCGCCTTGCTCGGTGAGGCCGAGCGTCTGATGCATGTCTGGGACGTACCTGCGATCTACTACCTGGCGATGATCACGCTGATCAAGTGTGAGCTCTGGTTACGCCAAGGACAGGTCGAGTTGGCCGCTGCCTGGTTGCCGCAGCTGGATGACACTTACGGCGCACAGGGGCGTGCATTAGCGCCCGAGTTTCACCCACAGCTGGCGCTGCATATCGATTTGCAGCAAGCCGCGCTGGAGCGGCAGCAAGGGCTGCTCGAGGCCGCCGAGCGGCGCCTGCGCGCCTTGTATCAACGTGCCCAAGGCGGCGGTGGGCAACTGATTGGTCTGGTAGCGCAGGCGCAACTGGCCCAGTTGCTGCGCCAGACGGGGCGCGAGCGCGAGGCGCAGCAGCAGCTCGACAGTTGCCTGGAGGGGGCCGAGGGAGGCGCGCTGTTGCCCTTCATCGAGCTGATTCACCATCAGCCGCAGTGGCTGCGTGAACGCCTGCTGGCGCGCCCATCCTGCCCCGCACGTGATGCGCTGATCAGCCAGCTACCGCTCGTTCAGCTAGCCGATGAGGAGCCCGTGCTGGAGCAGGAGCCGCTGGCGGAGAAACTCAGCAGCCGCGAACTGGCCGTGTTGCAACTGATCGCCCGAGGTTGTTCCAACCAGGAAATCAGCGACCGATTGTTCATTTCCCTGCACACGGTCAAGACTCATGCCCGGCATATCAACAGCAAACTGGGTGTCGAGCGACGCACCCAGGCGGTCGCCCGCGCCAAGGGGCTCGGTCTACTGCGTTGAGGTTGGCAGCGACAGATCCAGTGCTGGCGCCTTGATCGCAGGCGTCACTGGCTGCGCCAGCTTGATTCGCACATCCTGATGGATCATCTGCAGCACTGGCAGCAAGCTGGCCATGTCCTGGCCGACTTGTGGATAACGGTGCCCGCTGGCGAGCCCTTCGATGCGGGTCAGCAGCTGCGCCTGCACATCCGCAGGCAGATGGACGAACAGCTCCGGCAACTGTTGGCTCAGCTCGGCGCTATACAGCAGTAGCTCGTCGCGGCCGAAGGCCTGGGTCAGTTCCAGGTAATCGAGCGCGCTGCTGCTGAGCATCGCTGCCGCAGCCTTGGTTTCCTGCAGGCCCTGCAGGCGAACCGGATTGCTTTGCTCGCTTTGTGAAAGCGTCATCCAGAACTCGGTGGTGAGGGTGAAGAGGATGGCCTGCTGGCGCAGCGAGTAGCTCATCAGGCCGAGCGCTTCGGCTGCATAGGGTTGCTGCTTGGCACGGAAGTCGAAGTACAGGCGCATCAGTTCCTTGAGTTCGAACAGCACTTCCCGCGCCTCGTTCTGCCGCAACTCCAGTGGTGCATAGATATTCAACTGCGGCCGGAAGTTGTCTGGAGCGATCATGCGTTGGTAGATCGGCCCGGTGAATTCGCCACTGCGTCGCGGCAAGGCAT
The DNA here is from genome assembly GCF_014109765.1 of Pseudomonas berkeleyensis. Taxonomy (NCBI): domain Bacteria; kingdom Pseudomonadati; phylum Pseudomonadota; class Gammaproteobacteria; order Pseudomonadales; family Pseudomonadaceae; genus Pseudomonas; species Pseudomonas berkeleyensis. The sequence continues at coordinate 1,161,775 of NZ_CP059139.1, forward strand.
TGGCCTGTGTGCTGTCCACCTTCTCCAGCGCTTCGCGCAGTTGCCGGTAGTCGTCGCTGCGCCAGGGCTTGTTCACGTCTGGAATACGTTGGCCGAGATAGAACAGCTCGGCCGCTCCAGCCGGCGGTAGCCAGACCAGCAAAAGGATGGCCAGCGGCCAGAACAGGCGACGTGCTAGGGTGAGCGACACGATGAATATCCGCGGCTAGAGGCGGCTCCAGAGTACCCAGCTAGGGGCGTCGCGTCACCCGCGCCTTGGTTGGGAACACAGCATGGACGAGTTGGCAGAACACGGCGCGATTCAGGCGGTATTCGAGGATCTGGGCGGTTACGGCGCGCTCGCGTCGCAGCAGGGCGCAGGTGCCGAGGGGCCACTGATCGGTCACCTGCAGCGCACCAATATCCAGCTGGCAGCCATCGGCGTATTCGCGCGAAAAGGTCTCGAGCAGGCGACCGTGAACGATCTACTGGCTGCCGCGCAGGTATCGCGGCGTACGTTCTACAAGTACTTCGCCAACAAGATGGACGTGCTCGAAGGCATCTATCAGACGTCGGTGCTACTGCTGCTTGCTCGTTTTCGCGAGATGCAGCAGGTGGCTGGTAGCCCTCAGGCCTGGCTGCGCGCGATGGTCGGGCGTTTCTTCGACTATCACCTGGCTGTCGGGCCGATAATCCGCCTGATGCAGGAAGAGGCGTTGCGTGCGCAATCGCCTTTGGCCGCTCATCGTCAGCGAGCTCATCAGGAGATGCTGCGATTACTGGTCGAACGTCTGGAGCCTGAGCTGGCGCCGCGTGATCCGCTGGTTTATCAGGCGCTGATCTGGGCACTTGAAGCGGCCTCGCTCGACCTGCTCGGGCGCAGCGCCAGTCGTGAGGAAATCGAGCGCGCCAAGGCGGTGCTTGGCGATCTGCTGATCGCTTCGCTGTGTCCAGGGGGCGTAGGCGCTCCCGGCTCTTCATGAGCCGAATTCAGCGAGAAATGAGGTGGGAACAGACCCAAGGTTGGGCAGCGCTCGGCCAGGTCTCATGTTCTGATCACGGTGACTCCAATAAGAACCGAGGTACCGTGCATGACCGCCAACAGCCTGCCCCTGCAGCCGCCACTATCTGCCGGTTTCGCCCGCCTGGGCTTCGGCGCCCTGCCGCTGGAGCGCCTCAAGGCGCGCTACGGTAATGCGGCCGAAGGCTCCCGCTATATCGAACTCGATGGCTTCAATATCCACTACCGCGATGAGGGCAGCCGAGACAAACCGGCATTGGTGCTGATCCACGGTGTGGTCGCTTCATTGCATACCTGGGACGGCTGGGTGCAAGCCTTTGCAGCCGATTACCGCATCATCCGTTTCGATGTCCCCGGTTTTGGCCTGACAGGCCCTGCGCGTGATGGCCAGTATTCGGCCGAGCGGATGATTCGTGTGCTCGGTCTGCTGCTCGATTACCTGCAGGTGGACAAGGCGGATATCGCCGGTAACTCGCTGGGCGGTTATATCGCCTGGAACTTTGCCGTGGCCCAGCCGCAGCGGGTTGGCAAGCTGGTACTGATCGACCCTGCCGGTTACCACATGAACAAGGTGCCCTGGATGATCGCCGCCGCTGCGCTGCCTGGCGCCACTGTTGCCATGCCGATGTGGATGCCACGTGCGCTGATCGCCCAGGGCATCAAGGAGGTCTACGGTGAGCCGGGACGAATCAAGCCGGGCGTGGTCGATCGCTACTATGACCTGTCGCGCAGGCCAGGCAATCGTCGCGGCATGATGGATATCTTCCGTGTGCTGCTGCAGGTCAACAAGCAGGAGCTGCACGCCACCCCGGAGCGGGTCGCGCAGATCAAGGCGTCAACCCTGCTGATGTGGGGTGAGCGTGATCGCTGGATTTCCCCCAAGCATGTGCCGCTGTGGCAGCGCGATTTGCCGGGTATTCAGGTCAAGGTCTATCCGGGCGTCGGGCACATCCCCATGGAGGAAATTCCCGAGCAGAGCGCCGCCGATGCGATGCGTTTTTTGCGTGGCTGAGTGAGAGCAGGCATGGCCCGGAGAAACGCCGGGCTACGCAAAAGCCCGGACAGGATCCGGGCTTTTTCTTGGGTAGCGTGACCGCTGCTCTGGCTCAGGCGGCGCTTGCCTGAACCTGTGGGGTGCCGTCGAATTCTTCACGTGTGGCGTGCAGCAGATCCAGGTTGTTGTGTTCCCAGGGATGGAAACCGTCCTTGAAGAAATCCAGATAAGTGCGGATCAACGGGCGGAACACGCCTTCCTTGCCCCACATCCAGCGGATGCCGTCGCGCCATACCCGCCAGTTCCACAGCAGACCGTCGACTTTGAGCATGTGTGCCAGGCCGCGCGTGGTATCGAGCACGAAGAAGAAGGTGCCCATGATCATCGCTCGGCGCAGCAACTTGCGGCTGCCACACACCTGGTTGTAGACATCGAAGGCCACCGCTTTATGCTCGGTTTCCTCCAGCGCGTGCCAGCGCCACAGGCGCGCCAGCGTGGGGTGGGCTTCGGCCATGTATCCGCCATTTCTCAGCAGGCCATCGGCCATGATGGCGGTGATGTGCTCCAGCGCTGCCGTCGCCGCCAGTTGGCGCTGTGGCGAGAATTTCTTCTGCGTGTAGCGAATGCGCGCGCGGGCGCGTTTCTCGATGCGTTCGACGTTGTAGCCCAGATCGCGTAGGCGCTGGCTGTACTCCAGGTGTTCACGGCTGTGATGGCCTTCCTGGCCAATGAAGCCACGAATCTGTTCCTTGAGTACCGGGTCGTCGATACGGTCGCGAAACTGGCGCACCGAGTCGATGAAGAAGCGCTCGCCATCGGGAAACAACACCGACATGGCATCGAACAAATGAGTCTTGAAGGCGTCGCCGCCGTTCCAGTGGCGCGGCAGCGGGTTGGGCAGATCGAAGTCCATGTGACGGGGGCGAATCTGCAATCCTTCCGGTGTGGTGCTGGCCATGAGGGCTCCATTGCGCTGTTTGACTGGCATTCACTATGGGCGTTATGCGTTGTCGGGCACAGGTTCGTAACAGCCAAGGTGACAGTCATATCTGGCCAATGCGCTATTCCAATAAAAAGTTGGGGTAGTGGCCTGAGAGCGAACACTGATTCGCTGGGTTAAGGTTTGTCATCAGGCAGGTCATTTGCGGCCAGCCACCCAGAACGACACGCCCATGAAACAAACCCTGAATTTCACGGCTGAACTGGTGCCGGTTGCCTATGCCGAAGCGTTGCTGGCGCTGGCCGAAGAACTTGGCCTCGAACAGGGCGAGTTGTTCGCCCTGGCGCGGCTGCGTCCCGAGGTGCTTGGCAGTCCCAATGGTCGGCTTTCCTTCCTTGATTTCCATCTGCTGACTCAGGCCGCGTTGGAACGTTGTCATGAGCCAGCACTCGGCCTGGTGCTGGGCCAGCGATTGAATGTCTCCACCCATGGCATCCTCGGCTACGCGGTGCTGTCCAGTGCCAATCTGGGCAAGGCGTTGCATTTCGCGCTCAAGTATTACCGCGTGCTTGGCCTGGCGTTCGAGCTGGAGCTGGTGGAGCAGGGCGAGGATATGGAGTTGCGCGCGGTCGAGTCCTTTCCCATGGGGCCGCAGTCGCGTTTCGCCGCCGAGGGCCTGCTGACCAGTATCCATACCATCGCGCGCTTTCTCTTGGGCGAGGAGCTGCAAGGGCTTGCCGTCGGCTTCGCCCATACGGCGCCTGATTATGCCGAGCGCTATGCCGAGGTCTTTGGCGTGGCAGCGCAATTCGAGCAGCCCTATCACTGGCTGCGTTTGCCGCGGCATTATCTGGAACGCCCCATGGCCCTGGCCAATCCGGCCACGGTGCAGATGTGCGAGCAGCAGTGCGAAGCGCTGCTGGCCAGCCTCGATGTGCAGGACGGCCTGCTGACCCGCTTGCGCCGCCTGCTATTGGCCCGCCCAGGCGAGTTTCCCGACCTGGAAAGCGCCGCGAGCGCCCTGCATACCAGCGGCCGTAGCCTGCGTCGACACCTGGCACAGATGGGCACCAGCTACCAGCAGGTACTCGACGAGGTACGCAAGCGCCTGGCCCTGCAATACCTCACCACCACGCATTTGCCGCTGTATGAAATCGCTTATCTGCTGGGCTTCAGCGACCCGTCCAACTTCCGCCGTGCATTCCGCAAATGGACGGGTAAACTGCCTGGCGATTATCGAAACGAGGCACCCTGATGAGCACCGCCCTGATCCGCGAAACCTTCCCCGTCGGCCCCTTGCAGTGCAACTGCACGATCATCGGTGATCCCTTGACCAAGAAGGCCATCGTGGTCGATCCGGGTGGCAATCCCGATCTGATCATGGCGCGACTGGATGCTCATGGCCTGAAGGTGGTGAGCATCATTCACACTCACGCGCACCTCGATCACTTCCTCGCTTCAGGGCAGATGAAGGAGAAGACCGGTGCCACCTTGCATCTGCACAAGGAGGATCAGTTCCTCTGGGATAACCTGGAGATGCAATGCAGCATGTTCGGTGTGCCCTACACGCCGGTTCCGGCGCCGGACAAATGGCTGGCCGATGACGAAGAGCTGGCCTGCGGTTGTGGTGTGGCCCTGCATACGCCTGGGCATACGCCGGGCTCGATGAGTTTCTGGTTCGCGGACGCCAAGTTGCTGATCGCGGGGGACACGTTGTTCCGTCGTGGCATCGGGCGTACCGACCTATGGGGTGGTGACTACGCCACCATCGAGCGCTCGATCAAGCAGCGGCTCTACAGCCTCGACGAGGAGGCCACCGTGGTCACCGGTCATGGCCCGGATACTCGCTTGGGCGATGAGATGCGTGAGAACCCCTTTATTCGTGCGTGACAGGGCACTAATGCAGGCGTGAGGACTCAAAGAGCCATCACCCACCGTTCATGGAGAATCCTTCATGTTCCGCCTTTCCCTGATCGCCTTGTGTTCCTCCGCGCTGCTGCTCAGTGGCTGCGCTTCGCAAAACCCCTATGACCAGAGCGCACCGAGCTCTAACCGCACCGCTACCTATGGCGGTATCGGTGCGCTGGCTGGTGCGGCTGCCGGTGCGTTGATCAACCATGACAACCGTGGCAAGGGCGCGCTGATCGGCGCGGCCGTGGCTGGCGCGGCGGCGGCTGGTTATGGCTACTACGCCGACAAGCAGGAGGAGGAGCTGCGCCGCAGCATGCAGGGCACCGGTGTCGAGGTGCAGCGCCAGGGTGACGTGATCCAATTGATCATGCCCGGCAATATCACCTTTGCCACCGACTCCGCGCAGATCGCCAGCAGCTTCTATCAGCCGCTGAACAACCTGGCCAACTCCTTCCGCCAGTACAACCAGAACAGTATCGAGGTGGTCGGTCATACTGACAGCACCGGCTCGCACAGCCACAACATGGGGCTGTCGCAGCGCCGTGCGCAGAGCGTGGCTGATTACCTGCTGGCGCAGGGCGTCGATCCGAGCCGGGTCAGCACCCGCGGCATGGGGCCGGATCAGCCGGTAGCGAGCAATGCCACTGCGGAAGGACGGGCGCAGAACCGCCGCGTCGAGGTGACACTGCGCCCGCTGCCTGGCGTGCAGTGATGCCTGTGTATCGGGCAGACATGGTCTAGATCGCGGTTCCTCACCGCCCGTGCTGATAAGCTTGCGCGGAACTTCGCCTTGCCCAGGTGGCTCGAAGACTGTGGCATGTCTGCCTGATACCAGAAGAAATCCTAAGGAAAAGTTATGAAGACCAGACGTAATCTGATCGCAGCAACTGCGCTCATGGCCATGCTGGCTGGCTGCACCACCAACCCCTACACCGGCGAAAGTCAGGCTGGCAAAGCCGGCGTTTATGGCGGTGTCGGTGCCGTTACCGGTGCCGTGATCGGGGCTGCGACTTCGAGCAAGAAAGATCGCGGCAAAGGTGCACTGATCGGTGCGGCAGTGGGTGGCGCTGCTGGTGGTGGTTACGGCTATTACGTCGACACCCAGGAAGCCAAACTGCGCCAGACGCTGCAGGGCACTGGCGTACAGGTTCAGCGCAATGGCGATGACCTGAAACTGATCATGCCGGGCAACATCACCTTCGGTAGCAACTCGGCGGACATTTCCAGCAGTTTCTACCCGACGCTCAATTCGCTGGTGCTGGTGTTCAAGGAGTTCAACAAGAACGGCGTGGACATCGTCGGCCATACCGACAGCACCGGTTCGCAGGAACTCAACCAGAGCCTGTCGCAGCGTCGAGCACAAAGCGTGGCCAATTACCTGACCGCCAATGGCGTGCCAGGGCAGCGCATCTCTGCATACGGTGCCGGCCCGAGCCAACCGATTGCCAGCAACTCCACCGATGCTGGCCGTGCGCAGAACCGTCGTGTCGAGATCAACCTGCGTCCGCTCTGAGTCGTCGCCGCGTTGAACGAAAGCCTCCCTATGGGAGGCTTTTTCGTATCCGTTGCCCGTTTTTTGCCAGCCCTCCAGATTCTTTCGGCCAAGCGGCGCAGGGTGTTCCCGACATTTTTCGTGACCGCCTGTCGTGTCTCTCCTGGCAAAAGGCCAGCCATTCAAAAGCTGACTAGAATGCTTGCTGTGGTTCTGTGAAGTCCGCGTGCGGATGGCTCGTGCGCGTTGGTTCTGGATGACCGAGGGAGTGCGAATGGAAGACGGAGCTGTCGAGCGGCCGCCGAGGCCCTGGATACCGTTACTGGTTGCCTTGTGTCTGCTATTTGGGCTGGGAAGCCTGATTTTCTGGCAGTGGAGTACGCTGCAGAAACGAGAACTCGAAGACAGTCAGCACCGGTTCCAGCTCGAAGCGCAGGATATCGGCCAGCGAGTCGTGGCGCGGATGCAGGCATACGAGATGGTGCTGCGTGGGGTTTCCGGCCTGATGACCGGCAGCGACCGGGTTTCACCCGTCGAGTGGGAGCGCGCACTGGATCAACTGCAGCTGCAGGATCGCTATCCCGGCATCCAGGCTGTTGCCTGGTCACGTTTTCTGCTGCCTGAGCAACTCGCCGAGTTTCGCGCAGAGCTGCAGGCAGAAGGGCGCCTCGATTACCAGATGTTCCCAGCCGAGCAGCGCGATCATTATCTGCCTATCGACTACGTCAGCCCGCTGGACTGGCGTAATCGCCGGGTGCTGGGGTTCGACATGCTCAGCGAGGCGATCCGGCGAGAGGCCATCGAGCACAGCATCGACAGTGGCGAAGCCAGCCTGAGTGGGCCGGTGGTGCTGCGCCAGGAAATCGATGTCAACGTGCAGCAGGGCGTTCTGCTGTTTCTGCCGGTGTTTCGGCCCGGGCTGCCACTCAATTCCGCCGAGCAGCGCCGTGCCGCCTTGCTTGGCGTGGTGCACGGCGCCTTTCGTAGCCACGATCTGATGGAGGGCATCCTGGGTTCGCAGACCCGGCGTTTCGATATCGTTCTGAAGGATCTGCAAGCGCAGGATATCCAGCTACTCAGCGGCGAAACCCAGGCCAATGGTTGGAAGCCGCGCTTTCGCAATCATCTGGAACTGCCCTTGTATGGCCGCGTGTGGAGCCTGGATGTGATCGGTACGGTCGAGTACGAGCGCAGCCTGGTCGATCGTACGGGGACGCTGGGCTTATGGGCGGGGCTGGCCGCGGCATTGCTGTTGGCAATGCTGGTTGGCGGTTACCTCTATCAGCGCGAACGCAAACTGCACATCAGCGAAAAGGCGGCCGTCGAGTTGCAGGAGCGGGAAGAGCGTTTCCGCATGCTGGTAGAACGGCTACCGGTGGCGACGCTGCTGTGCGATGCCAAGGGGCGCATTGAAATGGCCAACCGCAGTGCGGCCGAGCTGTTCGATTGCACCCTCAACGGTTTGATCGGTGAGACGGTGCTGCGTGTGCTGCCCAACATCGAATCCCCGCAGGACTTGCTGGAGCAACTGAGCGAGAGCGACGAGCGCATGGTGCGTACGCTGCGCGGCGAGTCGATCCCGGTGAGTATCAGCCTCAATCCGCTGCATGAGGGCAGCAGCTATCTGATCAATCTGGTCGACCTGCGTGCACGTAAGGTGGCCGAGGAACGTTTCCGCCTGGTGGTAGAAGCTTCGCCCAACGCCATCGTGCTGGTGGATGGTCTGGGTCGTATCGCCATGGTCAATCGGCAGACCGAGCTGCTGTTCGGCTACGAGCGTCAGATGCTGCTTGGCGAACCAGTGGAAATGCTCCTGCCGGCGGCGCTGCGGGGTAGCCATGTGGCGATGCGTCGCGGCTACCAGGCGATGCCCGAGCAGCGGCGTATGGGCGGTAATCGTGAGCTGTTCGGTCAGCACCGCGAAGGCAAGATGATTCCGCTGGAGGTGGGGCTGTCGCCGATTCGCAGTGGCGACGAAAACCTGGTGCAGGCGGTGATCATCGACATCAGCGAGCGCAAGGCGGCCGAGCAGAAATTGCGCGAGCAGGCGGAGCAGCTGTTGCTGGCCAACCGCTACAAGTCCGAATTCCTCGCCAACATGTCCCATGAGCTGCGCACACCGCTCAACAGCATCCTGATCCTCAGCGACCAGTTGCGGCAGAACCTGGCAGGCAATCTCACCGAGAAACAGACCAAGCATGCCGACATCGTCCATCGCGCCGGCAGCGATCTGCTGCAACTGATCAATGATGTGCTCGACCTGGCCAAGGTCGAGTCCGGCCGCATGCAGCTCAAGCTCGAACCAATCAACGTGCAGGACGTGTTGGTGGAATTGGACGCCAGCTTGCGGCCGATGGCCGAGATCAAGGGGTTGCGCCTGCACACCCAGATCGAAGCCGGTGTGCCGCGGGTCATCCATACCGACCGTGTGCGCCTGCATCAGATCCTGCGCAACCTGCTATCCAACGCGCTGAAATTCACCGATCAGGGCGAGGTGACCTTGAGCGTCAGCAGCCAGGGGCGGCAGGAAGATGAGCGCGAGCTGTTGTGCTTCGCCGTGCGAGATAGCGGCATTGGTATCGATCCAGCGCAGCACGAGCAGGTATTCCACGCATTTCAACAAATCGACGGTTCCACCAGCCGCCGTTTTGGCGGAACCGGACTGGGCCTGGCCATCACTCGCCAACTGGTGCTGGCGCTCGATGGTGATATCCATTTGCAGAGTGCGCCGGGGCAGGGCTCCACCTTTACGGTTCGCTTGCCGGTGCAGACGGCGGCGATCACCATCGAGGCGCCTGTCGAAGGGCCGCAGCGAGCGGGCGACGGCCCGCCATTGTTGATCGTCGAGGACGATGCCAATTTCGCCTCGGTCATCGCCGAGGAGGCACACGCTCATGGTTTCTCCAGCGTTCACTGCCGTACAGGTTTGCAGGCTCTGGGTGTGCTGCAGCAGGAGTCGTTCAATGCCGTGATCCTCGACATCCTGCTGCCGGATCTCAGTGGTTGGCAGCTGTTTCGTCGCTTGCGTGCTCAGCCGAACCACCGTTACACGCCGGTTCACATCATCTCCTGCGTACCGCAGCCGGCTGGCTGGAACGACGATGGAACGCGCTACCTGGTCAAGCCCATTGGCCGTGATGAGTTGGAGCAGGTGTTTCTCGAACTGCAGCATGGCGCTGTGCAGGAACAGGCGTTGCTGCTGGTCGAGGATGTCGAGGTCGAGCGCGAGCACTATCGTGAACAGCTGACCAGCCTGGGTTTCCAGGTGACCGCCTGCGCCAATGGCGATCAGGCTCGCCTGGCCTACATGCAGGGGCAGTTCAGTGCCCTGGTGGTCGACCTCGACCTACCCGATCAGGATGGCTTCGCATTGCTCGACAGTCTCAATCAACTGCGCACGCTGCAGGGTACGCGTGTGGTCATCAACACCGGGGTGGACGTCAACCAGCAGACGCTGCAACGCCTGCGTCGCTACAGCGCGGTAGTGGTGCGTAAACATGGCGATGATACCGAGGCGTTGGGTCAGGCCGTACAGGGCTTCCTTGTTGACGTGCGCGCCCCTGAGCCGACGCATGCGCGGGTCAACCCGTTGCAGGGACGACGCATCCTGCTGGTGGATGACGACGTGCGTAACGTCTATGCGCTGACGGCATTGCTCGACGAAGTGGGGCTGCGTGTCAGCACGGCCAAGGACGGTCTCGAGGCCATCGCCAGTTATCAGCGCGATCCCTTCGACCTGATTCTGATGGATATGGCCATGCCCAACATGGACGGCTACACCGCCACGCGGTTGCTCAAGCAGGAGCACGGTTGTGTGATACCGATCATTGCGCTCACGGCTCATGCGATGAAGGGTGACCGTGAGAAATGCATCACGGCCGGAGCGGACGACTACATGGCCAAGCCGATCAAGCGTGATGAGCTGCTGGAGCTGCTGGAGCGCTGGCTGAGCATGCCGCCCGTGCCACCTCTCAGCAATGATCTAACCTGATAACAGGAGTTACCGGTGCAAGGGCAAAAGGACAGGGGAGTGACTATGGCCCAGGCGCAGAGCAAGACCGCCGCCGTGCCTGCCAAGCAAGTTCTGCTGGTGGTGGATGATCGTGCCGAAAATCTCGAGGCCATGCAGGCGCTGCTCGAGGATGGTGAGTGGGAGCTGCGCTGCGCTAGCTCGGGGGAGGAGGCGTTGCGTTGCCTGCTGGAAGAGGATGTCGGGTTGGTGCTGCTGGACGTGCAGATGCCCGGTATGGATGGTTTCGAAGTGGCCAGGTTGATGCGCGGCAACCCGCGTACACGATTGACGCCGATCATCTTCGTCTCGGCCATCGCCCAGACTCACGATGCAGTGTTGCGCGGATACAGCTCCGGTGCAGTGGATTTCGTTCTCAAACCCTTCGATCCATCCGTGTTGCGGCACAAGATTCACAGCCTGCTGGAGCATGAGCACAATCGTTGCGAGTTGCAGCAGCTATCCCAGCAGCTCGAACGTGCACGCGCCTTCAACGCCTCGGTATTGGACAACGCTGCCGAGGGCATCATGGTGGTTGGTGATGACGGCCGCATCCAGTTCGCCAATCCGGCGATGGCGCAGATGCTCGATGGTGACGTCTGTGACCTTGAGGGTTCGGAGTTGCTGTCGTTTCTCAAGAATCCAGCGGTAGAGGGTGGTTGGCAGAACTCTGAGTTCTTCCTCCACTTCAAGCGTGAAGCGACCTATCGCGTACACGAAGCGATGATGCGTACGCTCAAGGGCGGTTGCGTTCCAGTGGCGCTGTCCTGTTCACCGCTGCCGCGCCTGCAGCACGCCATGGTGGTGATCGCGCTGGACATGTCGGTGGTGCGCAATCTGCACGCTCAGCTGGAGTCCCAGGCGGTGACCGACTCGCTGACCGGCCTGCTCAATCGCCGAGGCTTCCACCAGGCGTTGGAGTCGGCGCTGGCGCGCATCGAACGCAGTGGCCAGCGGGTTGCGGTGCTTTATCTGGATCTCGATGGCTTCAAGCGGATCAACGACTCGCTGGGGCACGATGTCGGCGATCAGTTGTTGCGACGCGTAGGCGAGCAACTCAAAGCCTGCTTGCGCCCCTATGACAGCCTGGCGCGTATCGGTGGCGACGAATTCACCGCGTTGCTGGATAACCTCGGCCATCCGGAGGACGCCGCCAAGGTGGCGGAGAAGCTGATCGAGCTGGTGTCGGTACGGCATACACTCGACGGCGTGGATTTCACCCTGGGTGCCAGCGTAGGCATCGCCTGCTTCCCTGAGTGTGGGCAGAGTGTCGAGGGCTTGCTGCGTTCCGCTGATATGGCGATGTACGAGGCCAAGCGCGCTGGGCGCCAGCAATACCGCTTCTTCTCCCCGGAAATGAACGGCAGGGCGCGGTCGCGCCTGATGCTCGAGGAGAGCTTGCGCCACGCCATCGAAAACGATGATTTCGTGCTGGTGTATCAGCCGCAGTTTCAGTTGGGGACGGGACGACTGCGCGGCTTCGAAGCCCTGCTGCGCTGGCAGCACCGCGTTGCCGGTACCGTGGCGCCCAATGTGTTCATCCCGCTGCTGGAAGAGACCCGGCTGATCAACCGCGTGGGCGAGTGGATCTTCCGTGAGGGCGCGCGGCAGCTCGCCGCGTTCAAGCGTCAGTTCGGGGAGGAGTTGGTGCTCAGTCTCAACGTCAGCCCGGTACAGTTCGGCATGCCGCAGCTGGTGGCGGATCTGCAGCGCGTTTTGGAGATTCATGGCCTCAAGCCCAGCCAGCTGGAGGTGGAAGTCACCGAAAGCGCGCTCATGCAGGATCTGGAGCTGACCCAGGCGCAACTGCGCCATCTGCGTGAACTGGGCGTGAAGATCGCCATCGACGACTTCGGTACCGGGTATTCGTCCCTGGCCTACCTGCGTCACTTCGAGCTGGATACGCTGAAGATCGATCGCCTGTTCATCGCCAATATGCTCGACTCACCACGCGATGCTGCGGTAGTCAGCACCATCATCGACCTGGGCCATCACCTGGGGCTGGAGGTGATCGCCGAGGGCGTCGAAACGCAGGCTCAGCGTGAATGGCTGGTGCAACACCGTTGCAGCATCATGCAGGGCTTTCTGGTGGCGCCGGGAATATCGGCCGATGCGGCGATGCAGGTGCCGGCACTGCTGGAATGGGACAAGCTGCCGCTAGCCGGGCCGAAACCTTAGGGCACGCAGGGTTGCTAGGCCCGCCGCGGTGAAAGGTTCAGGTGCGCACGGCGCACCCTACCGTAGCCAGGAACGCCGAGGTCAGTACTTACGCTCTCCGGCCAAGCTCGGTCAGCTCGGCATCCTTCTCTTCCCACAGGCGATTGACCCACTGCTGGAACGCCAGGCGGTAGCTTTCGTCCTGGTCGTAGTTACGGCCAATGAATTCGCGCGGAATCTCGACCTGTTTGAAACGTACCTGCACCGCATCGAGGCGGCCGCAGAGGATGTCCCAGAAACCGGGTACGCCATGCGGATAGTGGATGGTGACATTGACGATGGCGTGCAACTGCTCGCCCATCGCGTCGAGAACGAAGGCAATGCCGCCGGCCTTGGGTTTGAGCAGGTGCTTGAACGGTGATTTCTGCTGCGCGTGCTTGGCCGGGGTCAGGCGAGTGCCTTCCAGGAAGTTGAACACTGCCACCGGGTTGGTCTTGTAGCGCTCGCAGGCCTTGCGGGTAGTGGCCAGATCCTGGCCGCGTTTCTCCGGGTGTTTGGCCAGGTACTCCTTGCTGAAGCGCTTCATGAAGGGAAACTCCAGCGCCCACCAGCACAGGCCGATCACCGGCACCCAGATCAGTTCCTGCTTGAGGAAGAACTTCAGCAGCGGCATGCGCTGGTTGAGCAGGTACTGCAGCACCAGGATGTCCACCCAGCTCTGGTGGTTGCTGGTCACCAGATAGGAATGACGGGTATCGAAGCGCTCCAGGCCTTTGACGTCCCACTCGATGTGGCCGACCAGGCGCATCCAGAACTTGTTGACGCCTATCCAGCTCTCGGCGATGCCGTGCATGATGAAGCGCAGCGCGCGTTGGATCGGGGCGAATGGCAGCAGCAGCTTGAGCAGGGCGACGAAGAACAGTGGCCAGCACCAGAACAGGGTGTTGAGAGCCAGCAGCAGGCTCGCGATCATGCCACGCAGTGGCGCGGGAAGAAAGTGCAGCATCGGGCGAACGCCTCCGTAAGCAGGCTGCACGCCCGGCGGGCAGCCTGAGAATGGGGGCTTTCTCTGCGCCCCGTATCGGTCGAAAGAGCTGCAGCGTTCCGTGCGGCGAGCTGGTTCGGCGCCAAGGTTAACGGTTGTGCACTGACCTGCAAGTGCCAGCTTTGACCACAAGGTTCCCATGGCCGGTAGGGTGCGCTGTGCGCACCGGAAATGCGCTCGACATTCGGTGCGCGCAGCGCACCCTACCAGAACCTTCACTCCGGCTGGTCGGCCGCCTGAATCGCCGTCAGCGCGATGGTGAACACGATGTCATCGACCAGGGCACCGCGTGACAGATCGTTCACCGGCTTGCGCAGGCCCTGCAGCATGGGGCCAACGCTGATGCAGTCGGCACTGCGTTGCACCGCCTTGTAGGTGGTGTTACCGGTGTTCAGGTCGGGGAACACGAACACCGTGGCGCGGCCGGCCACTGGGCTGTTCGGCGCTTTTTGCCGGCCGACGCTTTCGATGGCCGCCGCGTCGTATTGCAGCGGGCCGTCGAGCAACAGCTCCGGGCGCTTCTCACGGGCGAGACGAGTTGCGGCGCGTACCTTTTCCACCTCTTCGCCGCTGCCGGAATCGCCAGTGGAATAGCTGATCATGGCCACCCGTGGGGGGATGCCGAAAGCTTGCGCCGACTTCGCGCTTTGCAGGGCGATCTCCGCCAGTTGCTCGGCATTCGGATCCGGGTTCACCGCGCAGTCACCGTAGACCAGTACCTGATCCGGCAGGAGCATGAAGAATACCGAGGACACCAGGTTGTAGCCGGGCGCGGTCTTGATCAACTGCAGTGCCGGGCGGATGGTATTGGCAGTGGTATGGACTGCGCCGGACACCAGGCCGTCTACCTCGTCCAGGGCCAGCATCATGGTGCCGAGTACGACCGTGTCTTCGAGCTGAGCTTCGGCCATCGGTGCATTGAGACCCTTGCCCTTACGCAGCTCGACCATGGGCTCGACATAACGGCCACGAATCAGATCCGGGTCGAGAATTTCCAGCCCTTCCGGCAGATCGATGCCCTGGGAGCGCGCGACCGCTTGCACTTCCTCCGGCTTGGCCAGCAGCACGCAACGGGCGATGCCGCGTGCCTGGCAAATAGCGGCGGCCTGTACGGTACGCGGCTCGGCGCCTTCAGGCAGGACGATGCGTTTGGCGGCGGCCTTGGCCCGCTGCACCAGCTGGTAGCGGAAGGCTGGGGGCGACAGGCGCAGCTCGCGCGGAGTACCGCAGCGCGCGCTCAGCCAGTCGTGGTCGATGTGGCTGGCGACGAAGTCGGAGACCTTCTCCGCGCGCTCGCGGTCGTCCAGCGGGATTTCCTTGTTCAGGCGGTTGAGGTTGGTGGCGGTGTCGTAGGAGCCGGTACCGACCGTCATCACCGGCAGGCCGCTGGCCAGGGCGCCCTGGCACAATTCCATGATGCGCGGGTCGGGCACGAAATCACTGCACAGCAGCAGACCGGCCAACGGCACACCGTTCATCGCCGCCAGGCTGGCGGAGAGGATGATGTCGTCACGGTCGCCTGGCGTGACCACCAGGGTTCCGGGTTTGAGCAACTGCACGCTGTTGGCCACGGCGCGTGCGCAGAGCACGATCTTCATCATGCGCCGCTGTTCGTAGTCACCGGCGTTGAGGATGCGTGCGCCGAGCAGTTCGGCGACGTCCTTGGTGCGCGGCGCGTTCAGTTCGTCGCGCCAGGGAATGCAGCCGAGCAGGCGAAAGTCGTCGGTCTTGAGCAGCGGCGAGAGTTCCTGCAACTGCTCGGTGAAGGCCTCGATACCGTCCTCGTTGCGCACCTTGTTGAGGATCACGCCGAGCACCTTGGGGTCTTTCGGGCCGCCGAATTGCTGGGCCTGAATCTCGATGCGATCCGAGAGTTCGGTGAGGTTCTCGTCTTCCGGGGCGCTGACCAGAATCACGTCGGCGTCCAGGCTCTTGGCCAGGTGAAAATTGACCCGCGCGGCATAGCTGGCGTGGCGGGTGGGCACCATGCCCTCGACGATCACCACGTCCTTGTCGGCAGCCGCCTGGTGGTAAAGGCTGATGATTTCCTCGAGCAGCTCATCCAGATGGCCGTCACCGAGCATGCGTTCGACATGGCTGAGAGGCAGCGGCTTGGGCGAGTGCAGGCCATGGGTGCGGGCGATCAGCTCGCTGGAACGTTCCGGGCCGAGATCGCCGGCGTGCGGCTGGGCGATGGGCTTGAAGAAGCCGACCTTGAGGCCGCTGCGCTCCAGAGCGCCGACCAGGCCCAGGCTGATGGAAGTCAGGCCGACGCCGAAACCGGTGGGGGCAATGAAAAAGGTATGCATGTGAGCCTCAGTCGAGCAGGGCGAGAGTATCGAGCGCGATCTGGCGCTCCTCGTTGGTTGGCACCACCAGAACGCGCGGATGGCCGTGTGCATGGATGGCGCCTGCGATGCCACGTACGCAGCGGGCGTTGGCCTGGGCGTCGAGTTTCAGCCCGAGCAGGCCAAGGTGGTCGAGGGTCTTGCTGCGGATCAGTGCCGAGTTCTCGCCGATGCCGCCGGTGAAGATCAGCCCGTCCAGGCGCTGCAGTGCGCAGCTCATGGATGCCAGCGACTTGGCCAGGCGGTAGCAGAACACTTCGATGGCCAAGGTAGCGCCGGCATGGCCCTGTTCACGCGCCTGTTCCAGCGCGCGCATGTCGTTGGACAGGCCGGACAGACCGAGCAGACCGCTTTCCTTGTTGAGCATGGCGTCGACTCGCTCCAGGCTCCAGCCCAGGGCGCGAGCCAGGTGGCTGTGCAGATTGGGATCGACGTCGCCGCTGCGCGTGCCCATCACCAGACCTTCCAGCGGTGTCAGGCCCATGCTGGTGTCGCGGCTGTGACCGTTCTCGATGGCGCAGGTGGAGCAGCCATTGCCCAGGTGGGCGACCAGCCAGCTGCTGCCATCGGAAGGCAACTCGCTCATTTCGGCGGCTTTCTGGCTGACGTAGCGATGGCTGGTACCGTGGAAGCCGTAACGGCGTACGCCGTGGTCGCGGTACAGCGCCTCCGGCACGGCATAACGATAGGCGTGCTCAGGCAGGCTCTGGTGAAAAGCGGTGTCGAATACGGCGACCTGTACCAGGCTGGGGAACAGTTTCATCGCGGCTTCGATACCGAGCAGGTTGGCCGGATTGTGCAGCGGCGCCAGCGGTGCGACCTGACGGATGGCCAGCAGGCTGACGTCATCCAGGCGACAGGCCCCGGAGAAGTGTTCACCGCCATGCACCACGCGGTGGCCGATGCCGTGCAACTGACCGTCCGCGACGCGCTGGACGATGGGCAGCAGGTGCGAAAGTGCCAGTCGGTGATCGGCGCCGGCGATCACCAGGCTGTCCTTGTGCTCGCCCTGTTGCCAGTGCAGTACCGCTTCAGGGCTACCGAGGCGTTCGGCCAGGCCGCTCAGGGGGAATTGCTCCTCGGCCTCGTTGACCAAGGCGAACTTGATCGACGAGCTGCCGCAGTTGATCACCAGAATGTTGCGTGCAGACATTTAAGCTTCCTTGAATTCGTCATTCGACCTCTCCCGGGCGCACCAGCCGCAGGGAAAGGGACAGCCCAGGCGTGCTTGGCGCTGAGCCGGATCGAGTATCCAGTCGCGATTTTGCCAGGGTGGGCGATGACGTACATGTTGAGTATGACCACAAGATAAGACTGCCACCCAATCGCCATGCTCGTCCTGACGAAAATCAAGCAGGTGCGCCGTGGCCGTCGCTGGCCGTTTGTCTGGGGTCGGGTCGCATTCACGGGCAGCCTTGGTTAAACTCGACCGTTCATCATTCTTCTGCAAAAGGTCTCACCCATGCTGATCGCCGCCAACAAGGCAGTCTCCATCGACTATACCCTGACCAACGATGCCGGTGAGGTGATCGACAGCTCGGCTGGCGGCGCTCCGCTGGTCTATCTGCATGGTGCAGGCAACATCATCGCCGGTCTCGAGAAGGCCCTGGTCGGCAAGCAGGTTGGCGACGAGCTGGACGTATCCGTCGAGCCGGAAGAAGCCTACGGCGAATACAGTGCCGAGCTGGTCGCCACCCTGAGCCGCGCCATGTTCGAAGGCGTCGACACCCTGGAAGTGGGCATGCAGTTCCACGCTTCCGGCCCGGACGGCAGCATGCAGATCGTCACCATCCGCGACATCGACGGCGACGACGTGACCGTCGACGGCAACCACCCGCTGGCTGGCCAGCGCCTGAACTTCAAGGTCAAGGTCGTCAATGTGCGTGACGCCAGCCAGGAAGAAGTGGCCCACGGCCACATCCACGGCGAAGGTGGTCATCACCACTGAGTGACGCCAGGGCCTGCTCGCAGGCTCCCAGGCGACTTGCGGTCGTTCCTTCTCGTGGAACCACTGCTAAGCTCAAGCTTGCGATAAAGGCGCCCTAGGGCGCCTTTTTCATGCATGCCGGCTGCTTGCTGAAGCAGCATTATCCGAAGTCAGGGGCCTGTGCCCTGTTGCACTGAATTCGCTGAGGAAGTTCGTCATGAGTGCCTTTCACGATCTCAATCTGCGTGCGCTGGACGGCCAGGAACTGCCGTTGGCGCCCTACAAGGGCCAGGTGGTTCTGGTGGTCAACGTCGCCTCGAAGTGCGGCCTGACGCCCCAGTACGCCGGGCTGGAGAAACTCTATCAGCAGTACAAGGGCAGCGGTTTCACCGTGCTGGGCCTGCCCTGCAACCAGTTCGCCGGGCAGGAGCCAGGCAGTGAGGAGGAGATTCGTGAGTTCTGCAGCCTCAATTACGGCGTGACCTTCCCGCTTGGCAGCAAGATGGAGGTCAACGGCCCAGGCCGCCATCCGCTGTATCGTCTGCTGGCGGGCGAAGGCGCGGAATTCCCTGGCGACATTACCTGGAATTTCGAGAAGTTCCTGGTTGGTCAGGACGGTCGTGTGCTGGCCCGCTTCTCGCCGCGCACTGCGCCGGATGATCCGGCGTTGATCCAGGCCATCGAGAAAGCGCTCGGTCTTTAAACCCCCGGGGCGCGGCAGATCGGCCAATCACTCGGCCGTTTTCTCCCGCGCCCTTGTTCATCCGCTCTTCTGGCTGTTTACATCGGCAGGCAGCCGAGGAGAGTGCTCATGACCAGTTTCCCAACGGACGAAACCCCGAACACGGCATCGCCAGCCGCCTTGCGCGCGTTGATCGAGAGCCGCCGAGCGGTACGGCGCTTCACCAGTGAGCCGGTGCCGGACGAGGTGATCCGCGATTGCCTGGAGCTGGCCGTGCTGGCACCGAACTCCTGCAACCTGCAGCCCTGGAGTTTTCAGGTCGTTCGTGACCCAGCGTTGCTGGCGCAGCTGCATCCGGTGTGCATGGGCCAGAACGCGGCGCGGGCACCGTTGATCATCGCTGTGCTGGCGCGTCCGGATACCTGGCGTCAGGCCTGCCGGAACATCATTGAATACTGGCCGGAGGCCGAGGTTCCGGCGCGAGTCCGCAGTTTCTACAGCAAGACGGCACCATTCCAGTACAACCAGGGCCCACTCGGTCTGTTCGGGTTGCTCAAGCGTCAGCTGGTGCGCCTGGCGGGGCTGCGCAAGGCGTTGATGCGCACGCCCAATAGCCGTGCAGACATGCGCCTGTGGGCCGTGAAATCCACGGCGTTGGCGGCTGAGAACCTGATCCTCGCCTTTCAGAGTCATGGCTATGCCACCTGCCCGATGGAGGGTTTCGACGAGGTGCGCCTGCGTCGTGTGCTGGACATCCCGCGTCAGGCCATGCCGATCATGCTGCTGGCCGTTGGGAGGCAGGGTGAGAAGGGGATTTACAACCCGCGCTTGCGTTTCCCGCTGGAACAGCAGGTCACTTGGCTGTAGCCGTGTTTGACCTGGATCAAATCACCACATCTTGAATACGGCGTAATCGTCCTTATCTAGTCTTCATCTCGGCGGGTTTCAGTTTTCGGGGATGTTGTCCCGGCCCGCTCTTCTGGAGGAAGGACACAATGCGTATCGATCGTTTGACCAGCAAGCTGCAACTTGCACTCTCCGATGCCCAATCCCTGGCGGTGGGCATGGATCACGCCGCCATCGAGCCGCTGCACCTGATGCAGGCGCTGCTCGAGCAGCAGGGTGGCTCGATCAAGCCGCTGCTGATGCAGGTCGGCTTCGACATCAACAGCCTGCGTCAGGGCCTGACCCGCGAGCTGGATCAGCTCGGCAAACTGCAGAACCCCACCGGCGACATCAACCTGTCGCAGGATCTGGCACGCCTGCTCAACCAGGCCGACCGCCTGGCGCAGCAGAAGGGCGACCAGTTCATTTCCAGCGAGCTGGTACTGCTCGCCGCGATGGACGAGAACACCAAGCTGGGCAAGCTGCTGCTCGGCCAGGGCGTGTCGAAGAAAGCCCTGGAGAACGCCATCGCCAACCTGCGCGGTGGCCAGGCGGTGAATGACCCCAACGTCGAGGAATCGCGCCAGGCGCTGGACAAGTACACCGTCGACCTGACCAAGCGCGCCGAGGACGGCAAGCTCGATCCGGTGATCGGCCGTGACGACGAGATCCGCCGCACCATCCAGGTGTTGCAACGCCGTACCAAGAACAACCCAGTACTGATCGGCGAGCCCGGTGTGGGCAAGACCGCGATTGCCGAGGGCCTGGCCCAGCGCATCATCAACGGTGAGGTACCCGACGGTCTGAAAGACAAGCGCCTGCTGTCGCTGGACATGGGGGCGCTGATCGCCGGTGCCAAGTTTCGTGGCGAGTTCGAGGAACGCCTGAAAGCCGTGCTCAACGAGTTGGGCAAGCAGGAAGGGCGCATCATCCTGTTCATCGACGAGCTGCACACCATGGTTGGCGCCGGCAAGGCCGAGGGCGCCATGGACGCTGGCAACATGCTCAAGCCGGCCCTGGCCCGTGGCGAACTGCACTGCGTTGGCGCCACCACGCTGGACGAGTATCGCCAGTTCATCGAGAAGGACGCTGCGTTGGAGCGTCGCTTCCAGAAGGTGCTGGTGGACGAGCCGAGCGAAGAGGACACCATCGCCATCCTGCGTGGCCTGAAAGAGCGCTACGAAGTGCACCACGGCGTGACCATCACCGATGGCGCGATCATCGCTGCGGCTAAGCTCAGCCATCGCTACATCACTGACCGCCAGTTGCCGGACAAGGCCATCGACCTGATCGACGAGGCTGCCAGCCGCATCCGCATGGAGATCGACTCCAAGCCGGAAGAGCTGGATCGTCTGGATCGTCGCCTGATCCAGCTGAAGATCGAGCGTGAGGCACTGAAGAAGGAAGACGACGAGGCGACCAAGAAGCGCCTGGTCAAGCTGGAAGAAGACATCGCCAAGTTGGAGAAGGAATACGCCGACCTGGATGAAATCTGGAAGTCGGAGAAGGCCGAAGTGCAAGGTTCGGCGCAGATCCAGCAGAAGATCGAGCAGGCCAAGACCGAGCTTGAGGCGGCGCGGCGCAAGGGTGATCTCAACCGCATGGCCGAACTGCAGTACGGCGTGATTCCGGATCTGGAGCGCAGCCTGCAGATGGTCGATCAGCACGGCAAGAGCGAGAACCAGCTGCTGCGCAACAAGGTCACCGACGAGGAAATCGCCGAGGTCGTGTCCAAGTGGACGGGTATCCCGGTGAGCAAGATGCTCGAGGGGGAGCGCGAGAAACTGCTGAAGATGGAGAGCCTGCTGCACCAGCGCGTGATCGGCCAGGACGAGGCGGTGGTCGCCGTATCCAATGCGGTGCGTCGTTCGCGTGCCGGGCTGGCCGATCCGAACCGGCCGAGCGGCTCGTTCCTCTTCCTCGGCCCGACCGGGGTGGGCAAGACCGAGCTGTGCAAGGCACTGGCCGAGTTCCTCTTCGACACCGAGGAGGCGCTGGTGCGCATCGACATGTCCGAGTTCATGGAGAAGCACAGCGTCGCTCGCCTGATCGGCGCGCCGCCCGGCTATGTCGGTTACGAGGAAGGCGGCTATCTGACCGAAGCCGTGCGTCGCAAGCCGTATTCGGTGGTGCTGATGGATGAGGTCGAGAAGGCCCATCCGGACGTGTTCAACGTGTTGCTGCAGGTGCTGGAAGATGGGCGTCTGACCGACAGCCATGGCCGCACCGTGGACTTCAAGAACACCGTGATCGTGATGACGTCCAACCTCGGTTCGGCGCAGATTCAGGAACTGGTCGGCGACAGGGAAGCACAGCGCGCGGCGGTGATGGATGCGGTGAGCAGCCACTTCCGTCCCGAGTTCATCAACCGTATCGACGAGGTGGTGGTGTTCGAGCCGCTGGGTCGTGAGCAGATCGCCGGCATCGCGGAGATCCAGCTCAAACGCCTGCGTGGTCGCCTGGCCGAGCGCGAGCTGAGCCTGGAGCTGACGCCGGAGGCGCTCGACAAGCTGATCGCCGTCGGTTACGACCCGGTCTATGGCGCGCGGCCGCTCAAGCGTGCGATCCAGCGCTGGATCGAGAACCCGCTGGCGCAGCGCATCCTGGCTGGCGACTTCGCACCCGGTGCGCAGGTCAAGGCCAGGGTGGAAGGCGAGGAGATCGTCTTCGCCTGATCGGTTGCTGTGTAAACACAAAGGCCCGCCTATTTGGCGGGCCTTTGTGTTTCTGCTGCCGGCCCCAGATTACATCCGGGCTACATGCCTCGATAAAGCCCGATTCGTAGGAGCGGCTTCAGCCGCGAAGTTCGTGGCCGGTTCGCGGCTGAAGCCGCTCCTACGTAAAACTTCAGCGTCTTAGCGATGTAGGGTGTACGCCATTGGATTTAAGAACGGCGGGCTACTCGCTGCGCTCGTGAGGCCGCCCTACGCTCTGGTGCGTTGCGTTACCGGTTCAATGCTCCTGTCCGCAGCATTCGCCCCAGTGTTTCTTCTTCGAGGTGTGGCCGATGCCGGGATTGAAGGTGTTGGTCGGGTCGAGCTCGCGGTAGAAGCCGGCCAGCGCCGGTTTGGCCACGTACAGATGGCCGACGTTGTGCTCGGCCGGGTACTCGGCGCGGCGCTCGTCCAGCAGCTTCCACATGGCATGCTCCATGGCGAGCGGGTCATTACCCTTCTTGACGATGTAGTCCTGATGGAACACATGGCAGAAGAAGTGCCCGTAGTAGAGCTTGTGGATGATCTGCTCTTCCATCTCGGCCGGTAGCGTCTCGACCCAGTCACGATCGTTGCGGCGCAGGGCGATATCCAGGGCGAGGATGTCCTCGACGCTGCTGCGGTGTGCTTCGCGATAACGAATCGCTGCGCCAGCGATGGCGAAGCGATGCAGGAAGGCCTTGCGCCCTTCCTCTGCGTCGCACTCGAAATAGGCGCCGCTCTGGCGGCCGGCGAAGTACTTGGCGAGAAAACTGCGGGTCTGTTCCAGTGTGTCGTTGGAGACGCGCACCAGCAGGTGATGCTCGAAGCGGTCGCGGTACTCGCGCATGCGCGGCGGCAGGTGGCTGGGCAGCAGGTTCATCAGTGCCTGGATGACCTTGTCGGTCACGCCGCGCAGGCCGAAGCGCTCGAAGAAGCCATCGACCCGGCTCTTCATGGCGAAGGCGGCCGGTACCTTGGCGGTGCCGAACTTGTCGATCACCAGGAAGGTGTCCTTGCCGTACTTCTCGCCGATGTCGAAAGCGGTGCGATGAATGTACTCGCCGGCAATCGGCAGACGCGGCAGGTTGGCCAGCAGGTGGCGGCGCACTTCGGTCAGGTCGTGCGGGTCGTTGCTGCCGATGTAGAACACCGAGCTGGGTTCCTTGGTGAAGGTATCCAGGCGCACGGCGAACAGGCACAGCTTGCCAGCCGAACCCGAGGCTTCGAACAGGCGCGATGGGTCGGCGTTGAAGCGTGCCGGCGTATCGGCATCGACATCGCGCACGTGTTCCCCGTAGCGAGCGTCGGAGGCCTTGACCGTCTCTTCGTTGCGCACCTGCTGCGGCGTGTAATCGCCATTCTGCAGGCGCGTGAGGATTTCTTCGGGGCTGTCGCCCAGCTCGATCCCCAAATGGTTGACCAGCTCCAGCGAGCCGTCGTCCTTGACCTGTGCATACAGCGCCAGCTCGGTGTAGGCCGGGCCGCGGCGCACCAGGGCGCCGCCGGAGTTGTTGCAGATGCCGCCAAGCACGGAAGCGCCAATGCACGAGGAGCCGATTACCGAGTGCGGTTCGCGACCCAGCGGTGCCAGTGCCTGTTCCAGGCGGTCGAGCGTGGCGCCAGGTAGGCAGACCACCTGTTGGCCGTCATTGATCAGTTGTACGCCGGTGATGCGCAGGGTACTGATCAGCACGATCTCGCGGTCGTAATTGCTGCCGTCGGGTGTCGAGCCGCCAGTCAGCCCGGTGTTGGCCGCCTGCATGATGACGATGCGGTCAGCTGCCACGGCGGCCTGCAGAATGCGCCATTGCTCCAGCAGCGAGCCGGGACGAACCACCGCCAGAACATTGCCCTCACCCGTGCGGTGGCCCTTGCGGAAACGGCGCGTGGATTGCTCGTCGGTGAGCACGTGGGGGCTGCCCACGATCTGGCGCATCTGCGCCAGCAGGGCATCGCGGGTGACGGTGGTATCGCCAGCAGCACTCATGGCATCAACGCTCCCTGACCAGCAGTTGCGGGGTGATTTCGGCTATCGACTTGGCCCCGGTCAGTACCATGGCCACGCGCATTTCCTTCTCGATCAGATCAAGCAGGTTGCTCACACCGGCGCCACCGGCTGCTGCCAGGGCGTAGATGAAGGCGCGGCCGAGCAGCACAGTGTCGGCACCCAGGGCCAGCATGCGCACCACATCGAGACCGGTACGGATGCCAGAGTCGGCGAGGATCTTCAGCTCGCCCTTGACTGCATCGGCGATGGCCGGCAGCGCCCGGGCGCTGGACAGCACGCCGTCGAGCTGGCGTCCGCCGTGGTTGGAAACAATGATGCCGTCGGCGCCGAAGGTCACCGCGTCGCGGGCATCTTCAGGGTCGAGGATGCCTTTGATCACCATAGGGCCGTCCCAGAAATCGCGAATCCATTCCAGATCCTTCCAGGAAATCGACGGGTCGAAGTTGGCGCCCAACCAGCCGATGTAGTCGGCCAGGCCGGTGGGGTTGCCGCGATAAGCGGAGATGTTGCCCAGGTCGTGCGGCTTGCCCAGCAGGCCGACATCCCAGGCCCACTGCGGGTGAGTCATGGCCTGCAACATGCGTCGAAACGGCGCGTTCGGGCCGCTCATGCCGGAGTGGGCATCGCGGTAGCGCGCACCGGGTACGGGCATGTCGACGGTGAACACCAGGGTCGAGCAACCGGCCGCCTTGGCGCGCTCCAGGGCATTCTTCATGAAGCCGCGATCCTTCAGCACGTAGAGCTGGAACCACATGGGCCGGTCGATGGCCGGCGCGACTTCCTCGATCGGGCACACCGAAACGGTGGACAGCGTAAAGGGAATACCTTTGGCTGCTGCGGCCTTGGCCGCCTGCACTTCACCGCGACGGGCATACATGCCGGTCAGGCCGACCGGAGCCAGGGCGACAGGCATGGACAGCTGTTCGCCGAACAACTCGGTGGACAGGCTCAGGTCGGACATGTTCTTCAGCACCCGCTGGCGCAGTGCGATGTCCGACAGGTCGGCAACGTTACGGCGCAGGGTGTGCTCGGCGTAGGCGCCGCCGTCGATGTAGTGGAACAGGAAGGGCGGCAGCTTGCGCTGGGCCGCAGCGCGGTAGTCGGTGGAGGCAGAAATGATCATGGGCAGTTCGACCGTCTTTTTGATAAGCGAAAGAGGAACCACCCGCCTGGGTGGTTCCTCGTCCTGAGGGTAGCCGGCAGGGCCGGTCTCAATGCACCAGCATGCCGGTCAGCCAGTAGGCCTGAATCAGGGTGATCAGACCCACGAAGGTGGCGAAGATCAGGCTGTGCTTGAGCGTGAAGCGGAACAGATCCGATTCCTTACCGACCATACCAGTCGCAGCGCAGGCTACGGCGATGGATTGTGGCGAAATCATCTTGCCGGTCACGCCACCGCTGGTGTTGGCTGCGACCAGCAGGGTGTCGTTGACCCCGATCTGGTGCGCGGTGGTGGCTTGCAGCGAGCCGAACAGAGCATTGGACGAAGTGTCCGAGCCGGTCAGGAATACGCCCAGCCAGCCGAGGAACGGCGAGAAGAACGGGAAGGCCACGCCTGTGCCAGCCAGAACCAGCGCCATGGTCGCCGACATGCCCGAGTAGTTGGTGACGAAGGCGAAACCCAGCACCATGCCGATGGACAGAATCGGCCATTTCAGTTCGATGAAGGTTTCTTTGAATGTGGTAAGACCAATTTTTGGTGTGATCTTCAGAACCAGCATCGACAGCAGGGCGGAGATGAAGATCGCGGTGCCGGTGGCCGAGATCGGATCGAGCTTGAACACAGCCGGCATGGCGGTCGGGTTGGCGACGATCGGCGCCATCTTCATGACCAGTTGATCCAGGTGCGGAATGGCGAACAGGAAGACGAAGTTCTCCATGGCGCCGCCCGGTGCGAAGGCTGCCTTGAATGGTTTGAGCGTCCACACGGTGACCAGGGCGGTGAGGATCAGGAACGGCGACCAGGCCTTGATGATTTCACCGATGCTGTAGGGCGATGGCTCGGTCGCACGGGCGCCGCCGAAACCGCCCATGACGGCTGCGCCGCCGGAGGTGCCGGCGACTTGTTTGGCGCGCTCGGACTTGGGCTGCCATACCTTGAGGAACAGGGTCAGGCACACCAGGCTGACCAGGGCCGAGGTGATGTCCGGCAGTTCCGGGCCAATGTAGTTGGAGGTGTAGTACTGGGTCACGGCGAAGCTGGCGCCAGCGACCAGGGCGGCCGGCCAGGTTTCCTTGATGCCTTTCCAGCCATCCATCATCGCCACCAGCCAGAACGGCACGATGATCGACAGAATCGGCAGTTGGCGGCCGGTCATGGCGCCGATCTTGAACGCATCGATGCCGGTGACCTGACCAGCGACGATGATCGGGATGCCCAGGGCGCCGAAGGCCACCGGAGCGGTGTTGGCGATCAGGCACAGGCCGGCTGCGTACAGCGGGTTGAAGCCCAGGCCGACGAGCAGGGCGGCGGTGATCGCCACCGGAGCGCCGAAACCGGCAGCGCCTTCGAGGAATGCGCCGAAGGAGAAACCGATCAGCAGCACCTGCAGGCGCTGGTCGCCGGTGATCGACAGCACCGAGCTGCGAATGACCTCGAACTGACCACTCTTGACCGTCAGTTTGTAGAGGAATACGGCCGCCACGATGATCCAGGCAATCGGCCACAGACCATAGGCAAAGCCGTAACCCGCGGCAGCGAACGCCATGTCGGCCGGCATGCCGAAGGCGAAGATCGCTACCAGCAGGGCCAATGCCAGGGTGATGGTGCCGGCTACGTGACCTTTGAGGCGGAACACTGCCAGGGCCAGGAAGAAGAAGATGATCGGGACGACGGCTGCCAGTGCTGACAGACCAAGGCTGCCAAGCGGAGTGTAGAGCTGTTGCCAGGTTTGCATGCGGGGACTCCCCTAATTGTTGTAGGCGATCGAGCTTTGTGTCGGGGCCTGGCCAAGGCGCATTTGGCAGGAGTGCAGTGGTCGGCGTCCGATATCGCGATATTGGTAATACCAATTTACATAAGCGATGGCTCAGGGTAAGAGGGAGCTGTTAAGCTGTCAATTTGTCGCGCTACGACTTTGGTCGTATGAAGTGGGTGGCTGCGACTTGCTGGAGGATCATTGGCTGGTTAGGCTTGCCGCCGTGTTTTCAAGGCGGCCGCCGGTTTCAGGTCAGGCCAATGCGAGGAGTGGTGATGGGATTCGGTCAGGTACGGCAGCGCCGTCTGTCGGACGATATAGTCGAGCAGCTCGAGTCGATGATCCTGGAAGGGACGCTTCGAGTTGGCGAGCGCCTGCCTGCAGAGCGTCTGCTTGCCGAGCAGTTCGGCGTGTCTCGGCCTTCCCTGCGTGAAGCCATTCAGAAACTGGTGGCCAAAGGGCTATTGGTCAGTCGCCAGGGCGGCGGCAACTATGTCGCCGAGTCGCTGGGGTCGACCTTCAGCGATCCGCTGATCCTGTTGTTGGAGAACAAGGAAGACGCTCAGCGCGACCTGCTCGAATTTCGCCACACCTTGGAGGGCTCCTGCGCCTTCTACGCCGCCAAGCGTGCGACCGATATCGATCGCCAGCGTCTTAGCGAGGCATTCGAAGCGCTGCAGGATTGCTACAGCCGCAGCGGCAAGGTGACCCGGGCAGAAGAGGGTGCGGCCGATGCGCGTTTTCACCTGGCGATTGCCGAGGCCAGTCATAACGCGGTGTTACTGCACACCATTCGCGGCCTGTTCAGCCTGCTCAAGCGCAACGTGGTGACCAATATCGGCGGCATGTACGCCCAGCGCGAAGAAACCCGCGAGATGTTGATCAAACAGCACCAGGCGCTGTACGAGGCGATCATGGAGGGGCGTGCCGAAGAGGCGCGGACACTATCGAATCAGCACATCGACTATGTGCAGGAAGTGCTGTCCGAGGTTCAACTGGAGGCTCAGCGCGAGGCGCGGGCGCAACGCCGTCAGGGGTTGTAGGACGGCTCGGCTTTGGCCTTCTGCGTCGCTCTACCTCCTCAGGTAGTCGTCGCGAAGCAGTACGCCGTTAGCGCTCCGATGCTGGGCCGTGGTGACGAGCGAGGGCATGGATCGGCGGACTGTTCGCTTCGCTCCTGAGTCCGCCCTACGAGCTATCGAATCAGCACATAGATTATGTGCAGGAAGTGCTGTCCGAGGTTCAACTGGAGGCTCAGCGCGAGGCGCGGGCGCAACGCCGTCAGGGGTTGTAGGACGGCTCGGCTTTGGCTTCCTGCGTCGCTCTACCTTCTGCATTCAGGTAGTCGTCGTGAAGCAGTACGCCGTTAGCGCTCCGATGCTGGGCCGTGGTGACGAGCGAGGGCATGGATCGGCGGACTGTTCGCTTCGCTCCTGAGTCCGCCCTACATCCGCCCTGTGTGCGTCTGGGCTTTCAGTCTTCCTTGCCCTTGCTGCGCATGGCGCGCTGGACTTCGCGGTCGGCATCACGTTCCTTCTCGGTGTGACGCTTGTCGAAGTCCTTCTTGCCCTTGGCCAGGGCAATCTCGCACTTGATCAGATGCTGCTTCCAGTACAGCGACAGTGCCACGGCGGTGTAGCCCTTCTGCTGTACGGAGCCGAACAGCTTCTCCAGCTCGCGCTTGTTCAACAGCAGCTTGCGCGTGCGAGTCGGATCGGCGATGACATGGGTACTGGCAGTTTTCAAGGGCGTGATGTGGCAACCCATCAACCAGGCCTCGTCGTCCTTGAGCAGCACGTAGCTGTCGACCAGTTGTGCCTTGCCGGCACGCAGACTCTTCACTTCCCAGCCGGACAGCACCAGGCCGGCCTCGAACTTGTGTTCGATGAAATAGTCGTGCAGCGCCTTTTTGTTCAGCGCGATGGTGCCTTGGGGATGTTTCTTTTGCTTAGCCATAGGGCGCGCATTATAGGGAGTCGCTGGCGCCTGCGCCATGGGGCGCGCTTGAGCCTCACCTCCATATCCCTGACAATGCGCGATCTTTCCTGCGCAGTGCCGGTTCGCCATGGGGCCGATACCTTTGATGAGCGCACGCTGTACCCGTGGCGGAGCTGACGTGTCATGACTACTCGTATTCAACGCTCGGCGCTGTTGCCTTACCCGGCGCAGGCGCTCTTCGACCTTGTCAATGACGTGGCCAGCTATCCGCAGTTTCTGCCCTGGTGCTCGGCCAGCCAGGTGCTGGAAGTCAGTGAAACGCACATGCTGGCCAGCCTGGAGGTGGCCAAGGGCAGCCTCAGTCAGCGCTTCGTTACCCGCAATACGCTGCAGCCTGGTCAACGTATTGAAATGAACCTGCAAGAAGGGCCTTTCAGTCGTTTGCATGGTGTCTGGGAGTTCAAGGCGCTTGGCGAAAAGGCCTGCAAGATCACCCTGGATCTGAGTTTCGACTATGCCGGGCCGCTGGTGCGCGCAACCCTTGGGCCGTTGTTCAATCAGGCGACCAACACCATGGTCGACGCCTTCTGCCAACGCGCCAAGCAATTGTATGGATAAGCGCACGCTCAGTATCGAGGTGGCCTACGCCCTGGCGGGGGAGCAGAAGCTGCTGCGCCTGTCCGTACCGGAGGGCTGCACTGTGCGTGAGGCGGTGCTCGCGTCGGGCATGCAGGCGCATTTTCCTGATCTCGACCTGCAGCGGGCGCCGTTGGGGATCTTCGGTAAGGTGGTTGCCAAGCCTGATGAGCGCCTGGTGGCCGAGGGCGAGCGGGTGGAAATCTACCGGCCGCTGGTTGCTGACCCCAAGGAAGTGCGTAAGCAGCGTGCGGCGAGAGCCAAGGCCAGGGCTGAGGGGAGCGAGTCGCTGGGGTAGGGTGCGCTGTGCGCACCGATCCTGCGGGACAAATGGGGGCGCACAGCCTGGACGGCTCCGCGATACCCTGCCTTGAAATGAAAAAGCCCGGGCGTTATCCGGGCTTTTTCATTTCTGCGTATTACTGCGGATCGGTGTCCAGCGGTTCCGGTGTCGGTACTGGAACGGTTTCGACCTGATCCACTTCGCGTTGGATCTGCTCCAGCAGCGAGCCAGGAGCTGGCGGGGTATCGTCCTGCTGCTGCGGTTGGGTTTGCGGCGTGGTGACGCCGCTGTCCTCGCCGAGGATTGCCTGATCACGGCTCACGCCTGGCATGAAGTCTCCGGCCAGACCAACCAGCTGATCGTTGCCGTCGAATACCAGGCTTACGCGTTCCTGCAGGCGCTGAGTGCCGCCCGGCTGCATGCTGTAGAGATAATCCCAGCGATTGGCGTGGAAGGTATCGGTAATCAGCGGGTTGCCCATGATAAACCGCACTTGGCGTCGGGTCATTCCAGGGCGCAGCTGGTCTATCATGTCCTGCGTCACGACATTGCCCTGTTGAATGTCGATCTTGTAAACCCCGGGGAATGAACAACCGGCGAGTGCGAAGAGCCCGGTCAGCGACAGGCTGGTCAGCAAGAGCTTGGTTTTTTGCATCGGAGGGTGACTTCCACTATCTTGGGCAACTTGAACCCCGGATCATACCCGTATTAAGAGGAGCTGCGAAAGCAGGCCTCACGAGAAAGCAGACCATGGTTGAAAATAGCGAACTCCGTAAAGCTGGACTTAAGGTAACTCTGCCGCGGGTCAAGATCCTGCAAATGCTCGATAACGCCGAGCATCGCCACATGAGCGCAGAGGATGTCTACAAGGCGCTGATGGAGGCTGGCGAAGACGTCGGCCTGGCCACTGTGTACCGCGTACTGACTCAATTCGAGGCCGCCGGCCTGGTCGAACGCCACAACTTCGATGGCGGTCATGCCGTGTTCGAACTGGCCGACGGTGGGCACCACGACCACATGGTCTGTGTCGACAGCGGTGAAGTGATCGAATTCTTCGACCCGGAAATCGAGAAACTGCAGAAAGAGATCGTCAAGCAGCACGGTTTCGAGCTGGTCGATCACAATCTGGTGCTGTACGTACGCAAGAAGAGCTGATTTTCAGCACTGACAAAAAAGGCGACCTTCGGGTCGCCTTTTTTGCATCGTGCTTCTGTCGGAGCGAAGGCTTCTTGTGAAGGCAGCGTTACGCTCCTGAGCGGGGCATTCATGCTGCCTGGGCGCTGGTGACCATCTTGCGGGCATGCGCCAGTGATTCTTCGGTCAGGTCGACGCCGCCAAGCATGCGGGCGATTTCCTCGATGCGGCCCTGGTCGTCGAGCTTGCTCACTGCGGTGGAGGTGGCGCCCTGGCCGCGGCGTTTGTGCACGAACAGATGCTGATGACCCTGTGCGGCGACTTGCGGCAGGTGGGTGACGCACAGCACCTGACCACGCTCGCCGAGGCGGCGAAGGAGCTGGCCGACTACCTCGGCGGTGGGGCCGCCGATGCCGACATCCACCTCATCGAAGACCAGGGTCGGTACGCGGGAGGTTTGTGCGGTGATCACCTGGATCGCCAGGCTGATACGCGACAGTTCCCCGCCCGAAGCCACCTTGGCCAGCGGGCGCAGCGGTTGGCCCGGGTTGGCGCTGACCAGAAACTCGACGATCTCCAGACCGTTTGCCTGGGGTTCAGTCCCTTCCAGGCTCTGCAGTTGCACGCTGAAGCGGCCGCCCGGCATGCCCAGTGTCTGCATTTCCTTTTCCACTTTCTTGGCCAGGCGTTCGGCAGCCTTGCCGCGCAGGGTGCTTAGTTCGGCGGCTTTTTCCTGATAGTGGCGGGCATAGGCAGCCAGTTCCTCAGCGAGTCGCTCGCTGGCCTGGTCGTCGGCATTGAGCCCTTCCAGTTCCTCGAACAGCTGTTGCTGCAGTGCGGCCAGCTCGCTGGGTTGAATGCGATGCTTACGCGCCAGGGTGTAGATGGTATCCAGGCGCTCTTCGAGGCTCTGCTGGCGTTCAGGGTCGGCGTCGAAATGATCGAGAAAGCGGTTGAGCTCGCCGACTGCTTCTTCCACCTGGATCTGCGCGCTGGCCAGCAGGTTGCTGGCTTCGCCAAGGGCGTTGCTCTGGTTGCCGAAACCGCCGAGGCGGTTGAGGCTGGCGGTGAGTGCCGACAGCACGTTGCCGGCGTCGCTCTCGCTGCACAGGTCGAGTACCTGACGACAGGCACCAAGCAGGGCTTCGGCGTTGCTCAGGGCCTTGTGTTCCTGCTCCAGTTGTTCCAGCTCGTTCTCGCCGAGGGCGAGGTTTTCCAGTTCTTCCAGCTGGTAGCTGAGCAACTGGTGGCGGGCGCGTTGCTCGTCACCAATGCTGGAAATGCGCTCCAGCTCGTTGCGGGTCTGCTTCCAGCGTTGCGCCGCCAGTTGTACCTGGCGCGCCAGTTCCTGACTGCCGGCGTATTCGTCGAGCAGCCGGCGGTGGGTATCGTTCTTGAGCAGCGACTGATGTTCATGCTGGCTGTGAATGTCGATCAGCAGTTCGCCGAGTGCCTTGAGGTCGCTCTGTGGGCTGGGCGTGCCGTTGATATAACCGCGCGAACGGCCTTCTGCGGTGATGACGCGGCGCAGGATGCATGGGCCGTCGTTGTTCAGGTCACGTTCAGCCAGCCAGGCGCGGGCCTCGGCAATGTCGCTCAGGTCGAAGCTGGCGAGCAGGTCGGCCTTGTCCGCTCCGGGGCGTACCACGCCACTGTCGGCGCGGTCACCCAGGCACAGGCCGAGGGCGTCGAGCATGATCGACTTGCCAGCGCCGGTTTCGCCGCTGATGGTGCTCATGCCAGCATCCAGTTCGAGATCCAGATGGTCGACGATGGCGTAGTTGTGAATGGACAGGTGCACCAGCATGGCGAACGCTCCCGAATTGATGTCTGGTTATTTATACAGTGTTTTTTCTTTCTCTGGCAATCCTCCCTATCGCCCCTTGAAACCTGTGGAATTGACTCCATATAGGCGGCAGGAGCGCGAGCCGGTATCGCGCCAGTTTTTTCGAGAGGAGAAAGGCATGGCTGACGAACAGACCCTGGATACGCAGAACCCCGAGGCGCAGGCGGCAGATGCTGTTGCGGCGGGCGATGACCTGGCTGCTCGCGTGCAAACGCTGGAAGAGCAACTGGCTGCTGCGCAGGATCAGTCGCTGCGCATGGCTGCCGATCTGCAGAACGTGCGTCGTCGCGCGGAGCAGGATGTGGAGAAAGCGCACAAATTCGCGCTGGAGAAGTTCGCCGGTGATCTGCTGCCGGTAATCGACAGCTTGGAGCGTGGTCTGGAGCTGTCCAGCCCTGACGATGTATCGATCAAGGCCGTACGTGAAGGCATGGAACTGACCCTCAAGCTGTTCCACGACACCCTGGCTCGCTACAACCTGGAAGTCATCGATCCGCACGGTGCGCCGTTCAATCCGGAGCACCACCAGGCCATGGCCATGGAAGAGAGCATTCATGCCGAGCCGAACTCGGTGCTCAAGGTGTTCCAGAAGGGCTATGTGCTCAATGGTCGCCTGCTGCGCCCGGCCATGGTCGTGGTCAGCAAGGCGCCAACGACGCTGCCGCCGAGTATCGACGAGCAGGCTTGAAATCAGCTGTAACGACCCCATTTTTAAGTCAAGCGTTTTAGTGCTGCCGGCGCCTGAGAAACGAGGCGACGGAAAAATCAAAGTTTCGGGAGAATATTCATGGGCAAAATTATCGGTATCGACCTGGGGACTACCAACTCCTGCGTCTCTATTTTGGAAAATGGCAACGTCAAGGTAATCGAGAACGCCGAAGGCGCTCGTACCACGCCGTCGATCATCGCTTACGCCAACGACGGTGAAATCCTCGTCGGCCAGTCGGCCAAGCGTCAGGCCGTGACCAACCCACATAACACCCTTTACGCGGTGAAGCGTCTGATCGGCCGTCGTTTCGACGAAGAAGTCGTGCAGAAAGACATTCAGATGGTGCCGTACAAGATCGCCAAGGCTGACAACGGTGACGCCTGGGTCGAGGTCAATGGCCAGAAGATGGCTCCGCCGCAAATCTCGGCTGAAATCCTCAAGAAGATGAAGAAGACCGCCGAAGACTATCTCGGCGAGCCGGTCACCGAAGCGGTCATCACCGTTCCGGCTTACTTCAACGACAGCCAGCGCCAGGCCACCAAAGATGCGGGTCGCATCGCTGGTCTGGACGTCAAGCGCATCATCAACGAGCCGACTGCGGCTGCGCTGGCTTACGGTATGGACAAGGCCAAGGGCGACCACACCGTGATCGTCTATGACCTGGGCGGCGGTACCTTCGACGTGTCGGTCATCGAGATCGCCGAAGTCGATGGCGAGCACCAGTTCGAAGTGCTGGCTACCAACGGCGACACCTTCCTCGGTGGTGAAGACTTCGACATTCGTCTGATCGACTACCTCGTCGACGAATTCAAGAAAGAAACCGGTATGAACCTCAAGGGCGACCCGCTGGCCATGCAGCGCCTGAAGGAGGCTGCCGAGAAGGCCAAGATCGAGCTGTCCTCGAGCCAGCAGACCGACGTCAACCTGCCGTACATCACTGCAGATGCCACCGGTCCGAAGCACCTGAACGTGAAGATCTCCCGCTCCAAGCTGGAGTCGCTGGTCGAGGATCTGGTGCAGCGCACCATCGAGCCTTGCCGCATCGCGCTCAAGGACGCCGGTGTCGACGTGGGTTCGATCAACGACGTAATTCTGGTCGGCGGTCAGACCCGCATGCCGCTGGTACAGAAGCTGGTGACCGAGTTCTTCGGCAAGGAACCCCGCAAGGACGTCAACCCGGATGAAGCCGTCGCCATGGGCGCTGCCATTCAGGGGGCCGTTCTGGCCGGTGACGTCAAGGACGTTCTGCTGCTCGACGTGTCCCCGCTGACCCTGGGTATCGAAACCATGGGTGGCGTAATGACTGCGCTGATCGAGAAGAACACCACCATCCCGACCAAGAAGTCGCAGGTGTTCTCTACTGCCGATGACAACCAGAGCGCCGTGACCATTCACGTGCTGCAAGGTGAGCGCAAACAGGCCGCGCAGAACAAGTCGCTGGGCAAGTTCGACCTGGCCGAGATTCCGCCGGCTCCGCGTGGCGTGCCGCAAATCGAGGTGACCTTCGATATCGACGCCAACGGCATCCTGCACGTGTCCGCCAAGGACAAGGCCACTGGCAAGCAGCAGTCCATCGTGATCAAGGCCAACTCCGGTCTGTCCGATGACGAAATCGAGCGCATGGTGCGTGATGCCGAGGCCAACGCCGAGGAAGACCGCAAGTTCGAAGAGCTGGCCACTGCGCGTAACCAGGGCGACCAACTGGTACACGCCACTCGCAAGATGCTGACCGAGGCGGGCGACAAGGCCACTGCCGACGAGAAAGCGGCCATCGAGAAGGCTATCGGCGAGCTGGAAGCTGCGGTCAAGGGCGACGACAAGGCGGCCATCGAGGCCAAGATCAACGCCCTGTCCGAGGCCACCACGCCGCTGGCGCAGAAGATGTACGCCGAACAGCCGCAGCCGGGCGCTGCCCAGCCTGACGCGCACGACGCCAAGGACGCCGGTGACGACGTGGTCGACGCCGAGTTCGAAGAGGTCAAGGACAACAAGTAAGCCTCGGCTCGCTTGTGCTCTGCCTCGCCATGCGAGGCAATCCGTCGCGCGGGGGCTTGCTCCCGCGTCGGCGTGTCTGGAGGGTGCGAATTTTGAAGGTGCAGAAAACCCATGGCTAAACGCGATTATTACGAAGTGCTCGGTGTCGAGCGCGGCGCCAGCGAGGCGGAGCTGAAGAAGGCTTACCGTCGCCTGGCGATGAAGTACCACCCGGATCGCAATCCGGACGACAAGGACGCCGAGGAGAAATTCAAGGAGGCCAACGAGGCCTACGAGGTGCTCTCCGATGCGGCCAAACGCTCGGCCTACGACCAGTACGGTCATGCCGGCGTCGATCCGCAGATGGGCGGTGGTGGCGGTGCCGGTTTCGGCGGCGCCAACTTCTCCGACATCTTCGGTGACGTGTTCAGCGACTTTTTTGGTGGCAGCCGCGGCGGTTCGCGTGGCGGCGCCCAGCGTGGCAGCGACCTGCGCTACACCCTGGAGCTGGATCTGGAAGAGGCGGTGCGTGGCACCAGCGTGACCATTCGCGTGCCGACCCTGGTTAGTTGCAAGACCTGTGATGGCAGCGGTGCGAAGAAGGGCACCAGCCCGGTCACCTGTACCACCTGCGGTGGTATTGGCCAGGTGCGCATGCAGCAGGGTTTCTTCTCGGTGCAGCAGACCTGCCCGCGTTGCCACGGCAGCGGCAAGATGATCACCGACCCCTGTGGCAGCTGCCACGGCCAGGGCCGCGTGGAAGAGAGCAAGACGCTGTCGGTCAAGGTGCCGCCGGGCGTCGATACCGGCGACCGCATTCGCCTGTCCGGCGAGGGCGAGGCCGGCTCCCATGGTGGTCCGGCGGGCGATCTGTACGTGGTGGTCAACGTGCGCGAGCACGCGATCTTCCAACGTGACGGCAAGCACCTGTACTGCGAAGTGCCGATCAGCTTCGCCGATGCCGCCCTGGGTGGCGAGCTGGAAGTGCCGACCCTCGATGGCCGGGTCAAGCTGAAGATCCCCGAAGGCACCCAGACCGGCAAGCTGTTCCGCCTGCGCGGCAAGGGCGTGGCCCCGGTGCGTGGCGGTGGTGCCGGCGACCTGATGTGCCGGGTGGCGGTGGAAACGCCGGTCAACCTGAACAAGCGTCAGCGCGAGCTGCTCGAAGAGTTCCGC
The DNA here is from genome assembly GCF_014109765.1 of Pseudomonas berkeleyensis. Lineage (NCBI taxonomy): Bacteria > Pseudomonadati > Pseudomonadota > Gammaproteobacteria > Pseudomonadales > Pseudomonadaceae > Pseudomonas > Pseudomonas berkeleyensis. The sequence goes on from NZ_CP059139.1 coordinate 1,198,483, forward strand.
AAGTCGCTGCAGGGTGACGACTCCCACTCGCCCAAGGCCAGTGGCTGGTTCGAAGGCGTCAAGCGCTTCTTCGGCGACGTATAAAACAGCGTATCGGGCGCGGCTCCCGTCCGCGTCTCGATGCGTCAGCTTGGAGCTGAATTGTTATGCAACGTATCGCAGTAATGGGCGCCGCCGGGCGCATGGGCAAGATTCTGATCGAAGCCGTACAGCAGGCCGAGGGCGCCGCGCTCAAGGCCGCCATCGATCGTCCCGATAGCAGCCTGATCGGCGCCGACGCCGGTGAGCTAGCTGGCCTGGGCAAGATCGGCGTGAAGCTGGTTGGCGACCTGGCGTCGGCGGTTGCCGATTTCGACGTGCTGATCGACTTCACCCACCCCTCGGTAACCCTGAAGAACCTGGAAGTCTGCCGTCAGGCCGGCAAGGCCATGGTCATTGGCACTACCGGTTTCTCCCCTGAGGAAAAACAGCTGCTGAATGAGGCCGCCAAGCAGATTCCCATCGTCTTTGCCGCCAACTACAGCGTGGGCGTCAACCTCTGCCTGAAGTTGCTGGATACCGCTGCCCGCGTGCTGGGTGACGACGTGGATATCGAGATCATCGAAGCCCACCACCGGCACAAGGTGGATGCACCCTCCGGCACTGCCCTGCGTATGGGGGAGGTGGTCGCCAATGCCCTAGGCCGTGATCTGCAGAAGGTCGCTGTGTATGGCCGCGAAGGCCAGACCGGGGCGCGCGAACGTGAAACCATCGGCTTTGCCACCGTGCGTGCCGGTGACGTGGTGGGCGACCATACCGTGCTGTTCGCCGCCGATGGCGAGCGTGTGGAGATCACTCACAAGGCCTCCAGTCGCATGACCTTCGCCAAGGGCGCCGTGCGTTCGGCGCTGTGGCTGCAGGGGCGTGATGCCGCACTGTACGACATGCAGGATGTGCTGGGCCTGAAATAGGGCAAAGGGAGGCGGGAGCTTGCCTCCCGCTCGTGCATGGATGTTCCGGGGTAACTGATGACGCCTTTGAATCTGGATGACGTGGCCCGCTACGTCGAACTGAACATTGGTGCCTTCCACGAGAAGCGCATCGCCAGTCTGGGGCGCCTGAAACTCAAGGATGTGCTCAAGCGCAAGAACCCCTACATGTACAGGGCCAAGCACGTGCTGACCGCGGAGCAGATCATTCGCGGCATCGTCGATGCGCACATTTCCTCCAACGAGGAGACGCTGTTCGGTGATTGGCTGGAGGGACTGGCCATTTTCATCAATGGCCAGGTCTACGGTGGCTGGAAGTCCGGTATTACCGGCGTCGATCTCGAGTTCGACCGCGACGGACGGCGCTACATCGTGGCCATCAAGTCCGGCCCGAACTGGGGCAACAGTTCGCAGATCGGTCAGATGAAAACCAATTTCCTGACCGCGCAGCGCACCTTGCGCACGGGCAATTCCGGCTTGCAGGTCGTCGCCGTCAATGGCTGCTGCTATGGCCGCGACAACAACCCGGACAAAGGCAGCTACTACAAGT